>NZ_RAPN01000001.1:2738705-4108058 GCF_003610535.1 Mangrovibacterium diazotrophicum | reverse complement strand
GGCCTCCCGCTAGCGTTCATCCTGAGCCAGGATCAAACTCTTCGTTGTAAATAAAATTGTTATAATCTTGTCTAGCTCTTATTCAGGAATCTTACTTGCTTGAACTTGTAAGTCTAAATTCGTTTCAATCACAAATCTACCTTATCTTTCTACCTTCTCAATTTTTTCAATGAACTCTTTTGTATTCTTTGCTATCCTCAAAAGTTAATCTCTTAACTCCGGATTTTTGGGACGCTTTTTCTCTTACGTGCTTTCGCTTTTGTAAGGTTTCAATTGTCTCCATCATTTTTGCAAAGAACGTTTTTTTCGTTTTGCGGCTGCAAAGTAAAAGGCTTTTTTTTGATTCTCCAAATTCTTTTTCAAAAATTTTTCAAGTTTCTTAAAACCTCTCAAACCCTCACAGAACGCGGCTTTCAGATCTTCTTGGCTTGTGGCCCCGTGTCTCTCAAAGCGGGTGCAAATATAGAGACTATTTTCTGCTTTGCAACACCCACAGCAATCTTTTTTTAATCCCTTTTCACACCTAAACACCCAACTCGCTGATAACCCTCCCCTTAAAGCCAGAAAAATTTTTGAGAGTTTTTGGCAGGTTATTCTGAGATGTTCCCAAAACGCCTTTCGAAATATACTGAAAGTAGCTTCGGGCAATTTTGAAACCCTTGTGTCAGATTTCGAAAATCTCATTTTCCCGCTGAATTGCGTCGAAAAAAGAAAGCTTCTCAAACAAAAAAAGGTATTCGGGAACGCGAACTGCGCCCCGAATACCGTCAATTATACTATTTCGATGTCTGAAGCGAACACAACAAACATCTACTTGTCCGCTGAAACTGCGAACTAAAACGATCTCAAATTAATTAGCCTCGCAAGGTTTTTCGAGCAGAGCCTCAGTCCAGCCTTTTACATTTGCTGTAAAATCGACCATCCGTTGGATGTCTTCATCCGTCGGTTCTTTCATCTCCATCACCTCGAGCGAGCACATATTCATAAAGCGATTGAAGAAACGAGACTCCGTGGTAAATTCCTCCGGTACGTCATATTTCTTCTTCAATTCGCGCAGCATACTCGACACACTGGAATGCTCAGGTAAATAACCATCTTTCATAA
The DNA here is from genome assembly GCF_003610535.1 of Mangrovibacterium diazotrophicum. Lineage (NCBI taxonomy): Bacteria > Pseudomonadati > Bacteroidota > Bacteroidia > Marinilabiliales > Prolixibacteraceae > Mangrovibacterium > Mangrovibacterium diazotrophicum. Next base: position 4,106,954 of record NZ_RAPN01000001.1, on the reverse strand, counting down.
TAGCAGCTGTCAATAAGCTTTCCAGCGCCATTCCAATCATGTTATAATAAACTGCATTCCCAAATTTTCTACCTTTTTTTATTCCGCCAACCGTTGCGTTATAATAAGAAACACCTTCATTAAAATATGCGCTCCATTCTTCCATTACATGCTATTTTTAAGTGTTAATCTTCAATGTCGTTTTAAATTATTTCGAATCGTTGATTGCAGCATTCATAATCATAGCTGCTTCCTCGTAATCGAGAGCCCGTTTTGCCCGGCGTGCGGCATCTTTCATTTTTACCATTGCATCGGCCAACTGTTCTTTGGCCAAGAAAATCCCCTTGGACTTCAGGAAGTGATTCAGACCTCCGCTGCCTGAATGTTTTCCGATGACCAATTCAGTTTTTCGACCGAACAATTCGGGGTTGAATGCCTGGTAACTCATTTCGTCTTTTACCAAGCTACGGCAATGGATGCCCGACTCGTGGCGACAAATCATTTCGCCGACGATTGGTTTTGAATCGTGAATTTTTCGCAACGAAGCAGCTTCAACAGCACGACACAGCTCTTGTAAGCGATCCAACCGGATGCCACAATCACTATTCGCCGAAACTTTCATTGCGGCGGCAACTTCTTCCAAACAGGCATTTCCGGCACGTTCGCCCAAGCCGTTTACGGTTAAGCTGGCCGATTGGCATCCAGCCAATGCTGCCGAAACCGTGTTTGCAGTTGCCATTCCTAGATCGTTATGCCCGTGAAATTCGAATTCAACACCCGGAAACAAGCCGGTCAACCAGGAAAAGAATTCCATTGTCGACAACGGGTTCAATGTTCCTACTGTATCTGCGATTCGAATTCGATGAGCTCCTTCAGCCAAACAAGCTTCAATAAATTCTTTCAGAAAAGTCCGATCTGCCCTCGAAGCATCTTGTGCTCCAACGGCCACAAAGTCGAAACGTTGGTGAGCAAATGCCATCATCGGTTTTACCCGATCCATCACCCAAGAGCGGCTTTTGCCAATGGCCGCCTGTTGGATATCGGAAACCGGAAACGAGATGTTCATTCGGGAACACCCGGTTTTTTCAGTTGCAACCATATCTTCTTCGGTTGCTCTCCCCCAGCAAGTGGATGAGAAATTAAAACCGGCATTAACAATTTCCCGAATAACCAACTGCTCACACTCCCCCATAATTGGCGTACCAACTTCCAGCTCCTTAACACCCGCATCGTTCAACAAAGCGGCAATCTTCAGTTTCTCATCAAAACTGAAAACAACTCCGGGGGCTTGTTCGCCGTCCCGGAGTGTTGTATCAATTATATGGAGAGATTTAGCAGTCATTTATTCGCTAATCAAATATTCTTCTACAGCTTCTCCTTCTTCCAAAGCGTCCAAAATCTCGTCGATTTTTTCCTCTGTAATTTCGCCGTACCACAGGTTATTCGGTTGAATAACCATGACTGGTCCTTGAGAACAAACATTCAAACAGGCAGTAGAAGAAACAGCCACGTCTAATCCGCGGTCAGCGCATTCTTCCATTATATATTGAATGAAATCGGCAGCACCGTTTTTGTTACAATAGCCTTTAGCGTCGCCGGCAACCCGATACGAGTTGCAAACTAAAATGTGATAATCAGGTTTTTTCATTGTGTGTTATTATTAATGGTTATTGATCTTTCGTACTAAAAAACCCCTCCCCGAAGGGAGGGATCTCGATTGTATTCGGTTATGAACAATAAAAATATGGTCTCTTTTAGCATCAACCGCATCCGGTTCCTTTACCGGAACATTCGGCTCCGCAACGGAAAACATCTGCTTTTTTGATTGTTTTCAAGGATTTGCCTTTGAACATAGCATCCAATCCGTCGTCGATCAAACCGGTCATCTCAACAATCTTGATACCTGTACGGCCAATGATTGCTGAAGGTGATGGCCCAATTCCGCCAACCAACAGGGCGCGACAGTCAGATAACGATTCGCCCAAAGCTTGCCAGCGATGATTACCGGTGCCTGACGGCGGCGTGCGACGTTGCTCCACCATGCGATAACCTTGCGATGTTTCTTTATATATATATAGTGTATCGGCTTCGCCCAAGTGTTGGTTCACCAACAAACCTTCGTGACTGGCAACAGCAACATACGGACGCGTTTCGTCGGCAGTCACAGTCATGTTCGCGATGTCGTTCAACAGTTTCGCTGCTTCCGGATCGTCTTTCCCCAACAAACCAACAGCATCCGCACGACAGCGAGCACAATGCGTCATTGGTTTAATGTGTTTGGCGATATCCGCGCGAATCACTTTCATCATAGCCGCACTAGGTTCAGTCAAATTTTCGAATGGTGTGCCTTCAACCGGATACAATGGAATGGTATTCATCAGGTCGGCTCCCAGTTCTTTGGCTGTTTTAGCGATATCACCAACCAAGTGATCGTTGATACCCGGAATGACGATTGTATTTATTTTGACAGTAATGTCGTACATCTTCAGAAGCTTAATTGCTTCCAGCTGCTTCTCCAGCAGAACTTTCGCCCCCTCGGCACCAACAAAACCACGTTTTTCCAAACGAACCCATTTGTAAACATCTTTGGTTACCTCGGGATCGAACGCGTTGATAGTGATGGTCACGTGGCTAACTTTCAGTTCGGCCAACTCATCAACATAAGGCGCTACATTCAACCCGTTTGATGACAAACACAGGATCATTTCCGGGAATTCTTTGCGGATCAAACGCAAAGTTGTCATTGTTTCAACCGGGTTAGCGAACGGGTCACCAGGTCCTGCGATACCTACAACTGAAAGGTGAGGCATTTTTTCTTTCAACTTCACTAAGTAAGTCAACGCTTGTTCCGGCGACAATACTTTACTTGTTACACCTGGGCGACTTTCGTTTACACAGTCGTAGTCGCGTTTGCAATAGTTGCATTGAATGTTACATTTTGGTGCAACCGGCAAGTGCACACGGGCATATTTTCCTTTAGCGTCTATGCTAAAACACGGATGTTTTTCAATATCAATCATAGCTCTGAATTTTTAAAGGGCATCTGCCCGGTTACATATATTTATAGCCGACCGGCGAATGGTCTTGTTTATACTGAATCATGGCGTTGACAACCTGGTCGAACAAGTCCTGTGTACCTGCGTAGCCCAGGTGCTTGATGCGCTGTCCGCCAATTCGGTCATGAATCGGGAATCCGCAACGAACGATTGGAACGTCCAGTTCGCGTGCGATATAATAGGCTTTGCTGTTTCCAACAAAAAGGTCTGGTTTGTTATCAATGCACCACTCGCGGATTTTTTCGTAGTCGAACATGTTCTTGGCCAGAATTTGCTCTCCGCGTTCGGGGCAGTTGGCTTTAATTTCGTCGGCCAGGCGTCCGCTTTCTCCTCCGGTTGCTGCCAAGATCACTTCGATACCAATTTCATCCAGGAAGGTTGTCATGGCTACTACGAAATCCTCTTCGCCATAAACCACTGCTTTCTTTCCGAAAATGTATTTGTGACCATCGGCGTACGAGTCGATCAGGCGACCACGTTCCGTCATGTAGCGCAGTGGCATTTCTTTACCGCTGATTTCCTCCAGTGCCTTTACAAAGCGGTCGGTGTTTTTCACCCCGATAGGCAACGGCATCCGGTAGTTTTTCACCCCAAATTCGTTTTCGAGGTAGTTGGCACCGGTAGAAGATAATCTGCTGTTTTTAACGCGGCCCGAGAGAGCACCATAATTCAGGATGGTACCAAATTCGATAGAAGCCGCTGCTGATCCGCAGGTTTCGATGGCGCTAACCGGGGTTCCTCCTTCGGGAATACGCTTGTAGCTTTCCCAAATCGGGTTGTCCAGTGTTTCCGAGTAATCAGGCAACATCACAAACTGGAATCCAAAATCGCTCAGCAAATATTTCAGCTGACGTAAATCTTCGGTTGATACAAAACCGGGGAATATATTAATATGTGTTCCTTTGTCGCCTCCTTTTGCAAACGCTTTCACCGCTGATGACACCGCTTCGTGGAAACCATCCATGTGCGATCCCTGGTAGCTGGGTGTAGATGCAGTTACAAAACGAGGAAGATCTTTCAGTTGGCTGTCTTTTTGAAAATCGTGGATGTACATTTTTACATCATCACCAATTGTTTCGGAAAGACAGGTTGTGGTCATCGCTACAACTTCCGGTTTGTACTGGCCAATTACGTTGGTAATAGCTGCGTGACAGTTTGCTGCACCACCGAAAATAGTGGCCTCTTCTGTGAAGTTTGAGGAAGCAATGTCTACCGGTTCTTTAAAGTGACTGATAAGGTAGCGACGAATGTAGGTTGAACAGCCTTGGGATCCGTGAATAATTGGGACGCATCCCCGAATTCCTTTGAAAGCGACACTGGCACCAAGCGGAGCACAGAGTTTACACGCATTTCGGGTGGCTGTGAATTCCTTTGTAGATTTTATTATAGGAGCATTTTCAAACATGTTCTTCAAGTTTTAAATTTCCAATATTCGAGTATCTGAAATCGAATTCCGTCAAATAGAATCCGGGTAGATCGTCCCGATGTGTTATTTCATGAATTGCCAAACCGGGCTGCAAACGGAGGCGTAAACCTCTTTTGCGAAGTTGAGCATGCCCTCATATCCCGCGAGAGCTTCTTTCCGTTCGTGGTTGTGGTCGCAAAAACCTAATCCCAATTTGTAAGCGATTGGTCTTTCTTTCACACCACCGATGAACAGGTCTGCTCCGGTTTGTTTCACAAATTCAGAGAGTTCGTTCGGATTGGAGTCATCCACAATGATGGTTCCATCGTCACACATTTCTTTCAGTAGATTGTAATCATCAACGTTTCCTGTTTGGGAGCCAACCACAACAGTTTTCATTCCGATCAAACGAAGTGCTTTCACCAATGAAATTGCTTTAAAGGCCCCTCCTACATAAATCGCTGCTTTCTTGCCTTCCAGCTTCTGACGATATTGTGCCAATGCAGGCAGCAATACACTAAGTTCTTCTTTTACCAGCGTCCGTGCTTTCTCCATCATTTCATCCGATTTGAAGAATTTAGCCACTTCGTAAAGCGCATCACTCATATCTTCAATACCGAAATAGGATACTTTCATGAACGGAATACCGTATTTTTCTTTCATCTCTTTTGCCAAGCCAATCATTGAGCCCGAGCATTGAACGATGTTCAGGTGTGCTTTGTGTGCCTTGCGGATATCGTCGATACGACCATCACCAGTCATGGCACCAACCAGGTTTACACCCATTTTTTTATAGTATTCAGCCAACATCCAGAGTTCGCCAGCCAAGTTGAAATCTCCGAGAATGTTGATACTATATTCCGGTGCTTCGTAAGTTGTATCGGTACCGATTAACTTGGCTAAAGCACCACAGGCAATTTTATACCCGTCTTTCTTTGTTCCATTAAATCCTTCTGACATTACCGGGATTACATCGATGCCGGTTTCGCGCGTCACCCGCCGACACACTGCCTCAACATCATCGCCAATCACCCCAACAATACAGGTAGCATAAACAAAAGCGCCTTTCGGCTTGTAGGTTTCAATCAAACTGATCAAAGCTTTGTACAGGCGTTCTTCACCGCCGAATACCACTTCTTTTTCTTTTAAATCAGTTGTAAAACTTAATCTGTGGATTTGCGGTCCTGATGACAAGGCTCCACGAATATCCCAGGTATAGGCTGCACATCCAACCGGACCGTGAATAAGGTGAAGCGCATCTGCGATGGGGTAAAGTACCACGCGCGATCCGCAAAACACGCAAGCCCGTTGACTGACCGAACCGGCCACACTGGCTTTCCCGCAAGCTATTGTTGCATCATCTTTTCCTTTTGTAAGGATCTGATTTTTTCTATCATTAATAAATGCATCCATAATCTTTTGTTTTAATTAAATGAAAGGGAGGCTGCGGGTTGCCTCCCCTCACATTTTGACATTATGAAGAACATATTCTGAAGGGATGTCTCCCTGAATCCTTCGATTGGCTGAAGAGAAGGATATATTTTTCGAAATTACATCTGCAATTCCACTTTTTCTTCCGGACAGGTTCTATCGATTTTATCCATGATTGCACTCAGGATTAACTCCAGGATGCGGATACCACCCATATAACCAACTGTTGGGAAGTAGCTGTGACCTACACGGTCAAGGATTGGGAATCCCATGCGAACGAAAGGAGTATCTTCGTCGCGAGCGATGTATTTTCCGTATGTGTTACCAATGATCAGGTCAACGCCTTGTTCTTTAATCCATTGGTGCATCAGGAACATATCAGCTTGAGGTCCGTTCAGGAATTTAGCTTCAGGAACTCTTTCAGAAAGAATAGCTTCTGCTTTTTTCGTGAAAGCTTTACCTGGAGTACCAGATACGATGTATACAGGCTTCATGTCGATGTCAACCAGGAATTCAACCAATGGCAGGATGTTATCAGGATCACCGAAAATAGCTACACGTTTTCCGTAAAGGTATTGGTGCATGTCTGTGATAACGTCAACCAAACGACCACGTTCTGCTGTGATTTCTTCAGGAACAGATACTTTTCCGGCAGTAGCCATCGCTTGAATGAAGCGGTCTGTTGCACGAAGACCTACTGGTATGTCAACCACTTCGAATGGAACTTTGCATTTGTTGTCCAAAGCAACAGCTGCTTTTTTGCTTCCCCATTCACCCATGGCGATTGTTTTCATACTGTCGCCCATGCTTACCATTTCGGCGATAGTAGTACCACCTTTAGGATACATGGTGTATGAACCAGTCATTGGAGTATCCAAAACGTCTGAAGTGTCAGGCAATAAAACTGATTTGATTTTCATCATGCCTGCCAATCTTTTCAGCTCGCGCATATCTGATGGTTCAACCCATCCAGACAACATGTTTACTTGTCTTTTCTTTTCGTCAGTTTTTTCAGGGAAGTACTTACAGAAAGCTTCCAACATGTTGGCATAGCCTGTAACGTGTGATCCAACGTAACTTGGAGTCGCAGCCTGAACGATGTGTTTTCCTACAGGTACTTTACCGTCATCTGTTGCTTTTGCAACGATTTGACCAAGGTCGTCACCAATTGTTTCTGACAAACAAGTTGAGTGAACGGCTACGATTTCTGGATCGTAGATTTGGAAAATGTTATCGATAGCTGTCAGCAAGTTAGCTTGACCACCGAATACAGAAGCACCTTCAGTGAATGAAGAAGTTGAAGCCATTACTGGTTCTTTGTAGTGGCGAGTCAACGCACTTCTGTGGTAAGAACAACATCCTTGAGAACCGTGGCTGTGAGGTAAACAACCGTGAACACCAAGAGCTGCGTACATAGCACCAACCGGTTGGCAAGTTTTTGCCGGGTTGATCGTTAGCGCGTTGCGCATTTTTACTTTGTCTGTCGTATGTCGTAGTAACATGATATATCCTCCTTATTAAGCTTCAATGGTCATACTTCCAACGATCTCCGGTTCATTTTTCCATGGAGTATCAACCAGTTTCCAAATTTTTGTATCCAGCATACGTTGCATTTCTTTGTAGAAGTTAACAGCACCGTCAAAACAAGTGTAAGGGCCGCCAGCATCGTAGTTATGCAACTGTTTCAGAGGGACGCCGAATTTTTGTACCACATATTTTTCTTTAATACCGGCACAGAAAACGTCTGGCTGATAGAATTCGATTAGTTTTTCAGTTTCCCAGTGGTTCACGTCATCAATAACCAATGAATTCTTTTTCATTTGAGGCATCATACCTTCGTAGTCGGCGAATGCGTAACCTTTAGCTTCCAAATCAGCTTTCTTAGCAACCAAGTCTTCTCTCCAAAGAGCTGGGTTCTCAGTTTTAGTTACAGTCAATTCTTCGATGTTACGAGTATCAGCGTCGATTTTGATATTCGGGATTACTTTACGTCCTTCGTAGTCATCGCGGTGAGCGAACTCGTAACCTGCAGATACTACGCGGATTCCTAATTCTTCGAACAGATCCTGGTAGTGGTGAGCACGAGATCCACCTACGAACATCATCGCTAATTTGCCTTCTACTTTAGGTTTCACAGCCAAACGAACTGCTTCTACTTTTGCCATTTCGCGTTCAACGATAGCGTCAACTTTTGCAGTCAATTCTGCGTCGTCGAAGTATTCAGCGATCTTTTTCAATGATTTGGCAGCTGAAGTAGCACCTACAAAGTTTACTTTGATCCAAGGAATACCGTATTTCTCTTCCATCATCTCAGCGATGTAGTTGATTGAACGGTGACACATTACCATGTTCAAGTCGGCAGTGTGCGCATATTCCATGCTTTCGGTAGTTGAGTTACCTGAGAAAGTTGAGATCAGAGTGATTCCTGCTTCTTCGAACAGTCTTTCGATTTCGAAAGCATCACCACCGATGTTATATTCACCCAACAGGTTAACCTGGAATTTACCGATACGTTCTTTGTCGTTTTTACCTACCAAGTGAGAAAATACCTGGTTGTTTGCAATGTGGTGACCTGCAGACTGAGATACACCGCGGTAACCTTCGCAGCTGAAACCAAAGATGTTGATTCCTAATTCTGCTTTCATTTCGCGGGAAACAGCGTGAACGTCGTCACCGATCAAACCTACAGGACAAGTAGAGAAGACACCGATTGCACGAGGATGGAACAGTTCGAAAGCTTCGCGAATTGCTTCTTTCAATTTTACTTCACCACCGAATACGATGTTTTCGTCTTGCATATCAGTTGAGAAAGCATAAGGAATGAAGTTTCCTTCGCCTTCTGCCGGAGCAGTTTGGTTACGACGAGTTAACCATGCGTAGAAGCTACAACCGATTGGTCCGTGTACGATGTTAACGATGTCGCGTGTTGGTCCTAATACTACCCCTTTACATCCTGCGTAAGTACAACCGCGTTGTGTAATGATACCTGGGATAGTCCGAACGTTAGCCTGGATTTCCTGATCTTTTTCCGGATCGTTGATTACCATGGCTTTGTCGCGTTTTTTAGCGACTTTGCGCGGATACTTTGCGAGAATGTCTTCAATCAAAGGTGTTGGATCCGGCAGTCCGTTTGTATAATCTTTTTTCTTTACCATAACTTTTTCAATTTATCAAAGGATTGTTGTGCCTGTTTCACCAGTACGAACGCGGATGGCGTCTCCCAAAGGCATGACGAAGATTTTTCCGTCGCCTGCTGCGGGTGTCTGGTTTACTTCCATAATCGTGTCAATTGTTAATTGAACGTTTTCATCAGAAACAGCAATATTTAATACACGCTGTGGTCTGAGTCTGGGCTCATTCCCGAGAAGGGCTAATGCTTCTGGTTGGTCGTTTTTGGCGCCTTCCATTACTTTAGCGTCCCAAAGGCCTTTTCCACGTCCGAAAACTTTTCCGGTAGCAGTCATCGAAGTAATTCCTGCTTCGGTTAAGGCTTTTTTTGTCTCGTTCATTTTGTCGATGCGAATAATCGCCATGATCATTTTCATAGTCGTGGATTTTAAAAGGTTTATAATTCTTTAGATCCGCGACTGATGGTATAGGCTTCTTCCACCTGAGTCACAAAGATTTTACCGTCACCGAAGGCACCTTTAGGTGATGTAACCGCTGTATCCATGATAGTTTTGATTACATAGTCCTTGTCTTCGTCGTTAACCACTACAATCAACATTTCTTTAGGAAGCTCATCGTAAGTGATTTCGCCGATTTTGATACCTCTTTGTTTTCCGCGACCAACAACCGGAATTTTTGTCACTGCAGGGTAGCCAGCTTCAAAAAGGGCAGTCAGTACTTTGCTTGATTTCTCTGGACGGATTATTGCTCTGATCATTAACATGTTCTATTCTCCTATATTAAAAAGTTAGTTAGTTGAAAGGGGTGGTTTTTGGTTTGGGATTGATTAGTTTGCGATACCGAAATCGATCAACAATTTTTCCAATTGTTCAATCTCAAGCGGATTAGGAATAATGAACATTTCGTTAGCATCGATTTTGCGGGCCAAAGCACGATATTCGTCAGCTTGTGGGTGTGTAGGAGCATGATCGATTACAGTTTTACGGTTGATCTCAGCGTGCTGAACCATGTTGTCACGAGGAACAAAGTGGATCATTTGAGTACCGATTTGAGAAGCCAATTGTTCGATCATTTCTTGCTCGTTGTCTACTTTACGAGAGTTACAGATCAGACCTCCAAGACGAACAGTTCCGGCTTGTGCATATTTCTTAATACCTTTACAGATGTTGTTAGCAGCGTACATTGCCATCATCTCTCCAGATACAACGATGTAGATTTCTTCAGCTTTACCATCACGGATAGGCATTGCGAAACCACCACATACAACGTCACCAAGTACATCGTAGAAAGTATAGTCAGTTTTGTATTTTTCATCCCAAGCACCCAATTGCTCCAACAAGTTGATTGAGGTGATGATACCACGACCAGCGCAACCTACACCTGGTTCAGGACCACCTGATTCAACACAACGGGTACCTTTAAAACCTGGTTTGATGATGTCATCCAATTCCACATCTTCTCCTTCTTCACGCAGGGTATCCAAAACAGTTTTTTGTGCCAGACCACCTAACAACAAACGAGTAGAGTCAGCTTTAGGGTCGCAACCAACTACCAATACGTTTTTTCCCATTTCTGCCAATCCGGCAACTGTGTTTTGAGTTGTGGTAGATTTACCGATACCACCTTTTCCATAAATAGCTATCTTTCTCATCTTTTTTGAATTTTGAGGGTTCAACATTTTTTTCTTTGCTTCCCTTATAGCGAGAAGAATGCCAACATGCCAAACAACATAACCCGAAGAAGAAAAACCACATCTCTAAGCGTTGATTATCTGCTACTTAGACGACTAATAATTTTTTGCCACGGTTTGGCACACCCTTAAAATTCCTACATTTTGGTAGGATAGCGCTTATTCAATCACATTCTATGTTTTAGAGCATAATCCTAGGATTTACAGGGGTTTCAGCGTTTTCTATCAGTGTAGCCACTACAATTTTGTAACAATGATGTAATTTTCACTTTGGCACGATATCCCTATTTATTGTGATTTTTTGATGGGTCATTGACTCAAAAAGCAAAACATTTGTCATTTAATACCTAATTATTACTACAATGTTGCTATTCTACCTCCTTCTCGCCCTCGGCATTTCTTTTCTATGTTCCGTTTTGGAATCGGTCATCCTCTCGGTCAGTCTGCCCTTTATCTATTTAAAAGAAAAAGAGAAGCACCGGTCAGCAGCCTTGCTGAAGCGGATCAAAAACAACATCGACCGACCGCTGGCCGCTATACTTACATTAAATACCATTGCTCACACGATCGGTGCTGCGGGTGTAGGTGCCGAGGCGACAAAGATTTTTGGAGAGGTTTACTTTGGAATTGTCAGCGCCGTGCTTACATTATTAATTCTTGTGTTCTCTGAAATTATCCCCAAAACAGTAGGTGCATTGTATTGGCGCAGCCTCGCCCTGCCATCCGCCCGGTTGATCCAGGCCTTTATTATTATTACCTATCCGCTGGTCATTTTGTCCGAACTGATTACAAAGGCTTTTTCGCGCGGCAAAATTTCGGGAACAGTGAGCCGCGAAGAAATCGCCATGCTCGCTTCAGTAGGTGGAGAAGAAGGTGTGTTCGACGAACTGGAAACCAAAACAATCGTCAACCTCATCCAATTGAAGAACCTTAAAGTGAAAGATATTATGACTCCGCGAACCGTAATAACGGCAGCGCGCGAAGCACTTTCTGCAAAGGAATTTTTTGAGCACCCACCCTTCCTTCAATTCTCTCGCATTCCCGTTTACCGCGATAACATCGATCAAATTACCGGTTATGTGCTAAAACAGGATATATTGGAACATTTGCTGGAAGACGAAAACAACAAAACTCTGCTGGAGGAGAAGCGTTCTATTATTACATGTTACGAAAATATCAGTATTCCAAAATTGTTTGAGAAGCTACTGGTCGCGAAGGAACACATTGCTTTAGTTATCAGTGAATATGGCGGCACGGAAGGGATTGTAACGATGGAGGATATTATTGAAACAATCCTGGGGCTCGAGATTACCGACGAAAGAGACACCCAGGCAGATATGCAGCAACTGGCGCGAGACCGCTGGCTACAACGCCGGAAAAAGAACACACCGAAAAAATAAAAATGCTGAAAAACGGGGTTCATCTCCCTTCCGAAACATTCACTTAATATTGGAGCGCCAAAGCTCAAAAAGCAAACTGCTGAATATCAATATTTAGGACTATTAAATCTTAAATTTATATTAACGAAATGGAATTTAGTTGACTTTAGCAACTAATTGACTGTATATTTGCGTTTCGAAAATCAAGAATAAGATGAATACGCAAAAACCACTGACATACTTATTGGGACAAACCATGCAAATGGTGAAGCTATGCTTTATAGCTGAATTTAAAAAACATGACATAGAACTGAGCCTCGAACAATTTATCATCTTACACCAGCTCAGCCAAAATGAAAATATCACGCAGCAAGATTTGTCGAATGAACTCCAAAAGGACAAATCAATAATCTTACGTCAGATTAACACATTGCTCGAAAAAAGATATGTTGTTCGACTTCCGGACAAAGAAGACAAACGAAAAAAGAATCTCATCTTGACCCAAAAAGGCTACGATGCACTCACATTTTCAAAAAGTATAGCCCAAACGTTGTCGGCAGAACTACTCCAGGGCGTATCCACTGAAGAACTAAAAAATTTTGAAAATGTAATCGAAAAAATTCAACGCAATACAGGCCATGAACCCGAACAATGCAAATGTTGACAAATGCAACTAAATAGATTTTTCCAAATATCACAATAACATGAAAACAATTATGCAATTCAAGAATTTAAGTTTTATCGCGATCCTGTTAGCGGTATACTCTTGCTCTAATTCAAAAGGAGGGCAGACCGGTATGGCCGGGCAGGTACGGGAATACAACGTTGTATCCCTACAACCTCAGGACATCACACTTTACAAAGACTACCCAACAACGCTGCAAGGTTCCCAAACCGTTGAAATCCGTCCGCGGGTTGCAGGATACATTGAAGAAATCATGGTTGACGAAGGTGATCTTGTAAAGAAAGGACAAGTTCTGTTCCGACTGAATGCCAACGACCTACAGGCACAAGTTCGCTCCGCCGAGGCTCAGGTAAAAGTTGCTGAAGCTCAGGTTTCAACGGCGAAAATCAATGTTGACAAAACACAACCTCTGGTCGATAAAAACATCATCAGTGAATTTGAGCTGGAATCGGCAAAAACAGCTCTGGCCTCAGCCGAAGCGCAACTGGCAAATGCAAACGCGAACGTTGCCAACGCTAAAGCGAATTTGGGATACACTTTAATTACCAGCCCTACAAACGGCATCATTGGCAATTTCCCATATCGTGTTGGTAGCTTGGTTAGCAGCACCATTACCCAACCTTTGACCACTGTTTCGAACACCGCAAATATGTACGCGTATTTTTCGATGAATGAAACAGAATTTCTGACAATGACGCAGGATTTGGAAGGTGCCAGCACGAAGCAGAAACTCGAAAATCTCCCGGCTGTTGACCTGGTTTTACCAACCAGTGCGATTTACGCCAACAAAGGTAAAGTTGAAACAGCCAGTGGAATCGTGGATCAAACAACCGGGGCAATCAACATCCGCGCATCGTTCTATAATCCGGAAGGCGTTTTGCGTTCAGGCAGTAGTGGCGCAGTTCGCATTCCGCAACATTATACCAATGCGATCATCATTCCACAAAAAGCTACAGTTGAAATTCAAAACAAGCACTTTGCCTACACAGTTAACGAGGAAAACAAAGTTGTAAACACACTGATAGAGGTTGTAACCGGAAACCTGAAAGATTCATACATCGTGACAAGCGGTCTGAAAGCCGGCGATAAAGTTGTACTTGAAGGAATAAGCAGCTTGCGCGACGGAACGGAAATAAAACCGAAGGTCGAAACTCAGCAAGCGATCGACAGCAACAGCTCCAATCAGTAATCTTAACTCGACGAACATGTTTAGAAAATTTATTGAAAGACCGGTTCTCTCCACGGTCGTTTCTATCATATTAGTGATCCTTGGGGTCTTGGGAATAACCACCCTCCCCATCGAACAGTACCCGGATATTGCACCGCCAACCATCCGGGTATCGGCAACCTACACCGGAGCCGATGCCGCAACCGTGATGAACAGCGTGATTATCCCGCTTGAAGAACAGATCAATGGTGTAGAAAACATGATCTACATGACCTCTTCTGCCAGTAACACCGGATCGGCAACGATCGAAGTTTATTTCAAGCAAGGTACCGACCCCGACATGGCGGCGGTAAACGTACAGAACCGTGTAGCTCAAGCCAATGCGCTTCTTCCTGCTGAAGTAACGAAAGCTGGTGTTACCACAGCGAAACGTCAGAACAACATGCTTTTGGTATTCTCGATATACAGCCCAAATGGGCAATACGATGAAACCTTCCTGCAGAACTACTCAAAAATCAACGTTCTTCCCCAAATCCAGCGGGTAACCGGGGTTGGTGAAGCGATGGTTTTCGGTGCCAAAGACTATTCCATGCGCGTGTGGCTCCGTCCGGACGTGATGGCAAACTATAATTTAATGCCTTCAGACGTTACCGCTGCCATTGCAGCGCAAAACCTGGAAGCTGCGCCCGGTCGCTTTGGTCAGCAAAACGATCAAACATTCGAGTACGTTCTCCGCTACAAAGGAAAGCTCAGGGAGCCGAGCGAATTCGAGAATATCATCATTAAGGCAGATGCCGACGGTAATATTTTAAGATTAAAGGATGTTGCCCGCATTGAGATGGGAGCCTTAAACTATTCCATGACGACAGCAACCATGAATAAACCTGGGGTTGCCATGGCCATTTTCCAGGCTGCAGGCTCAAACGCCCGCGATGTTATTATTCAATGTCAGGACGTAATTGAAGAAGCCTCCAAAAGCTTCCCTCCGGGAGTTGATTACCAAATACTGATGAATACCAACGACTTCCTGGACAGCTCAATCGAGAAAGTATTGCATACCCTGCTCGAAGCATTTATCCTTGTGTTTATCGTGGTGTTTATCTTCCTGCAAGATTTCCGGGCTACTTTAATTCCGGCAATTGCTGTTCCGGTGTCGATCATCGGTACCTTCTTCTTCCTGAACCTGTTTGGTTTTACCATCAACCTGCTGACGCTTTTCGCGCTGGTGCTGGCAATCGGGATTGTAGTCGACGATGCGATTGTGGTGGTTGAAGCGGTACATGCCAAACTCGACCAGGGAGCAAAAAATGCACGAACAGCCTCAATATCGGCAATGAGCGAAATCTCAACGGCGATCATCTCCATTACCCTTGTTATGGCTGCCGTATTTATCCCGGTTACTTTCATTACCGGTACTACCGGGGTGTTCTATCGCCAGTTCGGTATCACCCTCACCGTCTCCATCATCCTCTCCGCCATCAATGCGTTGACCTTAAGTCCCGCGCTTTGTGCTATCTTCCTGAAACCGCACAACGAAGAAGGAAAACACAAAAAAGGGTTTATGAGCCGATTCTATACTGCCTTCAACGTTGCCTTCGAAACAATGACGGTAAAGTACCAAAAGACAACCAACTTCTTTGTTAAAAAGAAATGGCTTTCTGCAGGTATGATCGTTACGTTCGTTGCCGTTTTGGTATATCTCATGCAAACAACACCAACAGGTTTCGTACCGGCAGAAGATACAGGCCGTGTGTTTGTCGACATCTCGATGCCTCCGGCTACTTCCTCTGAAAAAACCATTGAAGTTGCCCGCCAGGTTGATCAAATTTTAGCAAACGTTCCCGAAATTGACGGTCGCTCAATGGTAGCCGGCTATTCCTTCATTGGTGGTCAGGGTAGTTCCTACGCGATGATAATCGCCGCTTTGAAGCCGTTCGACGAACGTACCGGAAAAGGAGAAGACCAAAACAGTATTGTGGGTAAACTCTACGGAATGACTGCAGGTATCAAAGATGCCCGCGTTATCATATTTTCGCCACCGATGGTTCCAGGCTTTAGTGTGACAGGAGGGTTTGAGTTGAAACTGGAAGACAAAACAGGGGGTGATATTAAAAACTTCGAACAAGTTGCAGGAGCATTCCTGGGCGCATTGAACCAGCGCCCTGAAATTCAATACGCACAAACTTCTTTCAATACCGCATTCCCGCAATACATGGTTGATGTGAATACCGCAAGATGTATGCAATCGGGAATTGACGTAAGTACAGTGCTTTCAACCCTGCAAGGTTACATCGGGGGATATTATGCTTCCGATTTCAACCGCTTCGGGAAACAATATCGCGTGATGCTTCAGTCAGAAGCTTCCTTCCGCGGAAACCCGGACGATTTAAACAGCATTAAAGTGAGAACATCAAGTGGAGAGATGGCTCCAATCACCGAGTTTATTTCGTTGAGCCGGGTTTACGGGCCCGAAAACATCACCCGTTTCAACATGTACACTTCAATAAACGTTACCGGTAACCCTAACGACGGATACAGTACAGGGGACGCCATTAACGCGATTAAAGAAGTAGCGGCTCAAACCCTGCCAACCGGTTATGCCTACGAGTTCTCGGGTATTACACGTGAGGAAATCAACGCCGGAAACCAAACAATCGTGATTTTTGCGTTGAGTTTGATTTTCGTCTTCTTCTTCCTTGCTGCCCAATACGAAAGTTACATTCTACCGTTGTCGATCATTTTCCCGCTGCCAATCGGTATTGCAGGCGCGTTTATATTCGCTCGTTTGCTGGGCGTTGAAAACAACATTTACCTGCAAATTTCTTTGATCATGTTGATCGGTCTGTTAGCGAAAAACGCGATCCTTATTGTCGAGTTTGCCCTGCAGCGACGCCAAGCCGGAATGAGCATTGTGCAGGCCGCCATTGAAGGCGCCACCGCACGTTTGCGCCCAATCCTAATGACTTCGTTCGCCTTCATTGTTGGCTTGTTGCCGCTTGTTGTTGGTGGTGGTGTTGGTGCAAACGGTAACCGTTCAATCGGAACCGGGGCTGTTGGAGGTATGTTAATCGGAACGTTGATCGGTATTCTTGTAATCCCGGCCATGTTTGTCGTCTTCCAAACCTTGCAGGAAAAGATTAAAAAACAGGAAACAACTGAAATATCAGACATGAACAGCCTGGACTAATGTCCACCATAAGTTGAAAGAAATATGAAAACAAATTCATTCAAAAACATAATCCTCGCGGTCGTCACTGCAGCTACGCTTTATTCGTGTAGCGGCAGCCGACACTACGAACGCAGTCCTGAGAGCACAGATGGACTTTACAATTCATCAGTTGCCGACAGCACCAGCAACCTGGCCAACGAATCTTGGGATAAGCTTTTCAACGATCCAATTTTGGACACTTTAATTGCCGAGGGACTTCGGAACAACCTGGATTTACAGGCAGCAATTCAACGCGTAAAAGCCTCCGAAGCCTATTTCAAACAAGGTCGGGCAGCTATGCTTCCTTCTTTATCTGCACAAGCTGGTTACACCTACGTAAGAAACTCGGAATCGACTTACCCGGATGGTCCCCGCGAATACCAGGGACAACAGCTTTCGCTGGAAGCCAGTTGGGAAATCGACATTTGGGGAAAACTGAACACAGCGAAAAAAGCGGCATACGCCGATTATTTAGGAACCGACGCAGCACGCAAAGCGGTTCAAACCAGCTTAATCTCAAGCATTGCAACGGCCTATTATAATTTATTGGCACTGGATAGTCAACTGAAGATTACAAAAGAAACAGTTGTAACCAACGCCAACCTGGTGGAAACCATGAAAATTTTGAAGGACCAAGGCAACGTAACCGGAGCAGCGGTTGTACAAAGTGAAGCGGCACGCTATGCGGCAGAAGTAACCATCCCGGATCTGGAACAGCAAATAAAAGCAGCCGAAAATACGCTGAGTTTGCTCCTTGGACGCACTCCGGGCCCGATTGCTCGCGGCAAATTGGAAGATCAACAAGCCAATTCAATGCTGACAATCGGTGTCCCTTCAGAGCTATTGGACAATCGTCCGGACGTGATGCAAGCTGAATATGCGGTGATCAGTGCTTTCGAAATGCGTAACAACGCCAAGGCATACTTTTACCCATCGGTAACATTAACCGCTACCGGAGGCTTTGAATCGCTGGATTGGAGTGAACTGCTTGATCCCGGATCGTTCATGGCGACAGTAGTTGGTGGTTTAGCCGAGCCCATTTTTAACAAACGGGCAAACCGAACCCGACTTGAGGTAGCAGAAGCGCAAAAACAAGAAGCACTGCTAAGTTTCAAAAGTACCTTATTGAATGCAGGTGCAGAAGTGAACAATGCACTGAACACTTACGACGCATCGGTACGTAAAATGGAACTTCGCCAAAAACAATTGGAGTCACTGGAAAAATCAGTTGAATACACCAAAGAATTACTCACATACGGATCAGCAACTTATACCGAAGTATTGAATGCTCAACAAAGTTTGCTGGCCGCGCAATTAAGCAATGTCAGTGATCACATCCAGAAGCTGAACGCAGTTGTCACGCTATACCGTGCACTGGGTGGTGGCTGGAAATAAGAAGATCACAATCTGAAAACACGATTAAGGAGGCATCAATTACGATGTCTCCTTTTTTGTAGTAAAAGCGATGCACGCAAAGGCGCAAAGGTATTCATCGGTACCAGGATGAAATGGGTTGATAACGTGACAACCAAGACAACCATTTACATGGAAAATTTTCGTCATTCTGGAAAATCTGTGATTCTTTCAACTCAAGTCTGTTTTGTTATTTCTGCTTCCTGGGCATCGACCACTGCAATAGCCACCAGGTTGACAATCTCCCGAACCGAGCTTTCCATTTGCAACACATGGATGGGCTTTTTCATCCCCAGCAGAATCGGACCGAGAGCTTTGGCTGTTCCCAGTTCCTGCAACACTTTGTACAGAATATTCCCGGAACTGAGGTTTGGAAAAATCAGTACATTTGCATCCGCATCACCGAGTTTGGTAAACGGAAATTTCTTTTGCCGCAAAGCTCCATTCAGCGCGTAGTTGGCTTGCATCTCGCCATCCACAATCAGATCGGGATAATTCTGATGCAGAATTTTCACGGCCTCGCTTGCCCTTACCGGGCTTCCTTTTCCTTTAAAAGCACCAAAGTTGGAATAACTCAAAACGGCAATCCGTGGCTCAATTTTAAACCGACGAACTTCATTCGCCACTAAAACCGTGGTATCAGCAATGGTCTGCGGTGCGGGATCGGAGTTCACTGTTGTGTCGGCCAGAAAAAGCGGCCCTTTCGGTGTCAGCATAATGTACATGCCTGCTATATGGTTGAACTCTTCCTTCGTACCAATCACATGAATCGCCGGTCGAATGGTATCCGCATATTTTCTTGAAAAACCGGAAATGAAGGCATCGGCTTCTCCCGTCTCTACCATCATGCAACCGAAATAATCGCGGCTGTCCATTTTTTCAAGCGCTTCATCGTAGCTCATACCTTTTCGCTTCCTCTTTTCAAACAGCAGGCGAGCATATTGTTGCCGTTTTTCATCCGTCACATCCTGAAAAATATCGATGATCGGCACGCCATCCAGTTCTATTTTATTGTCGGAAAGTATTTTCTGAATCTCTGCTTTTTTCCCGAGCAGAATCGGGTGAGCAATTCCCTGCTCTTGCACAAAACGCGCCGCTTTCAACATCTTCAGATTATTGGCATCGGCAAAAACAACCCGCTTGGGATTCAGTTTCGCCTTGTTGCAAATCGTCATAATCAGCTTGTTCTCCGAGCCTAAACGAGCGCTCAGTTCCCGCTCGTAATCATCCCAATTTTCAATCGGTTTGCGGGCTACACCGGTTTCCATTGCGGCCCGGGCGACAGCCGGCGCAACTGTTGTAATTAAGCGCGGATCCAAAGGCTTCGGAATAATATACTCTTTTCCGAAAACAATATTCTCCATGTTGTACGCCTTGGTCACCAACTCGGGAACATATTTTTTTGCCAGTGCAGCCAATGCTTTCACCGCAGCAATTTTCATGGGTTCATTGATCTCGCGCGCCCGAACATCCAATGCTCCGCGAAAAATAAACGGGAAACCCAGCACATTATTAATCTGGTTGGGAAAGTCGCTGCGACCGGTCGCCATAATTATATCATCGCGCACGCTGGTTGCTTCGTCGTAGGCAATCTCCGGAGTCGGGTTCGCCATCGCAAAAACTACCGGGTCTTTAGCCATCAACCGAACCATATCCGCGGAAACCAGGTTGCCAACAGAAAGTCCCAGAAACAGATCCGCGCCATCCATCGCATCGGCTAATGATTGATAGTCCATATCGCATGCAAACTGCTTTTTGGCTTCATTCAAATCTGTTCGGCTTTTCGAAAGGGCTCCCCGACTATCGAACATGACAATGCTTTCCTGCTTCACCCCCAACTGTACATACAATTTAGCACAGGAAATAGCGGCAGCTCCTGCCCCACTGATCACAACCCGAATGTCTGCGATATTCTTCCCGGTAATTTCCAATGAATTCAAAAGCGCCGCCCCCGAAATAATAGCTGTCCCATGTTGATCGTCATGAAATACAGGAATATCCAATTGCGCTTTCAGCTTTTCTTCAACGTAAAAACACTCCGGTGCTTTGATATCTTCGAGGTTGATTCCTCCAAAAGTTGGCGAAATAGCTTTCACTACTTCAATCAGCCGATCGGGGTCTTTTTCGTTCACCTCGATATCGAAAACGTCAACATCGGCAAATATCTTAAAGAGCATCCCCTTCCCTTCCATAACGGGTTTACCGGCAGCGGGACCAATATCGCCCAGACCCAAAACGGCTGTTCCGTTCGAGACAACAGCAACCAAATTTCCTTTCGATGTGTAGCGATAAATTTCTTCCGGATTTTGCTGGATTTCGCGGCAGGGCTGCGCGACTCCGGGCGTATAGGCTAATGAGAGATCGTATTGTGTTTCGTGTGGTTTGGTCGGAACAACTTCGATCTTGCCCGGTCTTCCCTTTTCGTGATACCGCAAAGCATCGTTGTAGACAGATTTTTCCATGGCTGGTGATTTTGGCTTTCTATAAAAGTTACGACAAAACCACACCAAATAACAGAACATTGGTCAGTTCCCCAAGGTATCAAAACAACGAGAGGAACAACTTGCGCTGCTCCTCTCATTCGTATCATCTTTAATTGTACTGCCTTTGGGTTTTGTTAACCCGAAGCTTCATCTTGCTTTCTTTGTTTACAAACAATTCAACCACATAACGCCCATCCTCAAAATCGGAGAAATCCAGTTCAAAAGTTCGTTTTTTTACCTGGGTGAACGGAACCGATCGAACGAGCTTACCATCTGCCAAAATATGAATTTCTCCATCTGAAGGACCATCCAAATCAACAAACAGCTCGGTCTTGTCCTTGAACATCCGGGGATGCAGAATAAACATCTCCTGTTCCACCGAACTATCGATCCGAGCACTTAGACTTGTTGTAAAATCGAGTGTTTCACCTAGTCCGCAGTCGCTTTCAAAACGATGCAGTTTACGTCCACTCAAATCAGACAGGTACAGGTAGCCGTAGCCTTGATCGGGCATAAACCAAAACTCCAGACCATTATTAGCGGTATCGCGCAAAGCCATGCGGTACCGACCTTCCGGAAGTTTCAGCGTGTCAGTGTAGATGGTGTTTGCTTCGCTCGAATCCGGGGTTCGTTCATAAACAAGCTTGCCATCGCCGTTTAAAATCGCGATCGTGTTATCTTTTGGTGCATTATTCGTTTTATAAACCAACAGCATTTTCTCCGGCAACTCTTTCGGCGCATCAAACTGCGATTGAAGGAAATTGTCGCCCTCCCAACCGTCGTTATGTTTTTCGGGCAAATTCACCTGAACCGAGAACGTGTTTTTCCCTGGCTGAAAATCGATATTCCCCGGCAAAACAACTTCTGTTGACTCATAAAAATTTAGGCTACCGGTCCATGAGAAAGTTTTGAAAGGAAAACCTTCGGTTCCGTAAACAATCTCGACAGCCTGCAAGGGTTCGCTACCCATATTTCGAATCACAACTCTCGGCTCGAAACATGATGGATTAAGTCGGTTGTAACTTGGATCGTTATTGGGCACTTTGATCTCGTCAATTGCAACGTCAAATTCCTTCGCAGGGGTTTTATATTGAAAAAGTATCGCATTGATGGCTTCGTTAGCGGATGCTTTGCCTTCTGCCGTGTAGGATTCCATTTCAATATCAATCTCGTGCTGCGGCTTGGTTACCTTGAAATCGATCAAGTCGGCCGGTTGCAAATCACCGGGGCACCAATAGGCTCGGTCGAAAATCCAGGTTCCGCCTTGCGGGTACAAAGCATTATCGGCACACTCTTTCCACATGTTCCGGCGATCGATCACCGTTCCGTCAAGATAAACTTCACGCCAACGACTGCAAAACTCACTGCAGCCACGGGGCCTGTCCATACCATGGCCAGTGTGCTGAATTCGCAAACGACCGAACTCTGCCTTTGGACTCATATTTACGTCAATCGGTGCCAATGACTTACTGATCGGGTTAAGCGTATCGCCATAAGCGTAATTGCCGGTATACAAGTTTTGGTAGCTCACCAATTCTGCCGCAGGAGTGCCCAGTTGGAGCTGAAAATCGATATTCAACGACCAGCCCACTTCTTTGCTCTCATAACCCGAGTGCATATAATCTATTTCAACACTGTCTCGCAACAACGATGCAAAATCGGTTACGTCAACCCGCCATTTCCATTTCCAGCACGGTTTGAAATTACTCCCGTAAGGCGTCAGCATTCGGCCTAACTCCAGGTTCAGCGTATCTCCCTTAATTCCACCGACACGCCGGATAGTGATGTGATCGAGGTAATCCCAGTGGGCAATGTTCAGGGAGTCCGGATAGCCAAGCGTTAACTCCATAAACACGCGCCGAACCGGCACTTTTTTGTCAGGAAACACGGCCCAGCGCGCAAAATGATTTTCGCCACTCGGGTCGCAGGTAATAGTCACATTCGGGTGAGAAGTCACCACTTTTGTTTCGGCCTGCACCGCCAGGGATCCGAAGCAAAGAGCAAACGCCACTGTAAAAATGATTAATCGAGATAACATGGTATACTGTGGTTTAGGATTAAGCTGAAATAAATTGCAATTCCAAAGTATGGTTAATCAACCAACAACTTTAGAAATATTTTTCAAAAGTAGCATTATTCGCTAAAAATGAAAATACCAACAGTATATGAAAGAAGGATTGCAAAGTCTAAAACCGAGCATCCGAATGCTTCACTGTATCGGGTGAATCGCTCAGATAGACAACGCCATCCTGCGGTGATTGGACCAGCAATACCCGTTCCAACTGTGGCGGCAAACCAAGGTCCATAGCATTGTGCCATTCGCCGGTTCCCAGCACAGCAACTTCTTCATTTTCTTCCAAAACACCCTCCCGGTAACGGATCGTTTTGTTGAAACCCAAACTTGAAACGCTTTTAATTCCATGCTCATTTAAATAGCGCTCCAACTGCTGGCTGGCATCCTCCCATAAACCTGATTTATACTTCGCATCGTCAACCACGTAGCTTTTAACTTTTTCGGATCGAATATAGGCATAGCGACTTCCCTCACGCAACGCAAATTTGCAGCTGCGCTCCTCCTCTATTAACGTTTTCCAATGCGAGTTCTTCCCATTCGAAACCCGTTGCTCAACCACCACGTGGTAATAGGCACAGGTTCTTCCTGAAAGCGGGGCTCTCAAAGGCTCGTCTATAAACTGTACTTTGCCAACCAATTTAGCAAGCTCGCCGCGGCGTATTTCGGTGAAGCGACGATAAGTCGCACGTTTCAACTTACGTTTTATAACTGTATTCTTGTTGAAATACCAACTGAGAAAAATGATCAGCAGAAAAGCGCAAGCAATCAGGATAATGATTTCCGGGTTGTTCATGTTTAGGTTTTGTTCTATTTCAAGTAAACTTAATCAACAACCGGAAAACAACAAAATACCGAAGCCTCCTGTACAGCGCACTTTTCCACATCTGATTTCCAAAAATCAACCGACACCAAATAGTAGCAAAACATACTTCGTCTAATTTATATTGCTAATAGATGCTGACAAAGTGATGTGGTCATTGCAATGTGGCACTCATAAAAAAATTAATGCTATGCACGTCGTTCATTTAGATAAACCGGATGAATTTATTGGGATTGTGTAGGAATTCTTTCTAAGAACGTAAAATTCATACTTATCAAATAAAATAGTCTGTAATTTATCACGTTTAAGTCTACAATGTCTCATTAACAGGCTAGCAACAACATGATCATATTTGCCGCGGGGAAAGTTTTAACATGAAAAATGCCCCAATCAAATAGAAAACAATTAGTTGAACGCAAAATACAATACAGTAAACCTTTTATGATGTACAAGAATAGTTATATTTACCAACTAATTATTTGTCACAACAGGACTAGACAAAACAAAAGGTTATAACTATAAAAATATCGAAACCAGGCGACTTGTTAGTTTCGGTTGAAAATTACAATGGTTTGCAGATATATTGGTCGGTCTTTGTGAAATGCGAAAACTAACTGAAAAGAGATAGCAGAGTATTGCTGTGTGCATTTATATATTATCTCATTAATATCTAAAAAAAGAGTTTTATGAAAAAGAAGTTTTTACTTTTCGTTCTTATTTGTATTTCTGGAAGCTACGCGTTCGCTCAGGACGATTCAGAATTCGAAGCAGAATTCAACAAGTGGTCTATCGAGGGAGGCGTTGGTCTCACAAAACAATGGCAGCGCACTTTTAGCCCGGGCTACTATGCTGTGGATCCAAATTTTCTCGCTGTTGACCTCGGATTACGTCACATGCTTGATGAAAAATTCGGTTACAAAATGAATTTTGTTTACAACAAGTTCTCTGCAAGCAGTGATGCCGATATTGACTATACAACAAAACAGTATGGCGTAGCGCTGGAAGGCGTAATGAATATCGGCAGAATGCTGCATTTTGAAAGCTGGACAAAAACATTGGGTCTATTGGGTCATGCAGGAGCAGGCGTCGGTTATCTGGACTATGATCAAATCAGCGTTGGAAAGGATTGGGTTGGAAATGTTGTTGGCGGACTGACAGCTCAGATAAAATTATCTAACCGACTGGCTTTGAACCTAGACGGTACCTACAGAGCAAATATTCGTCAAAATAGAGGTTTCGGTGGAGACGAAATCGACTTTAACAACTTGGCTGGTTTTTTCAATGGGACCGTAGGGCTATCTGTTTACTTGGGTAAAAACAAAACTCATGCAGATTGGTATCTTAGAGAAGATGAAAAAATTAAAGTGTTGGATTCTAATGTGTCAAACATTGAAGAAAGAATCCAAGCTGTTGATGACACCAAAGCGGAAAAATCAGACTTAGAGCAAACCCAGGCTGATGTGGATCAATTAGCGAAAGATGTTGATGCGCTCAAAAACCAAGAACCTGCAAGCTACGATGAATTCGTAAAGCAATTGGTTAACGATGGATATATCAGCGTTTACTTTGATTTCAACAGCACCAAGGTGCAAGGTAGCTCAACCAACTCAATCAACTTCATGAAAGCATACCTGACTAAAAATACTGCAGCATCGGTTGACGTGCAGGGTTTTGCTGATGAATTGGGTTCTGATGAATACAATCAAAAATTGTCTCAAAAACGTGCAGATGCAGTTGTGAAACTGTTGACTGAAGCAGGTGTTGACCCCTCACGTTTGAACGCAATTGGTAAAGGCGAAGACACAAGCGTTGATAAAAGTTCAGCGGGAGCCCGCCAAATTGCCAGAAGAGCAACATTTATTGTGAAATAAGAAATATTTGAAGAAAAAATATTAGGCTTTGGGAATTCCCAAGGCCTTTTTTTGTGCTTAACAAGAATTGCTGATCTCGCATCCTCGTATATATAAGGACAGCCCAATCGAATAAAAAAGTCCGGCAGTGCCGGACTTTAAAGATATGCTAGTTTACAGCAACTGACTTTAATACATTAACGGTATCTACTGCGATCACCTTTTCTTCGTTGGTTGGAACAACCATTACTTTTACGCGCGACTTTGGAGTGCTTATTTCTTTCAGCTCGCCGCGAACCCCGTCATTAGCATCGGTATCAAATGCAACGCCCATGTATCCAAAACCGGCACAAACCGCTTCGCGGGTTTCAGGGCCATTTTCGCCTACGCCACCGGTGAAGATAATCACATCAATTCCACCCATTTCGGCAGCAAATGCGCCAATGTAGCGTTTCACGCGCGAGTAGTACATATCCAGCGCTAAGGCTGCTCTCTTATTATTCTTATTCCATGCTTCATCTTCAATATCACGCATATCTGACGAAACACCTGAGATACCCAGCATACCACTTTTACGATTAATCAGGTCGTTTGCCCCCTGCAGGTCAAGTCCTTCTTTTTCCATCAGGAACAACAAAGCACCAACGTCGAGGTTACCAACACGGGTTCCCATTATCAAACCTTCAACCGGTGTAAAACCCATGGAAGTATCATACGACTTTCCTTTTTTAATAGCTGCAATAGAGGCACCGTTTCCTAAGTGACAGGTGACGATGTTGATTTTATCCATTTCGAGACCCAAATGCTCGCATGCTTTCTCGGCTACGTATTTATGGCTGGTTCCGTGGAAACCATAGCGACGCAATTTGTGCTTGGTGTAATACTCGTAAGGAATAGCATACAGAAACGATTCCGGCGGCATGGATTGGTGAAACGATGTGTCGAATACAGCAACCTGCGGCACCCCGAGCAACAACTTCTCCATGGCTTCGATACCCGAAATGTGAGCCGGGTTATGCAACGGAGCCAAATCACTCAATTTGCTAATCTCTTCTTTAACGCTATCGTTAATCAAAACACTCTCGCTAAACGACTCGCCGCCGTGAGCAACCCGGTGGCCAACAGCCTGGATTTCGGAAACAGCCCCGATTACGCCGTGCACTTCATTTACGAGTGATTCCATAATTAAGGAAATACCGGCTTCGTGATTCGGGATATTACCCGTAAACCTGAATTTTTGGTATTCACCGTCGATCAAAGGTTTATGTGTCAGAACGCCCTCTTCCTGTCCGATACGCTCCACAACACCAATAGCCTTTACTTCCGGATCCTCGATATTCACCATATCAAGCAATTGATACTTGATGGATGAGCTACCACAATTTAATACTAATACAATCATTTAATACTTTCGATTTGATGGTTGATGCCCTATTTTTTTGTCAGACAAAAAGATAGAGCGATTTTTTCGCTAAAAGGGCCGCAAATATAATATTCATCGTCAAACAAAAAAACGACTTTAATTAGACTGCCTCTACACACCCAAACCCAACTAAAAATCAATTGATCAAATGATTACTAAACCAAAAAGGTGTTTAAAGGACGCTTATCCTTATTTTACTGAACATACAGCTTTAATAGTACAAAGATAAAAGACAAAAAAAGGAGCAACTTCCGCTGCTCCCTCTATATACTTAAGATTTTACCGGTCATTTCCCAAATGACCAATAGTTGACTTCAATTTCCGTTTCTTTATTTGATTGCTGTAACCAGTAAGCCGGTGTTACCTTTTTTCCGGAAGCACTTTTTAAATGGCGCCCGTAGACCGCCAAAACAACATTAAAAACAATGTCGGTTACCCCCAAAGTTGCCAGGCCGCTGTCGCCTTCAGCTTTTATTTTCACTTGATACCCATTGTGTTCCAATAAGTTTTTCAGAAAAGCGGCGCGTTCGGTGCTCACTCCTTTTTCAACAACCGAACAACGTACCCCGTCAATTTCTTCAATGCTGTGTTGTGCTTTATCTAGTGTCATTTTCATTCAATTTAAATTATAAAAACAACTGGCTGATTTCGCGAATGTATTCGAAGATTCCGCTGGCAAAACCCACCAGAAAAATACCGGCCACACACATGATCAGACTGATCCGCATGGATGTTGAACTCCGGAAAGCAGCAATCGGCTCGTCGGTTTGATCGATAAACATTGATTTGATGACGCGCAAATAATAATAAAGTGATATAGTTGCGTTCAACACAGCAATCAACACCAGGATGTAATAACCGCGACTGGCAGCCGATGTAAACAGGAAGAATTTTCCAAAGAAACCTGCAACCGGCGGAATTCCTGCCAACGAGAACAAAGCCACTGTCATCAGCAAACTCAATTTCGGATTGGTTCTGTACAAACTCTTATAACCCGAGATGGTATCGATTCCCGAAGCGTTGAACACCGAGGTTGCCACCCCGAATGCGCCAAGGTTGGTGAAAACGTAGATTAACACGAAATACACCACAGCCGCCATTCCCATTTCGCCTGCACCTAAAATACCGAGCAAAATAAAACCGGCTTGTGCAATTGACGAGAACGCGAGGAACCGTTTGATATTATCCTGACGGAGAGCAAACAAGTTGGCAATGGTCATGGTCATCACGGCCAAGGCGTAAACCAGATGTTGCCACTGTTCAAACAGGCCTCCGAATACTTTAAATACAATAATGCTGAAGGTGAAAGCAGCCGCCCCTTTCGACACCACCGACAAGTAGGAAGTGACATTGATTGGCGCACCTTCGTAAACATCGGCTGTCCAAAAGTGGAAAGGAACCAATGAAATTTTGAATCCCATACCCGCCACGAAAAAGATAAAAGCCAGGATCAGGATGGGCGACGGTTCTATTTTAGCAACTACATCGGCAAAATAGATGGAGCCGGTTGCCCCGTAAATCAGCGACAAACCGAACAACAAAATGCCTGATGACAAGGCCGAGGACAAAATCAATTTAATACCGGCTTCAGCCGAATGGCTTTTCAAGCGATCGAAAGCAACCAGCGCCGCTGCCGGAATTGTTGCTGTTTCCAATCCCAGGTAGAACATCAGGAAGTCACCCGACGAAATCATGAAATTCATTCCCACCAGCGTAACTATCGTCAGAATAAAATACTCACTGATTCGCTCGTTATTTTCCGGTTTCTTCAACCAGCCTTCCGACTGCAGGAAAATGATCAGAACTGCCAGGTTCAACACATTCTTCATAAACAGCGTCAGCGGCGAACTTTGGAACGAACCGCCAAAGAGCCTTCCCGTTTCCGAAGGGATGAAACCAATCGCCGTCACCAGAGCAAACAAGCCCGCAGCGAAGGGAATTATTTTTGTCTTGCCCGATTCGCTCATTGCCAATTCAGCAATCAGAACGATCATTGCTGCAAGGATCAGCAGCAACTCGTGGCGCATCAATAAAAATTGTTCGATAGTCATGATTCTGTATTTTTCAGAATGAATTCGTTAAAATGGATTGAAAACCGTCAGTTTAGCGATGATCGGCCCAAGGCTTTGCTGAATGGTGTCCGACAACCAAAGCGGTGCAATACCGATAGCTGCAACTGCCAATACCAAAGTAATTGTGCTCAGTCGCTCAAACCAAACCGCATCGGTCAACTCCAGGTGATGCTCGTTTTTGATTGGCCCCAACAAGATGATGCCAACCACACGCAAAATATAAACTGCCGTCACTACGATGGACGAAGCTGCAATGATCGTTACTACGCGGTGGAATAAATCCTGGTGTTGGAACGAACCAACAAACACCGTCATCTCGGCTACAAAACCGCTCAAACCCGGCAAACCCAAAGAGGCAAAACCGGCGATCATATAAACTACTGCCAGGAACGGAATTACTTTCATCAAACCACCCATCTCGCGAATGTCGCGGGTGTGGGTCCGTCCGTAAATCATCCCGATCAGAGCAAAGAAAAGTGCCGTCATCAAACCGTGTGAAATCATTTGCAGGATGGCACCGTCCATGGCGGTTTTATTCATCATCAACAAGGCGAAGATCACCAAGCCACAGTGACTCACCGAGGAGTAAGCATTAATAAATTTGAGGTCTTTTTGCCAGATGGCTCCAAACGCACCGTAAACAACCGAGATTGTCGTGAGGATGATAAAGATCCAGGCCATCTCATGCGCCGCTTGCGGCATCAGGAACATAGCTACCCGGAAACAACCGTAACCTCCCAGTTTCATCAATACACCGGCGTGCAGCATCGAAACCGCTGTTGGCGCCGAAGCGTGACCATCGGGCGACCATGTGTGGAACGGGAACAAAGCGCCCAACACACCAAAACCAATGAAGGTAAAGGGGAAGAAAAAGCGTTGTGCAGCGTCAGGAATGTGCACTTTCGCTATTTCCATAATATTCCAGGTCAGCGCACCACCATCGGGCGCCGAGTTAAAGTACAATCCGAACAAACCAACCATCAGCAGGGCCGAGCCCCCCATCAACATCAGCGTCAGTTTCATGGCCGAAGATTCTTTCGGTCCACTACCCCAGATACCAATCAACAGGTACATCGGGATTACCGCCACCTCATAGAACAGGAACATGGTAAACAAGTCGAGTGAAATGAAGAAGCCGAACACCCCGGTTGCCAGCAAAATCAGCGAAATGAAAAACTCGCGCGACAAATATTCAACGCCCCACGATGCAAAAATTCCGGCAAAAACAACGATCGCCGTCAAGCCGATCATGGCCACAGCAATGCCGTCGACCCCAATCGCATAGTGGATGTTCAAACTGGGAAACCACATGTAATCGGCCGTCCACAACATCTCGTCGCTGACGCCGGCCTTGCGCGCACCGAGGTACATCAGCACCAGTGCAGCAGCCAACACCAGCTGGATGCTCATACCGATGGCCGACACCACACGGGCACCTCTAAAATCTTTGGTAAATAGTATCCCCACTATCGTGAGAACCGGAACCACTACAAACAGACTCAAAATATTCATTTCTGTGCTGGTTTATCGTGTTAATTTCTAATTCTAAATGAAGCAGTACAAAATTGACAACACCAAGATCAAGGTGCCGGCCACAAAGGCAAACGCATAATGCTGCAACTGCCCCGACTGCATTTGTTTTATTTCGTACGATGTTTTTTCGGTTACTTTTCCGATGCCCACCATGAATCCGTCGATGATGTGACGGTCGAACCAAGCCACCGGACGAGACACATAGTTGAAGATGACTTTCTTGGTCACAAACAGGTAAATCTCGTCGATGTAAAATTTATTCAAAGTTGCCGTATAGAAGATCCCCAATTTTTCGGTAATTGCTTTCGGAACCAGACTTTCTTTTTTGTATAAAATGAAGGCCACCACAATTCCAAGTACGCCAATCAATACTGAAGGAAGCGCAACCATCAGGTGAGTTTCAGTTTCGAAACCAATACCGTCGGAAGTTACCAGCTCGCTGAAAGGTAGGAAGCCCGAGAAGATCGATGCAAAAGCCAGCACCATCAACGGGATGGTCATCACCAGCGGCGATTCGTGCGGCGTGTGATGATAATGACGTTCATTTCCCCAGAACACCCGAAAATACAAACGGAACATGTAGAAGGCAGTTAAACCTGCTGTAATGTATTCGATTGAAAACAGCGTTGTGCTGTAATTGTGAGCGGCTACCAAAATCTCGTCCTTACTGAAGAAACCAGAGAACGGTGGAATACCCGAGATTGTCAAACAGGCAATCAGGAAGGTGATGTGCGTAATAGGCATGTATTTGCGTAAACCGCCCATGTCGTTCATGTCGTTGGAATGTACCGCGTGAATGATGGAACCAGCTCCCAGGAACAACAGCGCTTTAAACATAGCGTGTGTAAACAAGTGAAACATGGAAGCCATGTAGCCCAAACCTTCTTCGCCACCGTATCCGGAGACACCCAGACTGAGCATCATGTAACCGATTTGCGACAAAGTTGAAAAGGCCAACACACGCTTGATGTCGAACTGCGTCATCGCAATTACGGCAGCAAACAGCGAGGTAAAACCACCAACCCAGGCAACAATTTCGAGTGCATCGGGTGCCTGAAAATGGAATACCGGAAACATGCGGGCAACCAAGTAAACACCGGCAACAACCATCGTTGCGGCGTGGATCAAGGCAGAAACCGGAGTCGGGCCTTCCATCGCATCGGGCAACCAAATGTGCAGCGGGAACATGGCTGATTTACCGGCACCACCCATAAAAATGAGGATCATTGCCCAGGTAAATACAGAAACGCCCATGAAACTTACCGAAGCGCTTTCAGCAAAAATGGTTGTATGAGGCGCAGTTAAATCCGCAAAGTCGAATGTTTTTGTGTAGAATGACAGAACCAGAATCCCGATCAGGAATCCAAGGTCGGCGAAACGCGTTACGATGAACGCCTTCTTCGAAGCGGCCACTGCCGAAGGTTTTTCGTAGTAATAACCAATCAACAGAAAGGACGACACACCCACCAGCTCCCAGAAAATGTACATCTGGAAAATGTTGGTTGCCAGCACCAGTCCCAACATCGAAAAGGAGAACAGCGACAGGAAAGCATAAAAGCGTTGGAAACCAACTTCTCCTTTCATATAACCCATACTGTAAAGGTGCACCATCAACGAAACCGTGGTAATCACCACCAGCATCATCACCGAAATCGGGTCGAGCATGACGCCCAAATCGATGTGCAGGAATTCAGTCAGGCGCAACCAGGTGACTTTAGTCGCAATAATCGGTTCAAAACCGTTTGGTCCCGGCCCCACCACGAAAAAATAATTAATGGCGGTGATCAGCGAGAGCACAAATGAAGTTCCCATGCCGATGGTTCCCATGATTCCGAAAACGATCGGCTTCCATTTTACCGTCAACAAACCGATGATCAAAAACATCGCCAGAGGAATCAACGGAATCAGTACAGTATAAGCATATCCTGTCATGATGTAATTTTTTCAGTTATTCAGTTTACAGCTATCAGTTTCGAGTTCCAGGTTTCAAGTTCCAGTGCACTCTTGAATCGATAATCTGCATTCGTTAATCGTTAATCAATAGTCAATCACTAATATTTCATCTCGCTAACATTCTGCACTTCAATATTCTTAAAGCGACGATAAATGTTAATGATCAATGCAATGGCTACAGCCGCTTCCGTTGCTGCAACAGCCACAATGAACAGGGTGAAAAAATGCCCTTGCAACTGGTCAGGATACAAATAGCGGTTGAAAACCACAAAGTTGATGTTCACCGAGTTCAAAATCAGTTCGACTGCCATGAGCATGGTAATCAAGTTTCTCCGGATGATGAATCCGCACACACCAACAAAAAACATGATGGTGCTCACAACGAGAAAGTGATAAATTGGAATTCCCTCTATCATGGTTTTAAAGTTCTTCGGTTTCTTTTCCTTTTTTTGCAATCACAACTGCGCCGATCAAAGCGGCCAGCAACAAAATACTGATCAGCTCGAAGGGCAGTACATAACCATTCTTATCCATGCCGAGCAGCTGCTCACCAATCACGGTCATATTCACATCCACCGCCGGAGCAGCAGAAGGCACAAAGCGATGATCAAAAACAGTGTACAACACGGCTCCAACACCGACTGCCGCCACTGCGATACCACCCAGCAAATTGAAGAGCGCCGGTCGTTCAAATTTGTGATCGATATGATGTGTCAGCAGGATACTAAAGATGATCAGCACCACGATACCGCCAGCATACAGCGTCAGCTGCACCGCGGCCAAAAATTCGTAGTTCAGCTGAAAATAAATTCCCGATGTTCCAATCAGCACGAACAAAAGGTAAACTGCCGCTCGCAGGATTTTCCGGCTGGTAACAGTCAATATAGAGAACACAAGGATTATTGCTGAAAGCAGGTAAAACATTGCTATATTCATGATTTAACCTCCTTCTTGAGTGATGAACCTTCGCGGTTCAAAATTTTAGTCAATTTATGGCGATCGAAAACGGCATGCTCAAACTTTTGGCCGAATGCCAATGCATCCGACGGACAGGTCTTCACACATAATCCGCAAAACGTACACATCGACAGATGATACACGTGCTTATCGATTACACGAACCAATTTTCCATCTTCATTTGCAACCCGGTTGGTCAGCACTTCGATGGAGCCGTTCGGACAGTTCATTTCGCAAATGCCACATCCGGTGCAACGGT
The DNA here is from genome assembly GCF_003610535.1 of Mangrovibacterium diazotrophicum. NCBI lineage: Bacteria > Pseudomonadati > Bacteroidota > Bacteroidia > Marinilabiliales > Prolixibacteraceae > Mangrovibacterium > Mangrovibacterium diazotrophicum. The sequence goes on along the minus strand of NZ_RAPN01000001.1, from coordinate 4,072,987 downwards.
GTTGGTTATTATCGTCGTGCGGCATGACAATCTCGCCCTTGAAACGATCAGCCATTTTCAGGGTCGCCCGATTCTCCGGATACTTTTGGGTGACAATCTCGCCCGGGCTCACAAAATACTTTCCGGTAACGCGCATTCCCGACCACAAGGTGGAAACGCCGTGAAAAATATCTTTGAAATATTGAATTACACTATTCATCTTCTACTCGTTTAAAAGTGCCATCCCATCAGGACGATAAAAGCAATGATGATGATATTAATCAAGCTCAGCGGCATCAGGTATTTCCACTCCAGGGTCAGCAACTGGTCGATCCGCAAACGCGGGAAAGTCCACTTGAACCACATGATGATGTAGATAATGAAGAACGCTTTCAGGAAGAACCAAACCATCGACGGGATGAAATCCATCACGTGATTGAAAGCATCCCACGAACCGATATGGAAAGGCATCCACCCGCCGAGGAACACGGTTGCCCCGATGGCCGCCACAATAAACATGTTAATATACTCGGCCAGGAAGAAGAAGGCGAACTTGATACCGGAATATTCGGTGTGAAAACCAGCTGTCAATTCCGATTCGGCTTCCGCCAGGTCGAAAGGTCCGCGGTTGATCTCCGCTGTACTGGCAATTAAAAAGATGATGAAAGCGATAATCGCAGGAATGTGTCCTTTGAAAATCCACCAGCCATCAGCCTGACTTTCCACAATTCCGGAGAGTTGCATTGTACCGGCGAAAGTTACAATCGCCAGTAGCGACAAACCAACTGAAAGCTCGTAGCTCACAATCTGGGCTCCGCTTCGCATCGCACCAATCAGTGAATATTTGCTGTTACTCGACCAACCGGCAATGAGAATCCCCACCACACCTAGCGACGAAACTGCCATCACATAAAACACCCCGATGTTCAGGTCAACAGCCTGCAAACCTCTGGCAAAAGGCGTAGCAGCAATGGCCATAAATGAAGCGATGATGACGATGAAAGGTGCCAGGTTGAACAGGAATTTGTCCGAGCGGCGAATCGGGATCAGCTCCTTCATCAGCAACTTGATAAGGTCGGCTACCGTTTGGAACAATCCCAGCGGACCAACCCGGTTAGGCCCGTAACGGTTTTGAATGACTGCACAAACTTTACGTTCAAGGTATACCAGAAACAAACCCAGTAACGCGTAAAAAGCCAGGAACACGATTCCAACCAGCACCAGCTCTGCAATTAGCGCACCGGTGGTTCCAAACCAGCTCAGAAAAGTGGAATCAACTGATCCTGTTAAATCTTGAAAATTATAAATGGTTGACTGCATAGCACACAGATATTATCGGTCAATGTCAGGAATTACCAGGTCCAGCGAACCGCTGATCGCAATCAGGTCGGCAATCTTTCCACCTTTGGCCAGTTCGTTCATCACAAAAAGGTTACTGAAGTTGGGCGAGCGGAACTTGATGCGATAAGGCTTTTTGTCGCCATCGCTCACAATGAACACTGCAAACTCGCCGCGAGCCGTTTCAACCCGTTGGAAATACTCGCCGGCCGGTAATTTGATGATTGGTTTCATTTTCGCCGAAAAGCCATCATCCGGAATGTTGTCCACCAATTGCTCAATGATGTTCATCGATTCCCACATCTCGTCCATCCGAACTTTGTAGCGGGCAAAGGTGTCGCCTTCCGTATATAAAATTTCGTTGAACTGTACTTTGTCATAGGCGCTGTAAGGCGCATGTTTCCGCAAGTCACAAGAGAAGGCAGAACCACGGCCCGACGGTCCGGTCACACCGTAGGCGATTGCTGTTTCTTTGCTCATTACACCGACACCTTTGGCGCGTTGTTCAAAAATGACATTGCCGGTCAGCAACTGGTCGTATTCAGGAAGTTTTTGACGGAAATAGGTGATGAATTCTTTCACCCGCGTCTGGAAATTCGGATGAATATCGTGCATTAAACCACCCGGCGTATTGAAACTGTGCAGCAAGCGAGAACCGAAGGATTCCTCGAAAATATCGAGAATCAATTCCCGGTCGCGCAAACCGTAGAAAAAGGTTGTCAATGCTCCAAGGTCCATCCCGAAAGCACTCCACCACAACTGGTGCGAAGCAAGGCGGTTAAGCTCTGACAAAATGGTGCGCACATATTTTACTTTTTCAGGCACTTCAATCTGCAACGCGTTCTCCACACACAAGCAAACTGCTTCGTTATTCATGTGTGCTGACAAGTAATCCATCCGGTCGGTCAGGTGAATGATTTGCGGATACGTATTCGCCTCGCACATTTTCTCAATCCCTCGGTGGATATAACCGACATGCGGGATCAAATATTTTACCGTTTCCCCTTGCAGGCAAACTTCCAGCCTTAAAACACCGTGCGTTGACGGGTGCTGAGGCCCCATATTAATGATGTAATCCTCGCTTTCGCCGATGATGACATCTTTAATTATTTCTTCGCTCATAACAGGAGATTAACGTTCAATGAAATTGACTTCGTCGAGGAAATCTTTCCGCAAAGGATAGCCGTAATCGTCTTCCAAAAACAGGCGGCGCAACGCCGGGTGATTATTGAAGCGGATTCCAAACAAGTCGAAAACTTCGCACTCGTGCGGATTCGCAGTTGGCCAAACATCAGCCACCGTATCAATCTGCGGATTTGTTCGATCGGTAACATCTGCTTTCAACACCAATACATGACGATGATTAACAGATTCAAGATGGTAGACGAGCGTCATTTTTTCTTTCCAGTCCACCGCGGTCATACTGATTAAGTAATCAAAAGCCAAAGCTTCTTCGGCTTTCAGCGTTGCGGCAACTTCGTGGATTTTATCTTTGGAGATCACCATTTCGGTGATTGGCGTATTTTCGGGAAATTCTGCTTCGGGAAAATGCTTTTGTAATTCGGTTCGTAATTCGAGTTTTTCCATGACTTCCGGTTAAAGCAGGTTATCGTTGGCTTTGCGAGGTTCGCGAATTGATTCGGTTTGTATTTTGCGTTGCAATTGCATCACACCGTATAGCAATGCTTCGGGGCGCGGCGGACAGCCCGGTACATACACATCGACCGGAATCACATGGTCAACTCCGCGCACAACGCTGTAGGAATTATAGAAGAAGGGGCCACCGGAAATGGCGCAGGCTCCCATCGCAATCACATATTTGGGGTCAGCCATTTGGTCGTAAAGGCGTTTCAGGATTGGCGCCATTTTGTGAACGATTGTTCCGGCAACCACAATCACATCTGCCTGACGTGGTGTAGCACGGTAAACTTCGATCCCGAAGCGGGCAAAGTCGTGCCGCGATGCTCCAGCTGCCATCATTTCAATCCCGCAACAACTGGTAGCAAAAGTCAACGGCCATACTGAGTTCGAACGCCCCCAGTTCAGGAGGTTATCAATACTCGTCATTAAAATACTACCACCGGATTTCTTGAAGATTTCCAAAGAGTCATTGTCTTCGAATTCTTCGTAATTCATTGATTTAATTTTTATACCCATCTCAGTGCTTTCTTTTTCCATGCGTACAACAATCCGATTCCCAGGATAAAAAAGAAAATGATTATCTCGACAAAGGCTCTCATGCCGATATTGCGCATCACTGTTGCCCAAGGGAACAGAAACACAGTTTCAACATCGAAAATGAGGTAAATAATTGCGAACAGGTAATAACCAACATTAAACTGGATCCAGGCAGGACCTTCGGTTGGAATACCACATTCGTAGGGTTCGGACTTCGCAGGATTAAGCGAGCTGGGCGCAGCCAATGAGGAAAAGACGATTGCTCCTCCAACTAAAATAATGGCGACAACAAAGAACAGAATTAACATTTCACTACTCATAACACAAGCTCTAAGTAATGTCAGTGAAACGGACACGCAATGCTTTTACTCTCTTAAAGGAGGGCATTACATACACAAAGCATGAGGGTTTCATCCGGCATTGAATACATATTAATATTCGGATGAAAATGAGCTAGCAAATGTAAATCTTAATTTATTTGAAAAAATCCGGAAGAGACTTTTTACGGAAGGAACAAATACAGATATCTGGATATATATTCAACTTATTCTCATTACTTTTAAACAAAAAAATCTGAAAAACAATCCGATAGGGAAATTAAAGACATTTTTGTATTTGAAATTAACGAACCTATGATTTATATCGAATCTAAATAAACAGGTCATAATTTCTTAATAAACAGAAGCATTTTTTTGAAAAAGGCGATTCTTCCTCTCCTTCTGCCTCCACTAAAACAAACATCGTCTGCACATGAGGAAAGAGATTCTAAAAAATAAAACTTCGGGTCGCTATTTTTTAAGAACCGCCAAAACAAGCAAAAGCCATCCGGCAATAAAGCACAAACCGCCAATTGGCGTGATTGCACCGATCCATTTTATTCCGGTTATAGCAAGTACATATAAACTACCTGAGAAAATCACGATTCCCAGGAACAGAAACAAAGCTGAGAAATTGATGAGCGAAGAAGGCATCTGAATGGATAAAATTCCTACTAAAAGTAATCCCAAAGCATGGTAGAAATGATATTCAACTCCCGTTTTATAGACGTCCATCATTTCGGGCGACAACTTCGATTTTAAACCATGTGCTCCAAAGGCACCTATTACAACGGCCAGGGCTAAACTTACTGCAGCGGTAATCAATATTGTTTTCATTTTGTATCGAATGTTCAATTTTATAGTACTAACAACAGCCAACGTGCAAAATTTGTTAGTGCACACGTTTTGAAAAAAAGTTCATTTAAATAATTTAATCATAATGTTTGTTAATAACCCTAAATAGGAAGTCATTTCTAAAAATAGAAAAGCTGTCAATTGAAAAAGCCAATATTCAAAGAAACTCCATTGCCATAAAGTAAAAATTACCGTATTACTATTTTAGTTAACTAAAGCTAAAGATAGAGTAGAGAACCCTGCAACACGCTGACAATTTATTATTTGGATTAATTTAAGATAGCGATTTTTTTTGAAAAAATATGCTTGTTATGTGGAACCTTTTTTGCATTTTCGGCATTAATTCGTGTCGGGTAATCTATTGCGTTTGATTATTTGACTGAATTTTTTAGGAAAGAGAGCGTTTCGAGTGGAATGAAAGATTCTTCAATTTTATCACCCTATTGCCATTTCTGAGATGGCGCGAAGATTCAAAAAAGAAATACTCACTTTTCATTGTTAACGCATTTTAATATTGCTGTTTCAGAGTGGCAGCAATTTGAGCTTGTAAGGGAAAATTATGGCCCAACGTATGCGCTATATGCGTTTGGGTCGAGCTAGGAATGTGGAAAAAATGAAAGAGAGAAATGAACAAATTACTTTTGTTTGGTGCCGTGTTATGTTCAATTTTGACCATTAGCACAAAAGCCCAAAGTGAACAGGCAGAGTTGCGGGTAACTGGCAACGCGGGTGGCACAATGCAGTCAAGCAGTTACATGGTCGATTTTACGGTTGGTGAAGTGATAACAGATGCATTTCAAGGTGCTACTGTAATGCTCACCCAAGGATTCCATCAATCAGATTTGGGGTCTGCTTCGACCGAACAGGGCATCGTGAGTGGAATTGACGAAGAGGAAGAATTTCAGGACGAGGAACTTAGCGTTTACCCTAACCCCTTCAAAAAGACGATTAATATCGCGTACTCCTTCGCGAAAGAATTGGCAATGGATGTCTCAGTGACAGATATCACTGGCAGAGTCGTTATGAACTACAGTGACTACTACAATTCGGGTACACAACAGTTGGACCTATCACTTTATCCCAAAGGGATTTATTTCATCAAATTTTACAATCAGGAAAATCAGAAATTGCGAACGTTTAAAATTATTAAATCTTAGAACAATGAACAGGTTATTAGTCATATTGGCACTATTGATGCTCCAGGTAAGCGTCTTCGCCCAAACACCCTATTCATTTAATTATCAAGCTGTCGTACGAGACTCTGAAGGAAAAGTAATGACCGATAAAGTTGTCGATTTTGCGATCGACATCATCTTAAACAGCCAAGCCGTTTATTCCGAAACACATACCGGAATTGACACTGGCACCAACGGAATTGTCAACTTCAAAATCGGAGAAGGAACTGCAACAAGTGGAAGCTTCACCGATATTGATTGGGGAGCCGGAGCCTACAAAATCCGAGTAACCATGAACGGAGAATTGCTGGGTATATCGAATGTTACAGCAGTGCCAATTGCACTTTATGCTGTAAAATCAATGGATAATCCATGGGAGTATAACTCAGGCGATTATTCGTTATCATACACGAAAGGGCTTACAGAAGTACAGGACTTAAAAATTAACGGCAGCAGTGATCTTTCTCCGGAAGCGGGGATGATTCGTTACGATGTTTCAAGCAACGACTTCATTGGATACAACGGCTCGGAGTGGAAGTCACTAACTGAAGGCAATTCATCCTCTGAGTCATCAAGCTCACTTTGGTCTTTTAATACCGAAAACAATTCGATTTCATACACCGATGGATTAACAGAGTTGAAAGACCTGAAAATCTATGGTAGTAGCAATCTGTCACCGGAAGCAGGGATGGTTCGTTTCAATACCAGTAGCAATGATTTCGAAGGCTACAACGGAACGGAATGGAAATCGTTGACAGCGACTGCGACCAATACAACAACAACAGTTGTTGACACCCTGTGGACAGTTGATGCTGCAACCAAATCGATTTCATATACCGACGGTTTAACTGAACTAAAAGACTTAAAAATCTCGGGCAGCAGTAACTTATCGCCGGAAGCAGGGATGATTCGTTTCGACAATTCGACCAATGACTTCCAAGCCTACGATGGCACAGCATGGAAATCGATGATTGCCGCTTCAACAAATACAGAAACGACGATTGTTGATACTCTCTGGACTGTTGATGCAACCAGCAAATCAATCACCTACAATGATGGAGTCACGAAAGTGAAAGACCTCGTAATTTCTGGAAACAGCGATGCTACTCCGGAAGCAGGGATGATTCGCTACGATGCCGACACGAAAGACTTCACCGGCTACACCGGCAGCGAATGGAAATCACTTGTGACTGCTGCTGCAGGAACTGAAACCACAATTGTGGATACCCTGTGGACTGTAGATAGCGAAACAAAATCCATCTCATATACCGATGGTTTGACTGAGTTGAAAGATCTGAAAATTTCAGGAAGCAGCAATGTTGACGCAGAAGAAGGAATGATTCGCTTTGACTCCACAACGAAAGATTTTGTGGGTTACAACGGTACGGAATGGAAATCAATGATTGCTGATGCCGGAACAGAAACAACAGTGGTTGATACCTTGTGGACACTAGGCTCAGAGGATAAATCGATTTCATACACCGACGGTTTAACCGAGCTGAAAGAGCTTCGGTTGTCGGGGAACAACGATACAATTTCCGCGGAAGGTATGATCCGCTACGATGCTGACGATAAAGATTTTCTTGGCTACAATGGTACCGAGTGGAAATCGCTGACAGCCGAGGCATCCGCTACAACTACCGGCGACTACATCAGCACCGAAGCTGAACTAAAAACAGCAATCGAGAATCAAGTTTCCAATATTGTTATCGACGCTGACTTCGAAATTACTAGCCCAATCACTATTGCCTACAGCCTCCGTATGGAGTCGCTTGGTGCCCCTAAAACAATCTCTACGAAAGGCACAAACGCCTTTACAATTAACGCCAGCAATGTGACGATTGACAATATACTCTTTGCATCAAGCGGCGGCGGCGTTGCCCTTTCTATCGAATCCGGGCTTACAGATGTCACGTTAAGTAACCTTCGTATGTCAGCATTCGAACGTGCTATTTACAAAAACGGAAGCGCGGGATCTAGTCAAACCAGTCGCTTAACTTTCAATAATATCAAAGTATTGAACTCGGTTAACTCAGGAGAAACAGCCGCTGTATGTATCCTCGGAAATGTCGATGACCTCTCGATTGAAGATATGACTATAGACGAATCTCAAGGAAAAGGCATTTTTATAATGTATAGCTGTTCCGGCCAACTTGATCGTATAAAAATCTCCAACACAGCTCACGATGCACTGACTTTAGCTAAAAACACAACATCTGAATCTCCAACCAAAAGCTTCAGCCTCGCTAATATTAGCATTAATTCAACAGATGGAAATGGACTTATCATCTCTGAGTCATCAGCTACAACCTCGAATGTGACGGTAAAAAATGCAACCGGAAGCGGGATTGAGATTACTGGAAGCAGCACAGATATTAACCCACCGGTATCCTTAACGAACCTGAATATCTCTGGAACAAAAGCTTCGGGAACAAATTCCTACGGTATAATGCTAAAAGGAGATGCGACGGCAACAATTTCAAACTTTTACATTACCGGTACAAGCACCAGTGCAGTCGACGACCAAGCTGTTGGTGTTTATGCTTTGGACAGCCAAAACTTCATCGTAAACGGCGGGATCTTCATGAAACTCGGGAAACTGATCTCGGTGGAAACGTCAAACTAAAGAGACTTGTTTAACTCACATCATAGTTCGAACTAGCCGAAACGTAGAAAAGGCGATAAACAGAAAAAACACTCTCGAATCCGGGAGTGTTTTCTTTTATAACATGTCGAAAAAATAATTTACCAAACTCGTTCCCAGAAATACATGGGCGGATTACATTCAACAAATCCGGCCTTTATATACAATTTCTGAGCATTTTCATTGTCGTGCCGAACCTCGAGATTGACGCGGCAATAACCATTCCGCTCGCCGTAGGAAGCAATTTCGTCCAGCAGAAACTGTCCGACACCTTGCCCACGAAAGTCGGGATGTACAATAAAATCGTGAATATTGATCAGGTACTTGGCTTTGAAGGTCGAGAAGTTTCGATTGCAATTTGCTAAGGCCGCATAACGATCACCAGCTTTCACCAGGAACCCCAAATAACCGGGATACTCCCGCAAACCACTGATTATTTTCGGCGCCAATCCCTCAGGCATTGGATCGCTAATTCCCATCGGGTCTTGCATGTAGCAATCCAACAGAACGATCAAAGCATCAACATGCTCCTGATTTTCCAGATCAATTTCAACAAAAGTCAAATGCATTTTTGCTTTTGAAAGTAGCTAAAATAGCGGTGAATAAAAACCTTACTAAACTAGACTTTAAAACGCCAGGCGTCGATTTCGTACTTCTTTACACGTGTTCCCAGCATCCGTTCAGTAACCATCAACAGGTCTGCCGCTTTGGCAATATTCCCTTTGGTTGTTGTTAATGCCTCTCGGATCAACTGTTTCTCTACCTGCTCAACCGTATAAACCAAACCTCCACGAGACTGTGTGTTTGTCGAGTCGGCTGTTTGCAACGATGGTGGCAAATTATAGGAATGGATCACGTTATCAGTCGTCAAAATACAAGCCCGCTCCACACAGTTTTCAAGTTCCCGGATGTTTCCCGGCCAACTGTAAACCATCAGCATATTCAGCGCGCTGGTTGTGATTCGCTTCACTCCCGTTCCGTTTCGCTTATTGAATTTTTCGATGAAGTGGTCAACCAGCAACGGAATGTCGTCGCGGCGTTCGCGCAATGGCGGAATGTACAACGGGAAAACATTGATCCGATAGAACAAGTCCTCGCGGAACTCACCGTCCTCAATGGCTTTTTCCAGGTTTCGGTTTGTTGCCGCAACAATACGCACATCAACTTTAATCGTTTCGGTTCCGCCCAACCGTTCGAACTCGCGCTGTTGAAGAATACGAAGGATCTTCACCTGCGTCGAAAGCGGAATATCCCCGATTTCATCCAGGAATATCGTTCCACCATCAGCCAGCTCGAAACGCCCTTTGCGGCGACTGTCGGCCCCGGTAAAAGCACCTTTTTCATGCCCGAACAATTCACTTTCGATCAGCGAATCGGGAAGTGCAGAACAGTTCACTTTCACAAAGCTGTTCTTCGCGCGCTTGCTGGTGTAATGTATCGCATCGGCAATCAATTCCTTACCAATACCACTCTCCCCGCGAATCAGAACAGTCGAGTTTGTCTCGGCCACCATATTCACCAGAGAATACACGTCGCGCATTTTCCCCGAGTTTCCGACAATATTTACCGGGCGATGGTCATCGTCCAGCTTGCTTTGTAGTTCTTTATTTTTCTGACGGAGCACCTCCAATTCTTCCACCTGCTCCTGCTTCGAGCTCACAACACGTGAAATGAGGCCGCCGATAACCGACAGTAAATAAAGGTTTTCATCTTTGGTAATAAACGGATTGTAGACTCTGATTAAACTTAGCGCGCCCGTCACCTGTCCGTCTTCCATAACCGGCACACATACATAAGTTAAATCTTTTCCTTCCTTCGATTTGAGTTCCTGCTGGGTTTTATTCAGGAACAAACTCGATTCTGCGATCTTGTCAACGACAATCGGTCTCGCTAACTCAACGACTCGTCCAATAATTCCTTCTCCTAAATCATACTTTCCTCTGGCCTGTTGCGCTGAACTATAACCATATGCAGCTTCAATATAAATTGTTGAATTCTGCCTGTTGAAAATTGTAAGAAAGCTTCTTTCTGCATAGAGACTTTTAACCAGAAGCTCCAGAATTACCGACAAATCATTTTTGAGTTCTTTGCTCTGAATTAGTCGCTGACTAATCTCAGACAAAAGGGTTAGCTCCTTTACGCCGTAACATTCATTTCCTGCTTTTTTGCATCTAAATTCCATAATTCTCCCGCGTAAACAGATTTGATTTCGGTTTCTTTTTGCCACAAATTTTACAATTATAAATCTCCGAGCAAACAAAACCTATTGTAAAGATATCATTTTAACGATATCATAATACCCTTGCTGTCATTTCGACAGACCCTTCTTCAAAAATAATTTAGCCCTCTCATTCAAATATGCTCAAAAAGTTTAATTTCGCATAGAACAAATTGGAAACTGCACGTGAAAATTAATTTGGTTATCATTCCAACCTACAATGAAAAAGAGAACATTGAACGAATGATTCGCAAGGTTTTCTCTTTAAAAACCCCTTTTGAAATCTTAATTCTGGACGACAATTCACCTGATAAAACGGCCGAAATTGTGCAAAGGTTGCAGATTGAATTCCCCGGAAAACTGCATTTGGTACAACGCCAAGGGAAATTAGGATTGGGTACAGCTTACCTCACCGGATTTAAGTGGGCACTGGAATATGGCGCCGACTATATTTTCGAAATGGACTGTGACTTTTCGCATAATCCGGAAGACCTGGAAAAGCTTCTCGAGGCCTGCGACAAAAATGAAGCAGACGTAGCTATCGGCTCCCGTTACATCAAGGGAATTAACGTGATCAACTGGCCGCTTGGACGCGTACTGATGTCGTACTTTGCATCAGTTTATGTGCGGATGATCACCGGCATGAAGATTATGGATACCACAGCTGGTTTTAAATGTTTCCGTCGTTCGGTGCTCGAAGCGATTGACCTGGATGACATTCAACTGAAGGGCTACGGCTTCCAGGTTGAAATGAAATTCACGGCCTGGAAACACGGCTTTAACATTACCGAAGTACCTATCATTTTTACCGACCGCCAGGAAGGAAGCTCCAAAATGAGTGGCGGGATCTTCAATGAAGCGCTTTGGGGAATCCTGAGAATGAAGATTCGCAGCTGGTTCAAACACTACATTCCACAAAAATCGCAACTATCGTAAACAACATTCATGCGGTTTGAACAAAACCGAGAAATAATTGCTTAAGGCTGCAGTACTGTAGCCTTTTTAATTTTCAATTCGTAATTTACGACAAAAACCAAGTCACATGAAACAGACCATCATCCACAACGCTATTGTCATCAATGAAGGACAGCGTTTCCGGGGAGGAGTCATTATCGAAGGTGAATTTATCGCAAAAATATTCCGGGGAGACCTTCCCGAATCGCAAATGGAACATGCCGAGTTGATTGATGCTGAAGAGCGTTGGTTGATTCCGGGAGCTATTGACGACCAGGTTCACTTCCGCGAGCCGGGTTTGACCCACAAAGGTGAAATTGCCACCGAATCGATGGCGGCACTAGCCGGCGGGGTGACTTCATACATGGAGATGCCGAATACCAATCCGCAATCCACCACTCAGGAAGAACTGGAAAAGAAATACGCGCGCGCTGCTGAAGTGTCGGCCGTGAACTATTCGTTTTACATGGGTGCCACCAACAACAACCTGGACGAAGTCCTGAAAACCGATCCGCGTAAAATTTGCGGCATTAAGGTTTTTATGGGTTCCTCTACCGGGAACATGCTGGTTGACGACCAGGAAACACTGGGGGAGATCTTCAAAAATGCGCCAACACTGGTTGCGACGCACTGCGAGGACGAAGCCATCATTAAACGAAACATTGAAATTTACCGGGCAAAATACGGTGAGGTTGTGCCGATTTCGCGCCACCCGAAAATCCGGAGTGCCGAAGCCTGTTTCAAATCATCGTCGAAAGCGGTGGAGCTGGCCTCGAAATACGATACCCGCTTGCACGTGCTGCACATTTCAACTGCCGACGAAATGGTGCTGTTCCAACCGGGACCGGTGAAAGATAAAAAGATTACCGCCGAGGTTTGTGTGCACCACCTTTGGTTCGAAGAAAAAGATTACGCCGCTTACGGAACCCGTATTAAATGGAACCCAGCTGTGAAATCGGCCGACGACCGCAAAGCTTTGTGGGAAGCGCTGCTCGACGATCGCATTGATGTGATTGCAACCGACCATGCCCCGCACACGCTGGACGAAAAATCTCACTCCTACTTTAAAGCGCCATCGGGCGGACCGCTGGTACAGCACTCAGTAACGGCGATGTTCGAGTTTGTGCTCCAGGGAAAACTAACGGCTGAAAAGGTAGTTGAGAAAATGTGCCATGCTCCGGCCGACCTGTTCCGCATCGACCGTCGCGGATATATTCGCGAAGGCTACTATGCCGACCTGGTGCTGCTAAACCCGAATAAGAGCTGGGTGGTTTGCCCGGAAAACATCATCTACAAATGCGGTTGGTCACCATTTGAAGGAACAACATTCAACACACAAGTATCGAAGACTTTTATCAACGGTCAACTGGCTTACGATCGCGGCCACATTGAACCTAGCGTTCGCGGGAAACGACTCGAATTCAACTACTAAAACAGTTGTCATTCGTTGAAATACTACATTCATTAAGACAAAATAAAAAAAGTCCGCTACCCATTTCGGGATAGCGGACTTTCTTTTTGTATGGAACGGCAACTTCTTAGTTCACCTCAATAATCAGGTATTTCGAGCTTTGCCAGAATGTCTGCGGATTATCAATCACAATGGCCTCAACTAAATCGCCTTCTTCAAAATGGTACGAATCTGACGGGTGAGTTGTCACTAACTTCGCCTTCTTGGCGTGAAGTTCCATTCGGGTGAAGTCGCGAATATCGACCTGTGTGAAATAAGCCTGGTTAAAATCCTTTTTCATTTTCAGTGTGCGACCAATACCCAGGAAGCCTCCGCTTTTCTCAACCAAATCGTTGTCGATTAATTCCTTTTGGCTGCCAAAAGCATAAAAAGCTGTATTCATTGCAATGGTCTGCGACTGGATGGTTGACGCCCGGGCCTGCAGATCTGCATCTTTACGCATGCCTTCAGCAGTCATCTCTTCGATACGGGTATTTAGATTGTTTAAATCCACATGCATCTTTTCCAACTCAGCATTCAGCTCAGCAATTTCAGCATCTTTTTGCTCCACCTGACGACGAAGCACCACAATGGCCCGCTGCAATTCGGCAACCTTTGCATTCGAACTGCCCAACTGCTTTTGCAGCTTATTAATCAGCTCCTTGTTCTTCTGCATCAGCTCGTGAATAGTTGCGATATCACTCAAAATACGATCTTTATCGCTGGGACGGCCTTCGCTTACCGCACTTGATTCAATGCGCACGATATCTTCCACTTGTTTAATCGAATCCAGGTTTTCCTGAATCTCGGTCATGGCCGACACAAAATTGATAATCGCGGAATCTTTCTCAACAGCAGCCTGAGCCAGACTGTCCTGCATAGCCTGCATTTGTTTGATTTTACCTTGTTGACACGACGCCAAAAGGACAACAACACATAGATAGATTAGCTTTTTCATAACGTAAACGCAATTTTATTTTAAGCCAAAATTAACGGAATTTCAACACTTACGCAGATTCGGAGCCATATTTTTCAACCGCTCCGAAATACAAAGCAGTGAAGATAAAAGAAGACTGAGAATCAGCAGAATATTCCTTAAACTTTCGATTGTTGTAAAACTTTGAGCAAAGTCCTGTTTTCCACTTCGAGGTCGTGGAGGCGCTGTGTGACCTCCTCCAACTGTGCCTCGAGCTCCCGGGTACGGGGATCGACCGACGGGCCGGACAGGGTGCGCAGTTGCTCCTTTTCGCCATCGCGCCAAAGATCCTAAAAACCAATTGGATCGATTAATTTCCGGCGACCGCCCCATCTGAAACTCAGCATAAGCAACCGGCAAATCCCAACATAATTCCAAATAACAACCAAACCTAATCCATTTGAATACCAAACCTTATTTAGATCAGCAATAAATTAAACTAACGAGGATTTGTATTTTGATAAGTTTCGTAAATTGAGATGCGCAAAGGCAGCAATTGTTATTTCCACATCAAAATAGCATGGAAAGAACAATAGCATCAAAAAGATATAAGAGAAATAAACGCAATTGCGTCTCCTAGGACGTTGTAGCCAATAAAAATGAAAGAGACCTTAGAAATACTATTTGACAAATCCATTGAGTTTTGTGACGAAAACTACACTGAAGAGCAAATCAAAACTAAATGGATTGGTAATCTTCCAGCAAGTGGGACAGAAATTGAGAATGCAGAAAAACGATTGGGAATAAAACTTCCTCAAGACTATATCGAAATGGTAAGTACTGCAAACGGATTTCCACCTTGTTCGAATAGTGTTGAACCAAGTTTTCAAAAAGTAGATGAAATCGATTTTTATAGAAATTTCCAGTGGAATGTGATTGACACCTGGAAAGAGATGGAAGAATTGAACGATGTCGTGAGCGATTTAGAAAGAGCAATTATGATTGCAGGACTTGAAGATGAACAACAGTTTCTCATTGTCCCACCAACTAATGGACAAAATAAATGGAAGTACTGGAAATTTGCGATGTGGATTCCTGGAGAAGAAGAATATCAAGATTTGAAAAGCTATTTAGAAGGTGTTATTGAATTTTTGAATGAACAAATACAAGAAAATAAAAAATAAATGTCTTCAACAACGCATATAGCTTATGGCGGACGAACGGCTACCGGCAAGTTTTCCGCTCCATAGCTAGCTTTGGTTTCGGTTGACAGAAAAGTGCTTCGAGACCGCCACAATCCATATGGAATCCGTACAGTGCATCCTAAAAAAATGAACAATGACTAAAAGAGATTTTTTTATTCTGGTTATAAAGCTTTTCGGGCTTTATTCAATAATTACCGCAGTATTTTTCACACTACCGAGCAATGTTTCGTTCATTATAATGGATTTTGGAGTTACATCGATTCTCTATTTACTGGCTATACTATTCGTGATCGTTGCTCTTTTCGTTTTCCTGATATTTAAAGCCAGCCAAATTGTAAACCTTCTGAAACTTGACAAAGGTTTCGACAATGACAAGATTGAGTTGGGCAACCTGACAACAGTGGAAATTGTGAAAATCGCCACTTTCATTATCGGTGGTTTTCTAATCATCAACAATATCCCTGTATTTATAAATCAAACCATCAACACATTTTATACCGACATTCAGTCGCAAGCAGTAACTCCTACTTACAAATGGAACTGGTTTGTAAATGGCTTGAATATTTTAATCGGTTACCTATTAATCACAAACTTGAATTTTGTTGCCCGACTTTTACGGCTAGAAAATAATACTGAAAAATAGCGTCATATGCATAAACAACTATTAGCTCTCGCACTTATCACCATCACGCTATCGTGCTCCAACGACAAAAGTAAGGTGGCAGAGCAAAACACCAACCAACAAACCCCGGATGCCTTGGTTGACGATAACAAGATTGATGTTTCGTCCTACAGCAAACGATACGATTCGGACATCATTCAGCAACTGTTTGATGAGGCGGTCGAGACTAACGAGTCGCTAAAGTCGTTGACTTCTGACCTAAAAAAAGTACGCGAACATAAATCGGACAGCCTGATGGCTTATGAGATTTATAGAAGGAATAACCAAGATTACTGGAATACACTCGCGAGATACTCCAGCCAACTGAGTGACTCAACCCTAAGACAGGATTTAAACAAATTAATTGAAACACTAAAAGCCAAGCAATTGAAAAAGACGGCTCAGCTGGATGAAGTTGCTTCGCAAGTAGATTCGGCGACACAAAAGCTAAACGATCTGGAAATACTGATGAAAATACTTGTCACCCAACCGATGATGAGCAATTACCAGCGGAATGAATTACCGAACCTCAAAACAGTGGAATCGGTAAAAGAGGCACTGGAAAGTTCCATCAAACAATTAGAGCCTTATGCTAAAATTCAGGAATAGCAATCATCCGTTTCCTACAAACAAAATCTATCAAACATGAAAAACATCTTATCAATATTTATTTTCAGCTTGCTATTTGTCTCCTGCCATCAAAAGCCGAGTTCCATCGATTCTTATGCGATCCTCGACATGGCAGCAGAAAATGAGATCATCCCGACAACCCGACAGGAACTGGCTAATCCGCCGGCTCCGCCTTTACCTCCGGTGACTAGTCAGGAGGTGATTAAAAAGAAAATCATTAAAGACGGGCGGATTGGCATAGAGGTAAACGACCTGGAAGATTCGAAATCCCGCATCGACACCTTGGTTAAAAATCAAGGCGGCTATTATGACAACGAGAGTTATAACAACTCGAACTGGGAATCTTCTTACAATCTAAAAGTACGAATTCCGTCGGCCAATTTTGATCGTTTCTTAAACGCCGTAGAGACCGGAAAGGGAGAAGTAAAATACAAAGAGATTGATGCACGGGATGTAACCGACCAGTTTATTGATTTGGAAACACGCCTTCAAAACAAAAAGAATTACCTGAAGCGGTACAATGAATTATTAGCTAAAGCACAAACGGTGAAAGATATCCTTGAGATTGAGGAAAAAATCCGTGGAATTGAAGAAGAAATCGAAAGTACGACAGGCCGACTAAACTATCTGAGTGATTTAGTGGATTACAGTACGCTGGATTTGACCATCTCGAAGCAGAAAGATTTCAAATATAATCCTGTGAAGCGGGGCAACTTCGTTCAGAAATTAAAACAAGCCTTATTCAAGGGGTGGTATGGGCTAATTGATTTTACGCTCCTTCTCTTTAACCTTTGGCCACTTTGGATTTTTGTTGCAGTCGTTCGTTATGCCTGGAAAAAATTTAGAAAGAAAAAATAATCACCTGTCCCTCGTTTGCAACGAGGGACAGCATTAATCAACCGAATTCAAACAAACCCTAAAACAAACCTTATGCTACTCAAAATCAATTCTATTCTGCTGGGACTATTCGGTCCTCAAGAGATCTTCGTCATCATCGCGATTCTTGGTGTATTCCTACTCGGAATCATTCCCTTTATTTTCTACCTGGTCACCCTGCAAAACACGCTTTACGCCGTTAGCACGGAGAACCGCAAAATGTCACCCGGCTCGGTTTGGCTGCTGCTCATCCCCGTCTTCAATCTAGTTTGGCATTTTATTGTGGTCGACCGGATCAGCGAATCGCTACGGTTTGAATTTGCCGAACGCAACATCAACAGCACCGAAAGCTCCCCGGGTCGAAGCATTGGCCTGGCTTTTTGTATCCTGTCGTGTTGTGCCGTCATCCCGATTGTCAATACACTGGCCGCTCCAGCTGCGCTGGTTTGTTGGATTATCTTCTGGGTAAAAATGCACGAATGCAAAATGAAGTTGCAACAGCCGCAAACAGCTGCGAATGTTTAGCAACCTGACCTAGCTAAAAAAGAGAGGCAGCTTAACATCTCCCAAACACGAAACGGCCAACTTCTTCGTTTTATCATAAACCAAAACCTCAATTACTATGAACCGACTAGTCGGAATTCTGCTGATCATGGTGTCAACGCTGTTGTTTTTCGCTTGCCAGAAAGAGGACCAGGACGATCAACCAAGCTTGGATTTAGAAAACAGCGTTTCGTTAAGAATTAATAATTACTATAATTCCTATGTCGCCGAAAATGATGATCATTTCTATTACGGCACGTTAAATCCGGGAGAACTACACCTTTTCCGGCTTCATATCCAGCGCGGAATGACCTACCAGGTCGCCAGCACACAACCCGGTGTGAACAGCTCCGTAATCGCCATGACACTTTTGGATTCGGAGCAGGACACCATTGCTGAATCGTATCGCAGCGGCTCATACTCCAACTTGTCCTTCACGGCTGAGAATGACTCCAGTCTATACGTGGCTGTTTACTTGAAAGCTTCTTTTTCTGAGACAATTGATTATCGTTTGTATTTCGAATCCTTAACTCCTCGAACGATGCAAATTGCAGACAACGAATGGGAATATATCGGAGATTGGCAGGCAACCGGCCCCAAAGCACTGACATACACGAATTGCGACATTCGGCAATTCCGCTGGCTAAGACTTCAGACCAATGGTGAAGAGCAACTGAAAGTTTCGTTTACCCTAAAATTGCCCGAAAGGCTAATCCTCCCTTCAATAGGATTCATTTGCGACGGATCGTACGACCGGGCACGCCTCTACGACTACAAAGAAATACTGCCGCTAATCGGAACTTTCTTCAACATTGAAAATAATGAAGATTATAAGGTCTATTCACTAAGTGAAAATTCGTCAAACCCCTATATTCATGGAACCTTCGACATCCCTATCGATGCCAAAAACGGCGTTAAACTGACGATGAATTATGAAAAGATCGAAAACGAAGACTACTGCTCTGTTTACATCAACGACTCCCTCGTTTCCACCTCAACCACCGGCCCCTTGTGGTATGTCTACCTGGTGATGGAAGACTGGGATTACGACACCTTTGTTATTGAGGACCTATCGGTAGAGAAAAACTAAACAAAAACAGATATTTAACCGCCATTTAAAACATCTTTCTAAACACAAAACCAACGTTTTCTTCGTTTTATCATAAACCAAAACCTCAAGACCATGGATCGGCTACACCAACTGGAATACTGTAAAATTTGCCAACACCGAAAGTTTGATTCACAACAGGGAATCATCTGCAAGCTGACAGCCGCCAAAGCCGATTTCGAGGAAAGCTGTGACCGCTTCGAAATTGACCAGGCCAACATTGAAAAACAAAAACAACGCGCAACCGGCGAACATAAGGAACGCCTGTCGTTTGGCTTTTCGCCCCGGCAAACCGACAGCGTGCTGTATGGCGATCTCACACCCGAACAAGCTTATGTGCTTGCTTGGGAAACCGTGCAAAAGCTGGGATGGGAAACCGGCTATTCGAGTGCATCGGGTTTTGTGGCCTACACCGGTTTTTCGCTGGCCTCGTGGAGCGAGGAAGTGCAGGTAAAAGTGGGCATCGCACGCATCGATCTGAAAAGTGAATGCACGGGCAACCAACCGTTCGACTGGGGTAAAAACCGCCGAAACATCGAGGATTTCCGAAAGACTTTTGAAAAGCTACATCGCAGTTTCGATGTTGAAATGCTCGCCGAAAAATATAACGAGCTCTCGGTACAATTCGCTGCCGACATCGATCAGCTGGATCATCCTCCGCTGATTAAGAAAGGAAAAATAACCAGTGTATTCTCGCTGTTTGTTCCACAGAAAGGCTATTTCGTTACACCGATTATTGTAATGCTAAATGTACTGGTCTTCCTACTAATGATTGCCTTTGGAGTGAGCCCACTACTACCCGACGGCGAGCAACTGCTCCACTGGGGCGCGAACTTCCGGCCGTATACACTCGATGGTCAAGGATGGCGACTCATCACCCACCTGTTTGTCCACATCGGCGTTTTCCATTTGCTAATGAACATGTATGCGCTGGTTTACATCGGCCTGTTGCTTGAACCCTATCTCGGAAAAACGCGACTTGCTTTCGCCTATCTCCTATCGGGTATCGTTGGAGGCGCCACCAGCGTATTCTGGCACGAATTTGAAGTTTCTGCCGGGGCGTCGGGTGCCATCTTCGGACTTTACGGTGTTTTCCTCGCCATGCTGACGACCAACCTCATGGAGAAATCGGCCCGCAAATCGCTACTCATCAGCATTGGAGTGTTTGTCTTTTACAACCTGGCTAATGGCATGAAAGCCGGCATTGACAACGCCGCCCACATCGGCGGTTTAGTCAGCGGTTTATTGATTGGCTATGCCTACTATCCCGAGCTAAAAACGCCAAACTTAAAACTGAAGTACGCCACGATGGGTGCACTTCTGCTTGTTGCGTCTGCTGGCTCATTGGTTTTAATGCGAAATAGCATTGAACGCGATTTTGCTCACTACCAGGCCGATATGCAGAAATTTGCCCGAATGGAAGAAGAAGCACTGGGACTTTACCGCATGCAACCTAACTCGAGTGATGAGCAGATTCTGGCTGAAATTGAAAATAACGGGATCAAAAACTGGGAGGCCAGCATTGCCCTGCTCGACAGTGTTGACCATTATGAACTGCCGTCGGGACTTCATGATCATATTCACAAGCTACGGCTATATTGCGACCTGCGCCTGAAATCCTACGGAGCAATCTCTAGAGCCATCTCCGAAAAAACCCGAAAATACGACACCGCGATTATGAACTACAACGCCGCCATTGAAGATATCCTTCGGGAAATGGGTGCAACACAGGATGAGAACTAAAATTCAAATTATTTTTTTTATGATCTTCTTTGACGAAAAAGAATATACCGGAGCCTTTAAACTCAAAATCGAATCTCAACTAGGACCCCAAATTTCGATCCCCAATCAAATAAAATTCGGCACTATCGGCAGTAGTATGTACCAGTTAAACAAATCGAAAATCAACGATTTGGAGAAAAACTGGGATGACCTGGAAACCAGATCAATATTCGAAAAATTCGAGAACGGCCTTTTACTGCGAATCAACCACCGCCAGAAACTTAGCTTCATCTCAATCCCTTACACGGAAATAACAGAAATCATTCTGAAAAAAGGAGCAGAAGAAATTACACCCTTTCCATTTAGCCCCATGATGTTACTTTTAGCACTTGGCGTCCACATCCGATATGCAAGATATTTCAGATTACACCCATCTGAGTATGGTATCACTCCAATGTCGCTGACAGTTATTTGCAGTAATGATCAACTCAACCTTCTGTCACATGGCTATAATTTCTATTCAGAACATCGTTACTTTTCAGAAATCAAACAACGATTATAACTTTCAGTAGCTTCCAGTCTCTCTTTAGTAGATAAACAAGGATCAAAACACTGGAAAAATTACACCGATTTCCTTCGGCAAAGATGAGCACTAGTTGTACATTTAACTAAAAATCTACCGAAATGAAAACTAAGCTTTTATCGACGCTTCTCTTTGTCGCTCTGTTTCATATTGCTTTTGCCCAGGAATTCAACAAAGCCAAACTCGATGATTATTTCGATACACTGGAAGTCAACGACCGGTTCATGGGCAGCGTTGCCGTTTCGCAAGACGGACAACTCATTTACGCGCGGGCAATCGGTTTTGCCAACCTCGAAAGCGGAACGAAAGCCAACACCGACTCGAAGTATCGAATTGGTTCCATCTCGAAAACATTCACCACTGTTTTGGTGCAGAAAGCCGTTGAAGCCGGCAAACTGAAACTGGATGAAAGCATCGAAAGCTATTTCCCTGCGATTCCCAATGCCGATAAAATAACCATCCGCCTCCTGCTGGGACATCGCAGCGGAATTCACAATTTCACCAACGACAAAAGTTACCTCGACTGGAACACCGAAGCCAAGTCGGAAAGCGAGATGGTGGAAATCATTGCCAAGGGCGGCAGCGATTTTGAGCCGGGAACCAAAACCGAATACAGCAATTCGAATTTTGTATTGTTGAGCTACATTTTAGAGAAGGTCGAAAAGAAATCCTATGCTACTTTATTACACGAGTCGATTGTCCGACCTCTAGAGCTGACAAACACTTATTTTGGTGGAAAGATTAATGCGGACAAAAACGAATGTTATTCTTACAAATATATCGACGATGTCTGGAAGATGGAAGAAGAAACCGACTTGTCGATTCCAATGGGCGCCGGAAGTATTGTTTCAACACCGAGCGATTTAGCCAAATTCAGCGACGCATTGTTTAGCGGGAAATTGGTCAGCGCAGAAAGCCTGGAACAAATGGAGACAATCGTCGACGGTCTGGGATTCGGGCTGTTTCAATTTCCGTTTTACGACCGAAAAGGCTACGGACACACCGGGGGCATTGATGGTTTTAGATCTGTGTTTATGTATTTCCCCGATGGAAAGGTCTCTTTTGCACTCACCTCCAATGGCAGCCGGATGAACAACAACGACATTTCGGTTGCCGTATTGAGTGCGGCATACGACAAACCATTTGAAATCCCTGTGTTTATGAACAGTGAGCTCAGCCCGGAAGAACTGGAAAAATATGTGGGCACTTATGCCTCAGCTCAACTCCCCTTAAAAATTACAATCAGCATTAAAGATGGAAAGCTCATTGGGCAAGGCACAGGGCAGGCTCCCTTCCCGCTGGAACTGACGGGCAAAGACAAGTTTGAATTTCCGCAGGCGGGCTTGGTGATGGAGTTCAAGCCCGATGAAAAGACGATGTTACTAAAACAAGGCGGAGGGGTGTTTAACTTCACCAAAGAGTCCGAGTAGCGCCCAAATCTGTTATTTTTGCCGGACTAGAAACCGAACAAGAAAAACCAGCTGTGAAAAATTCAGACTTCCGACACACCAAACGAACAGCCTCCTATCGCTTAGCTACCCTTTTATTAGTGTTGCTTGCCCTACCCTTTTGGGCTGCTGCCTCAACCGGGAAATGGACAAGCCAAGTCACCGGAGGTGAAATCAGCTACACCGTAACGAATCCCAAATCGCCAAAGCTCGATTTTTACGGTAGCCCAATGACGGTAGTTTACCTCGAGAATCTGGTTGTTCCGAAGATTGGTCAAAACAGCAATCCGGAAAATGTTGCCTGGCTGCTTGCACAAGGGTACCGTGTTGTCGAACTGGATTATGCACATGATTCAAACACAGTTTCTCCGCTCATCAATAAAGACATCATCGCCATCAACGATTCCATCGGATCCGGTTCGTTTTGCGGATTGACGGATTGTTCTCACTACCGTTCCTACGTGCTGTTCGAGGGGTACCGGATTGCCCGCGATGTTCCTTATTTTGTCGATGATCCGACCGTTTACAACACTCCCACCGAATACACTGTTGGCGACTCGCTGCGTATGGACATCGTTTACCCGGCCAACCCGAAAGAGCCTGTTTCGGTGATCCTGTCGTTTTCATACAGCAACAGCTACGCCACCTGGGATTCGAATAAAAAGAAACTGACCGCAGCCAATCAGAATTTACGGTTAAAACTGGATTACACGCTGGCAGGCTTCAACGATTCCTTTCTCGAAGGAGCTCCTGCCAACGGCATGGCCTGGGCCATTGCCGACCACCCCAAATATTGCTCGTGGGGAAAAGGCAAGCCCGCCGATGGCCCGAACGATGCGTACAAATCGTATGAGACCAACCCCGATGCTGCTCAAAAAGTGAAATCTGCTATCCGCACCTTGCGATTTTTAGGTGACGAAATGGGGCTTTCCGGGAAAATCGGGGTCTTTGGTTTCTCCCGCGGATCAACTGCCGGATCAATGGCTATTGGCGACCGAAAAGTTCCCGAGTTTGAAAATGCCGGTTTCCACCAAGGAATTTCCGACGACGTACAAGTTGCCGCACTCGGGCCGGGCGTGTTCGACTACACCCAAATCTACAATGCGATCGACGATGGCGACAAAAACCTGGAAGCTCGTTGTCCGTGGGTTTGGGGTCCGCTGGACGAAAACTACGAGCGCTGGAAATCGATGGGCTCCGAATTCCTCGTTGAAACCGCAGCAACGGCACCAACGCTTTTCTTTTACAATACCGACGACGAAATTTATTACCAGGATCAAATTGCCCGTTTTCAGAATAAACTGAAAAAGCTCGGTGTTCCAACCGAAAGCTTGGTCGACTACGGACACGGTCATTCATTACCTCAGGACGGTGGATCACTAACAAAACTTTACAACTTCTTTAGCCAATACCTGAATCCACCCGGCCATTGAAATTAACAGCGGGAACAATCCACACGAAAGCCGTGTTTTAAAAGGACATGACCGTTTAATTGTTTATCGTTATGCAAGAAACCGCAGCCGAATTACTGCAGCAAAAAAACATTAAGCCCACTGCCATGCGACAGTTGGTACTGGAAATTTTACGCAACAACCCACAAGCCGTAAGCCTGCTCGAGATTGAACAGCAACTGGATCATGTCGATCGTTCAACTGTTTTCAGAACCTTGAAAACCTTCCAGGAAAACTGCATCATCCATAAAATTGACGACGGAACCGGTGCCACAAAGTTTGCGCTTTGCAGCGAAGGCTGTTCCTGCAACCTAGGCGATCTGCATGCCCATTTCTATTGCAACAAATGCGGGCAAACAAGCTGTTTAAAAGATCACCTGATTGAGCAACCGGTTTTGCCCGATGGATTTCGTTTCGAAAGCGCCAACTACGTCATCAAGGGGATTTGCGCCGCCTGCCGCTGAATTTGCAATCCTGTTGCACTCCAATTCGTTGTATTTTTGCTCGTCAATTAAACAACCATTTATGAAAAAGCTGCTGCTAGTACTGGCCATCTTTGCCTCGGCGTGTTCGTACGCTCAAAATACCGTCAACTTTATTGTGAACGACGACGATGAAAAACCATTGGTGGGCGCCAATGTTGTGTTAATAGGAACCACGACCGGTGCCGTAACCGATGAATCGGGGAAAGCACAACTGAGAAATCTTTCAAACGGAGAGACCAAAATTGAAATCAGTTTTATTGGCTACGAAGCACAACTACTGCTACTGCATTTCCCGGCCGACAATAATCGTACATTCGAAGTTGAACTAGAGGAAGGTGAAGAGATTGAGGAAGTGGTGATTGCCTCTACCCGATCGTCCCGAACCATCGAAGATATACCAACACGCATTGAAGCCATTACCGGCGAAGAACTGGGCGAAAAAGCGGCCATGAATTCGAGTAACATCGGGATGCTGCTCAGCGAAACAACCGGTGTTCAAATGCAGCAAACGTCTTTAAGTTCCGGCAACCTGAGCATCCGGATCCAGGGGCTTGACGGGCGATACACGCAAATACTGAAAGACGGTTTTCCACTCTACGGCGGTTTCGCGGGCGGCTTGTCGATCATGCAGATTCCGCCTTTGGACTTAAAGCAGGTTGAGTTGATCAAAGGAAGTAATTCAACCTTGTACGGCGGCGGAGCGATCGCGGGATTGGTCAACCTGATCTCCATTCAGCCGGAAGAGAAACCTGACCTCTCGGTGATGATCAACCAGACCAGTGCCAAAGGAACAACGGGCAACCTGTTTTACGCGCAAAAGTATGAACACATCGGTTTTTCAATTTACGGATCTGCCAGCCGGCAATCAGCTTACGATGCCGACGATGATGGTTTTTCCAATATTCCCAAAGCGAAATCATTCAGCCTGAATCCGAAAGTTTATTTTTACCTCAACCCGAACTCAACAATACTGTTTGGCGTGAATGCCAATGTAGATGACCGCACCGGTGGCGACGTGCAGGTGATAAAGGGAAACCCGGATGCAGAACATGTGTTTACCGAAGCCAACGAGTCGAAGCGCTTCTCAACCCAATTTCAGTTCCTCAACGAAAAAGAAGAAAGCAGCTTCAGCGTCAAAAACAGCGTGACATACTTCGACCGCGACCTCGAAATTCCCGGTTATCAGTTTAAAGGAAATCAACTTTCGGGATTCACCGAATTCCTGTACACCCTTCAAAAAGGTGATGATTCGGATTGGCAACTGGGCGCCAACCACTATTTCGAGCAGTTCAATGAAGACCTTTTGGGCACGAATGAAGATCGGAGTTATACGCACAACACCTTGGGAACCTTCGTGCAAAATACCACCGATTTTACGGAGAATGTGGCACTGGAAAGCGGACTGCGTTACGATTACGATCTGGATTTCGGATCGTTTGTTCTGCCCAGAGCATCGCTGATGTATAAAGCCACGGATCGACTGACCATGCGACTGGGTGGTGCGATGGGCTACAAGCTGCCAACCATCTTCACCGAAGATGCCGAGCGTTTGTACTACCGAAATATTGAACCCTTGAACGAGGACGACGCCAAGGCTGAACGGTCTGTTGGCGGTAACTTCGATCTGAACTACCGAACTACATTCTTCGATAAACTGACATTCTCCATCAACCAGCTGTTTTTTGCCACCCAATTAAAAGACGCGCTGGTGCTGCGAGACGAAACGGATAACAACTATTATTTTGAGAATGCCGATGGAAATATTCTGAGTTCAGGTTTCGAAACAAATTTAAAATTCACGTACAGCGACTTCAAACTATTTGTGAACTACGCATTTAGCAGCACCAAATTGAAGTACGATAACCTGAACAACCAAAAGCCATTAACGCCCAAGCATAGCGCGGGAGCAGTCCTGATGTTTGACCGGGAAGAAAAATGGTCGATCGGTTATGAATTGTACTACACAGGCTGGCAGTACAACGAAGCTTACGATCGTAAACCAAACTATTGGGTAATGGGCTTTATGGCGATGCGCCATTTTGAGAAGTTTTCAGTCTTTGTAAATTTTGAGAACTTCGGCGATACCGAGCAAACCGATTTTGAACCGCTGGTTTTACCACCTTACAACAATCCCGTATTCCCTGATATCTGGGCACCAACAGATGGATTCGTTATGAATGCTGGCGTACGTATTCGCCTGTTATAAGACGAAAATAAAAAAGGCTGCCACACGGGCAACCTTTCCACTACTACAAAACAATTAAACCTAAACCACTGCCACCTCAAGGTGGCCGCTAAATTGTCACATCAAGATTTACTATAATAATTTCTCCTTCAAAATCGATTCAATTTGCGGGCGGTTCTGGATGCTGCTGGTTGCATGCACCAGTTTCCCGTTTTTATAATACACCACGAATGGCAGTCCCATGAAGTTCCGGCATTCCGGCGCATTGCGAATAACCGCTGCATCCGGAATATCAAATTCCATGTCCGCAAAAACCACCTGGTCATACTCGTTTTCCAACTCGGTCATCGCCGCGTATACCGGAATACACATCGGCCCCATACGACCACAACAAACCATCACATTTTCGTTTTCTGAAATCAGCTTTTCGTGATCGGCAGCTGATAAAACATGCTTTAAATTGGTGTGTAACATGGCAACTTAAATTTAATATCTAGATATCTGGATATATCAACTTTCATGCCATCGTTTTTGTTCATCTCTTGTTGGCAGAAAATGTCTGCTAAGCGAACATGAAATATTTGAGATCACAAGGGTAAGATGAACCCGGCCGACTACAGCCGGAAACAAATTTGTATCTTTGCCCGCAAATTTATGTGCTTTGGACTTACTCGAATTTCGTAAAATTTATCAGAACCACGATGCTTTCAAACATGCGTTGACGAGCATTGCTACCCCCAAATCTAAAGTTCACCTGCACGGATTAGTGGGGTCTCTGAAAAGCATCTTCGCCTCCATTTTGGCCGAGCAACAACAACAGGTTACCATCTGTATTTTGAACGACCGGGAAGAGGCAGCGTATTTTTTCGACGATCTGAACAACCTCCAAACCGGTGAGAACGTGCTGTTCTTTCCCAGTTCGTACAAGCGTGCCATCCAAAGTGAGCACCTGGAGCAGGAGAACATTATTTTACGAACCGAAGTCCTCAACCAAATCCGCGAAGGCAACCCGGTAAACATTGTCACCTATCCGGAGGCTTTGGTTGAGAAAGTGATCACTGGCGAAGCACTTGCCTCCAACAGCTTTACCGTAAATAAGGGTGACAAGCTTTCCATCGATTTCCTGAACGATGTGCTGTTTGAATATGGATTCGAGCGGGTCGACTTTGTGTTCGAGCCCGGTCAATATTCGATTCGGGGGAGTTTGGTCGACATTTATTCGTTCTCGAATGAAGATCCCTACCGACTCGATTTCTTTGGCGACGATGTGGACTCCATTCGAAGTTTCGATATTGAAAGCCAGATTTCGAAGAAGCAACTGTCGAAGATTGTCATCATCCCCAACATCCAAAGCGGACTGGACGATGAACGCCGGGATAATTTCCTCTGCTTCATCCCCGAAAATAGTATCCTCTATTTCAACGACCTGGACTTAATTACCGAGTTAATTGAGAACAGCTACAAACAAGCCCTGCAAGGCGATGATGTTCCGGAGGATCTGCCGAACCGCATCATCTCGGGACCGGATTTCAAAAAGAAAGCGCTTCAATTCAGCCTTATTGCAACCGGCAACCGTACCGGTTTCGACGCAACTCCTGTGATTGAATTCAACAGTGCACCGCAGCCGGTATTCAACAAGAACTTTCAGTTGTTGGCGAAAAACATGCAACAGAACCTGGCCAACGGCTACAAAAATTATATTCTTTCAACCAGCGAGAAGCAGATTGAACGTCTACACGCCATTTTCAACGACCAGGGGCTGAATGTGAAATTCACCGATTTCAGTTTCACTCTGCACGAAGGTTTTGTGGACCACGACACCAAGATCGCCTGTTACACCGACCACCAGATTTTTGAGCGCTATCACCGTTTCAAGATTAAAACCCGGAAAGACCAGCGCGAGAGCATCACGGTCAAAGAACTAAATAAACTGCACCCCGGCGATTACGTCGTGCATATCGACCATGGGATCGGGAAGTTTGCCGGCCTGGTGAAAACCGAGGTGAACGGCAAAATGCAGGAAGCCATTCGCCTGACCTACCGCGACAACGATGTGTTGTTGGTAAGTATTCATTCGCTGCACCGCATTTCAAAATACAAAGGCAAAGAAGGTCTTGAACCGAAAATCAATAAACTGGGTGGCGGTGCCTGGCAAAAGCTGAAAGAGCGCACCAAAAGCAAGGTGAAGGACATTGCGCGCGACCTGATTAAGTTGTATGCAAAGCGCCGGCAGGAAAAAGGGCATGCTTTTACGCCCGACTCGTATCTGCAGAACGAACTTGAAGCGTCGTTCATTTTCGAAGACACGCCCGATCAGGTGAAAACAACCCAGGCTGTAAAAGAAGACATGGAACGTCACATCCCGATGGACCGCCTGGTTTGTGGTGACGTAGGCTTCGGGAAAACCGAAATCGCCGTGCGCGCCGCCTTTAAAGCAGCCACCGACAGCAAACAGGTTGCCGTACTGGTTCCAACCACTATTCTGGCCCTTCAGCATTACAAAACATTCTCCGATCGTTTGAAAGATTTCCCGGTGAAGGTGGAATACATCAGCCGACTACGTCCTGCCGCTGAGATCAAACGAATTTTGAAAGATGTAACCGACGGAAAAGTTGATATTCTCATCGGCACACACCGTTTGGTGGGGAAAGATGTGAAATTCAAAGACCTCGGGTTATTAATTGTCGACGAGGAACAAAAATTCGGTGTCTCGGTGAAAGAGAAACTGAAACAACTAAAAGTGAATGTGGACACGCTTACACTAACTGCCACACCGATTCCGCGTACCTTGCAGTTTTCGCTCATGGGTGCCCGAGATTTATCCATCATTCAAACACCTCCCCCCAACCGATACCCGATTATTACGGAACTACACGGGTTCAATGAAGATTTGATCCGCGATGCGATCAACTACGAGCTGGCTCGCAACGGACAGGCATTCTTCATTCACAACCGGGTACAGAATATTTACGAAGTGGAAGCTACAATTCGTCGCATTGTTCCGGGCGTAAAAACGGTTGTCGGTCACGGACAAATGGAGGGACCGAAGCTGGAGAAAATCATGCTCGACTTTATCAATGGCGAACAGGATGTGTTGATTGCCACCACCATTATCGAGTCGGGACTGGATATTCCGAATGCGAACACAATCATCATCAACCACGCTGAAAACTTTGGTTTGAGCGACTTGCACCAGCTGCGTGGCCGCGTGGGACGTTCGAACAAAAAAGCCTTCTGTTACCTGCTGACACCTCCACTTTCGATGGTAAGCACCGAGGCCCGACACCGACTACAGGCCATCGAAGAATTCTCGGAACTGGGCAGTGGGTTCAACATTGCCATGCGCGACCTCGACATTCGTGGTGCCGGCGACTTGCTGGGAGCCGAGCAAAGCGGTTTCATTGCCGACATAGGTTACGAAACCTACCACCGCATTCTGAACGAAGCGATCCAGGAATTGAAGCAAACCGAGTACAAAGACCTGTTTGAGGAAGAACAGCAGGCCGACGCCAGCAAAGCCTTCCTGAAAAATAAATTCATCAGCGATTGCCAGATCGACACGGATATGGAATTGCTGTTCCCCGACGCATACATCCAAAGTATCTCGGAGCGTATGCTGCTCTACCGCGAGTTAGACAGCATGGAAACCGAGGAGAACCTGCAGCAATTTGAAATTAGCCTGACCGACCGATTTGGCAAGCTGCCGGCACCAAGCGTGGAGCTACTGGAAGTGGTTCGCTTGCGTTGGGTGGCTATCAACCTCGGTATTGAGCGGATCATTCTGAAGAACAAAAAAATGATCTGCTACTTTATTTCCGACCAGCAGTCGCCCTACTACCAGTCGGAAGCTTTTACCAGGGTATTGAGCTACGTGCAGCACAACCCGAATAAATGCCGCATGAAAGAAAAGTTGAACAAGTTGAGTTTAAGCTTCGAAAACATCTCGACCGTTGCTAAAGCCAAAACAGTATTGAGTGAGATTTAAATCATAAAACCGCTGTTTTACAATCTCTTAATTTCAACATTACTATTTTCATAGTATTATTTCTAAAAACATAGTAATAATTTCAAATCGACCTACTATATTTGTAGTAGAATTAAAATTTATACGGATGGAACTGATTCAATTGACCAAAGCAGAAGAACAAGTGATGCAATATGTTTGGAAACTGAAGGAGACTGTAGTTAAAGACGTTGTGGAACAATTTGACGATCCGAAACCAGCTTATACGACCGTTGCCACTGTCCTGTCGGTACTGGAGAAAAAAGGTTTTGTTGGTCGCAAAAAAATTGGCAACACCAATCTGTTCTTTCCTGAAGTGACCAAAGCCGAATACACGAAGTTCCAATTTGGATCCTTGTTGAAAAACTACTTTAACGGTTCGTTCCCGAAAATGGCGACCTTCTTTGCCCGCGAGAACCAACTGGATTTAGCCGACCTCGAAGCCATTTTAAAAGAAGCCGAACAAGAACTGAACAAACCAGATCAAACAGCAGACTAACATGGAAACAATCCTGCAAATCATCATCCGAATCAGCATTGGGAGCGCACTATTTTATGCATTCTATGCACTGTTGTTGCGTAAAACCACCTTCTTTAAGTTGAATCGCCTGTACCTGCTGGCCGCCATAGTTTTGCCCGTATTATTTGCCTTGTTTCCATTGCAATACACGGTTTGGGTAGAAGGAAAAACTCCGGTACAAGCAGAAGATTGGGCCGAACTATTCAAGTCAACTACAACAGTTCCCAATGATCAGTTGCTAGCCACCGATAATGGATTTAGCTGGTCGTCTGTACTCATTGCCATTTATTGCACCGGTTTGTTTTTACTGGCCCTGCGGCTGTTGATCCAAAGCATTAAGCCCATTCGATTGATCTTAACCAATAAAAAAGGGAAAAGCGGCAATTACTCAATTGTCGAGAACCGACACTTTTCGGTTCCGTTCTCCTTTTTCAATCATATTTTCATTCATCCTGAATATCACAAGCAGGAAGATTTGGATGTCATCCTGGCTCACGAAGAAGTGCACATTCGCGAGCGACACTGGATTGATCTGCTCGTTATAGAACTGTTCACGCTGGTCTTTTGGTTTAACCCCATCAGCTGGCTACTGGAACAGGCCATTAAACAAAATCACGAATACCTGGCCGATCAAGGTGTACTTTCCCGGGGCCAATCACCAGCCAGGTATCAGCTTTTATTAGTTAATCAGCTGATGGGCATGCAGGTGCTCGGCTTATCGAACAACCTGAACTTCGCCCTTGGCCCAACCCGTTTAAACATGATGAAAAAACAAAAAACATCACGAAAACAATTGCTACGCTTCGGATTGCTTTTCCCTGTTGTTGCAGGACTATTATTTGCTTTTGCGCAACCGAAGTATCATCTGAAGCAAGATCAGCAATCTCCAACTCCGATCAATAGCACTTCTCTTCAAGTGGATAATAATGAAAACAATATCATCTTAGCAGGCACTGTTCAGAGTGAATTTAATCTCCCAATGCCCGGTGCTTCCATTGTTATTCAAGGAACGACAATTGGAACGGTTGCTGGTCCTGATGGAAGATTCAAACTTGAATTACCTGAAGGAACAAAAGTTTTTCTAAATAAAGAGCCAAAAGAAAAACCAGAGAAAATCTGGCTCGCCGTGAAACTTCCGAATGCGGAACCGATGCGACTCGTCGCCTCCTTCGTGGGTTACCACCGAGGGCTAACAAGCATAAACGACAACAATTCAGAAAAACCGTTGGTGAGATTTATAATGAATAGAAGCCTTAATAATATCTCAACGGATTTTAAAGAAGGGGATGTTCCACCACCACCTCCTCCTCCAGTTCCGGAATCAATCCGTCGTTCTGGTTCTGACGAAGTATTTGTTGTGGTTGAAGAGATGCCGCAATATCCCGGAGGACAGTATGCGTTAGCGAAATATATAAACGAGAAAAAGAAAGAAATAAAAAACAAGGAGTTTTTTGACGGCATTAAACTTTCCGGAACTGCTGTAATTAGGTTCACTGTTTCAGAAACAGGAACACCAACTAATTTCGACCTGTGGGATAGTAGTGGCAATGAAAAGGTCGACCAATATGCGGCCACTATAGTCAAAGGAATGGAAGATTGGACACCCGGCAAGCAGCGCGGCAAAGCCGTTCCGGTGGATTATGCCGTAAAAATTGAGTTTTAATTCAAAAGGGATGTCATCTTTCGAAAGATGACATCCCTTTCCCAACTATACTTCGAGGGCAAACTCTAACCTTTCACCCGCTGGCGGCTAATCATCACCCGAAAACCATCGGGGTCCAGAATGCAAATGCCGTGTTCAATCCAATACGGATTTTTCGGCAAAACCAGTTCCAATCCGCCTTCATGAATCGCAGCCCAAATCGTGTCGTACTCCAGTTGAGACTCGGCATAAAAGACCAGCAAATCATCGTCATCCGAACTGTGCTCCGGCAAGTCTTCGGATTGGGTGAACTCAAAGTGCCATCCTTTTCCCTCTTTACCCAGAAAAACACCATCGTAACCCGAATGACCTTCGAAACGGCCAAGCACTTCAAGTCCCAAAACGCCGGTGTAAAAATCTTCCAAAGCATTTAAATCGGGGGTGTGACGGGCATATCTGAATTGCATAATTCACAGTTTATGAATTAAAATATCAACGTTTTTTTGGTTCTGCCTAAATAATTCCCAAAGACAGAGCACTCCAATCCCGACATCAGTTTTTTGCAAAGCTGATCTTCTTAGCCGCCCGATTCGCGGTTCCATAAAGATCATAGTCCAAGCTGGTCAATATTCCTTTGAAATAACCGGTCACTTTTTTCCCGGTCGAAGTTGTGCAACTGAACGAGATTTGGTAGGTGCTGCCACTTTTACTCACGGTCACCGTTCCCGCTGTAAAGTAGCCGTAACTTTCATAATCTTCCGTTTCAATGTCGAAGCCCACGTAATATTCCCCGTAATCGAAAGATCCGGTCGGATACGGTTCGGTACTCGAATATTCATATTCCCCGGCATCCAACCCGGTTGACTCTGTCGTAAACATTTCAAAATAAACAGCATCGCCAATGCCCGTCAACTCATAGCTTTCCATATCGAAACTAAAGCCATCGGATACCAAAACCAGGTCCAGATTGTAGCCCTCGTAATAGCCTTCATCTGTTCCCCAATTTTGCAAATAGCCTACTTTTAGCTCATAGGTCTTTCCATCTACTTTGAAATAGTTCGCCGGATTTGAATCACCTTCGTCATCATCTCCGCAGCCGGCCAACATTGCAGTTGCCAGCATGGCGATAAAAAAAAGCTTGATTGTTTTCATCGTTTGGTTTTGTGAGGTTTAACACTAAAAGCCGATAGTAGGAATGACGCAGCAAAAAGGATCATCGGTTTTGATTTTGTATTTTGCTCCTTTTCGTACTAAAAGTGATGCTTACCACGAACGGCTTTTCCGAATACAACGAAGAATTTCATGCCGCAGTTACAGCCTGAAAACGAAAAAAGGCAACCTCCCGATTGCCTTTCCGCTCCGGTCTCCCGGAACTAACCTAAACCAACTAAACCTATTAAACCATGAGCTTCACCCGCGAATGCGGGATCACTACTTGATTTCGTGTTTGCTAACAAATTGGATTTGAAAGACAAACACACATGTTTATGAGGGCAAAGATATCATTTTCCTTGATATCGAAAATTAAAAATTCTATTTTTTAAATGTTATTTCTACTTTTATCTAACCGCTTTATTCTCAAACAGCTTATTTGCAGTGCAATCGATTACGCAAATTAATTCTTAATGTTGAAAATGATAAGCCAGTAAAGCTTCAATTGGCCCCTTTTGGATCGTGCCTAAAGTCAGCTTGTGTCTCTCTAGTTCATCTTTCAGAATATCGCGAAAAAAGTGGGCAATCGAGCCAACAAAACTAACCGGATGATCTGCCGACTCAGGCAATTGCAACACATTGCGCTCGATAAAAGCCCGAAACTGCATGTGCAACAAATCCCGGCAATAGCTTTCACCAATGTTTTCACTTAAAAACACGGTGAAGGTGGCGAGGTATTTATTCGGCTTTTCGGTACGATAAACACGCTCCAACACCGTATCCTTTTCTACGCCAAACTGAGCATAAAACTTTTCGCGCAAATCGGCTGGCATCACTCCCTTAAAGTAGTCGCCAATCAAATTGCGGCCTAAAACGGCACCACTGGCCTCGTCGCCCAAAATAAATCCCATCGGCGGAATGCCCTTCACCACCTGCGCGCCATCGTAGTAACACGCGTTTGCTCCCGTACCTAAAATACAGGCAATCCCCGCCGTATTTCCGCAAACTGCCCGGGCTGCACCCAGTACGTCGCTGGCTACTTCACAACGAACATCGCCAAACAATTGGCGCATGGCCTGTTTGATCACCTCCGCTTTTTCTTCGTTCACCACGCCCGCCCCGTAAAAAAAGATTTCCTCTACCGGCAGGTGGTGCAGTTTAAAAACGGGAGCCAGTTCATTGACAATATCCTCTGTCGTCCGGAAGAAAGGGTTGATACCCGAAGTCTGAAAACGACGCGTCTCCCCAAAATCGTCCGCGACCAACCAATCTGTTTTTGTAGAACCACTATCTGCAAGCAAAATCATATCTGTCAAATTTTTATGTAAGTTGTCTCAAATTTAACGGATCATCTGTACTTCCGGTCCGTTTTACGGCAAATAAATTATCACTAGCTTTGCTTCCGACGCGCAATCAAACAGTTAAAATCGCTTGGCGTCGACAACCTAATCCGAATACAACTTTAAACCATTTCAATCATGCAGTCAAGCAAACGACTTCAATCCCTTGATGTTCTTCGGGGAATGACCATTATGCTGATGATCATTGTGAATAATCCCGGAAGCTGGAGTCACATTTATCCGCCGCTAGAGCATTCCAAATGGCACGGATGGACACCCACCGACCTCGTTTTTCCCTTCTTTCTTTTTATTGTCGGAACAGCCATGTGGTATTCCTTCAAAAAGACAGATCACCAGCTTTCTTTACCGATGAGCCTGAAAATCATCAAACGAACCGTGATCATTTTTGCCTTGGGCTTGTTTCTGAACGCTTTCCCTTTTACTGGGTTCAGTCTTGAAAGTTGGCGAATCATGGGTGTTTTACAACGAATCGCACTGGCCTACTGCACCGCTTCCTTTCTGGTGCTTTTGGTTCCGGTCCGTGCAAGTTACTGGTCGTCGGCCATCATCTTATTTGCCTATTGGGGAATCCTCCTGCTGTTTGGTGGCGACCATCCACTCACATTGCAGGACAATGTCGTGCGTAGCCTCGATTTGAAACTACTCGGTGAAAGCCATATGTACGGAGGCTACGGTATTCCTTTCGACCCGGAAGGACTGCTGAGTACCTTACCGGCCGTTGTGAATGTTCTGTTTGGCTACTTTGCCGGGAAACTAATTGATGAGCATGAAAATAAAAAAGAAGTTGTCATCAAATTGTTTCTTTGGGGACTGGCCGGTTTTGTGTTGGCACTGATCTGGAATCCTTTTTTTCCTGTCAATAAACCTATCTGGACCAGCTCCTACGTTTTGCTGACCTGCGGGCTCGCGGCAATCTTCCTGGCATTCCTCATTTGGTTGATCGACATCAAAGGAATACGAAAATGGGCACACCCCTTCCTGGTTTACGGCATGAACCCGCTGTTCATTTATGTACTT
Source organism: Mangrovibacterium diazotrophicum (assembly GCF_003610535.1). NCBI lineage: Bacteria > Pseudomonadati > Bacteroidota > Bacteroidia > Marinilabiliales > Prolixibacteraceae > Mangrovibacterium > Mangrovibacterium diazotrophicum. The sequence goes on along the minus strand of NZ_RAPN01000001.1, from coordinate 4,036,371 downwards.
GCCGGCGTGTGGGCCACCATGCTCTGGGTGATCAAACTTCCGGACGGAACGAGCCTCCAGGGGTTCATTTACAACAAATTACTGGTTCCATGGGCGGGCGAGCTCAACGGGTCGCTGTTTTTTGCCTTGCATTTGGCCATAATTTTCTGGATAATTGCCCTTATTTTGTACAAAAAGAAAATATTCATCAAAATCTAAAACAGCCGGGCCTATTGGCTGTTTCATGACAAACGCTTTGATAAACTGAAACTCTTATGCACATGATGCGGAATGTTTTTGCTTTGCTCTTCATCCTACTGACTTTTTCTGGATTTGCACAATCGCAACCAGCCCCTAAGTTCGAATTTCGGGCAGCCTGGGTAGCTACTGTCAACAATATCGACTGGCCGTCGAAACCAGGCCTGACCGTTCAACAACAAAAAGCGGAGGCGATTGAACTGTTGGATCTGTTGGTCGAGAATGGAATGAATGCTGTTATTTTCCAGGTTCGCCCAACCGCCGATTCATTTTATCCTTCCAAACTGGAGCCGTGGTCGCGTTACCTCACTGGCACGCCCGGTAGAGATCCCGGTTACGATCCGCTGAAGTTCTGGATTGATGAAGCACACAAACGTCAATTGGAGTTCCACGCCTGGATCAACCCCTTCCGCGTTGCACAAGATGCCAACGAACCGCTTTCTTCATCACATATCGCCTTTAAACATCCGGAGTGGATTGTGAAATACGGCGGCAAACTCTATTTCAACCCGGCACTGGAAGAAACCCGTCAGTTTATCGCCGGCGTGGTGAAGGACATCGTGCTACACTACGATGTTGATGCCATCCACTGCGACGACTATTTTTACCCGTACCCCGTTGCCGGCGAAGCTTTCCCGGACGACATTCAGTTTGCCACCAATCCTTATCATTTCGGGGCTGATCAGTTGGAGGACTGGCGACGTCACAATGTTGATCTGACAATCCAATTGCTGGGCAAGACGATTAAAGCCACCAAGCCATGGGTGAAATTTGGCATCAGCCCTTTCGGCGTTTGGCGCAACATCGATAAAGATGCCCGCGGCTCGATGACCCGTGCCGGTGTTACCAATTACGACGACTTATATGCCGACATCCTGAAGTGGCTGCAGTACGGTTGGATCGACTATGTAACGCCGCAACTTTACTGGCAAATCGGGCACCCGGCTGCCAACTATATTACACTGATTGACTGGTGGAGTAAGAACGCCTTTAACCGCGACGTTTATATCGGGCACGGGCTGTACCGGATTGATGCCAAGTCGTCGACACCGGAATGGACACAGGCCGGTCAAATGCCGGAACAAATCCGACTGACCCGCCAAACTCCCGGAATTCAGGGAAGCGTATTCTTTAGCGCAAAACAACTGAAAAGAAATTTACTGGGGCTGCAGGATAGTCTTCAAAACAACCTTTACGCCACACAGGCACTGGTTCCGCCTATGCCATGGATCGATTTCATGCCTCCGAAAACTCCGGTCAACTTCCGGAAAAGTGGTCGCAAATTAATATGGGAGAAATCAGATTTCTCGAACCCCATGGATGAACCCAGACGCTACATCGTTTATAAAAACAAAGTCGGTGAGCAACTGAATGAAGCCGATGTGCGTTCAATCTACATGATTACGGAAGATACTGAAATTAAATTGGCACGACGGAAAGGCAAAAAAGAGCGCTACGAATTCCGGGTAACTGCGCTGGACCGAATGAATAATGAAGGGAAAGCAACCAAACCGGAAGTCATAAAATGGTAACGACCAACAAACGGAATAACAGAGCTTAGAACTCCCGGACTTGCCGGGATCAACTTTTCAGCCTATGCAAATTGACAGTTTTATCGCCTGGATCGGGCTCAAAGAAACACAAGATATCGTTGACCAACTTCGGCAATTGCCCTTGGTCAGATCAATTTATGTTTTAGCGCCGAAACCGGTTGAAGTGGCCGGTGCAAACTGTTTAACTACCGGTCTGCCGTTGTCGACACAAACCATCAAGACAATAACAGAACATGCGCAAAGTGACTACGCTTTGCTGGCCCTCAACGAAAAACAATTGACCATCGGCCAATTCGCATTGGAACGCCTGATACAATTGGCAGATTACACCGACGCGACCATGCTGTACACCGACTACTACGAAGAAAAAGAAGGTGTATTGGCGGCGCACCCGGTAATTGCCTACCAGGAAGGTAGCCTGCGCGACGATTTCAACTTTGGCCCGGTACAATTGTACCGCACGGATGTGTTGAAAACATTCGAAGCGGCCGTTACCGGCGATTGGAACCATGCGGGTTACTATGCTTTGCGCTTGCTGGCCTCTCGCATGGGCGAAATTACGCGAGTTCCTGAATTGCTGTTCACCATGGCGGAAACCGACACCCGGAAGTCGGGAGAAAAGTTATTCGACTACGTGACCAGTTCGGCCCGGGAACGGCAAATCGAGTTGGAACAGGCCTGTACCGTTCACCTGCAAAAAATAGGCGCCTTTTTGAAACCGGATTTTAAAACGGTTCAGTTCGAGGACGGTTTCCCGGTTGAAGCCACTGTCGTCATTCCTGTTCGGAATCGGATCAAAACCATCAAAGATGCGGTAGACTCAGTGCTGTCTCAGAACTGTAATTTTGCCTTTAACCTAATTATCATCGATAATCACTCAACCGACGGAACAACGGAACTACTCCAAAGTTACACGGACGATCGGCTGATTCATCTCATTCCCGAACGCAACGATTTAGGAATTGGTGGTTGCTGGAACGAAGCCGTTTTCCATCCGCAATGTGGCCGTTTCGCTGTTCAACTCGATAGCGATGATTTGTATTTTGATGAAACAACCTTGCAACAGGTGGTCGACAAGTTTCACGAGGAGCAGTGCGCCATGGTCATTGGATCGTACCAGATGTGTAATTTCAAGTTGGAAGAGATTCCACCGGGACTAATCGAACACAGGGAATGGACTCCGGAGAATGGCCCCAACAATGCGCTGCGAATTAACGGACTGGGAGCACCGAGGGCATTTTACACACCGATTTACCGAGACATTCGGATTCCGAATACCAGCTACGGCGAAGATTACGCCATGGGCCTGGCTATTTCACGCCAATGGAAAATTGGCCGGATTTACAACCCCATCTACCGCTGCCGCCGTTGGGAAGACAACTCGGATGCATCGTTGGATATTAACAAGCAAAATGCGCACAACCAATACAAAGATGGTCTGCGTACGTTTGAGCTGAAGGCACGGTTGAAGCTAAACAAACTGGAGTCATAAGATAAAATTTGAAACGAAAAACTTGAAACTAGCCGTACAGATAGACAAATTAATCAATCAGCAAACCCGAGAATGGAAGCTGGCGCGGAAAAATTACGACGATCTGGCCAGCGTCGAAAAACGCAGCTTCCAGTTCGACGATTTTCAAATTGTAGCTCAGTTCAACCCCGGACGAATTCACTCGTCTGCCGCTAAAACCGACCGAACATCGATTAGTGAACGTCCCTGTTTTTTGTGCAAAAGCAATCGCCCGACCGAACAGGCCGGGGTGGATTTCCAAGGCAAATATGAGGTTCTCATCAACCCTTACCCGATTTTCGAAAAGCACCTGACCATTGTTGGCTACGAACATGTGCCTCAACATTTCGAAGGACGACTTTTGGATATGCTGGTGCTCGCTGAGGCCTTGCCTGATTTCACGCTATTTTACAACGGCCCAAAGTGCGGTGCTTCGGCCCCAGACCATTTTCATTTTCAGGCCGGAGGAAAAAATGTAATGCCTGTTGACCGGGAGGTAACAAAACGACTGGAATCAAAAGCCGAACAACTTGCAAATCTCAACTCAACACAGGTTTACGCGTTGGATGAAGTCTACCTTCGAAAATTGATTGTATTCACGTCGACTGATTCAACCGAGTTAATTCTGTTTGTCGAACGAGTTTTGGGCTTGTTACCCAAAAACGAAAACGATGATGAGCCGATGATGAATATACTCGCCAACTTTGAAAACGGGCAATGGCAAGTACTACTCTTTCCGCGCGAAAGACAGCGCCCTTGCCAATATTTTAAGGAAGGAAGCGAGCAAATTCTGATGAGCCCGGCCTCGGTTGAAATGGGAGGCCTGGCAATCCTCCCCCGAAGGGAAGATTTTGAGAAAATAACTTCTGCCGATTTTATCGATATTTACAAGCAGGTCAGTTTGAATGATGCAGCTTTTAAACACTTGAAGAATCTAATCAAAGGAATTGACTAAGAAACTTTCACTATATTAAGCATCGGTAAAATCTGATTTTTCTTTTACCCCACCCCTAAAGGGAGAAAGAAAAATCAGGGCAACCTTGAGACTAAATTGAACTGCATGTCCATCGACGATAAAGTTTCCATGTTTTTTGGCGCAAAGCCTGATCTTTTTGAGAAAGCATCGCTTCTCCGGGAAAATATGACAAAATCTGAGGCTTTGTTGTGGAATCAGTTAAAGGATCCAACGGTATGTGGTGTTAAATTCAGAAGACAACATCCATTGGATATTTTTATCCTCGACTTTTACTGCCATCCCGCCAGACTTGCGATAGAAGTTGATGGAGAATACCACTTATCAAAAGAACAACATGAGTACGATGTGGGACGTGAAGGTGAATTAGCAAGGCTTGGGATAAAAACCATTCGATTCACGAATGAAGAAGTCAATAATAACCTGGAATCTGTTGTTTTGAAAATCCAAGAAGAAATAAATCTAAGACTGAAGTCATGAATTGCATCGATTTCACGCCACCCTTTAGGGAGGGGTTAGCGTGAAATCGGACAAAAACTTTAAACCAATGAATCAACCCGAAATACAAGTCGGCATCATGGCCGAACCAACGATTCAATTTGAATTAAAAGGCAACTATCAATTACCGGACGGTTGCTCCGGAATCAAATTCTCCGTCGAAATACGGGGTGAAGATTTATGGCTCACTGACGAAAGTGGTCACACGCAAAAGGCCAATGAATTCAAATTTGGCTCAAAAAGTTCAGATGCTTCTTTCCTGCTGAAGGACGTGACAATCGGTATCAACTTTCATTGGGAACAAAAGCAGGATCAGGAATTCCGGGGAAGCTTGAAACTGATTATCGAAGACGGAAAAGTACGTGGCGTGAACGTGGTTCCGCTTGAAGAGTATCTTCGTTCGGTCATCTCGTCGGAAATGAGTGCAACCAGTTCGCCCGAACTGCTGAAAGCACACGCAGTGATTTCGCGCAGCTGGTTGATGGCGCAAATTGTGAAAAGCAAAAAAATCGAAACCGAACAAACCAACTACCAGGCGACCATTGAAACGGCCGACGAGCGAATCCGCTGGTACGACCGGGAAGACCATACGTTGTTCGACGTGTGTGCCGACGACCATTGCCAGCGCTACCAGGGAATCACCAAAATCATCAGCGACAAGGCCAATGAAGCCATTGATGCCACTTTCGGCGAGTTTTTGATGTACGACAATAACATTTGCGACGCCCGTTTTTCGAAATGCTGCGGCGGTGTTTCCGAGAACTTTGAAAATGCCTGGGAGCCGGTGTACCATCCGTACCTCAGCAAGATTGTTGACTCGGAAGAAGCAGCAACCACCTGCGTGGATTTGCGCCGGGAGGACGAAGCCGAGCACTGGATCAGAACATCTCCCAACGCTTTCTGCAACACAACGGATCAGCAAGTGTTATCACAAGTCCTACCCGACTTCGACCAAAAAACTCAGGATTTCTATCGTTGGCAAGTCAGCTATTCGCAAACCGAACTATCAACACTAATTCACGAACGAACCGGGATTGATTTTGGCGACATCATCAGCATGGAAGCCATCAGCCGCGGTCACTCGGGACGAATCATCAAGCTAAAAATTACTGGGAGCGCATGCACCAAAATCATTGGAAAAGAGCTTGAAATTCGGCGGGCTCTTTCGACGAGCCACCTGTACAGTTCTGCTTTTGTGATCGACCACTTGGACATCGAGAACGGAGTCCCGCAAAAATTTGTATTGACCGGGGCGGGCTGGGGACATGGCGTTGGGCTTTGCCAGATCGGAGCTGCCGTGATGGGCGAAAAAGGCTACAGCTATCAAGAAATCCTGCAACATTATTTCCGCGATTCCGAATTGGTTAAGCAATATTAAGTGTAGCTGTCTTTAAAACTATTTAACATGGCCAATACAATCGTTTAGCATAAATTGCATCCAAAACCGATCGAGTTGCCATGAAACTACTGTTCACATTCCTAGTCCTACTGTTTACAACCACCAACCTCCTTGCCCAAGGGATTCGGGGTACCATTACCGATTCTGAAAAACAACCTGTTGCTTACGCCAATATTTACATTCCGGAGCTAAAAACAGGAACCACTTCGAACATAAACGGTGCCTTCGAGCTGAAACTCCCGAAAGGTGAATGGGAAATTTTATTTCAGTACATCGGCTATCAGTCAGTTAAACAAACCGTAACCATTGGCGACGATTTCAAAGAACTGGCGATCACGCTGCAACCACAAAACGTAAGGTTAAGTGAAATCAAAGTGCTCGCATCGGGTGAAGATCCCGCCTATTATGTCATGCGCCATGCCATCGCTATGGCCCCGTACTACGAAAAACAAGTGGCCACTTACGATTGCAAGGTTTACCTGAAAGGCACCGGAGTAGTTTATAAAGTTCCCGGCCTGTTTAAAAAGAAAATGGAAAAAGAAGGGATCAAAAAAGACAAGCCTTTTGTGATGGAATCCATCAACAAGATCCATTTTGAGCAGCCCGACAAACTCGATCAGCAAGTGATCGCCATGCGCTCGTCGGGCGAAGACAACAACACCGACCCCATGCAAATGATCATTACCAATTTGTACAATGTTGACAAATACGGCATTGTTTCGCCAGTTGGGCGACAGGCAATGAGAACCTACCGTTTTGAGCTGGTTGGTGTTTTTGAAGACCAGGGACGATTGATCAACAAAGTGAAAGTCATTCCGAAGACAAAAGAAAAAGGCACTTTCGAGGGAATCATCAACATTGTGGATGGGTACTGGAATATTCACTCGGCGGATCTCCGATTCTCAATGCCGATGATAGATGTGGACATGCGTCAAATGTATTCTCTAGTCGATGAGAACACTTGGATGCCGACCAGCTTCGACTTCAAAATGGATGTCAGCGCACTTGGTTTTGGGCTGAACTACGACTATGTTGCTTCTGTTTCCGACTACGAAGTTCAGCTGAATGACAAACTGGATCATAGCTTTTTAGATCGTCTCAACGAGGAAAATGCTGAAGAGACCGCCGTTCTTGATTCGCTAGAGGAGACTCAATCGACTGTAGAAGAAATTAAACCAGTGTCCAAAGACCAGGAAAAGATTAATGACTTGCTCGCGAAAGAAGACTTGTCGACGCGCGATATGTATAAGCTGGAAAAGCTCATGGACAAGGCAACACAGCGCTCCCTTCCGCCGGAACCATTGGAAATTCCTGAACGCGTGAAGGTGAACGATAAAGCCGTGAAGAACGATTCTGCTTACTGGGCTGAACTGCGTCCGATTCCGCTGACAGAAAAAGAATCTACCGAATTTGGCTTAAAAGATTCCATCGTTACCCGACAAAGCACTCCCGAATACCAGGATTCTATTCGCGACGCACGCACAAAGTTCAAGCTATCCGATCTGTTGATGGGCAGAACTTATTCTTACGGCAACGACTCAAGCAAAACGCGTTCACAGTTGACCATTCCGGGAATCATCAACCTCGAGGGAATTCATTTCACAACTGTTGATGGCTTCAGTTATCGCTTGCCTTTTTCCTTCAACCAAAACGACACCCTCGGACATGCCTTTAACGCCAATGGATCGGTTGCCTATGCTTTTTCGCGCAAAGCAGTTTATGCCGACGGCAGCATCCGTTACCGGCTAAATGGGATGAAAAGACAATGGCTTGGGCTAAAAGGAGGACGAATGCTCCGGGATTTCAAAGAATATAAAGGAATCAGGCCGATGGAGTATGACATTTATGCCTTGCTCATGGAACGCAACTTTCAGAAATTCTACGAGAAACAATTCATCAACCTCAACGGAACCACCGAGCTAACCAATGGTCTGCAAATGAGTGCCGCCTTCGAATATGCGAAACGCCTGCCGGTCCAGAACAATTCTTCCTACACCTTTATCTCGTCCAACAAGCGGGATTACACGGAAAACATTCCGGCTATCCCGGGACTGGAAGCCTGGCAACTCGAGACCAACCAGGCAGCCAAACTCTCCCTGGGATTGAGCTACACTCCAAGTCAGCGCTACCGAATTCGCCAGCAAGTAAAATATCCGGCCAACAGCAAATACCCAACCTTCAAGCTAAACTACACCAAAGGTATTCGTGGTTTGGCCGGAAGCGATGCGGACTATGATTTGCTGGAACTTGGCCTGAAACAAGGATTGGATGTTGGTTTTAACGACTACCTCAACTACTCCCTGCAGGTGGGGCAATATCTCAACCGCAATAAACTGTATGCAGCCGACTACAGCTATGTCAGCTCCAATGACCAGTGGATTACACTTTCAAACTCAAACGAGAACTTTGCCCTGCCCGGCTATTACAACTTGTTTAGCCGTAAGTATTATGCAGAGGGACATGCAACCCTGAACATGGATAAATTCCTGCTGACGCGGTTGCCGTTGTTAAACCAGACTCTCATCAGCGAGAAACTGAAATTCCATTTTTATACCAGTGAGTCAGTTGCCGACTACTTTGAATTCAGCTACGGCCTAAATAATATTTTCTTCCTGTTTGATCTTGAATTCAATGTCGGCATTAGTGACTGGGATCAAACAACAACTGGATTTCGAATCAGCGTGAATATCCAATAAAAACTTCAACACTGCTTTTTTTTGACTATTTTGAGGCATCAAACCAAAACGACAACATGAATAAACCGACCAGCCGCAATCCCTGGGCCTGGATCCCAAGCCTTTACTTCGCTGAAGGACTTCCCTATGTATTAGTAATGACTGTTTCGGTAATCATGTACAAGCGGCTGGATATCTCGAATACCGACATTGCGCTGTACACCAGCTGGCTTTACCTTCCCTGGGTTTTCAAACCTTTTTGGAGTCCTTTTGTGGACATTCTGCGTACGAAACGTTTTTGGATTATCTGTATGCAACTGATTGTTGGAGCCGCTTTGGCCGGTGTCGCCTTCACCTTGCCCGGAAGCAGCTTTTTCAAGTACAGTTTGGCCTTCTTCTGGCTCATGGCCTTTAGTTCTGCAACCCACGATATCGCGGCCGATGGCTTTTACATGCTCGGCTTGTCGCAAGGCGACCAATCTTTTTTCGTTGGAATCCGCAATACCTTTTACCGCTTTGCCATGCTGGCCGGCCAAGGTCCACTGGTTATTTTAGCAGGCTATCTCGAAAACAACTCGGAAAGCATTTCTTCGGCCTGGAGTATGGCTTTCTTCGCTTTCTCATCCTTATTTGTCGCTTTCTTTCTATACCATTTACTTTTGCTTCCCTACCCGGCAAGCGATACCAAGCGTGAGAACAAAGACTTTGGCGACATTTTGAAAAACTTCGGAGAAACCATTGTCTCCTTCTTTCAAAAAAAAGGAATCGGGCTAGCCATCGTATTCCTGCTGGTTTTTCGTTTGGGCGAAGCACAACTCGCCAAACTAGCCTCTCCCTTTATGCTTGATGCGCTCGAAAAAGGCGGCCTCGGCTTATCGACCAGCGACATTGGCTTTGTTTACGGAACCGCCGGAATTATCGCCTTAACGCTGGGGGGAATCGTCGGTGGTATTGTGGTTTCGCGCCACGGACTGAAGCGATGGCTCTGGCCGATGGTTTTCGCTATGAACCTGCCCAACCTCGTTTATATTTTCCTGGCTTTGGTTCAAACTCAAAACCTCGCGATCATCAGCACGTCAGTAGTCGTCGAACAATTTGGTTATGGTTTCGGCTTCACAGCCTACATGCTTTACATGATTCAGCTGGCCGACGGTAAACATAAAACCGCTCACTACGCCTTGTGTACCGGCTTCATGGCATTGGGCATGATGCTGCCCGGGATGATCAGCGGCTGGATAGAGGACCAGGTCGGTTATTTGTACTTCTTCATTTGGGTGATGATATGCACGTTACCCGGTTTTATGATCGCTCCATACCTAAAAATAGACCCCGAATTTGGCAAGAAGAACTAGGGCACTTCGCAGCATTTTCCGGCACTCAGACTCCAAATTCAGACAAAAACATTCGGTTTACACTTATTAACAAAACTGACAAAAATCACATTAAACCACACATGGCTTTTGACGTCTTATACATGTAAACGCAATTAAAAAACAAGCAGGTTTTGCTGAAGTGATGTGAAAGCAATCCTTCCGGGAGAGATTTTCAGCATTTTCCATCCTGTTTCGATATGAAAAAACAAAACAATTAAACATGTACAAGAAACGAATCACGTGGTTGTTGCTATTTGCAGCGTGCTTTGCGAACATCAGCGCTCTGGCAAATCCCGACAACGCCCCCTCTGAGAAGTCGGTTATTAAGGGAAAAGTAATAGAAAAAGATTCCAATACCCCTATGGAATACGCCAATATTTCCATTTATAACAGCGCCGACTCGACTCTGGTTACCGGAGGAATTACCAACCCGGAAGGAGAGTTTACAATTGAAAAAATTAATAACGGAACTTACTACGTTGAAGCCAATTTTATCGGGTTCAACAAAACACGGATCAACAACATTAAAGTCACCAACGACAAAAAGGCAATCGACCTGGGTACAATCCCGCTCGAGGCGTCGCACCAGGAATTGGGTAGTGTAGAGGTTGTTGCCGAGAAACCCCGCCTGGAGTACAAAGTTGACAAGAAAGTCATCAATGTTGATCAGGACATTAATGCAGCCGGAGGTACGGCAGTAGACGTTCTGGAAAACACGCCCTCGGTTCAGGTCGACATTGAAGGAAACGTTACCCTGCGCGGATCATCCAGCTTCACGGTATTTATCGACGGGCGGCCGTCGGCGCTGAGTGGAAGTGATGCCTTGCAACAAATTCCGGCTTCGGCCCTCGAAAACATCGAAATTATTACAAACCCATCAGCCAAATACGATCCCGATGGCATGGCCGGTATCATCAACCTGGTTACCAAAAAGAATGCGCTAACCGGGTTCGATGGAATTTTAAATGTTTCGGGAAGTACGAACGAAAGTCGTAGCCTGGACTTCACCGTAAACCACAAAAATGAAAAGCGTCAGTTTACTTTTGGTTTTGATACCAGCGATCGAATTTCGAATGGGGAACACCACTCAACACGCGAAACATTTTATACCGACAGTACCGAGTACATGAATTCGGATGGCGACCGAGAGTTTAACCGCCATGGCTACCGATTTAAAGGTGGTGTCGATTTATACCTGACTGATAAAACGACCTTGGGCTTTAATGCCAACGTTGGAACATTTAATTTCGATTCGAAATCGGATGTACATGATTACTACAAGACCGAATATCTGGATAATTCTCCATTCACTGAAAAATATACGCTCGAAACTGAAGACGCGGACCGGAACAACAATTTCGTGGATGCGAGCGTGAACTTCCTGCACAAATACAGCGAAGATGGCACCCACAAACTGGAAGGAATGTTCTACTTCCGCGACCGTAACGGAGATGACGTTGAATACCAATCGGAAGTAATTGCGGACGAAAACTACAATCCGAGCGACGTTTACGACTTGCGCGTAAGAACAACAGAAGGTGAGGATTCGCAGGACTACCGGGCCAAGCTGGACTATACGCGTCCGTTGGGCGAAACCGGAAAACTGGAAGCCGGATTTCAAAGTACGATGCGTCGCGAGACCCAAGACTACATTTTTGAAGATTATGACACAGAAACCCAGGATTGGATAAATAACGCAGACTACACCAGCAGCATGGACTTCAAACGCGATATTCATGCCCTGTATACAACTTACTCCAATAAATTCAACAAACTGGAAATGATGGCTGGTTTGAGAGGTGAATATACCAACCGGGAAACCAAACACCAGGGAACCGATGCCGAGACTTATACATTGAATCGTTTCGATTTTTTCCCTTCGGTACACGCTTCATATGAGGTTTTGGAAGGTACACAATTGATGGCTAGCTACTCGCGGCGAATTGACCGTCCGAGAGGCCGTGACCTCGATCCGTTCGAAACCTTCATGAATCAAACGACGATCCGGAAGGGAAATCCGGAATTGAAACCGGCCTACACCAACTCGTACGACATGAGTGTGATGAAGCGCTTCGGAGGATCGTTTGTATCCCTTGACGCTTTCCACCGCAAAACGAAGGATGTAAACGACCGAATTACAGAAGTGCTCGACGACGGAACTTACCTGTTGACCAGTGCCAACGTTGGCGATAACAAATCAACCGGGGGCGAGCTGATGCTGAACCTGAACCTGGCAAAATGGTTGTTGGTGAACACCAGTATTTCGGTTTACCAATACGAATTACAAGCTGAAGTCTTGGGTGAATATGTTAGCCGTTCAAGTTTGAACAAAGACGGGCGAATGAACGCAACTTTCAAATTTTCGCAGAGTGCACGCCTTCAGATTGACGGTAACTACCGCGGGCCTTCAGTTTCGGCCCAAGGTGATCGCGACGGATCATTCTACTCGAATATCTCATACCGCCAGGAGCTAATGAACCGCAAACTGACAGCAACCTTGAGCATGCAGGATATTTTTGGTTCAGGTGGCTGGCAAGGTACCAACAGCGGCACCAACTTTAACTCAACCTTTAAGTTCAAGCACGAACCTCGCGTTGTGCAGCTGACCTTGAGCTTCAAACTGAATAATTACAAAACTGAAAACGGCAGAAACGGTGGCGACGGCACCAACGAAATGGAATTTGACGGTGGAGCATATTAAGTTCCAAAACAAATAGGGTTACACTTGTAAAAGAGAGGGTTTTTCCCTCTCTTTTTTTATCTCTTTACTTTGCTAACAATGAAAATACCGTGGTGGTTTTTTTATTCAATTTCTCCGATCAAAGGAACCGAATTATACACTTCTGCGCTGACAGCTGTCTGGAAGAAACATTCGAGCTGGTAAAACTGAGCAGCAATTTTTGAGCCCGACGCTTTCTTCACTTTCTTATAGTACTTAGCCATCAAAGCCTCGGTTGCCTTCCGGTTGCTCATGCTTGTTTTCACCAACTCGTCGGTTTTGTCATCGGTAAAGTTTCCGTAGTTCTCCAGGTAGTCGAGTGTCAAATTCAGCTTTTTCTGTCCCAATTCCTTTCGGGCTTTTTCATATTCATTATAAACCGGCCAAAAGGCGTCCGAGTCGTCTAACTCCAGGAAAGCAGCAACAATCATTTTTTTCTGCATTCCGAAAACCGATTGGTAATAATCAACTTCTTCCTGCGGCACCTGTGCGAAAGCCACCGTTACAAATACCAAGAACAGTGTACAAATTGAAACTAATTTTTTCATGCTTTTTCTTTTTGGGTTAATCGTGAATGAATGTGGAATTTCTTTGATTAACAAAAGTTACGACGATTTACCCAAAGCATCTATCTGGAAACAACTAAAAATGAATGTAAAACAGCCTTCTCCGACTATTCCGGGGTATAATCCTCCGGAAGTGAATTCGCAAAGTTTTTAATCGTCATGGCACCGCGAATCGTAAAAGTCAACTTGGGACTGGTTCCGTTCTTTCGGACCACAAAAGCTTGTTTGGTTGGATAAATAGCAGACCCTCTCCGAAACACATAATTCAGCGTGTTGACATATTTTTCAGGAACCGGCTTTTGATCGTTATCGAAGTAGTACGTCACGTGCAGCGAATCGACATTTATCAGGTATTGCTTGGCATCGAGCAAGGCTCCGCCACCTTTGATTTGGTAGAAGGGAATACTGTCTTTGGGAAATGGCTCCAAAGCAAAGCCCTGATCCGAAAAATCAGCATCATACAATGCTTTTAAAAAGTGTCGATAAGATCCGTAATAGGCAGACCGCCGGTTTTCCTCGAAAATTTCGGACTTATCTTTTATGCTCTCTTCCAGCGGTTCGTAATAAAAGTAGCCTTTCAGGTTCGATATTTCTCCGCCCCGGCCCGAATTCAACGGCAATTGTTCGCCTGTTGGACCATCATGCACAGTCACGCTAAACTCGTCAATGATCACCGTGATCCGGTAACCTAAAAAATCATTTTCAATAAGAAGAGGGTCGGAACAGTGTGCTTTAAAACTCATGTCATCCCGTTCAAAAACGAGGACACTATCGTTCAGTATTTGAATATCATGCTGATTTTCCCGAATGAAATGCGCATAAAAAAAGCGAAGGTTTCTTTTTCGTCTGTCTTTACCTGCCACGCTAACTCCGCCAATCCGGTATACTGAAGGCTGCAGTTCTATCATTAGATTATTCGTAGAATCGATGGGCTTCACATAGGCCTCATACGAAACATGATTGGCGATCAGAATACATGGCAGAAAAGGAGGCTTTATGGAGAATTGCCCGAGTGCATCCGTGGTACAGCCAACCGTCGTTCCCGAAATAAAAATCTCGGTATTGTGTATTGGCTCCCCAGTTTCCGTGTCGATTACACGGCCTGAAAGAATCTGCCCCTGCGAAAATGCAACGCTAGTTACCGCCAGAAAAAAGAGGAGTACAATACAAAACCGATTTAATTTCATCCTTCGATTTTTAGCTTGACTTCATTCAAACAGATCTTCTGTCGAAACATCTGTTAATTTCTCTATTTCTAAATTTACTTCAACCTGATTTACCTCGCACCATCCACGGATGTGTACTTTCAGGTTGTCGTCGTATGAATTATCAAACTTCAATAATTCCCCCTGCTTCAAATAAATAAGGTAATAATTGGAATAAGTTTGAACGACACCGCTTTTCAAACGCGCCACTGGCTGATCTTCAATTTTCTTCTCGTAAATGAGTTCTATTTTCCGAATTTCCCAAGCTTTTAGCCAAATGCTTTTGAAGCCTACAACCCCTTTCCCCAAGCAAATTGAGTTTGTAGCTATTGTTATTGGTTTAGTCGTTTTTACAAACCGGTACGCAAACACTGCCAAGCCACAAAATCCGATAAATACCAAGACATTCCGGGAAAATGAGCTAATTCCCAAAAGAAAGACAAAGCCGAGAACAACCAAAAAACCGGCTGCGATGACATGACGATAGTCGTCGTTTGCTTTCAATCTGTGAAACACTGTTTTATTCATCATCGATTTAGATTGTGTGCACTTTGTGGTTACAGCACCTATTTTGTACGCCTGATAATAAATCCATTCTCCACTTTATCAAAACCAACTTTGGGATAATAGCCCATCGCAGCGGGTGCCGATAAAAGGATCAGGGCGGTTTCCTCTCCGATTTCTTGTTGGGTCAGCTCAATCAACCGTTTTCCGATGCCCTCTTTCTGGTATTCTCTTTTTACAGCCAGATCAGATAAATAGCAAGCGTAACAAAAATCCGTCAGCGAACGTGCGATTCCAACAAGTTCATCTCCCTTCCAGGCACTGACGACCAGGTTCGAATTGGAATACATTTTTTCAATTCGGTTGAAATCTGCTGTAGGCCGGTTAATTCCTGAACCATTATAAACCTCAATGATTTGTGCTGTATCCGGAACACTCCCAATTTCAAATTTAATTTCTGTCATATTTCGACATTCCAATTAGACACCCGTCTAAATTAGCACTTTCAACCAATAGTTTAAAAATATTCGTTTACCCCTGATCGTTCATCCTTGTGCCCATACTTTCACCAAATGATTATAAACCAATTCATTATCAACGTTTTTAATCCCCAGACAGGAAGTTAGGCCCGTAATACAAACAACAAAAGAGTAACACCTCCAAAGACACCAAACTAATTTTTCAGTTCACTAACTGTATTTTCAGTTGCAAAACTGCAAAATCAGTTATACTTTTAATTCCGAAACAAAACATCGCAAACAGATGAAGAAACTAACCCGCAAAGAAGAAGAGCTGATGAAAATTTTATGGAAGCTGGAAAAAGCGTTCGTGAAAGACATCATCGCCGAGTATCCCGATCCAAAGCCCCACTACAATACAATCTCGTCGTTGGTGCGCTTACTGCAGGACAAGGGTCTGATTGGCTTCACAGCCTACGGTAACACCTACGAGTACCATCCTTTGGTATCGAAAGAGGACTACCGCGGCAGCTTTATGTCGCAAGTCATTAAAGATTATTTCGACAACTCGTACAAAAATGCGGTGGCCTTTTTTGTAAAAGAAAAAGGCTTGAGTCCTGAGGAGCTGGAAGAACTTATCGAGCTAATTAAAAAAGAAGATTGACATGGAAGCTTTCTTAATTTATCTCCTAAAATCGGGAGCGGCACTCGCTGCCTTCTACCTTTTTTTCTTGCTGGTCTTCCGCCGCCGAAAGCAGTTCGGATTCAACCGGCTATACCTGTTTTTGGCTATGCCCGTAAGTTACTTGTTGCCACTGATCACCATCAAAGTTACCGCAACAGAGGTCGTCATTCCGCAAATCATCAATACAACGCCCACTACTGCTGCGCAACCACTGGCAACAGAAGCGGCAACAACCAACTGGCCGGCAATAGCGTTGCTGATTTTTGCCGCCGGAGCTGGTTTCTTTTTGCTGCGCCTGCTCATTAGCAACCTACGCGCCATCAGTCTGATCCGCAAAAGTGAAAAAGCCCGGCTGCTCGAAACCGTCTGCTGCGTATGCAACCAGGAGGTGCACCCCTTCTCGTTTTTCAACCAAATTATAATTCCGCGCGAGGTGCTAAACAGCGAGCACTTGCCCGTCATTCTTCAACACGAACTGATACACGTTCACGAACAACACACCATAGATGTGTTTACCACCGAGCTCCTATTCCTGCTCCAGTGGTTTAACCCTTTTGCCTGGTTGCTGAAAGATGCTCTTAAAAACAACCTGGAATACCTGACCGACGACCAAATTATTCAAACAACCAACCGCCAACACTACCAGCTAGCCATGCTCGCCATGGCCGACAAAGAAGGTGTGGCACCATTTTTAACTGCCCTAAACGGCTCACAACTAAAAGACCGAATACTTATGATGAAACAGAAAACAACAAAAAACAGATCTGGCGGCAACTACTGTTGCTCCCGCTACTCACTGTGCTCGTGCTCATCCTCTCGAACAAGCGCTTCGAAGCCGCACCACTTAGCGCAAACGGCGACCTGATCAGCGGTACTGTAAAAACCGAAAACAACACGAAAGCTTTAGCCGGTGTTTCAATATTGATAAAAGGAACACAGGTAGGCACAATCACGGACACCAAGGGAGAATTCAGCATGAAAATAGCCAGCTTTCCAAGCACACTGGTGTTTGCCTTTCCCGGCTTTGCGCAACAGGAAATTGTGGTTGCACAACCGCAGCAATTAGCCGTAAACCTCTCCCCAAACAATTCAGGTGCTTCGGCAGACTGGGAACCTGGCCCAAACCCACTTTATATTGTCGACGGAAAAAAGGTAGACAGCATCAACGAAATTGATCCGGAAACCATTGAATCGATCAGTGTATTGAAGGCCCAAAGTGGCATCGAACTTTACGGACAAGAAGCGCAGGATGGGGTAATCGACATTAAACTGAAAAAAGAGCAGAAGAAGCGCAAAAAGCAAGACGAAAGAATCACCGCAATTGGAAGCGGAGCTCCGGAAACCGCAATCGTTCAAATTCGATCGACCAAAAACGCCAGTGCCAAACCGCTAATCATTGTCGATGGTGTCAACAAAGGAAATATTGACGTTAAAAGCTTAGAAATTAATCCGGAAAACATTAAAAGTATCGACGTTTTGAAAGGTGAGTCTGCAATCGAAAAATATGGTGAAGAGGGCAAGGACGGAGTGATTCTGATTACGACAAAAAGATAAAATGCCCCAATAGCATTATTGCTTTAAAATTAAACTCACAGAAATTTAATCGGTCGGGCGATTTTTAGTATTCACTGGTGAATTATTGCAAATTATCCGGCCGATTTTTCTTTTTGAATGACATTCAATCCACTAAAAAATAGCCCGGGTCGCATTGGCATTGATAAACTCCCGGGGCGAAAAGCCGGTATATTTTCTAAAGGTGCGGCTAAAATTACTCGCTGTACTGTAGCCCACCGCATACGCAACACTTTCCACACTTTCATGATGATCGGTAAACATTTCAATGGCGTGTACAACACGAATGTAATTCACATAGTTGTTGAAACTGATATTTTCCTTCTTAAACAGCCGCGTTAAATTCCGGCTCGAAAAGCCAAACTTCTTAGCAACGGTATTCAGATCTATCGGGTTGCTATAATTCCGCTCCAGGTACTGCATAATTTCGGCAAGCCGGTCGTTCTTGGGCGCAATCAATCCCCGAACCGGAAAAGTATGTTCTTCCTCACTCCTATTTAATAAGGCAATAAACGAATAGGCATAATTAAACAATACCGAATGGACAACACGATCAATCTGCTGTTCCTGCTTACTCAGGTAGCGCAAATTCTCGATAATAAAATCGTTCGCATTAAATAAGGTAAATTCATTCAACTCGAGATTGGAAGGATAATAGATTAAAAACATCTTCACCATTTCGTTGCGGCTATGCAGGCTGTGCATCACCTTAGCCGGAACAAGGCCAATAAATCCTTCGGGCAAAAAATATTGCGTTTCAGCCACCCGAACACGCAGGGTCCCCTTAATCATGTAAATGAGCTGATGATGAGCTTCATGAAAATGGGTATTCATGTTCAAATGCTCAATGTCGGTCGTCTTGGTATAAATCGTTCCATTTTCCATTCGATACCCCCAAATAGTGCGCTGTCCTTATTTGTCAAGTAATTGTCTTTATTGACAATATTGACCGCGAATATAAGCACTAATTTAGACTCAATAAAAATAAAGAGCTATGAAAGACATAAAAGACTTAAATGAATTCCTGGGTGCACACTTCCTGTACACTTACGATAATGGCTGGAAATATGAGTTTTACGTGAAAAATAAAAATACAGTTGACTATCGCATCCACACCGGTATGGTTGGCGGACGTTGGGTGAAAGATCAAAAGGCTGACATTGTAAAAATTACCGACGGCGTGTTCAAAGTTTGCTGGACAGAACCTACCGGAACCGATGTAAGTTTAGACTTTGTACCGAATGAAAATAAGCTTCACGGTGTCATCTTCTTTCCGAAATGGGTTCACGAACATCCCGAAATCACCGTGTGCTTCCAAAACGATTTTATCGATGTCATGGAAGCGTCCCGTGTGAAATATGAAACCTACCCCAAATATGTGGTACCCGAGTTTGGCAAAATCTTCTACAAGAAAAACGAAGGAATTAACAATGAAAAAGTGATTTCGGAAGCTCCCTACGAAGGGATGATTGAAAAGATGATGAGCCAGGAACTGGCTTTTTCATAACTATAGGGAACTGCTTTACGGGAGCTATAGTAAGCTGCTTTTCAAAACAGAAAAACACAGAAAACAAACAATTAATTTAATACATACTAAGATGTCAAATTTAAATATTAAAGTCTTTAACGGCGGTGATACCCCCGAAGGCTTTGCGGTAAACTCCACCCTTATTTACGGAGAAAATGATGCTATTTTACTGGACGCTCAATTTTCAGAATCAAGTGCCCACCGCTTAGTGGCGATGATTGTTGAAAACGGTGTTAAACCGTCACGCGTGTACATCAGTCACTTTCACCCCGATCACTTTTTGGGTTTAAGTGTCATCAAAAAAGCATTTCCCGATATCCAGGTGCTATCCTTGCCTTCGATCGCCAAGGACATCAATGAGGCTTTCGATTTCAAAATTGCCTATTGGGGAAATACCGTGCTGGGCTTAAACGGTGCCAAAGAAAAAGTACAGGTGAATGCCTACAATAAAAACTACCTGGAACTGGAAGGCGAAAAAATTGAGATTTTGGGGCCACTGCGTGCTGACTCCGACGATGCTTCGGCCTTGTGGATTCCATCTATCAAAACCTTATTAGCCGTCGATGCGGTATTCTCGCAGGCTTATGTCTGGATAGCCGATGCCAAAACGTTTGAGTCGAGAGAGGATTGGTTCACCGTGCTCAATACCTTCGTAGCGCTGAAACCAGAAGTTGTTGTTCCGGGGCACTCTCCATCCAACGATCCCAAATATTTCAATCCCAGCAATATCCAATTTACCCGCCAATACATTCAGGACTTCGACGAAATCTGGAAAAATGCAGAAACCAGTGACGAGATCATTGAAAAAATGACGGCGAAATACCCGGGCCTTGCAGCAAAAATCTGCCTCGAAATGAGTGCCAAAATTTTGAAAGATCGTTATGCCTGGGCAGGTGAATATCCACAGGCACTGCGAGACCTGGTTCCAGAGATTTAAAAGCAAATTGAAAACTTAAAAACAGAAATGATGAAAACCGATATAAATTTCAATTACGAAGGAAAAACCGTCGTCATCACCGGTGCAGCCTCAGGTATTGGACGTGCAACAGCACTTGCCTTTGCCCAAAACGGCGCACAGGTCGTAATTGGCGATGTAAGCGATGGAGCGATCGAAACTGTTAAGCTCATCGAACAAAACGGACACAAAGGCGAATTTGTAAAAACCAATGTGGTGGATGCAGAATCGGTAAAAGCGCTGATCGACTATACCGTTCAGAAATATGGCAAGCTTGATTTTGCTTTCAACAATGCAGGAATACTTCCGCCAACGGCTCCCCTGGCCGATGTAGCGGAAAATGATTTTGACAAAATATTGTCGGTAGACCTGAAAGGGGTTTTCCTGGCGATGAAATATGAATTACAAGCCATGCTTCAATCGGGTGGCGGTGCGATTGTTAATACCGCATCGGTGGCCGGCGTGGTGGCCGACCCGGGAATGGCGCCCTACGCCGCGGCAAAACACGGCGTTATTGGATTAACGAAGGCGGCAGCGCTGGATTATGCCGGAAGTAACATTCGTGTGAATGCGGTTGCTCCGGGCTTAATCCGCACACCCATGACAGAAAGATGGTTGAAAGATCCGGAAATTAGTCAGGCATTAATGAACAACAGCCCGATGAAAAGACCCGCTGAACCTGGTGAGGTTGCCAACCCGGTACTGTTCCTATGTTCACCGCAAGCGTCATTTGTAAACGGTTCTGTATTTGTTGTCGACGGTGGACAGACGGCACACTAAAATTGTTTTTCAATAACTCGAGAAAGCTCTTGGCGAATTTTGCTGAGGGCTTTTTTTTCTTCCCTCTAATACAGACTATTTTCTGTTTGCAAATCATGGGTAGCCTCTCCCAACACTCAGGAAATCTCAGTCGCTTCAGTGATATCACCCACAGCGCTCTACCCCGATACTCTCCCTTAAAAACAAAAAAAGCGGATTCGCATCCGCTTGATCTATCATTAACTTTTCCCGAAAGAAAACGAAAAAGGGACCCGATCGGTATTCGGTTCCCTTTTCTTTGTTGAATAAGAAAGCTATTTACTGAATGTTGTCTGTTACGGTAGAAATTTTCTGATCTAACTAAACTAATGATCTTTTCGATCTAACTCATGACTCAAAAATAGATCAAACAAACCAATCAATCAAATTGATTTTTTCTAAACTCAATAAAGAACCTTTATCTATCAAATAAATACTTTTGGAATCCCATCGTCATTTTATCAATAGCATTACTATCATAGCGATCGAATGACACTATTTTATACAGCAAGACTATTCTTCTGACTTTTATCGTATTTTTACCGCTATACAAAACTCCTAAAAGACAAATAGATTTATGTTGAAAGTAAATGAATATTTCGGCGGAACCGTAAAATCCATTGCACTGGAAAACGAGGAAGGCACTGCAACTATTGGTGTTATGGAAGCCGGTGAATACGAATTCGGTACTGCGACCATCGAATTGATGACCATTACCAGCGGAAGCCTGGATGTGCTGTTACCAGGCGAAACCGAATGGAAAACTTACGAAACCGGAGAAACATTCCGTGTTGAGAAAGACGTTAAATTCAAAGTAAAAGCTGCCCAACAGGTTGCTTATTACTGCTTGTATATTTAAACGAAAAAGTCTGCGGCAGAACTTTGCCGCAGATCCTTTCTTAAATCCCTATTTCTTCGCGTTCGCTTTTTACAATAGGCTTTTCTTGCTAAATTGCTGCGCAACCATCATCCCCGAAAAATGAAAACTGAAAATTCTTCTTTCAGCAGACGATCTTTTATCAAAACAGCTACTAGCAGTCTGGCCGGAATTACCATTTTGCCCAGCAACGTAATTGCAGGACTCGGACACCGTCCACCGAGCGACAAACTGAACATTGCCGGTATTGGTATTGGTGGCATGGGTTACCGCAACCTTAAAAATATGGAGCTGGAAAATATCGTCGCACTTTGCGATGTGGATGCGGAATATGCCAACCGGAACTCGCTTCGGGAGTGGCCGCTGGCTGCACGCTACTCAGATTACCGGGAGATGTTTGACCACCAAAAAGACATTGATGCCGTAGTGATTGCGACTCCGGATCACACCCACGCGTTGCCCGCCATGTTGGCCATGCGACAAGGCATTCATGTTTATCTGCAAAAACCGCTTGCACATTCGGTTTACGAATCGCGCGTGTTGGCCGAAACAGCCAAACGATACGGCGTAGCTACCCAGATGGGTAACCAGGGAAACTCGGGCGATGGTATTCGCGATATCTGCGAATGGATTTGGGCCGGGAAAATTGGCGAGGTTACACATGTTGATGCCTGGACCAACCGCCCAATTTGGCCACAGGGGCTGGAGCGCCCTTCAAAAGAGATGCGAATCCCGAAAACCCTCAACTGGGATGCCTTCATCGGCCCGGCAAAGATGCGCCCCTACAACGAAATCTATCATCCGTGGAACTGGCGCGGTTGGTGGGACTTCGGAACCGGTGCACTTGGCGATATGGCTTGCCACATTCTCGACCCGGTATTCAAAGCACTGATGCTCGAATATCCGGATTCAGTCCAGGCCAGCTCGACGAATTTCACGACCGACTCGGCTCCAAATGCTCAAACTATTTATTATGAATTCCCTGCCCGCGACAATTTGCCAAAAGTGGCCATGCCCGCGGTTACTGTGAATTGGTACGACGGCGGCCTGATGCCTCCGCGTCCGGACGAGCTAAAAGAAGGCGAAGAAATGGGTGACCGCGATGGCGGTTGTATTTTCTACGGCACCAAAGGTAAAATCATGTGCGGAACTTATGCGCTCAATCCACGCCTGCTGCCAACGAGCGAGATGGCTCACTTTGAAAAGCCCATGCGACAATTCCGCCGCATACCCGATGCCATGACCGGTGGCCACGAAAAAGACTGGATTCGCGCCTGCAAGGAAAGCCGCGACAACCGGGTCGAGGCGTCGTCCAACTTTGGCTACGCCGGCCCGTTGAACGAAATGGTGATGCTTGGCGTACTGGCTGTGCGTCTGCAAAGTCTCGGGCGAAAACTCAAATGGGAAGGTGCGACCATGCAATTCACGAACATCATGCCCGACGATAAATTGTCGATTCTACGTAAAAGCGATTTTGAAGTTATTGCCGGAGACCCGCGCTTTAACAACCAATACCTGGAGTTGCCGGCGCAACCGATGGCGGAGGAATGGATTCGGCACACCTACCGGAAAGGCTGGGAACAGATTTAGTTTCAATAATACTGAACAAGAGTGTCCTCCCGGACTGAAGTTACTTTGGGGATTAACCTCAAAAGTCAAGGTTAATATTTCGGAATAGGTAGTTCATAGCTCGTGCATTGGCCGTCAAAACGCCCGGCCGAGGGTTCGTTTTGACAAGAATTTTGCTTCCTTTTCATCGATTGGAAAAGGAAGAGCCAGTCCGGCTTGAGGACAGATAGATTCTGAGGCTGAGCAGTATCTTGAAATACCATCTGGATGCCCAAACGATCACAAACGGCACATTTAAATAGGACTAATCTATAAATGACTGAAAAAGAATCTGAAAATTTTCCGGCAATCTTATTGTCTTGCTTATCGAAAGTTGTCAGTTTCAACCCAGACTCATTTTTACGGCAAGCCAAATAAATTAGACTCTGCGTGCTACAACTTTCTAGAAACAAAAAATCCCGCCGAAGCGGGATTCCTATTTTATCCTAGTTTGCTTATTCGTTCAAGCTTATTTAAATCCAATATCTTTATTTTCCGACCGTCGATTGCAATAACTTTTTCACTCGAAAAAGTCGACAGTGTCCGGATTGCATTGGAAGTTGTCATGTTCGACAGGTTGGCGATATCTTCGCGGGAAAGGTAAGCTTTCAATGAAATACCATCGTGCTCGAAGCCGTACTTTTCTTTTAAAAGCAACAGCGATTCGGCTAAACGTCCGCGAATATGTTTTTGGGTTAAAGTAACGGTTCTGGAGTTTGAGAAGCCCAACTCACGGGCCAGTTTTTGAATCAACCGGAAGGCAAAATCCGGGTTGCGAAGTAATTTCCCAAAGAAATGTTCCGAGTTCACAATTAAAACATTGGAATCTTCCAAAGTAACCGCCGAAGCGTTGTGGATCTCTTCTGCAATCAGTGCGCGGTAACCAACGTAGCCCAAGGGCTTGGTCATTCGGATGATTTGTTCGCGGCCTCCGACACCTTCTTTAAAAATTTTGATTTTTCCGTCAATCAGGAACATAAAGGCTGAGGGGACATCGCCCTCTTTATAGATGAAATCATTCTTTTTGAAATTGACGATCTGCATTTGGGTTAGTAGTTCTTCTCGCTCCGGGAGACTCAATAGACTGAAAACCGACTTCGGGTTTTCAAAAATTTCTTTGATCCCCTGTTCTTGACTCAGCATAGGTTTCGTTTTACATGTTTTACAGCATCAAAGTTAATTAATTTTGTGAAATATGAAATTTTTCACTGACTTATTTTGAGCTTCTAAAACCTTGCTGCGAAGAAAAATAGCCGTTCTCGTTTACGGCACCAAAAATGAGCTTTTGCTTAACTATAACGAGCAACCAAAGGCATCTTTCTGCCAAAACCAAAAGCTTTGGAACTAACCCTTAAAATTGGAGGGGATTGAAAACGTTTATACTCGTTTTGGTTGACCATACGTACCGTTTTTAATACCGTCTCGCGCTCAAAACCTTGTTCAATGATTTCTTCGGGTGACTGATTCATTTCGATGTATTTAAACAGGATGGCGTCCAGAATATCGTAATCCGGCAACGAATCGGTATCCTTTTGGTCGGGACGAAGCTCAGCAGACGGTGCTTTGACGATACTGTTTTCCGGAATCCACTCCTTATCGCGGTTAATGTAGCGGGCCAATTTGTAAACATCCGTTTTGTAAACATCACCCAAAACCGACAAACCACCGTTCATATCGCCATACAAGGTTCCGTATCCAACAGCGCATTCGCTCTTGTTTGTCGTATTCAACAGAATGTTCCCAAATTTATTGGAGACGGCCATCACCAAAATTCCGCGTGTGCGGGCCTGAACATTTTCTTCGGCAACACCAGCCGGCAAATTTTCAAAGATGGGTCCTAATTCTTTTTCAAAATCATCCACCATATTTTGAATTCCTACGATGTCGTATTTCACGCCGTAATTCTCAGCCAGCTGAATCGCATCGGCCACACTGTGATCCGACGAATAGCGCGAAGGCATCAATATTCCGCGAACATTGCTACTTCCCAACGCTTCGGCAGCCAGTGCACACACAACCGCCGAATCGATCCCTCCGGATAAACCGAGCACAACATCCTGAAACCGCATCTTTTTGAAATAATCACGGATCCCTAAAATCAATGCCTGATGAATTTTTCCGATGTAATCTTGCTTGGGCTGTTTCAGCTCCATCGGATTTTCGGTGTCAACAATCTGAAAATCTTCTTTGAAATAAGCCATCTCAACCGGGATCGAGCCGTCAGCTTTCACAAAGCACGAGCCCCCATCGAAAATCAATTCCGTTTGCGCACCGGTTTGGTTGACGTAAATAATCGGCAGTTTGTATTTCAGTGCATTCATCACCAAAATATCTTTCCGCCAGCTTTCCTGGTTGTACGAGAAAGGCGAAGCCGACAAATTGATCACCAAATCCGGATTCAGTTGACTCAGCTCTTTCATCGGGTTGCGCTGGTATAGCTTGTCGCGGCCAAATTCATTTTGAGTTGGCTGCTCGTCCCACAAATCCTCGCAGATTGTCAGGGCCAGCTTTTTCCCCATGAACTCAACCACCTCGTAATCGCGATTAGGTTCGAAGTGACGGTACTCGTCGAAAATATCGTAGGTTGGCAACGAAGATTTGTGGCGCACGGCCTTCACTTCACCTTCGTTTAAAAAATAGGCTGAATTGAATAATTTCTTACCCCGGCTGCTTTCGTTGATACTTGGCCCACCAACGATGGCTGCAATGCCCACGCATGATTTTGCTATTTCGTGAATAGTTTGAATGGCCAGTTCGATAAACTCTTTGCGTTCGAGTAAATCGTGGGGATAATAACCGCAAACGGCCAATTCGGAAAACACAACCAAGTCGGCACCTTCATCTTTGGCCGCCTTAATGGCATCAATAATTTTTTCCGAATTACTCTCGAAATTAGCAATATGATAATTCAACTGGGCTAGCGCAACTTTCATTTTCTTGTTTTTTCAAATAATCGATCCAACGAAAAAGCCTGCTCATCAGTCAAACTTTTTCGCCAGTCCCGGAACAAACCGGCGACTCGACAAAAATAAGTGAAATCGGAAAACCTGTTACTGAAATATCAGAAAACCAGGCCGAATTTAAAGGTAAGTGAATTTACGGTCGTTTTTTCACCCAGTCCGTGTTTCGTTACATCGGTGAAACCATCTTTGTAGGTCAGGCCCAAAATCAATGAATTGCGCTCTCCCAGATCATACTCGGCACCAATTCCGATGTTCAAACCGGCATTAAAAAGCTTTACTTCTTTATTGATGTCCGCTTTATCCAGCAAACCATCGCTCGAGTCGCCTTTGTCGCCAACATTTACAGCACCGTAAAGACCGAACAGCCCCCAGTAAGTCCAGCGGTAAAATTGGTTCGTACGCAATTTCAATCCTACCGGAATTTCGATGTACTTCATCCGATAGCGGATACTGGTACCCGGAGCAAAAGTCTCTCCTCCAAAGTTAAAGTCTTGCTGTGTATTGTAGGTCAACTCGCCTCCAGTTTGGCTAATCAACACACCGGTGGCAAACGCGTAACGCATTTCCTGGTCGAAATAAAAATCGCCGTTCACACCAAACTCGTATCCCAGCGTCGATTTGTTATTATTGATTTCAGAAGCGCCCGCCGACATCCAGTTGATAGTTGGGCTGGCCGTAAATGCGAGTGCAAATTTTTCCTGAGCAAAGCTTGTCGCGCTTAAAAAGAGCAACAAGACCAATAGACTAAAATTTCTTTTCATGGCAGATTTTCTGTTTTACTAATTATTCCGGCGCACTTCCCAAAAGGATCATCGGCTATCCGGAAAACGTTTTCCTACTGTTTTTGGTATTCACAAAGCTCGGATATTATTTTTTTTATCCAAGTCTCCTTCAACATAAAAATGTGTTTGATTCCCTGGTTCGGAAAACAGAACCAGGCTGAAGCGCACGTTCTACCCAACAAATGATTTTCTCAACATATTTACAGATTTTTACATCTTTTTTTCCAACATCTGCATTACACACCTCGTAAAGAACCTATGTTTAACATCTTAGTTTCCCTGTTATGAAAATGAAATTACCCAAACTCTCGCTCAAAAAAAGCGCCCCATTTCTGTTCGCACTCCTCTTTTCACTCTCCTCGCTCGATAGTTTTTCACAAAACGACAACCTGTTTGCCATTGTCGACTACATGAAAACCAAACCCGGACAGGAGTGGCATTACGTTGAATTAGAACATAATTTTTGGAAGCAAGTGCACCAGGCTCGTGCTGACAACGGCGATATTGTTGCCTGGTTGTTCTATCGGATTCGGTACACTGCAACCTCGGATCCATACAATTATGCCACGGTTACTATTTTCAACAATCCTGAAAAGTTAGAAAACCCGTGGTCGGTTGATCCGATAACTGTGCATCCGGATAAGGATGTTGAAGCGGTAAACACCGACACCGAGGAAAGCCGCGACCTGGTTACCCGAAATCTTTTGTACCGCCAGGATTACATTCCAATGCCTCCCGACAGCACCGAGCCAAAATTTGTGCAGGTAGACTACATGCGCGTCAAACAAGGCGAAGACGGCGAATACCTGAAAATGGAAGATCAGGTTTGGAAGCCTATCCACGAACAATTCATCAAAGCCGGAACCCGGGCGGGCTGGTCGCTTTGGGGCAGAGTGTACCCCTCCGGTTACGGACTCGATTATCAATACATCACCGTAAACGACTTCAAAGACTTCTCGCAGCTCGGACAAGCGGACTACAATGCGGCAATGAAAGCTGCGCATCCGGGTGAAGACATGGGCAAAATCAGCCAGGAAACCAATGAAACGCGAGAGCTTGTTCGGTCTGAACTTTGGGAGCTGATTGACGCCGTTTACTAAACCAGCCCCAAAAAGGAAGGGCCGCAGCGTCATGTGTTTCCTTCGGCCTTCCGTTTCAACTTTTGTGCAGTTATCTTTTTTTAACTATCATCGCTAAAATATTTCCTGCAAATTTTAGTTTGAACAGAAAAGATCCCGAAAAACCGGGGTCTTTTGCATGAAAAAATGCAAGGTTGAAAATTGACTGAGTTATGAAAAAATTGTTCCTGATTGCATGTTGCTTTGTTTTGTTGGTATCCTGTGGCCGAAATCCGTTTAAGGTTGATTTATCGAATACGAAAATCGATTTTCAGTTTTATGCTTTCGATACTGATCTATTTGCAGCCGGCACCAATCTGGAACAACAACTTCCCGACCTGGAGAAAAAATACCCGAACATCCTACCGCTTTTCAGTTCCGAAATAATTACAATTGGCTATCCGGAGGACGAGGGTTTCGCCGAGCGGCTGAATTCGTTTGTGTCCGACAGCCTGATTTTAGAGGTGAAAGGAAAAGTTGATGCAACAATCGACCGCAATCAAATTAAAGACGGACTTCAACAAGCTTTCCGCTATTTCAACTACTACTTTCCGGACAAAGTCATCCCAGAAGTTTTCACCTGCATCAGCGGCTTCAACCAGTCGGTAATCATGACGGACAGCCTGATGGGAATCGGACTCGACAAGTACCTTGGACGCGATTGCAATTATTACCCGCGCCTGGGAATTCCGAATTACCAAACAATCAATATGAATCCGGACAAGATTGTTTCGGATGCCATGTACGCCTGGAGCACCACCATTTTCCCCTTTAACGGTTACGGTCAGCAACTGATTGACCGGATGATTTATGAAGGGAAAATGTTGTACCTGCTGGACGCGACTTTGCCCGATACACCGGACTCGCTAAAAATCGGATACACCCAAAAACAACTGGAGTTTTGTTCCATCAAAGAAAATGCGATGTGGACCTACCTGGCTGAATACAAAATGCTTTTCTCAACCGAGCGTATGGACATAAAACGTTATGTCGACGATTCGCCGTACACATCAAGCTTCACCGCCGATTCACCCGGACGAACCGGAGCCTGGCTGGGTTGGCAGATTGTGAAAGCTTACATGAATAAACATTCGGAAGTGACGATCCCTGAATTAATGGAAGAAAAAGACTGCAAAAAAATACTGAACCTTTCAGGCTATCAACCGGAATAACCGACGAACATCAATACCATTTAAAGCGGTAGCCGATATTCCATTCGATGAAATCGGCAACGGAGAAGTTGTGTGCACGCACCAAAATCCCAATAAACATGTCATTCTTGAAATGGTATTTCGCACCGAACTTTTGATAAAGCAGTGGTGGTTCCCGATCATCGTGTTTCCGTAAAGCGTAAGCACCAAGGTATGAAGCCAGCGAAAGGCGGTCGATACAAAACTCGTAGGTCCCGTAAATCCCCATCGACGTTTTATCGAAAAAAGCTGACGATTTTTCAACATCGGGCTCCTGTCCTTCGTGATAAGTGATTTTTACATTACCCTCTTCGTTGTAGGTCAAATCCGTACCAATACCGAATTTATGCTTCCAGGTCGTTTGCCTCAACCAAGCCACCGATACATTCATCATCATGAACGATTCCAGGGCAAAAATATCTTCGCTCTCCTTACTGCGGTATTCCTCCTGCATCTTGCCGATCCCGTACTGCACCGCTATCTCTGAATGTTTTTGATAAGCCGGAGGCATCACCCGAACTAACTCCGGGCGATCGTGGAATGAATATTTTAACTCGACAAAAGGAGAAAACAGGTTGAGCCCGCTGTTGGGTTGCTTAGTCGCCCCATTCGAAAAGTGCGAAAATTCAACTCCCCCTTTCAACTCCCAACGCGGCGTCAGATCGTAACTGTAGTACAAGTTACCTCCACCATACACCGTGCGGTGCGAACCAATTGCAATATTGAAAGGGTTATTGTATTCATCATACGGCTGCCAGTTGTAGGTTAGTCCAAATCCCAACTCGTAACCAAAACTCGACCGCGGGCCACGTTTGATCGGCAAACCTATAAAACCATAAAGTGCCGTTGGATAACCCAATTCCCTTGAATTGAAAAAATTAGCATTGTAAAAAGAAACTCCGTAATACGGGAAATTCAACACGTGTTGCCATTCTTTTCGGCCCGTCGTTTGCACACCATAACTCAAGGTCAGGGCATGAAAAGTATCAATTGGCTTTCCTGCCAAATTTTCTCCGCGCACAAAATCGTTGGTTTGCAAAACACGACCAATTTCGTATCGGGCAGAAAAATAGCTGTATCGTTTCGGTTCCGTTTTTAAGGTATCTTTTTTCAGAATCGACGTGAGCGGATCCCAGCCAAAGGCCTCAGCCCGAGCCACAAAAAGAAAGACACAGGGAATCAGTATTTGAAAAATGCGACGTATCATAAAAAATGGAACAGGGTGGACAAACGGTAATTTGCCTCTATTTATATTGACAAAAGTATGAAGTTGCGAACGATTGATTACAATTATTAAGCCAGTTTAATGCGAAAGCCCCAAACTTTTAACAAAACATAATCGATCCCATTCCTTTAAAATCCATCGTCCCCCGTGTCTTTCAGAAGCTTAGTAAATTTCTTTTCGGCACTAAAAAAACTCATCAATTGCGTTAATCGCGAACCTGCAGGATAAAACCGCTGCTGTGAATATTTTTTATTTCGATAGACGGATCTTCAGCGAAGTATTTTCGCAACTTGGTCAGGTAAACGTCCATGCTGCGGGCGGTGAAGTAGCCATCGTCGCCCCAAATTTTCTTCAAGGCCGTTTCGCGAGGCAGCAGGTTGTTCTTGTATTCGACCAGCAGCTGCAGCAATTCGGCTTCCTTCGGCGACAACTTCTGCTCCTGTTCTCCTTTGGTGATGCTCCTTTTCTGAAGATGAAACCGATAGTTCCCAATATCGTACCACTCGGCCTCCGGCGCCTCAGTCGCCCTTCCCCTGTTCAGAATTGCTTTTATTTTACAAAGAAGCACTTCCGTGTCAAAAGGTTTGGTTACGTAATCATCCGCTCCTACTTCATAACCTTTCAAAACGTCCTGCTTCATAGCTTTGGCCGTCAAAAAGATGAAAGGTACCTGTTTGTCCAGTTGGCGGATTTCTTTTCCAACGGTAAATCCATCCACATTGGGCAGCATCACATCCAGCAGGCACAGCTGAAAACTGCCCTCCCGGAAGCGCTCCACGGCACGTTTACCATCGTCCACCCAAGTAACTTCGTAGTCGTTCAACTCCAGGTACGATTTCAGCACAGCCCCAAAACTGAGGTCATCCTCCAACAAGAAAATCTGTATATTCTGGTCTTTCATGAATCAATCCTCTTTTAAACGTCTAAAGCAAAGGGCAACAATACTTCGAACCGGCTACCTTTCCCCGGCTCGCTGTGCACCTGAATGCTCCCTTTGTTGGCCTCGACCACGGCTCTCGCATAACTGAGCCCCAGTCCAAACCCTTTCACGTTGTGAATATTTCCACTCGTCTGGCGGTAAAAACGTTCAAATATTTTCGCCTGCACCGCTTTCGTCATCCCGATGCCTTTATCGCTAACCGAAACCAAAACTCCAGTGGCCGTATTTTTCGTCGAGATTTCAATCTCCGGGTGATCAGGAGAATATTTATTCGCGTTGTCGAGCAAATTGTAAATTAAATTGGAGCAGTGCACCGGATCCGAGGTCACAATGGGATTCATAGCATCGAGTTTCACCTTCAATTCGCCACCCCGTTTATTTACCTGCAGCCGAATACTCTCGCAAACATCCTCGATCAACAAATGCAGATCAACTGCCTGCCATTGAAAATCGAACTCCTTTTTGTCGAGCCGTGCGATGGTCAAAATATCTTCGACTTGACGGTTCATCCGGATGTTCTCTTTCTTAATCATGTCCACGTAGTACTGAACCCGATCGGGCTGGCGAATCACTTTTTCATTTAAAATAGAATCGGCAGCCACCGATATTGTTGCAATCGGTGTTTTGAATTCATGCGTCATGTTGTTGATGAAATCCGTCTTCATCTCCGAGATTTTCTTTTGACGAAGCATAAACCAAATACTCAAACTGAAGGTGAGCAAAATGATCAGCGAAAAAATCAACGATGCCGCTAACAGCCAGGTCACCGATTGGTAAATAAAAGTGCCCTGTTGCGGAAAATACAGCCGAAGCTCAGTGTCGCGATCAAAGATTGAGCGCGGAAACAACCGAACGACATAGGAAGTATTCACCAAAGCCAGGCTATCAGCATTGGCCGACAATCCCCGAATGGTATCATGCTCCGCGACTGCCAAATCGAAATCGATTGGGATGTCTTTATCCGAAAGTTCGCGCCGAACTACCTCCGCAATTTCCGGAATCGGAATGCGCTCATGTTCAACATCGGTCATCTCGGTAATTACCCGGTGTGTGAAGTTTTTTAAATCCTGCGTCTTTCGCTCCACCCGCTTTTGAAATCCGGGCGATGTAAACTCGAGCGAATCCAGCGCCATGTTCAGTGAATCCAGTTTCCGTTCGTTCTCGGCAATTACTTTTTGCACGTTAACAATGGTACTGTCGTCGCGGGTAATTACAACCGTCTCGGATTGAAAATGCTGACCCGAATCACCTTTAAAAGAATAGCTGTGTCTCTGTACTCCGGCACTATCCGTATGGAATTCGAATTGAATATCTCCGGGATATTTCTTACCCCGAAACATGTCCATCCGGCGAGGCGGCGGAGGCGTATTGTTTTCAACCCAAATCACGCTATCGCGATCTCCCAACCTGGTAAAAATCCGAAAATTACGCCGATCCTCCAATCGCTGAGCAGCCTGCCCCATGGCTTCATTCACACTCCGGTCAAACAAATCATTCTTAACTCCAATCGCGTTGTTAATCCAAATGATTTGCACCAGGATAATGCCCACAATCGACAGTCCCATGAGAATCACGATATAACTAAAAGTCTTTCTGTTCATCCGGCTGATTTATTTCCACCTCTAATTTCAGTTCAAATATAAGGCTTTAAAATACAGCCCTTTTCGACTTTAACTTTTCTTTAACTCATTTTAGCTTGCCGTTAACTCATAGTTGCCGGGGGTCGCCTCTATCTTTGTTTCAGAATTCGAAATCAAAAAAAATAAAACATGAAAACGTACGCAAAAACACTATTCGTTGCCGCAACACTATTTTGCGCAACCGGGGCTTGGGCCCAAACAACCGATGATACAAAGCAGGACGAGAAACCCGCAAAAAAGCATTTGAAAATCGTAAAAATTGAAGATGGCGTAAAAACAGAACTGGACACTGTCATCACCGATAACGGAGACTTCACCTGGTTTGGCGAAGGCGAGTTCGACGAATTTTTCCCGGGCGGCGAACCACCAATGCCTCCTGATTTCCCGAATGACTCGGTAATGCGTAAACACATGAAACATTTCCGTTTCGAAGGTCCGGACGGACAGAGACGAGAAGTATTTATGCACCGCGGACCAGGCGAATTTGAAGCCATGCGCGAATTCAAATTCCAGGATGGAGACTCAACACACCACATGATGTTCATTCATAAAGGTGAAAGAGGTGACGATTTCATGAGCTTCCGTGGACCGGACATGCAACGCCCACCAAGAGCAATGCACGTAAAACAGATGCAACGAATGGACAAGTCGAACCTGATTGATTTGAATGATCCGGATATTATCTCATTCACAAAAAAAGACATGAGCGATGGTCGTGAAAAAATCGAAATTATTCGCAAAAAACCAACAAAAAAGAAAGTTGAAGTCGAAACTGAAGTTCAGGTAGAAACAGGAAAAACGAAATAAATCGATATTCTCCCCTCCCTTTTTCAATAAGCAATTAAACAGTGAAACAAAGGCTGTCGCACCTCTGTGCCGACAGCCTTTTCACATTGTAAAACAATCACAAATCAGAACTTATTCTTTGTTTGCCTTTTCACGGGCAATCTCTTCAGCTTTTTGCATACTCAGTTTCAGCGGGTCAATTTCTTCTCCCCAATAAATCGTGCGGTGCGGGAATGGTATCTCAATCCGATGTTCATCGAAAGCTTCCTTCAGCCGCTTGTTGTATTCGCGGCCTACGTTCCACTGTTCGATCGGACGGGTTTTGATACGCCCTTTCACGACCAGCGCGCTGTCGCCAAAACTGTCGAGACCGAAAATCTCCATCGGCTCCAGAATGCGATCTTTAAACTGCGGATCATTCTGCATACCATCTGCAACTTCTTTCATGACCTTCATCACTTTGTTCAGATCTTCCTTATAAGCCACACCAATATCAAATACCATGGCCGACCAGCCTTTCGTCATATTCGAAACAGTATTGATTTTCCCGTTCTGGAAGATGTGCACCACGCCCGACTGGTCGCGCAACGTAATTGTACGAAGCTCAATTTTTTCAACCAACCCTCCGGTTCCGTTGATTATAGCCACGTCGCCTGTTCTAATTTGGTTCTCAAGCAGGATGAAAAATCCGGTGATGAAATCACGAACCAACTCCTGAGCACCAAACCCAACAGCCAAACCGATGATACCGGCACCGGCCAAAATCGGACCGATTTCTATATTGATCTTTTTCAGAAAAATCATAATAAACAGCGACCATAAAATGATAACTGCTCCTTTTCGAACGATGCCCATCAGTGTGTTCAGGCGTTTTTCAGCCTCTGTGTCGGGTTCCTCCTGCCGATGAATCGTTTGAGTGACTAATAACTTTTTCAATTTGGAAATGAAAAACTTGACAACACGCAGCAGGATCATGAACAGCACCAATAAAATCACCAGCGAAGGCAACTCGGTAACCACCCAATGTGCAAGACTAGTTGCGACCGTTTCCCAAAATTCAGTCGTAAATATCTTCTCCATAAATAAAATTTGAGGGTGAATGATTCACCCCTTGGTCAACGAAAAAGGTGCCAAGCTAAGAATTAGCAATGACTAAACCCCATAGGTAACTACATATCAATACGATAAAAAGGCAGAAGTCTAAAATGACGATTCAACACGAATGTAGAATGGCTTTCCGGGGTGTGGAGAGACCTTCACAGGTGTACCGATTATTTTTGCTTATTGCGAAGTTTTCCAAGCAACAATCCTGCTCCAAATCCCCAAGTCGTCCCTGAAGAATTATATTGAAGAAAAGTAGAAAGAGACACACCCAAATAACGGGTTGCAACAATCTCGAGCCGGGGATTAAACACAAAGCTCCACTTTTCTGAAGATACCAAATCGGCGGAATAGTTCCAACCAAGCGATAAGATACCATTATTCTCGCCCTTCCAATTTGTGTATTCCTTCAAATGCGACCGCGCAATTCCGGCTGATAAATTCAAGCGTGCCTTGTGCTGATCTTCAATCATAAAAATACGTCCAACCAGTAACTGATAGCTTTGAATTTCATCCCGAGGGTTTGTCAACCCGAAAGTCAATCCCCCCGCAAGACCACCACTAAAGTCAGCAGGTATCGAAGCGGCCTTTCGATCCTGGAATGCATGTCCGAATCGAAAAGTATACTTCTCAGACAAGACGTAATTGAATTGAAACTCGTGACCAATAAAATTTCCAAGCATTCCGTCTATTGAAATATAATAGGAATGTGGGGTAATTTCCTGTGCCGATAATCGAATACAGACAAACATGAAAATCAACAAAACACCCGGACGAATCATAATTTAGATTTAGGAACTGAAATACACAAGCACAATCCAAACCCTAAATTATCATAAACCTCAAATTAGTTGTGTGGAAATGAAATGTTATCCGGCATTGGCATAAAATTTCCTGTAAACGCGCGGCTTATCGCCTGCTGAGAAGCGTTCATCGAAATTAAAAGTAAAAATGATTTTTAATACGTTAATTTCCTATTCCCGGATTAAACGATTCCAAAGAACGATAGTCTCAGAACTAAAAATATGCCTCCCCTAAAAGTTTACAAACAACGCGACTGAACAAATGAAGATAACCATTGAAGGACTAAGCAAAATCTATCCGAACGGGAATCGGGCCATCAATAACATCAACTTGGAAATTAATGACGGAATGTTCGGCTTACTCGGGCCAAACGGCGCGGGGAAATCGAGCCTAATGCGCATTCTGGTCACCCTGATGAAACCCAGCTCGGGGAAAGTCACCATCGATGGTTTCGATTTGGTGAAGGATCGCAAGCAAATCAGGAAAATGCTGGGATACCTGCCGCAGGATTTTCGCTTTTTCTCGAAATTGAAAACCTACGAATTTCTGGACTATGCCGCTCGCCTTGCCGGCATTAAAGACAAAAAACTTCGCGCCGACTCGGTTGATAAAATGCTGGAAGAAGTTGGTTTGTTTGAAGCGCGAGACCGGCAAGCCAACCGACTGTCGGGTGGTATGAAACGCCGCCTCGGCATTGCGCAGGCTCTCATCAACAGCCCGCGATTAATTATCGTCGACGAGCCAACCACCGGCCTCGACCCCGAAGAACGCATCCGCTTTCGTAACCTGCTGTCGACGATCTCAACCCAGGATGTTATCATCATCCTTTCAACCCACATTGTTGGCGACATTTCGAGTACCTGTAAAAACATGGCCCTGCTGAACAAAGGTGAACTGGCCTACAGCGGCTCACCGGATGATATTGTTAGCCAAGCCAATGGCAAAGTTTGGCTGATTAAAGCGACCGAAAGTGAATACATGGAAATCAACGAAAAATACCCGGTTATTTCAACTGTTCCAACTGCTGAAGGCTGGGAAATACAGGTCGTAGCCGACCAGATAAACGGCTACTACGGGCACAACATCGACCCGAACCTGGAACATGCATACGTGTACTACATGGAAAACAAACTGAACCAGTGGTCGGCGGTGTAAAGACAAAACTGTGTTTTCAGTGAGGGCTTGACTTCAAGTCAAACCCTCACTGGAAGCCAAGATGAAATTGACAAACAGATAACGACAACAACAAAATAGTAACCTATGATCTCTCTGCATAACATTCGTGCCATCGCGAAGTATGAAACAACGACCTTGCTACGAAGCTGGTTCTTCCGCATTTTCGCCATCCTGGCGATGGTCGTTTTGGTATTCTTCAATATCGGCACATTAATTCAGATGGGCGGAGGTGCCGGCATGTGGGCGCTAAAGGGACTACCGGCTAACATCCCTTATGTGAACCTGTTGCTGCTGAATGTGGTGCAAGCCATTATTGCCATCTTCCTGGCCAGCGACTTCCTGAAACGCGACAAAAAACTCGATACCACTGAGGTGATCTACATGCGCCCGATGACCAACGGCGAATATGTAATCGGGAAAACCCTCGGTAACCTGGGCGTTTTCATCGTGCTCAACCTCATCATCCTGGGCATCGCCTTAATTTTCAACCTCATTGCCAAACACACCGAGGTAACTTACATCGCTTACCTGTGGTACTTCCTGCTCATTAGCGTGCCGACGCTGGTGTTCATCATGGGCTTGTCATTTTTGGTTATGTCGCTTATTAAAAACCAGGCCGTAACTTTTGTGGTTTTGCTCGGCTACGTTGCCATTTCGCTGTTCTATTTGCAGGCCAAGTTTTACTACCTCTTCGACTACATGGCCTTCAATATTCCGCTTACCTATTCTGATTTTGTGGGCTTTGGCAACATGCACACCCTGCTGGTTCACCGCGGCATGTATTTCTTCTTCGGACTTTCATTCATTTTATATACCATTCTGCTGCTAAAACGCCTGCCGCATTCGGAGGGAGTCCGCTACGGAGCTTCTGTTTTAGGAACCGTTTGTTTGCTCGTTGCGCTTTACCTGGGCTACTCCCATGTACACCAGTTTATGACTGAACGCGACTTGCGCCAAAACATGCAGACCCTGAACGAAAGTTACTTGGGTAACCCTGCCGTTCGGGTTCGCGATTACGACATTAAACTCAAACACGAAGGCGATAAAATTGAGACAACGGCTGTGCTGAGCGTCAGAAACGGAGGTAGCAAACCAATCAAAAAAGTCATATTCAGCCTGAATCCCGGACTAAAAGTGAGTGAACTGAAAGTCGGCGGACAAACTCAAGCCTTTGAACAGAAACTGGGAATTATTGAGCTGAAAGATTATGAATTGAATGCCGGTGACCGGGCCGAAATTGAATTCACCTACGCCGGAAACATCAATGAAGCTGCTGCTTTCCTTGACATTGATGATGAAACCCGCGAGGAAGCTTTCAAGAATTTCATGTACCAAATTGATAAGCGATACGCATTTTTAACGGACGATTATGTGCTGCTGACCCGTGAAAATGCCTGGTATCCGGTACCCGGCGCCGGTTACGGAAAAACAAACAGCCAGTGGCTGGCCCGCCAGTTTAGCCGCTACAAACTTGAAGTAACAACCAAACCCGGACTGACAGCCATTTCGCAAGGCAAATCGGAACAAGACGGCGATACTTTTCGGTTTGAATCGAGCCATGCCAACTCGCAAATTTCGCTGGTTATCGGCGAATATGATAGACTTGAACAAAACATTGACGGTCTCGACTTCAATATCTACACGAAAAAAGGACACGATTACTTTTCGAGCATCTTCGAGGACATAAAGGACACGATTCCGGAACTGGTTCTCGAATCGTTGCAGGACTTCGAACGCTCGCTGGACATGTATTACCCCTTCGAACGCTTCTCGCTGGTTGAAGTGCCGGTACAGTATTACAGCTACGACCGCGTATTGAGCGGCACCCGCGAACAGATGCAACCCGAGATGATGTTGTATGCCGAAAAAGGTGTGCTGGTTGACGAAGCCGATTTCAACGGACGTTTTGAAGGACAGCAAGGCTTTGGGCCACGCGACCGCCAACAGGACATGACGCCCGAAGAAAAGAAAATACAGGTTTTGAAGAATTTCCTTTCAACCTTTACCAGCGAAAGCGGCCGACCCAATTTCAGCCGCTCGGGGGGGCAAATGCAGGTTGAAGAAAGTACCAATACCTACTTCGCTTTCCCGCTGTTTTACGACTATGCCTATTACATTTCGTCGAAAGAATGGCCGGTGACCGACCGCGTTTTTGAGGGCTACAAAAAAAGTAACCTGAGCAGCAACCAGATGGGCTGGCTGCGCGATATGCAGGGAACTTCGGAGGACGAACAGGCCAACATGGCGCTGCTTTCAAACAGCCTTGAGGAACTGCTGAAAGACCCCGAACAGAAACAAATCATCGACAATGTTATCCAGCTCAAAGGAACCTCGCTATTCAGCATCATTAAACGCAAAGCGGGCGACGACGCTTTCGAGGATTTCCTTTATAGCTACCTGAACCGGGTGAAATTTGGCAATGCCTCCATTGAAGATTTTAACGATGAAGTAAAAAGCCGCTTCGACATCGACCTGATTCCCTACATGAAGGACTGGTTCAGCAGCAAAGAGCTGCCGGCATTCCTGGTGGGCAATGTCTCGGCCGTGAATGTGCTCGATGGCGACCAGCTAAAAACCATGGTCAAATTTAAAATCAGCAATACCGAAGAAACAGAAGGGATCGTA
This sequence comes from Mangrovibacterium diazotrophicum, assembly GCF_003610535.1. Lineage (NCBI taxonomy): Bacteria > Pseudomonadati > Bacteroidota > Bacteroidia > Marinilabiliales > Prolixibacteraceae > Mangrovibacterium > Mangrovibacterium diazotrophicum. The sequence goes on along the minus strand of NZ_RAPN01000001.1, from coordinate 3,996,328 downwards.
TCGGTTGAATTCCGTATTGGCGGCGGATTTGGCCCCGGCTCAAGAAGTTCGACTGACAATATTACGAAACTTGTTCACCTGGACGGCAACCAAACCAAGGAGGTAAGTTTCCTGCTTGCCGGAACACCGCGGGGCGGAACCATCAACACGCTGGTTTCGCGCAACCTACCCTCGGAGATCCGTCTGCCACTGGACAATATCCAGGAAGACCCGAAAGCGATTCCCTTTGAAGGCGAAAAAGTGGTCGACATCCCGGTACGCGTTGCCGAAGACAACGAAATTATTCTGGACAATGAGGATCCCGGATTTAAAGTGAGCGACAACACAGAAACCAGTTTACTGAAAAAACTGCTGACCAAAGATGACGTCACCACCGAGAAATACTCGGGAATGAACAACTGGCAACCACCTCGCAGTTGGACGCTGACGACCAACTCATCGTTCTACGGAACTTACGTCCGTTCGGCTTACTACATCCGTTCGGGAAGCGGCGACCAAATAGCAACCTGGAATATTCCAATCACCGAAGCCGGCTTTTACGATGTTTACGCTTACATCGCCAAGATGCAGCGTCGTGGACCAGGCCGGAATGACAACCCCGGCGAATACCATTACACCGTTCATCACGACGATGGAGACGAAGCCGCTATCGTCGATATTAAAACGGCGGACGACGGCTGGAACCACCTGGGTGCGTTCTACTTCTCGCCCGACACAGCGATAGTCGAACTGAGCAACGAAAACTCGGGACGAACAGTGATTGCCGATGCGGTAAAACTGGTTAAACAGTGATCAGTGGCCAGTATTCAGTCGCAGTAACCAGAATGAAAAGAAAGCGGCTGGATGGAAAACTTAAAGCTGACAGCTCAAAGCTTGAAGCTTTATCGATAATGAAATTTAAAAATTGAAATCAGATAGAAATGAAAAACCTGTTCTCGAAAACCAAACTACTACTGCTTGGACTGCTGCTCCAGGGAGGAATTGCTTCAGCACAGCAGTTCATCACCCTCGACAAAGCCATGGAAATTGCCATGGAGCACAGCCCGTCCATTCGTACCTCGCTGCTGGCGCTGGAGCGATCACAGCAACTATTGAAGGCTCAGAAAGCCGCACTGAAATCGCAGTTTACACTCAGCCTCACGCCTGTTGAATACAGCAAAAACCGCACATTCGACGATTATACGTCAACCTGGTATACCAACGAAAGTTTTGCATCGTATGGTACTTTTACGGTTGCACAGCCGGTTTTGCTCACCGACGGAACCATTTCGCTTGTCAACCAATTTGGCTGGCAAAACAGCAATTCCACAGCCAGTGGAATCGAGAACAAGGTATTCACAAACACCCTGAATCTGGCAATCGATCAGCCCTTGTTTACCTACAACAAGTTGAAACTGGAGCTGAAAACACTGGAGCTCGACCTGGAAAACTCGAACCTGAGTTACGCCATGGCCAAGCTGAACCTCGAGAAACAAGTAAGTCAATATTTTTACAATGTGTACCTGGCGCAAATGAGCCTGTCCATTGCCCAGGACGAGCTGAAAAATACCAAGGCAACTTACGAAATCACGAAAAACAAAGTCGATGCGGGCTTATCGGCCATGGAAGAATTGTACCAGGCCGAACTAAACTATGCCACTTCGCAGTCGGATGTGCAAAACCAACAGGTTTCGCTAGACAATGCCAAGGACATCTTCAAACAATACATCGGGATGGATATTTTCGAAGAAATTATGGTAATGACCGACGTCAACGTTAACCCCGTTGAAATTGATTCGAAAAAAGCCATCGAATACGGTTTGAGTTCCCGTATGGAAATCCGCCAACGCGAAATTGATGTCGAGAGTTCGCAGTTTGATTTGATTACGACCAAGGCTGAAAACGAATTCAAGGGAGACGTTGCCCTGTCGATCGGTTTGATTGGCGAGAATGAAAAACTCAACAACATTTTCGAAACCCCGACCCGAAACCCGAGAGTGTCAGTCGCTTTCAATGTACCACTGTTCGACTGGGGCGAAAAGAAAGCGCGCATCAAGGCACAGGAAGCAGTGATCCAATCGACGCAACTGGATTTGGAAGAAGAGAAAAAGCAAATTATTATCGATATCCGCTCGGTTTGCCGCACCCTCGACAACGACCGCATGCAGATTGACATTGCCAAACAAAACGAACGTAACGCGCAGCTGACCTACGAAATCAACGAAGAGCGTTACAAAAACGGCGACCTCACCGGTATGGACCTCAGCCTTTACCAAACCCAGCTTTCAGAACAAAAAATGGCGTATGCGCAAGCCCTGATCGACTACAAAATTGAATTGCTAAACCTGAAAGTTCAGTCGCTGTACGATTTCGAAAAACAGGAACCCATCGTTCCCCAGGAAATCATTGATGCGTCAAAACAGAAAAAATAATCGCTAACCGAAATTTGAAAACACTACAATAATGAAACTGAAATTATATACACCAATAGCTTTTGCAGCCCTCCTGGCATTTTCAGCCTGCAGCAACCAAAGTACGAATGCCGAGACCGACACGGCCATCCCCGTATCAGTCGAAGATATTAAGCTCGGATCCATCGAGCAAACCATCAATACAACCGGAACGGTTACAGCTTCCGAAGAAACAACGCTGAGCACCGAGACTGACGGAAATTATGTACTGAAAGTAAATCCGCGCACCGGACGCAAATTTGCTCTGGGCGATATGGTCGAAAAAGGACAGCTGATTATTGAACTGGAGGATAAGGAATACCTCAACGGCATTGGTTTGGAAGCCAAAGAACTCAACCTGAAAATCGCCCAGCAAACCTACGACAAACAAAAGTCGCTATACGACAAAGGTGGTGTGACGCTCAGCGAGCTAAGCAGTGCACAGGTATCGCTGGTCGATGCGAAAGATGCTGCTGAACTGGCTCAAATACAGCTCGAAAAAATGCAGGTTCGTGCACCTTTCAAAGGTGTTATTACCGAATTGCCAACCTACACGCAATACACCAAAGTGGCCAGCGGCACCGAGGTTGTCAGCCTGATGAGCTACAGCAAACTGATGCTCGAAGCCAACTTACCCGAAAAATACATCAACGACCTGAAGTCGGGGCAAGAAATCCGCGTGATGAACTACACCCTGCCTGACGACACGTTGCACGGTCGCGTGGAAGAAATTTCGCCGGCAATCAGCACCGACACCCGCACCTTCACCACCAAGATGGCTGTTGAAAACCCGGGAATGAAACTCCGCCCGGGAATGTACGTTCAGGCCGAAGTGATTCTCGACCGCAAAGACAGCGTGGTGGTCATCCCGAAAGATGTGGTTGTTTCGAGCCGTCGCGGAAAAATTGTCTACGTGGTTAGCAAAGGTACCGCCGAAGAAAAACAAGTGACTTTTGGTTACGAAGAAGACGACCGGGTTGAAATTACTTCGGGACTGAAAGCAAACGACCGACTGGTTGTCAAAGGATTTGAAACACTGCGTAACCGTTCGAAAGTAAAAATCATCAAATAGAAAGGGATAAACCGTGAAGAAATTAAGCGAATTTTCGGTCAAATTCCCGGTCACTATTTTCATGATTATCGCCGGCATTGTTTTGCTGGGGGTCATCTCCTACGACAAACTGGGAATCGACCTTTTTCCGAACCTAAATAATCCGCGCCTCTACATCGAGCTAACAGCCGGAGAGCGTCCGCCGGAGGAAATTGAAAAACAATTTGTCGAAAACCTCGAAGCACTGGCCATCCGCCAAAGTGACGTGACACAGGTTTCGTCGATCAGCAAAGTCGGAAGTGCCCAGATTACCGTCGAGTATGCCTGGAACAAAGACATGGAAGATGCCTTTCTGGATTTGCAGAAAGCGGTTTCATCCTTTTCACAAAACGAAGATCTGGACGAAATCAACATCACCCAATACGACCCCAATACCTCGCCGGTGTTACAGTTGGGACTGTCCAATGACAACCTCGACGACATGAATGAACTGCGGAAGGTAGCCGAAAACTACATCCGTAACGAGTTGATCCGATTGGAAGGTGTTGCCGAAGTTGAAGTCACCGGCGACGAAGAACCACAGATTCTGATTGAAACCAACCAGTATCTGCTGGACGCTTTTGGCCTGACCCTCGACGACATTTCAACCAAAATCGGCAACTTCAACGAAAGCATTTCGGGCGGAACCATCGAAGAAATGGGAACCCGCTACGTGGTGAAAGGCGTGAGCTTGCTCACCGATGTTGACGATTTTGAAAATGTCATTGTTGGCTACAAGCAGATTGATAGTGACAACACCAACTCTGCCTACGCGCCAATTTTCCTGCGCGAAGTGGCCAAGGTTTCAGTCAAAAACAAAGACCCTGAAAATATTGTCCGCCTCAACGGACAGCGATGCCTCGGTTTATCGGTTTACAAGGAAACCAAATTCAACACTGTAAAAGCAGTTGATGCCATCACCGAAGAAATCGGCGAAATCGAAAAAGCCCTGCCCGGATACCACCTGACCGTTGTTTCCAATCAAGGGAACTTCATCAGCAGCGCTATCGGCGAAGTAAAAGATTCAGCCTTGCTGGGGATTTTCCTGGCCATCATCGTTTTGTTTGTTTTCCTGCGCCGAATCGGAAGCACACTGATTATCAGTATCGCCATCCCGATTTCGATTATCGCTACCTTCAACCTGATGTATTTCAACGACCTCACCTTGAACATCATGACTTTGGGAGGGCTCGCGCTTGGCGCGGGTATGTTGGTCGACAATGCCATTGTGGTGATGGAAAACATTTTCCGAAACCGCGACGAGGGCATGTCCGTCCGCGACGCAGCAATTATCGGAACGTCACAGGTAAGTGGCGCCATCACGGCTTCAACTTTAACGACCATCGTGGTCTTTCTGCCGATTGTTTACCTGCACGGGGCATCCGGCGAGCTGTTCAAAGACCAGGCCTGGACGGTTGCGTTCTCGCTCATCTCGTCACTGGCTGTTGCCATCCTGCTCATCCCCATGCTTTTCAACCTGTTTTACAAGAACAAAAAGCAGGTGAAAGTTCGGACAGTAGAGGTAAAAGGCTACGGACGTTTCCTAGACAAAGTGTTGAAAAACCGATACCTCGTCATCGTTGCTGCACTGGCTATGATGGGACTTTCAGTTTTGTTGGTTCCGATGATTGGAACGGAGTTTATGCCGAAAACAGAAACCCGCGAGTTTAGCCTCGACGTTCACATGGCCGAAGGAACCCGCCTGCAGCGCACCAGCGATGCTGTTCGGAATATTGAAACCATTGTCACCGAAATTTTGGGCGACAACCTGCAAACCGTGTTCAGTCAAATCGGTCCTTCAACCGGAATCAGCACTAGCTCAAGCTCCATTTTCGAAGGTGAAAATACGGCGACCGTCAAAATCATTTTGAAACCGGAAAGTACAATTACTTCGAGTGCGGCGATACGCGCCATCAGCAATACGATTGGCGAGCTGCCCGATACGGAGATCAGTTATAAACAGGACGAAACCGCGCTGAAAACAATCATGGGCACCGACGATCCACCGCTGGTTGTCGAAGTGCAGGGAGAAGATCTGGATGTAATCCAGGAACTGGTTGCGGAAGTGAAAACAAAAATTGACAGCCTTTCGGGAATTTACAACGTGGAATCGTCGATGGAAGGCGGTTCGCCCGAGATTGAAATTATGGTTGACCGGATGCGTGCCGGCATGCACGACATCAGCGTGAGTACCGTTGTTTCGCAAATTGAAAACCAGTTGACCGGGTTAACAGCCGGGCAGGTAGAACGACAAGGCGAACTTCAGGATATCACCCTGAAACTACCGGATAAATCGCTGAAAGATTTGAGCGATCTGCGCATTACCAGCGATGATCAGGAATTTTACGTGAACGAACTGGCAACCGTAAAGATGGGACACTCACCCAAAGAAATTTACCGTCGCAACCAGAACCGGATTGGGAAACTGACCGCTCAACTGGATAAAAATACCCCGCTGGATAAAGCCGTGAAAGAAGTTAAAGAGGCTATTGCGCCAATCGCGCTTCCGCTCGACTACAAAGTGACCATCAGCGGTGAAGAAGCCAAACGCCAGGAATCGATGCAAAGTTTAGGTTTTGCGCTGCTACTGTCCATTGTGCTGGTTTACATGGTACTCGCCTCGCAATTCGAGTCGCTGCTGCACCCCTTCACCATTTTGCTGACTATTCCGTTGGCGGTTGTTGGCTCCATTCTGATCTTCTTCCTGCTTGGCAAATCGTTCAACATGATGGCCTTCATCGGTATCATCATGCTGGCAGGTATAGCGGTGAACAACTCCATCATTTTGGTCGACCGGATTTTGCAGCTGCGAAAAGGCGGTCTCACCCGACACGAAGCCATTTTGCAGGCCGGTCAACAACGGATACGCCCAATCATGATGACCAGTTTAACAACTATTCTGGCCCTGGTTCCACTGACTTTGGGTATCGGCGAAAGTGCTTCACTGCGGTCGCCCATGGCTTTGGCGGTTATCGGCGGTATGGTCACATCAACCCTACTCTCACTGGTAGTCATTCCTTGTGTTTACGACCTGTTTGAGAGTATCAAAGATCGCTTTGTTAAACCCAAAGCTGAAGTTTAAAAATTATGAGATTTATAATCGATAGAAAAACTCTGATCAGCATGCTGTTTATCGGCCTTACCCTGCTTGGGTATGTGTCGTACAAGCAGCTGTCGGTGGAGTTGCTGCCGAATGCCGAGTTGCCCTTCCTGTATGTTCAGGCAAGTGCAAGCCAGGAAACGGATCCGAATTACCTCGAAAACGAAGTGGTGATTCCGCTCGAAGGAGCAATCAGCACGCTCGAAGGGATCGAATCACTCGAATCAAGCATCAACACACGACGCGGAACGATCGTCGTTTACTACCAAAAGAATGTCGACTCGAACATGGCCTACCTGAAACTGCAGGAAAAGGTCAATGAAATGCAGTCCAGCTTACCCGACGGAATTACGGTGAGCGTGAACCGGGTCGACTTGACGCAAATGAACAACCAGTTTATGGAACTTCAGGCGCGTGGTAGCGGCGGCGTTGACCGTGTTCGAAATGTGGTGGACGAGGAAGTGGTCGATGACCTGGAAAACCTGGACGGAATTGCCGGGGTGAATGTTTACGGTGGACAGGAAAAGACCATCGAAATCATTCCCAACGAAGCGGCCTGTGAAGCTTACAACATCACACCAGCACAGATTCGCTCCCTGTTGTCGCAGAATTCGCAATCGCGGACTTACGTCGGAAACCTGGTCGAAAAGGATCAACTGTACTTTGTGCATGTGACTGCCGAATACGATAAGGTTCAGGATATTGAAAATCTTGTAGTGGCCGATGGTCCTATTTTGTTGAAAGACATTGCCGAGGTTCGCTTTGGCGTGAAAGAGCAAACCAGCTACAGCCGGGTAAACGGACTGGATGCCATAACCATTCAGCTGGTAAACGACTCGCAGGCGAACCAGATTGAACTGTCGCACAAAGTTCTGGCACTGCTGGACCGCATCAACCAAAAGCTCGAAAGCAAAGATGTTCAGCTGGTAGTTCAGAGCAACTCGGCAGAAACCATGGAAGATAACATCAATCAAATTATCAACCTAGCTTTGGTTGGTGGTTTAATGGCGGTCTTCGTGCTGTGGATGTTCCTGAAAAACGTGCGCATCGTGGCGTTCGTTGCGCTGGCTGTACCCGTTTCGATTTTTACGGCCTTCAACTTGTTTTATGCCTACGACATTACACTGAACAGCTTAACCATGGTTGGCATGGCACTCGCCGTCGGGATGCTGCTGGATAATAGTGTCGTCGTACTTGAAAATATTTACCGCCTTGCAGGGAAGGGCGTTGATGCCGACACTGCGGTGACGCAGGGCACAACAGAAGTATGGCGGTCAATTGTGGCAGCCACCCTAACCACAATTACCGTCTTCCTTCCCTTCGTTTTTTCCAGTAACTATATGATTGAAATGCTCGGCAAAAACGTCGGCATCTCGATCATTTCAACCTTGCTGGTTTCGCTGGTTGTTGCACTGCTGCTGATCCCCATGGGAATTCACTTCCTGTTGAAACGACGCGGTGGCCGGAACATCGCTTTCGAAAAAGTGACCACCAACAACCGGATGGTTCAGATTTACCTGCTGCTGCTAAAATCAAGCATGCGCAACCCGGCAGCTACGGTTATCGGGGGCGTGCTCATTTTCTTTGTGAGCATTTTCCTTGCTTTAACCGTCAGTGTGAGTTCGCTCACCGAGGTTGAAAATGACCAAATCCAACTTTATGTCACCATGCCAACGGGCTCCAGCCTTCAAAAGACGGACGAGACTGTGCAGAAAATTGAAGAAAAGCTCGATGGTGTCAAAGAGAAGCTCGACGTTGTCAGCCGGATCGAAGAAGAGTCGGCCAATGTTACGCTTAAGTTGGTGGACGACTATGAAGATGTTGACGGACGCAGCTTTGCCGAAATTAAGAAAAGCGTGTACGAGCTGGTGAAAAACACCCGTCCGGCAGAAATCTCCTTCGAACAAAGCAGTTCGGGAAGCAGCAGTGGTGGCGGAGGTGGCGGCGGTTCGCGCGATATGACCGGCGGTTTCCAAAAAATGCTGGGTATCGGAACCAACGAAGAAAGCATTGTGTTGAAAGGTCAGGATTTTGAGTCGATGAAAACAGTAGCTCAGGATCTGGAGTATTTCCTCGAAAACATGGATATCATCAACAGTGTGCGCCTGAATGTTTCGGACAATCAACCCGAGGTGCACATGCGATTCGACCCGCTGCTGATGACCGAATACAACATCACCCTGGCCAATGTCGCCAGTGAGCTGAATTCGTTCTCGAGCGAGATTTCAACCGGTGTGAACTTCAACCAGGGGGTTGACGAATATGAAATCATCATCACACAACAATCGGATAACAGCGAAGAAAGTACCGAAACAGAAACCCGCAGCATGGACGATCTGAAAAAGGTACAAGTGTCGGATGCCAGCGGCGGTTTACACGATTTGCAAAACTTCACGCAACTGGTTTATTCGCGCGGATTGTCGAGCATTAACCGGGTGAACCAGGAAAAACAGATTGAAATTACCTACAGCCTGGTTGATGAAGCGCAGGAATCGAAAGACCTGCTGGAATCGTACCGCTACGAAATTGACAACCTGATTGCCAGCTATAATTTCCCGACGGGTATTGCCGCGGAAGTGATCCACGAGGACGACGAACTGGACGACTTCTACTTTTTGATCGGCGCCGCCATCCTGTTGATCTTTATGATCCTCGCGTCGGTTTTCGAATCAATCGTCACACCATTCGTGCTGCTGTTCTCCATTCCGCTGGCTGCCATTGGCTCGCTGGCTGCCCTTGTCGTTACCGGCAACAGCCTGTTCAACGCCAACACCATGATCGGCTTCCTAATCCTGCTGGGTGTCGTGGTCAACAACGGGATCATCCTTATCGACTACAGCAACATTTTGCGCAAACGCGGTTATCGCCGCTCGCGTGCGCTGATGACTGCCGGTTTGTCGCGGGTGCGACCGATCCTGATCACAGCCATTACCACCATTGTGGCGATGGTGCCGCTCGCAATGGGGCAAGCCGAATACGTGAGCGTGATCGGTGCTCCTTTTGCCATTGTGGTGATCGGTGGATTGACGCTGAGCACCTTACTGACTTTGATTTTCATCCCAACTTTATATTCCGGATTGGAAAACGCGCTGGAGTGGTTCTACTCGCTGAACTGGAAACTGAAAACCTTCCAGTTGTTGGCGATGGGAGGAGCATTCGCGCTCATTTATTTCAAGGTCGACGACTTTACGATGAAGATGCTCGACATTGTACTGGCCGTGGTGCTGATTCCGGGAACAACCTGGTTTGTTCTCAACAGTTTGAAAAAAGCAGGTACCAAACTGATTGGCCCCAACGAAAAAGTGCAAATCCGGATTCAGAACCTGGTGAAAATTTACGACCGCCCGGGACGTTTCTCCCGCGAGTGGATTGGCGGCCTCAACATCCGCCGTCGCGCCGGTCTCGAGAAAGAGTTCCGCACGATCCGCGAGTTCGACCAGCTCATCTGGCAACTGCCACTGCTGGGCTTCTTCGTCTACTTCAGCTTCTTCTTCCTGGGCCAATCTTTCTGGATTGCCTTTATGATGCTGATGACCTATTTCTACGTGCTGGCGATTTACAAACCGGTGACCATTTACCTGAATAACCGCCACACCGATACCGGCAAGACAATTTACAAAACACTGGCATCGCGCAGCTACCAGGCAATTTACTGGTTTTTACCACTCGTCGAACTGTTCTTCCTGTACGAAAAGACGAAGTTCATCGGGCTGGTTGTTGCCATGGCCGTACTTTGGTACCTCGGGCTGGTTGTTTCGGTAACGGCCAAACGATTGTACGAAGAGAAAGTGAATGTTGACCGTATTACCGGCCACTTTGGCTCGCTTCGCCGCACCGTGTACCGCCTTGTGAAACAAATTCCACTGATTGGTAAACGCAAGGTTCCGTTTAAAGCACTGAACGGCGTTTCGCTTGAAATCAATACCGGGATGTTTGGTTTGCTCGGCCCCAACGGCGCCGGTAAATCAACCATGATGCGAACCATTTGCGGTATTCTGGAACAGAGCTACGGCAAAATCTGGATTAACGGCATTGATACCCAGGAAAAGCGCGAAGAGCTGCAAGGCCTGATTGGTTACCTTCCGCAGGAATTCGGTACCTACGAAAACATGCCCGCTTGGGATTACCTGGAATACCAGGCACTATTGAAAGGACTGTCGGATGTTGAAGAGCGCCACCAACGTTTGGAATACGTACTGAAAGCCGTGCACATGTACGACCGTCGCACCGAAAAAATCGGTTCGTTCTCGGGTGGTATGAAACAGCGTATCGGTATTGCACAAATCTTACTGCACCTGCCGCGCATCCTGGTGGTTGACGAACCGACTGCCGGCCTCGACCCGCGCGAACGTATCCGTTTCCGTAACCTGTTGGTTGAGTTGAGCCGCGAACGTATCGTCATCTTTTCAACCCATATTATCGAGGACATTGCCAGCTCGTGTAACCAGGTTGCCGTTATCATTCGGGGCCGCGTAAAATACCACGGAACACCGATCGACATGGTACATCTGGCAGAAAACCTGGTTTGGCAGTACGATGTGCCCGCCAGCGAATTCGACAAAATGCCGAACAAGCAAATGGTGGTTCACCACATGCGGGTTGAAGACAAAATCCGTGTACGGGTGCTGGCCCAAACGGCTCCATCGCCCGAAGCGATCCTGGTGAACCCGATGCTGGAAGACGCTTATTTGTGTTTGATTAAAGACTTAAAGTGATGGACAAACGAACAATACGCAATACAATAAACCTGCTGACAAGTATGATCCGGTACAATTTCCGGATCATCTTCGCCGGAAAATTCATTTGGTTTTTACTGGCAGCACTGGCTTTCTACGTGTTTATCGCCATCGTAAACGTCATCAACGGCGAGGTTCCTGACGAAGAATTCGTTTACGGCATTCTCCTGTTCCCGGCTATTCTGCTCATTTTTTATCCGATGACCTTCGGCATACAAAATGACGTGGACGCGGGCATTCTCGAAATTCTTTTCGGGATTCCTGATTATCGCTACAAAGTATGGCTCGTTCGCCTGGTTTTGGTGTTTGTGCTGGTATCGATCATTTTGTATGGTTTTGCGGGCCTGAGTTATATTTTTCTCACCCCTGTTGGCTTATTTAAAATGACTTACCAACTGATGTTCCCTGTTTTCTTTCTTGGCTGCATGGCCTTCATGTTTTCGACCATTATAAAAAATGGTAACGGAACCGCAGTAGTTATGGTAATTCTGGGAGTTTTGGCACTAATTTTGAACGATACCCTGAGCCGCACAATGTGGAATATTTTCTTGAATCCGTACAGCGTTCCGCGCAACATGAACGAGATGGTTTGGGAAGGTATCGCAATCAATAACCGGATTTTTCTGGTAGTCGGTGCAATCGTGTTTGTTTTGTATGGGTTATTTAACCTCCAAAAACGCGAGAAATTTATTTAGAAATCTCCTATATCACGGCAATTGAGTAGTAGCAATTGCCGCTCTGACAAATCAATAGTTTAGTTTAAAGAAAAAGGCTCCCATGGGAGCCTTTTCTGTGTTTTCAGGGCATTTCAACCGAAACCAAATCAACGGTGGATCGACCTCCGCCTGGCTGCAACTCCTGAATTAAACCGACGCCTTTTTTGTAGAATTTATGCTCCCGAGCTCCAGGTTCAAGCGGACTCCACTCCATCGTTTCCAGACACCCTTCAAATGTGCCGTAATCAATTTCAACGGTTTTATTCAGATTAATCACTATCGCCATATCTTCGGCTTCATCTTCCAAATACTCCTGTTGATACTTCATCCCCATTTCGGGGTTGGCAAACATGAGAACTCCGGGCAAAGCTCCTTCTACTCCAGCTTCCCACGATCCTTCTGTTCCCACAAGTTCACCGTCTTCATATTCTTCACTGTACTCACCAAAATACCAGACGTTCCCCTCCAGATCTTCAGCATACCAATCTTCTGTTTTCTCAACCATCTCCCCATCCAGGTAGGCAATGTCGCTCACAACAGTCGCCATGACGCCATAGATTTCCTTGGTATCGCTGGTAACCGTAACAACGATTGTTTCCGTACCATCCTCGGTCTCACCTTCGTAGTGAAAGACCTTTCCTTCATCGAATGCCAGGTATGGATTTGTGAAACCGTCCACAAACGCGGCGGCTCCCGGGAATTCGGGCAAAAAGGATTTGCTTTTAAGAGCAGACTCGGTCGTGTTGTCGCTTGCCAAGTCATCGTTTTCTGTCATGTCGCAACTTACAGTCAATGCCATTATTATCAAGGTTCCCACCAATAACACACAGAATTGCAAGCCCGAACTGTTTTTGTCTTTCATGATTAAATCGTTTTAGATTAAAGCTGATTCTTCAATTAAATTAGATTGCGCAATACGAGGTAGGCTAAATTCCGGCTTCTTCGATACTTGTTTCTACGCCGATGGAGTCACATAGTTCGGAAGTGGAATGATCTGGCAGAGAATACCCCCTGAGTCAGTAAATTTCAAAGGCTGGTAAAAAGATTTTCGTCTCTGCTTTTCACTCTCCATCAAACTTCACTCACATTTCGGCATAGCCGCACAAATAGGTTCGGAAATGTAACAAAAGTTAAAATAATCTTAAATTCTTCTTATTGTTAAATCCAAATGTATTTATAAACAATATAATATTTTAAGCTTTTTTCTTTCGCGCAATAGAACAATCATTTGCTAAAAAATCTACCTAACAATAAATTAAAATTCTTATTGTTAGACAAAAACGCAAACACCCTAATATTCTTATTATCAATTAAAAAAGAATAACATTTTTAGCAATTTTTCACAACCTATACATACTTTTAACACGAATATCTTCACTAACGCTTACCGACCAATCGGACTTACAAGACTTGTGCAATTTGAAAATATCAGCTTTCTACCTCCTTAATATCGGGCCGAAAAGCTGACTTGTTATAGCGCATTTTGATTAATCTTAATATTTTATCTATGAAACAAATCACCCTATTGCTTGCAATTTTTGCAATTGGTTTGCAGTCATTATTCGCGCAAGCCAAAGTAATGACCGGAGTTGTGACTTCAGCCGACGATGGCAGCACAATGCCGGGAGTCGCAGTGTTGGTAAAAGGTACGACCATCGGTACCATTACCGATATCGACGGGAAATATTCCATTAAGGCACCAGACGACGCAAGCGCGCTCGTATTCTCATTTGTAGGTATGGAAACTGCGGAAGTGGCAATTTCCGGTACCGCTATAAACGTTTCACTGAAACCAAGCCTCGTGGGTTTGAATGAAGTGATTGTTGTGGGCTACGGAGAACAATCGAAAAGAGATGTAACCTCCGCGATTTCTTCCGTAAACGCTGAAGACGTGCAGAAGATTTCTGTGGCGAACCTGTCAGGAGCGCTACAAGGTACAACAACCGGGGTGCAAATCTCTCAGGTTTCGGGCGCTCCCGGTGGCGAGGTTAGTATGCGTATTCGTGGTGCGACCTCATTGAATGGTTCCAACAACCCCTTGTTTATTGTTGACGGTGTGCCAGTGGAAACCTCGTCAACCTTGTCGAACAACTACGGAGGACAACAAAACAACGCACTTTCAAGCATTAACCCGGAAGACATTGCCAGTATCGAAATCCTAAAGGATGCTGCCTCTGCAGCCATCTACGGATCCCGTGCGTCCAACGGTGTTGTTCTGATCACCACAAAGAGAGGTAAGCAAGGAAAAGCGAAAATATCGATCAACTCGTACTACGGTATTCAAAACCCGCTCAAAAAATACAAAACCGCCAACTACGGCGAATGGCTGAAATATGGCGACGATTCGTATGCTGAAGCCTATGGCGCGGGTTACTGGTCGTACTATCAAACCGGCGACGAAAGCCTTTGGGGAGCTACGGATGAAACATTGGCTTCGTTTTACGCATCGGTTGCCGATCAAGGTGACAACTACATAGACAAGATTTACCGTGACAACGCTGCGGTTAGCGAATTGTCCGGAAGCATCAGCGGTGGCGATGAAAACACCAAATATTACATTGGTGCTTCATCCTTCAACCAAAAAGGGATGTTGCTTGGCCAGGATTACAAACGCTCAAACTTCCGCTTAAACCTGGACCAAAAATTCAACGACAAGTTCCGCAGTAATGTTGGATTCGCCCTAACCAGCGAAAACCAGGCTGTGGTTAACAACGACAACAACATTTACGGTGTATTGAGTACCGCGATCCTGGAAGCGCCGGGTAACGATATTTACGACGAAAACGGCGACTACACATCAGACGTGTGGACATTCTCGAACCCGGTTCAAAACGCATTGGAGAACCAGGGTGGACTGAAAACACTTCGTTTGTTAACGAATGCTGAGTTCCAGTACGACCTGACCAACTGGCTGACATTTAGCTCAAAATATGGCTTGGACAACCTTCAGGCTGATGAAAAAGAATATGATCCGTCAGATTCTTCGTCAGGGTCAGGGTCAAATGGTTATGCCCGCGAAGATGTTTCAACCATCCGCCGGACTACCACAACACAAGCTTTCTCCTTCAAACCAATCATCAACGATGACATTTCTTTCAGTGGATTTTTGGCTGGAGAATACACCGGCAGATATTACAAATACGTAAGAGCAGCTACCACCAACTTCCCATCAACCGAACTGAAGCAAGTGTCTTCAGGTTCCACACTGGACGAAGCACTGGGCTCGTATTCCAAAACAAACCTGTACTCGGTTATTTCGCGTGTTACCGGTAAGCTCTTCAACAAGTACATCGCTGAACTTTCTATGCGTGCGGATGGCTCTTCAAAATTCGGCCCAAGCCACAAGTGGGGTTACTTCCCTTCAGCTTCTGCCGGCTACGTAATGTCAGAAGAAAGCTGGTTTGACGTAAAACCAATCAACTTCTTCAAATTGAGAGCCTCTTATGGTATGACCGGTAACGACTCGGCCATTGATCCTTACACGGCTTTAGCGGGTGTTTCGAGTACGCCATATGCCGGTACTTCGGGAACCGCTATTACTGAATTGGGGAACGTTGACCTGAAATGGGAAACCACCAAGCAACTCGACCTTGGATTTTCGGTTCACCTGCTCGACAACAAAATCAGCGTTGAGTACGACTATTTCAATAAGAAAACTTCAGACATGTTGCTGAACGTTCCACTGCCAGGTTCAACCGGTTACACGGAGATTTACAAGAATGTTGGTGAGATGAAAAACACCGGGCATGAAATCCTGTTGACTTTCGACATTTTCAGCCAATCGAACTTCTCGTGGACGGCAATTGCCAGTTTGAGTACCTTGAAAAATGAAGTTGTCTCGCTGGACGGTAACTCGCCCTACACAACCGGATTTGCCAGCCGTGTAGAAGAAGGTGTTGAATTGGGCGCCTTCTACGTTCTGCAATCGGAAGGTATTTATAAAAGCGACGACGAGGTTCCTGAAGCCATCGCTTCGAACTACGGAGTTGGTGCCGGCGACGTGAAATACGTTGACCAAAACGGCGACGGCCTGATTAATGACGATGACTACATTATTGGTGGTTCTCCCTGGCCCGATTTCACCTACAGCTTGAAAAACTCGCTGAAATACAAAAGCTGGGACTTGGACTTCCTGTTTACCGGTTCACAAGGTAACGATGTGTTCAACTCAACCTTGCAATATGCCGGTTCAACCTCTTCGGTTTGGTACAACAAATTTGTAGATCAACTGGACTACTGGTCTGAATCAAATCCGGATGCCAGCCTGCCACATCCAAAATCAAGTACCCGCTCATACAATAACAAGGACGCAACACGCTTTGTGGAAGATGGCTCGTACCTGAAACTTAGAAACGTTACCCTGGGCTACCAGGTTCCGAGCAGCGTGTTCAACGGAGTTGCCGATGTTCGTCTCTATTTCTCGGCAGACAACCTGTTGATGATTACCGGCTACTCCGGTATTGACCCTGAAGTAAACTACTCGGGTGACGCAGCCGTAACAAAAGGAACTGACTTCCTTTCGCTAGGTGGTGCCAAGACCTTCAAATTTGGAATTAACGTGAATTTTTAACCCATGAAACCTGAAAAGATGAGAAAGATATATTACCTCCTGTTTATTTCGGTGCTTTTCTTTACCGGTTGCGATGATGAACTGGAATTGTCGAACCCGACATTAATCAGCTCCGACGATTACATTACCGACGACGCATCGGCACAGCTGGCGCTGGACGGTATTTACGATGAGCTTCAAACCACTTTCTACTACGGTGCCCCGTACATGACGACCGGTTTGTATGCCGACGAATTTGCACACTCGGGCTCATACACGTCGTACGATGAGTTTGTGGTTAACCTGTTGTCAGCCGATAACAGCTACCTGGAAACAATCTGGAACAACTATTACGCGACAATCTACCGGGCAAATGCTGTTATCATTACGCTGGAAGGCCTGGGAGACGACGCTGTTTCTTCTTCGGTAAAAACAGCCGTGATTGCTGAAGCAAAAGCACTACGCGCCTTTTTGTATTTCGACCTGGTGCGACTTTGGGGAGCATTGCCGATCCCGACCGAATTGATTTCTAGTAATGCAAGCGCATACAATTATGCCCGTTCAAGTGTATCCGATGTTTACGACTACATTCTGTCGGACTTGAACGACGCTGATGGTAACATCGCCGATAGCGATATTTACCATTTCTCGAATGATGCCGTTAAAGTGTTGAAAGCAAAAATATATTTGACCCAAGGAGAATATGCCAGCGCTCAAACAGCGTTGGAATCTGTAATCGGCCAGTACAGCCTGGTTAGCGACTATGCTGACTTGTTCGTAACCGGCTCAAACAACGAAGCGATTCTACGAATCAACTATTCGTCGGACGACAAAAACTACCTGGCTTTCTTCTTCTACCCATCCAGCTTGGGCGGACGCCGCGAGGCTGCACCAAACCAGACATCACTGGATGCTTTCGATTCAGACGGAGGTACTCGTTCGGAGATCCTGGCTCAAACATCCTCGTTGAGCGCCGTCTATCTGAACAAATACAGCGACATCTCAACCGGTACCGACCAACCGTACATATACCGCTATGCCGATGTTCTGCTCTTGTATGCCGAAGCGCTGGCTCAGCAAGGAAGTAGCGACAAGCTGGCAACAGCAACCGGCTATGTAAATGAAGTGCGGGAAAGAGCCGGAATGGAAGATATCGACCTGACTTCTTCAAACTACATCGACCTGATTGCACAAGAACGCAGAGTTGAGTTTTACGGAGAAGGACATCGCTGGTATGACGCCGTGCGATTGGGAATTGTTGACGACGTGATTGCCAACAAAGACGAAAGCTCGTTCACCAGTAATTATCAATTGTGGCCGATTCCGCAATCCGAAATTGACGCGAACGGCTCCATCAGTTCGGGAGACCAAAACCCTGGATACTAAAATACTCTTCGGAGAAGCTTAAAGGACAGTTGCAGAAACTGTCCTTTTTTAGTGTTATATTGAAAAACATTCACAGAGCACAATCAATTTAAATACAAAACAGAACGCAAAAATGACTACCGGAAAACTAGTACTACTCTTCACGATCGGTGCATCGTTGATGCTCGGATTACATCCGAAGCAGACGTTAGGAAATACGACGCTTCCGAAGAAGCAGGAGCAAGAGGAAAAGCCAACAGAAGAGAAGAAAAAACCCGATGAGAATGCGATCAAAGCGTTTAGCGAGGTCATCACAGCCGACATGAAAAGTCAAAAAGGCTTCATCAATGTCTACGAAAAGGAGGGAAAATACTTCTTCGAGATTCCCAATAGCAGCTTTAACAAAGAGATTCTGGTTGTCAACCGGATTGCCAAAGCATCGGCTGATATGCGCAGAGGCTTCCTGGGTTTGGCCGGCGACAATATCGGGGAAGCGGTCTATCAATTTGAAAAAGGCTCCCTGAACAAGGTTTTCCTGAAACGTATTTCGTACACGGAGTATGAAAACGACAGCACGAAACCAATGTACGCAAGTGTTGTATCGAACAACGTGCAAGCCATTGCAGAGGCGTTCAACATCAAGGCATTCTCTCCCGATTCTTCGGGCGTTGTCATCGAAGTCACCGACTTCTTGAACAGCGACAGTGACGTTCTTTATTTCAAAAACGAAAAAATAAAGGAAGACGAAGGAATGGGTGCACAAGAAGACTCGAAAAGCTACGTCAAATTCATTCATGCTTACGAGAACAACCTGGAAATTCGTGCTTTTAAAACCTACAAAGCCGGTAAAAACAAAACTTCAAACAACTACTCGCTCGAGCTAAACTCATCGATGGTTTTACTCCCGGAAGTACCCATGCAACCTCGCATAGTTGACGAACGTGTTGGCTATTTCCGTTTGAAACAACGCAATTTCAACGCCAATCCGCAAGGGGTAGAAAACATCCAACTGGCTAAAAGATGGCGATTGGAACCGAAACCCGAAGACCGGGAGAAATACTTACGCGGCGAGCTGGTTGAACCGCAAAAACCAATTGTGTTTTACATCGATCCGGCAACACCTGCCAAATGGGTTCCCTATTTGATTCAGGGGGTCAACGACTGGCAAAAAGCGTTCGAAAAAGCCGGGTTTAAAAATGCCATTTATGCACGCGAAGCGCCAACTGTAGAAGAAGATAGTACGTGGAGCCTGGATAATGCAGCTTATTCAGCTATTGTTTACCGGCCTTCGGAAATTGAAAATGCGATGGGTCCCAGCATTGCTGACCCCAGAACCGGAGAGATCATGGAAAGCCATATTTTCTGGTACCACAACGTGATGAAGCTTTTGCGCGACTGGTATTTCATTCAAACCGCCGCTGTTGATACAGGGGCACGAAAAGCCGTTTTCGACGATGAGCTGATGGGGGAACTAATTCGCTTTGTTTCGTCGCACGAAGTAGGCCACACACTCGGACTAATGCACAATTTCGGCTCCAGTTCGACTGTTCCTGTTGAGAAACTGAGAGATAAAGCTTGGGTGGAAGCAAACGGACACACACCCTCGATCATGGATTATGCCCGATTCAACTACGTAGCACAACCCGAAGATAACATCAGCCGCAGCGGTCTGTTCCCGCGCATCGGCGATTACGACAACTGGGCCATTTATTGGGGATATCGCTGGTATCCGCAATTCGACGACGAATACGAGGAGCAAACTTACCTGGCCAAAGTGGTAACCGACAGTTTAGCAACGAATCACCGCCTGTGGTACGGAGCCCAAGGCGAAGAATTTGATCCGCGCGATCAGAATGAGGACTTGGGAGATAATGCGATGCTCGCCAGTGAATACGGTATTAAAAACCTGCAACGAATTGCCGACAACCTGTTGGAATGGACCACCGAAGATGCACAGGATTACAGCAACACACAGGAGATTTTCGAAGCACTAATCGCCCAATTTAACCGCTATATGGGCCATGTTGCGAAGAATATAGGTGGAATTGAACACACCTTCGTGGTAGCCGGTATGCCAGAACCAGCCTTTGCCCCAACTCCTTACGACAAGCAAAAACAGGCTACAGCCTTTTTGAACGAACAGTTGTTCCAAACTCCGGTTTGGCTGAATCACACAGAGCTGTTTGAAAAGGTGCCGATGACCTTCGGCGAGCAACTGGCCAAAATCCAGAAAGGGATAATCGAGCAATTGTTGGATGCTAAAAAACTCAGTAACCTGATGAGTTCCGAGGTCGATTACGCCAACCAGAAATGCTATTCGGTGTTCGAATTTATGAGTGATCTCGACAAGGGAATCTTCACGGAATTGTATCAACACAAAAATGCTTCATTCTTCCGTCAGCAACTCCAAAAGCTATTTGTTGAACAACTCATTTTAAAAATTACCGATAGCGGTAAACCCAAAGACGACAAAAACAAGCCAATGGTAGCCGGGCCTCAATCAGCGAAAACATTGTACGACAGTAAAGGAATTCTGTTGGATCAGTTGAAAACCATACAAGCTTTGGTTAAAACCAACCAAAAACTGAGCTCGCTTGACCAAGCCAGCAAAGTTCATTTGGCCGATTTGGATCATCGTATTGGCCTCGCCCTCGAACTAAATACGAAAAGTACAACTTCGAACTAAGGACAAAAGGCACATTACTGCCGGCTTAAAAATAGAAAAGGGATACACTATCAATCATCGTGTATCCCTTTTTGTATTCAGATTTATTCTCTTAGTTCGTTTTCTTCACATACTGGGTGAGAATCACAATTTGCTGACCGTTCACCTTTCCTTCGATATGCTCCACATTATCCTTTACAAGCGAAATGTTGCGAACCGGAGTACCGCGTTTTGCAGTGAAACCAGCACCTTTCACAACAAGGTCTTTGATCAGCACCACTGAGTCGCCGCCTGCCAATCGCACGCCATTGCTGTCAACATGTTTCGCTTCGTCTTCGGCCAAACCTGATTTCGCCCAGGCCAGCGTTTCCTCGTCCAGGTAAAGCATGTCAACCAGATCGAACTGTTTCAATTGGTTCAGCAGTCTCCACGCCAACACCTGTACCGCCGGAACTGTGCTCCACATACTGTCGTTCAAACAGCGCCAGTGGTCGGCATCCATTGTTTCCGGTTCTTCAACCTGACTGTTACAAGTTGAACACAGCAAAACACATTTGTCGCTGTTGTTTTCGGTAACCGGAGGAAGAGCATAAACAGTCAGCCCTTCTGTATTTCCGCAAAGTTCGCAAACCGAACCACTGCGTTCATTCAATGCTTTTTCAATACTCATTTGTCGATTCTTGGTTAGTCGGCCGAACGTGCAGCCGAATTATTTTTTGAGGGCGCAAAGTTAATCCTTTATCTGTAAATTGAAAATCAGCAAGTTTGCTGACTCCGCAATATTATTCAAACAAAACTTTCAATACCCTACGATGTTGTTCTCTTGGGAAAGTCATTGATGGTCATTCACCTGTCATTTTGTGGTCATTTGTTGTTCTTTCTTTGAAATGACTATCATTGACAACTCAATGACTAATAAACACAAATCAATCAAATCATGAACAAATGAACGCCCAAATGATGGAATATCACATTGACGGATACTTTTTTCGCCCGTTGCAAAAAGAAACGTGGCCCGCGTTCGCACAACTGTTTGCCCCCAATGGTGCCTGCGACGGTTGCTGGTGTATGTGGTGGAAGCAAAACACAAAGGAATACAGCGAAGGTCGCGGACAAAATAACCGGAAAGCGATGATGCAACTGGTATTGGATGACACAGATCTTGGACTTTTAGCGTTTTCGCCGCAAGGCGAGGTTTGCGGCTGGATTGCTGTCGCTCCGCGTTCCAATTACAAGCGACTGCAAAATTCACGCACCCTGAAACCGATTGATGAGCAACCGGTGTGGTCAATTACCTGCTTTTTCATTAACCGTAATTTCCGGGGAATGGGATTGGCCGGCAAATTGGTAAAAGCAGCTCTTTCATTTGTAAAAGAAAAAGGCGGCAGTATCGTCGAAGCCTATCCAACCGTAACTGAAGACGGAAGAGTTTCCTCGTCATCCATCTACAGTGGGGTTCCGCAGGTGTTCGAACGATTGGGATTTGAAAAAGTCGGAGAGGGCGGAAAACGGTGGATTATGCGTTACTACTTAAAATAAACAGAATAGGTAGCAGGTATTTCCGAAATAGACTCCAATTGAATATTCTTGAAAAAAACTTCAGCCGCTTCACTTTGCAACTGAATCTTGCCTTTGGTTAACGGGGAACTTTCCCCATCCTTAACTAAACGAGAGTTTTGAAGTACCATCACGACATGTCCATTCACCAGGTGTATGCTTTTATCTCCAAAGCAAATCAGCTCGATCGTTGTCCAATCGCCCGGTGCGCTTTCGTAATTGGCGGAGCGCAAACAAAAACCATCGCGACCGCTGCCGGGCCCAATTGGCAAAAATTCCTGAGACACATCAGCAACAGTATTCATCATCCCTTCAGGTAAAAACGCGCGCACATCAATCGCCGAATTAGCGATTCCCCAATAGTCGCCCATGTGCCCTTCCATAATTTGAAATTCCTGCGACAGCATCCACGAACGCCAGTAATCGACCCCACATTCGCCTTGAGAGTGGTAGAGCAATCCCGAGTCCTTCAGCTTATCCAACCGGGGCTCAAATTTCTGTACTCCCCATTTCACCTTCAATGTCAGGTGATAGTTTTCGAATTCGTTTTTGGTAAACAAGCAACCGTAAATTTCGCCGCTGATGCGCAAAACGGGATCTCCATTTTCTATGTTCACAGAGAAAACGTTGGCGACATTTTTATTATAACCGATCGAAGGTAGGAGCTCTCCGGATTCATCCACCGGCTGACTTCCATTATAATTGTTCGGATAACGGTAGCTTTGGTACATTTCCCACTGCGACAAATCCTTGTCGAGCAAGTTGATTGTTTGACCGAATGATGACAGGGAAAAACTGGAAAACACCAGAAACAGCATTGCTGACAGCTGTGCTCGGAACGGGAAGCGCTTCATGAGATTAAGGTTTATTGGGTTAGAAACCGGTTTAGCCTTCTAAAGATAGCTTTAATTCGCGAATTGTATCGTTTACTCATACCCCATCACCGTTCAAACTTGTGCGATTGGCTAAAAGCACATCCCGACCGTCAAATTGAGGTTTCGCATTTTCGATTCTTTTTTCCCTAAATCAGACTCGGGAAACTCAAAGGTGTAATCATCCCCGGTATCCACCATAAAAACCAACTGTTGCTGGAAATAAGTTCCACGCTCCTTCCGGTACTCGAGCTTTGGGTTGATGGCGTTGTATTCCACACCAATCATCAGCTTCCCATAGCGAAAATTTAGTCCGGCAGCATAACCTAATGTTACTGAAGCAGAGTATTTGTCGTCCAGGTCGCCCAGATCTTTTCCATAAGGCATCATCAAGGTCGCCCAGGCAATGTCCGCTTTTGCGAAAAGATCAATCGCTGTTCTTCTTCCGGGGCAATAGGTCAAACAGGGGCCTATTTTACTTCCTGCACGAAAGATTCCCAGATTTGCGGTGGAACCATATCCGATCAAATCTTCACCGGAATCATCAACCAGGTCTTCACCGGTACCATCCTGCAGTGTTCCCTCTTCATCGTTAATCGTTTGAAAACGGGAAAAACTAAGATAGGCAATATCAAAGTTCAAACCGATCGACATTTGATCGCCTGCCCCGATAGGCATCACCTGAATAATGGTACCCAAATCGAAGTTTGCTCCTAACTTGGTTACATCGCTGTCCCAGCCATCTTTGCCAAGTTCAAAGTAATTCCACGAAGGAATGGAATAGCCAAACCGGAAGTAAACCTTGTTATCCAGCTCCTGGCAAAAGGCAGAAACGGACAAAAGAAGGGCAGCTGTAAGCACAACTAGCTTTTTCATATTTTGTTGAGGTTTTGATTTTTAGATAAAGAGTAAGAATAAATTAGTCTTTGACACATCTCACAAACATTCCTGTTTTTTGGGACAAACTGCCTCTTTCAACTTCATCCATGTGAGCCCAAATATATCGGCAGTAAGCATGAGCTGACGTATGTACTGTTGCACTCCACCAGTAGGCATCATAATCACCATCAAATGTCCCGTCCAGGTACCGATAACCTCCGGGCAGTGCTGTAAATCCCGACGAATTATTGGTACTGTAATTCTTACCCGGAAAACATTCATTGCTGGAGTTAGTCCCCCAATCACTTTGTGCCGCTAATGCTGAATTAGTACCACAGGATTGACCCAAATTATTTGAGACATAATTAAGCAGTTCTGCCCATTCATCGTCGGTTGCAACATGCCACCCCTTTGGTGCTATCTTTCTGTCGTCGTTTACGGCATACCAGTTATATAAAAGTCCGCTTTTGCTGCCGTTATTAGCATTGTTTTCGAAATTACAGTATGCGCCCTTCTTAAGATTATACCACTCTGCATTTTCTGTCACATTAGGCAGAACATCGCCATTTCGATATTTTGTTGCCTTTAGGTTCTCGGCCATCCAGATCTGGTTGCCAATGCGCACCCAACTGTATTCCTGATTATCGCGAGCATCAACAAAAGTTCCCGAATCACCTTCCAGGTCCTCTGGATCTTCGGAACCTTCTTCTGCTTCTTTGCAGGAAGGGAACATAGCGCATAACTCGCCATTTGTAAGCTTAACGGAAGTTCCGTATTCGTTGTAAAGGGTACAACTAAACCGGGCCTTCACAACACAAGTCGTGGGATCATCCTTGTATTTTGTAATCTCCGTGATTTTAAATTCACCGTCAGAAAAATCACCGTCGAGAGTTCCTGTGCTCCACAAAACACCATTCGCATCAACATAGTTAATGGCTACACCATCACTCACCGTAAGGTTTTCAAATGATGTCACGCCAGCATAATTATTACTACCGACATTCAGAATCGTAGAAAGCTCTGCACAATCGGTCGGCTCATTCTCGAATGTTTTCAAAAAGAAAATACTTACTTGCTCTGCATCTTCCTCTGAACCTACAAAATAGCTCTCACTTCCCGCAACATATCCGAAAAGACTTTCCTCCCCTTCTTCTGCACTGTAATTGTAATAATTCGTATTGTCAGCCTGGATAATCAATGGAACACCATCCATATTTGCTGCAAAATAATAATTGGATGACACGTCGTAAATGCTCTCAAATTCCTGATCGTCTTTAGAGCAGGCGAAGCACAACAATAGCATGCCGGCAAGGAAAATCGCTTTTTTCATAGGTGTAGATTTTATTCGTTCAACGAAGGTTGACAGTAATTATCGATTCAGAATCGGACGACTATCAAACGCACGAAACAAACTTAAATTATATTAATTAGATAATAGAATCTACAACGTAACAAATCGTGTATTTAATATATTTATTTTACAAAAACACTCAATTTATATCAAGTCTAAATAACTGACTTATTGCCCACCCATTCAACCTTCATCACCTGACTAATCAAAAAAAAATCGCCACCGGCCCGAAGGCACAGTGGCGAAAGCTATTCTTGGTGTAAAAAAACTATTGCTAAATAAACAAGTTCAAATTTGATTTTTCGGCCTCTTCCAGGTAAGTGGCAACACCACCGATTTCAACGCCGTCAATCAGTTCCTCTTTGCTCACCCCCATCACATCCATCGACATTTGGCAGGCAATCATACGAACACCATTATCGAGTGCGGTGCGGATCATATCTTCAACCGAATCAACTTTCTTTGAAAGCATCCGCTTCTTCATCATCATCGATCCCATACCGAACATGTTCATTTTCGAAAGCTTCAGGTTCCCGGCACTTTCAGGCATCATTTTGCCAAACATGTTCCCCATGAAATCTTTTTCCACTTTTGGCTTTTCAGTCTTTTTAATGACATTCAATCCCCAGAAGGTGAAGAACAAGGTTACTTCTTTTCCGGTAGAGGCTGCTCCGTTCGCGATCACCATCGATGCCAGCGCACGATCCAAATCATCACTAAAAACCACCATCGTTTTATTTTGTGGCAAATTGGCTACCGTTGCACCGTTAGCAGCCGCTGGCTTTTTATCGCCTCCCTTTTCAATCACAGCCGAAATAATTCCGGCATTACTATCGAGCGAAACCAGCTTATTACCGGTCATGTTACACCACGACTGTACATCCTTCAGGAAACCCGGATCACTGGCCTTCTGCAACAAACGATCGCCAACATTCAGGTTCGCCATTTCCGTTTTCAATTTCAAAATCGGACCAGGACATTGCAATCCACAAGCGTCAACCTCGATGGTTTTGAAATTTGCTACTGCCGGAATCGGCTCAACATTTCCGCCAATCTTTCCACGATAAATGTTACTATCGTGCGCAATGTAGCTTGACTCGAAAATATCCTCGTTACTTTGTTTTGAAGTAGTGTGTTCGTAAGTTTTGTAACCACCGCTCAGGTTGTACACGTCGGTAAAACCATTTTGTGTGAGGATTCGGCAAGCAAAATATCCGCGAATACCAACACCGCAATACACAATGATTTTCTTATCGCGCGGAATTTCGTCCAACCGCTCACGGATCTTGTCCACCTCAACGTTCAACGAACCTTCAATGTGTCCCAACTCGTGTTCTTCCGGCGTACGCACATCCAACAAGCAAATGTTGCGCGAATCCATATTGCTGACGTCTCTCCAGTTCATCACTTTCAATCTGTCGGTCAGAATATTTTCAGCCACAAAACCAGCCTGGTTAACCGGATCTTTTGCCGAAGAATACGGCGGAGCGTAAGCATGCTCAATTTCCTGCAGGTCATAGATAGTACCATTTTTCATCAGAACCGTTGCGATCAGGTCGATGCGTTTGTCAACACCATCGTAACCAATCATCTGCGCACCGTACAGCTTTCCGGTTTTCGGTTGAAACAGAATTTTCAGCGTGTAAGGCATCGCTCCCGGGTAATAGCCGGCATGAGACGATCCGTGAATGATACTTGAAATATAATCGATTCCTTCTTTCTTGAGCGCTTTTGCAGCCAAACCAGTTGATGCAACAGTAATATCAAAAACCTTGGCAATTGCCGTCGCGATAGCGCCTTTGTAGACACGGGTATTTCCCATCACAACGTTATCGGCCACAATACGCCCTTGCTTGTTTGCCGGACCAGCCAGGTAGGTATTCACATATTTCCCGGTAATCGGGTGTGGAAAAGCGATGGCGTCACCCAACGCATAAACATGTTCGTCGTTGGTTTGAAGGTACTCATTTACTTTGATCCCTCCGTTTTCAGCCAATTCCAAACCAGCCTCTTTCACCAGTTTTGTTTCCGGGCGAACACCAATCGACAAAATCACTAACTCAGTTTCAATTTCACGACCTGACTGCAAAACAACTTTCACATGGTCGTCAACCTTTTCAAAGGCGTTTACACCATCTTTCAGATAAAACTCAACATTCTTGGTTTTCAGGTGCTGGTGAACTTCTGCTGCCATTTCGTAATCCAGCGGCGCCATCACCTGGTTGGCCATTTCCACAATCGTCACATCCATGCCTAGCGCGTGTAGGTTTTCAGCCATTTCCAAACCAATAAAACCGGCACCGATTACAACAGCACGACGCGGCTTTCTCTCGTTACAATAGGTCTTGATTTTATCAGTATCGTGTACATTACGAAGTGTAAAAATCGAAGGGTGACTGATACCCGGAATCGGCGGACGAACCGGCTCTGCTCCCGGCGAAACAATCAGCTTATCGTAGCTCTCGACATAACTTTCGCCTGTTTTGTGATTCTGAATTTCTACCGTCTTTGCTTCACGGTTAATTTTCATCACTTCCTGCAAAACCCGAACATCAACATTCAACCTTGCCTTGAAACTCTCGGGTGTTTGAACCAGCAGCTTTTCGCGCTCCTTAATCGTGTCGCCGATGTAATACGGCAACCCGCAGTTCGCATACGAAATATACTGTCCGCGCTCGAACATGATAATTTCGGCTTGCTCATCCAACCTTCTTAAACGGGCGGCAGCAGTAGCCCCGCCGGCCACTCCACCTATAATAACATACTTTGCCATTTTATATTTATTTGTGTAAAAAGCTATCTTTATAAATAGACATGCAAATATCTAGATATTTATTAAAACACAATCATCTGCAAAGTAATTTTAACGTCCTGTTTAGAAGATTTAACATCTGCTTTTTATGAAAAAAAGATGCAGAAATCCGGTTATCGGGAGCTTCTGCATCTTACGTATTCGTTCAAAAAAAGATCTCTAATAGTTAATTAAATGATGCTGAATAGCCAGAAAAGAGAGTGTCGCAATTGAAAACCAAAGTACGATTCCCAAAACGAAACTTTTTAGGCCAGCCTGTTTCGAATCGGCAATGGAAATATTAGAGCCAATCAGCAGCAAAGCAACTACCATTCCCCGTTTTCCAAGCCAATTCAGATGTCCAAAAGTATCTTGCATTTGCGGAACAAAGTGTGCAAATAGCAGCGCCAATACGAACAGCCCGATAAACCAGGGGATTTTAATTTTACCTTTTTCATTTTTACGATCGATAAAAGCAAAGGCCACCGAAACCGGTATAATCCAGAGCGCGCGGGTCAACTTAACTGTGGTAGCAATCTCCAATGCCTTCGCACCGTATGAAGCGCCTGCTCCAACAACTGAGCTGGTATCGTGGATGGCAATGGCTGCCCAATAGCCAAAGGCTTCCTGGCTTAGGTGAAAGAAGTGGCCGATCATGGGAAACAACAGCAACGCCAATGCATTCAATACAAAAACTACAATCAGCGAGAAGGAAATCTGGAAGTTTCGGGCTTTAATTACCGGGGCCAACGCAGCAATGGCACTTCCTCCGCAGATCGCTGTTCCGGCAGCAATCAGCACGCTGATTTTGTGATCAACCTTCAGAAGTTTTCCGAGCAAAAGCCCCAGCGAAATCGTTGCAATAACAGAAACGGCTGTAATCTCGAAACCGCTCTTTGAAGCTTGCACCACTTGACTCAGGTTCATGCCAAAGCCCATTAGTACAATTGATGCCTGCAAAACAATAGCTGTAAAACTTGACATTTTCTGGTGTTTCAAACCAAGCAGCGATAGGCCGATGCCGATGAGAAGTGCCAAAGCGGGAGACATAAACGGCATAAAACAGGCTGCCAACAGCACAAAGTAGATGAGTTGAATTTGACGTTGATTGAGATTCATGACGTATTCTTTTTGCTTACAAAGCTACAAGAACACTATAACCAAGTCAAATTGTATATTTTTATTCTCTATAACTATATATTATACGAAAAAAGAAAACTCCGAAACAATTCAGGAATGCTTTTCTCAGGTCCCTGTCGTACCGCCAGTCTGAATTTCCGACGAATCTCGAAATCCTTCACCTTCACGCGAACCAGCTGTTTCAGTGCCAATTCCTTTTCGATTGACTTCTCTGAAACCAAAGCCAGTCCATCGAAATTGAGCAGGAAGTTTTTGATTGCTTCTGTGCTCCCGAGGTGAATGAAAATATTCAGCCGCTCCAAATCAACCTGCTGCATGGAGAGTGCGTGCTGAATCACTTCCAGTGTACCGGAGCCTTTTTCGCGCAGCACGATGGGGATTTCCTGGAAATCAGCAATCGTCAGTGATTTCTGCCTGGCTATTAACTGGTTCGCTGCAGCCACAGCCACTATTTCGTCGTCCATAAAATCGAAATACCGAATGTTGGCCTGCGAACTGTCGTTTTCAACCAAAGCCAGGTCAATTTCATTATTCAACAGCTTCCGCTCCATATCAAAGGAGTTTCCATTGAACAAGTCGAGCTTGATTTGCGGATAGCGCTGGTGAAAAGCTGCCAGAACAGCCGGAATAACATATTGCGAAATAGTAGAACTGGCACCAATTTGAAGCAAACCACGGTGCGCATCATTTAAACGCCCAAGTTCAAATTCCATTTCGCCGTATTGTTCCCTGATTTTTCGCAAATGTTGGTAAGCCACTTTGCCGGCCTGCGTCAGGTAAATTTTGTTGCCCTTGCGATCAAAAAGTGCGGTATTCAATTTATTCTCCAGCTCCTTGATATGTTTCGTAACGGCCGGCTGGCTGATAAACAAATCCTCGGCTGCTTTCGAAAAACTCAGCTTTTCGGCAACAGCCATAAACACTTCGTCGCGGTAATCCATTGGGTTTTCTTTTACCGCTAAAAATAAGAAACATCGAACAAGAAATGAAAAATATGAAATCAGAACACCCATCATTGTTTGTTCCCTATTTCGCTTTACTTATTCTGCTCAACTCAAACATTCGTCGTTTTAGCTCAAAATGTGTTTCTTTGTGAGCTGAAAACAGAATAGGGAATTTATGAAGACCGTATTAAATTATTTGTTGACACCCGTTTACCTCCTCACATTTGGCCTGTTGCTACTTATTTTTCACCCAATCCAGGTGATTTGTCGTTACACGGGAGGCTACCAATTGCGCAAAAAGTCGGTCGATGTCCTGAACTTCCTTTTACTATATAGCCTTGTTATTTTGGGTTCTCGCATTCGTTTTCGCGGCTTCGAAAAGCTACCGCAAGGACGACCTTTTATTATTGTATCCAACCATCAAAGCACGTTTGATATCCCACCAATTGTTTGGGGATTTCGCAAACACCATCCAAAATTTGTATCGAAAAAAGAATTGGGGAAAGGCATTCCGAGTATTTCATACAACCTGCGCCATGGTGGCTCAGCCCTAATCGACCGCAAAAATGGGCGTCAGTCGCTGGTTGAAATCAGCAAATTGGGTAAGCATATTCAGAAAGAAAACTATAGTGCCAGTATTTTCCCCGAAGGTACCCGCAGCAAAAACGGCAAAGTGAAACGCTTTCAGTCGCCGGGTATTGCTATGCTGCTGAAGTCGGCGCCTTCTGCCTGTATCGTTCCTTTTGTAATTGATGGAAATAGTCAGTTGATGGCGAAAGGATATTTTCCGCTTCAGGTTGGAACAAAGTTGAACTACACCGTGCTTGACCCGATTGAACCGGCTGGCCGCGACGTAGCGGAATTAACCGCCGAAATCGAGCAAAAAATCAAGCAACACTTAGGGCAAGACTAGCTTATCTACGATTTCACGAATTACTATTTACGATTGGAAAGAAACCCAGCAAAAATCTGAATTAAAGAATAGGCAGTCCAGCTCCAAATAGCGACTCGCGTCTCCAGACTACTCTTGAATGTAAACACGACGTACGCGCTGTGAAATTCCGGTCAGTACTTCGTAAGGAATCGTTCCCATCCAGTCGGCCAGGTCAGTCAGGCGAATATGTTCGCCCATCAGCTCAACAGACTCACCGGCCTGTACATCCGCTCCGGTAACATCAATCATGCTCATGTCCATGCAAATGTTCCCGATAATCGGGTATTGACGTCCGGCAATCCACA
The DNA here is from genome assembly GCF_003610535.1 of Mangrovibacterium diazotrophicum. NCBI lineage: Bacteria > Pseudomonadati > Bacteroidota > Bacteroidia > Marinilabiliales > Prolixibacteraceae > Mangrovibacterium > Mangrovibacterium diazotrophicum. Next base: position 3,964,905 of record NZ_RAPN01000001.1, on the reverse strand, counting down.
CTTTTCCGGCACCGTTACTCAATCGGCGATCATAACCATCGGCATAGCCCACCGGGATAATAGCAACCTGCTTCGGAGTTGTCACTTTTCCTTTGCGTCCGTAGCCAACTGTTTCGCCAGCGGCTACTGTTTTTACCTGCGAAATTACCGTGGTCCATCGGGCAACCGTTTCTGCCTGCAAGGCATCCGACTGCGACACGCCGTAAAGTCCAATCCCCAAACGAACCATCTCCATTTGGTAATCGGCGAAGCGTTCAATACCGGCCGAGTTTAAAATGTGCCGAATGACTTTATTCGGCTGGTTCGCCACAACAGGGGTGCTCAATTTTTTAAACCGAAGAAATTGCTCTTTTGTGAACCCATCGTGGTCGGAACTATCGCTGGCCGCCAGGTGCGAAAACACAGATTGAATACGCAGACGTCCTTCGCGGGGCACACGCAACGCAATCTGCTCGAGCTCGTCAGCCGACGAAAACCCTAATCGGTGCATACCGGTTTCCAATTTCAGGTGAATCGGGAAATTGCTCACTGCCATCCGGCGCGCCGCCCGATCGAACTGTTCATAAACTTCGGTCGAGTAAATATTCGGTTCGAGGCGGTATTCCAGCATCATCTCAAAACTGTGTTCCTCCGGATTCATCACCATGATTGGCGTGCTGATCCCGGCTTGCCGTAACTCGATACCTTCATCGGCAACCGCCACAGCCAGGTAATCTACCTGCTGAAATTCCAACGCCCGGGCAATCTCAACCGTACCGCTGCCGTACGAAAACGCTTTCACCATGATGGTGATTTTCGTTTCCGGATTCAAACGAGCCCGATAGCGATTCAGGTTTTCAACCAAATTATTCAGATTGACCTCAAGTTGGGTCTGGTGATATTTTTGTTGAAGCACGGAAGCGATCCGCTCAAAGCGAAAATCGCGTGCCCCTTTTAATAAGATATGCTCGTTACGAAACTCGGCAGGTCTGAAATTTGTCAGAAACTCCTCGGTCGATTGGTAAAATTTTGCTCCCGCAACAAACAACTCCCGGTTCAGGTACAAACGACGTCCAATCCCAATCAGTCGGTCAATCTCGTAAACCTTCAACAAACGATTCACTGCCTGCGCCAACTCAGAACCCGAAAAACCTGACTGTTCAATATCCGATAAGATCAAACATCGCGGCCGCTTCTCATTCATCGACTGGCTCTTCAAAAACTGCAAAGCAATCGTCAGCGAATTGATATCGGAATTATAGTAATCGTTAATCAACAAACAATTATTGATACCCTGTTTCAACTCCAAACGCATTGCCACAGCCTGCAATTGAGAGAAAGCAGCCATCACCGAATCATTGGCATAACCGGAACTGAAGATAAATGCCAGGCAATGTCCAACATTTTCAAGCGACGCAAAATCAGTGAATGGAACGTTTAACTCATATTCTCGTCCATTCCAGTTAAATTGAATGCGGGTTGAATGAGCCTGAGGGTGCATGTATAAAAACAAATCAGCGGTTTCATCCGAAGTTGACCAGGCAAAAAGCTTCTTGTCTCCTTTTCCGTAAGTCTGACCAATCTGCTCGGTTACCAGGTCTTGCTCTTTGCGGTAAATTAAAGAATCGCAGGAAGCAAACAACTTCAACTTCTCATCCAGCTTTTTGCTTAAACTCGAAAAGTTTTCCTGGTGCGCTTCACCCAAGTTTGTAATAATACCAACGGTGGGTTGAATGACTTCGGCCAACTTCTCCATCTCGCCGGGCATGGAAATACCCGCTTCAAAAATGGCCAGCTCAAACTGGTCGCTCATATTCCAAACCGACAACGGCACACCCACTTGCGAGTTGTAGCTTTTGGGACTTCGTATAATCTTGACGGTTTCATGCAATAAATCATACAACCACTCCTTGACAATGGTTTTTCCGTTGCTCCCGGTGATAGCCAAAACCGGATAATCATATTTCGCGCGAACAGCGGCTGCTAACTTTTGTAGTGCATCCAGCGAATCTTCAACCTTTACAAAATAAGCCAAAGGGTATTTGTGCACTTCAATCGGTTCGCAAACCACGAAACTGAGCACACCTTTATGGTAAAGGTCGCCAATGTATTGGTGCCCGTTGTGGCGAACGCCCTTGAGTGCGAAAAACAAACACGAATGGACATCGGCAATCGTTCGACTGTCGATCGAAACAGACTGAATAGTCGGACTTGAATCCAGATCGGCAGCCGACTTCAATACTCCGTTAACCAAACCAGCGATTTCTTTCAACCCAAAAACAGCCATAGCGCAATTGAATTTCTATTTTTTATTGTAGCACGACCGACAAAGCGGCTCATATTCATTTTTCTCGCCTAACATCACCTGCTTTTCATTAGCCGACAAGCGATGCGAAAACTGAGCAATACTTCCGCAGCGAACACAAATGGCATGCACCTTCGTCACGTACTCAGCGACAGCCATCAACTCTGGCATGGGTCCAAACGGCTTCCCTTTGAAATCCATATCGAGCCCGGCCACAATAACACGAACGCCCATCTCGGCCAATTTGGTACACACCTCCACCAAACCTTTGTCAAAAAACTGGGCTTCGTCAATGCCCACTACTTCGTAGCCGCCCGACAACAACAGGATAGCCGCCGAATTATCAACCGGCGTGCTGGGAATGGAATTTTCGTCATGCGAGACTACCTCGGACACGGAATAACGCACATCAATTTTAGGCTTGAAAATTTCAACTTTTTGACGTGCAAACTGAGCCCGACGCATGCGACGAATTAATTCCTCGGTCTTTCCCGAAAACATCGATCCGGCTATGACTTCAATGCTTCCTCCCGGTTTCCGGTGACTTAAATCTCTTTCCAAAAACATATCATTCGATTCAATGGAGTTTTTAGTACTTTTACGCAAATGTAATATTTTAGACCTTAGGCTTCGGACAAACAGACGACGGATTATCAGTCTCAATCAATTTAAACCGGCTTCTGAAATCTGACAGCTAACATCTTATAAATTTATGAACCGGACCAAATTACTCCAAATTATACAGAAGAATCTGGATGAGTTGAGCGAGATCAACCAGGAAATGAACCGCGACTCTCAACCTTCGAAATTCGAAGTAGAATTAGCATTAAACAAAGCCCGACTACTTCTGCAGGAATACGAGTTTTTGCAGGAAATCTGCCAACAGGAAACAACTTCAGGTGAAATGACCAAAACTGAAAAAGCGGAGGTTGAACCAGCGACATCAGAACCGGTAGTTCAGCCGCAACCCAAAAAGACCGAAGTTGCGCCTAGTGTTTACAAAACACCAACTCCGAGTCCGGTTAAAGAAATGCCGAAGCACGAACCGGTAACCGAAAAACCAGAACCAACAAAGGCAATTGAAGAAGAACCGGAGGAAGTTGAAGTTGAGATTCCGCAAGCCGAACTGGTTGAAGTGCCCATTCCGGAAAAAGATACGGTGCTACCGAATGAGGTCGTCCAACCTACGAAAGTAGACGAACCGGTTGCCCACGAAATCGAAACGCCTCAAAACGGAAGTGCTGCACACAAGAAGACAGTGACCGATCAGTTTGTTTCGAAATCGCTGAACGACCTGCTAACTGCCAGCAACAAGCTGGATCATCGCTTTGCCAGCAGCCCAATTGCCAAACTCGAAAATGCCATCGGTCTAAACGATCGTTTTCAGTACATTCGCGAACTGTTTCAAAATGATGCTGACGGATTTCGCGAAACGATTAGCAAACTCGACCGCATGCACACGCTGGAGGAAGCACTTGCGTATTTGGATTCGAAATTTAACTGGGAGAAAACCGACACCAGCCTGCAATTCATGCACCTGGTAAAACGCCGTTTCTCCAATTTATTTTAACATCAGCACGACACCAAGATAATCACCATGGCAAAATTATATTTGGTCCCAACACCTATTGGCAACCTGGACGACATGACCTTCCGCGCAATCAAAATCCTGAAAGAAGTGGATTTAATTTTGGCTGAAGACACCCGAACATCATCCAAATTACTGCACCATTTCGAGATCCAAAACAAACTGAGTTCGCACCATAAGTTCAACGAACATCAGACTGCAGAGAATATTGCCAAGCGCGTTGAAGCCGGTGAAAATATTGCGTTGATCTCAGATGCCGGAACTCCAGGTATCAGTGATCCGGGATTTCTGTTGGTTCGCCAATGCATTGAATTGGGTGTTGAAGTAGAATGTTTGCCTGGTGCAACGGCACTCATTCCCGCTTTGGTCAATTCAGGACTACCCTGCGACCGATTTTGTTTCGAAGGCTTCCTTCCTCAAAAGAAAGGTCGTCAGAAAAAGATGCTGTCATTGGTGGAGGAAGAGCGTACTATGATTTTTTACGAATCTCCCTACCGACTAACAAAAGCCCTGGAACAATTTATCGAACATTTTGGCGAAGAGCGTCGCGTTTGCGTCTCACGCGAGCTGTCGAAACTCTTCGAAGAAAACTTCCACGGAACATTGAAAGAAGCGCTGGAGCACTTCAACGCTAAAACCGTTAAAGGTGAAATTGTAATCGTACTGGAAGGAAAAACAAGCTAGATGGGTTTCAATCCGAAATACACACATCTTTTTTTCGACCTGGATAACACGCTTTGGGACTTTGACCACAACGCTAAGCTGGCAATGTATGATACTGTAGAAGAAATGAACTTACTCGAACAGCTGGAAGACTTCGATGAGTTCTATAATTTTTACGAAAATGTCAACAACCAACTTTGGGACGCGTACCGCAAAAAGGAAATCTTTAAAAATGAATTAATCACCAAACGTTTCTCCGACACGCTGAGCGAATTCGGAATAAAAAGCATCGACCCGATAGCAATGAACGAATGCTACCTGGAACACATGGCGAAACAAACCACTTTGGTAGAAGGTACCATAGAATTGCTGACGACTTTGAAACAACGAAACTTCCGCCTAATGATCATAACGAATGGATTTCGGGAAGTGCAACTCAACAAATTAAAAAATTCCGGATTAGCACAATTCTTCGACCATGTGTTTATTTCAGAGGATCTTAACTTCCCAAAACCCGACATCCGCGTTTTTCAACACGCCATTCGCAGCAGCAACGCCAAAAAGGAAAAAAGCATCATGATTGGTGACAACTGGGAAACCGATATTATTGGAGCCCGAAACTTCGGAATTGATCAGATTTTTTTCTCAAAAGACAGAAAAAATGAACTTTACCCCTTCGATTCAATCTTGGACAATCAAAAAAATGACATTTTTTCTAGCGAACCCCCTTCTTTGAAGACATTCTGTATTCAAAAATTAACAAATATTTTACTCATTATTTGAGTAAAAAAAAGAAGAGAAAAACATCTTCAATACACTCAATCATAAACATTTAAAAAAATACGGATCTTTCGCACCTTCCGACCTACAAGTCAAACCCTGACATTTATCATATTTAGCAAAGTAAAAAAGAATGCCGAAGTGTAGTAACCTATCTATAAATTTCTATTTTTGTAATCGTTAGTCATTTTTAACACTTATTAAATGTTTGGGGAGACCGATGTTAACAAATGACAAAATACAGCAAAAGACTGTTTGGGGGAATAGCGAGCGCTGTATTAAAAAACAAATTCTAAAAGGGGAATATACACTTATATTTTGCTGATCTTATTTCTGAAAAAGAATTGATGCTGTTTAATTATTAAAATTATTTCTATGAAAAAAATCGCATTATTGCTTGCAATTTTTGCAATTGGTTTGCAGTCTGTATTGGCTCAAACCAAGGAAATTACAGGTACTGTGACTTCCGCGGATGACGGAAGTACCATACCCGGTGTTTCTGTATCGGTTAAGGGGACAACCCTGGGAACAATTACCGACCTGGATGGTAACTATTCCATGAAAGTACCTCAAGATGCCAAGACATTGGTATTCTCATTTGTTGGTATGCAAACATTGGAAGTAGTTATCGAAGGTGCAACTGTTAACGCTGCTCTTCAATCAGACGTAGTTGGTATCAACGAAGTAGTTGTAACTGCCTTGGGTATTTCACGTGAAAGAAAGTCATTGGGATACGCAGTACAGGAAGTTTCAGGGGAAGAAGTTAACAACACAAAAGGTGACAACTTCGTAACTTCTCTGTCAGGCCGTGTTTCAGGTATCCAGGTGAAAAACAACACGAACTTCGGTGGTTCTACCAACGTTATTATCCGAGGTTCTTCATCGTTGACCGGTAACAACCAGGCTTTGTTTATTGTAGACGGAATTCCAATCGACAACGCCAATACTAACAATTCTGGTCAGACGACTGGTCGTAGTGGTTATGACTACGGTAACGCTGCTGCCGACATCAACCCGAATGACATCGAGTCAATCAGTGTTTTGAAAGGTGCTGCAGCAACTGCACTTTATGGTTCTCGTGCTGCCAACGGTGTTATCTTGATTACAACTAAGAAAGGTAAAGACAGTGCCGGTAAAGGTCCACAAGTAAAAGTTAGTTCGAACGTGACCATCAGCAAGATCGACAAAAAAACTTTCCCGGAGTATCAAACAAGCTACGGTGCAGGTTATGGTGATTACTACTATAGTGATGGTGATCATCCTGGTTTGGAGTACTATGCTGACGTTAACGGCGATGGTGTAACCGATTATACAACTCCTTACTATGAAGATGCTTCTCGTGGTGAAAAATTCGACGCAAGTTTGATGGTTTATCAATGGGACGCTCTTTATGCGGATTCTCCAAACTACCTGAAAGCAACACCATGGGTTGCCGGAGCAAATGGCCCGGAAAGTTTCTTCGAAACAGGTGTTAGCACATCAAACTCAGTTGACGTATCTGGTGGTGACGATCAAACAACTTATCGTTTCAACTACACCTATTTCGATCAATCAGGTGTAATGCCAAACAGCCACTTGGACAAACACAACCTGATGTTCAACGGTTCACACAAAATTTTGGACAATTTGAAAATCACTTCTTCTGCAAACTACATCAGAACAAGTGGTAAAGGTCGTCCTTCAACTGGTTACTCAGATAACATCATGTCTTCGTTCCGTCAGTGGTACCAAGTAAACGTTGACCTTGGTTTGCAAGAACAAATGTACAAGAAGACACACCAAAACATTACCTGGAACCCGGTTGCATACGACGACCTAGCTCCTGCATACTGGGATAACCCATACTGGGTACGTTACGAAAATTATGAGACTGACGGCAGAAGTCGTTTAATCGGATATGCTCAGTTGGATTGGGATATTACAAGCGATTTGAGTGCAATGGGTCGTTACTCAATCGACACCTACGAAGAATTACAAGAAGAACGTAAAGCAGTTGGTTCTGGTGCCGGTGAATTCGGTGTTGACCGTCCTGACGTAACTTCAGGTTACAGCCGCTACACAAAAGCGTTTACTGAAACGAACCTTGACCTGATGTTGAACTACCACAAATCGTTCACTGAAGACTTGGATTTCACTGCCATATTGGGTATGAACGTTCGCCGTACTAAAAACGAAACTGTTTATGCATCAACCAACAACGGATTAGCTGTAGAAGGTTTGTATGCGCTTAGTAACAGTGTTGACGCGATGTTACCTCCAGAGGAAGTTTTCTATCGCGTAGGTGTTAACGGTATTTTTGGTAGCGTTTCATTGGGCTACAAAAACACTTTGTTCTTAGACGGTACTTTGCGTCGCGACCAATCTTCAACATTGCCAGAAGCAAACAACACTTACTACTACCCATCTGTAACTACCAGCTTTATCTTCTCAAACTTAGCAGAAGCTGACTGGATGTCATTGGGTAAAGTTCGTTTGAACTACGCTGAAGTAGGTAACTCTGCTCCGGCATTGAGCACAAAAGATGTTTACTCTGCAAACTCTCCGTTCAGTGGTACTTCTTTGGTTACGTTACCAAACACAAAGAAAAATTCAACACTGAAACCAGAAAGAACAAAATCCTGGGAAGCTGGTTTGGAAATGAACTTTGTGAAAAACCGCGTTGGATTTGACTTAGCTTTCTATAAAACCAACACCACCGACCAATTGATGCCAGTAACTGTATCTTATGCAACTGGATTCTCTTCAAACTGGGTGAATGCCGGTGAACTCCAAAACAAAGGGATTGAATTGGCAATTATGGGTACTCCTGTAAAATCAAAAGATTTTAGATGGGATGCTCGTTTGAACTGGTCAACCAATAAAAACGAAGTAATTTCGTTGTACAAAGACGAATCAGGCAACCAAATTACAAACTTGCAATTAGCTAGCTTCCAAGGTGGTGTTTCTACTAATGCTCGCGTTGGACAACCTTACGGAACCATCCTGGGTTCTGACTTCCAATACGCTGACAACGGTGGTAAAATTGTAAGCCAAACAACAGGTCGCTACCTGAAAACTTCAACCAACGACCAGGTAATTGGTGATACTAACCCAGACTGGAACGCTGGTTTATCAAACTCATTCAAATACAAAAACCTGGCGTTGAGCTTCCTGATCGACTGGCAAAAAGGTGGTGATGTATTCTCGCTTGACTTGTGGTACGGTATGGGAACCGGTCTGTACAAAGAGACTGCCGGCTTGAATGACCTGGGTAACGAAAAACGTTCTGCGATTGAGAAAAACTCAGACGGAACATATGCATCTACCAGTGGTGGTACAATCAACCCGGGTGTTGATGCTGACGGAAACCCAAATACTGTTCGCGTAAGCAACCAAAACTACGGTGCTGATGGTTGGGCTGTGAGTCCGAATAAAAAATTCGTTTACGATGCTTCTTACATCAAATTGAGAGAAGTAACATTGACTTATGATCTTCCTAAGAGCATCGTCAACAAATTGTACCTGGAAAACGCTTCTATCGGAATCGTAGCTTCAAACCTTTGGATTATCCACAAAAACCTGCCTTATGCTGATCCGGAAGCCAGTCAAGGTTCGGGTAACTACCAAGGATGGCAGAGTGGTGTAATGCCAGCAAACAAAAACTTTGGTTTCACTCTGAATCTTCAATTTTAATAAGGAGGAATTACAATGAAAAGAATACTATATTTTTTACCTATCTTATTCGTATTTGCGACCACTTCGTGTACGGATAAATTTGAGGAGTTCAACACGGACACAAAGAACCCGTCTGTGGTTCCCGGTGAGTCATTGTTTACGAATGCACAAAAGGAACTTTCAGACTATGTCAACAACACGAGCGTTAACATCAATATTTTCAAACTCATTTCTCAATACTGGACTGAGACAACTTATATTGATGAAGCGAACTACGACTTGGTAACCCGTAACATCGCACAAAACATCTTCAACCGTGGCTACCTGATCGTATTGAACGACTTAAAAGAAGCGGCAACATTGATCGAGGCAACCGAGGTGAATTCTTCAGAAACAGCGGTTAAAAACAACAAACTTCAGATTATCGAAATCATGAATGTTTATGTGTTTGCTCACCTGGTAGACGTGTTTGGTGCCGTTCCTTATACTGAAGCATTAAACATCGCAGACGTATACCCATCTTATGATGCAGGTTCAGATATCTATGCTGACTTGTTCACTCGTTTAGATGCTGCGATTGCCGGCCTTGATGCCAGCGCAGATAGCTACGACAATGCAGACTTGTATTACGGTGGAGACGTTGCTTCATGGGTAAAATTCGCCAACACGTTGAAAATCCGTATGGCCATCACAACTGCTGATGCAAACGACTCATATTCAAAATCAGCGATTGAAGCAGCTGTAGATGGCGCGTTCGAATCAAACGACGACGACTGCTTGTTGCAATACCTTTCTTCATCTCCAAACTACAACCAATTGTACGCTGACCTGGTTGCTTCAGGTCGTCACGACTTTGTTCCTGCCAATACAATTGTTGACGTAATGAACGATTTGGACGATCCACGTAGATCAGTTTATTTTACTGAGACAGACACATCAACAGTCACAGGTGTTGAAAAACTGGCTTATGTTGGTGGCGAATACGGATACTCTAACTCTTACAGCCAATATTCACATATCGGCGATATGATTCAGGAACCTACTTTTCCAGGAATCATGTTGACTTATTCCGAGCTTTGTTTCTACTTGGCAGAAGCAGCTGAAAGAGGTTACGATGTTGACGGTACAGCGGCTGAATGGTACGGCAAAGGTATCGAAGCTTCATTTGATTTCTGGGGAGTTAGCGGAGCGGAAGCCTATATCGCAAAAACAGACGTTGCTTACGCTACTGCAAGCGGTACCTGGAAAGAAAAAATCGGGGTACAATCGTGGTTAGCAAACTACACTCGTGGTGCAACAGCTTACAATACCTGGAGAAGATTGGACTACCCGATCTTCAACCTTCCTGAAGATGCTGAGAGCTACAGTGACATACCTGTACGTTTTACATTCCCTGTAAACGAACAAACATTGAATGCTGAAAACTATGCTGCGGCATCAACAATGATTGGTGGCGACGTAATTTCAACAAAAATCTTCTGGGATAAAAATTAAGCTCGACAAGATCTTGGGAAAAACCCCAAGCTTACAATACAAAAGCTGTCCTTTTTCGGGACAGCTTTTTTTATGCTCATTAGATAGCCTGCGGCACGCCAACCATCGCTTTCTTTTCTACAGAACACTAAATCCTAATTTCATATCCGGTTTCAATCCCCGAAACTTTTCTTACAAAACATTGAAATATTTGCCAATGAACCAGGAAAAGAATTTTAGGGCCTGAAACCCCATCTGGTTCCCCTCTCAAAAAGTCCCGAAGACGAACAAGAAGAATCAGCCCAACCGTATCTCTAGTGATACCAAGCTAAGTATTCACCTCGTGCCTATTCTTGGCCGTGTTCATTCCTCAAATCAAGCATAGGCGCCATTTCATTTTTATGATATCAAACAGAATATACCACCTACAGAAAACCTGATTTAAAACTTCTTACAGATAAAGCAATAAACAAATCTTCAGATCTTATGTTATCCTTTAGTCCTTTTTCACATTTTTTAACTAATTTTGATATAGGCCTGACCCAAGCGGGCTTTTTGGGGGAAAGAAGAATTGGGGGCAATTCCTTGGGACGAAAATGGGGGAACACACACTTTAACAATTAATAATTCTATGAAAAAAATCACGCTATTGCTTGCAATTCTAGCAATTTGGGTGAGTGCTGCTTTGGCACAAACCCGAGAAATTACAGGTACCGTGACCAGTTCGGAAGATGGATATTCACTTCCGGGAGTATCGGTTTCAGTGAAAGGAACCACCATAGGTACTATTACCGACATCGACGGTAAGTACACGATCTATGTGCCGGAATCTGCAACGACTCTGGTATTTTCTTTTGTTGGTATGCGAACGATAGAGCAACCAATTACAGGGAATGCGATAAACGTTGCGCTTCGTCAGGAAACAGTGGGCGTTGACGAAGTAATTGTAGTTGCCTACGGTACAAAGACCAAGCGTGCTTTAACCGGGGCTGTCACCAGCGTCGGCTCCGACGTACTGGAAAATCAAACAGCAATTTCTCCGTTACGGGCTCTCCAGGGGTCTGCTCCTGGAGTAAACATTCTGACCTCGGGTGGTCAGCCGGGTGAAAACCCAACAATCCGTATCCGTGGTATTGGTAGTGTGAACTTATCGAATGACCCACTGATCGTTGTCGATGGAATTGTTTTCTCTGGAAACCTCAACTCTATTAGTGCCGAACAAATTGAAACAATCAACATTCTGAAGGATGCGTCTGCTTCTGCATTGTACGGATCACGTGCGTCAAACGGGGTTATCCTAATCACGACCAAGAGCGGGAAATACGGTAGTAAAGAAGCGAAAATCAGTTTCAATGCAAAAGTTGGTGTTTCCAATCCTGCTGTTGACACCTATGACCTGGTTTCAGCCGAAGACTACATGAAGTATTCGTGGGAAGCATTGAAAAACCGCAGCATGTATTACGACGGCAATTCAGAAGCTGCAGCATCAACTTATGCCACCAATAACCTAATCAGCTCATTGCGTTACAATCCATACAGCGTGTCTAATCCGGTCGGAACTGATGGCCAAATCGTATCCGGAGCTGAGCAGCTTTGGGATACCGATTGGTATGATGAACTAACCAACGACAACGCTTTTTACAACGAATACAATTTGAATGCTTCCGGAGGTTCCGAAGACATCAACTACTTCATCAGTGGTAGCTACCTGAATCAGGACGGTGCTGTTATCGAATCAAACTTCGAACGTTATTCAGCACGTGTAAACCTGAATGTGAAGCTGAAAGACTGGTTGGAGTTATCAACTAACAACTCTTATTCTAAATCCATTCAGAACTACCCGAACCAGGAAGGTACATCGTACACCAGCTCCTTACAATGGGTTTATGTGGTTCCAAACATCTACCCGCTGTATGCCAGAGACGCTGATGGAAACCTGAAATATGACTCTGCCGGAAATCCGATTTATGATTACGGTAATGCAAGTGGTCAATCGGTCAATGCGGTTCGTCCGACCCTCGGTGGAGAAAATGCCGTTTCTTCCAATAAAATCAACGACATTCTGTATACAAGAACCAACTTGTTGTCGGCAACTTCCATGAAATTCGACCTGTACAAAGGTTTGTCTTTCAAAACAACCTTAGGCTACGAAAGATACCTGTTCGACTCGTACGAATACGATCATAACCAATATGGTTCTGCCGCATCTGTTAATGGTCGCGTTTCTCAGGAACGTTCGATCACTGAATCGTTGACCTGGACAAACTTACTGAACTACGCCACGACAATTAACGACCATACCATTAATGTCGACGTGATTTCAGAAACGTTTGATTACAAATACGATTATTTGAATGCACAGGCAACCGGTTTCCTTCCGAATGTGAAAGTTATTTCCGGAAGTACAGTTCCTGAATCAGTGGGTGGATACATCAACCAAACGAGACTGGTCAGTTACCTGGCTCGTGCCGATTACAGCTTCAAACAGAAATACTTCATCGATTTCAGCTTCCGCCGCGATGCATCGACAAAATTCTCGAAAGACAATCGTTGGGGTAACTTCTTCTCTGTGGGAGGTAGCTGGATTGTATCCGACGAAGCTTTCCTGTCTTCAGTCGAGCAAATTTCACTGTTGAAAATTCGTAGTTCTTACGGAGAATTAGGCAACAACCAAGGTATCGGATACTTCCCTTATTTGGAAGGTTACGACACTGGCTGGAGCAACGGCGACAACAGCGGCGTTCTGCAAGGTGGTGTTGTTGATCCAAACATCAAGTGGGAGAAAACCGGTTTGTTCAATGTTGCCTTGGATTATGGCTTCCTGAATAACCGTATTACAGGTACAATTGAATATTACAACAAGAAGTCAATCGACCTGCTATTCGATAAACCGCTGGCTCCGTCTTTAGGTGACCCATCTATTTTCACCAATATTGGTACAGTTAAAAACACCGGTTGGGAATTCATGGTTAACACGGTTAACGTGCACAAAGGAGACATTTACTGGACGTCTTCATTCAACATCTCAACCAACAAAAACGAAATCCTGAAATTACCACAGGATGAGATTACAAACGGTACCAAAAAATGGATGGTCGGTAAATCAATTTACGACTTCTTCATCCGCGAGTATGCAGGCGTAAACCCGGCGAACGGTAATGCCATGTGGTATATGGACGCTGATGATGGTTCGAAGGTTTTAACTGAGGATTACTCCGATGCAACGCAATACTACCAGGGATCGGCGCTTCCTGATGTTATCGGTGGTGTTTCTTCTTATTTCAAATACAAAGGATTCGACCTGAATATTCTTTTCAACTACAGCTTTGGCGGAAAAATCTACGATTCATCTTATGCCGGTTTGATGAATAGTTTGGAGTCAGCCGGTGACCAGCTTTCTGCCGATATCAAAGACAGATGGCAACAACCAGGCGACATTACCGACGTACCAAAACTGTACCAGGCAAACAACGATTACAACGCGGTTTCTACGAGATTCCTGTTCGATAACGATTATGTACGTTTGAAAGCATTGACAATCGGCTATAATCTACCGAAGTCTGTGACCAGCAAAGCAAACCTTCAGAACGTAAGAGTTTACATGCAGGCTGACAACATCTGGACTTACCAGTCGCACAAGGGAATCGACCCGGAGCAGAACATTGCCGGTACAACAAACAACCGTTCGAACCAAATGAAAACCATCTCATTTGGTCTAAACATTGATTTATAATCGTCTTTGAAAATGAAGAATATGAAAAATATAAATAGAATATTATTGGGAGTTTTGGTATTATTTGCCTTCTCCGGCTGTGAGTCGTACTTGGACGAGCCCAAACCTACTGACAGCTTAACTTCTGACGCCATTTACTCTTCGACGGAAGGTGTGGATGCCTACCTTTCAGGGATCTATCGCAACATGCGCGCTCAATACGAATATTCAACGGATGTTGCCACAACTGATGTCGGTGGTATTTACTCCATGTATTTTGCTCGTGCGGTAAAAGGAAAAGACCTGATTCAGAACTCATGGTACAACTTCGATTACGAGAATGACAACCGCGAACCCACCTACCGTCGTACACGGGTAACCTGGCAGTTCCTGTTCGACCTCGTTAACCACGCCAATACTCTTATTCAGGGAGTAACGAATGGTACTCTCTCTGATGCCGACAAGGCAATCTACATTGCCCACGGAAAAGCACTGAGAGCATATTTCTACTTCCAACTCGCTTTGGAATACCAACTTTCTTACGCTGTTGACCCGAGCGCTCCGGCCCCACCTCTCTACGACCAGGTAGAATATGAAGCAAAGGGAATGAGTACCTTGGCAGAACTTTACACCCTGATCGTGCAGGACATCAACGATGCAATCGCCGATTTACCTGAAGACAGGCTCAATAAGTCCTACATTAATAAATCGGTCGCGTACGGGTTGAAAGCACGGATTCTGATGGCAATGAACAAAGATTGGGATCAGGTTGAAGCAGCTGCCAACGCAGCCTACGGCGGCGATCCTGATGCAGCGCTGTATGCATCAGAATACGGCGCAGGTTTCGACGACATTAACGCCAGCGAATGGATGTGGGGAATGGACCAACAAGCGGATCAAAGTAACTACTATTACGTTGCCCCGCACGCTTTCACCGACCACTTTGCTGATGCCTACTTTGGAACCTACATCGACGAGAACTTTGTTGCTAACTTCTCCGGCACCGACGTTCGCAGTTTATTCTTCAATATTTACGGTGGTGAATCCGGCGACTGGTGGGAATTTGTAACCAGCAAATTTGTATTCTCATTCTCCGCAGATATTCCAATTATGCGTACGCCTGAAATGATTTTGATGGAAGCAGAAGCCATGTATCACCAGGGTAGGGAGACAGAAGCACATGACTTACTTTTCACGTTGCAGTCTGACCGCGATCCTTATGCCGTTCAATCATCTGCGACAGGAACCGCTTTGTTGGAAGAGATCCTGTTAGAAAGAAGAAAAGAAATGTACGGCGAGCTCGGCGTAGAATGGTTTGATGCAAAACGCCTTCAGCGTGGTATCGTCAGAGGTGCAAACCACCGGGTTGTGCTAACACTTGATCCGAATGACAAGCGTTTCTTCCTGAAAATTCCGCAAACTGAAATTGATGCCAACCCGAACATTGATGCTTCGGTAAACGATGGACGTTAAATCTTAAATATTCAGCAAATTATGAAAAAACTAACATACATATTGGTACTCCTGACATTTGGGGCATTCCTAAACAGCTGTTCCGATGATCCCGAGTTCACTAAAAATCTGAATTTCATTTCATTTGAAATTCAGATTCCTACAATAGTCGTTGAAAAAGAGGGTACAACCGAAGCTACTGTCCATGTTTACAGTACTCAAAAAACAGGTTCAGACCGGACTTTCAGCGTTGAAGTAGTTGAAGATGCGACAACCGCGAACCCTGAAAGTTACTCTATTCCGGCAACAGTAACAATTCCGGCAAACTCAAGCGTTGGAACAATTACCGTTACTGCCGTAGATAATAATCTTGGTGAAGACCCAGTCACAATAGGCCTTCAAATCGCTGACGAAATCGGGCTGTTCACGGGAGATCCAGCTGAACTGACAATCCAGAAACACTGCGAATTAGATATCAATGAGTTCGTTGGAACATATAGCGGAGAAACAATGGGCGGCTGGGGTTCAACTAACGTTGTCACTTCTTTAGATGGAGACGGGAACCTTCAAATTACCGGAGTTGGAGTTTCCTTCTTAACAGGATACTGGGGAGAAGAAATCGTAACGATGGAGACGCTACCTGTAGACGTCGATTTAGAATCAGGCGAATTTACGATTGAAGAAGCAGCGTATATCACCACAACGTGGGATGGAGCTCCGCAACCAACCTACTACCTGTCGGCACACGGATTCCTAAATGCCTGTTCCGGCACTATGTATTTGTATTATGATTTCAACCAAGCCGGTGTTGGCTCATATGTCGAATACTTTGGAGACCAAGATTATTTCACTGAAATAATTTCCATTGAATAATTTTTCGATTTACAAGAATAGAGGCGATGGATGATCCATCGCCTCTATTTCTTTATATACTTAATTCTATCAAGTAATTACGAGCGAGTAAACATCTTAAATTGACACTTAACCCCTCTACATTCAGTCCAATCAAGTTTTCTGTTTTTTCTTTTTAGCCGCAGGGAACAGCACGTTGTTCAGGATTAAACGGTAGCCCGGAGAGTTGGGATAAAGATTTAAATCAGTGGGGGGATCTCCAACCAGGTGGCGATAATCTTCCGGGTCGTGCCCTCCGTAAAAAGTCCAGAAACCTTTGCCGGATTCGCCATGAATGTAACGGGCCTCGCCTGCCGCTTTATTCTCACCCATAATCAACACATTCGCCTTAATCAGTTTTGAGTTGAAGGCAGTGGTTTGGCCCATAAAACCACGAATAACGCGCTTGTCATTTTGAGTCAGCATTGTCGGAACCGGATCCCATTTGGCCGAGAAATCAAACAAGGTGAAGAAATCCTGCGGTTGCTGTACCTTCCGGATGGTTGTCACATCAATGTCCGAAAAGCGGTAGATATAGGGATTCATTTCGAGGCTGAAATCTTTGAAGGCGAGGGTTGAGCCGTAATCCAGCTTTTCGTTTGCCTGCGGATCTGCCGGATCACCGTCGAACATAACGTCGCAAATATCCACATCGTGAGCAGCCATGGCAATATCGTAGGTATCCGTAGCAGCACACATGGCAAACAGGAAGCCACCGCGATCCACATAACTGTGAATTTGCTCCGCAACTACCCGCTTCATCTCCGACACTTTCAGGAAACCGTTTCGCTGAGCAGCCTCTTGATTGGTTCTAACTTCCTCCTGGTACCAGGGCATGTTACGATAGTTCGCGTAGAACTTCCCAAACTGCCCTGTAAAATCTTCGTGGTGCAGGTGGAGCCAATCGTAGTCTTTCAGTTTACCGGCGAGAATTTCGTCATCGTAAATCAGGTCGTATTTTATTTCCGCATAGGTCAACACCATCGTAACGGCGTCGTCCCAGGGCTGCTTGTTCTTTGGCGAATAAACGGCAATTTTCGGTGCCTTCTGCATACTCACTGCATCCTGGTTAACTTCAGGACTGGCAATTTCTGTTAGAATGAGGTTGGCTTTCGCATCGGCAATCTTCTCGACACTCACTCCCCGAATGACGCACTCCGACTCAATTTCAGGCGCATATTGAATGAGGAAACTGCCGCCCCGGTAGTTAAGCAGCCATTTCACCTCAATGGCTTTCTCCAGGGTCCAGTAGGCAATGCCATAGGCTTTCAACTGGTTTCGCTGCTGCCCGTCCATCGGGATCAACAGGTATAAAGCCGAGCTTTGCTTCACGAAGGTGAAACTTAAAAGAAAAAAAAGGAAAGCTATTTTGAGCCCGTTAGAACGGCGCGTCGTCTGCGTTGGGTTTGCCATAGTTCATACTGTTTTCCGTCTCGAAACCGGTATTGGCCGGCATGCCGAAACCACCCGAATCACTATTCATTTTCGAGCTGAACGTCTGACCAAAATTACCGCCACCAATTTCTTCCGGTATCGTGCTCTCGAGGTCACAGAATTTAACCTGCGCCTTCTTGAAGGCCAG
Organism: Mangrovibacterium diazotrophicum; assembly: GCF_003610535.1. Classification (NCBI taxonomy): domain Bacteria; kingdom Pseudomonadati; phylum Bacteroidota; class Bacteroidia; order Marinilabiliales; family Prolixibacteraceae; genus Mangrovibacterium; species Mangrovibacterium diazotrophicum. Next base: position 3,946,826 of record NZ_RAPN01000001.1, on the reverse strand, counting down.
CTGCACATCACCAACTGAACCGTTACGGTGCTTAGCAATAATGATCTCAGCAACACCGATCAGCGAGTTTCCGTTTTCGTCTTCGGTGATACCATAATATTCCGGACGGTGGATGAAACATACCAAGTCGGCATCCTGCTCAATCGCTCCCGATTCACGAAGGTCGGACAGCTGCGGACGCTTTCCTTCGCGGCTTTCTACGGCACGGCTCAACTGTGAAAGTGCCAGGATTGGAACGTCCAGCTCTTTGGCGATCGCCTTCAACGAACGGGAAATCATACTCACCTCCTGTTCACGGCTACCGCGCCCCATGTCACCGGCGGTCATCAGCTGCAAGTAGTCGACAATCACCACGCCAATATTGTGTTGCATTTTCAAACGGCGGCATTTCGCTCGGAATTCGAAAATTGAAAGAGCGGGCGTATCGTCGATAAACATCGGCGCATCTTCCAACACTTTCAATTTGCGGTTGAAGTTTTCCCACTCCCACTGCGCCAACCTACCGGTTTTAATCTTTTCAGAGCCCAACTCGGTTTCGGCCGCAATCAAACGGTTCACCAACTGAACCGACGCCATCTCCAGAGAGAATATCGCTACCGGAGCACGGTGATCAACCGCCATATTCCGGGCCATCGATAACACGAAGGCCGTTTTACCCATCGCCGGACGGGCCGCGATAATCACCAAGTCGGTCTTCTGCCAGCCCGAAGTCATTCGGTCCAAAGCGGTAAAACCAGTTGGCGTACCACTCAAACCGTCCTCCCGTTTTGAAGCTTCCTCAATCATGATCGCAGCTTCCTTCAGAATGGGCTTAATCGGCAAGGTTTCTTTCTTGATATTCCCCTCAGCCACCTTAAACAGGGCGGTTTCCGAGAAGTCGATCAAATCGTCAACGTCGATATTGGCGTCGTATGCTTTTGTTTGGATTTCAGATGAAACACGAATCAATTCGCGCTGAATAAATTTCTGCGCAATGATACGGGCGTGAAATTCGATGTGCGCAGCCGAGGCCACACGACTCGTCAATTGAGTAATGTAGAGCGGACCGCCAACTTCATCCAGCTGCTCGCGGTTTTTCATTTCCTGGGTCACCATCAACAAGTCGACCGGTTTTTCGTGGGTCGAAAGATATTTGATAGCCTCGAAAATCTTTTTGTGCTCGTCTTTGTAAAAACTGCCCGTATCAATAATATCAGCTACACTTACATAGGCATCACGTTCCAACATCAGAGCACCCAATACCGCTTCTTCCACATCTATTGCCTGCGGCGGAAGCTTGCCGTACTGAGCATTGATTTGCTCAATTGTTGCGCTTATATTGTTATTCCCTCTTGTATTTTTACGCTCTACTGCCATCGAAAAATTGTGTAAACTGGTTGATTGTCAATACCTATTTCGCCCGGAAAAATTTAGCGAAACGAATTTTAAAGGTATAAAAAAAGGAGCCTTATCAGCCCCTCTTTTTCTATTTTCAATGTTAATTTTTAACCGATACTATCTAAGATAATGAGTGTCAGCATCTCCTTCAATTCACGCCCCATTGCAGCAATCTGCTGCGGAATAAAACTGGTTGCGGTCATGCCCGGTGTCGTGTTTACTTCCAGGAAATAGAACTTCCCGTCGCGCAGGATGAAATCCACACGAACAATTCCTTTACAGTTGCACAAGTCGTAAATACGCGACGCCAATTGCTGAATGTCATTCGTGAGTTCCGCCGAAATGCGGGCCGGAGTAATTTCATCCGTCATCCCAGCTGTGTATTTTGCTTCAAAATCGAAGAATTCCTTTTTCGGCAGTACTTCGGTTACCGGGAAAATGAAGGTTTCGTTTTTCAATTTTACCAATCCACAAGTGAACTCAGCACCTTCCACAAATTCTTCCACCAAGGCTTCATCGCTTTCAATCCAGGCACGTTCAATGGCCGGTTGCAATTCGTCGATAGTCTTCACCTTGGTAACTCCAAAACTGGAACCGCCTGCATTCGGCTTTACAAAAACCGGAAGATTTAATTTTGAAACCAACTGTTCGGCATCAATCGCAGTTCCTTTCATCATGCGAACCGATTTCGCCATCGGGATATCGAAATTGCGCAGGTAGTTGCTGCAAAAATATTTATTGAAAGTGAGTGAAGAAGAGTGAACGCCACATGTTGAATATGGAATTTTCAACAGGTCGAAATAGCCTTGCAAAATGCCGTCCTCGCCCGGTGTTCCGTGAATGATAATATAAGCGTAATCGAATTTGACGGTTTTCCCACCGAAGGAAAAACTAAACGATCCTTTATCCACATCGGCAATTTTCTGCCCTTCGAGCATCACCGACCATTCAGAGTTTTTCATCTCGACCATCCATGGATTGAAGATTTCCGGATCGATTGAGGAATAGACGTTTTTACCACTCTGCACTGAAACAATGTACTCCGAAGAGTCGCCACCATAAACAACAGCTATATTTTTCTTCATTTTGAGTTCAATTTTTGAAAACTCAAATATCATCAATAATTGGCATTGTCCGCCCGCCAATGACGAAAAATATAACTATTTAGTTTAATTATTTTGCTCGCGCTACAACACGAGAAGGCAAAGACACTCAACAGCCCCGAATCGTAAATCGTAAATGAAGAAATGGTAAATCTAACCGTTATTCGCCGATTTCGCGATTGGCGATGTAATCGCGCCATTTGGTAATGGCATCTTGCATGTCTTGGGCCAATTCTGATTCGAACAGCATCTCTTCACCAGTCGTCGGATGAACAAAGCCGAGCGTTTTCGCATGTAGTGCCTGTCGCGGAAGAATCTTAAAACAGTTGGCAACAAACTGTTTGTATTTCGAGAACGTCGTTCCCCAAAGAACTTTATCGCCTCCGTAAGTGTCGTCGTTAAACAGCGGGTGGCCGATATATTTCATGTGAACGCGAATCTGATGCGTGCGGCCAGTCTCCAACTGACATTGAACCAGACTGACATACCCCAGTTCTTCAATCAATTTGTAATGGGTCACGGCATGTTTACCGCTGTCGCCATCTTCGTAAACCGTGAAAACCTGGCGGTCTTTCACACTGCGGGCAATATTTCCCTCGATGGTTCCTTCCGGCTCTTTCAAACGCCCCCACACCAGCGCCACATACTGACGTTTCGTGGTTTTATCGAAGAATTGCTTGGAGAGCTTGGTTTTAGCCGCTTCTGTTTTTGCCACAACCATCAACCCCGAGGTGTTCTTGTCGATACGGTGTACCAAACCTGGACGCGGATCATTGGCCGATGAAAAAATCGGCAGATCCTTGTAACGCCAAGCCAAGGCATTGACCAAAGTACCGCTGTAATTTCCGTGCCCCGGATGAACAACCAAGCCAGCAGGCTTATTAATGACGATCAGTTGATCATCTTCATAAACCACATCCAACGGAATATCCTCGGCAATGATTTTCAGTTCGCGACGAGGAAAATCCATCACGATACTGATCTCGTCGCCTGGTTTTACTTTATAATTTGATTTGACTGATTTGCCGTTAACCAAAATATTTCCGGCATCAGCAGCCGTCTGAATCCGGCTTCGGGAAGCATTGTCGATCCGGTTGACAATAAACTTATCAATCCGAACCTGCTTCTGTCCGGAATCAACAACCAGATTAAAATGCTCGTAAAGCGCCGACTCCTGGCCTTCTTCTTCCTGATCATCAAAAATATCGTCAAACTCTTCCTGCATTAAAATCCTCCGGTTGAATCATTTGTCATTTCCATATCACTTTCCTGGATCAGCTTGCTATCGTCCAATGTTAACCAAACGTCGATAGAAGCACCCAGTTCAATTTCGTCATAGCGGCTGTTTGACGGCCGTTGCTGCCAAACTTTAGCATTCAGACTATCTTCCTGACTTTGAACCGTCTCATCATAAATGATTGCTCCAACATTCAGGAACAAACTGGCAATTTCAGAGCGAGCCTGCGAAAGTGTTTCTCCGAACAAATTCGGCACCACTGTCTTCTCTCCGCTGCTCGACTTGCCGATTCTCAGGTCAACACGCGAACCTTTATTCACCATCACACCCGGCTCAACTTCCTGGCCATTGATTTGCTGTCCCAAAACCAGGTTCGAGAATTCAGAAGGCACGTAGTCGATTACGCCAACATTTAATCCTTCCGCCTGCATGATGTTCACCGCCTGACGAAAAGAGATGTCGGTTAATTTCGGCATCGCAACCTGCTCCGGCGCAATTGCACAGATACTCAAAAATATCGTCCGGCCTTCTTTAACGCTATGTCCGGCCTGTGGCATTTGCCCGATAACTGAACCAGGCTCCGCTGAATCCAGGTAGGTTGAATCTGATATTTCGTAAGTCAAATTTTTTGAAGCCAGCAGCTGTTCAGCCTGTTCAATATTCAGTCCTGCCAAATCGGGCACAGGTTGCGATTCGCCGTGATTGGTATACTTCCGAATACCAAACATTGTCAGCAATAATAAAACAACAATGATTGCGATTGCGATCGCCAACTGGATGAAAAATGTTCTACTGGTCAAAAATGATTTAAAACTCATGGTAAAATCAGAATGATGTTTGCAGTAAACAAAAATAGCTTAAAAATCGAAAGCCGAAAGGTAAATATCACCCCGACTTTGAAGACCTGACCGAATCCAAGACCAATGGTTATAACACACAAAAAGGTAAAGAATCGTAATTCTTTACCTTCCTATGCAGTAATACGTATAAGATTTCTTAACGTTTGTGTCTTGGTTCGTCTGAAACAGTCAGTTTCTTTCTACCTTTGGCACGACGACTTTTTAAGACCAAGCGGCCGCCCGGAGTAGACATTCTTTCGCGAAAACCGTGTTTGTTTCTACGCTTTCTGTTAGATGGTTGAAATGTCCTTTTCATTGGTATATCTTTTTATTATTTCTTTCTCTGTTAATTTCGGACTGCAAAAATATATCTTTTTTATTTCCTTCCAAAATATAACGACTTATTTTCCTGTATTTTTCAACACAAGATGAATAACTTTCTTAGTTTCAAAGAATTCCTCTTCAAAATATTTATTCAACGGGAACACTTTGACCTTATTTTGAAACGCTTCCAGCTCATCATCGAAGTCACCACCCTTGAGATATAAAATCCCATTTGCAAATTCGTTGCGCTGTATTCCGCTGATTTTTGTGCGAACAAGCGACACAAATTTTGGGAAAGCAGTTACGGCGCGACTCACCACAAAATCAAACTGGCCTTTCACTTTCTCGGCCCGATGCTGCTCTGCCCTCACATTTGTCAAGCCAAGTGCTTTCGCAACTTCGTTCACCACCGTAATCTTCTTAGCAATCGAATCAACCAACAAAAACTCGGTTTCGGGGAACATGATGGCCAAGGGAATTCCTGGAAAACCACCACCTGTGCCCACATCCATAATCCGCGTACCGGGAACAAAACCCGTCACCTTGGCAATTCCCAACGAATGCAGGACATGCCGCTCATAAAGTTGATCGATATCTTTACGTGAAATGACATTGATTCGTTCATTCCACTCCGAATAAAGATCGCCCAACATGGCAAAGCGCTTCTGCTGGGTTTCGTCTAACGACGGAAAATATTTCGTTATAAGTTCCATAAAATACTAACTGATTCCGGTTATCGGGAGCGGCAACCGGCCCGCAAAGGATTTCGCTTATTCTTTATGGTCGTCCATTTCGGTCGACTCAATCATTTTGAACAGCATTTCCCGAGCTCTGAACAACTGCGCTTTAACGGTCCCGAGCGGCAAATTTAGCTCTTTTGCAATTTCTTCGTACGAATATTCGCGGAAATAACGCAATTCGACTAAAGTACGATAACGAGGTTTGAGTTTGTGGACGATGCGGCGAAGTAAGATTGCTTTTTGAATACGTATCAGCTTTTGTTCGGGATCGGGGTCAACTGATTTCAATTTTATCGGCGGATCGTTTTCGTTGCTCTCCTGCGTGGTTTCAATTGAAATAGTCACCCCGCGGCGCTTTCGGAGAAAATCGATGCAGTTGTTTGAAGCGATCTTAAACAACCACGTGCTAAATGCATAATTCGGTGAATACTGGTGGAGGTTTTTAAACGCTTTTCCAAAGGCCTCAATGGTCAAATCCTCTGCATCGCTTTTGTTGTTGACCATTTTTAGCAACATGTAATAAATGGCATCTTTATACTTACCAAGCAGTTTCGCGAAGGCTTTTTCCTCTCCGCGCAATGCAGACTCCACCAAGGCGTAATCTTGTTGGGCTTTATCTGACAGGTTCGGGTTTAGTTCCATTTATTGCGTTGTACTTGTAAATAGATTGACGCTCTGTAGTAAAAATACAGAAAAGGTCGCACAAAAACGTATACAAACGAAGATAAAAAGATTTTCTTTTCTGCCAAGCATTTCAGCAGACTTTTAATCAAAACTGCTTGGATTATGATTGCTATAAATGGAACCGGAACAAAAACATACCAGTAGCGAATATCGGTAAACAAGAGCGTCAAAAGGCCGGTTAGAAACAATAGTTTCGCCAGACGCTCAAGCCATGCCAGCCACTTCTTCGAAAAACTGATATCGTTAAATATGCGGATGTGTTTTTTCACTAAATCCTGGAATTCGTCCTTATCAGTCACGCGATCCTCGCGCAAACTAGCCTGAATCGCGGTAGAGAATTTCACATTGAGTTTACTGAGCTGATTAAACACGAGCTCCAGGCCTGCATAATGGGCATTCATTTTCCCTTTAAAACCTCCGGTTTCAAAATACAAGCGCTTATTGAAAAGAACATTGATTTGCTGATACAACAGTGGGATCGATGCTCGTTGGTTCGCCGAAGCCCGCCAAAACGCATCCATTCGTTCCACTCGACACAAACGATTGTAGCGGGTTTTACCACTATTATAATTCACATAGCTTACCAGCATTTGTGAGTCATCGTCCAACTCCTGATTCATTTTCGCCAGGTAATCCCGATCATCCAGATTGGTTTCCGGCGTGAGTAAAAGCACCCAATCGTTCTTTGCAGCTTTCATTGCCAGGTTCATCGCCATCTTTTCCGACGAGCGGTTCTCCTGGTTCAACGAGCTGAATTTGATTTTCGGGTATTTCTTCGCCATCACTCCCAGAATAATTAAGGTTGAATCGGCCGAAAAATCGTCAACGACAACGATTTCGAAATTCGAGTAATTCTGATCCAATAATTTAAGCAGGAATTGCTCCAGACGTTCCGACTCATTGCGCACGTTTAACAGTACGCTAATCGGCCTCTCTGCCCGACTTTTGGACGGCGCGCGATTAGCCACAATTACCCTGCGGTAAAATACAAGTTGTATCACCAACGTCAGCACAAAGCCCAACAACAGGATTAAATACCCACCCCACTCGTAAAACGGACGATTGAAAAACTCTTGCGTCATGGTCGAAATTTGATGACAAATTTAATAATCGAAGCGATTCTTCATCAGCTTCTTTTTAAATTTAATTAACAACGGATAATGAGATTTTACATCTTCAGCTTTTATATTAATGTGCTATCTTTGCTCGCTGAAAAAAAGAAACATGGATTTTACACTGAAACATACAGCCAGCCAATCGGAAGCGAGGGCGGGCATACTTGAAACGGACCACGGAGTCATTGAGACGCCTATATTCATGCCTGTGGGTACAGCCGGTTCAGTGAAAGGAATCCATAAAAAAGATCTCAAAGAAGACATCGGTGCTCAAATTATTCTGGGCAACACCTACCACCTTTATTTGCGTCCGGGCATGGACATTATCGAACGTGCCGGAGGATTACACAAATTCAATGGCTGGGATGGCCCTATTTTGACAGACAGCGGTGGCTACCAGGTTTTTTCACTGGGAGATATTCGCAAACTAACGGAAGAAGGAGCCCGGTTCCAGTCGCACATTGATGGTTCGTACCACTTGTTTACGCCGGAAAGCGTTATTGACATTCAACGTAAGATCGGCGCCGACATCATGATGGCTTTCGACGAGTGCACTCCGGGTGATGCTGACTTCGACTATGCCAAAAAATCGCTAGCACTTACACAGCGCTGGCTTGACCGTTGTGTGAACCAAATGGCGAAAACGAGTCCGCTTTACGGACACAACCAATCGCTTTTCCCGATTGTGCAAGGAGGTGTTTACCCGGAATTGCGCGAACAGGCAGCTCGCCACGTAACCACGATCCCGAGTGACGGTTACGCCATTGGCGGACTTTCGGTAGGAGAACCCGAAGCCGACATGTACGCCATGATTGATGTGGTAAACCCGATACTTCCGAAAGACAAACTACGCTACCTGATGGGTGTCGGAACACCCGTAAATATACTTGAGGCCATCGATCGTGGTGTTGACATGTTCGACTGCGTGATGCCAACCCGCAATGGCCGCAATGGCATGCTGTTCACCAAAAACGGTTTCATGAATATGCGAAATGCCAAGTGGGCCGATGATTTCTCGCCAATTGATCCGGAAGGGACGTCTTTCGTAGACATCAACTATACCAAAGCTTTTTTGCGCCACCTCATCGTTTCGGGCGAAATGCTGGGAGCCCAAATTGCCAGCCAACACAACCTGGCATTTTACTTGTGGCTGGTAAAAGAAGCACGTCGGCAGATTTTAGCCGACACCTTTAAAGATTGGAAAGAAGAAATGGTTGTTAAACTGGCTCAACGCTTATGAAATTGAAAATTCCGGGCATAGAAACAATTGACAGGTATATCATCGCGAAGTTCCTGGGTACTTTCTTTGTATCCATCGCCCTGATCATCAGCATTGCCTTGGTTTTCGACGTTTCGGAAAATCTGGATGAATTCTTGTCGAAGGACATTCCCGTCCACGACATTATTTTCGACTATTACCTGAACTTCATCCCTTATTTTGCCAACCTGTTCAGCTCGCTTTTCAACTTTATTGCGGTTATTTATTTCACGTCCAAGATGGCTTACAACTCGGAGATTATTGCTATTCTGAGCTCCGGTGTGTCATTCCATCGCTTTGTTCGCCCTTATATGGTTGGTGCTGCAATTATCGCCTTGTTCTCTTATGTGTTGGGCGATTATATTATTCCACCGGCTAACAAAACCATGGTCGAATTCAAAGATGCTTATATTAAAAACAAGCGGAACAGTCTCGAAAATAACATACACCGGCAGATAACGCCAGGCACCTACATTTACATGAGAAGTTATAATACGTCGAACGATGTAGGTTATAAATTTACAATTGAACGATTTGAAGAGGGGAATTTAATTTCGAAACTCTCGGCAGATTTTATCAAATGGGATCGGGAACGGAAGGTATGGGAAATCAACAACTATTTTATCCGCGACATCGACGGGTATAAGGAAACCATTACAACCGGCACAAAGAAAGACACAACACTGAATATGGTTCCGGCTGACTACGTGACTATGGCCAATATGGCCGAGACACTGGCTTTGCCGGATTTGAATAAAGAAATCGAATCGCTAAAACTTCGGGGTATCAATACCATCGAATACGAAGTGGAAAAGCACAAACGACGTGCAAATCCATTTTCAGCCTTTATACTTACGATAATCGGCGTTTCATTGGCGTCAAGAAAAGTAAAAGGAGGATTGGGGCTTCACCTCGGGCTTGGCATTTTGATCAGCTTCTCATACATCATGTTCATGCAAATCTCTACAGTCTTTGCGCTCTCCGGATCAGTCCCGCCCTATATTGCCGTTTGGATTCCGAATTTTATTTTCGGTGCGTTGGCTGCCTATTTATACAATCGGGCACGCCGTTAACAAAAATTTCAAACTCTGCATAAAATTGTTCAAAACCAAGAAAAGGCAAAAAAGTTCACGGAAACTTTAGAATGTTTTTAAAAACAATTGCCTGTATGAAAAAATTATAATTTTGACACGTAAAACTTTCAACAGAAAGACCATTATGAAGTAAAGACTCCGGCCTCTGCGGAGCTAATTTTAATTAAAAACTACAAATTATGTCGTTGAAACGGAATATCCTGGACCTCAGAAAACGCAAAGACGAGGTTCTCAAGGGTGGTGGTGAGAAGGCCATTGAAAAGCAAGTGGCTATGGGGAAACTTACTGCCCGTGAACGGATCCTTTACATCCTGGATGAGGGCTCATTCCACGAATATGATATGTTCGTTGAACACGTTGCCCGCGACTTCGATATGGACAAAATGAAGTTGCATGGTGACGGGGTGATCATCGGTACCGGGACAATTTACGGTTCTCCGGTTTGTATCTTCGCTCAGGACTTCACCGTTGCCGGTGGATCTTTAGGTTTGATGCACGCCCGGAAAATCACCAAAATCATGGACCACTCATTAAAAATGCGAGTTCCGCTTATCGGAATCAATGACTCGGGTGGTGCACGTATACAAGAAGGGGTAAACTCTTTGGCAGGTTATGGCGAAATTTTCTTCCGCAACACACTGGCTTCAGGTGTTATCCCTCAAATCTCTGTAATTTTAGGACCTTGCGCCGGTGGAGCGGTTTATTCGCCTGCTCTGACCGACTTCGTTTTCGTGGTGAACAACATCTCGAAAATGTTTATTACCGGCCCTAGCGTTATTAAAACCGTTTTGGGTGAAGAAATTTCGATGGAAGACCTTGGTGGTGCAAAAGTACACGCTGAAATTACCGGGAATGCTCACTTCTATGCTGAAAGCGAACTGGAATGTTTCGAGCAAATTAAAAAGCTGATCACCTACATTCCGTGGAATAACACGCAAAAAGCAAAAACGCTTGAGCCGGCTAAACCAACTTTCAAAAAGAAAATTGAAAACATCGTTCCAGCCGACGCAAAAATGCCTTACGATATCCGCGATATCGTTAAAGCAATCACCGATAAATCTGACTTCTTCGAAGTAATGGAATACTTCGCTCCGAACGTTGTAATCGGGTTCGGACGTATGGAAGGTGAAACCGTTGGTTTTGTTTGTAACCAGCCGAAAGTTTTGGCCGGTGTATTGGATTGCGACAGCTCTGATAAAGCTGCCCGTTTCATCCGTTACTGCGACGCCTTCAACATTCCGATCATTACATTGGAAGACCTTCCGGGATACCTTCCGGGTGTTGACCAGGAACATGCTGGTGTTATCCGTCACGGTGCAAAAATTCTGTATGCTTACAGTGAAGCAACAGTTGCAAAAATCACCGTTATCATCCGTAAAGCCTACGGTGGTGGTTACATCGCGATGAACTCTCGCCACTTGCGCGCCGACTTCGTATTTGCATGGCCAACTGCCGAGATCGCGGTAATGGGACCTGAAGGAGCTGCCAACATTGTATTCCGTAAGGAAATTGCAGAAGCGGAAGATCCTGAAGCAATGCGCCAATTGAAAATCCAGGAATATAAAGACAAATTTGCCAATCCATATGTAGCCGCTTCAAGAGGTTACATTGATGAGGTAATTGAACCGGAAGATACTCGCCGCATGTTGTTGCACGCGTTGAAAGTGTCAGCCAACAAGTCTATTTCAGGACCTAAAAAGAAACACGGTATTCCTCCGTTTTAATCTAAAATTGTCGCATTATGCAAGAAGAAGAAAAAAACGAAACGATTATTGTACACAGCGCTGTGTACAAAACCGAGTATACCGAGAAATACCGTCGTCGTGTAAAATGGGAAAAACCGGATGAGAATCAATTGCATTCATTCATTCCCGGAACAATCATCGACCTGTTTGTTAAGCCCGGTGACAAGTTAAAAGAAGGCGATCCACTGATGATTCTTGAAGCGATGAAAATGCACAACGTCGTGCAGATGCCATTCGATGGCAAAATCGCTACGGTTCATGTGAAAGCCGGAGATCGGATTCCAAAAGGATTTCTAATGATTGAAATCGCTAAAAAATAAGAAAGGGGCTTTAAAAGCCCCTTTTTATTTCTCATTAAATTCGTTCCTATAACCGTTGCCTGAAAACCTGGTAATCTTTCGGGAAATAGTTTTCAATTCCGCGTTTCTCAGATCGGAACAGCCCGTAAACAGCAGATCCACTACCTGACATCAGCACAAACGCAGCCCCCTGATCATACAGTGTTTTCTTAATCTGTGCCACTTCAGGATGTTCCTGAAAAACATATTTTTCAAAGTGATTCAAAATATTGCCTTTCCATTTACCAACGGCAAAACCAACCAAGCCCTTGAGTGACAAACGAGGTTTCTGTGGCACGATATTCTGATAGGCAAGCGCTGTTGAAACATGCACCGGCGGTTTCACTAATATTAAATAGTATTCCTTTAATTCAACAGGAACGTCCTGCATGACTTCGCCCCGCCCTGTGGCATAAACGGGCCTGCCCTTCAGGAAGAAAGGACAGTCGCTCCCCAAACGGAGTGCATAGTCCATCAACTTTTCTTCGCTGATTTTAAGGCTAAAAAGATCATTCAATGCCAAAAGCATGTAGGCGGCATCCGAAGATCCGCCGCCCAAACCTGCTCCCGAAGGAATATTTTTATGTAGATGTATCTGTACCGCAGGAATTTGGTAATCATTTTTAATCAGATTGTAAGCCTTCACCACCAGATTGTCGTTCGGATCTCCATCCAAATCTAATCCCGACATGCTGAATTTGAACTCATCCGCTTCGACAACTTCCAAAACATCCTGCATCTGAATCGGGTAAAAAATGGTCTCCAAATTATGGAAACCATCTGCCCGTTTTTCGGTAACGAGCAGCCCGATATTTATTTTTGCAATTGGATAAGTAATCATAGTATATAAATTCCTTACCCAAAGTTACGAAATGCGAACCATTAAATCGCTACCTATTGATAACTCTCTATCGGCGCACAGGTACAAACCAAATTTCGGTCGCCAAAAGCATTATCAACACGCCCTACAGGTGGCCAATATTTATTTTCTTTTAACCACGCTAACGGGAACGCAGCTTGCTGGCGACTGTAAGAATGGCTCCATTCATCAGAAGTCACTGAATCTGCCGTATGCGGCGCGTTTTTCAGCGGGTTATCTTCCTTGTCAGACTTACCGTCCACAATATCCTGAATCTCCTGGTAGATTGAATTCAACGCATCGATGAAACGATCCAGTTCCTGTTTCGACTCACTTTCAGTGGGTTCAATCATTAATGTACCGTGTACCGGAAACGACAATGTTGGCGCGTGAAACCCAAAGTCCATCAGACGTTTGGCAATGTCGGATTCTGTAATTCCGCTTGTCGTTTTCAAGTGACGGCATTCCAGAATCATTTCGTGTGCAACACGACCTTTTTCGCCGGTATATAAAATTCCGTAAGTATCTTTTAAAGCTGAAGCAATGTAGTTAGCGTTCAGAATTGCAATTTCAGTAGCGTTCTGCAAACCGTCGGCGCCAAGCATCTTGATGTAACCATAAGTAATTGGCAATACCGAAGCGCTACCCCATGGAGCAGCTGAAACAGCGGAAATACCCACGTGACCGTTATTCATTACCGGGTGTGATGGCAGGAACTCAACCAAGTGTTTGGCAACCGCGATCGGGCCAACGCCGGGGCCTCCACCACCGTGAGGAATTGCAAATGTTTTGTGCAGGTTCAGGTGGCAAACGTCAGCGCCAATTCGCTTCGGGTTGGTCAAGCCAACCTGCGCATTCATGTTGGCACCATCCATGTAAACCTGTCCTCCGTATTGGTGAATAATATCACACATTTCGATGATCGACGCCTCGAACACACCATGTGTCGATGGGTAGGTCACCATAAATGCAGACAACGTATCTTTGTATTCCTGAGCCTTTTGGCGCAGAGCCTCAACGTCCACGTTCCCTTTTTCGTCGCAAGGCACAACAACTACCTCCATACCGGCCATTACAGCACTTGCTGGGTTTGTTCCGTGAGCAGATGATGGGATCAGCACAACATTACGCTGGGCTTCACCGCGGCTAAGGTGGTACTCGCGGATCACCATCAAACCGGCGTACTCACCAGCAGCACCAGAGTTTGGCTGCAAGCTGACGTCGGCAAAACCGGTAATTTCAGCTAAATCGCGTCGCAACTCTTCCATCATTTCCTGGTAACCCCGAGCCTGGTTCTTCGGAACAAACGGGTGAATCCCTCCGAATTCAATCCAACTCAGCGGCAACATTTCGGTTGCTGCGTTCAGCTTCATGGTACATGACCCAAGTGGAATCATGGAATGTGTCAACGAAATATCGCGGTGCTCCAGTTTTTTGATGTAGCGCACCATCTCGGTTTCCGAGCGATATTTATTGAACACTTCCTGCTGCAGGAATTCTGACGCACGAGCTAATTCGCCACCGATTTTGTCAGCTTCCGGGTATGCTTTGATTGTTGGATATGGCTTGTTCGCTGCTTTTGCAAACACTTCAATAATCCAGTTAATATCTTCAAGGTTCGTGGTTTCGTCAATGCTCAAGCCGACTTCGCCGTTTTCGAAATAGCGGAAATTCATTTCCAACTCCAACGACAACCACTCAATATCTTCAACTTTCACATGCTTTGGCAATGCAAAACGGATGGTGTCAAAATACGATTCGTTCTTTTGCGTGTACCCCAAAGTTGTAATCTCTTTTTCAAGCAACACTGCAATTCGGTGCACGCGTTTGGCAATTTGCGTAATTCCGGCAGGGCCATGGTAAACGGCATAAAACCCTGCCATGTTTGCCAACAGCGCCTGCGCCGTACAAATATTTGAGGTTGCACGTTCGCGCTTGATGTGTTGCTCGCGGGTTTGCAGAGCCATACGCAACGCGCGGTTTCCGTGAACATCTTTCGACACACCAATAATACGGCCAGGCATGTTTCGTTTGAACTCATCGCGGGCAGCGAAGAATGCCGCGTGAGGCCCGCCGTATCCCATTGGGACACCAAAACGCTGCGAATTACCGAACACGATATCGGCACCCCACTCTCCGGGAGGCGTTAACAGCGCCAAGCTCAACAGGTCGGCAGCAACAGCAACTTTTGCTTCTACCTGGTGCGCCTTCTCTGCCAATTCTCTGTACGAAATAACTTCGCCGTTTGCGTTGGGGTACTGTAACAAAATACCAACTGTTGAAGCGTTAATTTCAAATTCCGAGACTTCCGCAATTTTCAATTCAATATCCAACGGAATTGCTCTTGTTTTCAAAACGTCGAGCGTTTGCGGCCAAATGTTCTTGTCGGCCCAAACCACATTCGCGTTCTCTTTTACTTTGGCGCGGCTGCGAGAATTCAACATCATCACCATTGCCTCGGCAGCAGCGGTTGCTTCATCCAGCAACGACGCATTTGCCAATTCCATGGCAGTCATCTCGCAAATCATGGTTTGGTAGTTCAACAAAGCCTCCAAACGCCCTTGTGAAATCTCAGCTTGATAAGGAGTGTAAGAGGTGTACCAAACCGGGTTTTCCAAAACATTACGCAAAATAACGGCTGGCGTAATGGTGTCGTAATACCCCATACCGATGTATGTGTTGAAAACCTTGTTCTTTTTTGCCAGGGCTAAAATCTTACGGAAGTACTGGCGTTCAGTCAAACCATCTTCCAGTTGAAGCGGTTTTTCCAAACGAATATTTTCGGGGATCGTTTGATCGATCAGTTCCTGAAGAGATGAGACGCCGATTTTCTCCAACATCTCTTGAATTTCGTACGCTCTGGGTCCAATATGACGGGTTACGAATTTATCACTTGCCATGCTGCTATTTTGTTTTTATAAGTGTGCGCCAATATTAAGTTGAAGTTTAAGATAAAAAAATGATTTTTACCGGTTTTCGCCTTTTCAGCTAACAACCACACGCTTCAACAGTCCTCAAATTATTGTCTGCTTTTTGCCAGAATCAGGAAAGAAACGGATTCGACTTTTTCTCGAAACCAATACTTGTGTCCGGTCCGTGCCCGCTGTAAACCAAAGTTTCCTCGGGCAATATCAAAAGCTTTTGCTGAATATTGGTAATCAGCTGCTCGTAGTTTCCTTTGGGCAAATCGGTACGACCGATGCTTCCGTAAAACAGCACATCGCCGGCCATCATGAAGCTTTGCTCGCTGCAATACAACACCAGGTGTCCCGGTGCGTGACCCGGAACATGGATCAATTCCAGTTTCGAATTTCCGAATTCAATCACATCATTTTCGTCGATGAACTCATCCGGGCCATCCATCGGTTCAACCGGAATGCCCCAACGTTCGCCGCTGGCAACAAACCCTTCAATCAGGAACAAATCGGCCTGGTGAGCAACAAACGGAACCTTGTACTTTGTCCGGCAATAAGTAATACCGAAAATGTGGTCCAAATGGCAATGCGTATTCACCAGCTTAACGGGCGTCAACTGCTTTTTTTCAATGAAATCTGACAACTCTTTTTGCTCGTAATCGAAATAGCACCCCGCATCAACGATGATGCATTCGCCTGTTTCGTCGTACAACACGTAGGTGTTTTCCTGAACCGGATTGAAAGTAAACTTTTGGACTTGTATCATTTTTCCTTTTTTTCGAGTTAATGTGTTCCCGGAAAGCAATCTGCATTACACCGAAACAACAATTTATTTTTCCGTTCCCTTTAACATGGGGACAAATACAAATGTTCCGTGTGTTTCCTTTTTAAATTCATTTTCACCGGTGCGCACAACCACAGTCATGGTTTGTCGGTCGGTTGGGCCGAGCGGGATCACCATTCTTCCGCCAATTGTGAGCTGTTGCATCAAATCTTCGGGGACGTAAGGAGCCCCTGCAGTGACAATGATTTTATCAAACGGGCCGTAAGTCGGCAAACCTTTATAACCGTCGCCGTAGAAGAATTTCGGAAAATAGCCGAGACTGGGCAGCAACTGTTGCACTTTCAGGTAAAGCTCGCGCTGGCGTTCAATCGTAAAAACATTCACCCCCATTTCCAATAGAACGGCAGCCTGGTAACCGGAGCCGGTACCGACTTCGAGTACTTTATCGTTGGGACTTAGCTGCAACAGCCAAGTCTGAAAAGCCACCGTGTAGGGCTGTGAAATAGTTTGTCCGGCACCAATCGGGAATGCCTGATCTCGGTAGGCGAATTGAATAAATCCACTATCCATGAATAAATGACGGGGTACTTTTGAAATCGCGTTCAAAACCTTTTCATCTTTTATCCCTTTGATTCGCAGCCCTTCAACCAAACGTTTCCTCAATCCCTGGTGCCTCAGAGTATCCAAAGGATTCATTACGTCAATTTTTTAGTAAAAATAGTTTAAATTGATTTTTCTACTAAACTGTCCAACCGACATTATCAACCGCCGCTGGTTGAAAAGTTGTATCCAGTTCAAAGCTTTAAAATAGCTTTTTATTTCTAATTTGCAGCTATGATCAATATGGGGATTATATCGGGGGACGACACGGCCAGCAAAACCTTAAAGCTCGCACAAACAATTAACGATTTGAAGGTCATTGGCCTTTCTGCGGGGCACAACGAGCTGACCGAGAAGATGCTTTATTTTCAGGCTGAAGAACTCATCAATTCATCACAAGCCATCTACTTCGATCGGATTATTCCGTCCTTCGACATGATTAAGCATGCCGTGCGAAAACGCAACAACCTGTATTTTAATCGTTACCCCCGGTTATCCGAAATAGAACTGAAGCAGCTCATTAATTTGTCGCACGAAGCAAGCTCCACAGTTCAGTTTTTCGTGCCTCAGGTTTTTCAACCCGATAATTTCAGAAAACTGGCAGAAATTACCAGCCCGTTTTTAGCCAATATTCGAATGAAATCTGAGCCTGGTATCGACGAAGAAAGGCAGCTTTTTCAACTTTTATTATTTGTGGTCGTTGTTAGCAACAGCGAGTTTCGGAAAACTGATTTAATGACGATCCCCAATCCCGACGGAAGCAACCTGCTCGAATGCCGCATCGTTTTCTCGTCCGGATCGGTTGCCCGAATTCTCTTCTCCAACCAAATCAAAGAAGCAGAATCGCAAATCGAGTTTTTCCAGTCGGGCAAAGACGTCGTTTATTTCAACAACGGAGAAGGCTCTGAAATCACCATTCTCAACAGTGAAAAGATCGCCATCCAACAGTTCTCGGCCGAGATCAATCAGAAAAAATCGGTTTCTGTTGGGTTCTCCCATCTCCTGCAAGCACAGCGTATTTTGTCGAACCTTCAGGCTAAAATGAACTATTCGGGTGGTTTTTCATCCGGTAGCCGATATGCTGTATAATTTATAAGCTGAAAGTTCGTTTCTGTAGGTAACGGCTATATTTGCAAAGTCGTTGAAAATGGAATGGATAGCAAGAAGACACGAATTATATACCTTTTCTTTGATGTTTTAGCAGCTTGCCTGAGCTGGTTTCTATTTTACACCTACCGTAAAATCTACATCGAAAGAGCAGCCCTCGGATCAGAAATATCACTTGATTACACTTCCCGCTTTTATTTGGCATTGTTGATCATCCCGTCATTCTGGATTCTGATTTATTACGTTACCGGCTATTACAGCAACGTTTGCCGCAAATCGCGATTGATTGAACTGAATCAAACATTCTTTACCTCTCTCGGCGGAGTTGTCATTCTCTTCTTCAGCCTTTTACTCGACGATTATGTGAACACCTATAAAAATTATTACCGCCTGTTTTTTACCCTGCTCGGTTTACACTTCGGAATTACCTACTTGTTTCGAATTATACATACGAGCATTATCGCCCACAAAATACACCGGCGCGAATACGGATTCAACACCTTATTAATCGGTGGTGACGAGAAGGCCGTTCAACTTTATCAGGATCTGACCACCCAAAACCGCCCTTCGGGAAACCGTCTGATCGGATTTGTGAAGACCGGTCACGAACAAACAATGCCCCTGGAAAATCAACTGCCATGCTTGGGAAATGCGGAGGACATCCCGCAAATAATTTCAACCAATCAGGTAGAAGAAGTCATCATCACATTCGATACTTCGCAACACAGCTTGCTGAGCCAGATTCTGATCTTACTGCAAAAATTCAACGTGGTTGTTTGGGGTATCCCCGACCTTTATGACATCCTTTCGGGGAATAAAAAAACGAACAACCTCTACGGCCGCCCGCTTTTTAAAATATCAAACGGTATCATGCCGGTCTGGGAAGCCAACGTAAAACGCATACTCGATGTGGTTTTATCCGTTGTCGGGCTCCTTATTTTCCTGCCGGTCAGCCTAATCATAGCCATTTTGATCAAAGCAGAATCGAAAGGACCGATTGTGTATTCACAAACACGTGTCGGCCGTTACGGAAAGCCTTTTAAAATTTACAAATTCCGGAGTATGGTGGCCGATGCCGAATCAAACGGGCCGGAACTTTCGTCTGATCATGACAGCCGAATTACCAAAATTGGACGCTTCTTACGCAAAACGCACCTTGACGAGATTCCTCAGTTTTGTAATGTGATCGTCGGAACCATGTCGCTGGTTGGACCACGCCCCGAGCGGCAATTCTACATTGACCAACTAGTGGAAAAAGCACCACAATATAATTTGCTTCACAAAGTAAGGCCAGGAATTACCAGTTGGGGACAGGTGAAATACGGTTACGCCTCGAATATTGAAGAAATGCTGGAGCGTCTCCCCTACGATTTGGTTTACATGAAAAACGCCTCACTGTACCTCGATTTCAAAATCATGATTTACAGTATCCTGGAAATTTTCCACGGCAAAGGGAAATAAAGTATTTATTCCTGTAGTGCATAAATTGCCTGCGGCGTATAAATCGGACCACCAGGCCGGGTCTGACTCTCGTAGAAAACAATCTCTTTTGCCTTTATTTTCTGTTCCGGTGAATTTTGCCGCCAGGATTCTACCAACTCCGCAAATCGTATTTTGTCTTTCAGACTTTTCAAACGCGCAATCGTCAGGTGCGGACGAAAGGCCATTTCTTGTTCGCCGATCATTCCTCGATTTAGTAAAACAGCTTTCATTCTCGCCGCCAAATCAGCAAGCGCCCCGCCGTTAGAAATATCAATAAACAACACGTGTGGTTTTTGTCCTTTGCCAAAGAAATGAACACCGTTTAACCCGAACTCAAAAGTTCTTTCTTCTGCAGCGAAATCCTCAAAAATACGATTGAGCGCAAATTCCTTGGTTTCATCAATACTCCCGAAAAAGTGCAGAGTAACGTGGAAATTGTCAGGATCTACCCAACGAACGGACTCTGCCGCAAACGCCTTTTTTAGCCCGTCTACAAACTGAGTCATCGGCGGATCAAGCTGAACTTTTATGGCAACAAACATCCGTTTCATCAGATCACTCCGGCTTCGATGTAATAAATAATTTCTTCGATCATCTTGTCCTCTTCATCCGGATCGTACTCTTCCTTCAGATTATTTCCAAACAAGCGCGCAATGCCCTGCCAGAAGAAAGCAGAAACACCTCCTTTTAAATCCTTTATGAGTTCATAAGAAGTATGCTGGGTTTCCCGGTCAATCAATTTAATCAGAATTCGCCCCTCGGAAATGGAAAGCTTTTTCAGTTCATCACCATAACGATCAAACAACTCCGCTTCGGCTTCTTTCAAATATTCCTTGCGTTCTTTTTTATTGTCCGAGGCTCGGTACTTTGCATCGTATTCCGCCATTAGCTCGGCAGCAACTCTGGCATATGGATAAACTTTCTTCACTTTCATGGCCAAACGCCAGTATTTGCGCTCCAAGCGTTTCGATTTAAATTTCGTTCGGGGGAAAACCGGAATTGTCTTCAGTTCGATGTGTGGAATCGTATCTCCATTCTCCTTCATCCCGCTCAAATAATGAACGGAATCATTCACCTGCCCGAATGCAGCCGACGTCGAGGTGATCACAATTAAGATAAATACAATCTGTTTCCACATGACTTAATGACGAAGATAATGTGTTCTGAAACTAAAACGAATAAGTCGCGAAAAGATTCTGCTTCGTCGCGAGTTATTATATTTGTTGAAAATTAGAAAAGGGAATTCTATGACAGACAAAATGAAAGTGAATGTGACTACCGAGTTTGGGGAACTTGAGGGAGTCATTATTCATACACCGGGTCTGGAAGTTGAAGAAATGACTCCGGAAACGGCCAAGCGCGCGTTGTACAGCGACATTCTGAACCTGGCAGTTGCCACCGAAGAATACAAACAACTGAAAGGTGTGCTCAACAAAGTAAGTCGTGTTTTTGAAGTGACCGACCTGCTGGCCGAGGTTCTGAAATCGGAACAGGTTCGCAAAGAACTTCTGGATGAAATTTGCCGGCAGGAAAACGCCCAGGAAATTCACGCCGATCTTTTTGAGCTGACGTCGCCGGAGCTGGCCCGGCAACTTATTCAAGGAGTACCGATCATGCGCAACAACCTGACGCGCTACCTGAGCCAGGAGCGTTTCAGCCTTTGGCCGCTGCACAATTTCCTGTTTACCCGCGATGCATCCATGTCTTTCCGCGACGAAGTGGTAATCGGGAAAATGGCAAATGCTGTCCGCGACCGCGAAGCGCTGATCATGGAAGCGATTTTCAACCATCATCCCATGATTGAAGCCACCACTGTGAATTCGCAAAAAGCAGGAAACATTCCGACGACCGGCAACATCTCCATCGAAGGAGGCGACTTTCAGGTTGCCCGGGAAGATGTATTGGTGATCGGAACCGGCATCCGAACTTCAACGCAGGGTATTGATTTCATACTGGAAAGCATCAAAGCAAAAAAGGAACCGATCCGCCACGTGTTGGTTCAGGAACTGCCCGACATGCCCGAATCGTTTATCCACCTCGATATGGTTTTCACCTTCCTGGACCGTGACGCCTGCATGGTGTACGAACCGTTGATTTTGGGAACAACCCGCTACCACACCATTCATATTCAAATTGAAAACGGCGAAGTAACCAAAATAACAGAGGAGAAAAACCTGGTAAAGGCCTTGAAAAAGCTGGGCATCGATCTGAATCCAATTTACTGCGGCGGACGAAACGACATCTGGACGCAGGAGCGGGAACAATGGCACAGTGGCGCAAACTTTTTTGCCATCGCACCGGGGCAAGTTATCGGTTACGAGCGCAACGTGAATACGGTAGAAGAGCTGAACAAAAGCGGCTTTGAGGTTATTAAAGCGCAAAATATCATCGACGGGAAAGCCGAAATCCCAAAAAACAAAAAATGTGTGATTACCATTGCAGGCTCAGAACTGGCACGCGGCGGCGGCGGCGCCCGCTGTATGACCATGCCGTTCAAACGTAAAAAAGTAGACTGGTAATTCCAGATAGAATAGTAGACATGCGAAAACTCCGAACAAACGAACTGAACCGGTTAAATCCGGATGAATACCAGGAAACCGGGAAGATGCCCCTCGTGGTGGTATTGGATAATGTGAGAAGTTGCAACAACATTGGCTCCTTCTTCCGGACTTCCGATGCACTGCTCATCGACTCGATTTACCTGTGCGGGATCACCGCAACGCCTCCCAACAAGGAAATTCACAAGACTGCGCTGGATGCCGAGAAAACAGTGAGCTGGAAATATTTCGAGCACACCGAAGATGCTGTGGCCGATTTAAAATCAAGGGGCTTTACTGTTTATGCGATCGAGCAAATCGACAAGAGCATTATGCTTCCTGAGTTTCAACCCGAGGCTGGCGAAAAAATCGCGCTCGTGTTTGGCAACGAGGTGAAAGGAGTTCAGCAAAAAATTGTCGACCTCTGCGACGGCGCGATCGAAATTCCGCAGTTCGGAACAAAGCATTCTTTTAA
Organism: Mangrovibacterium diazotrophicum; assembly: GCF_003610535.1. Taxonomy (NCBI): domain Bacteria; kingdom Pseudomonadati; phylum Bacteroidota; class Bacteroidia; order Marinilabiliales; family Prolixibacteraceae; genus Mangrovibacterium; species Mangrovibacterium diazotrophicum. Next base: position 3,924,213 of record NZ_RAPN01000001.1, on the reverse strand, counting down.
TGTATCAGTGAGTGCGGGGATTGTACTTTGGGATCTTTTCAAAAAGATGAAATGGGGTATCTCCTAGGATAACCAAAAGAAATATTACAAGAAAGGCGACTTTCGGTACGAGGTCGCTTTTTTTTATTACAGCGTCCAGTAACGGCGGAATAAACATCTCTGAAAGATTCGATCAACGAATCTCCACCAAACGAATATCGAAGGCGAGCACAGCGAAAGGCGGTATTTTGTTCGAGGTTCCTTTACGCCCCCAGGCCAAATCAGCCGGAACCCAAAATTTATAGCGACTACCCAAGGTCATTAACTGCAATCCTTCCTGCAGCCCCTCAATCATTTCTTTTAGGGCAACTTCATCGGGCTTATTCTGCCTATACGTGTCCTCCAAAATTTTTCCATCCAGCAGCTGCGCCCGCTGATGAATCAAAACAGTCGACCATTCATCCGGTCGGGCACCGGATCCTTCCTCAACAACGCAAAATTGTAAGCCGCTGCTCGTTTCAACAACGCCTTCTTTTCGCCGGTTCTGTTCCAGAAAATCGTCGCCCATTTTCCGATGGTGCCCTGCTGCACCTTTGTTCTTTGTCTTAGCTTCTCGTTTTGCCAATTTGATAGCATTTTTAGGTTCTTGAAACAAAAATATTGAAATCAATTCAGACACAAAAAACAAAAGGTGCGATGACCGACTGCACAAAGAACAAAATGCTCGCAACTTCCTACCAATGGGGATTTAAGCGATTTTTTGGCAACACGAGGGTCGCAAAATTCGGGGTATTGACAGCAAAAAGACGTTAAAAATTTCGACCTTCTCCATCTTTCTCGGTACGAGGTACCAAATTAATTTATAATTTTGGGGTCATACCCCCTTGTGGATTGAGGCTGATTTTGAATCCAAAATTTAATATGAATTTATTATTAACTTTTATTTAGGAGTTGATATTTTATTTATAGATTTGTCAGTCTGTTCTATTTTTGACGTTAAATTTTAAGAAAAACATATCATTAACTTATAATTTGTAACACGATGAAATCAAAATTGGAGTACATCTGGCTAGATGGATATAAGCCAACTCAGACATTAAGAGCAAAAACAATGATGTCTAAAGATGGTTTCGATGGAAAACTGGAAGATTTAAAAATGTGGTCATTCGACGGTTCTTCTACAGAACAAGCAGAAGGTGGAAGCTCAGACTGTCTGTTGAAACCAGTTGCAGTTTATCCTGACGTAACTCGTAAAAATGCTTACGTTGTTATGTGCGAGGTTTTGAATGCAGACGGTACTCCACACGAAACAAATGGTCGTGCAACTATCGCTAAAGATGACGATGACTACTGGTTCGGTTTCGAACAAGAATATTTCCTGTATGACGTGGATACAAAATTACCTTTAGGTTTCCCTGCAGGTGGTTACCCAGGCCCACAAGGACCTTACTATTGTGGTGTTGGCGCGAAAGCTGCTTTCGGTCGTGAGATCGTTGAAGAACACTTCGATGTTTGTTTGGAAGCTGGTTTGAACGTTGAAGGTATCAACGCAGAAGTTGCTGCCGGACAATGGGAATTCCAAATCTTCGCAAAAGGTGCTCACGATGCAGGTGACCAAATCTGGATTGCACGTTACTTCCTTGAAAAAGTTGCTGAAAAATATGGTGTTTACGTAGAATGGCACCCAAAACCACTTGGTAAAGATGCTGACTGGAACGGTTCTGGTATGCACGCCAACTTCTCTAACGGTTTGATGAGAACTTGTGGTGACAAAAAAGTATTCGACGCAATCTGCGAAGAATTCGGAAAACACATCCAAGAACACGTTTCTGTTTACGGTGCATACAACGACCAACGTTTGACTGGTAAACACGAAACTGCTTCTATCAATGACTTCAGCTATGGTGTATCTGACCGTGGTTCTTCAATCCGTATCCCTGTTGGTACTGTTGAAGATGGTTGGAAAGGTCGTTTGGAAGACCGTCGTCCTGCTTCAAACGGTGACCCATACAAAATCGCTGCTGTTATCATCGACACAACTGAAAAAGCAGTTGCTAAAATGTAATTTATTACAACACAGCATATCTAAAAAGCTACTCTTACCGAGTAGCTTTTTTTTATGTCTTTAGTATCGAATAGAATAACAGAAAAGTGCGCGAAGTAGATATGGGACAGCTAATAGCGCTTCCTGCAATCTGCGGGTAGCTCTGCAGCAAACAGAAATCGGCTAATCAATAATCACCGAGTCACAAATGAAGTTTGGGATAATACCGGAGCTGGTAATCCGAACTTTAGCCATTTCGGGCAGCGTGTTTCCGGAAAGTACCAGCGCAGTATCAACTCCGAACTTGTTCCCGCCGATGATGTCGGTATAAAGGGTGTCACCCACCATTAGGATTTCATTCTTCTTCACTGGCTTCATCTCGCAGGCTCGCTCATACGCAAACATAAACATCTGCGCATCGGGCTTTCCGAAGCGGATGAATTTTTTACCGAGCACTTCCTCAACCAAATCGGAAATACCGCCGATAGCCACGGCAACGTCATTTTTGCTGACGGGATAGTGAATATCGGTATTGGCCACCACTACCGGCATGTTGCGTTTCCGCAGCAGGTTGATCACTTTGTTGATGTCCTGGTTCCAGTCGAAACCTTCGTCATCCAGAAAAACCAGGCACTTGATGTGGTCGATATCTTCCAGGTCCAAATCCCGAATGGCAAGCGTATCCAGCCCAGCTGTTTCGACATAATGAGCTGAATCACCCGTACCCAGGTACGCAACCGTCCCTTCCTTTATTTTAAGTGACAGCCAGTCGCGAGCCAGCATCCCGGACGAAATAATCTTATCCGGTGTGATACTTTTGATCCCGCGGCGAATGTAACCATCTGCCAGTCCTTCGGGGCCACGCGAACTATCGTTAGTAACCACAAAATAGTTGATCCCGTTTTCGTCCAGGAAATCAAATGTCTTCTCTACGCCGGGAATAATCCCTTTGTGGTTTTTCAACACACCAAACGCATCAAAAAAAATCGTTTTATACTTCAGTGCAACCGACTTAAAATCTTTCGTCCTCATAATTATAGCTTTAAAGCGCGCAGCAATTTTTCAGCCTGAAAGTTGGATTCTATTCTCGGCAAATAGACCTCATAGGCTTCTTTTTGCAATTTGCGAGAGTATGATTCTTGGAAAAAGTATGGTCCGTCCTTAATTACGTAATTCAAAATGAAAAAGCGGTAACACTCCTCAATCAACCGAACTTCCGGTTCGGTGAGCGGGTAAATTTTGTGGTACTCCTTCAAAAAGGTAATGAATCGCTCTTCCATTAAGGTATCAACGACATAGCTGAAAACCGTGCGATCACCAATATCGGAACAAACGCGGCTGAAAAAGTAAAAATCCATCACCCGCGACGACATGCGGAACCAGTCGTAATCCCAGCGAGAATAAAATTTCCCCTCAGGCGTAACCGAGAAGTTCCCGATGTTCCAGTCAACAAATACCGGGATAATTTCTATCTCGGTCATATAATTGTAATGATCGGCGTTATTCAGAAAGACGTCGCATTGTTTCAGAATTAAATCCTTTTGCGCCTGTGTCGCACAGAATTTTTGCTCGCGGATGGTTTTCGTCAGCTGGTGAATATCCGTTACCACGCTTTTTGACGCGATCGGCAGTTGCGCGCTGATGTTGTAACAAGCTTTATGAAAACGAGCCAACTCGCGCCCCATTTTCTTCACATGCCGATCCTCCAGCCGTCGTGGCAATTTATTCTTCACCTTGATTGGATTGTAAAAAACAACCCAGGCACAATGATCCTGCGAGTAATAGCGATAAATGTACAGGTCGTTGCGTTTCTCCAGCGATTGCGCCAGAAAGGTCTCGTACGGAATTTCCAGGTTATTAGCCAAATTATTGATGATGACGTGGTCTTCTTTGAAATGCTCAAACTTCCCGTAATCGGATAACTTGGCGAACACTGGCTGCCGGTTGTAAAAAGAAACTTTATACACCGAATTTGTCGACACGTGTGCACTCACATCAAAAATTCCTTTGATCTCGTGCCGGTCGTCAAATTCTCTCCAAGCTTGCCTTATAATATGATAATTGTCCAGCTTCTCCATTTTTCGTTTTAAAGGTCTGCGAATCACTCGCTCCATCTGCTCTTTTTCTAAATAATCTCAAAATAACGTTTCAACTCCCAATCGGTCACGGCCTTGCCAAACTCGCGCCACTCCCACTCCCTTGTCTTTGTGAAGTGATTGGTGAAGCCCTCTCCAAACAGCTCGTTTGCTAATTTAGACTGTTCCATTTGGCGCGTGGCATCCAGCAGGTTCGAAGGTAGTTTTGTCACTTCGCGATTCGCATAGGCATTACCAACAATCGCAGGCGTGTCCAACTTCAATCCGTTGCGCACACCATACAATCCCGATGCCAGCGAGGCGGCCATAGCCAGGTACGGATTGATATCGGAGCCGGGCACCCTCATTTCCAAACGTGTTGATTTTGCATCACCATTCAAAACGCGAACAGCTGTTGTGCGGTTATCGTGGCCCCAGGTGACGGTTGTCGGCGCCCAGGCACCATCGCGCAAACGCTTGTAGCTGTTGATGGTTGGTGCGTACATGGGTAACACCTCTGGCAAACAATAAAGCAATCCTGCCAAATAGCTTTCCATCATGCTGCTCATCGGCTTCGCTTTGTCGCCCGAATAAAACAGGTTTTTACTCTGATCATTACTCCAAATACTCTGATGGATATGTCCGCTGCAACCCGGCAAATTTTCGTTCCACTTTGCCATAAATGTGGCCACAATCCCATGTCGGTAAGCTATTTCTTTAACGGCTGTCTTAAACAGTGTCGCCTTATCGGCTGCCTGCAAAATATCGTCGTAACGAATAGCAGCTTCGTAAACACCGGGGCCCGTTTCGGTATGAAGAGCTTCCAACGGAATTCGGAACTGGCTTAACAAATCGAATAGTTCATTGAAATATTCCCGGTTGAGTGACGGACGCAATTGCGAATAACCAAACATGCCCGGAGAGATCGGCTCCAAGGTGTGAAATTTGTCAGCAGCCAGTTCATTGGGCGTAGTCAAAAAGTTGAACCATTCAAATTCAGCGGCAAAAATGGCGGAATATCCCATTTCTGTCGCCTGGTTGCGTATCTTTTTCAGCAACGTTCGCGGGCAGGCTGGATTGGATTCATCCTGACCGAAATCGCCCAAAAAATAGGGGATATTATTATCCCACGGAACGTTTCGGTAAGTCGTTAAATCAATACTTGCTTTTTTATCAGGGTAACCGGTATGCCAACCGGTCAATTCAACATTATCATAACAAACGTCGCTGCTGTCCCAGCCAAAAACAACGTCGCAAAACCCGGTTTGCTTTTCAGTTATTTCGATAAATTTATCCAAAAGAAGGGTTTTCGAGCGAAGGATTCCGTCAATATCACATATCGCAAATCTGATCTTTCGATGTCCCGCTTCCTCTAACTTCTTGACTATTTCGTTTCTTCCCATGGGCTACTTTCTTTCATCTACATTTACGAAGATATTAAATTAAGCATAACCGATAAGTAATAAAACAATGTTAGAGGAAATGTTGCACACCGTGCGAATTTTCTTAACAAGGGCCGCCACAAGCTGCCAGAGACGCGTTTCAACCCATCTTCGCACAGAATCCCGGACAACTTTCTGAAGCCCCCTTCTGGTGGAAATCGGTCCGGGAAAGAGTATGGTTGTTTTATAATAGGGATCTAAAATCAAAAAGCGGTTTTACCTTACAAAACACATCTAAATGTGACGTTTATCTATTAAAAACTCTAATTTTGGGGTGCAAAATTTTTGCGGGATTATTTTGCGTTTGTTGATCTTTCGTTCACCTTCAGGCAATGCGTGTTTGAAATGTCGAAACCAACAAAAACCACATTTTATGACATTATTGATTTAACTTAACCTCTGAGACTAATATGGCTGTATTTAGATTTAAAGCGTTGGAGGAAGTCCTCTCGCGCAAACCGATAGAGATACACAGGGAACACAACCTGACTTCCGACTACTACGGTGTCAAAGTTTTCGACCGCCCGAAAATGAAGAAATACCTGTCGCGCGAAGCTTACAAAGCCGTCAGCGATGCGATTGATAGCAGTGCGCCGATCGACCGAAAAATGGCCGACCAGGTAGCACAGGGAATGAAAGCCTGGGCAACGGAAAACGGCGCTACACACTACACACACTGGTTTCATCCGTTGACAGACGGAACAGCCGAAAAGCACGACGCATTTATCGTTCACGGAGAAGATGGTGGTGTTGTCGAAGCATTTTCAGGCAAATTACTTGCACAACAGGAGCCGGATGCCTCATCGTTCCCAAGCGGTGGAATTCGCCAGACTTTCGAGGCTCGCGGCTACACAGCCTGGGACGCTTCATCGCCGGCATTCATTGTCGACGGCACGCTTTGTATTCCAACTGTTTTCATTTCATACACTGGTGAGGCACTCGATTATAAAACGCCATTTCTACGTTCGTTAAGTGCAGTGGACAAAGCTGCAACCGAAATTTGCCTGTATTTCGACAAGACAGTTACAAAAGTACAAGCCAACCTGGGCTGGGAACAAGAATATTTCCTGATTGACGAAGCCCTTTACATGGCTCGTCCCGACCTGGTTTTGACCGGCCGCACACTCATGGGACACGCTTCGTCAAAGGACCAGCAATTGGACGATCACTATTTCAGTTCGATTCCGACACGGGTTTACCGTTTTATGGAGGATCTTGAAAATGAAGCCTACAAATTGGGAATTCCGGTAAAAACACGCCATAATGAGGTGGCACCGAACCAATTTGAAGTAGCTCCGATTTTCGAGGAGGCCAACCTGGCCAACGACCACAACCAGCTGTTGATGGACATCATGAAAAAGATCGCCCGCCGGCATAAATTCATGGTTCTTTTCCACGAGAAACCGTTTGCCGGCGTAAACGGATCAGGCAAACACAACAACTGGTCGCTGGTAACCGACACCGGAATCAACCTGTATTCACCGGGTAAAAATCCAAAATCAAATCTGCAGTTCCTGACCTTTGTGGTTAACACGCTGAAGGCCGTTTATGACCACCAGGATCTGATGCGCGCCAGTATTTACAGTGCCGGCAATGCACACCGCCTGGGAGCAAACGAAGCTCCTCCTTCAATTCTCTCGGTATTCCTTGGATCCGAAGTAAGCAAAATGCTCGACCTGATGGAGGAAGCCGTCGTTGATCGCAAAATGACGCCGGACGAAAAAACAGCTTTAAAATTAAATATCGGTCGCATTCCGGAGATCATTCTGGACACAACCGACCGCAACCGCACTTCGCCTTTCGCGTTTACCGGCAACCGTTTCGAGTTCCGCGCCGTGGGTTCTTCAGCCAACTGCGCAGCGTCGCTCATCGCACTTAATACAGCCATGGCAGCCCAATTGACCAAGTTTAAAACCGAGGTGGATGATTTGATTGACAAAGGAGTGAAAAAAGACGAGGCGATCTTCCAGGTTCTGAAACGTCTGATTATCGAAACCAAGCCGATTCGCTTCGACGGAAACGGCTACAGTGAAGAATGGATAAAAGAAGCCGCCAAACGCGGGCTGACCAACGTGAGCAGCGTACCCGAGGCCATTTCAGCCTACACCACTCAATCGGTAATCGACTTGTTCAAATCAGTAGATGTACTAAATAAAAATGAACTGGAAAGCCGGTCGGAAGTGGAGTATGAAAAATACACCATGAAAGTCCAGATTGAGGCTCGCGTACTGGGCGATTTGGCGATCAACCACATTGTGCCAACAGCCGTGCAATATCAAACCAGCTTGATGGAAAATGTCAAACACATCAAAGATCTTTTCCCGGCGGAAGAATTTGAGAGTTTAGCCGAAGGACGTCTGGATTTGATTCGCGAAGTAGGAAGCCACATTTCTACCATCAAATTGAAAGTGAAAGAAATGGTGGAAGCACGAAAAGTTGCCAACGTCATTGAAAACTCAGCCGAAAAAGCCAAGGCTTACGAAAAAACAGTTTTCCCGTTTTTAGACGATATTCGTTACCACATCGACAAACTGGAGTTGGCTGTTGACAACGAACTTTGGCCATTGCCCAAATATCGGGAACTATTATTCGTAAAATAAGTGAGTATTACCAATCATAGCCAAACCCTGCTTTTGCAGGGTTTGTTGTTTTAAACAAAATAAAATCGCTTAAATTCGTTTCTACTTCGAGACTTCTGTAATAATCCTGTCGATGAGTCGACTAACGATAGCAACCCTGAATTCGAAACAAATTAAATTCATACTGCAAATGAAGACTTACAAATTTCTATTGCCGGCCTTTGTCGCTTTAATCGCAATGGTAGACTGCAACCGCCCGACTGCCGATTCCGAAAGCGGACCAGATGCCCTGGCAGCCCACATCGATTCAACAATCACACCGGGTGACGACTTCTTTTTGTTTGCAAACGGAAAGTGGTTCAAAGAAAATCCAATCCCTGCCAGCGAAATGTACAATGGCATTTTCCAGATTATCCAGGATACCGTGAACGCACAGGTCCGCAATATCTGCGAATCAGCGGCTGCGCTCGACAAAGCGGAGCCCGGAAGCGCCAAACAAAAAATCGGCGACGCGTTTTACACCGGAATGGACAGCATCAGCCTGAACGCCGCCGGAATTGAACCTGTCCAAAAATACCTTGATCAGATTGACCAGGTTCAGGATCTCCAGTCTTTTTTTAAAGAAGCGGCCTTCGTGCATTTGACTGCAGCCTCGCCCATGTTGGGAATTTACGTTGGACAGGACGATAAAATCAGCAGCAAAAATGCTGTCAACATTTACCAGGGAGGATTGAGCCTTCCGGATCGTGATTACTATTTCGCCACTGATGATCGTGCAAAAACGGTTCGCAGCGAGTTTGTGAATTACATCGACAGCATGTTTACAATTATGGGCTACGACGCCACAAAAGCGTCGGCAGCAGCTGAAAGCGTGATGAAACTCGAAACTGATCTGGCAAAAGCTTCCCGTAAACGCGAGGATACCCGAGACCCATTGAAAAACTACACCAAACTTTCATTTAAACAACTGAACGACCTCGCACCGAATTTGGATTGGACGCTATTCAGTTCTGAAATGGGTTTCTCCCAAATTGATACGGTAATCGTTGGTCAACCGGAATTCCTGACTGCCTTGAACGGCTACCTGAAGAGCTACCCACTGTCGGTTTGGAAAGATTACCTGAAACTTCATTTTCTGGACGGAGTAGCCAGCTACCTGGACGACCATACTTTCATGACTTCTTTCAACTTCTACTCGAAAACCCTGCGCGGTATCGAAGAACCTCGCCCGCGATGGAAACGGGTTGTAGGAACCACAAACAGCCTGTTGGGCGATCTGATCGGGCAAGTTTATGTGGAGGATTATTTACCGAAAGGAACTAAGGAAAAATTGGAAGAAATCGGGAATGCGATCAAGGACGTTTACGCCGAGCGCATTAAAAACCTGGATTGGATGACAGAGGAAACCAAGGTGAAAGCCTTGCACAAACTCGACGCCATGATCATGAAAGTTGGTTATCCGGATCAGTGGAAAGATCTGAGCTCACTGCAGATCGACCGTTCATCCTACGTACAGAATGTGATGAATGCTTCCGAGTGGTACACCCGCTACAACATTTCAAAATACGGCCAACCGGTTGACCGCAAAGAGTGGCACATGCAACCGCAAACCTACAACGCGTACTACAATCCATCGAATAACGAGATTGTGGTGCCGGGTTGCAACATCATGGTGCCGGGCTACGAAAGCAAAATGGCCGACGATGCTATCTTGTATGCCATCATCGGAGGCTCAACCTTTGGACACGAAATGACGCACGGGTTTGATGACCAGGGAAGCAAGTACGACGAAAAGGGAAACCTTAACAACTGGTGGACACCTGAGGACAGCATTCGTTTTTACAGCAAAACCAAAATGATCGTGGAACAATTTGACGGCTATGTTGCTGTCGACAGTCTTCACATTAACGGCGACATGACCCAAGGCGAAAACATTGCAGACCTCGGTGGCATCATGATGGGCTACGAGGCTTTCCAAAAACGCCCGCAATACGAAACCAACGAAATCATCGCGGGGCTAAGCCCGGATCAACGCTTCTTCCTGGGCTATGCCATGGCCTGGATGCTAAACATGCGCCCCGAAGCTGTTGCCAACCAGGTACGCAGCGACGTTCACTCACCGGCCAAATTCCGCGTCAACGGGCCGCTGGCCGACATGGACGCCTTCTACAAAACATTCAATGTAAAAGAAGGCGATGCGATGTGGCGACCCGATAGCCTTCGCGTGAAAATCTGGTAAAATTCATTTCTGATTCAGCTACAACAAGCTATAAAGTGAAGCCCGGTAAATGCCGGGCTTTTTCATTTCCAACAGGCACTCTCTTTCACCGAGGGATAAAAACCAACGTGTTGGATACTTTATTTCCGAAATTTGCGTTTCATCTTACGTACAAAATATGCTTACTTTAGCGTTTAATCAGCTGTTATTCATGAAGCGAATTTTATTGACCCGTCTCGTTCTTCTTGGTTTGGTATTTATCCTGGGCGCCTGTACTTCTCAAAAAATGTATCGCTCGGGAATGACCTCCGTGGAGATGGGTGAGTATTACCGGTCGGCTGAAAAATTTCGCAAAGCATACCGCAAGGACAACAACCCGCAGCACCGCATGGAAATGGCTTTTCAATTGGCTGAAGCCTATCGCAAGTTGGGGGACTACGGCAGGGCATCAATTTGGTACAAGAATGCCATCCGCCGAAACTATCCCGATCCGAAAGCCATGCTTTACTGCGCCGAGTGTTTGCGCGCTTACCAAAACTTTGAAGAAGCCAAAATTTACTACCAGCAATACCTGGAACAGTTTCCCGACGACCAACAAGCACAGAACGGACTCGCAGCCTGCACCTATGTTCCGGAATGGGAGGAAAATCCTTCACGCTACATCGTTGCTCCGGTAAAAGAACTGAGCTCCAAATTCAGCGACTACTCTCCTGCTTTTATCGCCGGCCGCGACAACGAACTTATTTTATCATCGATGCGGGAAAGCGACATCAGCGGGAAACGCACCAGTGCGATCACCGGCCAGCATTTTGGCGATTTGTACCGCTCGGAATTTCAGCTGCAAAAGCAGAAATGGTCTGAGCCGGAGCTGATCGACGACAGCGGAATTATCAATACCGAAGAAGATGAAGGGGCTCCGGCCATATCACCAAACGGCGACCTGATGGTTTTTACCCGTTGCCGTTTCGACAAAACCAAAGATCTGGGTGCGAGCCTTTTCGCGGCACGCATGTCTCGTGGTAATTGGTCCGAACCGGTTTTACTGCCGTTGACGTCCGACAGTTTGGTTGCTGCCCACCCGGCTTTTTCGCCCGACGGCAACACGCTTTATTTCACTTCCAACAAATCCGGCGGTTATGGAGGATACGACATTTGGATGGCTACCCGCGAAGGAAGTACTTTCGGCAAGCCGGTCAATCTAGGCAAAGAAATTAATACTCCCGGCGACGAAATGTTCCCTTCAGTCGACTGGGAAGGAAACCTGTATTTTTCGTCGGACTACCACCCTGGTATGGGCGGACTTGATATTTTTAAAGCGACCAAGGACGAAGACGGTAAATGGACAATCGAAAACCTGCAGGTCCCGGTTAATTCATCCGGCGACGACTTCGGAATGACCTTCATTCATGAGGAAAATCCGCGCGGACTGTTTTCCTCCAATCGCAAAGGATCGAGAAGCGACGACATTTATTCCTTCTATCTTCCACCCAAAGTGTACCGGATAACCGGCGAGATCTTCGATAAAGAAACAGGACAGCGCATCGACGGGGCCCGCGTTCGTGTGATTGCGACCGACGGTACCAACCTGCGCATGCGTGCAACCGACGGAAAATTTCAGCTCAAGCTGAATCCCGAAACCGAGTACGTTTTTGCAGCATACCGCGACGGCTATTTAAATGACAAAATCCGCGAAAACACAATTGGGCTGACCGACAGTAAAGATTTTCATGTGAACCTGTACCTCACACCGACAGATGCGCCAATAAAGGTTGAAAACATCAGCTACGCTTTTGGTGCCTGGGAGTTGAATGAAGCTTCAAAACATTCGCTCGACAGCGTGGTGCAAATTCTTGAAACCAACCCAACGATCACCATCGAGCTTATGTCGCACACCGACCACGTTGGTTCCGACAAGTTCAACTTCGACTTATCACAAAAGCGGGCACAGGCAGCCGTAGATTATCTTATTGAACGGGGTATCAATCCGGATCGATTGGTGGCAAAAGGTTATGGCGAAACATGGCCGAAAAAGATCACCCGTGAGTTGGCTCGTCAGTACGATTTCCTGAAGCGGAATGACGAGTTGACGGAAGAATTCATCAACCGATTAACACCCGAGCAACAGGAAATTGCGAAATCGATCAACCGAAGAACCGAGTTCCGTGTTCTTTCTACAGACTACCACGAAAAATTTACGCCGGAAACGGAAAAATAACGTAATGTTTTAAGCGGGTTGCAGACTTATCCCGAATATTCAATTTGGGACAACCATCCCTTTCCAAAATGATGTTCTTAACCGAGTACAAATGACAAAAAAATATTTCCCAAGTTTACAGGCCATCAACCGGGCCAAACTGACGATTAATGAAGTTCTAAGCGGAACGCCGCTGGCCGCCAACCTGAACTTGTCGGAACAGTTTCAGGCGCGCGTCATGCTGAAACGCGAAGACCTGCAACAAGTACGTTCGTATAAAATCCGCGGGGCATTCAACAAGATCAAAAGCCTGAGCCCTGAGCAGCTGCAAAACGGAATTGTTTGCGCCAGCGCCGGAAACCATGCACAAGGTGTAGCCTACTCCAGCTACAAGCTGGGTATCAAGGCAAAAATTTATATGCCGACGACGACACCGAAGCAGAAGATTAAACAGGCACAAATGTTCGGCCGCGACAATGTCGAAATCATTCTGTTTGGAGACACCTACGACCAGGCAAGTGCCGAAGCGTTGAAGGACTGCGAGGAAAATGGCCAAACATTCATCCACCCGTTCGACGACCCGCTGATTATCGAAGGTCAGGCAACCGTTGCGCTGGAAATCATCCAGGATTCAACCTGCCAAATCGATTACCTGTTTGTACCAATTGGTGGTGGTGGTTTGATTGCCGGCGTTGGAAGTTACTTCAAACAAGTCAGCCCAAATACGAAAATTATCGGGGTTGAACCCGCCGGAGCACCGTCCATGTCGGAATCGATGAAAAAAGGCGAGGTTGTGAAACTGGAAAACATCGATAAGTTCGTCGATGGAGCAGCCGTGCAACGAGTCGGCGATCTGCCTTTCGAAATTTGCAAAGAGGTGGTTGACGACATCGTGCTGGTTCCAGAAGGACGTGTTTGTACGAAGATTCTGGAGCTTTATAACCGCGATGCCATTGTGGTAGAACCTGCCGGAGCACTTTCCATTGCAGCACTCGATTATTACGCTGATCAGATTAAAGGGAAAAATGTGGTTTGCATCGTTTCCGGAAGCAACAACGACATTACCCGTACCGAAGAAATCAAGGAGCGTTCACTGCTGTTCGAAGGATTGAAGCATTATTTCATCATCCGTTTTCCTCAGCGGGCCGGAGCTCTGCGCGATTTTATCGACAATGTTTTGGGGCCCAACGACGACATCACCCATTTCGATTATTCAAAAAAGACAAACCGCGAGAAAGGCCCCGCTTTTGTGGGCATTGAGTTGACCGACAAAAAAGACTTTGATGGCCTTGTGCAACGCATGACAGAACACGGTTTCATTCATGAATACATCAACGATAAACCGGATCTTTTTCAATATTTACTTTGAAGGTGAATCAAAAATATAGCTGAAAGGATGTCCGCAAATGGCATCCTTTTTTTTTGTGTTTGGCTTAAGCAGTGGCCGCTTCAGCCTGTTTGTTTTTCGGGAAGGTCGCAACTAACGTCATTCCGCCAAGAGCAACCAATCCGGTAAACACAAAAGCGAAATCGGGAGAGAAGTTCCACAGTGTTCCCGTTAGCGCCGCTCCCAGGAATGATCCGACATACTGCAAGCTGACAATAATCCCGTTTCCTTTGCCACGTTGCTGATTATCGATGCCGCGATTGGCGAGCATCGGCACAATGGTTGAAATAGCAAATGTACCGGTGGTTAGCAAAATCGTTCCGGCAACAATGCCGGCGATATTGCCGATGTACATCAGCCCAAATCCAAGTCCTTCAACAATAAACAGCGAGCCAATCGTAATTTTGCCCTTGCCTTTCTGACTCAACCTGGAAAATACGGGCAGCAAGAGAACAGAACAAAGGATGGCGGGCGTCAAAATCATCCACATGCGGTTTGTTTCGAGCACTCCGGTTAGTAACATCGGAAGCATAAAAAAGAAGGCCATGCTCATCAGGTTGTTCGTCGTCAGCATGAGTCCCATCATCAAATTACGACGATTAAAAACCGACTTCTGCTTTGCCTTCTCAGCGCTCTTCAATTTCCGAACTTCCGGATCAACCTGTTTGGTGAACAACAGCACCCACACAAAGCAGATCGCAATCAACACAGCCGAAAAGACAAACATGTGACTCACGCTAAGCACAATGTGAACCAGTGGACCGATCAGATAAGAAAGCATGGTGAAAGTTCCCAAAACTGCTCCCAGCCGAGTTAACTGTTTATCCCTTTCTTCATCACCGGCTGCCGACGAAATCCACGAATAGCCAACCGTAACGATGGCACCACTCCCCTGCAAAGCGCGCGCGAAAATCAGCCAGTAAATACTGGTGGCATAGGCAGCGGTCAACAGGCCCACAATGAGCATGATCAAACCGGCTAGCATCATTTTCTTGTAACCAATCCGGTCGCTCAACATGCCGAACGGAATCTGCAAAACAGCTTGCGTTAGACCGAAAATCCCGAGTGCATAACCCGTCAGCCATGGCGCCCCACCTTCTAAATTCAGGGCATAAACCGACAAAAACGGGATGATAATTAACATGGAGAAGAGACGCATTCCGAGTGTTACGGAAATGATGTTGGCTAATTGGCGCGTTGTTTTGCTCATATAAAACCTTCGATTTCGAAGCGACCAGTTTTTATTGGAGGGTGCGACAAAGGTAGTAAACATCGGAGCTCGAAGAAAGGTTTCCTCATTTTCTTCAAATAGCAATCGATGCCCCTGCATATTTACACCTGCATATTTCCCTAAAAATATTAACTTTGTGCCCCGAATTCAGAATCCAATTTTATGAGCGACAGCAGGTATATGGCACGGGGCGTTTCGGCTTCGAAAGAGGATGTGCACAACGCCATCAAAAACATCGATAAAGGACTGTTCCCGAAAGCGTTTTGCAAAATTATTCCCGACGTGTTGGGCGGCGATCCGGACTGGTGCAACATTATGCACGCCGACGGTGCCGGAACCAAATCTTCCCTGGCTTACATGTACTGGAAAGAAACCGGTGATATTTCGGTTTGGAAGGGAATCGCTCAGGATGCGTTGATCATGAATATCGACGACTTGTTGTGCGTTGGAGCAGTGGATAACATTTTGCTGTCGTCAACCATTGGTCGTAACAAAAATAAAATTCCGGGTGAAGTGATCGCCGCGATCATTAATGGAACCGACGAACTTTGTCGCGAATTGCAGGAAATGGGCGTTGGTGTTTACCCTACCGGCGGCGAAACAGCTGATGTGGGCGATGTCGTTCGGACCATTATCGTGGACTCGACGGTGACCTGCCGCATGAAACGCTCGGATGTGATTTCAGCCGACAACATCCAGGCAGGTGATGTCATTGTTGGATTGGCTTCATTTGGCCAGGCAACTTACGAAAAAGAATACAACGGAGGCATGGGCAGCAATGGTCTGACTTCGGCTCGTCACGATGTATTTGCCAACTACCTGGCAACTAAATATCCGGAAAGCTTTGATGCCGAAGTTCCGGCAGAACTGGTTTATTCGGGAACGAAAAAACTGACCGATGCTATCGAAGGTTTGGGCATCGATGCCGGTAAACTGGTGCTTTCTGCAACGCGTACTTATGCTCCGGTTATTAAAAAAATTCTGGATGCTCACCGCTCCGAAATCCACGGAATGGTGCACTGCTCGGGTGGCGCGCAAACAAAAGTGCTGCACTTTGTTGACGGCGTACATGTGATTAAAGACAACCTGTTCCCGGTTCCTCCGCTGTTTAAATTAATTCAGGAAGAATCGAAAACCGAATGGGCTGAAATGTACAAAGTCTTCAACATGGGACACCGCATGGAGATCTATGTGAAGCCTGAATTGGCTGATGCGATTATCGAAATCTCAAAATCATTCAATATCGACGCGCAGGTTGTTGGTCGGGTTGAAGCTCACGAAGGCAAAAAACTCACCATTACATCCGAATTCGGAACATTCGAGTATTAGAGTATTGAGACATGAGTCGTGAGTAACCGAAACTTGGAACTCGAAACTTGGAACTTTAAACTGTTAACTTGGAACTGATTATATGGCAGATTATTCATTATTAGAAAAATACGAAAGCATTCAGCACCGCTTCGACGAGGTTGGCCAGCAAATTACTGACCCGGCAACGATGAGCGACATGAAACGCTACGTGAAGCTGAACCAGGAGTATCGTCGCCTGGAAGCTTTGGTGCAAGCTTTTAAAGATTATAAAAACCTGATTGAAAATATTGAATCAGGCAAACAAATGTTGGCTGAGGAGAGCGACCCGGATATTCGCGAAATGGCCAAAGAAGAGATTGAACAAAGCGAAGACGCAATTCCGGGCAAAGAACAAGAAATTAAGTTATTACTGGTACCTGCCGATCCGGAAGACGCCAAGAATGCCATTCTCGAAATCCGTGCCGGTACTGGTGGCGACGAAGCCTCAATTTTCGCCGGTGACCTTTTCAAAATGTATTCAAAATACGCCGAACGAAAAGGCTGGCGCTTGGAAGTAAGCTCGGTGAGCGAGGGTACATCTGGCGGCTACAAAGAGATTGTTGCTACCATCACCGGAGAGAATGTATACGGAATCATGAAATACGAATCGGGCGTGCACCGTGTTCAGCGCGTGCCTCAAACCGAAACACAGGGACGTGTGCACACTTCTGCGGCATCGGTAGCCGTGTTGCCTGAAGCAGAAGAGTTCGACATCGAACTGCGCAATGAAGATATCCGTCGCGACGAGTTCTGTTCGTCAGGTCCCGGAGGACAGTCGGTGAACACCACATACTCCGCCATTCGTTTGACACACATTCCGACCGGTATCGTGGTACAGTGCCAGGATCAGAAATCGAAGTTGAAAAACCTCGATAAAGCGATGATCGAACTGCGTACCCGTATCTACAATATGGAACACCAGAAGTATTTGGACGAGATTGCTTCGAAACGGAAAACCATGGTATCAACGGGTGACCGTTCTGCCAAAATCCGTACCTACAACTGGCCACAGGGACGCGTAACCGATCACCGTATCAACCTGACACTTTACAACCTGCAGGCGATCATCAACGGCGATATCGACGAGATCATCGAAAAACTGATGCTCGAAGAAAACGCAGAGCGTTTGAAAGAGGCTGAAATTTAAATTTATCGAGTGAGGCCCTCACTTTATAACGACGATATAAAATGAACAAAGAACAACTTTTTGAACAGATCAAAGCCAAGCGCAGTTTCCTGTGCATTGGACTAGACACCGATATTCTGAAGATCCCAGCTCACCTGAAAGATACTTCAGACCCGATTTTCGCTTTCAACAAAGAAATCATCGACGCAACACAGGATTTGTGTGTGGCATACAAACCAAACCTGGCTTTTTACGAAAGCCTGGGCGTTGCCGGCTGGGTGGCTTTGGAAAAAACCGTGAACTACATTCGCGAGAAATACCCGGAGCAATTCATTATTGCCGATGCCAAACGCGGCGATATTGGCAACACATCGAATTTGTACGCTCGTGCGTTCTTCGATCACATGGATTTTGATGCCGTAACTGTTGCACCTTACATGGGTGAAGATTCAGTAAAACCATTCATGACTTACCTGGATCGCTGGGTGATTTTATTGGCTTTGACGTCAAACAAGGGTGCTTTCGATTTTCAATTCCTGAAAGATGAGGAAAGCGGCGACCAGCTGTACGAGTCGGTGCTGAAAACATCGCAAACCTGGGGTACAACCGACAACATGATGTACGTGGTTGGCGCCACCAAGGCTGAAAACCTGGAAGGCATCCGCGAGCTGGTTCCGGATCACTTCCTGTTGGTTCCGGGTGTTGGAGCGCAAGGCGGCAGCCTGGAAGAGGTGGCTAAATACGGTATGAACGATCATTGCGGATTGTTGGTGAACTCTTCCCGTGCTATCATTTACGCTTCAAACGACGAGGATTTTGCTGAGAAAGCGAGAATGGCTGCTATGGATGTGCAAGTTGATATGGAAGAATTGCTACTGGAAGCAGATTTGCTGTAAAGATAAATAGGACGACTTGTCCGCACCTACAAATGTTTATAATCAATCATAATCCGGCCCGGAGTTCGCAAGAGCTTCGGGCTTTGTTTTTCTAAAAGAAGATGATCGAGATAAACAGGTATTTAGCAACCAGCCCAAGCAGGCTGTAAAAAATGGCCTGCCGGATCGGATGTTTCAGCATACCGGCAGCCAACAGAATAATAGGCGATGAAAGCGGTAATAAGTTGAAAAGGAAAATAGCAATATTACCATACGCACGAATTTCCTCCTCCGCTTTTTCGTACCGGTGACGCCCCACCAGCTTGTCGATAAACGACGCACTCAGCCAGCGACCAATACAGTAATCAATGAGCTGCGCCCCTAGGGCCGTTACAATTGCAATAATATTCAGCAGAAAAAGACTGAGATGCGAGTGAAGGTAGTAAATAAAAGCCAACTCAACCGGCATAATCAAAAAGAAGAGATAGCCCGAGAAGTTGATAATCCCAAACGACAGCAAACTCACCTTCGTTGCCCCGTATATTTCTCTTCCGATGGTCGCCGAAGCGATCGAAACAGCAATTGCGAAAAAGAACACAACTACGACAATTCGCGTGATATTTAATTTACTCAAATTCATCACAAGCTTTAGGTTCTCTATTAAAGTTAGTCGGTTCTATCCGAAAATACATCCAGCCTTACATTAAATATATACGTGAAAAAACACTGAAAAAGCTACATCAAAAAGCTTGAATTTGTAGCGAAATGGGCGGTTTACGATTAAAACAGATTTTCCGAAATCGCGAAGCAGCCAAATTCACCTCAACGAATGAGCACAATGCTCACAAACAGCTGGTTGTCAAGTGATATTTTTCTTATTTTAGTTAACCTGATCAAGCCAAAACCTATGAACGAGTTCTTCCTTCAATTTTTGTGGAAACACCGTCTTTTTAACGAGGATCCATTTCAAACCAGCTCGGGACAACCAATCAAAGTCATTTCACCTGGCTTTCAGAATACCGATGCCGGACCGGACTTTTTCAATGCCCGACTAAAAATCGGCGAAACAACCTGGGCTGGAAATGTGGAGATTCATTGGCGATCCAGCGATTGGATCAAACACAAGCACGAGAAAGACGGCGCCTACGACAATGTTATTCTTCATGTGGTAAAAGAAGACGACACCGCAATTCAAAATTCAAAAGGCGAACACATTGAATGTGCCTGCCTGAACTACGACGAAATACTGGAACACAACTACCTAAAACTTCAGAAATCGACCAGCTGGATTCCCTGTGCAGATTCTATTCATCGTGTTCCATCGATTACATTGCAAATCTGGTATCACGCGCTAATGGTAGAGCGGCTGCAACAAAAAACAGCGGAAATCACCGAGCGGCTGCAACAAAACAACAACGACTGGAATGAAACTTTCTACCAATTTCTGGCGCGAAACTTCGGTTTCAAAACAAATGCTGTACCGTTCGAACTGCTGGCAAAAGTACTACCACTATCCATTCTGGGGAAACACAAAAACGACCTGTTTCAGCTGGAAGCACTGCTCTACGGCACAGCCGGTTTACTGAACGAAGAATTGGTTGGCGATGACTATTTTCTGGCTTTGCGCCAGGAATTCTCTTTCCTTTATAAAAAATACAAGCTGAAACCCATTGAAGGACATTTGTGGAAATTCCTGCGCCTGAGACCGGTCAACTTCCCAACCGTGCGGATTGCTCAATTCGCTATGCTCGTTCACCAATCGACGGCTTTATTTTCCCATATCATCGAAACGGAGAAATTAAGCGACGTTAAAAAGCTCTTTCAAATCGAAGCCTCTTCCTATTGGGAAAGCCATTTTAAATTCAACAAGCTATCAAAAAAGCAAGCTAAGCACCTTGGTGACTCGGCTTTCTTCAACCTAGTGATTAATACGTTGGTACCATTCCTTTTTGTCTACGGTGAATACCATAAAAAGCAACCTTTGAAGGATTTGGCACTAAACTACCTGGAACAGATACCTGCTGAAACCAATTCAATAATCGCCAACTGGGCCGGCTTGGGGATTGCGGCGCGATCCGCCTTCGACACACAGGCGCTGATTCAGCTGAAGAATAATTATTGCAATGCCAAAAAATGCTTAAATTGCCCTGTAGGAATGAAGTTGATCCATCACAGCAACCACGAAAAGCATGAGCCAGTCGACGAATAAATTTCAGGATGTTTCCAACAGAACCCTCCGTGTTGGTGTTCTGCTGCTTTTTTCGATGCTCTCCATTGGGACTTTGGCCTACATGTATATCGAAAAATATTCGCTGATCGATGCCTTTTTCATGACCATCATCACCATCTCTACGGTTGGGTTCAGCGAAGTACATCCGCTTAGCGACATTGGTAAGATTTTCACATCAGGGTTGATTATTACCAGCCTGGGAAGTTTGGCCTATGTGGGCTCCAACCTGGCACGCTTTGTTTTTGATGGCGAATTAGTTAACTACTTAAAAACATATCGGGTGGACAAGAAAATTCAAAAATTGAAAGACCATGTCATCATCATCGGGTTCGGCCGAAACGGTGAACAAGTAGCCATGGAATTAATGGATTACGGAATTGAGTTTGTCATCATCGACAAGCGCGACAACGTGATCAGTCGAATTCGCGATAATGAAGAGTTGTTGTACATTCGGGGAGACGCCACCCATGAGGATGTGCTAAAGCAAGCCGGTGTTGATCACGCCCGTGCATTAATTGCAACCACGCCAAACGACGCCGACAATGTTTTTGTAGCACTAACGGCGCGCAGTATGAACCCGAGCCTGAAGATCGTCAGCCGTGCAAGCGAGATGGAATCGGTATCGAAACTCAAACGGGCCGGGGTTACGAACGTGATCATGCCCGAACGCATTGGCGGCCAGCGAATGGCGAAACTGATTACACAGCCCGATGTCGTCGAATTCCTCGAATACATTCTCCTTCAACACAGTAAAGATGTAAGTCTGGAAGAAATCAGCTGCACAAACATGGCCGATTGCTTTGTCAATCACTCCATCGAAGAACTTCGCAGCAAGGACATTTCCGGAATCAATATCGTCGGAATCAAGATCAGCGGAGCCAAGTACATCTTCAACCCTTCGTCGGAATTAACACTGAGCCGCGGCGACCAATTGTTTGTTCTGGGCTCGCCCGAGCAGATTAAACGCTTCAGACATTTGCTCGAGAGAGGATAAACCAATACATTTACGTGCAACACAGATTTTACTTTTATTGTTAAATCTTATCGACTCTAGATAGGTTAAGTATAAACGTCAGTGTAACGATCCCGATTGAATGACCACAAACGAAATTGAAATCTTTCGTAAAATGAGTCGTGGCGACGAGGGTGCTTTTGAGTATTTCTTCAAGAAATATTACGGGCGCTTGTATAACTATTGCTACGATCTTTTGAAGGACAGTCTTGCCGCCGAAGAGATCGTGGAAGAACTGTTTTTTCGGGTTTGGGAAAAACGGGATCAAATTGTCGTCCAAACTTCACCAGCTGCCTATTTTTACCGAACTGTTTACAACAACTCCCTGAATCACCTCAAACATAAAAAGGTTGAAGATAAGTTTCTCCTTTATCAAACCCACCAGGCATTTGAGGAAATTGAAAAAGCGAACAACAGCTTCCCCCTTTCAACCCTGATCGAAAAAGAATACGAGATCAAACTGCAAAATTCGATCGAGAAACTACCGGATCAGTGTCGCCAAATCTTTGTAATGAGCCGGCTTGAAGGGAAAAAAAACAAAGAAATTGCTGAAATTCTGGAGGTCTCAGTCAACACCGTTAAAACACAATTATTGAGAGCTTTAACCCGACTTCAAAAAGATCTCAAACACCTGCTCGTCGTTCTTTTCTTCAAAAACTGAAAAATTTTTGTCACCTCTTTTGACCACAAAGTTGTCACTCCTCTGTAACGCCCCAAAATTCACAGTTGGATGGATGAGCTTATTTTAAAATGTCTGCAGGGTGAAGCTTCAAAAGACGAAGTTTCTCAAGTTGAAGCCTGGATCGATACTGATCCCGAGAACTTCAAGCACTACGAAGAGATTCGCGACGCTTGGTTTGCAGCAGGCCAATTGGCCGACTCCAAACATCTAAACATCGAACAGCGTTACTCCGCACTCCAAAACCGGATTCAAAATTCTCCAGCTCAAAAATCGAAAACCATTCCAATCAAAAGAATTCCCGAGTGGATAAAAATTGCGGCCGTATTTGTTTTGGCCTTTTTACTGGGTGCCGTTTGGATGAGCAACAGAGGACAACTAGGCTTTCAGTCAGAAGTCGCTCATTACGAAATTGAGGCTCCCTATGGTGCCAAGTTGAACATGAATCTTGGCGATGGTACCAAAGTATGGTTGAACGCCGGCAGTAAATTGACTTACAGCAGCACCTTCAACTCAAAAGACCGCGACATTCAGCTTACCGGTGAAGGATATTTTGAGGTTGCAAAAAATACAGATCTCCCCTTTGTTGTTAAAGCCGGTGATGTAAAGGTTAAAGCTGTTGGTACCGCCTTTAACGTAAAAGCCTACGCCGACGAGAACTTACTGGAGACGACCCTGGTTGAAGGAAAAGTTGATGTATCGGAGTTTGGTGACCATGTAGTTCTTCAACCCAACCAAAAGATAACCATCAATTTGGGAAGCTCGTTAAACAACAATATGTCGTATAAAATTGCAGATAACGTTAACACCGAGCTATACACGTCGTGGAGAGGCAAACGCTGGATATTTGAACGAGAAAATATGCTGGATTTTGCTAAAACACTGGAACGTCGTTATGACGTGAAAATTACCATCGCAGACGAACGACTAAAATCGTATAAAATTTCCGGATCCATTGAGCAACAAACACTCGGACAGTTGTTACAGGCAGTGCAGCTGACTATTCCTTTGAACTATACCATAAACGAGAATAAGGTAATCCTAACGATCAACGAGAAACTTAAACGCGAGTATGAACCACTAATTAAAAAATAGTCACTCTATGAAATAACCAAAACAAAAATGGGAGATCGCTCTCCCATTCGTTAAAATTCTTAACCAAACCACTTGAGGCGTTCTTGGCGGTTCCCCTCAATGAAGTTGTTTAACTAATTAACAATGCTAAATTATGAAAAAAAATCTGGATTATTCCGGTTGGCTCTTTGCGTCCGGAATGAAAAAACTATTCTTAATCATGAAACTAACGACGCTATTTACTTTCCTTATCGTCTTTCATGTAAGCGCGAGTTCCTACTCGCAGGCCACCAAATTTAAACTTAAGCTTAACGAAAAGACAATCAAGGATGTACTGATCGAAATTGAGGAACAAAGTCAGTTTCACTTTCTATACAACGATGAATTTACCGACCTGAATCGGACCGTTACGGTGAACACCGAAAACGCAGATGTCGAAGAAGTCCTGGATCAGATATTCGCGAACTCTTCCATCACCTACAAGGTGCTGGAGAATAATTTAATTGTTTTAACACCATCGGGCGGTAACACCCAAGTGGCACAATCTAAAACGGTAAAGGGTAATGTTAAAGACAAACAAGGCGCGCCCCTCCCTGGTGTGACGGTGGTTGAAAAAGGAACAACCAACGGTACCATTACCGACTTTGATGGAAACTACGCAATCGAAGTTCCGACCGGTGCAACTTTGGTTTTCAGTTTTGTGGGTATGCAAGTGAAAGAAATTGCAGTTGCCGGCCAAGCTAATATTGATGTTGTTTTGGAAGAAGAAACCCTGGGTATCGACGAGGTAGTTGTTGTGGGCTACGGTACGCAGAAGAAAAGCGACATCATCAGCTCAATTGCCACCATGGACGCTGAAAAATTGAATGAGCGCCCGGTGAATAAAGTTGACCAGGCTTTGATTGGCCAGATGGCCGGTGTGCGTGTTCAACAAACCAGCGGTCTGCCGGGACAAGGCTTCAGTATTCAGGTTCGAGGTACCGGCTCAATCTCTGCGAATAACGAACCCTTGTACGTTGTCGACGGATTCCCGCTGGAAGTTTCGCCACAATCATCAAGCGGTGGTTTCTCCAATGGTAACCCGCTGACTAACTTGAACCCGAATGATATTGAGTCAATCCAGGTTTTGAAAGATGCTGCTGCTGCTTCAATATACGGTTCTCGCGGATCAAACGGGGTTGTGATCATCACAACAAAAAAAGGGAAAACTGGTCGCCCTCAAATTTCATTTAATACTTATGTGGGTTGGAACGAAACGGCCAAAAAATTAGATGTTCTGTCATCAGACGAATGGGTTGAACGCCAGATTGAGCACATGAACTATTTCTGGGTTCGCGACCATGCTTCTGACCTTGGAGCTACTTCATCGCAAACTAACAACGAACGTCGTGCTTTGCTGGGCTTGGCCGACGGACAGTACAACGTTAAATATATGTGGGACGACCGCTGGCTGGAAGACGGTCACCCGGGACTGGACTATGTGGACTGGCAAGATTTGTACTTCCGCAAAGGGATGGTACAAAGCTACCAATTGTCGGCAACCGGCGGTAACGACATCGTTCGCTACTATATTTCCGGAGACTACATGGATCAGGAAGGTGTCGCTATCGGCGTGAAATATCGTCGCTACAGCGCTCGCGCCAATGTGGAAGTTAGTCCCACCGAAAATCTGAAATTCGGCATCAACCTTTCTCCGTCCTACAGTGTTCAGGATGATCCCGGGGTTGAAGGCAAAGACGCGATCACGCACATTATTGTTGGTATGAACCCGGTTGTTGAATCATCAACAGGACCAGAAGGCGTAAATGTTGGCGACAATACCATGTATGCCTGGGGTACATCGCGCGTTAGCCCAATTGCCGAGGCAAAATACAAACAGCGTGATAACCAGACTTTCCGTACAATCACAACTGCTTTCCTGGAATATCAGTTCATCAAAGGATTGAAATTCAGAACTAACCTGAACTTCGACGTTCATAATAATGAAGCAAGTGCGTTCACGCCAGCCTTCGTTACCCGCAACAGAACAGCAACCGGAAGCAAGTCTGGGTACAACCGCATCAACTTCGTAAACGAAAACACCTTAAACTATAACAAGTCAATCGGCGACCACAACTTCGATCTGTTGGGTGGTTATTCCTACAGCAAATTCAAACTGGAAGATTACAGCATCAGTGGTACCGGTTTCGCATCCGACGACATTCCTACTTTAAATGCTGCCAATACAACAAGCGGCACATCAACCAATACCGAAAACGTTCTGATTTCATACTTCGGTCGTCTGCAATATAACTACATGAGCAAATACTTGCTGCAAGCCAGTTTGCGTCGCGATGGTTCTTCCAAATTTGGTGACAACACCAAGTGGGGGGTATTCCCGTCTGTATCTGTCGGATGGAAAATCATCAACGAATCGTTCATGGCGGACAATGAAATTTTCAGCGACCTAAAATTGAGAGCCAGCTGGGGTTTGGCCGGTAACAACGGTGTTGGCGACTACGACCAGATTGCCCGTTTGGCCTACGCCAACTACAGCAACAACGGAACATTGGTGAATGGTTTGGTTCCATCGAACTTTGCAAACCCGGACTTGAGCTGGGAAACTTCAGAAACTGTTGACGTTGGTTTCGATGCCGGCTTGTTAGGCGGACGTATTTATACTTCATTCGACTATTATACCAAACGTAATACCGACCTGTTGCTGAGTATTCCGGTACCTACAGCCAGTGGTTTCGACGTGGCTTTAACCAACATCGGCGAAGTACTGAACAAGGGTTGGGAATTGGAGCTGACAACACAAAACCTCGTTAACCAATTCAAATGGAAAACGATGTTTAACCTGAGCCACAATACCAACGAGGTTAAGAAATTGGGGCCGAATAACACACCAATCCTGGGCGGTGCGTTTGACATTACACACAACATTTTGGAGGTTGGAAAACCAATGTACACGCTGTACCTGGTTCAACAGGATGGATTGCTGACATCGGAAGATATCGCCAATGGAGTTGCCATGTATAACAAAGAGGAAGCCGGCGACCCGAAATATGTCGATCAAAACGGCGACGGTGTGATTGATGGCGATGACCGTACTTATTCAGGACATCCAAACCCGGACTATGTTTGGGGTATCACCAACGAATTCTCCTGGAAAGGTTTCGACCTCTCAATCCTTATTCAAGGCCAAACAGGCGGTATGATCTACTCCACCTTTGGTCGTGCAATGTATCGTACCGGCATGGGAAGTAACGAAAACACCCTTGGCAAAACCCGCGACCGTGTTCGCTGGGTAGAAGGCCAGGTGTTAACTGCGGCTGATGTAGCCGGCAAAGAACGCAAATCTCCTTCAACTTTCGGTCGTATAAAAAACACCGACTGGTTATATAAAAACGATTACTGGAGAATCCGCAACATCACATTGGGCTATGATTTAGGTCGATTGATCCACTCTAATTTAATTTCGGGAGCACGTATCTACGCGACGGCAGAGAACTTCTTTGGCAAGGATAAGTATGATGGCGGTTTCAACCCCGAAGCAGTGAACAACAGTGGCGATGACTATGGTGCATTCCCATTATCGAAATCAATGGTGTTCGGATTGAACCTCAAATTTTAATCCATTAAAATGAAAGTAATCATGAAAAAAATATTTTATCTATTGGTTGTTCTGGCTGTATTTTCTGCTTGCGAAGACGATCTTGATCTGGCTCCAATCTCGGAGCCGAGTGCAGCCAACTTCTACCAAAATACAACACAATTTGAGCAAGCTGTAAACGGCATGTATAACACCCTGAAGGATTATGCTGCCAACCATTTCTACCTGTCTGAGGTTCGTTCCGATAATATTTACTCACCCGGAACAGGTGTTCGCGACTGGAACCCGATTAACAACTTCGAGCATAACCTGGTTACCAACTCGCTGATGGCTCCGGCGTGGGATGTTCCTTACCTGGGAATCTACCGGGCGAATTTGATCTTGGATCAGGTGAACGAAGATTTGGTGCCCGATGCATCAACACGTAACCGCATGATTGGTGAAGCGAAATTCATCCGTGCATTGTTCTATTTCGATTTGGTTCGTTTCTTCGGACGAGTGCCAATTTTCGACCACGTGCTGACACCTACCGAAGCTTTGGAAGTCTCTCGCCAACCGGTTGCCGATGTTTATGACCTGATTGAAGCCGATTTAACCGAAGCAGCGTCTCTGCTTCCGGCCTCGTACAGCTCACCGGGTAAAGCAACCTCGGGTGCTGCCAAAAGTCTTTTGGCAAAAGTGTACCTTACCGAGTCGGGACCTGACTTCGGCATTGATGGACCGGGAATGAACTCCAACAAGTACTCGGACGCCTTGAGCTTAATCAACGAAGTTATCTCGAGCGGTGTTTACGGCTGGGTTGATGACTACGCCGAAATTTTCAGCTACACCAATGAAAACAACGACGACATTGTTTTCGACGTACAGTCAATCAACGACGGCTCAACAGGTGACCGCGGTATCGGAACTATTCTGCCAACATTGATGTACCAGGAAAGCTGGGCCCGCATCTACCTGCCATTTGCCGGCGGTGTTCCGGTTGATGCCAGCGGGGCCATCGACCCTTCCGACGATTTCCTGAGTTCATTTGAAGATGGCGATGTTCGCGACGACTTCTCTGTTTTGATGAGCTACCTGGACGAAAACGGTAACACCATCAACAGTCCTCAGTACCTGAAATTCGTTAGCCTGGATCACGTACCGGCCGACCGTTTCAATTGGGGAATCAACTTCCCGATCCTTCGATATACCGATGTTTTGATGATGAAAGCAGAAGCGTTGATTCAATTGGGACAAGACCAAACTACGGTTGACGCAATCGTGAACCAGGTTCGCGAACGTGCCGGCTTAAGCGATGTTTCGAATGTTGATATGGATATGTTGCTCGACGAAAGACGCCATGAATTTATCGCAGAAGGCCAACGCTGGCACGATTTAGTGCGCACCGGAAAAGTGTTGACCGTGATGAATGCCTGGGCGGCAGTTGACGATGCTTCCAGCAAAATCGGAACCATCGTTGCCGACGACATCCTGTATGCCATCCACCAGGATCAACTGGATGTAAAAGAAGGTCTTTACGACCAAAATCCCGGTTATTAGGGAAGCTAAACTATAGCGTTTGCATATCAGTTTTAAAGTAGTGTAGTAGTATGCAATGCATTAGGATCCCGGCCACATGGTCGGGATCCTTTCTTTTCAGAAAAAACGGCTCGTGGGATTTATAACCCCAAGCTATTGTTATTCAAATATTTTAATTACTTTTGCACAGCTTTTTAAGCAAATTAATTTTAAGCTGTTGTTATTGAACGCGATGCTGCAGCTTAAACATTGTACCACAATTAAAAACATAGATTATGTATTTGACTTCTGAAAAGAAAACAGAGTTTTTTGAAAAGTTTGGGAAAAATGCAACTGACACCGGTTCAGCTGAAGGTCAGATCGCTTTGTTCTCATTCCGTATCGCTCACCTGACAGAGCACTTGAAGAAAAACAAGAAAGACTACAGCACACAACGTGCATTGGTTAGCCTGGTAGGTAAGCGTCGTAACTTGTTAGACTACTTAGCCAAGAAAGATATCGAAAGATATCGTAGCATCGTAAAAGAGCTTGGTTTACGTCGATAAAATTTTACAATAAAAGGCAATATTCTTATTGCCTTTTATTATTTTTGATAGCCCCACCACCACACAAAAACAATTTTAATTGTTAAATTTTAGTTCAAAACTTTATGAGTCAAGCAATTATTAAGACAATTGACCTGGGCGACGGTCGTCAGATTACGATCGAAACCGGACGTCTGGCCCGACAGGCAGACGGGGCAGTTGTTGTAAAAATGGGCGGTACCATGTTGTTAGCAACAGTTGTATCGGCCAAAGAAGCCAAAGAAGATGTTGATTTTATGCCTGTATCGGTTGACTACCGCGAGAAATTCTCTGCTGCAGGCCGTTTCCCTGGTGGGTTCTTAAAACGTGAAGCTCGTCCTTCGGATGACGAAATTCTGATTGCACGTCTTGTTGACCGTGCACTGCGTCCCCTGTTCCCTGCTGACTACCACGCAGAAACAGCGGTGATGATTTCATTGATCTCGGTTGATGAAGAAGTTATGCCTGATGCATTAGCCGGTTTAGCTGCGTCTGCAGCCATCCAGGTATCTGATATCCCTTTTGAATGTCCGATTTCTGAAGTTCGTGTTGCCCGGATCAACGGTGAGTTCGTACTGAACCCAAGCGCAGCCCTTCTGAAAGAATCTGATATCGACATCATGGTTGGTGCTTCTTACGAGAACATCATGATGGTGGAAGGTGAAATGGATGAAGTGACCGAAGAAGATATGCTTGCTGCTATCAAATTCGCACACGATGCCATCCGCATTCACTGTAAAGCACAAGAAGAACTGGCTGCCGAAGTTGGTAAAGCCAAACGCGAATATTGCCACGAAGTTAACGACGAAGTATTGCGCGAAAAAGTACACGCTGATTTGTACGAAAAATGCTATGCCATCGCAACACAACGTATTGCCGACAAGCAATTGCGTATGTCTTCATTCAAAGAATTGGTTGACGAGTACATCGTTGCTTACGAAGAAGCCAATGCTGAAAACGAAGAAATTGATTTGGGCCAGCACATTAAGCTGATCAAAAAATATTACCACGATGTGGAAAAAGAAGCCATGCGTCGCATGATTCTGGACGAAGGTATCCGTTTGGATGGTCGTACCACAACTCAAATCCGTCCGATTTGGGGTGAAACCGACTACCTGCCGGGATCTCATGGTTCTTCAATCTTCACCCGTGGCGAAACTCAGTCATTGTCATCAGTGACTTTGGGTACCAAAATGGATGAAAAAATCATCGACGGTGTTACTGTTCAGGGAACTGAAAAATTCCTTTTGCACTACAACTTCCCTCCATTCTGTGTGGGCGAAGCAAAAACACCTCGTGGGTTGAGCCGTCGCGAAATTGGTCACGGTAACCTGGCTTACCGCGCACTGAAACGCATGATTCCTCAGGATTTCCCATACGTTGTTCGTGTGGTTTCTGACATCCTCGAATCAAACGGTTCTTCATCAATGGCAACGGTTTGCGCCGGTACAATGGCCATGATGGACGCTGGTATCCAAATGAAACGCCCGGTATCGGGTATCGCAATGGGTTTGATTACCGATAAAGGTAACACCAAATTCGCGATCCTTTCAGACATCCTTGGTGACGAAGACCACTTGGGGGACATGGACTTCAAAGTAACCGGTACCGAAAAAGGTATCACCGCTACCCAAATGGACATCAAAGTTGACGGTCTGTCATACGAAGTAATGTCGCAAGCTTTGTTGCAAGCAAAACAAGGCCGCGAACACATCATGGGCAAAATCCTTGAAGTGATCGACACACCTCGTTCTGAATACAAACCGAATGTACCTCGCGTTGAAACCGTGATTATTCCGAAAGAAATGATCGGACCAATCATTGGCCCTGGAGGTAAAAACATTCAGAAACTGCAGGAAGAAACAAAAACCACCATCGTTATCGAAGAGAAAGACGAAAAAGGTTATGTTGAAATTTCGGGCTTGAACAAAGATGCTTTGGAAGCTGCCAAAGAACGCATCAAGAAAATTATTGCTCTGCCTGAAAAAGGAGAAGTCTACAAAGGTAAAGTGAAGTCGATCACGACTTTCGGTGCCTTCATCGAGATTCTTCCTGGTAAAGAAGGTTTGTTGCACGTTTCCGAAATTGCCTGGGAACGCGTTCAAAATACAGAAGATGTATTGAAAGTTGGCGAAGAAGTTGAAGTGAAATTGTTGGACATCGATCGCGACAACAAACTGAAATTATCTCGCAAAGCCCTTCTGCCAAAACCGGAAGGTTATGTAGAACGTCCGGAACGCGAACGTCCTCCACGCCGTGAAGGCGGAGATCGTGGCGACCGTCGTGACAACCGCGACCGTGGTGATCGTCGTGACAATCGTGACCGCGGACCTCGCCGTGAAGGTGGAGATCGTCGTCCTCAGAGAAATGAAGAATAATTCAGTTTCATAAATAGAATAAAATGCCTGCTTTTGCGGGCATTTTTTTTGCCTTATTTTTGAATTCAATTTTGAACTAACAAAACAGGGAATGGAAAATTGGTACCCCGGATTTGAAAAGAAAGTAGTTGGCCAACTGCAAGGTGCGAAGGAACGCGATTTGCGTTTTTTCCGGGTCGAAGAATATCTGCGAAATGCCGAACGTATAGATGGTTTTGCACCGAAATGCCGCGAATGTTATTCCTATCGGAATGAAATGGAAAAGATGGCGGACGACGTTGTTACGGCGGTTCAAACACCTGGAAAAGAAAGACGTGAATTGGATCGGATTCAATCAGGCGTTAACGACCACATGCGGAAAGCGCACGGCTTCTACCCACCATATTATCATACGTATACACAATCGGCCTACTGGACATTGGGATTCATGCTCGCTGCATTCATGCTAACCTTTGCGTTCCCTTCCATCGAGAAAGTCGTTTTCTATTCGCCGGCTTTCGCCATCGGTGTTGTTACCGGCCAAATAATTGGCGGCCGAAAAGATCGAAAAATACGCGATTCCGAAAAAATTCTGTAATGATTCAAGATCCTGTTGTACATATGAAACTCATGTTACAACTTTTACGGATCAAGAATTTTACAGATGAAAAGATTAATCTACTTACTTACATTGACCCTTATGGCATCATGTAATCAGAAACTGAATTACCCGACAACCAAGAAGCAGGATATAACCGACGACTATTTTGGAACTGTCGTTGAAGACCCCTACCGCTGGTTGGAAAATGATACTGCACCCGAAACCGAAGAATGGGTTAAAGAGCAGAACGAAGTTACTTTTGGCTATTTAAGTAAGCTGCCTAACCGCGATAAAATCAGCCAGCAACTGACTGACTTTTTAAACTACGAGCGCATTGGCACACCTTCGAAAAAAGGAAACAAATATTTCTTCTTCAAAAACGACGGCTTGCAAAACCAAAGCGTTTTGTACATGACTGATTCACTGAACGGAGAAGCCAGCGTGTTACTCGACCCGAATCAATTGTCGGAAGATGGCACCATTGCCCTCTCGACCATGAAAATTTCGGACGACGCAAAGTACCTTGT
Organism: Mangrovibacterium diazotrophicum; assembly: GCF_003610535.1. Classification (NCBI taxonomy): domain Bacteria; kingdom Pseudomonadati; phylum Bacteroidota; class Bacteroidia; order Marinilabiliales; family Prolixibacteraceae; genus Mangrovibacterium; species Mangrovibacterium diazotrophicum. Next base: position 3,891,557 of record NZ_RAPN01000001.1, on the reverse strand, counting down.
TTACTCGATCGCACGCAGCGGGTCGGACTGGAACGAAGTTTTTGTAAAGGACATCGAAACCGGCAGATCTCTGGATGACCACCTCATGTGGGTGAAATTTTCGGGCCTTGCCTGGTACGATGGTGGCATTTTCTACAGTCGGTACGATGAGCCTGAAGCTGGCAGCGAGTTGTCGAAATTGAATGAATTTCAGAAAGTTTATTACCACAAGATAGGGACACCACAATCGGAAGACGTCCTTGTGAAAGAAGATCTCGAACATTCCAAGCGGATGTGGGGAGCTGGTATCACCGAGGACAAGCGTTTCCTGATACTATCATCCAGCGAAGGCACGAGTGGAAATGCCTTAATGGTGAAAGATCTTTCGAACCCTAAAAACGAGTTTGTTTCGTTGATGGAAAGTTACGAATACGACTTCGACCTTGTGGATAATATCGGCGATCAACTCTACATCAAAACAAATTATAAAGCTCCAAGATACCGCCTGGTCAAAATTGATTTTGCGCATCCCGCAGAAGAAAACTGGACCGAGATTTTACCGGAACAGGAAAATGTACTGGAATCAGCCTCGTTCCACGCCGGACAAATTGTAGCGCAATACATGAAAGATGCACACAATGTCGTTGAAGTGTATCATGCAGATGGAAAGCTTGACTATGAACTACAGCTTCCGGGAATCGGTACGGTTGGTGAATTCACGGGCGAAAAAGACGAAACAGAATCATTCTTCAGCTACACCTCGTTCAACACCCCGGGCGAAATCTACCAATACAACTACGAGACCAAGGAGATGAAGCTTTATTTCCGGCCGAAAGTTGGCTTCAACCCGGATGATTTCGTCGTGAAGCAAGCGTTTTACACGTCAAAAGACAGCACGAAAGTGCCAATGTTTATTGTACACAAAAAAGGTATTGAGCTGGATGGAAATAATCCAACATTGCTTTATGGCTACGGCGGTTTCAACATCAGCCTCACTCCGTCTTATTCTTCAACCCGAATGGTATTACTGGAGAACGGCGGCGTATTGGCTATTGCCAACCTGCGCGGCGGCGGCGAGTACGGTGAAGAATGGCACAAAGCCGGAACCAAACTGCAAAAGCAAAACGTGTTCGATGATTGTATAGCAGCAGCCGAATACCTGGTTACAACAAAATATACGAACCCGGATAAACTGGCTCTGATGGGCGGTTCGAACGGTGGACTACTGGTTGGCGCAGTTATCAACCAACGCCCCGACCTGTTCAAGGTTGCACTTCCTGCAGTTGGTGTGCTCGACATGTTGCGTTACCAGAACTTCACCATTGGCTGGGCCTGGGCTGGCGATTATGGCCGCAGTGACGATAGCGAGGAGATGTTCAAGTACCTCTACAACTATTCGCCATACCACAACATTAAAGCCAACACCAACTACCCGGCGATCCTGGTTACCACTGCCGATCACGATGATCGTGTTGTTCCGGCTCACTCTTTCAAATACGCTGCCCGCATGCAGGAACTGGCCAACAGCGAGTTGCCGGCTTTAATCCGGATTGACACTAAAGCGGGACACGGTGCCGGTAAGCCGACAACCAAAATCATTGAGGAATACACCGATGTTTGGTCGTTCACATTTTACCATTTAGGAATGAAAATCTAGCGGAAAAATTCGCTAAGTACTTTAATAAATGTATTTTTAGATCCCGGTAAATTTTTTGATGCCGGGATTTTTTTTGCATGGATATCAATTATTTGGTCATTGAAGGAAATATTGGTTCGGGGAAAACGACCCTGACAAAAATGATTTCGAAGAAGTTTGGAGCCCGAATGTTGCTCGAAGGTTTCGAGGACAACCCCTTTCTTCCGAAATTCTACGTGGAGCAGGATAAATACGCCTTCCCGTTGGAGATGTCATTTTTGGCCGATCGCTACAACCAATTGAACAAACATATCCGGGAATTCGAACTGTTCAGTTCCTTTTTGGTATCGGACTACTATTTTGTAAAAAGCCTCATTTTTGCGCAGAATACACTTCGCGAAGACGAGTACCAGCTCTACCAGCGCTTTTTCAGCATCATATACGACCGCATTCCAAAGCCCGACCTCTATGTTTTTCTCCATCAAACACCCGAAAACCTTTTAAAAAATATCCGTAAAAGAGGGCGGGATTACGAGCAGAATATCAGTGTGGAATATCTTTCTCAAATTGAGAAAGGATACTTCGCCTACTTCAAGCAAAACCCCGATTTTCCTATCTTGCTGATTGACACAAGCAACATCGACTTTGTCAATGATAGCAATGATTTCACAAAGATTCTTGGTACTATATTTGATGCAAAATATGCTCCGGGTATAAACCGGATAATATTAGGAGAATAGAGCCTTTATGTACGGATATATAATCGACAAAATTTGTATATTCGTGAGGGTTGAAAAGATTAATCTTTATAATAATGCTACAATGAAACATTTTAACTTTAAATCACTAGCTTCTGTTGCACTGGCATCGGTGGTTTTATCGAGCTGTGCGAGTCTTCAAAAAATGAAAAAGAATGCTGATGATATCAGCTTCAAAGTAACTCCTGAAGTTTTGGAAGAACACGGAGGTGACGTAGATGTTGCTATCGACGGTGTATTCCCTTCAAAGTATTTCAACAAAAAAGCAACAATCGTTGCCACACCGGTTTTGGTGTATGAAGGCGGAGAAACTGCCTACGAGCCTGTTACTGTACAGGGAGAAAAAGTGAGTGGAAACAATAAAGTGATCAGCTACACAAACGGCGGTAACTTTAGCTACAAAGACGGTGTTCCATATACTGCCGACATGAGAAAATCAGAGTTGGAAATCCGCATGACTGCCTCAAAAGGTGCTAAGAGCGTTGATTTCGAACCAATCAAAGTAGCCGACGGTGTTATTGCAACTCCTTCTTTAGTTGTTAACTTCCCGTTCCCAATCCTGGGTGTTCAACGTGAGAAAAACACAACCGGTGTTTACGATCCAAACATCGACCCATTCCAAAGAATCGTTCCTGACACATATACAACTGATATCAAATATTTGATCAACAGTGCTGTATTGAGAAACAGCGAGTTGAAAAAAGAAGATATCGAGAAATTGAAAGAATATACAAAAGATGCTTACGAAGCAGAACGCAAAGAGCTGAAAGGCGTGGAAGTATCTGCTTATGCATCACCTGACGGTGAACTTGAATTAAACACTAAACTGTCTGAAAGACGTGAAGGTACTTCAAGCAAATACGTTGAAAGCCAGCTGAAGAAAGCAAAAATCGAAGCTGAGTTGAAATCTAAATTTACTCCTGAAGACTGGGATGGTTTCAAAGAATTGATGGAAAAATCAGACATCCAGGATAAAGAATTGATTCTGCGCGTATTGTCTATGTATTCAGATCCTGAAGTTCGCGAACGTGAAATCAAAAACTTGTCTTCAGCTTTCACAGCTGTAGCTGATGATATTCTTCCACAACTTCGTCGTGCAAAAATTACTGCAAGTGTTGACTTGATTGGTAAAACTGACGAGGAAATTGCTGCCTTGGCTGCTACAGATCCTGCTTCATTGAACCCAGCAGAATTGTTGTACGCTGCAACATTGACAGACGACAAAAACAAACAATTGTCAATCTACAAATCTTTCACCGAAGTTTATCCAAACGACTGGAGAGGTTACAACAACGAAGGTATGGTATTGGCTCAGCAAATGAAATTTGCCGAAGCAAAACCATTGTTCGAAAAAGCTGAATCATTGGCTCCTAGCGAACCAATCATCAAAAACAACTTGGGTGCTTGCGCTTTGGTTGCCGGCGATGTTGCTAAAGCTGAAGAATTGTTCGGTGCTGCTTCTGGCGCAGGTCCTGAAGTAAACAACAACTTGGGTATCGTTGCAATCAAAAAAGGCGAATACGAAAAAGCAGCAAAATTGCTTGACGGTTCAAACACTCCTAACGAAGGTTTGGCTAAATTGATGGCAGGCGACAACACTGGTGCGTTGAAAGCATTGGAAAACTGCCCATGGGAAGGTTGCTACATGACTGAATACTTCAAAGCTGTAGTTGGTGCACGCACTGCTAAAGAAAACCTGATGTACGAAAGTCTGGAAAAAGCAGTATCAATGAATGCTGACTTGAAACCGACTATTGCAACTGACATGGAATTCGCGAAATATTTCGACGAACCACGTTTCCAGGAAATTGTAAAATAATCTCAACTTGAGAATTCCTGATCCGAACGGGTCAGAATAAGATTCAAAGGATGCAACCGCAAGGTTTGCATCCTTTCTTTTTTATAAAAGTGCAGCGCGCTGAGACGCAAAAATCGAAGTAAAATCGTCTAGCTTTAACGAACGTTGGCACTTCAACCAGCCAACTAGAAACTGCCTTAAACCAAGCCGAATTTGCGTATCTACCTGTTACATTCGCTAACCACGACAGATCGACATTGATACAAAATACATGGAATACTGCGATCCTCATCAACGAACGGGCAACAAAAAAGGCTGTCCAGAAGGACAGCCTCAATATCGAGTAAGAATGCTTTCTTAGTTAATCAGATCAAATCCACAGAATGGAGCCAATACTTCTGGTACTTTAATACCATCAGCAGTTTGGTTGTTTTCGAGCAATGCAGCTACGATACGTGGCAAAGCTAAAGCACTACCGTTCAACGTGTGTGCAATCACAGGTTTCTTAGTTTGCTCGTCGCGGTAACGCAGCTTCAAACGGTTTGCCTGGAACGACTCGAAGTTAGAAACAGAACTAACTTCCAACCATTTCTCCTGGGCAGCTGAATACACTTCGAAGTCGTAAGTCAAAGCCGAAGTGAAACTCATATCGCCGCCACACAAACGAAGAATGCGGTATGGCAAGCCCAGTTTTTTAACAAGTCCTTCAACGTGAGCCACCATTTCTTCCAAAATACCATAGCTGTTATCCGGGTGAGCGACCTGAACAATCTCTACTTTATCAAACTGGTGCAGACGGTTCAAACCACGAACGTCTTTACCGTACGAACCAGCTTCGCGACGGAAACAGGCACTGTACGCCGTATTTTTGATTGGCAATTCTTTCGCCTCAACAATCACATCACGATACAAGTTGGTTACCGGAACCTCCGCTGTTGGAATCAGGTAAAGGTTATCTTCGGTAACGTGGTACATCTGCCCTTCTTTATCAGGCAACTGTCCTGTACCAAACCCTGAATCCTCGTTCACCACCAGTGGTGGCATAATTTCGAGGTAACCAGCATCTTGCGCTTCATTCAGAAAGAAGTTGATCAAAGCGCGTTGCAAACGAGAACCTTTTCCTTTGTAAACAGGAAATCCGGCTCCTGTAATTTTCACACCCAATTCAAAATCAATCAGGTCATATTTTGAAGCCAGTTCCCAGTGGGGTAATTTGTGATCGCCCAACTCCGGAATTTCACCTCCTGTTTTCACAATCTCGTTGTCCTCAGCCGATTTACCGGCTGGAACAATCTCAGCTGGAATATTCGGCAATTGCACCTGCAGCGCAAATACCTGGCTGTCAATTTTAGCGAACTCATCATCCAGTTGCTTAATGCTGTCCTTAAGTTCCGAAGTACGTTCTTTGGCTGCATTTGCTTCAGCCTGTTTTCCGTCTTTGAATAACTGCCCGATTTCCTTCGAAAGCTTGTTCATTTCGGCTTTCGTCTGGTCGGCTTTAGCCTGAATTTCGTTTTTGGTTTTGTACAGATCGATGATTTGACCAACAATTTGGCTGGCATCGAAATTCTTCTTTTTCAATTTTTCAATAACCAAGTCCGGGTTTTCCTGGATAAATCGTAAGTTGAGCATAAGGCACAGATTTTTATTGTTGTCTTTGTTTCTTGCTTTCCGCCGTATCGTATTGTTTCAACAAAGACAAACTACGATAACTGCGATAACAATGAAAACGATAGCTTTTTTATTTTGCTTGGCAAATGTATAAAATAAAAATCTCCTGCCTCAAACAAGACAGGAGATTCTCTATACGTATTTTAATATCGTCTTAGTTTACTGCCTCAACGGGTTCAACAGAAACATACGATTTGTTGTCTCTTTTCTTTTTGAAAACAACAGTACCATCAATCAAGGCAAACAAAGTATGATCTTTACCGATCCCTACATTATTACCAGGATGATGAGCAGTACCACGCTGGCGTACCAAGATATTACCAGCTTTGCAAACCTGACCGCCGTAGATTTTTACGCCAAGTCGTTTACTTTCCGATTCGCGTCCGTTCTTCGAACTACCGACACCTTTCTTATGAGCCATGGTTAATTAATGTTTTTAGGGTTATCCAATAATTTCTTCAATCTGAATTTGAGTCAAGTACTGACGGTGACCGTTTTTCTTCTTGTAACTCTTACGACGTTTCTTTTTGAAAACAATCACTTTTTCACCTTTCAGGTGTTCCAATACTTTTGCTGTTACTTTTGCACCTTCAACAACCGGAGTACCAATTGCGATCGTACCATCGTTGTCAGTCAAAAGAACTTTTTCAAATTCTACAGTTTCGCCTTCAGCTGTTTCAAGGCGGTGAACAAACAATTTCTTGTCTTTTTCAACACGGAATTGTTGTCCTGCAATTTCTACAATAGCGTACATCAATTGAACGTTTAAAAATTTTGTCCGGAAGGCGGGATCTTTATTGATAAAATCCGCTTTTTGAGCCTACTCGAAACTTTCGGACTGCAAAAGTAGATATTTTTTGATGACTACCAAAGATTTAGATAGCTTTTTACAAAAGAATACTCTTTTTTAGACCTGTAAATCAGTTAAAGTCCAGCATCATTCAATTTACTGAAATATTGGCCATTAACAACTCATTAAGAAATCGATTTGGTACAAATGAACTTAGAATAGCCTTTTACAGGCCTGTAAACTTAAGGCAAATATGGATGGCTTTTCATTTTATTCCCTGAAACAATTGTTATATTTGTCTTACACATCCTCCGAGGCTTGATATTTTATGCATAAAATTCGTCTAAACATTTTAGGTCTGTCTGTTAGTCAAACGCAATCCGGTGCCTATGCATTGGTTTTGGCTGAAGAGACCGGTGATCGCAGAATTCCAATCATTATTGGACCGGTAGAAGCACAAGCAATTGCTATTCAGTTGGAAGGTTTGAAACCTCCACGCCCGTTAACCCACGATTTGTTTAAAAATATTGCTGTAGCTTTCGATATTAATATTTCAGAAGTCGTTATTTATAAACTGGAAGAAGGTATTTTCTTCTCGGAACTGGTTTGCGAAATGGGTTCCCAGGAGATTCGTATTGACTCCCGGACATCTGACGCTGTAGCCTTGGCGCTTCGCTTTAAATGCCCGATATACACCACAGAAGAGATTTTACGGAAAGCCGGTATCATCCTGGATCCCGAAACTCCGTCGGATGTAGAATTCGGACACGACACGGCTCCGAATTACAAACCCGAATCGGAGTTCGAGCGATACACGGTGAACGAACTCACCGACATGATGAACGAATCCATCAACAACGAAGATTACGAAAGAGCCTCCCGAATCAGAGACGAAATTAACCGCAGAAAAAAATAATTGCTGGCGTATGAAACAGCTCACCCTATTGCTGATGCTGCTGATAGTATCAATCAGCCCGATTTCGACATTCGCTTTTGCGACACCCCAATCCGATTCGATCAGCATTGCTGATTCAACAAACCAAACAACCACTGAGCAAGTAGTTGTTCAGAGTAAACAGGCTGAGACCCCGAAGTCAACGTCCAACATCCTCTTAAATCAAAAGCATGAAAGTTCTTTCAGCCTGATGACCGTTCTCCGGGGCCTGATTGGAATGCTGGTTCTGGTTGCCATTGGCTGGGTATTTTCGAAAGACCGCAAAAATATCCCCTGGAAAACCGTCGGTATCGGCTTAGCTTTTCAGATCGTACTGGCTATCAGCGTTTTGTACGTCCCATTCATCCGTATTGGATTTGAATTCTTCGGAAGGATCTTTGTCAAAATTCTCGATTTCACGAAAGTAGGCAGCGAGTTCTTATTTGGTTCACTGGCCGACAGTAGTAATTTCGGAATGATTTTCGCATTCCAGATTTTGCCGACTATTGTGTTCTTCTCCGCACTAACCAGCCTTTTATTTTATTGGGGAATTATCCAGCGTGTTGTTTGGGCAATGGCCTGGGTTTTCACACGCTTGCTAAAACTTTCCGGAGCTGAGTCTTTGTCAGTTGCCGGCAATATTTTCCTGGGGCAAACCGAGTCGCCTCTGATGATTAAAGCCTATTTGGCAAAGATGAACAACTCCGAGATTATGTTGGTCATGACCGGAGGGATGGCAACTTTGGCTGGTGGTGTTCTAGCGGCCTACATCGGTATGCTTGGTGGCAACGACCCGGTACTCAGGCTGGAATTTGCGAAACACCTGTTAACCGCATCGGTTATGGCTGCCCCGGCTGCTGTAATCTTCTCAAAGATATTGGTTCCAAATACAGAAGAAGTTAACCAAGACGTTGAAGTCAGCAAGGATAAAATCGGCAGCAACGTTCTGGATGCCATCACAAACGGGACAAGCGAAGGGTTGAAACTGGCAGTTAACGTTGCAGGGATGCTCCTCGCGTTCCTGGCTTTGATCGCCATGCTCAACTATATTTTTGGTTTAGTTGGATCACTCACCGGCTTGAACGGACTAATCGCCAGCGGAACCGACGGACGCTTCACATCACTGTCGCTGCAATTTTTGCTGGGCTATTTGTTTGCCCCGGTCATGTGGCTCATCGGTATTTGCCAGCAGGATATCATGCTTGTCGGCCGCTTGTTGGGTGAAAAGCTGATTCTAACAGAGTTCATCGGCTACATCAGCCTCTCGGATCTGAAATCAGCCGGATCATTCTTCGAATATAAATCAGTGATCATGTCGACTTACATTCTTTGTGGTTTTGCCAATTTCGCGTCTATCGGTATTCAAATCGGTGGAATTGGAGCATTGGCACCGGGGAAACGCGTTGTTTTGTCGAAATACGGAATGTACGCCTTGCTGGCAGGGACATTAGCCTCGTTGATGTCGGCGACGATCATTGGGATGATCCTGGGCTAATCGTCTATCCTTAAGTATTATATTGATAATATCAGACTTCTGATTCTTTATTATCCCGTGTTGATTCTTGAAATTCTGAGTTGACAGGCCATTGACGGCGTACACTCATCATAAGCCTGAGGTTACAAGAAACTTCATGTTTTTAAAATCTTAACATATTCGTTATATACTTCGTAATGGAGAGTAGTATTAATCAAAATCTCTCCGTTATGAAGCAAATCTCTTTTCTATTTCAGATTTTTCTGGTCTTCTTGCTTCTCTCCGGTTGTAATCAAAAACCCGAAATCGGATTATTAATGGATACAATTGCCAGGGAACGCTGGGTAAAAGACCGCGATGCTTTCGTTGAGAAAGTGGAGGAAAACAAAGGAACAGTCATTGTGAAAGTGGCTGATTCAAATCCCGATGTTCAGTTCCAGCAGGCTTTGGAACTAATCAACAATGATGTTGATGTGTTAGTCATTATCCCGGTTGACATGGTCGTTGCCGCAGGCATCGTGAAAATGGCTAAAAACAAAAATATCCCGGTAATCTCTTACGACCGCTTAATAAAGGATAGCGATATTGATTTCTATGTTTCCACCGACAACATAAAAGTTGGAGAGGAACAAGCCCAGTTTCTAACCACGGTGAGCCCAACCGGGAACTACGTTTTAATTGGCGGTCCAACTTCCGACAACAACTCCTACCAATTGTACTTGGGTTGGATGAATGTCCTTCAACCCATGATCGATAAAGGAGATATCAATGTAGTGGGGAGCAAATTCGTTTCTTCGTGGGAAGGCAATGACGGCTACAAAATGGTTAAGGAAATCCTGGATAGTGGCGAAACCGTCGATGCGATCATCGCAGGAAATGACGCGTTAGCCAGTGGCGCCATCCAAGCCTTGAAAGAAAAAGATTTGGCCGGCAAAGTTCTGGTTGCGGGTCAAGATGCCGACATAGGCGCTATTCGGAACATCATGCTGGGCGATCAAACGATCACCGTGTATAAACCAATTGAATCGCTGGCCTACAATGCCGCCGACGCAGCGATGAAACTGGCAAAAGGCAAAAATCCATCCGATAATATGAGTTTCACCGTCAACAACGGTCACCGACTTGTTCCGGCTATTCTGCTCGACGGGCAAGTTGTAAATAAACAAAACATTCGGATGACAGTCATTTCTGAAGGGTTTGTTGCAGAACAAGAGATATTTGAATAATACGATTATCCCGAAACCCTTCCTGAAGCGCGTAACTGAGTTGCGCGCTTCTTTTTTTGCTATATTGTCTCTATCTTGTCGCCTCGTTTGAGCGAAGAATTTAATTATTGAAATCACCGAATTATTATGAAGCAATATCTTGATTTACTGGACCATGTTCTGACTAACGGAACCGAAAAGAAAGACCGGACAGGAACAGGAACAATCAGTGTTTTTGGTCACCAGATGCGTTTTAATCTGGCAGAGGGCTTCCCTGTTTTAACGACCAAAAAATTACACCTGAAATCCATCATTCACGAATTGCTTTGGTTTTTAGCCGGTGATACCAACATTAAATACTTAACCGATAACGGTGTTCGAATTTGGAACGAATGGGCCGACGAAAACGGCGATTTGGGACACGTTTATGGTTATCAGTGGCGTTCGTGGCCAACGCCCGACGGTAAACACATTGACCAAATTACTGAAGTTGTTAATTCCATTAAGAATAATCCAAACTCACGCCGTCATATTGTGAGTGCCTGGAATGTGGGCGAAGTCGACCAAATGGCGCTTCCTCCCTGTCACCTGTTGTTCCAATTTTATGTTGCCGACGGAAAACTTTCGTGTCAGCTTTACCAGCGCAGTTGTGATGTGTTCCTCGGTGTTCCGTTCAATATTGCATCGTATGCATTGCTGACCTTGATGATGGCCCAGGTTTGTGATCTCGAACCCGGCGACTTTGTTTGGACCGGTGGTGATGTGCACATTTACCTCAACCACATGGAGCAAGTCAAACTGCAACTGACGCGCGACACCAAACCGCTTCCGCAATTGAAAATCAATCCGGAAGTAAAATCAATCTTTGATTTCAAATTCGAGGACTTCGAACTGGTTAATTACGATGCACACCCGCACATTCCGGGAAAAGTTTCAGTTTAGTGATGATTCAGGGCTTCACCTCAAGTGAAATCCTGAATGAATAGTAATGTGCTCACTTTCAGCTTTGATAAAAATGATTCACCAAAATATATCGATGATCGTTGCCATGGCTCAAAATGGTACTATTGGCAAGGATAACGATCTGCTTTTCCACCTGTCCGGCGACTTAAAGCGTTTTAAAACAATTACCACCGGCCATACGATTATTATGGGGCGCAAAACATTATTGTCGCTTCCCAAATGGCCACTCCCAAACCGCCGACACATCGTCATCAGCTCCGATCCAAATGCAGAATTTGAAGGATGCGAAACCGTTAACTCCATCGAGGAAGCCATCGCAAAGGTTGACGGCGAGGAAGAAGCATTCGTTATTGGAGGTGGTTCCATTTACGAGCAGTTTTATCCACTCTCGTCCAAACTGTATTTAACAACGGTGCATCAGAATTTTGAAGGCGACACCTATTTTAACATATTCAATGAGGACGATTGGATAGTCGAATCAAGGGAGGATCTGTTCGATGAGAAAAACAATTTCAACTATTCCTACATCAACCTCTCTCGCAAGAAATAACCTTAAAAGCAAGTATCTAAACTAATTAAAGTCAGGCCTTCCACTCATTCACTTAACTGTAATTTTTTCTTTGAATATTTTTCGATGAAGTGAGTACCGGTATTCACAGTAGCACATCTAATCTCACTCTAATTCTTCTATAACATAAAAAAATTAACAGATAAAGTACAACTTATCCTCCAAATTGTCGTTACTTCGTATGGATTTGCAATTTGATAAACTGAGTAACTATGAAAACCAATTTGCTTTTAATTCTTGTGATTTTATTGGCTGGGTGTCACAAAGAATTTGTAAGAGAGGAAGACGTAACAGAACAACCCGGATTGACCAGCGAAAATTTTGATGTTGCCTATGTGCTGAACGAGGTTAACCAACTATCCGAAGCCATTGAAGACAACATTGAGTTATTCTCGGCTACTGAAACCAGCAGCAGCTTTACGACAAAAGCTACACCCGTTTGCCCCGAGATTTCCGTTCAAACAGCTTCCGAGAGTTTATATCCATTGACAGTGACGATTGATTTCCAGGATGGTTGCAAAGGTAAGCGCGACAACGACATCAGCGGTTTACTCTACATTGCATTATCTTCCGCATGGGATACAGAAGGAGCAACGCACTCGGTTACTTTCGACGGATTTGAAATTGACGGAGTAGCGATAAGCGGAACACAAAGCATGACTTACGATGGCGTTAACAGCGGAGTTTACACATTTACAGTTACCTCAGACCTGACTTTTACCTGGTCAGACGGCTACTGGATCAACCGCAAAATGACGAAAACCCGCTCTTACATCGCCGGATTCGACACACCTTCTGATGCGACCGATAATATTATTCAGATAAGCGGAACAATTACTGACCTCACCTCTGAGGGAGAAACTTACACCATTACAACAACAACTCCTTTGACTGCCAATCTCGACTGCAGCTACTTCACAAGCGGTATTTTAAAGGTTAGCCAAAATAACGAGTTAGCTTTTACCCTGGACTACGGCGATGGCACCTGCGACAACAAAGCGACAATCAGCAAAGGCGATTACAGCCAGGACATCACATTGACGAAAACACGAAATGTGAACGCGAACTAAGAACACACTCGACAAACAAAAAGAGATACAAAAAGAAAGTCCGGCGAACACCGGACTTTTATATTTAGTAAAGTAACTTTCCTAGGTTGTCGAAACGTTTCTGGTAATCGTCCATCGCCTTCTTTATAACAGTGTAGGCTTCGGTGGTACCATAAAGGTGAGTAATTTCGGTATCCTTGTCCTTACCCGGCATATCCTTGTAAGTCAAAAAGTAGTGCTTTAGACGTTCAACTACAACGGCAGGAAGATCGGTTACATCTTTATAACCTTCGTACACCACATCGTTATTCAACACGGCAATGATTTTGTCGTCGGCCTCGTTACCGTCAATCATACGGAATCCACCAATTGGGCGTGCATGTACCAAAATATCACCGTGGGTGATATCCTTTTCTGTTAGTACACAAATATCGATTGGGTCACCATCTCCGCGAATACCGGTTTTGCCGGTTTTTTCCATACAATACTCACCTACCGAGTCGCCACAAAAAGTTTGTGGAATGAAACCATACAAAGCCGGAACAACGTTCGAATATTTTTGAGGTCGGTCGAGTCGCAAATAGCCACTGTCTTTATCGATTTCATACTTTACTGTATCAGTTGGCACCACCTCGATAAAGGCAACTACTTTTTCCGGCGCATGCGTACCAATTGAAACACCATGCCAAGGATGCGACTTGTAACGAAGCCCCATCAACCGACCGATTGGATCAGACAATCTATCTACCATAACTTTTTGTTTATAACTTAAATGTGTAACCGAACTGGCAGTAAAAAGTTTTTGTCAGTCACACGAATTTTTCAAATTTACGAAAAAGATGCTGCTCAGCATGTTTCATTACTGTAAATTGAACGAAATTTCTTTGATTGCCCTAAACAAGCCTCATCAATACTTCGGGAAACCAGCACTATTTCTCGGCTACGACAATTTTTTTAGTAAACGTATTTCCGCTGTCATCTATCAAATTCAGACTATGTTCTCCGGGCTCCGGATTAATTGGCATCTGGTGATCTCCGGAAGTTTGCCCCAGGTATTTATCATCCAAATGCCAAAAAATAATGGCATCGGGCGACGAATGAGCTGCTTCCAGAATAACCTGTCCGGGCTTTCCATCAAGTTGCACCGGCACAAACACCTTGTTGTTCTCCCTCGGGTAAATCATCTCGATAACCGCCTGTGTTTCCTCCGTACATCCAGGCTTAAATGGCGGTAATAGCCGGTACATCAAATTCCGACGTTTGTAATACCATTCCATTACAGGGGGTAGCACAAACCATTTCTCATGAATCATTTCATCAACCGGGTAGCAATTGGTCGTCACCTGCCAGCTTCCTGTTGGATCGAGGTGAACCATCCGGTGAAAAGGACAAGCGGCACTACCCAAGCCTTTCGGCGTTACCCAAATGGTATCAGCCTGCTCACAATAGGCGCCCAACCGATAGCCACTTTCGTGACAAACGGGGATCTGCACCATCTCATCAACCGGTTGGGTAAACCAGCGGGATGCCGGCAAAAGGTTGAAAACATCGAACATCAAAGGTGCAGCTGCCGAAGTCCCTGTTAAACCGGGGCGGCCTTCACCATCCGCGTTTCCGCACCACACCGCAACCAGGTAATTTCGATCCACACCAACCGCCCAGCCATCTCGAAAACCAAAGCTGGTACCGGTTTTCCAGGCTACCTGGCGCGATGAAGAAAAAGACTGCCACCCCGACTCTTCGTCGGGTCGATTAACTTTTAAAAGGGCTTCAAAAGTTAACCAGGCAGCAGCCAGCGAAATTGGCTTTTTCGAAATCTCAGTTTCGGAATGGTTCTGCGGCGTGTATTCCGGCGCTCTGAAATCATCTTCGAAAATCACACCGTCCTGCTCCTCGTAATGGACAAGCATCCGGGCCAGCGAGGAATAAGCGCCAGCCAGATCCCAAAGCTTCACCTCGGCCCCTCCCAGTATGAGCGATAATCCGTAATGACTAGCCGGTTTGTCCAGGCTTGAAAAATGAAGCTCACGCAACAAACTGTAGAAACGCTCAACGCCGTAATCACGAAGCATCCGCACAGCAGGTATATTCAGCGACTTCGATAAGGCCATCGACGCCGGAACTGCACCTTCGAATTGCAGGTTAAAATTTTGAGGACTGAAGCCGCCAATTTGCGTTGGAATATCCGGAATCAATGTCTGCGGTAAAATGAGCCCATCATCCTGCATTGCGGCATACAAAAAGGGTTTGAGAATACTACCGGAACTTCGGGGTGATGTAATCACATCTACCTGCTCCCCGTGCTGTCCGTCGCCGCGATCAGGTGAATTGCCGACGTACGCCAGCACCTCTCCTTTCTCAACATTCAATACCAAAACGGCAGCATTGTGAACCTCGTTGGCTCGCAAATTAACCAGGTGTTGGCGAACCACATCATTCACATGTTGCTGCAACTGGCGATCAACTGTTGTTTGGATCCGCTCGCCCGGATGTTCTTCCAAAGCACGATTGAGCAGATGAGGAGCCGTTTGCGGAATAGCATAAACCTGCATCGGAAGCGGCTCCAGTTTAGCCAAATTTAGTGTTGTTTCGTCGAGTTGCCCTCGTTTGAAAAGAAGATCAAGCAGTCGGTTTCGCTTTTGCGCCAACAACTCATTTCGCTTACCTGGATAAATCAGCGAAGGCGCATTCGGCAGCACAGCCAGGGTCGCCGACTCAGCCCACGAAAGATCAGCCGCATTACGACCAAAGTACCTCCAGGCTGCGGCATCCAACCCAACCACATTTCCACCAAAGGGAGCATTGGAAACATACATGCGCAAAAGCTCTTCTTTGGAATAAGACAATTCTGCCCGAACAGCAAGCGACAACTCGATCAGCTTTTGCCAAATCGTGCGTTCCTTTCCTTTACGCGACAGGCGAATCAACTGCATGGTGATCGTACTTCCCCCCGAAACCACACGCCCGTTACGAATATTTTGTACCAAAGCCCTTGTCAGCGAGACAGGATTAAAACCGGGATGACGATAAAAATGACGATCCTCAAAAGCGAGCACACAGGCTTTATATTTTTCGGGAACGGCTTCGACTTCGGGGAAACGCCATTGGCCGTCGGTCGCAATATGAGCTCCCAGTAATTCACCATTCCGGCTTTCGATGACTGTTGAAGTGGGGGCGGAAAACAAAGGTGAAGGCAGGCTAAACCACCAAAAGAGAAAAGCTGCCATAAAAATGACAGCTCCAATCCAATATTTCGGTTTTACTCGTTTCAATGCTCCAATCATAAATTCACGTTCAACAAAAAGTCACTCTGAACTTGTTTCAGAATCTCATGCACTCTTATTTCAAAACTTCAACCCACTTTCCGGGTTTTCGCGAATTAATGCTGTTATCATACATCGCCTGACACTGCACCGACGGCAGATAAAATTTACCCTCATAAGTTGCGCTCACCAGAATCCGGAATGTTTTCTTCTCATTTGGATTCAGATTGAAATAAGTCAGCACCCGATCGTCGCGAATATCCTGGTAGGTAAACGCATCGCTCTTCAACGGGCTGTCCACATCATTCAATCGCATATTGATAATTTCCCAACCGGACGGGAAGATCGTCGTCAGAGCCATTTCTTTGTAAACGCCGCGTTGCCCCGGATTCTGCACACTCACTTCAGCCACGAAATCGGTTCCCTGCACCAGTTTTGCCGGATCAATACGCTGCCCCTGCATATCGGTGTAGCGAACCTCCATAAACAGGTTGCTCTGGGATGACGTTGAATCACCTGTAACCGGAATACCCTCGCTCATGATTCGGGCGTACATCACTTTTCCGGTTTGGTTTTCAACCTTCACTTGCGCCGATTGATTCCCTTTCAAAGGTACATCCGCTTGCCAAACAGGAACCGTTGCCGCCACATTTTGGGCGTCCGCACCATTGAATGCCACTTTCGCTTTTAGCGGATTGTCTTCCAGTTTACCCACTCCTGAAAATTCAGAAATAGCAAGTAAGGAATATGCAGTTGTTTGGGTACTCATCCAATCGTTCGACGACAGCGCAGCTGAAATTTCGGTTACCAGTGGGAAAGCTTCGGTTTGGCGCTTCAGCATAACCAAAGTCTCCAAAATCATCGCCTTATCGCGAATATCAGAACCGAAGGTGTACGAAAGTTCTCGGAAAGGTTTGATCGTTCTGCTAAGGTTTGCAATCATTTTCGCCCCAACTTCCGGCTGGCCGGCAACTGCATAAGCTGCAGCCAAACGCCACTGTGCCAACTGGTCCAATCCTTTCTCTTCACGCAAGCGATTCATCGCACCAAAGTCGGGCGATTGCGCAAGCGCCAGGGTATACAAACGGTAGGCCTGGATTAACTCGGAACGCTCGTAACCCCGATCCGACCGCTGCCAGTTTCGAGCCGCATTTTTCTGAAAAGCCAGCCATTTGTCTTTCATGCCAAACGGCAACGAATACCCGGCCTCTTCCGCCTTCAGCATAAAATGCCCGGCATAGTTAGTTCCCCATTCAGAGTTATAGCGCTCGCCCGGCCAATAAGCGAACCCACCTTCCGAAGTTTGGAAACGGGTAAACTTATTCAATGCAGCGCGAACGTTATCTTCAATATCCTGCTTTTGCTCAGCCGAAACAACCGTAAGGCGATCCAGCATGAGTTGCGGGAAGACGGCTGATGTGGTTTGCTCGATACAACCGTGCGGATAACGAATCAGGTAATTTAAACGACGGCTGAGGTCGATCGGCGGAATGCCGGACAGCTCGACTCGTGCGGAATTGGTTCCTTCCATACCCGGTGCGGTCACAGCAACGTCCCAGCTTTTACCCGGTTGGATAACTGTTTCCTCCATGTTTACAACCTGGGGATTCGACGGCCGAACTTCGATCTCGATGTCGTAGCTGGCTTTGAATTGTCCACTTTCAGCCGTAACCGTCACTTTACCAACGCCGGTTTTCTCTGCAACTTTCAATTTGAAAGCGGCAATCTGATCGCCCACTTCTGCAAACTGAACTTGCTTGGAACTGCCTTCAACAGGCGTTAAAATTTCGTTTGTCTTTATGCTAACCTTCACATTTTTCACCTCCGGCTTCATGGCAAACACATTCACAGGCAGGCTCACTTCTTCGCCCGGGCCAAGCACACGAGGCAAAGTCGCCAGTAGCATCAGTGGTTTCAACACTTTCACCGACTGTTCGGCATTTCCGTACGCGCCGTTATCACCCGCAACAACCATCACCCGTACCGCTCCTACATAATTCGGCATCTTCAGCTGGTGCGTGTTCGTCTCTCCTTCATCCAGCTTGAACGGCCCGATGAACGACACAACCGGTTTAAATCGATTCACTTTTTTTCGTTTTGCTGCCGCCAGATTTTCATCACCACCAACAGCAAAAGCCCGCTCCAGACGAGCGCCGTATGCACCGATTACATCATCGTAAAAGTCCCAGGTTTTTACGCCCAACGCTTCGCGGGCATAGAATGATGGCCAAGGATCAGGCGTTTGGAAACGGGTTAAGTCCAGCAAACCTTCGTCGACAACCGCCAGCGTGTAAGTCATTTTCTTACCGTCTTTTTCCGACACTTTCACCTCGTAGTCTTTCTCGGGCTCCAACTCGGCAGGCGTTTTAAGAATTGGATTCAAATGGGTATTGGGATCTTCAACCAAAATCGGGATAACGCCATAAAGTCGAATCGGGGCATCATTTTCGGTTTGGGCATGCGGTTGGATCAGCGAAATATGCACATAAGCATTCGGCGCCATTTCCGGCTTGGCTTCGAAACTGAAGACCGTATTTTCTTCCTTCGTTTCCACCCAGAACATATCCAACACCGACGTTCCGTTTTCGATGCTGACCAGCGCCTTCCCGTTTTTACCCGACGGAATGGTCACCGTTACTTTATCGCCAACATTGTATTTCTCCTTGTCTGATTTGAATGACAACATGGTCGCTGCTCCCTGCATACCATCGGCAGCCCAGTATCCCCATTTCGAGAAATAAGCTGTCAACCCGGTACTGTGGCCACTCTCCAAATCTTTTACCCAAATCAGGTAACGGCCATTGTCCTCCCAATTGTGATAGTCAATTTGGAGCGGTACACTCGCCTGCCCATTCACGGTATTCACCGTGGTTCTGAACACCGGCTTTTTATACGAATTATTGACATAGCGGGCCAGGTTATCCTCGCCGGAATCCCACCACCAGTGCCAGTCAACTTTATAGATTTTCACTTCCAGGTCATCGCGATCAACTTTATTACCCTTGTAGTCGACCGTTACAATATCCAGAGGATACCGCGTGCCTGTTTTGTACCAATTCGAGTCGGAAGCCGGCAACTTAACACCCACAAAAGACGAGTAAGGCGCATAAGGCACTGTTTTCACATCGATGCTGAAATCGCCGGTTTCTTCGTACACCCGCGTACTGAAATGTGCATTCAGCATCCCCGAAGCAGAAGTAATTTCCGGCAGTTTGAAATTGATAGAAGCGACGCCTTGTTCATTCACTTTGCCTTTGAACACTTCCTGTTCTTCCGAGTATAAATTCTTCGCAGGGTCGTCGAAATTATAATTGAAAAAGCCTTTAAAACTTGTTTTTGCTTTCGAGAAATTGAGCGCAACCTGTGCCTTCAGATTTTTTGCTGTTCCTCCGTGCAGCCAGGCGGTCTTCAAGGTTCCCTCGGCGTAGCCCTGGTAAATCGAAAGCGGATCTTCATCGAATTTCAGATCAATTTTCAGGCGGTTCGGCTTCACCGTTTCAACCTTTACCCGCTTGCTGAATGTTTGTCCGCCGACTTTCAACACGGCCATCCAGTTTCCGGTTGGCGCTTCCGGGTCTGTTTCGCAGGTGAAGCTGTAAAAACCATTGATTCCATTGGTCTTCACCTGACGGCTCACCGTTTGCCCCTTCGGGTTAATCAGTTCAAAAATGACCGGATGATTGTCCGGCAAAACATCTTTTTTATCTTCCAGAATGAAGGTCAGGAAAATGCGGTCGCCGGGACGCCAAACGCCTCGTTCACCGTAAACATAACCCTTGAGGCCTTTTTGCACCACATCGCCCGTCACGTCAAAGTTACTGAGCGATAGCGACGAACCATCATCCAAACGCAGGTAGGCCAGTTGGCCACCCTTTTCAGCCACCAGCAGGAAAGGCTTGTATTTAAGCTGAACTTTGGCCATCCCGATCGCATCGGTGGTGACCGTTTCCATCAACTGTTTTTGAAAATTGAAAATCTTCAGGGTAACGCCGGATTCCGGTTCCGTGTTTTTCAGATTGGTTACCGCGAAGTTCATGCTCTGATCCGAGCCTCCCTTCGCAATCACAGCCAGGTTTGTCGCGAACAAATTACGGGCAACAAAATGTTCGTAACTGTAATACGAAACGTGCTCCGGGTTGCCGCTTTCATCCCAATCAAAACCTCTCGGCCGATAATAATCCGAGTACCATCCCGGTTCGTTCCAGTCCGCCAAATCCTCTTGCATTTCCTGCTCTTCTTCCAGCTGATCAATCGTTGAAACCTGGTTCGACTCGGGCATTTGCTCCATCCCGTAAAGCGAATAATTTTTCTTGAAGCGAATCTGAACGCGATATATCGCTCCCGGTTCAATTTGAATGAGACGGGCAAGATCAACACTGTAGGTATTCCAGTTTTTCAACTCCGCGAACGAAGCCACGTTCAAATCGATTTTCTTTTGTAACACCAGGCGTCCCACCTGCTTGATATCGTCACTCTCGGTGTAGCTGTTTTGCTGAAAAAACTGCTGAATATTGTTCGTAAATATCTTGATAATCCGGATGTCTACCGCCTGCAAATTGACCGCTTCGAACGGGAAAACCAACTCATTGGACGACGGCACAATACTTCCTTTGCCCACCAACCGGACAGCGGGCTTCAGATCCTCGAAACGGACCTGCATCGTTGTCGACTCCTTCAGTTTGAAGTTGAGCGCATTTCGGATACCACCGGAAACGTAGACCTCGTGATCTCCCGCCAGACGCGAGGGAAGATAAACCTTCAGTTCGTTGCTTTCAAGCTGGTAACGCAAACCATCTATCTTATCAATGGTAACCAAACCCTGCAAATTTTGGTCGGCTGCCAACGGATCCGAAAAGCGAATCAGCAAATACTGCTCTGGTTGCTGAATCACCCGAACATCAACCACTTTGAAGACATCCAGGGCCGGTAGCTCAATTTCTTCTTCTCCCTTTTTCTCGTCACCGATTACGGCACCATCCCATTTCACCAGCAACTTCTGCGGCTCTGCTGTCCGCAACAGGCTATCTGCCCGAAACTCATGCTTTTTCCCGTCGGCAGCATGTTGCCAGTTCAAATCCACTTTTTCTCCGTCCTTACGAACCGTCACGATCGACTCGATCTGCTTGTCGTCGGCACAATCGGACGTATAAACAACGCCTGACAAATACTGCAGCTTCATATTTTGACCATCATAAGCTCTCACCGCCAGGTTATTCACACTGAACGACTGCTTAATCGTTTTGACCACAAACTGCATGGTTTTATATTCATTAGGCACCGCCAGTACCTTTCCCAGAGCGACGCTGACTTTGTATTCAGCATCCGACTTCATCCGTTCCGTCGGCGTGAAAGCGATCGTGTGCCCGTCAACCCATTGAACTTTTCCCTCCACTTTTGGCGAAAGGCTGATCAACTCGGCCGGAGCTTCATCGCCTGGTTGCCCGGGATGAAGCGGCTCCTGGTTAAACTCCACCAAAATGGGAGCCTTGCACGAAATGACGCCACTTGTGTAACTTCGAACAAACTGGGTATAAGCCGTATCGACGGAGGCTGTGGGTTTCCCTTTTTTATCACCACAGGAGGCTAACAGAAAAACCACCAAAAAAGAAAAGATCAGGGTTTGGAGTTGAAATCTCATTGTCGGGAGAATTTAGGTGTTATTTGATTTTAAGCGCAATCAAAAATAAAAAATATTGACTAGGATAATAATTTATGTGAATACAGAATTTATGCCAATGGGCAATTATTGCGCATTTTTTGCTGAAGAACATCGAAATCAGCTTCCCCAACTTTCGCGATCGAGGCTGCGATACTGAATGGCTTCGGAAATATGATGACTTTCGACGGGACCGGAGCCTTCCAAATCGGCAATTGTTCGTGCCACGCGCAGGATACGGTCGTAGGCACGCGCCGACAAGCCAAGTCGCTCCATCGCATTTTTTAGCAGCGTATTGCTGGTTGAATCGAGTTGCACGTAATCTCGAATTTGACGAGACGACATTTGTGCATTGCAGAAAATTCCGTCCATCCCTTTATAGCGCTCGGATTGAATTTGCCGTGCGGCGATTACCCGCTCCCGAATAACCTGGCTCCCTTCTGTGTCCTGCAATTCCGACAACTTTTTAAAAGGCACCGGCACAACCTCCAGGTGAATGTCGATGCGGTCCAGCAACGGACCTGAGATTTTGTTGAGATACTTTGGAACCATGCCCGGCCCGCAAACGCACTCTTTGGTGGGATGATTGTAATAGCCGCAGGGGCACGGATTCATGGAGGCTACCAGCATCAAACTGGCCGGGTATTCCACCGAAAATTTAGCCCGCGAAATGGTAATCTTCCGATCTTCCAGAGGTTGCCGCATCACTTCCAGAACGGTTCGTTTGAACTCCGGCAGCTCGTCCAAAAACAACACGCCATTATGTGCGAGCGAAATTTCGCCCGGCTGCGGATACGTGCCGCCACCAACCAAAGCCACATCCGAAATGGTATGATGCGGGCTTCGAAAAGGCCGCTCGGTCATTAGCGAAGTCTCCTTGTCAATTCGACCAACAACCGAATGAATCTTGGTTGTTTCCAATGCCTCGTGCAAGGTAAAAGGCGGCAAAATCGTCGGGATGCGTTTCGCGAGCATCGTCTTTCCAGCGCCGGGAGGGCCTATCATAATTAAATTATGTCCACCAGCCGCGGCAATCTCCAAAGCCCGCTTCACATTCTCCTGCCCTTTCACATCCGAAAAATCCACATCCGAATGATTCAACATTTTATAAAATTCCTCGCGCGTATTCACAACGGTTGGTTCCAATTCAGCTTCGTCGTTGAAAAAATCAACTACTTGCCGGATATTCTCTACGCCATAAATTTTCAGTTTGTCTACTACAGCTGCCTCGCGGGCATTTTGCTGGGGTAAAATAAACCCTTCAAAACCCTCTTCCCGCGCTTTAACGGCGATTGGCAGTGCCCCTTTAATCGGCTGCAAAGTCCCGTCGAGCGAAAGTTCGCCCATAATGACAAAACGATCGAGCTTTTCGGCTCCAATTTGTTCCGAAGCCGCCAGCACGGCAATTGCCAGCGGTAAGTCGTACGACGAACCTTCCTTCCTCAAATCAGCAGGAGCCATGTTAATGATGATTTTCTGGCGGGGCCATTTGTAGTTATTCAGTCGAAGGGCAGCCTCAATGCGCTGTTGACTCTCTTTCACCGCGTTATCCGGAAGCCCGACCAATGAAAAGCGGATCCCCTGCGAAACATCGGTTTCGATGGTGATGGTGGTTGCATCGATGCCATGAACGGCAGACGCAAAGGTTTTGATCATCATAAGCTTAGGGTTGTAGTTTCAGTTTCCCTAAATTTACGCCGATTAACAATAAATAGCAAGTAGGGGAAAACAAGCTTTTTCTTATCTTTAGGCTATCAACCGGATTCCGTTATTCATGAGCCTTAGAGACAAACTCTACGAAATTATATTCGAAGCAGACACCAAAGAGGGAAAAGCCTTTGATGTTGTTTTACTTCTGATTATTCTGGCAAGCATCATTCTCGTCATGTTGGAAAGCGTGCCGCGCATCAACAAGGAGTATGGCGAACTACTTCACATTGTGGAGTGGGTTATCACCATTTTCTTCAGCATTGAATACATTCTTCGTGTATGGGTTGTCCGCAAGCCATGGACCTATATTTTAAGTTTCTACGGAATCATCGATTTACTATCAGTCTTGCCAACCTACCTGAGCCTGGTTTTGGTAGGCAGCCACAGCCTGATGATTATCCGAGCCATTCGTTTGCTTCGGGTATTCCGGATTTTAAAACTTAGTCGATTTACGGCAGCAGGGCAAAACCTGGGAAAAGCACTTTGGGCCAGTCGCGAGAAGATTTTCGTCTTTCTGTTTTTCATCGTCAACCTGGTTATTATCGTAGGCACGCTCATGTACCTCATTGAAGGCCCGGAGCATGGTTTCCGAAGTATCCCGCAGAGCATCTACTGGGCTATCGTCACCATGACCACCGTGGGGTACGGCGACATCTCCCCTGAAACGCCAACCGGCCAGTTTTTAGCCAGCATTGTTATGATCGTTGGCTATGCAGTTATCGCTGTACCAACCGGCATTGTCACCTCCGAAATTATTAAGGGAACGCAAACCACCGCCAACACGCAGGTTTGCCCCAATTGCCTGTACGATCAGCACGACAACGACGCCCGCTATTGCAAGAAATGTGGAACGAAGCTGAACGATGCTAACTAATTGCCCGTAAAACCGTTTGCAGGCCGGTAGTACCGAAAGTTGACATCCTTTAACAAATAGCACTTCTTGGTCTGTGTTGATTTTTGTATTTTTGCTGGTCACCTAATATTTACAAAACATGATTGGAAAGTTTTTCCATACACCAAGAGCGAAGCGGTTTCACATTACAACCCGGTATTATGATGCCGACAAGGAGGAATTGCGGGATCGGGAAGAACGCATTAAGTCGGAATTAGGGATGAGTGAAAAGAAAAGCTGGGACACCAACCATCGCGCGAATATTCGCGGACAGTTCAGACAGAACATGGGCGGTTTTTCAAAATCGGCTGATGAAGCCAGACGCCGTTCCAACACCCGTCTTATCTTTTTCGTTGCAATTCTGGCTTTAGCTGTTTACCTGTTTTTAAAATTTTAAAGCGATTCCGTGCCTGATATTATCCAACTGCTCCCCGACGCGGTAGCCAACCAAATTGCTGCAGGAGAAGTCATTCAACGACCAGCATCTGTGGTAAAAGAATTGGTTGAAAATGCGATCGACGCCGGGGCAACACAAATCACGCTAAATATTAAAGACGCCGGCCGCACACTGATCC
The DNA here is from genome assembly GCF_003610535.1 of Mangrovibacterium diazotrophicum. Lineage (NCBI taxonomy): Bacteria > Pseudomonadati > Bacteroidota > Bacteroidia > Marinilabiliales > Prolixibacteraceae > Mangrovibacterium > Mangrovibacterium diazotrophicum. The sequence continues at coordinate 3,866,636 of NZ_RAPN01000001.1, read as the reverse complement.
AGGTGAGCGACAATGGTTGCGGCATGTCAGAAACCGATGCCCGCATGGCTTTTGAGCGTCATGCAACCTCGAAAATCCGCTCGGCCAACGATCTTTTTTGCATTCGCACGATGGGCTTTCGCGGCGAAGCGCTGGCCTCCATTGCAGCGATTGCCGATGTTGAGCTCAACACGAAACAACACGAAGCAGAGGTTGGTGTTTTCATCCACATGGTTGGTTCGAAAGTGTTAAAGCAGGAAGCAACCCAATGTGCCAACGGAACAAATTTCCTGGTGAAAAACCTTTTTTTCAATGTGCCTGCCCGGCGCAAATTCCTGAAAGCGAATTCAACGGAGTTGAAACACATCATCAACGAGGTTCAGCGGATTGCACTGGCAAACCCCGAAATCGGACTTTCGCTGATACACAACCAGGATCCGATTTACGAGATGGCTGTTGGCGACAACATTCGCAAGCGCATTGTTTCCATCTTCGGAAAATCGATCAATCAAAACCTGGTGCCGGTCAACACCGAAACCAGTTTAGTGAAAATAAAAGGCTTTATCGGCCAACCCAAATACGCACGGAAAACTTATGGCGAGCAGTTTTTCTTTGTGAATAACCGCTTCATGAAGCACCCGTTTTTTCACCGGGCCATCATGCAAGCCTACGAAAAGATATTGGCTCCCGATAGTTATCCGTCCTATTTCCTGTACCTGGATGTTGATCCTGAATGCATCGACATCAACATTCACCCAACCAAAACCGAAATTAAATTCGAGAATGAAACAGCCATTTGGCAAATCATTCAGGCATCGGTACGCGAAGCGTTGGGCAAGTTCAACGTGATGCCTTCGATTGATTTTGATCAGGCTGGAAGTATCGAAATTCCCATTGCACCCAAAAGCCGCGAAGGAATTGAGATGCCGAAAATTCAGGTTGATCCGACTTACAACCCCTTCAATGTTGAAGTGCGCAACTACCCGAGCGGTGGTGGCGGCAGCAACAGTCATTCCTACTCGACCAGCAAACACGAGCAGGTGCAGCATTGGGAAAAATTGTACAGCGATTTCACAAAATCAGACGAAGACGAGGAAACGCAAACTGAAGTCATGATGCAACAGGAGGAAGAACCGGCAAACCTGTCTGTTAACCACGACAGCTTTAATACCGGCCGCACCTGCTTCCAGTTCAAAAATAAATTCATCCTCACTCCGGTTAAATCGGGGCTGATGGTGATAGACCAAAAACGGGCTCACGAGCGCATATTGTTTGAAAATTTTATGGCGATGTTGGCTCAACAACAAATTGCCAGTCAGCAGTTGCTGTTTCCGCATACCTTCGAGCTGGAAGCATCCGACTCGGAGCTTTTACGTTCGGTTTTAACTGACCTAAAAGCATTGGGTTTCGATGTGAAAGAAGCCGAAGCAAATCATTTCGTTGTCAACGGAATTCCCGGAATTTTGGAGAACCACTCGCCGCTGGAAATTATAGAAAGTATGTTGGAGGACTTGAAAAATACGGCGGTTGACATGCAAGAAAAAGCACGCGAACAAATCGCGGCGGCCTTGGCCTGCGCCTCGGCAATACCTTACGGGCACTTGCTGAAAGTGGAAGAGTTGAACCAACTTATCGACCAATTGTTTGCTTGTACAACACCTAATTTTTCACCCACCGGCAAACAAGTGTTAACAATTATGCCGGTTGAGCAGTTTGAAAAACTCCTGAAGTGACATTTTGACCTGTATTCATTTAATTTGTAAGAAATCGTTTTTCTGGCAAGGCTCTTGTGAGCACCCACTTAAAATTTGACTATGAATAACATTCGATCACCATTTGCCAATACGCCTCCGGTTGTCAAAAACCTCGTCATCATTAATGTTCTTATGCTATTGGCGACCTGGGTACTAGCAACGCGCGGGATAAGATTGGAAAACATACTTGGATTGCACTACATCGGATCGCCTGCTTTTAAGCCCTACCAATTGGTCACTCACTTATTCATGCATGGCGGATTCACCCACTTGCTGTTCAATATGTTTGCCCTTTGGATGTTTGGACGGGTATTGGAGAATGTTTGGGGACCGAAACGATTTTTCATCTACTATTTTGCGACCGGCCTGGGTGCTGCAGCACTGCACACTTTTGTCGGCTACCTGGAATACCAACATGCTATTTCCGGTCTCTCTCCGGAACAAATTGATTATTATCGGGAACTGGCAATACAAGGAAAATATATTCAGGGGACCGTATCTGAGCAAATTACATCAATCCTAATGACTCCGACAGTTGGCGCTTCAGGTGCTGTTTACGGAGTGCTGATCGGTTTTGGAATGTTATTTCCCAATACCATGCTGATGTTGATTTTTCCGCCGATCCCCATCAAGGCAAAATATGCTATCGGGGGGATGATCCTGATTGAGGTTTATTTAGGATTTACGAACTCAGGCGGTAACATCGCTCACTTTGCCCACTTAGGTGGTGCGTTGTTCGGATTCCTGATCATCAAATACTGGAATAAAAACAGCAAACATTTCTTTTAGAAACAAGAGGCGACAACGGCGATAACAGAAAACAAAAAAACAGAAACCAAAGGTCATGAACATTACAGACGAAATCAAAGAATCGTTTCGGCAAGGATCGGTACTAACACGATTGATTTATGTGAATATTGGTGTATTTGTGCTGGTCCGACTGATCAACGTTGTTTTCTTTTTGATGGGTAAAGATCTACCGATTCTGGCTTGGCTGGCACTTCCGGCTGACAGCCATGTTCTGCTGACCCGCCCATGGACCCTGTTTACTTATATGTTTCTGCATTTCGATTTCCTCCACATCCTTTTCAACATACTTTGGCTGTACTGGATGGGCAAAATATTCCTGATATACTTTGATGCCAAGAAGTTACTTGGTGTGTACATTTTAGGCGGACTTGCCGGTGGGCTTTTCTTTTTAGCCAGTTACAACCTGTTCCCCGCCTTTGACGACATTGTTCGGTTTTCGCGCCTGCTGGGTGCATCAGCCTCTGTCATGGCAATTATCGTCGCAGTTGCTGCATACGCCCCAAACCATCCGATCAACCTCCTGTTTGTAGGTCAAATCAAGTTGAAGCACTTAGCACTCTTTTATATTATCCTAAGCATTATCCTTATCGCATCATCCAATCCGGGAGGCAACTTTGCTCACATTGGGGGCGCCGTTTTAGGTTTTGTTTTCGTGCTGTTGCTTAAGAAAGGCACCGACCTCACATCCGGCGTTAGCGGAGTGGCAGACTGGGCACAAAAGCAGTCGAAACCTCGCTCGCATGTGAAAGTCACTTATCGCGGCAGTGGTGATCCGGATATCGATTACAATCGCAAAAAAAATGTGAAGCAGGATGAAGTAAACCGCGTGCTCGACAAAATCAGCAAATCAGGCTACGACTCGCTCTCCAAGGAAGAAAAAGAATTACTATTCAAGATGGGGAAATAGAAGGCAGGTTCTTCGAAAACTAAGCATGAGTTTTCTTGCGCTTCAGCCCTAAACGATAGCGCAGTCGACTTTTCGTTTTATCCTTACTCCGCTGCACGATGCGCTTTTTACCTTGTCGTTTTGCGGCAATCAGGCTCGCATTCAGTTCGAATCCAAAAAGCAATACCAACGAAAACAAGTACAGCAACAACAGCACAACCAACAGTGCTCCAATCGATCCGTAAAGTTTGTTATACTGACTGAAGCGGGTGATGTAATAATTGAAGCCCAAAATAATCACCAGGCTTAAAATGGTCGACATGGTGCCGCCAACCGAAATAAAACGCCAGCGTGTTTTTCGGGCAGGTGCCAGGTAATACAAAAACGAATAGGCGAAGAAAAACAGTGCAATAATCACAATCCACTTACCAAAGGTCAACAGGTAGTAGGTGAAATGACTACCAAGTAAATCCCGGGCATCGAGATAGTTGATAATTACCTGCCCTATGGTGATCATCGAGATGGCGATTGTCAGCAGGAAAGCCAAGATCATGAGCAGCACAATGGCCATCAGGCGCTGCATGTACCAGGGACGGCTCTCGAAAATGTGCAATGACGCGTCGAAAGCATTCATCATCGACACCAGCCCGTTGGTAGAGAAGATTAAACCCATAAAGAAACCGATCGACAGCAAGCCCCCGCGCGGTTGGGTTAGCACTTCTTTAACAGTCTCGTCGACCGCCTGAAAGGTGTGTGGTGGCAATACTCCCTGGATGAGTAAAAAAAGTTCCTCTTGAAAATTGGCAATCGGAACATAGGGAATCAGCGTAAACAGGAAAATCATTGTTGGAAAAACAGCCAAAAAGAAGCTAAAAGCCACGGCCGATGCCCGTGTTGTAATCGCTCCGTTTTGAATGCTGCGAAAAAAGAACAGCCCGACATCGTACAACGGAATTCGGTCGAAACCGGGAAGTGTAACCTTCCGGGCACGAATCATCCAGCTGAGAAAAAAGCGTTTTAACCGATGATACCGGTTGATCATTCCCTATTCTTTTTCAATTCTTAATTGATGAATGACAGATTTTCCATTTTCATTCTTCACCAAAAACGAAACGCGGAAAACACCTTTATTGGTCGTCAATTTACCAATGGCATACTTTGTATCTTCTTTGCCGCTTTGATGGATAATCGAAAATCCTGTTGCTTTATTCTGGTTGAAGAAGTTAGACACGATTTGTTGTGCCTGGGCCCGACTATAAACGTCATCCTGATCGACAACGAAAAGTTCAATATTCTGATTAAAGTAACTCGACAATGTGGAAGCATTACCGGTTTTCAGACTGAGCACCAATTCATCGGGTATTTGCGCTGTTGCCCAAATACCGCTCAGTACAAAGGCTAGTAAAACCAGCGTTCTTTTTATTAATTTCTGTTTCATCTATACTCGTTAATTTCCGTTTATTAAATCACAAGATGTTGCAATATATTTTATTCCCCCCAGAATCGCTTCATCCGTGATAGAACCACGCAGTAGAAACATAAATTGTACCAAAACCCGAAAAATACTAATTTTGGGCATAATACATTGTAAAGTTAATATTTTTCCAACGCGAACACCCTATGAAAATAAAGCTGGTAGTTATTGGTAAAACCGACAAACAGTACTTACAGGACGGAATTGACTTGTTTCAGAGCCGGATACCTCACTACTTGCCTTTCGAATATCAGATTATTCCGGATATAAAAAACACCAAAAATCTTTCGGAAGAACAGCAAAAAGAAAAAGAAGGCGAATTGATTTTGGCGCAGATGAAACCGGGTGATGAGTTGATTTTATTGGACGAAAAAGGGAAAGAGTTCCGCTCGGTTGACTTTGCCAGCTACCTGGAGAAAAAAATGTTGAGCGGTGTCAAGAACCTGATTTTCTGCATTGGCGGCCCTTACGGTTTTTCATCGAAGGTATACGGGGCCTGTACCGGGAAAATAAGTTTGTCGAAAATGACGTTCTCGCACCAGATGGTTCGGCTCATTTTTTGTGAGCAGCTCTACCGGGCCCTGACCATTCTAAAAGGTGAACCATACCATCACGAATAACGCGCAATTATGAGAATCCTGAAACACTATGCTTTTTTGCTTCTTTCTGTCGTCCTGATCATCCTGGGAGTTTTAGTTGAAAGCATTGTTTTTCAAAGAGACCACGCCACAAAACTGGAAAAGAAATTCGAACTTGTCTTCCAGGCGAAACACGACAAACTGGAGTCCGAGCTGGATCTGATGACCGAGACAATTGAATCGCCCGATTTCAACGGCAACTTCCAAAGCACGTTCAGCGACTTGTTTTCGCTATATAACACCGATGGAATTGGGTTCCTGGTAGCCGATGGCAATGAACTTCTCTATTGGTCGGAAAATCATTTTTCGTTCTCGGGAATCTTCAATCGCGATCTCAAGTCAAAGCTTGTCTACCTGCCCAACGGTATTTATTTCATCGAGAGCAGAGAGTACCCTCCCTACACGGTGTATGGACTGATTCACCTAAAAGACAACTACTCGATCGAGAATGATTACATTCAAAATAAATTTGACAAAGACTTTGATGTTCCCAGTAGTTATGCCGTAAAAAGTGCCCCGACTTCGGGAGCAACAGCAATTCACGATAAAGCCGGAAATTTCCTGTTCTCGCTGGTTCCGGGAAATGGCGATATTGTGCAGCCATCGGCCCTCGTTTGGCCCATCATTTTGTACAGCCTCGCACTGCTTGCTTTCCTGATTTTTGCCCGAAAAGTGTTCCGGCAACATCATCACGAGCATTTTATTTTAAGAGTATTTGTGCTGGGAATGGTTTTATTGGGGCTTTACTGGGTTCGCATCCTCTTTCATGCACCGGGATTCTGTGATGTCTTCGAAATCTTCGGTCCTTCGCTTTATGCCTATTCCTACTGGCTTCCTTCGCTGGGTGATTTACTGTTACTCACTATCTTCATCTTCTTTTGGAGCTTCAACTTTGCCAAGGATTTCGTCCTCAGCAGAACGCGAAAAAATTACGAATTGGTAGCAGCATTCAGCTTCATCATGCTGTTCTACCTCTCGATCAACTTCCTCATTCAAAACCTCATCCGTAACTCAAGCTTTTCATTTCAACTGAACCGGATTGACGATATCAACCAGTACAGTATCATTGGCTACGTGATCATAGCACTGCTATTCTTTTCAGCTTTCATTATCAACCTGAAGGTGATGGAAATTAGCGAACGATTTATTGTTCGACGCCATTTCTTTTGGATCCATTTCATACTGCTGCTGATTTTCATGCCCTGCTGCTGGATCTTCAGGAACACGAACGTTTACATGATCACCCTTTACCTGACCACTAACCTGTCGGTTTTCCTCCTGCAGAAAACTCAGTTAAAAAGGGTCTCGTTATCGTTCATCATCTATTTTGTTTCACTCTATACGTTCTTCTCCCTCATCATCATTCAGGCAAACAACAACGCACGCCGACTTCAAATTCAAAAGCTGATGGCGATTACGTTGTACTCGGAACACGACCCGGCTGCCGAATTATTCCTGAAAGAAATGCAGCAAAAAATCAGTGTCGACACCATTATTCCGTCGCTGCTTGAGGCCAACGAATACGGGCAGGTTGAAGACTATGTGAAGCGCAATTACTTTAGTGGCTATTTCCGTAAATACGACAGCTGGGTAACGGTTTGCGACGGCGGCGACAGCCTGTTTGTCCAACCCGATAACCAACTGGTTCCGTGCTACCCCTTCTTCGAGCAGATGATCGAAGAGTCGGGAACCGAGATTCCGGGCACGAGCTTCTATTACATGGACAACATGAATGGCCGTATCTCGTATTTCGGGCGTTTCACCTACCCTTTACAATCAAACCCGTTGGGTCAGTCGGTGTTTATTGAGTTGAAATCGAAACTTCTCCCCGAAGGAGTTGGTTTCCCCGAATTGCTGCTCGACAAATCACTGCAGGAACCGAATCGTTACAAATACTTCTCGTACGCTAAATATTACAAGAATGAGCTGGTTAACCTGAGTGGGGATTACCAGTACAACTATTACATCAGCACCTACAACATCAACGCCAAAGAACGGGGGTTGATTGAGCGAAAATGGGATGGCTACGTACACTTGATTTACGCGCTCGGCAACGACAACTACATCATTGTCAGTACCAAATCGTTCGGATTTCTGGAATATCTGATCTCGTTTCCCTACCTGTTCGTTTTCTACTTTGTATTCATTTTGCTGATTGTGTTTATCGGTAACGCGAACTACCGCACACAAGCGTTGGTTTACGACCTCAAATTCCGAATCCAGGCATCGATTATTGCCATTGTACTTTTCTCGCTGCTGCTGGTTGCCTCGGGAACCATTTATTACAACCTGCGCGAATACAGCAACAAACACCAGTTTGACCTGAACGAAAAGATGAAATCAATCTCGGAGGAAATTAATTTGAGGCTGAAAGACGTGGACACGTTCACCCCCGACATCCTCGACTGGCTGTGGCAGGATTTGGGCGAACTTTCCAACATCTTTCGCACCGACATCAACATCTACAGTTTCAATGGGGAGCTGATTGCGTCATCGCGCCCCGAGGTATTCAACCGGGGAATTATTTCGACGCGGATGGACGCAAAAGCATTCTACGAGTTGACGGAAAACTATCAGATCAGCATTATTCAGCCAGAGCAGATCGGCGAGCTCTCGTTTTTGTCGATCTACGAACCAATCATCAATAACCGAGGTGAGTACCTTGGCTTTGTGAACCTGCCTTATTTTACCCGCGGCGACGAGTTACGGCAGGAAGTAACCACTTTCATTGTGGCCTTCATCAACCTGTATGTGCTGCTATTCTTCGTCAGTGTGATTGTGGCACTGCTGCTGGCCAACCAAATTACCCGCCCATTAACGCTAATCCGCGAACGTTTAAAAGGAATGCAGCTGGATAAAAAAAATGAGCAAATCAGCTACAATGCCGATGACGAAATCGGAGCTTTGGTGCGAGAGTACAACCGTAAAGTAGAAGAACTGGCCGACAGTGCCGACTTACTGGCCCGCACCCAACGCGAGATGGCCTGGCGCGAGATGGCCAAACAAATTGCACACGAGATCAAGAACCCGCTGACACCAATGAAGCTCCATATTCAGCATTTGCAACGAGCAAAGGAAGCCAACAGTGAACAGTACGATGAAATTTTCGCCCGGGTAACACGAACCCTGATCGAGCAAATTGACACCCTTTCGGATATTGCAACCGAGTTCTCGAACTTCGCCAAAATGCCGAATGCCAAAAATGAAGTGTTCAATCTTCCGGATCGTCTGCAACAGGTTGTCGACTTGTTTGAACCGAATAAACAGATGAAGGTGCAACTCGCCCCTTGCGCAAATAAGGATATCTCTGTTTTTGCGGACAAAGAACAGATTTCGCGGGCTGTCATCAATCTTATCAAAAACGGTATGCAGTCCATTCCATCCGGACGCAAAGGTTTTGTGGTCGTGGGCATGAACTGTAACGAAACGCATGCAACGATTTCAGTCCAGGACAACGGAACGGGAATCTCACCGGATATTCAGCAACAGTTATTTCAACCCAACTTTACCACGAAAACAAGTGGTATGGGCCTTGGTCTGGCTATCGTCAAAAAAATTGTCGAATCGTCGAACGGCAAAATCTGGTTCGATACAGAACTGGATGTAGGCACAACATTTTACATCGAAATTCCCCGCTACATTGATATCGATTAATTGTTCAGGAAGGAAAACAAGACTTAGGGAACCAGGCTTGCACCAGTCATTAAACTGTGAATTTCCTCGGGTTGGTAGTAAAATTTACGCTTGTATTTGAGGTATTTCGGACTCGCCTGTGATTCGTGGAAAACGTAATCGGCAAAATCAGCCAACTGGTTACCCAACCCACGATCGATGGTTATCTCGTCAACATGATTCTCCAGCTTACGACGATACGAGGAAAACAAATACCTAAAACCGGTGCCGATAACGCCGAATGTACCTTTGCTTTCGTAATCGATAATATGACCAAGTTCGTGACCAATCACACCCACCTGTGCATCAAAAGGAACGTCGCCAAGCAAAACACCCTCGTTGCCTTTCAAAGCCTTGTCAATCCGAACCACATAAGTACGATTCGCTTTTTTGTGAAAGATGAAATCCCAGCGCGGAATGCACGACATCGTCGTCTTTTGATCTTTATACTTGAATTTGATTTTCCGGCCTTGCAGTTCGGGGTAGTAGGTCATCGCCAAATAGGCCTGTGTGTGAAAATCCTCCGGAATTTCGTAGGCAGTCGTGTCTATCCCAGCCAGTAGCTCTGCAATCCGGTTGTCGTCAAAATAAGGCGTCGGATTCGGGAAATTTGCAAAAGCTGATAGGCTCAGAAGAAAAAATATGACTACACTAGAATACCTCATCAGGCTGAAGTTATAAAAATAGCCCGATGCGCGGAAAGCTAATCACATAGCTTTCAGATAATTTAAAGAAAGGGAAACATTCGGTTTCGATTGATCAACAATCAGGGTTTCAGAATACCGATTCGTTCCAGCTTCTCAGATTCCGCCATTCCATTGGGGTTGCAACCGGGTTCGCCTTCCGGAATTTCCATACCAAGCTGCCTGTAGAACTGAATCCAGGTCGGAAAAAATTCGCCCGTTGCCGGATCTTTAAAAGTCATCGGGTTGAGCTTGAAAACAGAGTCGGCTTCAAATGCTTTGTAAATAAACTCGGAGCAATAGTGGGACGAATCCGACAACACGTAGGAAAAGTTGTACGGTTTTCCCAACATTGTCTTCGCCTGGATCAACGCGGCCGGAATATCTTTTTGCCAAGGTTCTTTCAACCGGTAAACAACTGTTACAAGTGAGTCTTTCTCCGACTTCAGGAACTCTGCCAATGGCACTCTGCAGGTGCCACCTTTGATACTTGCATGCAACACGAAACAGTCACCGCTCTCTTCAATCTCCAACAAACCCACATGCGAAAAATGAGTTTCGGCTCCGGTTTGTGTTACTTTGTCGATTGCCTCAGAAAGCTTACTCGACGTTGCCCCCTGAAACAAGAGATCTCCTGATTTTAGTTGCATAGCTGGTTGGTTCTCCACACACGAGAAAAAGACAATTCCCAGAAGTATGGTTGTTAGTTTGTACAAAATCTTCATCTTCTAATAGTCAATTTTACCGCGAGCCGATTTTCGCTCCGACCGATTTTTCTTCGCCTGAATACGTTTCTCAACCGAGGCTCGGGTCGGGCGCGTCGCTCTTCGTTTCTTCTGCGGTTTCAGCGCTTCAGCCAACATCGCATAAAAACGCGCAACTACCAATTCCTTATTTTTCAGTTGCGAGCGGTCTTCCTGGCTCACCAGCAGCAACACGCCATCATCCGTTATCCGGTTGGCCAGTTTTCGATAAAGTACGGATTTCTGAACCTCGGTCAGCAAAATGGAATGTGCCAGATCGAAACGCAACTCCACACGCGAGTTCACTTTGTTGACGTTCTGTCCTCCGGGCCCACTGCTTCGCGAAGTTTGAAAAACAAATTCCGAGCTCAGATCAGGAATATTTTGGATATCAAAATTCATGGGGCACAAAGTTAAACCTTTCTTTGGGAGCAATGCAAATGACATCACCACTTAAACCTTAAACTCCATGTGGATGGTGGTTTGGAAGTCTTTGATAAACTTGAAGATTTCACGCAGGCTCATTTGCTCCACTTTGGTCAGGGTTTGCGGTTCCACCAGGTTGGTTGGCTCCACAAATTCCTCCAGAATATAGTAAGTCTGGTTTTTCAGGCGCATCCCCATCATGTAGTAATAGGCATGCATCAATTCCTTGTATTGGTTGTCATTCAGAAATCCGCGTTCATGCAACTTCTGCATGCGCCGTCCCGTGTTAGTCTCAATCACTTTATTCTTGAGGGCCAACATTCGAACCAGGTCCACAATCGGTGTCATGCTTTTTTTAATGTCGAACACCTTCCGCTCGTCTTTTGAAAAGGTGCGTATTGAATTAAACAGCGTCAACTGCGGCTCGAAATGCAAAGCGTTTGATGCCAGGCTGTACATAAATTTAGAAGTTGATTTTTCGAGACAGGTGACCATGTATTCTTTCAGCTCATTAAAAAGCTTTTTCTCGCCGAACACGAAACGACAATCAAAGAAGGTCGCAAATTTGATCACGGTCTCCGGAATGGATTCGTTGATCCACTGTTCGTAATTTCGTTTCCAATGCGACAGGGAATGCGTCCACTTCGGATTTTTCGCCATAAAGCCACCATCGCAATAACTGAAGCCAATTTCATTCAGGTTTGTTGAAATACGATTGGCGAACTCCAGGAAATATTCGCGAACCAATTCGCGCTGCTCGTTCGCTTTGTCCTCGTAGATGATCGCGTTGTCCTGGTCGGTTACCAGGGTTTGTTCGCGTCGGCCTTCGCTGCCCATTACCATAAACGCAAAGCGCGCCGGAGCAGGCGGCATTTCATCTTTCACGCCCTCAATTACCCGAAGCAAAATTTCGTCGTTTATGGTTGTCACAATCCGATTGACGATTTCGGCATTCACCCCGCGCTCAAGCAGTGTCGCCACTAATGCCGGAACCTTCTGCCATTTGTCTTTCAATTCCCCAACCGTATTCGACAGTCGCACCGACTGGATAAACACCAGTGGCGATTGCGCATGTTCTGTCAACAGCCGGTACCGACTCAAATATCCCAGGTAGCGTTCTCCATCGGTCACCAAAACAAACTCGTGCTCACTCTGAAACAGTGCCAACAGGGCATCGTAAAGCAGCGCATCCTTGTGCATGGTAACGAACTTCTTGCGGGCAACCTTTTTTACAGGCATGTCCCCAGGCAAGCCGGCTGCCAGAACTTTTTTAATCAGAATATCTTTGGTAATAATCCGCCGAATCTCACCGTCCTCTTCAACATACATGCAGTTCAGTTCTTTCTCGACCATCATGGCAGCCACTTCCTGCACCGTTGTCTCGGGAGGGCAGGTTACCAGTTGCCGCGGGAAAATGGTATTCAACCTACGCGTAAAAATCAGATCGGCATCAATAAAGTTACCTTCGCGGGTCGTATTTCGTTGGACAAAATGAGCATACTCATCGTTCAGCAACTTCTGTCCGTAGTGCTCGGTAAAATGGTGGAAAAAATCGTCGAAGCTGCGACAGAGCGCTTTGAATTCAGCCTTGTCGAGCACCAAAACAACTGTGCCCGCCTGCGCAACAACTGTACGAATCGATTTTTTCTTATTCAGCAAAACAGAACTGGCACCATAGATAGCTCCCGAGTCGTAGTGCTCCTGCAGTTTCAGTATTTTTTCGGAGTCGTAAAAGAAGGCATTGTACTCCCCGGAAACAATCACTTCAACCCCCGTAACTTCCGATTCGTCCTGCGTGTAAACAGTCGTTTCCGAAGCATATTCTTTCCGCTCCATCATCCTTGCCAAGTCTCCCAAAACGTTTTCGGGAAGTAAGTTGAAAGGTGCAACTCTTCTTAAAAATGCAATTTGTGTCTCCATCACTAATTTGATATTTGTAATCGTCGGGCCCTAAATTCTACCTGATAAAATAGAGAACAAAGAAAACTGCCGAAGCGATTACGACTGCGAACAAAATTACCAAACCCATCGGTAATTCCCGCTTGGGCGATTGGTTTCGTTTCTGTTTCTGAATAGTTTGGTCTGTAATTTCGCCGCGGCGCACCAACTCGAAAAAACAATCCTTGGTAGCACTGGCATCGTAAAGTGCATTGTGCTGGTTTTCCATCGATTTACTAAACAGCGATTGGTAGAACTCGTCGAGCCGCATGTATGAATTGCCCCCAAAAATGTCCTTCGACCTTCGGGTAACCAGCATGGTACAAAACTTCGGAAGATGATCGAAGTTTCGCTTCAGTTCCTCGCGGCTAAAACCAACTTCCAGCATGCGCTTGTCAAACTCAATAAAATGGCCGACAATCAGTGGTTTGTAAAGTTCGATATCGGACGCCAGTTTATTCAACACAATCCTGCGCTCCTCTCCTTTATGCTCCAGTAGTTCTAGAGTTATTCCGTGCAACAAGGAAGCCATTTCCCCCATTGGGATGTCTTTATGGCGAATGTAGTAATCGTGAGTTGAGATGACCTTCCCGCTTTTCTCGCAAACAATCCAGGCTATTTGCAAAATAAACGGCCACTTATCCACTTTGGCAGTTGGCGCGTTCCAGCGTTTGGGGATATCAGAAGTTTCAATATCGATGAATAAGATGTAGTCGTTCATAAGCATTCGGTCTGGTATTGTACGCCCAAGGTACAAACTATCTACATCACTTAAGAACACAGCATAGCAAGAACCAGCAAGTTTTAACAAAACGTGCGATCTGCCATTTTTAACCGGAATTCCCGAAAAACGAAACCTGTTCCAATTTATTTCAGCACCCGGAATGAGGCCAAAACGGTTGAGCGGAAAAGGAATAAAATTTCGATGAACGAAAAAACGTAGCCTGTAAAAGAGTGTCGATTATTTTATAAAAAAGTGAAGCACAAGAAACAGGCTCGCCCCCATGATGACTGCGATAAAAATAACCAAGCCGATTGGTAGTTCCCAGCGTCTTGTCGTTCCTAACTTCTGCTTGTCAATCTTGCGATCGGTAATTTTACCGCGTCTCACCAATTCAAAAAAGCAGTCCATCAAAGCCTCAACGTCAACATTGGCATTCTTTTGGGCGGGGAGTTTTTTATCGAAAAGATGTTCGTACAGCTCATGCAATCCCAAATATTTCTTGCCGCCGAAAATGTGCGTGTTTTTGCGCTCCGTGCGAATCATGGTGCAGAACTTCTTCAAGCCTTGAAAGTTGCGATTAATCTGTTCCCGCTCGAACCCAACCTCCAGCATCCGTTTAATATAGTCCATAAAATGACCGACAATCAAAGGCTTGTAAATTTGAAAATCGGCGGCGAGGGTATTCAACACAATTTTCCGGTTCGCCGACATAACCTGGTATTCCTGAGGGGTGATCCCGCTGAGTCGTGAAATGATTTCTTCCTGCTCCAAATCCGGCTGGGCAATGTAAAAATTCTCCCGCTTTACGAGCTCTCCGTTATCCCTGCAAACAATCCATGCCACCTGCAAAATGTAAGGCCATTCATCAACTTTTTTGGTCGGTGCGTTCCACCGCTGCGGCATATCCGACGTCTCAATATCGATGAATAAAATGTAATCATTCATACTAGTCCCATTTTCACATTGATAACCTAAATTACGAACTAAACAACTCATCAAACGCCGGTTTTACAGAATGACTCAAGATTTACCGCAAACGTAATTTTGGGTTAATTTTATTAACATTGACATTACATTAAATAAATCAAAGTCGCGATTTAAAACCTTTATGTCATTCTGACTTCGCTTGAAATTTTCGTCTGAGATCGATTCAGCCCGCACCAATTCCCAAACCGATTTCCCCATTCACCTGCTGTCAGCCTCCATTTATCGAAAACAGACTGCCAGAGCCGAACGATTTTATAAATTCGTAAGCAGAAAACATCAAAAACTGAAATACCATGCAATCACACGAAATTGATTACAAGATCATCGGACACGATGTACAATTAGTTGAAGTCGAACTTGATCCGGGGGAAACCGTCATTGCTGAAGCTGGCGCCATGCTGTACATGGAAGACGGAATCAGCTTTGAAGCGAAGCTGGGCGACGGTTCCAATCCGCGTGCCGGCTTTTTCGACAAAGTGCTTAGTGCCGGTTCCCGCCTGATCACCGGCGAATCGCTTTTCCTGACCCACTTTGCAAACCAGGGTTGGGGCAAAAAACACGTTGCTTTTTCGGCGCCTTACCCCGGCACTATCATACCAATGGACTTGGCACGAATGGGAGGCCGAATCATCGTTCAAAAGGATGCTTTCCTTTGCGCTGCGCTGGGAACAAAAATATCGATCACCTTCAACAAACGACTGGGTGCCGGTTTCTTTGGGGGCGAAGGATTTATCATGCAGCAGCTGCAAGGCGACGGCAAAGCGTTCATCCATGCCGGCGGAACAGTTATCGAACGTCATTTGAATAACGAAGTACTCCGTGTCGATACAGGCTGTATTGTGGCTTACGAGCCGGGAATCGATTTCAGCATTGAACAAGCAGGTGGACTGCGCAGTATGGTTTTCGGGGGTGAAGGAATCTTCCTGGCAACACTTCGCGGAACAGGTAAAGTTTGGCTGCAGTCCATGCCTATTCGTAAACTGATTGCAGAGTTGTCGCCACGCGGTGGTAACCAACGCAAAGAATCAGGCGGCTTACTGAACCAATTTTTACAGGATTAACAGACTAGCAAATAAAAAGCCCGGTCCGTCAATTGACAGACCGGGTTTTTCATATCTTATAATTTAAACTACGAAGCCGAACTTTCGCTAGTCAGCTTTTTGTAGTGGTCAATCGCAACAAAGTAGTTTGGATCCTCAACAATGTTCACATCACAAATCTTTTCAGCTTTCCGGATCAAATGTGTACAGTCGCGGCTCAGGTGGCGCAAGTGAACGGTCTTGCCTTCCTTTTGGTAGCGCTCGGCCACCTTGTTGATGGCCTCAATTGCCGACTGGTCCATGATGCGTGATTCTTTGAAATCGATAATCACTTCGTTCGGGTCGTCCTGCACATTGAATTTTTGATTGAAGAGCGTGGTTGAACCGAAGAACAGCGGGCCAACAATTTTATAGTGCTTGATTCCGTGTTCGTCAACCGACTCGTTGGCACGAATGCGAACAGCATTTTCCCAGGCAAAAACCAAAGCCGAAACAATGACACCTGCAAATACCGCGATCGCCAGGTCAAAAATTACCGTGAGAACAGTCACCAGGATGATCACGATCAAATCGGCCAACGGAATTTTATCCATAATCCGGAAGGTGTTCCAGGCAAACGTTCCGATCACCACCATGAACATCACACCAACCAAGGCTGCAATCGGAATCATTTCAATATAGGCCGACGCAAAAAGGATGAAGGCCAGCAAACAAACTGCGGCAACAATTCCCGACAAGCGATTACGCCCACCCGACTTGATGTTGATGATACTTTGGCCAATCATGGCACAACCGCCCATACCGCCAAACAGTCCGTTGATGAAGTTCGCAGCACCTTGAGCAACACACTCCCGGTTACCGCTACCACGGGTCTCGGTCAACTCGTCAACCAGGTTCAAAGTCATCAGTGATTCAATCAAACCAACCGAAGCTAAAATAATCGCGTAGGGGAGAATGAATTTCAACGTTTCAAAATTCAACGGAATCACCGGAACGTGAAAGCTCGGCAAGCCTGCTTTGATACCTGTTCCGCCACCGGCCTGAATAAATGATTTGACCGTTTCGGTCTCAATTCCGCCGAAAATAACGATCGCCGAAACAACCAGGATACCGACCAAAGCAGCTGGTATCGCCTTGCTGATTTTAGGCAGCAGGAACATGATGGCCATCGTCAACGCAACAAAACCAAGCATTGTCCACAGTGACGGACCAGTTAGCCACTCGCCACCCAGTTTAAACATGTTGAGTTGCGAAAGGAAAATCACGATTGCCAAACCATTCACAAAGCCCATCATTACCGAAGCCGGAACAAGGCGGATAAATTTCCCCAAACGCAGGAAACCGGCCGACATTTGCAGCACACCGACCAGCAACAAAGTGGCAAACAGGTATTGCAGGCCCATGTTGTCGCCGGCAGCGCCCATGGCATTTCCCTCACGAACCAGGTTCACCATAACCACGGCCATAGCTCCGGTTGCTCCTGAGATCATTCCGGGGCGTCCACCCAAAATGGAAGTTACCAACCCCATCATAAAGGCACCGTACAAACCAATAATTGGCGACACACCCGCCACAAATGCAAACGCAACAGCCTCAGGCACCAAAGCCAAAGCAACTGTCAAACCCGAGAGGATATCATCTTTGATACTCCCCTGCTTTTTATCAATAAAATTGAACTTATATTTCATGTCGTAATTTTTTCACAGAACATTTGGTTGAGCGGACAAAAATAGACTTTCTGCTCTTTAATAGGCCTCGCTCCATATTTCTTAATGAGATGTTAATAAAGGCTTAATACCGAAAACCGTTGGATCATTGCATTTTGAAAGGACGGTTTCAACTCGCAAGGCAAAAAAAATCCGACCTGAAAACAGATCGGATTCGGCATATCATTTTTGTGTATTCTACTTTTTCCGGAAGAAAACCTGGATTGGAACTCCCGAGAAATTAAAGTTCTCGCGAATCTGGTTTTCAATGTAACGTTTATACGGATCTTTGATGTACTGCGGCAGGTTGGCGAACAACGCAAACGACGGCGTTGGACTTGGCAGCTGCGTCACGTATTTAATTTTAATGAATTTTCCTTTCAATGCCGGTGGCGGGTACTTCTCTACAGCAGCAAGCAATACCTCGTTCAAGGTTGAAGTTTTCACCCTTTGTGATTTATTTTGGTACACCTCAACGGCTACTTCCAGTGCTTTAAAAATACGCTGCTTAGTCATGGCCGACATGAAAATGATCGGCACATCGGTAAACGGTGCAATGCGCTCGTGGATGGTTTCCGTGAATTGCTTCACTGAGTAGTTGTCCTTCTCCATCAAGTCCCACTTGTTTACCAACAGCACAACACCTTTTTTGTTACGCAAAGCCAGGTTGAAAATGTTGACATCCTGTGCCTCAACGCCACGGGTAGCATCAATCATCACCAAACAAACGTCGGCTTCTTCAATCGCACGTACCGAACGCAACACCGAATAGAATTCGACATCTTCACGTACTTTTGCTTTTTTGCGCAAACCGGCAGTATCCACCAGGTAGAAATCGTGCCCGTATTTATTGTAACGGGTGTTGATGGCGTCTCGGGTTGTTCCGGCAATATCAGTCACGATGTTGCGGTCAACTCCGGTCAGTGCATTAATGAAGGATGATTTTCCAACGTTTGGACGGCCAACCACAGCAAAGCGAGGAATACCTTCTTCCACTTCTTCCCGTTCAATCTTTGGGAAAGCGGCCACCACATCATCCAGCAAATCGCCGGTTCCACTACCGTTCATCCCCGAAATGGGATACAATTTATCTCCTAATCCCAACGCATAGAACTCATTGGCTTCCATGACGCGTTGGTTGTTATCGACTTTATTTACAACCAGGAAAACCGGTTTTTCAACGCGACGCAGGATGTTAGACACGGCCTGGTCCAGGTCGGTGATACCTCCCTCAACATCAACCACAAACATAATTACGTCGGCTTCTTCAATTGCCAACGCCACTTGCTTGCGGATCTCTCCTTCAAACACATCGTCCGAATTCACCACATAACCACCGGTATCGATCACCGAAAACTCTTTGCCGTTCCAAAGCGACTTTCCATAGTTCCGGTCGCGGGTCACCCCGGCTGTTTCGTTAACGATGGCCTGACGGGACTCCACCAATCGGTTGAAGAAAGTTGATTTTCCAACGTTCGGTCTTCCTACTATTGCTACAATATTGCTCATTGCTTTTTTTAATTATATGTTCCGGGCTTCCGGCCAAACCATCTGCCCTCCTCTAAAATCAGTTTCAAGTTTCGTGTTTCAAGTTTCGAGTTCTGCCAATGCGACTGAACACCGAACAATGATCACCGGCTATTGGAAATCGTAGCCAAAGTTGCCAAGCATACGGTCTTTATCCCGCCAGTCTTTGCTAACTTTTACATACAATTCCATAAAAACTTTTTTCTGGAAGAATTCCTCCAAATCCAACCGCGACTCCGTGGCCACTTTCTTCAGGGCTTTTCCCTGGTGTCCGATGATGATTCCTTTCTGGCTATCGCGAGCCACGTGAATCACGCAACGAAGGTTCAGAATCTTGTCTTCTTCCTTAAATTCTTCGACCTCTACTTCCACCGAGTAAGGAACTTCTTTCTGATAATTCAGCAGAATCTTCTCGCGGATAATTTCGGTGACAAAGAAACGCTCGTTGCGATCGGTCAACTCATCCTTCGGGAAATACGGAGGACCTTCGGGCAGCAACTCAATAATCCGGTCGAAAATAGGGGCAATATTGAATTTCTCCGTCGCCGAAATGGCGAACACATCGGCTGCAGGCAGCATGTCCTTCCAGTAATTATATAATTCCATCACCTGCCCTTGGTTCGACAGGTCAATCTTATTGATCAAAACCATCACCGGCGCATTCGACTTGCGGATTTTCTCCAGGTACTCGCTGTTCTTGTCCGCCTTCTCCACAACGTCTGTCACATACAAAATCACGTCAGCATCGATCAAAGCCGTATTCACAAAGCTCATCATCGACTCCTGCAACTTGTAGTTCGGTTTCAAAATCCCGGGAGTGTCCGAATACACAATCTGGAAATCCTCACCATTCACAATCCCCTTAATCCGGTGGCGGGTTGTCTGCATTTTTTTGGTAATAATAGACAGACGTTCGCCTACCAAGGCATTCATAATGGTTGATTTCCCGACGTTCGGGTTCCCGATAATATTTACAAATCCTGATTTATGCGCCATTTATTTAAAAATGAATGTTTTAAAATCGCCGCAAAGATAATCAATAAATTGAATTGCAGCAGAAAGTTCTCCTCTCACCGGATTTTTATTGGCTAAAAGCTAAATTAAAAACATACGTTCACAACATTGAAAGCACCTAAAATTATTTAACTAAAAATTTATTCTTTAGTGTTTTATATCTGATTGTTTTGTCTTAACTTGCTGAGCCGAACTATGGTACCGACGAGAGGTCAATTTATGAAAAGTAAACTCAAATATTTTGCAATCAGTACGTTGATCAGCATCTTTTCCCTGACGGTGATATTTATGCTGTTCGATTTGTACATACCTCTCGGAGATTTCTTTGGTGGAGTTCCGTTTCGAAACATCAACTTCTGGTCCGCGATTCATTTAGAACCCAAGTTACCTTATATCATCGGAATTGGCATTGCACTGAACTATAAAAAACTGAAGCGTAAGAAAAATTGTGATACCGTGGATCTTTATCGCGGCTAATTGACTACTCAATCTCATCCAACTCTGCCAGCGTTTCTTCGAGCTGCTGAATATACCGGCCATAAAGTTTTCGGAATCCCCAATGGAAAACAATGAAGATCAGGCCAATTATGCCCAACAAAATAGCCAGACTCCCAAATACAAGTGTTTGATTTCTTTCAGCCAGCATCTCCTCGCTTCGCAAATCCGGATTGGCAAAGAAGCCTGCCAAGGCAGAAACAACAATGACCAGTAGCAACACACTCAACGCACTGTAAAACAAGCGGCGGAAAGTTCCCAAAAGCTGCACGGAAGAAGTCAACACAGCCCGCATATCGTTACTTTGCGAGTAGTGCTTTTTTACATTGCGATACTGCGCCCAGAAATAGAGGAAAGTTCCCAGCAGGAAGAAGGTATTCAATGCATCAATCAGGTAAATCCACAACGGCACTTCAACGCCATCGCCAAAAGTTGGGGTAAGGTAAAAATCGTCGATCAGAAAAAACAAGACCAGCGCCACCATCACACCAAAGCCAGTGCGAACGTTCCGGTCGATTCGGGCAATCAAGCCCTTGGTTCGGCCCTTGAGCATCCGGCGAACTTCATCTTCACCAACCCGGTGCTTATCAGCATCCGAGCTTGTGTACTTGTTCCAGGCATTTTTCAGTTGATCCAGTTCCATGTTAACCTTCCGTATTCATTTGTTTCTTCAACTTATTCTTAATCCGGTTCATCTTCACCCGAACGTAATTCTGCGTTATGCCGGTAATTTCGGCAATCTCTTCGTAGCTCTTGTTCTCCAAAAATAACAGGATAATCGACTTTTCGATGCCGCTCAAACGGGCAACAGCCTGATGCAACGAACGCATTTGCTCATCAGTCGTCGGGTCGTATTCTTCGTTAGCCAGCTGCACATTCTCTATGGTCAAACCACTTTGGTCGGGCTGCCGTTTCGTTTTTTTGAAGGTGGTGATCGCTGTGTTCAATGCCACCCGGTACATCCAGGTGGTGAATTTAGCCTCCTGCCGAAAAGACGGATAAGACTTCCACAATTGGGTAAGAATCTCCTGAAAAAGATCGCGGCGATCTTCCTCCGAGTCACAATAAACAGAACATACCTTGTGTATGATTCCCTGGTTTTCTGTAATTATTTTGACGAATTCTTTTTCCAACTCGATTTGATTAGTCTTGAAAAGTCAAAATTGTTACATCAGTTCATTTTCAGGTAGCTGATTTCTTTGGGTGAAAGGAAACGCCATTTTCCCCGCGGCAGGTTCTTCTTGGTCAAGCCGGCGAAAAATACGCGGTCGAGGCGTGCCACTTTGTAATCGAAATGGGCAAAAATACGGCGCACAATCCGGTTCCGGCCCGAGTGAATTTCGATGCCGACCTGTTTCTTATCGGCCGGATCAACAAAGCTGATCGAATCCGCTTTAATGAAGCCATCTTCGAGCTCGATCCCGTTTTTGATCTGCTCCATATGCTCCTCGCTAAAATCAATATTCAGAAAAACGTGGTAAATTTTCTTCTTCTCGTAACTCGGGTGAGTCAGCTTTTTCGCCAGATCACCATCATTGGTGAACAGCAAAACGCCCGAAGTTTCTTTATCCAAACGACCAACCGGGTAAATACGCTCGGGGCAGGCATTGTCAACCAACTCCATCACGGTGTGCTCGGCGTGCGGATCATCCAGCGTCGTTACAAAACCACGGGGTTTATTCAGCAGCAGGTACACTTTCTTCTCTACATTCAACGCTTCACCTTTGTAAAGCACCTCGTCTCTTTTACTCACTTTGGCGCCAAGCTCGGTCACAACCGCACCGTTTACCGTAATCTCGCCCGAAGCAATTAACTTGTCGGCTTCGCGGCGCGAGCAAATGCCCGAGTTAGCGATGTAGCGATTTAAACGGATTTGTTCGTCACCTTTTTTAACAACTGAAAGTTTGCGCGGCTCCGATTGAAAGGACTTTTCCTGCGACTGAGGTTTACGGCCAAATTTCTTGCCGTCACCCGTATTTTTTGGATTTCTCATAACGTCTTCTGAATTGCGACAAAGGTCGGAAAAATATGCGAATAAAAAAGCTGCCGGAATATCCGCATACAGAAGCTCGTACACGGGAGTATGAAATTTAGAAAAACGGGATTTTAGCTAGTTCGACTTTGGCTCTTCACCTTCGAAAAGCTTCTCGCGCATGTACAATTCGTATTGTTTCAGAATGGCTTCGCGAACATCGTATTCGCGCGAGTGAGCCGTCAATACACTTTTTTGGTTGAAGTAGATCATGAACGAATCTGCGTCAGCCTCATTCAGCCCAGTCAGCGCCATGACCACATCCTTATTGTAGTATTGCGACAGCCGTTCCCATTGCGCATCGCTAATCATCGTGGCACGAACTTCGCGTTTTTCCTTTTCACGCTTACTAAGGTGATACTGCATAAATGAAGCGGGCGAGAAAATAGCAGCCAGGAATGACGGCTTTTTATTAAAAGCATCTCCTCTCAACTCGGCCGGAATGTCCGAGGGTTTCCCGGTTGAAACGCCATCCATATTCACTTTCTTTCCCTCGCCGGTTACTTTCACCTCGCCAATGGCAATCCGCAGCGGGCGGGCATAAACCGTGAGTACACTGTCCTCGTTGTAAGTCACCGGAATGTGTACGTATTCTTTCATGTAACCCATGGCCGTAATGCCCAAACTGTCGACGTTCAGCATCTCCATCGAAAAATAACCGTTGCTGTCAGTGGTTGTCCCTCCGCGATTTCGCATGTTCACCACGTGCGCATATCCTACCGGAGCGCCATCTTCCTTGTCAACCAAACGCGCTTTCAGATAGATCAATACCGGATCAATCAGATCGTCCTGAGCCTGCGTGGCCCGGGGCAACCCGATACAAAACAAGATGATCAAACCAAATAGAATTCGCATAGGTCACAAAAATAGAGATTTAAAAACTTGTTTCGCCCGACAAGAACCGTGCCCGGCAATATTTAACAAGATTTAAGGGATTTGTAAACTTATGTTGCCTGTTAAAGATTGAAAGACAGCTTAATGCCCTCGACAATCATTCCGGTTCCGATAATGGCAATAATCAATCCCATGATTTTCCCAATTACCGAAATCAGGCTGTTGCCCAACTTTTCCAAAATCAAATCGCTAAGTGTGAACGCCCAGTAAGTCAGCAACGCCATCACCGCAAAAACCGCAATGACAATCCCAATATGTATAAAGTTTGCATCGGTCACATTGTTCATCGCTGTAACAATTGTCCCCGGTCCTGCCAGGATCGGAATGGCCAATGGTGAAACGGCAATCGCTTCTCCGTCGTCCGGGTCCTGCGTATTGTGCACTTTCGATTTCCGCGACATCAACATTTCGAAACCGACAAAAAAGATCAGGATTCCGCCGGTGATTTTAAATGCCGGGACAGTGATTCCAAACAACTCGAAAATATACTTGCCCACGATCACAAACACGGCAACAATGAGGAAAGCAATAACAGTTGCCTTCTTGGCAATTTTCTTTTTTGTTTTGCTGTTTTCACCTTCCACTAAACCCAAAAAAATTGGAGTATTGGCGATTGGGTTCATAATGGCGAAGAAACCAGTGAAAACGGTCAACGTGTAAGTCAGTAAATGGTCCATTTTGCATTTCTTTTGGGATGGAAACTAAAACAACAAACCCCGGCGTTGCGGCCAGGGTTCATTTTATTTTTGAGTTGAGCTCATCTTAGCTCAGATTTTTTACGCGTTCCATTGCTTCGATCACACTGGCGCGATCTGCAAAGGCTGAGAAACGGAAGTAGCCTTCGCCGGCAGGTCCGAAACCTGACCCCGGAGTTCCAACTACGTTTGCTTCGTTCAATACTTTATCGAAGAAATCCCACGACTTCATTCCGCCTTTGGTTTTCACCCAAATGTACGGTGCGTTAACGCCACCAAACACGGGATAACCGGCAGCGCTCAGGCTTTCGCGCATGATGCGGGCGTTCTCCATGTAGTAAGCAACAACTTCGTTTACTTCTTTTTGACCTTCAGCGGAGTAAACAGCAGCAGCCGCTTTTTGAACCGGGTACGAAACACCATTGAATTTCGTGGTGTGACGACGCAACCACAGTTTTTTCACCGAGTGTGCGTTACCAGCTTTATCGAAAGCTTTCAGCTCTTCAGGAATAACAACGAATGCGCAACGTGTTCCGGTGAAACCGGCCGTTTTAGAGAAACTGCGGAATTCGATCGCTACTTCTTTGGCTCCTTCAATTTCGTAGATCGAACGAGGGATACCAGCCTCGGTAATGAAAGCTTCGTAAGCCGCATCGAACAGGATGATGCTGTTGTTTTCTTTAGCATATTTCACCCATTTGGCCAATTCTTCTTTCGAAGCAACTGTTCCGGTTGGGTTGTTCGGATAGCAAAGGAAAATCAGGTCGGGACGTTCAGACGGAAGATCCGGGATGAAACCGTTGGCATCGGTACAAGGCATGTAAATGATACCTGAGTAGTAACCGTTTGTTGCGCACTCCCCTGTTTTTCCGCTCATCACCGTTGTATCGGCGTAAACCGGGTAAACCGGGTCGCAAATCGCAATTTTATTGTCGCTTCCAAAAATTTCCTGGATGTTACCAGTGTCACATTTCGAACCATCCGAAACGATGATATCGTCTGCTTTAATATCGATACCATTTGCCTGGTAAGCGTTTTTGGCAATCGCTTCGCGCAGAAAGTCGTACCCTTGCTCCGGTCCGTAACCACGGAAAGTTGCCGCTGCACCCATCTCTTCCACACCATCGTGAAATGCTTTCAATACAGTTGGTGTTAATGGTTGTGTTACGTCACCAATCCCCATGCGGATCACTTTTTTGTCCGGGTTTGCGTCAGCAAACTCTTTCACGCGACGGCCGATTTCCGGGAACAGGTAGCCGGCTTTCAGCTTCAAATAGTTTTCGTTAATTAATGCCATTTATCTTAGAGTATTTATAATGAATTTCTTAATACAGAATGCCACTGTTTAGCGAGCACAAAGGTACAAATAGCCGGGGAAAGAAAAAACGGAATGTGTAAAATCGACGGACAGAAAGTCCTAATCAATCAAACGTTTAACCTGCAATTCGTCGCTGCATTCCTCCAGCAGGCTGATAATATTCTGTTTGAATACCGGGTGAATGAATTCAGAGGCAACTTCGGCCAGCGGCTCCAGCACAAAACGGCGGTCGATCATCCGGGGGTGAGGCAGCTCCAGATTGGGCTCGTGCAGCACCAGGTCGTCATAGAAAAGCAAATCGATGTCAATCAGTCGGGAGCTGTAGCGGGCTGCTTTCCGAATTCGGCCCAGTTCCAGTTCAATTGCCTTGGTATGAACCAGCACTTCCTCGGGCGTCAAACCTGTTTCGATCACAAGCACCTGGTTCCAAAACATGTCTTCAGACTCGAATCCCCAAGGCTCGGTCTCATAAACCGATGAGGTTTGAACGATGGCTCCTAACTCTTCACCTAATCTTCTCCGCGCGGTTCCAAAAATCTCTTCTTTGTTCCCCAGGTTGCCTCCCAACAGTAAAAAAAGCTTCGCCATCTTCTAAACAAAATTGTAATGAAATTAGTAAATTCGTGTCCAATAGGATATGCGCCACAAAGCTACAAACACAAAACAATAAATCACGAATATGAAAGATTTTTTAAAGTACATGCTGGCAACAATTGTCGGTTTGATCATTGCCGGTATTGTCGGTTTTTTCCTGTTAATCGGCGTTTTCTCGGCAATCATGTCATATACCGACAAGCCGGTTGTCGTTGAAGATAATTCGGTTTTGATACTCGATTTTAAAAATGAAATCGTCGAGCGAGCCGCCAACACTCCCTTCGACGATTTTTCGTTTAATGGTTTTTACAGCAGCGGAAAAACAGGATTAGACAACATCCTGGAGAGCATCGAGAAAGCAAAAACCGACGACCAAATCAAAGGAATCTACCTGTGTCCAAGCGGCATTCAGGCAGGGGTTGCCACGGTCGAAGAAATCAGGAAAGCACTGATCGACTTTAAAGAGTCGGGCAAATTTGTGTATGCCTACGGCGATTCGTTTTCACAAAAAGCCTATTACCTGGTGTCGGTTGCCGACCAAATTGCGCTAAATCCGCAAGGAATGCTCGAATTGAAAGGTTTAAGCAGCGTGCGCACCTTCTACAAAAAAGCCCTGGAAAAATTGGGGGTCGAAATGCAAATCATCCGTCACGGAAAATTCAAAGCAGCTGTTGAGCCCTTCATCCGGGAAGATATGAGCCCGGAGAATAAGCTTCAAACGCAAACATACCTCAACAGCGTATGGTCGGCCATGGTCGAAGATATCGCTGCCTCACGCAAACTAAGTCCGGAGGCAATCAATCAACTGGCCGACTCGGTGACCATGTTTATGCCTGCCGAAGAACTGGTGAAAGCCGGCTTGATCGACACCTTGATGTACAAAGACGAAATGATCAACACCCTGAAAGAACTAACCGGAATTGACATGGAAGACGATGTTCCGGCGATTGGTGTAGACAAATATGCCAAAGTTCCGGCAAGCTCAGGCAAAGGTTTGATCCGCGATAAGATCGCTGTTATTTATGCCGAAGGCGACATTGACGGAACCGACACTGACGGCATCAAATCCGAAGCACTTTCCAGAACTATCCGCGAAGCACGTCGCGATTCCTCCATCAAAGCAATTGTATTGCGTGTGAATTCTCCGGGAGGAAGCGCCTACGGATCGGAAGTTATCTGGCGCGAAGTGAAACTTGCCAAAGAAACCAAACCGGTTATCGTGTCCATGGGCGACGTCGCAGCGTCCGGTGGTTACTATATTTCTGCCGCTGCCGACACCATCATGGCCGATCGCACAACAATTACCGGCTCCATCGGTATTTTCGGGATGATTCCGAACGCCGGAGAACTGCTGAATGATAAGCTTGGTATTACCGAAGATGTGGTTTCTACAAATGCCAATTCAGATCTTCTTTCGGTTACCCGGCCGCTGACTGGCTTCGAACGTTCGAAAATGCAAGCTTACATCGAGCGTGGTTACGATACATTCATTGGTCGTGTTGCCGATGGCCGCACCATGACCAAAGAACAAGTAGACGAAATCGGGCAGGGTCGCGTTTGGGCATCATCAAATGCGAAGGAAATCGGTCTGGTCGATTTGTACGGTGGTGTAACTGATGCGGTGAAACTGGCTGCTCAAATGGCCAAACTGGAAGATTACCGAATCACCAAACTTCCCAAGTTGAAAGATCCACTGGAAGAATTGCTGAAGGATTTAACAGGTGAGGCTCAAAGCTTCTTCATGGAACGCGAATTGGGCGACCAGTACAAATTGTATGAACAGCTCAAGAATGTGGTGAACTCAAAAGGTATCCTGGCTCGAATGCCTTACGATATTAAATTTGAGTAAAACCTCCGGGATCAACAAATGCTAACTCCCGCACAAATAAGATTTTAGGACAATAAAATACGTTTAAGAGAAGTTACCCCTTAGGAGTAGCTTCTTTTATTTCAATTCATTTTGATAAATTCGCCATACAAAACGAGTTTATGCTGAAAATTCTCCTATATCCACTCTCTTTAATTTACGGACTAATTGTTTACATCCGGAACATGCTCTATGACTCCAAAGTATTCAAATCCACCGAATTCGAAATTCCCGTCATTTCCATCGGGAACATTACGGTTGGAGGAACCGGGAAGACACCGCATACCGAATACCTGGTGAAACTCCTGCGAAAGCATGAAGTGGAGGTGGCAACATTGAGTCGCGGATACAAGCGGAAAACGAAAGGATTTTTCCTGGTTCAGGAAACGTCGAACGTTCAGAACGTAGGAGACGAACCTCTTCAAATTAAGCAGAAATACCCCGAAGCAACCGTTGCTGTTGATGAGAACAGAGTTCATGGAATTGAGACTTTGTTGAAAGATCAGACCAATTCGCCGGATGTGATTTTACTGGACGATGCTTACCAACACCGGAAAGTAACACCCGGAATCAACATCCTGCTCATCGATTATAACCGCCCGATTGAGGAAGATCACCTGCTGCCAATGGGCCGCCTGCGCGAACGTGTTCACCAACGCCGCCGCGCCAACATCATTATTTACACCAAGTGTCCCGACGAAGTAACGCCGATTTCCCGCCGGATCATCATGAAGAACGTGAACCTGCGTCCCTACCAGTCGCTCTATTTCACCACGATGGCCTATGGCAAACCGCAGCCCGTTTTCCCCGAAAAAGCAAAAGAAACTCCAAACTTTAAAGAGGGAAACACCAACAGTATTCTGCTGGCTGGCATTGCTAATCCCGCTCCGTTCCGCGATTATTTAAAATCAAAATCAAACCTGTTGGACGAAATCGTGTTTAGTGATCATCATAACTTCACAAATCGGGACTTTAAGGAAATCGAACAGCTGTTTGGAGCGCATAAAACAAAAAATGCCTTCATCCTAACGACGGAAAAAGATGCCGTCCGGCTACGATTTGCAGAAGGACTCAGCGATGACGTGAAAGCAAGTTTATTCTATATACCGGTTGAAATTAAGTTCCTGGATAACGAAGGAAAAAGTTTCAACAAAAAAATTGTAGGCTATGTTAAAGACAATCGAAGCAACCGCAAACTACATCAGCGAACAAATACAGTGTAAACCCGAAATCGGCATCATCCTGGGCTCAGGACTGGGCGGATTAGCCAAGGAAATCGAAGTTGAAAAAGAAATCCCTTACGAGGCAATTCCCAACTTTCCGGTTTCCACCGTCGAGGGACACAATGGCCATCTAATTTCAGGAAAGCTTGGTGGCAAGCAGGTTTTGGCCATGCAAGGCAGGTTCCACTACTACGAAGGCTACAACATGAAAGAAGTAACCTTCCCGGTTCGTGTCATGAAAAAACTGGGGATCGAGTATCTATTCGTGTCCAACGCTACCGGCGGTCTGAATCCCGATTTCAAGATCGGTGATTTGATGATTATCAACGACCACATCAACATGTTTCCGGAGCACCCGTTGCACGGTAAAAATATTGAAGAACTGGGACCTCGTTTCCCCGATATGAGCCAGGCTTACTGCAAGGAACTGCGCCAAAAAGCCAAGTTCATCGCCCTTAAAAACAAGATTGAAATCAAGGAAGGCGTTTATGTTGGCGTACAAGGTCCGACCTTCGAAACCCCGGCCGAATATAAAATGTTCCGCATTCTGGGCGGCGACGTGGTGGGTATGTCAACCGTGCCTGAGGTGATCGTTGCACGCCACATGAACATGAAAGTTTTTGGGATTTCGATCGTGACCGACAGCGGCGTTCCTGGAGAAATCGTGGAAATCTCGCACGAGGAAGTTCAGGAAGTCGCGATGAAATCGGAACCATTCATGACCCAAATCCTGAAACAACTGATTGAAGAAATTTAAGCATGAATAGC
This sequence comes from Mangrovibacterium diazotrophicum, assembly GCF_003610535.1. NCBI lineage: Bacteria > Pseudomonadati > Bacteroidota > Bacteroidia > Marinilabiliales > Prolixibacteraceae > Mangrovibacterium > Mangrovibacterium diazotrophicum. The sequence goes on along the minus strand of NZ_RAPN01000001.1, from coordinate 3,836,749 downwards.
CTCCTGCTGATTGCCCTGGCCCCGGTAGCCATTTTACTAGCCTACATCTGGCTGCGCGACAAATATGAGAAAGAACCCTGGCAGCTTTTGTTAAAAGCATTGGCACTGGGTGCCATTTCTGTCATCCCGGTTCTTTTTGTTGAGCGCTTTCTGATGGGCTTTATTGATCTGTTTAGCGGGTATCTGCGGGCATTCTGGAATGCATTCGTGGTGGCCGCTTTCACAGAGGAGCTTTTCAAATTTATCTTCCTGTACCTCCTCATTTGGAAAAGCCGGGATTTCAACGAAAAGTTTGACGGGATCGTGTACGCCGTTTTCATCTCACTCGGTTTTGCGGGAGTTGAGAATGTGATGTACGTGTTAAACTATGGGCACGGCGTTGGAATCACCCGGGCACTGACTGCTGTTCCAGCTCATTTCCTGTTTGGTGTGAGCATGGGCTACTTTTTCGGTATGGCGCGCTTTTATGCCGACCGGCGACCGGCGATGATTCGCATGGCACTACTGGTCCCCATGCTGCTGCACGGCATTTACGACTTTATCCTGATGTCCCAACAACAATTGTTACTCCTGCTTTTCATCCCCTTCGTCATTTGGATGTGGCGCTTTGGTTTGAAAAAGATGCGGGAGCTTTCCGATAGTTCTGTCTTTCGTTTCGACTATAACTCGAAAGATCCGCTCAAACACAATTAACATTCAACAAGATGAAACTCCCTGAATTTACTGATATTGAACAAGCGCACGAACGAATTCTACCCTTTGTGCATCGTACTCCCGTACTCAGCTCCTCAACCATGAACCGGATTCTGGACTGTGAACTCCATTTCAAGTGCGAGAACCTCCAGAAGGTCGGCGCCTTTAAATTCAGAGGAGCCATCAATGCCGTATTTTCGCTGACTGACGAACAGGCTGCCAATGGCGTTTGTACGCATTCATCGGGTAATCATGCTGCAGCCTTGGCATTGGCGGCGAGTATGCGCGGAATTCCGGCTTACATTGTTATGCCGCGAACTGCTCCAACCATCAAACGGCAGGCTGTTGAAGGCTACGGCGGCAAAATCACTTTTTGCGAGCCAACGCTGGAAGCCCGTGAAACGACCTTAGCTAATGTTGCGGTTGAAACCGGTGCCCGCGAAATTCATCCGTACACCAATTTCAATGTTATTTGCGGGCAGGGTACTGCAGCCAAGGAATTAATTGAAGACAATGGGCCATTCGACATTATCATGTGCCCCGTAGGTGGTGGCGGACTTTTAAGTGGTACGTCAATTGCCACGCGCGCAATGAGTCCGAAAACAATGATTATTGGGGCCGAGCCTGAAGGTGCCGACGATGCCTACCGATCGTTTCACGAAAAAAAACTGATTCCGTCTGTCAATCCGAAAACTATTGCCGATGGACTTTTGACCTCGGTTGGCGAGATCAACTTCCGCATCATCCAGCGTAAAACAGACGAGATTGTGACCGTGTCGGAGCGCGGCATTGTTCGTGCCATGCGTATGATTTGGGAACGCATGAAAATCATTGTTGAACCATCCGGCGCTGTACCTTTGGCTGCGATTCTCGAAAACAAATTTGATTACAGGGGCAAGAAAATTGGTATCATCCTGAGTGGTGGAAACGTTGATCTGGAGAAACTGCCATTTCACGAGTTTGTGTAGCGGCAGAGGGCGAAGGGCAAGAGGCAAAGAGCGAAGGGCGAAGAGCAGAGAGTACGAAAGTTCGGATTTTAGTTTGTTGCTTTTCGCATCAGCAAAGCTTTACTGCCGTCTTTGTAATAAGCACGCCGTTCTCCAAACACTTCAAATCCTTGTCGCAGATATAGACTAACTGCCGCTTTGTTTTCTTCACTCACTTCTAGCGTGAGATATTTGAACCCATTGGCAGCCGCCCGTTTAATCGCTTCATCGAGCATCAACTGGCCCAAACCTTTTCCGCGGAACAAGGGAGAAACAGCAATCGAGTACAAACGCATGCCGAAGCTGTTCTTCTTTTTCAGCAGAATCATGAAGGAGCTGATTTGACCATCGGTACGCGTCAACAGGAAATCGCTGTTAGCTTGCGTTAACAGGTAACGCAACTGTCGCCGCGAAAAAGCTTCTGCATCAAAGCAGAGCTGTTCCAAACGGAACAACTCTTTCAAATCAGTTTTTTGGGCTTCTTCAACCTGCTGTTGACTCATGATTTCCGGCCTTTTTGTTCCATACGGGTAACAAATTCGCGCAGAATTTGACGATACAGTGCGTCGCCTAAAATATCGTCCTCAACCCCCTGATCGATGGAAGGATTATCGTTCACTTCAATAACCAGCGATTTCCCATCGACTTCTTTGACATCCACACCGTACAATCCTTTACCAATCAACGAGGCAGCTTTTACCGCATTGCGAACCACATGCTTGGGTACTTTGCCAACCGGCACCGATTCCCAGGCGCCCGATTTCGTTTTGGCACCTTCGTGATTATAAATTTGCCAGTGGCCGCGCGCCATAAAGTACTTACAAGCGTAAAGGGGCTCACCATTGATGATTCCGATCCGCCAGTCAAACGGCGTTGGAACAAACTCTTGCGCCAGGAACACGGAAGTCTTTTCAGAAAGCTTTTCCATCGCCGCCTTCAGCTCATCTTCGTTACTCACCTTGTACATTCCAATGGAGAATGACCCATCCGGAATCTTCAATACAATTGGCGTTCCGAGGCATTCGGTCAATTCTGAATACGAAATCAGGTTGTTCTTGAAAATCAGTTTCGATTTGGGTGTCGGAATTCCTTCACGATCCAATAGTTCCTTCAAGTAAACTTTATTGGTGCAACGAATAATCGACAACGGATCGTCGATTACGACCATATCAGCTTGGTGTGCCTTTTGCGACAGCCGATAAGTTATATGGTTCAATGCTGTTGTTTGGCGGATGAAAAGACCGTCGAACTCCAGCAATCGGGTTGTATCTTCTTCGGTAATCAGTTCGGCGTTGATATTCATTTTCTTCGCCTGACTAATGAATTTATTCAATGCAGCCTTATTACTCGGAGGCAACTGCTCTGCAGGGTCATGCAAAATGGCCAAATCGAAACGAAAGGCTTTGTGGTGACGCGGTTGGCGCCAGATTCGCTTGTTGAAGTTGTCCAATGCATTGGCAAAAAGATCTTCGTCGTCCTCCGAAAGCTCCTTCAGGTTTAAAACCTTCACCGACTCGATCTGGTTCTTCGCCCGGTTCGCCAACGTTACCCGGATCAGCGGACAAGGCAGTTGTTCGAAAATGAACCGTGCAATCTTCGCCAGTTCCGGATCCTTTGTCAAGCCAAAGTAGATGTCAACATCAAACGATTCAGCGCCCGAATCCTTCGACTGCATCCATTTGTAACAAACTTTTTGCAACGAGTCGTCCATCCGCATCAACGCGCCGTTTTCCAACCGGTTCAGAACGTCCACATCCGGTAAAACTTTGTGCCCGCGTGCCTGTGCCAGCAGCGAACAGTAGTAGCCTTCGGAATGATAATTCATGGTGCCGCACAGGTTTATGACCAATAAAGGACGTTTGCTCAATTCGTCATCCTGCAAATAATCGGCAGCTGTAATTAAAGTTTCGGTTTCGTAGTATGGTCTCCATTGGTCTATCGAATCGACCAGGATTAATGTTGATTGCATTGTTCTGTTCTAAAAAGAAAATCATTTAAAAAGATTACCACTACATGTCCGGTAGCAGAAACTCTGCAAATAAAACTTGACAACCACATTTGTCTGACAATCAAATTTTTAAAAGAAGTTCGATTTCTAAAAACCGGGAATACAAGTGTAAACATTTTCTTGACTTATTATTCACCTGAGAATATTTTTTTGATGAAAAACTTCGAGTGCGAACGAACACCCAAAATCCGCTTAAAGCATCGGGCTCAACAGACGGGCAAACGATTCCTTCGCTTTCTCAGACCGGGATCTTTGTTCCCATTCTTCGGAAACGATTTGCCGGCTTTGTTGCAGATCGGCCAAAAACTGTTGTTCCAGTTCCCGGGCAATTTCTTCATCGTAAATCATCGCATTCACCTCAAAGTTGGTCTCCAAACTGCGGAAATCGAAATTGGCCGACCCAACTGAGGAAAACACGCCATCGACGACAATCAGTTTGCTATGCAAAAAGCCCGCTTCATAAAAATAAATTTTGACGCCAGCTTCCAGCAGTTCTGAAACGAACGAACGGGTACTCCATTTAGGAGTAATTGCATCCGATTTATGAGGGACCAAAATCCGAACATCCACCCCGCCCATGGCTGCTACTTTCAACGCATTCAAAATCTCCGGAGTCGGTATCAGGTAGGGAGTTGTCAGGTAAACGCGTTCGGTAGCCGAGGCAATCGCCGAAAAATAGGCCTGCCCGATACTTTCCCAATCCGAGTCGGGTCCGCTGGCGACAACCTGAACCAGCTTCCCCTCACCGTCCTTCAACGGAAGAAAATAATTCTCTCCCTGCAGTATCTCTTTCGACACAAAATACCAGTCAGCCATAAAAATAATTTGGAGCATGGTTGCCGCACCGCCTTTAACCATCATATGCGTGTCGCGCCAGATACCCAATGACTTGGTTCCATTCAGGTAACGGTCGGCCACATTTAAACCTCCCAGAAAACCCGTGTGCCCGTCAACTACAACAATTTTACGATGGTTTCGGTAGTTTGCCCTGGATGTCAAATGCGGGAAACGCACTTTCATGAAACAGTCAATTTTCACGCCTGCTTCTTTCAACGAGTTGATGTATTTGCGTGGCAAAGCCCAACTTCCAACATCGTCGTAGATCAAACGAACTCCAACGCCTTCCCTTGCTTTTCGGATGAGCAATTCCCTTAACTGGTTCCCCAGCGTATCGTTGTCGATAATATAAAATTCAATGTGAATATGGTGTTTTGCTTGTTCGATCGCCCGAAAAATCGCGGGGAATGTCTGCGCGCCGTTTTTCAAAATCTGCACTTCATTATTGCTGGTCAACAAAGCATTCGAATTCGACAACATCAAACTCATCAAGTGCTTTTTACGAAAAATATTCGGATCGAAACTATTGTGAACCTGGGGCATCCGCACCAGCTGATCCTGGGTCATCTTGCGAAGGCGCTCGAGACTTTTCAACCCTTTGCGCGAAAACATTTTCTTCTTCCGGTATTCCTGCCCGAAGAACAAATAAAACACAATGCCTGCAAACGGCAGCAAAACCAAGACCAATACCCAGCTGATCGTTTTCAGCGGGCTACGGTTTTCCAAAACAATTAAAATGGCAATAAAAATAACGGTCAGTAAATACAGACCACTCAGCACCGTCGTAAGGTTTTCCGAAAGAAAGGAAAGAAAACTATCCATGCTCAGATTTTGATTCCTTCATTAAAATTCGATAAATTATTATTGATTAACAAACGAATTTCTATTTCGTAAAAAATATAAAAAACGAATGCCATGAAAAATATTCTTTTTATAGCCTTCATCGCCGTACTGGCTATTGCGTGCACCGGGAAGAAAGAATTGACCATCCAGGAAAAGCAAGATGAAGTTGAAGACAGTGTGAGCTACGAGCTCATTGTGCTGGATCCTGGTTTTGATTCGTGGTATGCCATGCACGGAGTACCCAGCAAATACAGGTCGCAAAGTTATTACGAAGGATGGAACCAGCGCTATGTAAACGCCTGGAACTACCAGCGAATGGGTTACCGATATGCGCAATTAATTGAAGGAAACATCGACTACCAATCGGACGTTGATTATGGTTTTGAATTGAACCACAAGCTGTTTTATTATTTCATGTATGTTGAAAATGAACTGGACATTCAGCTCATTCCTGACGGCCCAAGGATTTATTAAGAAACCACTAACGGATAAAAACCTGAAGTTGTGTATCGTGCAACAGTTCGTGTTTTGTAGGAAGCGCGTTGAGTTTTGGAGCAGGAACCCCACTACCAAACCAGGTATGGCCAATGTAAACGTGCGCTTCATCCCACATTTCCTGATCGATAAAAGCCTGAAGCAACTGACGACCGCCTTCGACCACCACAGACTGCAGGTTTTGCTCGTACAGCCAACCTAAAATCTGAGGCACAATATTTTTGCGAAAGTCAATCTGTACGTATTCGAGTTTTTCTGACGAAACCGCAGCTTCTTGCGTAAAAACAACCGTGCGAACAGAATGGTCTTTTAGATGCAGATCAGCAGGCAAGTGATTTTTACGATCGAGCACCAAGCGAACCGGCTGCCTTCCTACCCACTCGCGAACAGTAAGCGAAGGATTATCTTTCCAGGCCGTATTTGTTCCAATCAAGATTGAATCAACCTCCGTGCGTTGCTTGTGAACCATGCGCCGCGAAAGCTCATTGCTGATCCAGGTTGGCTGTCCGAACTCCGGATGAGAGCGATCGATGTCCAGAAAACCATCGAGAGTTTGCGCCCATTTCAGGAAAATGAAAGGCCGCTTTTGCTGATGAAAAGTAAAAAAGCGTCGGTTCAACTCCAGGCAAGCTTCGTTCAGAACACCTACCTCAACTTTAATCCCGGCTTTCAGCATTTTCTCAATCCCCTTGCCAGCCACTTTCGCGAACGGATCGACAGAGCCAACCACAACATGCGGAATTCCGCTGGCGATGATTAAATCAGAGCAAGGAGGCGTTTTTCCGTAATGAGCACACGGCTCCAGGCTCACATAAATGGTCGACTCTTTCAGCAGTTCCTTGTCTTTCACCGCGGCAATCGCATGCACCTCGGCATGAGGCCCGCCATACTGACGATGATATCCTTCGCCAATAATCTTCCCCGCGTGCACGACCACAGCACCAACCATCGGGTTGGGCGCTACTTCTCCCTTACCCAACAGGGCAAGTTCGACACAACGTCGCATGTATTTTTCTGCTTGAGTCAAAGGTTGGAAAAACTTAACTTTGCCAAAAATACAAATAAATGCAGGCAAGCCTCCAATTTATCCGCAAAGAATTGAAAGACCTTTATCCACCGGAAGAAATCGAAAGTTTTATCCGACTGATTTTCTCCTGGCTGAAAAACTATTCAACCACAGACCTGCTCTTAAAGAAGGATGATTCGCTGAACGCGGATGAACGGGACAAAGTCGTTTCGATTGTTGAGCGATTAAAGCAGCACGAACCCATTCAGTATATTTTAGAGGAGACTGAGTTTTATGGCTTGACTTTCCGAGTCTCAACAGATGTGCTCATCCCCAGACCAGAAACTGAAGAACTGGTTGACTGGATCATCCGTAACAATCAAATTCCGTCTCCCCGCATTTTGGATGTGGGTACCGGCAGCGGCTGTATCCCTATTACCTTAAAAGCGAACTTGCCACAAGCAACCGTTTCGGCCTGCGACATTTCGACCGGAGCACTGGGAACCGCTCGAAACAATGCTTCTCTCAATCAAACAGAGGTTGACTTTTTCGAATTGGATATTCTTGCAAACACAAGCCTGATTTTGCCTGAAAAGCTGGATGTACTTGTCAGTAACCCACCCTATATCCGAAACCAGGAGAAGGCATTGATGCACGACAATGTTCTTCAGTTTGAGCCTCATCTGGCTTTGTTTGTAGACGATCAAAGCCCGCTAATCTTTTACGCCGCTCTGGCCAGCTTCGGAGCTCATAATCTGAATCCGGGCGGTTTGATTTACTGGGAAATCAATGAAGCATTCGGAGAACAATGCTGCCAACTTCTGGAGCAAGAAGGTTACTCGGATATCGTGCTTCGTCAAGACCTCAATGGTAAAGACAGGATGATTAGAGCCCGGTTTACCCAAGCTCACATGTAAACACCATTTTAAAAATTGTGAAATTCTGAAGCTTGCCGGCCGAAGCAATTGACAGATTCTTGTGGTTTCTTATCTTTACCTTTGAAACACAATTAAACATTCGCCCATTGAAGCGCTTTTTTAGAAGTATTGTCGTCTTTCTGAACCTGATAGTCGCCGTTGCGCTACTAATCATTTACCTGTCCGTAAAAGTCAGCCCGCAAGATATTTGGGCACCTGCACTTTTAGGCTTGGCCTACCCCTACATCCTGTTCGTTAATATTTTATTTGTATTATACTGGCTGTTTTCTTCGCCCAAATGGTCGCTGTTGTCATTAGTAATTATCCTGGCAGGATACGCTCACCTTCAGAATTATTTCCAGTTCTCGGCTAAAGAGACCGACAACAAAGGGATTGTCGTTTGCAGCTACAATGTAAAGGGACTGGGCGCCAAAGGGTACAAACAAATCAAGCAAAATGCACAAACGATTTTGGACCATGTGAAAGCCAAGAACCCTGACATCGTGTGTTTTCAGGAAATGGCTTTTATTTCATGGGAAGGATATCCCTGGTTCAAGAAGAATTTCGACCTGAAGGGACTTCCCAAATATGCCGACGCTAGTCGGAAGCACGGCCCCGTGACTTTTAGTAACTTCCCGATAATTAACAAAGATGAGATTCACTTCGACAACACTTCCAATATGATTATTTTGACGGATGTTGTCACGCCTACGGATACGATCCGAATTTTTAACTGCCACCTGGAAAGCTATCGTTTTACGCCGACCGATATCAGCTCACTCGACTCCATTTCGCTGGAAAAACAGGGTGAAAATATGAAAGAGGTCCGTCTTTTTGGCTCGAAATTGAAAAAAGCATTTATCAAAAGAGCAGAACAGGCCGAAGAATTACGGAAACAAATCGACAATTCGCCTTACCCGGTGCTAGTTTGCGGTGACTTTAACGACACTCCGGTTTCGTATGCCTACCACACTGTGAGGGGAGATTTGAAAGACGCTTTCGTTGAATCTGGAGCCGGAATCGGAAATACCTACCTGGGACGCTTACCGTCATTCCGGATCGACTACATCATGCACAGCCCCATTTTTGATGGCTACAATTTCAAAATTGACCATGTCGATTATTCGGATCACTATCCAGTAAGTTGCACCTTGATTCGAAAAGAGGAGTAAAACTAGAAAAGTCGTTTTCGTTTTAACAGGAAGTTCAGAAGGACGTCGGAGAAATTTTGGTGAATATCAGCTTCAACCAAATCAATCTGGTATTGGCCACATTTGATCTTCAACTCATCAAAATAAGTGCGAACAGCTTTTCGGTAGCGGTCCTTCAACTCTCCCGGTGTCAGCTTTAAGTGATGCCCGGTTTCCAAATCCACAAAACGATACGGACGATTGATAAAATCAAGCTCCCGCTCCTGTTTATGATCGGTGACGTGGAAAAGAATCACCTCGTGTTTATTGTACCTCAGATGCTGCAGCGCTGAAAACAATTCGTCGCCCGCACTATCATCCAGCATATCGCTAAACAAAACTACCAGTGAGCGTTTGTGCACCTGTTCGGCAATTTGGTGGAGCGCCTCAACCGTGTTAGTGGTTTTATTCAAATCCTTCTTCCCTGCGGCAAGCAGCGCAGCCAGTTTCCCGTACAACAATTCGGCATGCACCGACGAGATTCGATTGCCGGAATGAAACTCAATATGATCAGAGAAAAGTGTTAATCCAACGGCGTCGCGCTGTTTTCGCATCAAATAGATTAGTGCTGCTGCTGAGTAAACCGAGAAAGCCAGCTTATTCATCAGCCTGTTTTCACCTTTGTTATCAAACGGAAACAACATCGACGACGATACATCCAGCACCAACTGGCATCGCAGGTTGGTTTCTTCTTCATACTGCTTCACATACAACCTGTCCGAGCGGGCGAACAATTTCCAGTCGATATGCTTGGTTGCCTCGCCCTGGTTGTACTGCCGATGTTCTGCAAACTCCACCGAAAAGCCGTGAAACGGGCTGCGGTGCAAGCCCGTGATAAAGCCTTCGACAACTTCCCGCGCAATTAGCTCCAGATTGTCGAATTGTTGAAACTGCTGAATATCGAAGAGGTTGTTCATATTTACAAATTTAGGACAGCTGGCACCAAAAGCAAATTATTCTTTCAGCCGGATTGCCAAAATCTCAGCAGTTGCACAAACGACGCCGTTTGCGGTCAAGCTCATGTCGACCCAAACTTTCCGCCCCGAGATTGACCGCAATTGGCCTTTCATTTCGAGTTCCACACCCATTGGTGTTGGATTTTTGAAATCAACTTTCAGCGAGGCTGTCACAAAACGAACCGGTTTCTGACTTTCTTCCATGCTTGTGTTTTCCGCTTGGCAGGCAAATGCCGCAGCCGATGCGGTTCCGTGGCAATCAAGCAGCGAGGCCACCATTCCGCCGTAAACATGATCAGGTGTCCCGGCACTGTATTTCTCATCCGGTTTGTACCGGGCAATGGTTTCGTCCCCCTCCAGGTAACTCTTGATTTGATGCCCGTGCGGGTTATTTGTTCCACAGCCATAACAATGACTGAGACTATCTTCATAATAGTCCTGAATAGCTTTCTTTTTCATTTTCGATATTAAATTCGAAGATCGGCAGCCAAGCTCAATCTTTTTTCATGACGTACTTCTTGCAAATAACACCCGAGGTATAGGTACTCACTTCGGCGAGCTTCAGCTGCCTTTCAGTCAGGCGCCCGGCAAACAACGGAATTCCCTCGCCCACCGTTATGGGCATCGTAAACAGGTAAATTTCGTCAATCAAACCGGCGTTAAAAAGTAACGTATTGATTTCGCTGCCGCCCACCAGCCAAATGTTTTTACCCTCTTCCTGCTTAATCTCGCGAACAAAAGAGGTCAGTTCGTCACCAATAAACTTGACATGCTCGGTGTCGTGTTTACCTTTTTGCTGGCTGAATACATAATTCTCTTTTCCGGCATACGGAAATTCAATCCCAAACGAAAGAATCTTCTCGTAGGTTCGGTTTCCCATCAGAGTTGTATCGATTGATTCGTAAAACGAAGCATAGCCGTAATCTTCGTTTTCAACGCTGTGAACTTTATCCAGCCAATCAACATCCCCGTTCATCCGGGCAATTTTCCCGTCCAGACTTTGTGCAATGTATAAAATTACTTTACGCATATCCGTTCGATATTTTGCCAAAAAAAGGCATGAAAAAATTCACGCCTTTTCCTGAATGTTTTTATTTCGCTTATAAAACGGCGTCAACTTTAGCTGCTAAAGTCGATTTTGGTGCAGCACCCACGTGCTTGTCTACAATCTCGCCACCTTTGATGAACAGGATTGTCGGGATGTTTCGGATACCAAACTTCATCGCAACATTTGGGTTGCTGTCAACGTCAACTTTTGTCACCAAAAGTTTTCCTTCGTAGTCGCTCGATAACTCTTCAACAACGGGTGCCACCATACGACATGGTCCACACCACTCTGCCCAAAAATCAACTAAAACAGGGATTTCAGACTTCAATACAACTTCTTCAAAGTTTGCATCAGTAACTTCAATTGCCATAATTCAATATTTTTTTGATTTGAAATTCAATTTTCAGGTCAACGGACCCTCTTTTCACTTTATACTTAGACGATACTCAAACAAACATTCGCTAATTTGAACGACCGTTTGAGAATTCATTTTCAACACAAAACTAATTAATTTTGAAAGACAGATTTTCCTGTTGACGGAAAAATGTCTCGATCTCCCGATTCATCTCAATCCGAGTATTTCTTGAAAACAGATTGACAACGGTTTTTGTTTCCGTATCCCACAAATTAAACTTCAGCAAGGCAGTCCCTTTGTGCTGTTTACTCATCGACTCCATGTTCTGAACAAGCTCAGGTGTAATCGCCTGAATCGCCACATCAACGGTGACGGTCTTCACCTGGTTTTTCCGAACCTCTTCCAGCATCTCGATGTATTTTACCCGAAACTCCAGGCCGCCTCGGAAACTCTCCTGAACAAGTCCCTTGACGAGAATAAAAATATTGGGTTTGCAATATTTGCCGTACTCCACGTAGTCCTTGCCAAAGAAGAAAATAGTGTATGAATCTTCATAATCCGTCAGCGTTAGTTTACTGTAAGGCTTTCCGGTTTTCCCAACCGTTTCAAAAGCCTCAGTCACCATCCCGGCAAAGGTAATTTCCCGTCCTTTCAGCGCATCGATATTACTGTTCAGATTCTTCAGCGTGAATTCCCGGCTGACAAAATTTTCAAATTCCAGCTTGTACTCATCCAACGGGTGAGCCGAAAGGTAGATTCCAATTAGCGACTTCTCTTTTTCGAGCATCACCAGGTTTGCAAACTCCGGAACATTGGGAATGTCCGGTTTTTTCACAGCCTGCGCCGACATCACTTCACCAAAAAGCGATTGCATGGCATTCTGGCTTTCCGCCTGAATTTGGTGCCCGTATTTAATCAGCTTTTCCATGAACGGCGCATCATTTTCATCTGCGCCGGCAAAAAACTGGCTTCGTTTCAAGCCAAAACTGTCGAAAGCCCCCGCACTGGCCAAACCTTCGATGTTTTTCTTGTTAACCGCCTGCAGGTTGACACGCTCTGCAAAATCAAATATATCAGTAAACGGCCCATTTTTGCGTGTCTCAATGATGTTCGAAACTGCTCCGGCACCAACGCCCTTGATTGCAGCCATACCAAAACGTACATCACCTTTTTTGTTTACCGTAAATTTCAGGAAACTTTCGTTAACGTCGGGGCCAAGTACGTTGATTCCCATTCGCTTCGATTCTTCCATCAACTTGGTAATATCGGCAATATTACTCAGGTTTCGGCTCATGTTGGCCGCCATAAACTCGGCCGGATAATGGGCTTTCAAATATCCAGTGCGATATGCAATATCGGCATAACACACCGAGTGCGACTTGTTGAAGGCATAACTGGCAAACGCTTCCCAGTCCTTCCATATCTTATTGACAAGTTTTTCAATCTCATTTTCTTTCCCAATCTGCTTGCAGCCTTCCACAAAATCCGGATTCGCCTTACAGCCTTCCACGAATTTCACTTTCAGCTTATCCATCATGGCAATTAACTTTTTCCCCATCGCCTTACGCAACGAGTCGGAGTCACCACGGGTAAAACCGCCCAAGTGCCGCGACAAAAGCATCACCTGTTCCTGGAACACGGTAATACCGTGGGTATCGCTCAGGTATTTTTCCATCATGGGGTGGTCGTACTCCACCTTCCTGCGACCGTGCTTTCGCTCGATATAGTCGGGAATGTATTCCATAGGCCCCGGACGATACAAGGCGTTCATTGCCACCAAGTCCTCAAAACGGTTTGGTTTCAGGTTACGCAAGTGCTTTTTCATTCCGGGCGATTCGAACTGGAAAATCGCTGTCGTATCACCACGGCTAAAAAGTTCGAATGTCTTCTCGTCGTCCATCGGAACCGAATCGATATCAACCTCAATCCCTTTGGAAAGTCGAATATTCTCCAGACATTCTTTTATAATTGAAAGGGTTTTCAGCCCCAGGAAGTCCATCTTCAGCAAACCAATCGCCTCTACGAAACGCCCGTCGTACTGAGTCGTGTAAAGGTGCTCTTCCTTGGTTGGCATAATCGGGATGTGATCGGTCAACGGGTCGCGACTGATCAGGATCCCACAGGCGTGAACACCCGTTTGACGCACCGAGCCTTCCAGTGTCCCGGCGTATTTTAGCGTGTCGCGCACCAACGGATTGTCGGAATCGCGTTCTGCTGCCAGCTCGGGACTTTCCTTGTACGCTTTTTCGAAACTCATTTTAGGCGCTTCAGGCACCAGCTTCGCCAAGCGGTCGGCATCGGGCAAAGGCAACTTCATCACACGGGCAACGTCCCGGATGGCCAGTTTGGTAGCCATGGTACCGAATGTACAAATGTGAGCTACCTTATCCTGCCCGTATTTTTCGGTCACCCAGTCGAGTACCATCTGGCGACCGTCATCATCGAAGTCGATATCGACGTCGGGCATGGAGATCCGGTCCGGGTTCAGGAAACGCTCGAACAGCAAATCGTACTTAATCGGGTCGATGTTGGTAATCCCCACACAATACGAAACCGCAGCCCCCGCTGCCGATCCACGGCCCGGCCCAACAAGTACGCCCATATTTCGGGCAGCAGCAATGAAGTCCTGCACGATAAGGAAGTACCCCGGGAAACCCATCGTTTTGATCGTATCCAGCTCAAAGTCGATCCGTTCCTTCACATCGTGAGGCAACGGATTTCCGTACCGCACGTAGGCACCGTCGTATGTCAGGTGCTCCAGGTAATCGGATTCCAGCTTTACACGGACAGTCTTTTCGTAACCGCCGTTACGTTTCACGCTGTTCTCACCAAACTCCTCGGTGATGGCCGCCTCATCAAATTGTTCAAGGTAGGCCTCCATAGTTCCAAATTCCTCAGGAATCGGGAACGGGGGCATGATCGGTGATGAATTCAGTTCGAACTCTTCAACCTTGTCGACAATATCTTGTGTATTTCGAAGTGCTTCCGGAACATCGGCAAACAGTTCGTTCATTTCTGCCTGCGTCTTAAACCATTCCTGTTTGGTGTAGCGCATCCGGTTCGGATCGTCAAAATCTTTACCGGTGTTCAAACAGATGAGCAGGTCGTGCGCATCGGCATCTTCTTTATTGGTAAAGTGAACGTCGTTCGTACAAATCACCTTTACATCGAATTTCTTCGCCAGCTCGAGCACCCGCTCGTTCACCATCACCTGGTACTTGTAAACCTGCTCGTTCAGCTCAGGCATTTCCGATTTGTGACGCTGCAGCTCCAGGTAGTAATCTTCACCAAAAACCGATTTGAACCATTTTACGGTTTCTTCGGCTTCTTCCATGGTGGTGTTCATGATGTGCTGCGGCACTTCGCCCCCCAAACACGACGACGAAACAATCAGACCTTCGCTGTGTTTTTTCAACAAATCCTTGTCTATACGGGGCTTATAGTAGAAACCGTCGGTCGCTGCAACCGAGATTAACTTGATCAGGTTTACATAGCCGATTCTGTTCTTGGCCAGCAAGATCAAGTGGTCGCCCGAGCGGTCAACCTTATCTGATTTATCAGCAACGGTACGGCTGGCAACATAGGTTTCGCAGCCCAGAATCGGCTTAATTCCTTCCTTTTTACAGGTGTCCCAAAATTCTTTAATCCCGAACATCATACCGTGGTCGGTCAGGGCAAGGGCAGTCATGCCGTCCTTTTTGGCCTTGCCTACCAGTCCTTTAATGCTGGCAGCTCCATCCAAAATCGAATATTGCGAGTGGACATGTAGGTGCGTAAATGGAATCATTTTCTAGTCTTTTTAATCTTTCTCACGAGCCCAAAGAAGGCCAAATCATTCTCTTTAAAGTTACAGTTTTCATCGCGGCATGAAAGCTTCTGTTGATTAAATGTGAATAAGAAATGAAGCGATCGACACTTCATGCCTGCCAAATCTCCAACCCTCAAATGAGCCAATTGGTTCAACGAAACAATGCTAAAAACTGTGGATTTAGATCCGCAAAAGTAGAAAATTTCGCCGTGGTATTTCGACCGAATTAGTCATTGGTTAGCTCCTTGTAAACCGAGAAGATCAGATCCTGCTCGAAACCACGGCTTTGGGCAAAACGAAAAATTTTCGCCTTCAAATCATAGGAATTCGCCCCTTTCGTCTTCCGAAGTTTTTCTCTCATTAACGTCTTTAGCGATTCGTAATAACTTTCTTCGTCCAATTCTTCCAGTGCTTTCTGAATGGCGGCAGGTGAAATCCGCTCGGCACGCAGGTGAAAGGCGATCTTCACCCGTCCCCATTGGTTGAACCGAAACTTGTCGCGCACATAGCTGCAAGCAAAGCGTTCCTCGTCCAAAAACTGATGCTGAAACAGTTGTTGCATAACCGGCTCGGCGTCTTCCGGCGACAAGCCCCACTGCTCCAATTTGTTTTGAATTGATCCCGGGCTTTTCTCCGCCCGGCTGCACAATGCAGCAGCTTTCGAAAACGCTTGTTTTTGCTCCTCGTTCAGTTCAATCATATTTTTCTTTGCCTTTAAACTGTAAAGTTAATACCTTCAAACACCTTTCAAAACAAATCGAAATGGACAAAAACTACATCGAGATCAACCGGAAACTTTGGAACGCCCGAACAGCCATTCATTTTGAATCGGACTTCTACCAGGTAAATGAATTCATCCGAGGCGGCAACTCTCTGCGCCCCATTGAACTTGAGCGACTGGGGAATCTTACAGGCAAAAAAGTTCTCCACCTGCAATGCCATTTCGGACAGGACAGTATTTCGCTGGCCCGCTTGGGTGCCGAAGTAACGGCAGTCGATCTTTCTGACGAGGCAATTGAGCGGGGACGACAGTTGGCCTGTGACTGCAATGCAAAGGTCCGTTTTATTTGTTGCGACTTGTACGATCTCCCCAATCAACTGGAAGACAATTTCGATTTGGTATTTACCAGCTACGGTGTTATCGGCTGGTTGCCCGATCTGGACAAGTGGGCGTCTGTTATTTCGCATTTCCTGAAGCCCGGAGGACGCCTCCTGTTAGTTGAGTTCCACCCGATGGTTTGGATTTTCGATGCCAATTTCAGCCGCATTCAATACGATTATTTTAACCGCGAAACGATTGTTGAAACGGAAACCGGAACTTACACAGACCGGGATGCACCGATTGAACTCGAATCAGTTTGCTGGAATCACCCGACAAGCGAAGTGCTGAACAGCCTTATAAAAAATAGCCTCACCATTGAGGCTTTCGATGAGTTTGATTATTCCCCCTACAATTGTTTCAACAAAACTGTTTCCTGCGGCAAAAACCAATACCGGATTGAGCATCTTGACAATAAAATTCCAATGGTTTTCTCGGTTGAAGCTGTGAAAAAATAAAAAAACCGGACAACTCCGGCTCATCTATCTTGTTTCGAAAATATCTTCTAGTGTGAATCAATTTTAGGCCCAAATGCCAAATCACCGGCATCACCCAAACCTGGCACGATGTACGATTTCATCGTCATCTCTTCGTCGATTGCACCCAACCAAAGCGTCACATTTTTATCCTTAATGTGTTCTTTCACATAATCAACTCCTTTGCGACTTGCAATAATTGAGACCAGATGCACATGACTTGGATCGCCTTTTTGCATCATCGCCTTGTAAGCAATTTCCATCGACGCACCCGATGCCAGCATAGGGTCGGTGATCATCACCACCTTCTCGCTCAAATCCGGAGTCGCCAGGTACTCGAATTCAATATGAAACTCACCCTCATCGTCGTATTTACGATAGGCCGAAATGAACGCGTTTTCTGCTTTATCAAATACATTCAGCAAGCCTTGCTGCAAAGGTAAACCAGCGCGCAGGATTGTTGCTAAAACAGGTTGTTGTTTCAAAACCGGCACCTGTGCAATTCCAAGCGGTGTTTTCACGTCCGAAACTTTATATTCTAAAGTTTTGCTGATTTCGTAGGCAAAAACTTCGCCCAACCGTTCCAGGTTTCTACGGAAACGAAGCGGGTCACGCTGAATATTCTCGTCGCGTATTTCGGAGATGTATTGATTGAAGATTGATGTTGATTCGCTGAGATTGTGAATTTTCATGTCAAAAATTTTTGCCGAAAATACATAATTTTTCCCTTTCGGCGGGAATCAAGTGAAGATAAAATCCCCCTCACCGGGCTGTATCTGACTGTTTTGTGGCAGGTCTGCCGTGCTACTATAGATGCTCTGCTTAAATTCTTTCGAAAACAAAAATGGATTTTCCTGTCCATATATGCGTTCAGCAACTTCCTCATGTAAAATTGTCACCATTTCAACTCGGCTCTCAACAGCTTCTTGAGTCAGAAATAAGGCGACCAAATCGGTGCAATTTCTACTGAAATGCAGGTGCAGAAGTTTTAAATGTCCGTCTCGCAATGAATAAATCAGAAAACCGAGAAACTGCCCTTCCTGAAAAAACTTGACCATGTAAACCTCGAACTGACGGGAGTAGGAACTAAATGGATAGCTAGTCTCGAAAGTGTGATCATCGGTCGATACCCAAGGATATGCTAAAATCCACTTCAGCTCCTGCTCACCTCGCCTAAAAAGGAAGTTCGGTTGCTGCGAATTCGCCAGGTCCATACACTCCCGATCCGGGAAAGGCATTTTTTCCCAGCTCCTATCCGTCGGAACTTCTGGCTTAAATTGACTGATTCTCCTCTCGGCAGCAGTTCGCACAAACGCATTCGGGATCGCTCCCAAATAGGCATGAGCGCCTAGCCTCGGTTCCAGAAGCTTCCGAAAATCGGGCTGCAAATAAAACCGTCTTCCCTTTATTTCAGAAAACGATTTGAGCAGTCCTGATCGCTGGTATAGTTTTCCGGAAAGGGGCGCAAAATTGGTAGCCATCAAACAACCGTCCCAATCAGCAGCGGCCTCTTTCAGTAAATTAATCGACAACTTCTTCTTCCGATACAGGGGATGTGTCCATGCACCACTAAGCCAGGCAAAACGCCGGCTATCACCATTCAAAATTCCGGGAAAGAGCGTGCGGAATGAGAGAATTTCATCACCTTCAGCATAAAAATAAAGGACTGGATCTTCGGGCCGGGCATGCGGGTTAGCGACGTAGGATGCTACCCGAGAGAGACTCACCGGATGTACCGGTAGTTGCTGAAACCACTGACTCTCCGCAAAGAATTTTAATTCGCCGATCCGGACTTTGCGCAACTCCATTAAAACCTCCTGGCGTAATGTTTACCCAATACGCGCTTTAACCGATATGCCATATAGGCTTCTTTCAGCCGTTTCTTGGTGCTCAACTCAATTTTACTCTCCATAGGCAACCGTTGAAAATGAAACGGGAAATGCTCTCGCTTTATGCCTGCCGTACCAAAACTAATATCGAATATTCCTTCATCCCGGCAAGCTTCAAACACAGCATCCGACACACCAACATCGGTAAACGGGAAAGCAAAAGCTTTAATTTCGGGCTTCAACTTGCGATTCACCCAGTCCATACTTTCGCGAATTTCTTCGAGTTGTGTTTCCTCGTCCAGCAATTCAAATTCCGGATGATCCATCGAGTGGGAGCCAACCGTGAATCCGTCAGCCACCAGACTTTTTACCTGCTCCATGCTCATATAGGGCTTCTTCTCTTCGAGCCAGCTTTCCCAATTCAGCCCAATTTCTTCGGCCATTTCGTCAAGCGAAGCCAAATCGGCATAGGTTCGCTGAAGGCTGATCTGGATGTTCCTGGCTTTTAGTGTGGCAATTATCTCGGACGCTTTGTAGCGGTGAAAAAGATCTTTGTTATCGACAAACGACGGGTTAATAAAGAAGGTTGCCGGCACTCCTTTCCGTTTCAATATTGGCGCGACGATTTCGTAACATTCTTTTAGTCCGTCGTCGAAACTAAGGTGAAAAGAATGAGAAAGATCTCCGCCTTTCAACAAATCGCCTAAGCTCAACGGCTTAAAATGCTTCAGCAAAAAATCGAGATCGGCCTCAAACTGCGCAACCGACGGATAATCGTAATTGGAACGAAAAGCTAAACTTTCGTCGGTTACCAAATGATAAAATGGCAATAAAACCGGTGTCGACTTCCCTGACTTCAATAAGCTGAAAGGGGTCATTACTGCCAGTTCGGATATTAATTGTTGCGAAATTTCATTCATCGTTTCAACCATTTTGCCCAAACCGGAAGATTATTCCAGCTCAGGTAATAATAAGTTTCGGGACTTGCACCAAAACCTTTATACAATCTTGCTATCCCTTCAATCATCGAGCCCTCAAAATCCAATAAATAGTCTTTCCCGGCGTGCTGAAAGATAAACTGGTCGATTAGATAATACATGGCATTCAGCTCACGCCCTTCGGGACTTGTTGCCGCATTTACAAAGGTCACCCTTTTTTGATAACGAACAAAGAAAGCTGCAGCACAGAGCTTATTCTTTCGATCGTAAACTCCGTAAACTTCTCCCAAATTTCGTGATAAAGAAAATGCCAGCAAATGATGAAGGCACATTAAATCCTGTTTACTCAACTTCACCGCCGAATGCTCCTTTTTGAAGTCCAGGTATTCTTTTAACGAAAGACCATGAATGAAGTTCAGCCGATTATGCGAAGCCTTTTTCAACTTGCGAACAGTGTGGTCCGAAAAACGCGAGGCCAATTCCGGGTATGATTCCTGCAAACCCAGCAATAAATTGTAACGCACTTCCACCTGCATGTCTGGCACCGGTAGATTCATCGCGTTCAAATGAATCTGGGCAAACGAGAAAAGCGACATCGCCTTCCGGTAGAATGCTTCCGAGATTTCTTTCGTCGGCGTTGGGAAGATACCGAGCTGCTGGCAATACAGAGGTTGATACAAGTACCGGAAACCATACTTCTTCCGAAAAGTCAACGGCATGATATACTTGTAATCGCCAACTACCAGTGCGTCCCACTCGGGGCACAATTTATCGAGATACCAGGATTGGGCATACACCAACGCATTGGGTGAATTTGCCAAACAGAGATCCCATTTATCTGTATCAACTTCGTCGTATCGTAGGTAGCTAATTTCGATGTTACTCATTTTCTAAAGCTAATCCCAAGGCCGTTATTTCTTCAAAAACCTTTCTCCAACCACTCCATCGGCCAACATCACTCAAACTTTCATTATGCCATAAACTTATAAAAGTTCCGCCGCTTTTCTTGACTTCAAGCATCATTTTCTTCAGCAGCTCCAAAGCCTCTTCCGGCGACTTCCGCATATAATCGCGTAAACTGATATCCATACTTTGAAACGGAAACACGCGCAAGTTCGTTTTTTGCTCTTCTTTCAGGTCGTAAAACCAAAACGGTGCGGCAATTCCGGCACGAAAACCAACACACTCTGCGTAACCCAGGGTGTGATCTTCTCGAATACCAGCCTTCAATAACCGCCGATAAGTCACAGGAAGAATTAGTTTCAGAAAATGCTGCCGACTCGACAACACCGGCTTCCCAATGATCTCTTCCAAAACTTTGCGCTCGCGAAACAATTCTCCCTTCACTCGATTGGAACGATAGGATGGATGAATACCAACTTTAAAATCTTTTGCCAAACTACGAATGAGCGCTCTGAGCTCTTCATTCTTAGCAGAAATATTTCGATCATACCGGCCGCTCTTGCCCAGCAAAAAGAAGAACTGCAACAAATGCTCGTTGCCTTTGTACAACTCCCGGATGTAGTTGTACGTGTCATACGGATCATCTCCTTTTCCGGCCCAAACCCGAAACCGACTTTGCATTTCGCGCACCCGCCCCTGAAGGATACTTTTCAGGCTTGCACCAGCCAGCCGCCCAAGACTTTTATTTTTAAATGCCCAGGCATTGTCAACATCAATCGTCGTTAGAAATTTGAAAGCCGGCTTTGGCAATGAGAAATTCGGATCGTGCTCATGAAGCTTTTGAGCGATCAACATGGCCCACTGGTTGACAACCGGCCGATCCAAAACCTTGTTGCGATAAAGGATGCTGTGCTTAGCCGGATAGCGCTGATGTTTACCGAATTGCCTTTCCAGGTATTCCTCATAGCGGGTAACAATGAAAAAACCAGCCGCAAAAGGGTCGAAAGGCAGAAACGAATCCTTCGAACTAGGAAACAGACAAAGTTGCTCGTCGCAAGTTACTGACGATAAATTCTGGTAATCAAGCCCTGTCTGAAACAGTAGCTTGTGCGGCCGCATATCCAGTTGGCCAACCGCAAATTTTTGATCCGAGTAATTAATTTTCAAGCCGCTTTCTTTCTGAAAAATATCCGGCTCAGTCGTGAAGCTAACAGGAACATTCAGCAGCTCCTCGAAATACAGTTCGAAAATGTAACGCAAGCGATTGGTAATATTGGTGGCAAAAACAACAATCATGGTCTCGATCTACAAAATTCCTTCATCGGCAAAACTAAAATACTGATGATGCGCGATAATGATGTGATCGAGAACAGAAATTTCCATGATTTCTGCAGCATGTTTTATTTTTCGGGTGATGTTTCGATCTGCGTCACTGGGTTTGGTACTCCCTGACGGGTGGTTATGGCACAGAATAATTGCGGACGCGAGTTTCTCCAGGGCTGTTTTTAGAATGATGCGCACATCGATGACAGTCCCCGTCAAGCCACCCTGGCTAAACATAAACCGATCAAGCACCGTATTGGAACGGTTGAGCAGCAACACCCAAAATTCCTCGACTGGCAGATCTTCCAGCAAAGGACGAAAATAGTCAGCGGCATCCCGGCTGGCTGTAACCACCAACTTTTCAGCGGGCGTTTGTTCCTTGCGTCGTCGGCCCAGCTCCAAAGCGGCCAAAATATTGACTGCTTTGGCTTCGCCAATTCCTTTGAATTTCAACAAATCGTTGACCTGCCGTTTCCCAAGTTCGTTCAAATTATTACCAGCCTGCGCTAAAATGCGACGGGAAAGTTCGACAGCAGATTCCTCCGTATTGCCGGAGCCTATCAAAATTGCCATCAACTCGGCGTCAGAAAGAGAGCGGATTCCTTTCTGAAGAAGTTTTTCCCGAGGCCGGTCTTCCACAGCCCACTCCTTAATACTTAGCTTTTTATACATCAGTCAGTCGGTTTCTAACTAAGTTATGAAAATTCCACCAAACCGACTTTGCAAAGCAAAAAAAAGCCTCTTCATTGCTGAAGAGGCTTCTCACTATATAAGTAATTTCTTATAATTTGTTCACGTGTGAAGCTAAACTAGCCTTTAAGTTTGAAGCTTTATTCTTGTGAATAACGTTTTTCTTAGCTAATCTGTCAATCATCGAAGTTACTTTCGGCAACTCGGCAACAGCAGCTTCTTTCTCAGTAGCAGCACGCAGTTTTTTCAATGCGTTGCGCATTGTTTTTGCGTAGTATTTATTTTCAAGACGTTTTTTCTCGTCTTGTCTGATTCTCTTTTTTGAAGATTGATGATTTGCCATTTTATAATTTCCTCAATTTTTTTCTTTGTAAAGTAGCCCGTAGGGGAATCGAACCCCTGCTACCAGGATGAAAACCTGGCGTCCTAACCGCTAGACGAACGGGCCATCATTAATTTGTCTCCCTTGATTTTGGGACTGCAAAAATAGTTTCTTTTTTTTAGTCTCCAAACTTTTTCAAGAAATTTTTCTAAAATCTGTCCCGCTTCTATTAGCGCAACTGCTTTCGATTTCAGCGATGCAAAGAAATGGAAGATTTTTGAAACTGCAAACAAAAATTTGAAAAAAATTTACTTCCAATCGACGATCGTACCCCGATCTTTATTTAACAAACTCTGCGGCATCGAGTTAACAATCTCCCGCCACAGTAATTCGATCAGTTTATTCTTGGCAAAGTGACGAGAATAGACCAAACTCACCTCCCGCAGCGGCGTTACATCGTCGAAAGCCCGCACATGCAACGAGCGTTCTTTCGCCATTTCAATGGCCGCCAGTTCCGGAATCAGCGTAATTCCTCCTTCTTTATC
The DNA here is from genome assembly GCF_003610535.1 of Mangrovibacterium diazotrophicum. NCBI lineage: Bacteria > Pseudomonadati > Bacteroidota > Bacteroidia > Marinilabiliales > Prolixibacteraceae > Mangrovibacterium > Mangrovibacterium diazotrophicum. The sequence goes on along the minus strand of NZ_RAPN01000001.1, from coordinate 3,813,482 downwards.
GATAATATTCATCAGCGTTTCCAGCGACCCTGCTTCGAAATGGAAAGGCAGATCTTCGTTGTGTGACCCTTTGAACGAACACAGATTAATAACCTGATGACGGAAACAATGCCCATCGCTCAACAACCAAATCTCGGGAACCGAAATATCCTTCACTTTCACCTCCGCCTTGTTGTGCAAAGGGTGGTCTTTGTGTGCATACAGCATCATTTCCTCGTAAAAGATCGGCTTTTCGCTGATGCGGTCTTCTTTTAAGGGAGTTACCAAAATACCAACATCCAACAAATCACGATTCAAGTGATCAACAATACTCTCGGTTGTCAGCTCTTCTACCTTAATATTAATGTTTGGGTATTTCCGCTTGTAATTACCAATAAACAATGGCAGCAGGTACGGCGCCAGGGTTGGAATGATGCCAATTTTCAATTCACCGGAAATCAGGTTTTTGTGATCCTTCACTATATTGTTCACCTTTTCGGTTTCCTGCAAAATAATGCGCGACTGCTCAATAATCCGTTTACCCACATCAGTCGGAATCAATGGCTGCTTGCTACGATCAAAGATGACCACCTCCAAATCTTCCTCCAGCTTTTTGATCTGCATACTGAGCGTGGGCTGTGTAATAAAACAATGCTCTGCCGCACGCCCGAAATGGCGAAAGGTATCAACCGCTACGATGTATTCGAGTTGGGTTAGCGTAATCATGATTTTTCAATTTGTTTTGGATAAATATAGAAAAAATCTATAAGTATGGTTACTCACCTGCAAATAATTGTTGCCGCTGCCATTCAAATAGGCAGACTGCCAGGGCGTGTGAAATATTCATTGACTTACACTTACCAGTCATTGGGATGAAAACCACCCGGCTGCACTTCAAAATAAGTTCTTCCGGAAGGCCTCGCATTTCGCTGCCAAGTAGAAAAACAATCCGTTGCGGCAATTCTGTTTGGAAAACATTTGTGGCTCCTTCAGACGTCTCAATCGCAAAAACGGAATATTCCTCGGGTATTTGCTGAAAAAAGTCATCAGCCGACTGATAGCGCAACTGCACATTCTTATAGCTCAAACCTGCTGTTTTCTTAATTGAAGCCTCCCGTTTGTCGTTCTCGTCATCCAGCAAAATGAGTTCCTCGCAGCCAAGATTGTCGACCAGCCGCATGAGGCTACCAACATTTTGCGGATTCTTCACCTTCCACGCTGCAACGATGGGCTTTACCGGAAGTTCCGGGGTATTTTGAGATTGAAAAAATGCCACTGAATTTGTTTCCATCCTGAAAATTATTCTGTTTCTTTGAGCATTCAGAAACTACGAAAGAAAAGATTTTAAATCATTTGTCCATGAAAGCGATCCGTTTTTTTCTTCTTTTTTTAATCTCCATTCAATTGATCTCGTGCGGAAAATCTGAAAAACAACTGGCTGCAGAAAAACTGCAACTGGCCGAACAACTTTTTCAGCAAGGTGATACGCTGACTGCCATTCAAACCGCCGATTCAGTTCGTTTGCTTTACAAAGGAGCCATCCAACAGGTAGTTGCCAGCGACCAGTTCAAAAAGAAAGTTTACGGTGAAATGCTTTACAGCGCGCAAGACGAACTCGATACGCTGAACGCCGGGATGGCTGATTTGAAAAAGAATTTCGTGGAAGAGAAAACTGAATTTGACCGGTACACGCAATACATCCATAAACGCCAGGAATTCCAGCGCAGATGGAACAAATCATTCATCCAGATTTACCTCGACGAGCGCGGTGAGATTTATATCTCGAGCAACTACTATGGAGAACAATGGCTGGATCACGTGGCCATCCGCGTTTACGATGGCGACCTTCAAGCTAAAACCGATACCGTTCCGGTTGGCTCGCCGTTAAATCACCACAGCGATTTTCTGAATACCAAATGGGAAAAAGTAACTTACATGGACGGCAAAGACAACGGAGTTGTTGAATTTATCGCCCAACATGCCGACCGCAACCTGAAAGCCGTCTTCCTGGGCAAGCGCTATTACTATATTGTTCTGGAAGACTACGACAAGCAGGCTTTTGTTCAAACGCTAGCGCTTTCGAAAGCACTAAAACGAAAAGCAAAACTGGAGAAAGAAATCAAAGACCTGCAGTCGAAAGTCGGTTAAAAACCGACTACAGAATTTTATCGATCAGCTCGGCCGGTTGTGCAAAAATGGCTTTTTTACCATTGACCACAATCGGGCGTTTCAGCAATTTCGGGTTGGCAGAAAGAATGCTCACCCATTCATCATCACTAATCGACTTGTCTTTATAATCGGTCCGGTACAATTCTTCGTGCGTCCGTACCAAATCGAAAGCCGACATACCCGTCAATTTCATGATGTGGCGAATTTCATCTTCCGAAATACCATCTTTCATATAGTTGACAACTTCCGTTTCATAGCCGTTTTCTTCCAGGAACTGCAGCCCGGCCCGACTTTTTGAACAACGTGGATTGTGATATATTTTCATGATTACCTGGTGTTTTTCTTTAATGTATTGGTAAAAATCTTCCTGAGCTCGGAATCGCCCTTCAACCTCTGGTCGGTTGTAAGTATTCGAAAGGGTATTTTCGAGGATCCGCGATTTCGTGTTGTCGCGCAACTGGATCTTCAACATCTTCCGCAACTCGTCTTTAATGTCGTGATTGTAAATGGGGCAGGCAACTTCAATGCGACGATTCAGATTTCGAGGCATCCAGTCGGCTGACGAAATAAAGAATTTCTCGTCGCCGCCATTACCGAAAATAAACACTCGCGAGTGTTCCAGGTATTTATCCACAATGCTGATCGCATCAATGTTTTTCCGGATTTCCTCGTCGTCGATTTTCAAACCGAATATCCCCCGAACAATCAATCGAACTTTGACGCCGGCCTTGGCTGCTTCCTTAATTTTGTCCATCATTTCAGGATCAATCAGGCTATTCATCTTCAGCAGCATGTATCCGCGTTTGCCGGATTTGGCGTTTTCAATCTCTTTATCAATCATGCTGGAGAAGAAATCGCGCATTGCAAACGGACTCACAATGATGTGCTTATACTGGTTATTGCGGTAATTGTGCTTGAAGAAACCAAACAGGCTGGCCACTTCGTCTGCAATTCGCGGATCAGCTGTAAGCAGTCCGTCGTCACCATAAACGCGGGAAGTACCTTCGTGGAAGTTACCGGTGCCCACATACGCGTAATTCCGGAAAGAGTCCCCTTCCTTTCGCTTGATCCAGGTAATTTTCGAGTGCACCTTCAAACCGGGCACACCATTAATCACGTGAGCACCCTCTTCCTGCAATTTATTCGACCAGAAAATATTGGCTTCTTCATCAAACCGCGCCTGCAGTTCGATCATCACCGTTACTTTTTTTCCGTTCCGAATCGCATTCAGCAACGAGTTTACAACCCGCGAATTTTCGGCTACCCTGTAAATGGTGATACCAATTTCGACCACTTTCGGGTCGATTGCAGCTTCGCGCAACAGATCCAGAAAATGGTTGAAACTTTGGTAGGGGTAGTGCAACATGATATCGCTGTGACGCATCTTTTTGAGAATGCTGTCGTGTGGCGGCAAATTCTTGTGACGAACCGGCGTTAAACGTTTATAATAGTGATGTGGCGCGCCAATCTCCGGGAAATTCATAAAATCCTTGTGGTTGTGGTAACGACCGCCGGCAACAATATTTTCCGGATCCAGGTGCATTTTACTGGTGATAAAAGACAGCATCTCTTCCGGAATTTGGCTATCGTACAACAAACGCACCGGCGTTCCCACTTTCCGACGTTTTAAGCTAAGCTCCATCTTTTCGATGAAACTTTTCGAAATGTCATCGTCAATATTCAACTCGGCGTCGCGGGTAACTTTTACGGTGTACGCCTCAAACTTATCGTATTTAAACAACGGGAAAATATCCGGCAGGCAGTACCGAATAATATCATCCAGAAGAATCACATACTTTTTGCCGTTTCGTGAAGGCAAAACCAGAAAACGGGTAAGTGAAATACTAGGCACCCGAACCAATGCGTAAGCAAATTTATCCGGCTTGTTGGATCGGTAAAGCTTGATTGCCAAGTAAACCGAACGATCCCGCAAATACGGAAACTTGTGATCGTCGCCCAGCATAATGGGAACGAGGTTTTGAAGCACTTTCTCGTAAAAATAGCGCTTTACAAAAATCCCCTGCTCACTGGTAAGGCGGGTTTCATCAATAATGAAGATGTTCTCTGCCGCCATCTCAACCATGATGTTGCGATAGATCTCCTGCGATTTTCGCTGATGAGCGTAAACAACATCGTAAATTCTCTCGTGCAATTCTTCGGGCGAATAGTCTCCCAAAATACTGCCATCGTCGCCAAAATCAACCATACGACGGACCGAGGCAACACGCACGCGGAAAAATTCATCGAGGTTATTCGAGAAGATCCCTAAAAACCGGAGCCGTTCGAACAAAGGCACCGTCTGATCTTCTGCTTCCTGCAACACCCGAGCATTAAACGATAACCAACTGATTTCACGATTGATGTAATTTTCCGGTCTAATCATAACTAAAGCCTTTGCTAACATTCACAAGTAAGTAGATTTTTCCGAGATGCTCAAGAAAAACCGTCTAAATCTTCACTAAATCCGCCGCTTTCAGCATTGTTTGCCTCACAAAAGAATCGTCGTTAAAGTCCTTCAAAAGGATCGGTTCAAGTGGCTGAGTTTCCTTATCGATCAAAGCTAGCTCCCACCAGCCAACCTGGTGCCATTGCTGCTTTTTGTAGCCAACCTGGTTAAACACGCCGCAAGCCTTAAAGCCCATGCGTTCGTGCAGCCGCTTACTCCCTTCATTTGGCAAAGTGACAACCGCCAGCAAGTTGGTGTAATTTTGAGCTTTTAAAATTGGAATCAACGCCGAATACAAAGCTGTGCCCATGTTCATCCCACGGTATTCGGGCCGAAGATAAACGGTTACTTCGCGATTCCAGCGGTATGAAGCACGCGACCGGTAGGCCGATGCATAAGCGTAGCCCGCAATTTCTCCATCAACCTCGCATACCAGGTACGGACTTTCGGTGAGAATCGACTTCATTCGCTCCCTAAACTCGTCCACAGTTGGCACAATCTCCTCGAAAGTAACAACGGTATCCGTAATAAAAGGGCGGTATATATTGAGGATGGCCTCCGCATCACCGAGCGAGGCCATCCTTATATGTACTTTTTTATTCATCGCCATATTGCATTAAATAGGCTTTGATAAATCCATCGATCTCGCCATCCAGCACAGCCTGCACATTACCAGATTCGTGCGCAGTACGTACATCTTTCACCAATTTGTAGGGTTGAAGGACGTAGGAACGAATTTGCGATCCCCACTCGATCTTCTTCTTCCCGGCTTCTATGGCTTGTACGGTTTCACGTCGTTTTCGAAGTTCCAGCTCGTACAATTGAGATTTCAGCAAACGCAACGCGTTTTCCTTGTTCCCCAGCTGCGAACGGCTTTCAGTATTTTCGATAATGATACCCGTTGGCGCATGTCGCAGACGAACACCAGTCTCTACTTTGTTCACGTTCTGCCCACCGGCACCACCCGAGCGGAAAGTATCCCAGGAGATATCGGCCGGATTAATCTCGATTTCGATGGTATCGTCGACAAGTGGCGCGACGAAAACAGATGTAAATGAGGTCATCCTTTTATTCTGCGCGTTGAACGGCGACAGGCGAACCAGGCGGTGAACACCATTCTCGCTCTTCAGATAACCGTAAGCGTAATCGCCTTCAAACTCGATGGTGCAGTTTTTAACACCAACCTCGTCGCCGGCATTGAATTCGGAAACCTTTACTTTGTAGCCTTCTTTTTCGCCCCAACGCAAATACATGCGCATCAGCATATCGGCCCAGTCATTTGCCTCCGTACCTCCGGCGCCCGCATTGATTCGCAGCACGGCACCAAGTTTATCTTCCTCGTTCCGAAGCATATTCTTGGCTTCAAGCTGTTCAATCAAATCCTGTGTTTCATCAAACTGCGCATTCACCTCTTCTTCCGAGGCTTCGTCGGCTTCGTAAAACTCAAACAAAACCTGGAGATCGTCAAACGATTTATTGACCTGCTCGTACCCTTCCGTCCAAACCTTGATTGACCGGATCACTTTCATTTGCTCCTCGGCTGTCTTCGAATCTGTCCAAAAATCCGGGTCTTGTGTTTTAAGCTCTTCTTCCTGTAGTTGAATTAATTTTGCATCGTAGTCAAAGATGCCTCCTCAGCGCATCCCGGCGCTCAGCAAGCTCTTTTAGCTGCTCCTTTAAAATCATAAATTGTGTAGTTAAATGTGTTGAATGGCAAAATTAGACATTACCATCCGATAATTCAACAAAAACCCCGTCTCGACTAAAAAGAAAAGCGGACCTGCTGTTGGCAAGTCCGCTTTTGAAAATATTTGAGATTATTCAATTACTCTTCAGTTGCTTCTCCCCAAACGACATCCTGGCTGACAACTGATTTTGCTTGCAGATAATCGCTGGAGCTACTTTCAAGCAAAAAGAAATTCAGATCTACCGTGTAAGTTACGCCGTCGGCAGGCGAATATCCATCCAGCCAATTACTTGAGCTAATGTAAGCCGTGGTTGTACTTGACGAAAGCGTACTGCTATAATAAACAGCTTCACCGTCGGTATTCCTTAAGACCACAACTGCATAATCCGCATCGTCATTCTCCTCCCAATTTACTTCGATTCGATTGTCTCCCGTATCAAACACGCACGAGGTAAACGTACCCGGTTCAATTGTTTCACTGGTTATCGCGTCGGTAGCTGTTAAAACATCACCACTAACCGGAACAACGGTGTAAGTGTAGGCCCCAATTTCAGGAAGTGATGCTGAAAAATCTTCGTCGCTCGATTCCTTATAATATTCGTAAGTATTGGCTCCGTACGAGTTGAGCTGCGAAACTTCTCCCGACGGAGATTCGGCGATTACCGAACTCATTGGAACGTTGGCGTAAGCATAGAATCCCAATCCGTGCACCGTAACATCGTTAACTTTCTTTGAAATGATAAAAGTGTCGCAATAGGCCTTTGGCAGCACTTCCTCACTAGCGCACGAAACCACGGCGAACACCGAAACTGCAATAAAAAATGTTGCAAATAATTTCTTCATAGCTTTTTCTATCTCTTTTTTAAATCTCCGATTAACAGATGTGGATTGATTGGAACGGTTGGGGCGGAATCCGGAATTCCCGGGATCCCCTTCTGAAAGTCGCACCAAATCGAACAAACAACTTCCTGACCGCTAAAACCTTCGCAAAAATAGGAAAGTTTCGTGAACAACGTGGTCATTTGCCGTTAATAAAACACAACAGGCATTTCGGGAAATAAAATAAAAGACTATCTTTGCGCCACATTTTTACAAATTGTTTATCAATTAAATTTTAATTCAATGCCAGCAAAAATCAGATTGCAGCGATTTGGTCGCAAACGTTTAGCTTACTATCACATTGTGATAGCTGATAGCAGGGCACCACGAGATGGTCGTTTCATTGAAAGGATTGGATCTTATAATCCGAATACTAATCCTGCTACGATCGATCTTGATTTTGATAAAGCTTTAAACTGGCTTAACAAAGGTGCTCAACCAACTGACACAGTAAGAGCTATTCTTTCTTACAAAGGTGTCTTGTACATGAAACACCTTCTTGGCGGTGTTGCAAAAGGCGCTTTCACTGAAGAAGAAGCAGAAAAACGCTTTAAAGCATGGGTAGCTGATAAAGACTCAAAAATCCAGGCTAAAAAAGATCGCTTATCGAAAGAAGACAGCGATTCTAAATCAGCTCGTTTGGAAGCTGAAGCAAAAATCAACGCTGACAGAGCAGACGCAATCGCTAAGAAAAACGCAGAATTGGCTGCTGAAGCTGAAGCTGCTGTTGCCGAAGCTACTGAAGAGGCTACAGAAGAAGCCCCTGAAGCATCTGCTGAAGGTGAAGAAACTGCTGAGTAAGCATTGGTCGGCACTGTTTTTAAGATTCGAACTTAATACAGAACGGCATAAAAAAAGCGATGGAAATTCCATCGCTTTTTTCGTATCTATACTTTTTTATTCTTCTTCGTCGCTCCCCGAATCAACAATCCAATCCGGATCGTACAAAAAGTCGTTGTAGGGGAATCGGGTGATATGAATCTTGTGAACTTCCTCATACAGCGTTTTGCGGAATTCGTCAACATTTTGCTTTTCGACGGCCGAGATAAACAGCGACGGCGTATTCTTCTTGCCCATCCAACTGTTCTTCCAATCTTCCAGCGAGTAATTCTCTTTGGTCTTTGGGCTCAAATCGTCATCATCTTTATGCACGTAGCTGAAAGCATCTATCTTATTAAAGACATAAATGGTCGGCTTTTCGCGCGTATCGATTTCACTCAAGGTTCCATTCACCGTATCAATCTGCTCTTCAAAACCGGGATGCGAAATATCGACAACATGCACCAACAAATCCGCTTCACGAACCTCATCCAGGGTTGACTTAAACGACTCGACCAGGCCGTGAGGCAATTTCCGAATGAATCCAACGGTATCCGAAAGCAGGAATGGAATGTTGCCGATCACCACTTTTCGAACGGTCGTATCTAAAGTCGCAAACAACTTGTTTTCAGCGAACACTTCCGACTTGGCCATCATGTTCATAATGGTTGATTTGCCAACGTTGGTGTAACCCACCAAGGCCACCCGCACCATCTTTCCACGATTCTTTCGCTGTGTTGCTTTTTGCTTGTCAATCTTCACAAGCTGTTCTTTCAAACGTGCGATCTTGTCCAAAATAATTCGGCGGTCGGTTTCAATCTGTGTTTCACCGGGTCCACGCATACCAATACCACCTCGCTGACGCTCCAAGTGAGTCCACATACGTGTCAATCGTGGCAACATGTACTGGTATTGAGCCAATTCAACCTGCGTTTTCGCGTGCGCGGTTTGTGCACGTTTCGCAAAGATATCGAGAATCAAGTTCGTCCGATCCAGCACCTTACATTCAAGCTCACGCTCGATGTTTCGTAGCTGCGTTGGACTTAATTCATCGTCAAAGATTACACTGTCGATGTCGTGAATCTTAATGTAATTTTGAATTTCTTCCAGCTTACCCGAGCCAACAAAAGTGGCGGGGTTCGGCACATCGAGCCGCTGGAAGAATTGCTTTTTCACAACAGCACCGGCCGTATCGGCCAGAAATTCCAATTCATCCAGGTATTCTTTCGCCTGTTTTTCGTCCTGATACTGGTTAATTAAACCTACCAGAACTGCGGTTTCCTGTTGCGGAGAAGTTTCGATCATTTAAATACTAAAGTTTAGCGCATAAAAAAACCTGGTCTCGAAAAAACGAAACCAGGGTTTTTATTGTAATTCGCTTGTTACTGCAATACAAAACTAATAGGAACCGTATAAGATACTCTTACAGGTTTACCCCTTTGCATACCTGGCTTCCATTTCGGAAGACTGTTCACCACGCGAAGAGCTTCTTTATCCAAAGAGGCATCAACACCACGGGCGATACGGGCTCCACTTACACTACCGTCTTTGTCCACAACGAAGTTCACATATACTTTACCTTGAATACCGTTTTCCTGAGCGATTACAGGATACTTGATAGCGTTAGCAATGAACTTACGAAGTGCCAATTCCCCTCCCGGGAATTCCGGCATGTTTTCTACGATGAAGAATACTTCACTTTCTTCTTCTTCTTCAGCTTCTTGTTGAATAACCGGAGCAACATCAATCACCGTGTTATCATCGGCTTCTGTGTCTTCAATATCCAACTCCTCTTCGATCTCAGTGTCGTCATCAACGATCGTCAACACTTCAACCACTTTTGGTGGTGGTGGTGGTGGCGGTGGTTTTACTTCTTCTTGACGGGTGATCGGAATGATCTCATCTTCAACATCCTGCTGAACTACCGAACCCAACGATGTCGCTTGTTCCACACGTGTAGTCCATTCGAAAGCAAGTAATGTTATACCAAGAGAGATCACAAGTCCGATCTGAACAAAAATATTTCTTTTGTTCTCGAGATCAGCTTTTGGTGATTTCTTCAATTCCATAATTCAGTTTTAGAAGTTTATCCTGTGACAGAACATTTTTACTTTGAGGGGATAAAGATAGAAAATAATCGACAAAACCAAGAGTTCGCCCCTCAAAATATTGTTTCCTTTTCAATTTCATTTTTATTTTCCTGATTTCATTGCAAAACGAAATTAATCGGTACTGTATACATGACACGAACCGGCTTTCCGTTCTGCATTCCGGGCTTCCATTTTGGCATGCTGCTCACCACGCGAAGCGCTTCTTTGTCGAGCAAGTCATTCACCGGACGAACCACCATGGCATCAGCGATACTTCCGTCCTTATTAACAACGAAGCGAACATACACCTTGCCGTAGATACAATTCTCCTGCGCCAGCACCGGGTATTTAAGTGAATTTCCGATAAATGCCATCAACGACTTCATTCCTCCCGGGAACTCAGGCATCTCCTGGGCTACAATCATAATCTCTTCCTCAACCTCCGGAGGCGTGCTGGCCAAAACCGGGTTCACTTCGAAAAGCTCTCCTTCACTAGCTTCCGACGTAAAGTCAGTCATGTCAAGTTCCTCCTGACCTGCTTCCAGGTCAACAACAATTTCGGTGATGGAAACTACTGGTAATTCTTTTTTCTTTTCTTCCGGTCTTGTTATCGGAATAATAATTTCTTCGGGTGGATCCCAGGATACGGTGCCGGTTTCCGGAATAGCGACCGGCTCGGTTTTAACACTGAAGGCCGCTAAAACAAGTCCTAACGCCAGAACCAGACCCACTGAGAAAAACAAGGAACGATTCTTTTCCAAATCGGCTTTTGGAGATTTTTTTGTTTTCATAGCTTAAATATTTAGGTTTTGAACCGGGGTGGTTGTGAAAGCGTTAAAAACAAAAATCAAACCAAAAAAACATCCGCTGTTGGTGTTTTAAAAATATTATTATATTTGCCGTGCAAAAATGATGGGGGATTAGCTCAGTTGGCTAGAGCGTTTGACTGGCAGTCAAAAGGTCATCGGTTCGATTCCGATATTCTCCACTTGAAAACCAAAGAGTTACAGACATAATTTGTAACTCTTTTTATTTTTATACACACAGATGTACACACAGAATTTTAGATGATTATTCGACATAAAACTTAAGTCAGCTAAGGACGCACGTTAGGCTCTAAAACGAACGAAATCGAACCTTAAATGATAGACTGCATCAAATACACGAGAAAAAAGTATATCGCATTGGACTTATTCCTCTTCTTTTTGTTAATCCATCCCTTTTTTTTGAAAGCAATCGAACTGCTTTTTAATCGGTAAAATATTATCGGCACAGACATTTTTTTTCATCGTCACCCCTAAAGCAGAAATGAGGGGGAGATAAGAAACTCGATTTCAACGGGAGACACAAGAAAATATAAGAAGCCATCCTGCACTTGCGGATAGCTTCTTTTTTTTTTGTTTCGTTCACACGGCACACTTAACAGAAAGCGCGCCAGCGAGGGGAATCGTTGTAAAAAAGCTCTATTCAGATATCTTTATCGAAATTCCAGCAACATCTAAACCTTTCTCGCGATACTCTCGATTAAGCTTCTCTAAATCTTGCTTTCGTTGACTAAATGTTCTTAGCAAACCTATTAGATGGTCATTATCCTCATTAAAAAATAAAATGAATACTGAATCGGAAGAAGCAACCGTATAAAGGTGCACATTATCTCCCCGAAATTGTTTTAAGCTTTTCAGAAGATCAGTATATCCCAAGACTCGCTCTTCATGTAGAATATTCTTTTGTACAGCAAACTTGTCGTGATAGTTTTCTTCAACAATACTTCTCGGCAAAGTATCATGATCTTCGAAATATATCTCTTCTCTGTTCATTGCAGTTAAACAATCTGAAACCAATTGAATCGAATCATTTTCAATCAACTGATTCTTTATTTGCTTCAATCTTTCTACTAATTCCATAGCTATTATCATCTATTATTTAAATTTGGATAACCAGGGCCTGTTGGAGCAGTAACCGTCGCTCCTCTAACCACTCCTATTATCAACACTTCTGCCTGATGGAAAAAATCTGGACTCGGCACCATTCTTCAGGAGGAACTCTATAGACCAGAACAACTCCAGGTTTTCCCGATTTATTGGCATAATAGTTCGCAATATTGGGATCGAAGGTCCAAGATGTAAATATACTATAAGTATTTCCCAAATTATGTCTTTTGGGATCTCCATGCCCTCCAATTGGTGTGGCAATTCCTAACAAGGCATTTGGATAATCTGGATGATTTGTAGCAACTCCTCGATACACAATTTTTCCACGTATTTGATCATCTGAATCTCCACTTAATGCCAACAATGGGCTAACTACTGATACCCTCGCAAGAGATTGAGCCATGTATGCCCCATACGACTTCAATAGCTCAAGAACCGCCTGACTCCCTAATAATCCCGGCGAATAAACTCCAACATCAGCACGGCTCACAGCTTTTATATTATTTACTGCGGCAGACACGCTTTTCTCATCTGAAGTTGGAAGATTTGTAAAACCATCATTTGTTGCACCAGCAAAAAGCTGCCCGCTTCCGGTATTGTATCCAGCCCGAACACTCGTACCATTGGGTAAATCCGCCCCTGCAAACGGATACGGAGAACCGCCGGTCATACCAACTCCAACCTGGAAGGAGAATCCAATAAGCCACCTCGTAGTTTTGGGTGGCTTACTGGAAATTACTGTTCATTGCGCTTTTATAAAAGCACCCATTTAGATTCGTAAATTCAATTAATTCACTATAAAATTGAGTGTTACAAATAAAAGAAAACCTAACGCAAAAAATAAAATTGAAATTACCTTTGATACTGTCTTTGAATAGACCTCTGGTCGCGAGTCAATTATTTTTTCTGCCTTTCGGTATATAGTCGCAAAGTTTATAGCTATGATGACACTGCAAATAACAACCATTGGAGTTACCTTCATCCGTGGCAGGTTATTTAAAGAAAGATAATAGCTAACAAAACACACAACATAAAAAGATTGTGTAACACTCATCGAGAAAATCGCAGTAGAAATAGGCTGATCCTCTACTTTTGATTTTTTGTAGAATAAGTAGAAATGGTAAAAAATTGTATTAAATAACTTCATACGTCCAGATTTTATTCGATTTCAATCGCCGATCTCCTAAACTCAAGTGGAATTGTGTAAATAATCCCAATATTATACAAAAAATCTCTTTTCCAATATTGATATGCTGAAGTATTAACAATACTTCTACCACCTTCCCAACCAACATTCCATGCCACCCCATAATATCCTGGCAAGAAAGTAGATAAACCTTGTGAGGTAATCTCGGTTGTCTTTTCAAAGTTTGATAATTGAGGGTCCGAAACGGTATTAAACGCAGTATATGCAGACATGATCCTATTTCCCCATTTTAATACCTTGCCCGTCCTATTCATTAATTTCGCAGAAACTTCCATATTAAACAACGGGGTTCTAACTATGTAAGTTGATGGGGCATAAACGGTATTGCTAAATATATATCTTCCTCGGTTGAGATTAATACTATTAATATTTACAGACGCGGCTGAACTAATCGTAGGCAAAACAACACTTGAAGATGTAATACCACCATTTGAAGCCTCCCACCATTCCTGCCCATAAGTCTGTCTCGTCTGATTTATTGCTTGATTTACAACTTGTACAGCATTACTTCGGTCTACGTTTTCAGAATTAAACACCTCCTGTCCTCGATAACTGCCGTTAAAATTAACATTTCCGGCCATATTAATCGATGTTCCCACACTAAAATCGGGAATTCCGATATCAGACATTTTATTCCGAACCCCTTCGGTGTTATCATTTACCCACTGCATCCCTTCACTAAACCAATGCATCGGGTTAAGCCATTTCCATTTCCATTTATTGCCACTCGGATCAGTAAACTTCAACGGGTTGTTCAAACAATAGCTATACCGGTTAAAGCTTTGGGTGAAACCGGGTGCCTGCACAGCGGGATCAGGGTTCAAAAAGCGGCCAACAACCGGGTCGTACATACGCCCGTTCATGTTGTAAAGCTTAAAATCCTCCAGGTACTCGTGGGCAGTAAAGCCACGATCGGCAAACAAGGTAGGTTCGCTGGTCAGCGTGTAAGTCCAATCGTCCTTATCGCGTCGGCGTCCCCAGGCATCAAAGCTATACTCGGTAATCGTACTACCTGTTTTCAGATGGGTAATCGTACCGAGGTGATCTCGGAAAATATTGTACACCGTCCAAGCTCCTGTACCTGTTCGTTTGGCTACAGCAACCGCCGTATACGCATCGCCACCAATCCAAATGTAGTCATAAGTAGTGCTTCCTATTTTCTCCCGTTCTACGTTGCCGGCGAAGTACCAGCGGGTTTTGGTTTCGGTTCCGTTGTTTTTCAGGACCATCCTGATCCGTTGGTTATTTGCATTATATTCAAAATCAGCCGTTAGGTTGCCTTCGGTTATTTTCTTAACTTTCTCGAAGGAATAATAGTCGATTACCTGATCGGTAGTTGAGATGTTCTGGTAGTTCTCTATCGATGACACTGCGTAAGGAGTTTCATCGTAGGCATAAGTAGTACCGGCATCGCTCTTATTCAGAATATTACCATTTGTGTTATAGCCAATAGTTTGTGCGATTGAACCAGTTACTGTTGTTAACCTATCAAGCCCGCTGGAATCGTATCCAAAAGTCTCAGACAAGCTGTTCACTGTATTAGCTCTGGAATTCAGATTTCCGGTACTTGCATCAAAGTTATAATCGTACTGTTGCACGCCTGTTGCTTTAATTTGCGACAACATATTGTTGGCATCATACCCCCAAGTAGCACTTGTTGAGCCAATGGTAGCCGCTAATTCTCGGCCGTAAACGTCCATTGAGGTCAAACGCCACACCGTTGATCCATTAAATTGGATTAAATAGAGATAGCCATATGTATTATAAAAATATTGTTCGTAGTCAGTAGTACCATTATAATATTTCTTCCAAAGACGGCCTTTGTCATCATAATCATACGTAATTATATTGGTAACGCTCTCTATTGACTCAGTAATGGTTTTTACCCTGCCAGTTTCGTATGTATATGATTGGGACACCGTTGGCCGTCCAGTTTCTGTTATGGTAATATTACTTACAAGTTGATCAGAATTGTAGCTATAGTCAACTTTGCGACCGCCTGAATCTATGTAATAGTCGAGTAAACCATTGGCTAAATAAACGTTAGTTGTTACTTCTCCGTCCGCGTTTGTAGTGGTATGTAACTGACCGGTACCATACCATGTGTTTTGAAGCAAACCGGCACTTGGGTCGTCTATGGTTTTCCGGTTACCATTTTTATCATAGGAAAAACTCGTCACCACCGTATTCAATACCTTCGTCGATTCAAGTGTTCCATTACCAAAATACGAATATGCCACACTCCCGGCCGGGTCTGTACGCTTAGTCACCAATCCTGCAGCATCACTCAAAGTCGTATAGAGCCGTCCATTTACAGTTTCTTTGGTTGTTGCCCCAACATAGCTATATGATGAGGCTGCCCCAAAATATGGAGTTTTCGTTTGGATTCTTCCATACTTATCATACTGAATGCTGGTCCATTTTGAAGGTGTCCCGGTGGATGGTTCGGATATGCTGGTCACGAGTCCTTTGCTATTATACGATCTATCTGCTTTAACAAGATAGCCAGCAAAATTCTTTGTTTCTTTTCGTATTTCCCGTCCAAGCAGGTCGTACCAGGTCTTGCCATACGAGCCGTCGTTGCCATTCTGTTCAATGTAATAACTTGCGTAGGTCGGTCCGTCTGAAACATCGAGACTGTAAGAATAATTTGTGACAATACCGTTCGATGGCTCGACGAAACTTAGCTTGTCTGCATTATTGTAACAGTATGATTTCGAGTTTCCATATGGGTCCATTTCCAATTTCACCAAGCCGGTGGCTGGGAAGTAGGTAAAAGATGTCTTTCTCCCCAAAGGATCTACGATAGAATCAAGTTCAATTCCGTTTTGGGCATCAAAAATATATTCAGTCGTCTTTGTTGTTAAATTCGCTGTTGATATTTTCTCTTTAGTAATATTACCGAAAACATCATAATCGCGATCCAGCTCCCAAGCAGATTCATCCCCGGAATTGTATGAATCGACATCAGGAAGATTATTTGTTGAAAAGTAAGACCTGGCAAGAGTTGTTATTTGGGTGTCTGCTCCCCGGACTGACGTTGTTGTGATATTTGTAGGACGACCAATCAACCAATTTGATTCAAGGTCATTGTCATAGGAGTATTCTGTTTCAACATAATTTCCAGACCCGTACCCCTTCGTATTTTCAGTTAATACGAGGTACTTCGACGTACTATTGGGCTTTTCATACAAACACGATTCCGAGGTCGAAAGTCCGGTTAGATTATCCACGAAGACAGAAGAAGAAATGTACGGAAAACATCTATTATTTCCTAAATCTACAACATCCCAAACATAGGTAGTGTAGTTGATCGGGTCATCATCCTCACCATAATATAGATAGCATTTATCAATCGTCGGAAGGAAAAAATTGGAATCGAATTGGAAGTAGTTCTCCGTTCTCATACCAGTCGCCGAATCCGTAATTGTAGTGGCGGAAAAACCGAGAAAGCCTTTTCCCTGAGAATGCATTTTAGCGGCAAAATACCTGTAATATTTGACATTGGTTCCCCCAACTCCATTCGAAATCTCAACCTGCCTGACTAGTGGAATCCCTGAACGATAATCATATATAGGATAAGTGGTTGAAGAACTCCATGACGAACTATATACGCTTTGATCAGTCATTGGCTTATAGGTTATCCGCGACTCGATTCCTGTCCCATCAATGATCGTTGTCAGAAAATTCTCAGGAATTACACTTTCAAAAGAGAAACATTGTTCACTCCCCGGTTTTGAATAAAGAAAATCATCACGTCCGTTACCGTCATAGTCCCCAACGGCATAATATAAGGGAACAGACTGGCTGACCTCAGCCATGTCGAAAGAGACCGGCGATGTATATTCGGTCCATGAATATTCATAACCATTCCCAAGGTTTAGTCCCACAAATATCTTTTTGCTGTTATTCCAGAAAATCAGGTCTGTCTTTCCATCTCCATTGATGTCACATGACTCACAGCGGGTAACGGTTCGAGTCATATTAATACTTGAGGGTAGCCCAGAAACTAACTTTCCCTTAAGCCCATTTTTTGTATAGTATATGTAGGTCCAGCCAGGACTTGAATCTCTGCTTGAAAGAATCAAATCTGTCAGTCCGTCCCCGTTAAAATCCCCGACACATATATTGTCTTCGTTTGTTATGTCATTACCAGAATCTGTTAAAATGGGTTTTCCATCCTCTCCTTTGAATTGATATATAGAATAGCCGGTGTCGCTAACAACAAGTATGTCGGTACAACCATCTCCGTCAAAGTCTATATTGTAATAGTCGAACTCATTAGCATCTCCCTCTACAGCTATACCAGTCGCAGACTTAATGCTGGGAGGAACTACTTGTTCTCCCAGATAACTGTACAGAAAGTACGAGCCTGCCGCGCTGGTATAATATAGAATCTCCTTGATCCCATCGCCGTTGAAGTCTACAACTTTATGTTGGTCATAGTTTCCTTCGATACTCCAATACGATGTACCGGAAGGCATTGCAAAACTGGTTCCGCTAGATAAGTAGGGATAGACAACGTACTCATCCACCTCATATCTAATTAATAGTAAATCAGATTTGCCATCAGCGTTTAAATCGGTAATATAGCATTCTGTAAAGTTGTCATATATATTCATCTGCCAACCATACTGGAGTGTGCCGCTCGCTGTCCCCAAATAAACAGTTAATACAGGATTTAAAGACGTGTCATCAAGGGTAGGTAGGGTTACAATATCGGTTCTTCCGTCACCATTAATGTCTCCCTGAAAGATTCGCTTCTTTGTTGAGTTGGAATAAATACTTGAGATTTCCATCTGCGAACTGCCCGCCGAATAACTAAAAACAATAGGATTAAGTTGAACATTGGAAGAACTGTATTTATCAACTCTTTCCAGAATCGGCATATTGGCAGTATTAGTATAAGAACAGGTGTAGCGCCTATAACGAACTCCATTTCTGAGAACTTCAATTTGATCCAGAAGGACAGTTCTGTCAATTGGAGTATTTGCCCGTATAAAACGATATGTCTTTCCCCTACTTTTATAACTGAAGTAGATTTTAAATGAGCAATCTGATCCAGCATTGGTATTACCACCATACTCTATTTTTTTTATGGGTAGTTCTTGCTCCGTTGTAAAATATTCGAACGAAATGTAATTCCCTTGCCTATCAGTTATTTTACTCAATTTCCAAACCATAATACTGCTTCCATCAAGCATTAATCGACTGTCTGATGTTGCTCCATATTCATATATTAACCCCTCTTTGGAATAAGCAATAAAAGACTGAGGACCAATACCCGAACTACCAACAGCTTCAACTAATAAAGAATTGTCGATTTCTGGTTGATAACTACTCCCCGAAGTACCAAAGTCACCATCCGTCAGTATCAATCTGCCTCCATCTAACTCGTACTTATATTGAAGATAGTTATTTGAAAAGGCTGTAATTCCGTCATGATAGTAATCTGGAGCTATAAGGCTTATCTCTGATAAACCTCCGATGTTCCATCCGATACCAGCTAAGCCATCTGATAAAGAACCCGAATAATTTAGATTAATATCTGGCTGTATTCCATTCAACCCTTTGGGAGCCTCGATAGGGACAGTGTAACTGGCTGCACCATTTATCGATAAATTTCCACAAAAGGCTGATAAAGGCAAACTGGTATCAATACCATAGGTATCAGGGTCGATGGGAGTCGAGTTATATGTTACGCTCCCCGAAATATCTGGCAAATCCGGTGCTTGCAGAATTTCAGCAATCATAGTTCCTCCATCAGGACTGTAAGAATATCCTGTAGAAAATTGGATACTATTGGTTGCCTGGTGGACTTGAACTCCACTTTCCGAACTGCTCAGAACAACATTGGCAGATTGAGCACCGCAGAAAAGGTAGGTCACCAGGAATATTATTGAAGTGAGGTATAGCTGTTTCATATTCGATTTATACAATTTTATTCCTTGATAATTTTCCACTCTCTCTTTTCATCGTTAGATTTAATTATCAGAAAATACAATCCGGAAGGATAAGCAGATAGATCAAATTGGCTAGTATTTTCTTTCAGGGATTGGTTTATTAACAAGCGTCCATTCGAATCATAAATCCCGACGACCATGTTAATACCATTGAGTTCTGCTATATCGATGCGAAGTATTCCTTTTGTCGGATTAGGGTAAATGAGAATTGCTTGATTCTCTAACTGATCTTCAATTACAATTTCTTCTTCCTGTTTTTCGGAATTGATCGTAGCACTTTTATTTAAAGTGATGGTTCTAAGTTCACGATTACCGGAGCCATCATACTCAAAATAAATTTTGCTTTGAGCACTTACTTCATTTGTTCCCGCAAAGATTACGAGGCCCAATATGGACACACTTAATATCAGGTGTTTCATATCTCTATAATTACAGATTAATATCTAAATTTGGATTGCTATGTAATTAAGGCTTTGAGGTCGAATTGAATTATTTAGCTGAAATTAAGGCTGACAATTTGGTGGCGAGATCTTCTACTTGAGCTTTTAATAAGTCTATTTCTTCTTGCTGTTGATCGATTGTTTCCTGCTGTTCTTGAACGCCTTCTATTATTACCGGGATTAATTGGGTATAGCAAACGAACTTGTTACCATCTTCATCTTCCGAAACAACATTCGGAAATACTTTTTCCACGTCTTGAGCTAAGAATCCATAGTATTGCTTTTGCGACGAATCAAATTTATTCTCTTCAGCTTTACCATACTTTTCTTTGTCATTTCCGATGTAATTGTATTTCTTGGCTTTAAGTGTTATTAGCAGAGACAGGCTGTTTTGAATATCAGTGATATTCTTTTTTGATCGCTCATCACTTATCGTGTAAGCGTTGCCATTTCCATCGAGATACCATTTTTCAACCATTCCTGCGTCAGAATCATACATTCTCAATAACCGGTCACGATCACCCGGGCTATATATTGCAACAATATCTCCGTCACAATAGAAACCGGAGCTTTCCGACCTGTCTTGTTCGAACAAGAATCCAGGAATCGTCGATGCTGTATTAAAATCAAAACCACTTGCATCGCCAGTAGTTATTGTTTGAGAGACATGCACTGTACCATACGTGTTTACTTCCAGCGAACCATCTGTTACCACTTTTATTTGGGCATAAAGGCTCGCAAAAAACAAACATGGCAGTACTGTTAAAATAAGCTTTTTCATAATTCTTTAAGATTTTGGGGTATTATTTACTATTTAGAAAATGCGATCTCATAATACTTTGAAAACATAAACGTCGCCATTAAATCAACTAGAACTATTGTGAAAATCAGTCATAAGAACCGAGAACCTTTTGCACTGAAATTAACACGAATCTTTTGCGGTATTCCAGTTCTATTCTAGTTGAGATTGACACATCAGTTTCCGTTATTTCCTACTAAACATCGCTTTATACCTCCGTATTCCATGATGTAACCCCTTACTGCAGTTGACAAATATCAATGCTTAATTTAATTATATTTTAATCGAATTCATTGATATAAAACAGGTTATCAAAACCCACCCAAAAAGAATTCACTTATGAGCCCGAATCTGAATCCCATATTAATAATCGATAAATCGTAGGTGAAAAAAAATTTGAATAAATTTTTTTTGAGGGGGAGTGAAAATTCCACTAACGGATCAATATTATTCCAGTGTGCACGACTTCATCCATTGAACTCTTAATCTCCCAATCATATCTAGATTGTATTTTCAGATAAAAATTATAAACTAACTAAAGCAACAAAAGCTAAATTAGCAGCACGGCGTTTCGAAAAAGAAAGACCAAGCCTAGTGCTCTTTCCTCCTTACTTGTTTGGCAAATACCAAGTATTAAGTTTTATTCGGGGAAGAACAGTTTTGCTTTTTCAGCCGTCCAGCTTGCAAAGACTTTTCTTCTTTTTGAAGATTGGATGATTGACTATCATTCCTGGAGAATATGTTATTGCTCCGTTTTGGTGCTATGACAATACTGTTGTCGACGGTTTTAAGACGACTTTTACTCCAATTTTATAATTCATAATACTATTAACCCGCTCTAATAGCCGCCCCCTTATTTAAGTCATTTGGATTAAACTTAAACTAGCAATGCGCTTATTTAAGTTTTTGAGCAAAATCTTAAATAACGCTTACCTCAACTTAAGAGATCAAGACCAAGGATAACAAACTCCCTCCAACTTCGTCCAGTACCACGAGTTAACTTATTGACAAGAACCGGCTTAAAATAGACTGTCTCTCTTGACTTTATTCTAGAAAACAATATATTTCTCACTAAAAGAAAACAGTCGATAAAAACGCGACCACCTCAAAGCCAGTTATAATGCTTTCAATTCAGATTGTCAATTGGATATTCGCTTTAGCATTTGCCGTTCCTTTAGCTCTACTACTAAGACGGCTTATTGCCCAGGTATTTATGCCCTTCATGCTCAACTTACCCTCAAGTTGGGATAACCAAATTGACAAGCCAAGAATATTTTTCTACCTCCTTTTCGGAGGGGTGGCTTATGTACTACATCGTGGAATAAAAGACCTAATTGACTCTAATCCCTCCAAACTCACGATAACGGCGGAATATATTGCACTAATACTCGTTCTTTTTTGCGCAGCCTTTCTTCATTTCGTTTGGACCAAAAGATTTGCGAACAAAGCAATACATATAACGGAAGAGATCGCCATTAAATTTCAGGACTATAACAGTGATTGTGTATTGAAAACAGATGAGTCTATTCATCATGCCTACCTCATACTTACGGCGGAATTAAATTATATGGAATGCAAGCTTGTCACCTTTTCCAGGCTAGTTAAGCGGAAACCACTTAAGCGATCCAAACCAATTGTCTGGAAAGAAAAAGGAGAGAGCTCCAATACACCGGCCAACCGACAAACACTGTTTGAGCTTATAATCGAATTGTTCCCAGGTCTGATTAGTTCGAACCGGTTAAACCGGCAAGAGCTTAAAAATATCGTAGAAACTTATTTCCGCGATGAACAGGGAAATATCATCTCAACCGACGATTCGATAATATCTCATTGGAAAAAATCGGCTCGTTCCACCAATGAACAGCTACAA
Organism: Mangrovibacterium diazotrophicum; assembly: GCF_003610535.1. Taxonomy (NCBI): domain Bacteria; kingdom Pseudomonadati; phylum Bacteroidota; class Bacteroidia; order Marinilabiliales; family Prolixibacteraceae; genus Mangrovibacterium; species Mangrovibacterium diazotrophicum. Next base: position 3,791,203 of record NZ_RAPN01000001.1, on the reverse strand, counting down.
ATTAGAAAAGCTATCCAATCCGCCATAAAAAATAAGCAAAACACAACACACTAACTACAAACCCATTACAAATACTTTCAAGCTATAAATTGACCTACAACATCGCTTATAGTTCTTTTAGGAGTGATTGCTAGTCTTTTCCTTTGTTACAGGATTTCCTCAAAAAGAAAACAAAAGCGCTTTTGTCCTATGTTAACCGAAAAACAAGAACAATGGACGATTTAAAATTATCAGAACGCCTGGAACGAATAGAACGTATTTTATTCAAGGCAACAAAAAAGGTGCTCAACTTTGATGAAGCTTGTGATTACACAGGTATATCACGCAGTTACATGTACAAGTTAACCAGTTCACGCGTCATTCCTCATTCCAAACCAACCGGGAAAATAATCTTCTTTGATCGCGAAAAGCTGGACGAATGGTTGCTCAAACGTCCTACGCTTACTATGGAGGACATAGAGCGGCAAGCTCCGAATTACATCCTTAATAATAAAAAGAAGAAAGCGTAAGGCAAATGCCTCACGCTTTCAGCCAACCCATTTCTTTACCGGATAACCGACTAATAAATATACGATTTTCATAAATAACATTTGTATTATGACAACAAATGAGAACAACCTTTATCGGGTTGAGAACCCCAAAAAGAAGACAATCTACGACTACGTTAGTGACTATCTGTTTGAGAAATACGACATCCGCTACAATCAGATTTCTCAGGACTACCAGATTTCATTGAAAGACGGTCGTGAATGGTATGATCTTAACACAAACTCCCTACTTATAGAACTCGCGAAATGTGGAATAGATGCCAGTCCTGGAAAATTAGAAATTCTGATCAAATCAGAATTAATTGAGAAGTACAATCCCATTCTGGAATACTTCACTTCCCTCCCGAAGTGGGATGGGACTGATTACATCAAAAAACATTGTTCGTATGTGCCAACCTACGAGCCTCAAGCCTTCGAATATCATTTCAAAAAGTGGATCGTGCGAGCGGTAAAGTGCGCTCTCGAACCAACTTATTTCAACAAGCAAGCTTTTATCATCAGTCATAAAGGCCAGAGTTCAGGAAAATCGACATGGTGTCGTTTCCTCTGCCCATCCACCCTCTATCCCTATATGGCCGAAGACATCAGCGGCGATAAAGATGCTCGGATACAGTTATGCCGCAACTTTCTATTCAATCTTGACGAGCTTGCAGTACTTTCTAAAAAAGACGTAAATGCCCTGAAAGCTTTTTTTTCGAAGACGTTCATCAATGAACGTCTTCCATATGACCGGAAGAACACTAACCTACCGCGGATCTGCTCTTTTATTGGCTCCACTAACATGAGTTCTTTTTTGAATGATGAGACCGGTTCTGTCAGGTGGCTATGTTTTGAGCTGAAAGACAGGATTGACTTTGCCTATTCAAAAGAAATGGATATTAACCAGGTTTGGGCGCAGGCATATCATCTGGCTTACTTTTCACCTGATTTTTACCCGGAGTTAACTGTTCAAGACATTTCAGAGAACGAGGTTCGGAATCAAAAGTACATGCGATTGACAACAGAACAGGAGTTAATTGCCAAATATTACGAAAAGGCCGTGGAATTCGAAGAATTCCGTACAGCCTCAGATATCGTTATGGAGTTAAACTGTTTAAATGTTAGGCTGAATCACATCAACATCGGCAAAGCGCTATCCGGGTTCAATTTCCAACGGGTTAAACATTCCAAACGTCAGGTATGGGGCTATCTAGCGAAACCAAACTCCGATTTGGGCCCTTGAGTAGTTATTCTAACCTTCTTACCTCTCCAGCTGCAAGCCTTTATCCAAGGGACTTCGATACAGGTAAGGTCTCATCCTTCAAGTTACCTGGTTCTTACCTAACTTACCTGAAAGGTAACTTTGGTAAGATGGAACTCTAATCCTACGGTGTTCTAAACACCTGAAATACAAATCACAGGTAAGTAGGTAGCCAAAATTCGAAAACAGAAATAGACTGACAATGAATACATCTGACAGTTATACAATCCTAGATAACCTTAATAGCCAAACGCCTTCCACTCTTGCCGAGCTTAATTCTCCCCAGAACATGCCCGGCAAGAATCCCTCCCGGACAATCCACACAATGGATTATCCTGCTCTCCTGCCTGCTACTTTCGCAGTCAGTTCGAGAATTCTTGACCGTGCGTCCCACTTCATTTTAAGCTCTCGCGTTCATCGCAGCGGTTGGCTATTTCAAGATGTGTCTTTGTTGCACAAATACAATCTTGCTTTGCTCCTAAACTCGCAAAGAGAGCACAAATTACTATCGTAATTTATGCCACGAAGAAAACAACTCCCTACTCGTACGTCGTATGTTTCCTTTCGCGTAAGCGGAATCGAAAAGAAGGCGATTGAACTTGCCGCAAAGCGCGTCAATCTCAGCACCAGCAGCTTTGCCCGCAAGGCTGTTTTTGACAAGAAGGTCACTTTACGCTTTTCGCCCGAAGAGCTCCAAGCCTACCAGGACCTTCATAAATTTCACCGCAACTTTAAATCAATTTCCAATTTGATTAAAAGTGACCGGTTCAACAAAAATGACAGAATCCTGGAAGATCTGGAGTTTGTCATCACGCAGCTAAATGAACACCTCAAACGATTTGAACAATGATTGGTAAAGCAAAGAGTATATCACACGTGTCCAACGCCATTGATTACGCCCGCCTAAAAATGAAAGCGGTCGAAGTCTCCCGAAATCTTGTAGCAAACAACAGTGGCAAAGAGATAGCCCGGGAGTTTCGCATATTTCAAAACCTGAACAACCGCTGCCACCGGAATTCATTCTCTTTTGTCCTGAGTCCGGCAATCGAAGATGGACTGAAGCTGACCAACTCCGAGTTTGGTCAACTATCTGTTGAATTTCTAAAACACATGCAGCTGGAAAACCATCAGTATATAGCCTACCTTCATCGGGACCGGGAACACGCCCATCTTCACATTTTCGTAAACCGGGTGAATGAACGCGGGCGTGCTTACAAAGACAATTACATTGGGAAGAAGACTCAGCGCCTGGCAGACCGTATTGCGCTCGAGCATCAACTCATCTCGGCCAAACAGGTTCAACTGGCAAAAGAAGACCGGCGAAAAGAAAAAGTATTATCAGCTCACGATACAGCATTGAAAACGCGTCCGAAAAGTATCGCCGACTATACCTCTGTGATGCGGGCCTGCGGGATCGAGGTCCTTCCGAAATTCGCATCAAACGGCAAATTAGTGGGAGCCAGTTTCAAGATGGATGATTCTTCAATCAAAGCCAGTGCAGTGCATCGGTCACTAAGCGCTGCTAACCTTCAAAAGCTATTCAACAAAAATCAATACAGTTTCAAATTAAAACGTTAAGCCATGAGAGAGAAGCTATCACAACAAGTCTTACTAAGTATACTAACAGACGAAATAGACAAGCTCCAAATAACAACCAAAAACATCAACGAAATCGCTCCGGAGATTGACCGCCAGCTTCGGGAACTGAAAACGACCAAACTGGTAGTTGAAGTAAAGACCGACCACCTTGAGAAATTACTAAAAGAGCACCAACAGGTCATCAATTCAAAAACCATCATCCCAAAGTGGTTTCTCTATTTTGTGGCATTTCTGATTCTGGTAATTCTGGCTCTGTTTTCTTTTTGCTGGTTCTCTCTTCCATAAACGACACTTCCAACAAATCATCACATCGTGCAACCACAGTCAATCATGATTAATATCTCTAAATATTTGTCCCGTTTTCTACGTAAAAAACGGGACAAATATTCTATATTTAGCCAAAACTAATTAGATGAAAGTATCAGACAGAATAGCCAATACAATTGACCGATTTCCTGCAGACTACATTTTCACCTATAGTGATTTTGACATAGAGGTGAGCAACAAATCGGCAGTAGTAAAAGCCTTAAATAGAATGGTTGCAACGGGAAAAATAAGCAAGCTTTCCAAAGGCCGATTTTATAAACCGCGGAAGACTCAGTTTGGAGCACTGAAACCCTCATCTTACCAAATAGCGAAAGATTTTTTAGAACAAAATGGAGAACTAGTTGGGTATATCTCGGGGTACTCCGCGTTCAATAGTATGGGACTAACGACTCAGATTCCTTCAACCCTGCATATCGGCACAAACAAGTATCGCCGGGCAGTAAAACGAGGGATGTACACGATCTCGTTTATCGTTCAACCCAATAAGATAACAAAGAAGAACATTGAACTATTACGAATCTTAGATGCAATTCGATTTATCAAAGAAATACCGGCAACAACCCCAGAAGAGGCTTGCTCTCGCTTAATATCGATTGTGAGCAAATTAACCGAAGAAAAAAAGGCCACACTTGCAACCCTGTCATTAAAATATGCACCTTTTGTACAGGCACTTAGCGGCGCGATACTGGAGATGTCAGGAGCTGACGAAAGTATTTTAAAAAAGATAAAAGATTCACTCAATCCAGTTACAGAGTACAATATACCGATTTCAGAAACAGTACTCGCAACAAAAAATGAATGGAGGATAAGATGACACTGCATAACGATAAAAAGCTATTTACAGATGTTCTGCTAGCTACCGCGGAATATTTTTCCATCTTACCAAACTACATCGAAAAAGATTATTGGATAACGTATTCATTGCAGTTAATGTCTCAAAGCAATGAAGCCGACAGGCTAGTGTTCAAAGGCGGTACTTCACTGTCAAAAGCATACCGCTTGGTGGACCGATTTTCTGAGGATATAGACATCGCCGTGATTGACTCCAGTTCCTTTACCGGCAATCAACTGAAAACATTGATAAAGAAAGTAGCCAAAGAAATGACTGTTGGATTGCAGGAAATACCACTAGACGGGTTCACCAGTAAGGGTTCTCACTTTTACAAAGCCGTTTATGCCTACCCCAATATATTGGGACAGACCCCAAAATCTGCAGTGAGTTCAGGAAACCTATTGGTTGAGATCAATACATTCGCCAATCCGTATCCTTTCGAAGCAAAGCAAGTTAAAAGCTTTATCACTGATTTTCTGGAGAGAACCAACAACCAACACTTGATTTCTCAATATCTAATTGATCCATTTTCGATTAACGTATTGGACAAGCGGCGGACGATGATTGAAAAACTCGTTTCATTAATCCGTTTTTCCTTTTCAGAAAATCCAACAACTGCAATAGCTTCTAAAATACGTCATTTCTATGATATATATTACTTATTCAACGACATGGAATGCCAAGAATATTTAAAGTCCGATAATTTCAACAACGATTTTGCAGAGCTATTTAAACACGATCAAAAAACATTTAAAGAACCGGGAGGATGGCAGAATAAAACAATAGCAACATCAGTTTTACTCACTGACTTCAACTCTCAGTGGAACAAAATTAAAGAAACATACCGCAACGAACTTTCTCAACTGGCATTTACAGCTATCCCTGATGAAAAAGATGTTGCAAGTGCATTTTTGGATACTATAAATTTTCTACACAACACAAAATAGAAAATGGCTATTAAAAAATCAGAGTTATACAGCACTCTTTGGAAAAGCTGTGATGAATTGCGTGGAGGAATGGATGCCAGTCAGTACAAGGATTATGTGCTAGTGGTTCTGTTTGTAAAATATATTAGCGACAAATATAAAAACGACGCTGATTCTATGATCGAGATACCTGAAGGTTGCTCTTTTGATGACTTTGTCTCACTCAAAGGTAAATCGAACATCGGAGAAGAATTAAACAAGAAAATGGCGGCGTTGGCTGAAGCCAACAACTTGACTGGGGTTATTAACGTCGCTGATTTCTGCGACGAACAAAAACTAGGCAAAGGCAAAGACCTGGTGGACACTGTAAGTAATCTGATTGGTATCTTTCAATCGTCGGGACTGGATTTCGGGAAAAACCGAGCCAACGACGACGACCTGATGGGTGATGCCTATGAATACTTGATGAAACACTTCGCCAGCGAAAGTGGAAAAAGCAAAGGTCAGTTTTATACACCGGCCGAGGTAAGCCGAATTATGGCCAAAGTAATTGGCTTACAAAATTCTCAAAGTGTATCGACTACCATTTACGACCCGGCTTGCGGATCGGGCTCGCTGCTGCTCCGGGCACTGGCTGAGACACCCAACGGCGCGACCTTATATGGACAAGAGAAAGACAGTGCCACGGTGGGTCTGGCAAAAATGAACATGATTTTGCATGGTGAGGATTTGGCCGACATTAAACAAGGTGATACAATTAATAATCCACAACATAAATCAACAACCGACAGCAATGCATTGGAGACTTTTGATTTTGTAGTTGCCAATCCCCCATTCTCGACTAAGTCGTGGCTGAAGAGTGCGCTGGAAGAAGATGTTTACGGACGGTGGAACACAGGTACTATTGGCGTTCCTCCAGAAAAGAATGGCGATTATGCTTTTCTACTGCATATCGTCCGCACCTTGAATAACAGAACAGGACAAGGTGCCTGCATTTTGCCCCACGGGGTTCTGTTCCGCGGTAATGCTGAAGCGACCATTCGCAAATACATTATTGAAAAGGGATTTATCAAAGGTATTATCGGCTTACCCGCGAACTTGTTTTATGGCACCGGTATCCCTGCTTGCATAATTGTACTCGATAAAAAGGATGCCCCCAACCGGAAAGGTATTTTCATGATTGATGCCAAAGGCGGATATGCCAAGGATGGACCGAAAAACCGCTTGCGCGAACAGGATGTAAGGAAAATTGTAGATACATGGGAAGCACAGAAGCCTATTTCTCATTTTGCGCGTTTTGTAGGGAAAGAAGAAATTGTGCGCAACGACTACAATCTGAACCTGCCCCGCTACATTGAATCGGAAGACTCCGAGATTTTGCAGGATATTGAAGCGCACCTCAAGGGAGGATTGCCCAAGCACGATATTGACCAGTTGCAACATTACTGGGACGCCTGCCCGGTATTGAAAGATGCCTTATTTCTACCTCATGCAGATAGAAATGGTTATTACAGTCTGAAATGCACAAAAGAACAGATTCGGGAAACCATACAACTACACCCCGATTTTGTGGAACAGGACGAAAGCTACAAAGCCCATTTCAAACAATGGAAAGAGCAGGTTTCGCCAATGCTTTATGGGCTGAATGCCGAAAGCAAACCAAAGAGCCTGATTCAGGAACTAGGGGACCTTATATTGGAAGCGTTCGCCAGCGACAACTTTCTGGTTGACGCCTACGACGTGTACGAGCAATTGATGACTTACTGGAACGAGACCATGCAGGACGATGCCTATCTGATTATTGCAGACGGTTGGAAAGCCAATCTTTACACGCCACAACCTGCTGCAAAAAAAGATAAAGATGGAAACCTGAAGCCGGTGAAAGTGAAAAAAGCGACTACTCCCAACGAGGTGGTATGCGACCTCCTACCCGTTTCGGTGGTGATTGACGAATATTTTGCCGATATGAAGGCGTTGATATTGGCAGCCGAAGAAAAGATTGCAGAGAGTGAAACAGCTTTGAGTGAATTGCTGGAAGAAGAAGTCGAAAACTATCTCGACAGCTCCAATTTTGCTAACGACACCATTAACGATGGCAATGTAAAAAAGCGAATGAAAGAATTGAAAGGTAAAGCCAGCGCCAAAGAGGATATAAAAGTTCTGGAACAATACATGGAACTGAAAGAAGATATTTCGGATGGCAAACGGGTACTAAAAGCACTGAAATACGAATTGCTTGAAATGCTGATTGCGAAATACAGGCAACTCACAGAAACGGAAACCAAGCAACTGGTGGTTGAGAAAAAATGGTTCGCCACTTTGGCTGCCCGGCTAGACAGCGAAATGCTGCAAATTAGCCAAAACCTGACTACCCGCGTAAGCGAGTTGGCCGAACGGTACGAACAAACCCTATCGGCCATCGATACCGATATTGTGGATTTGGAAAAAAAGGTAAAAAAACATTTGGCTTTAATGGGATTTGAATTGTAAGGTCATGGAAGAAGAAAAAGGGAAATATATAAATACAGAGTTCGGGAAAGTCCCATCTGACTGGAGATATTGTACATTTAAAGATGTTTTAATCACATTTTCAAGTGGAGCTACTCCATACAGGGCAATTGCGGAATATTATAAAGGTAAAATACGATGGATATCCAGCGGCGAATTGAATTACAACGTTATATATGATACTTTAGAGCATATTTCCGAAGCTGCTATAAAAAATACAAATCTAAAAATACATGAGCCTGGCACATTTTTAATGGCAATAACTGGACTGGAAGCCGAAGGCACAAGAGGCCGATGTGCAATTATTGGAGCACCTTCTACCACAAATCAGTCGTGTTTAGCATTAAACGGAACTGGCAAGATGACCACAGATTACCTGTTCTGGTTTTATCGTCAATACGGAAGTTATCTGGCATTTAAATACTGCCAAGGAACAAAACAACAAAGCTATACTGCGGCAATAGTAAAGAAGCTCCCGATTTGCTGCCCGAAAGACCACCAAGAGCAAACCGCCATTGCCACGGCCCTTAGCGATACCGATGCCTTAATAGCATCGCTGGATAAGAAGATAGCCAAAAAGCAACAAATCAAGCAGGGAGCCATGCAACAACTGCTTACCGGCAAGAAAAGGTTGCCTGGGTTTGGCGAAGGAAATAAATACAAAGAAACTGAGATTGGATTAATTCCAGATGGGTGGGGAGTTATTAAGGTTGGAGATGCTTTCCAATTTCTCACAACAGCCAGTTTTTCTCGTGATCAATTAGGTTCTGTCGGTAACGTTCAATGCCTCCATTATGGTGATGTTCATACGAAATACGATGAGTTCATTGACTTCAATTTTGTTGAATTACCGAAAGTGATTGGGAAAAGGGGACTAAGCTATCCGCTTTTACGTGATGGGGATATCATTATGGCCGATGCTTCCGAGGATTACACTGGACTTTGTAAGAGCGTCGAAATAAAAAATATTGGAAATAAAAAGGCAATTTCCGGCTTACACACCATACTCTTAAGAGACCGAAATGATGTATTTGAAAATGGATTTAAAGGCTATATATTTAAAATTAATGAAGTTAGAAAGCAGTTGATTGAATTATCCACTGGAATGAAGGTATTTGGAGTCTCAAAGAAGAATCTTGAACAGGTGTTTATTCCTGTTCCTACAAAGCCTGAACAATGTGTCATCGCCCAAATCCTAACTGATATGGACAAAGGAATAGCTCAATTGCAGGAAGAGCGCGATAAATATATTCAGCTAAAAGCTGGGATGATGCAGGTGCTGTTGACGGGGAAAATACGATTAATGAAAAATTAAATATTATGGGGATACTAATAGACCAATTAAGAGTCTCTGGTTTTAGAGGGTTGGATGCCTTTGAGATAAGCCTAAGTCACTCAACAGTACTCACAGGGACAAACAATGTTGGTAAAACTTCTGTACTTAAAGCACTGCAGTTGGCTTTAGGAAGCAGAACTTTCTTGACTGTAGATGACCTCAATATTGCCGAAAATTCCGTAGCAGATCAGATAATTGTAGATATTAGAATTATCCCTGTTGGTGCAGATGGTAAACCGGCAAATGAATTTGAAGAGGATTGGGAAACTATATTTACAGCTGACAATATACAAATTGAAGGAGCACAGAACTATGTTGGACTTCGTAATATATTCAGCTACAACAGACTCAAAAGTGAATTTGAAAAGAGCCAAGTAATCTTAAAATCGTGGACCCCTGCTGCGGGACAGAAGTGGCAAGACTTACCTACAACAAGAGCAAGAATAGATCTTAGTAAGATGCCATTTTATTACATTGAAGCTCAAAGAGATGTTGTTGACGACTTAAAACAAAGAACTTCTTTTTTAGGTAAATTACTCGCGGATGTGTCGAAGTCGTATTCTTCTGCTGATATCGGAGCATTAGAAGAACTAATCAAAGAACTAAATGAGCAGGCTGTTCAAAAAAGCGATATTCTTTCGACTATCAGGACAGTATTGAAAGGGGTTGATACTGCAATGGATAGACAAGATTCTAAAATTGAGTTAAGTCCTTTTTCAAAAAAATTGCGAGATTTAAATAAGAATATTTCAATTCATTATGGTGAAGCGGCCAATAGTTTCACAATGGATTATCATGGTATGGGTACTCGTAGCTGGTCTTCACTATTAACATTCAAAGCATTTGTTACTCAAAATGCTACTCTGTCAGCGGCAGAAGATATTCCGTTTTTCCCAATAATTGCCATCGAAGAACCAGAAGCGCATTTGCATCCCAATGCTCAGAAAAAGTTATATGGTCAGATGTACGATATGCCTGGACAAAAAATTATTTCAACTCATTCACCGTATATCGCTTCTTGTGCCGGCTTTAATGAAATAAGAGGTCTTTACAAAGAGAATGGTCGAATAAAGTGCGGTGAATTTAACTATGATTCACTTACCTCTGATGAGCAGAGAAAATTAAGACAAAAAGTGATAAATACCCGCGGCGAAATCTTCTTTTCTAAAGCGATTGTCTTATTTGAAGGAGAAACCGAAGAACAAGCTTTACCAATATTAGCTGAAAAATATTTTAATCGACCCGCATACGAATTGGGGATTGATTTTATTGGGGTAGGTGGTGCTGGAGCCTATTTCCCTTTTATTCAGTTTGCGGAAGCATTTAATATTCCATGGTATATATTTAGTGACGGCGAACCTGACCCGGTAGCTAAAATGACTGCTGCGGTTAGAAAGCTAATGGGGACATCATTTACAAACATTCAAAATGAGGAAAATATATTTATAATTGATGGGAATGAGGATTTTGAAAAATATATCGTTAGATTAAATTTCTTAAACGACATTATCACCTATGTCAAATCTGTAGAGTTGCCCAAATGCGTAAATATTCAACATCGGCAAAGAAAAGAAGCTGAAATCGACAGGTTATACAATAATCAATATGTTTTAGATCAAGCAAAAAACAACAAAACTGAATGGGCTCTTATATTCGCATATGCAATTTACCAGTCACGACAGGCTTTACCACCATTAGTAATAAAGATGCTGAATCAAATAAAATCTGATTTACATTATGACTAAAATTCAATTATCCCAGATACAGGAAGAAGTTGCCGCTTTTGACAAGGGAGCACTACTTGTTACTGCGAGCGCAGGCAGTGGAAAAACGCGTGTACTGACAGAAAGAATAAAACGATTGGTTCAAAAAACTAAACGGAAAATTCTTGCGATCACTTTCACGAATAAAGCTAGCGAAGAAATAAGGGAACGGTTACAAGAAGACATAGATATGCAAGACAGATTGTTTGTCGGAACGTTTCATTCATTTTGTAGTTCAGTTCTTGAAAAACATGGTAGTGCAATAGGATACAACCAATTACCTCTAGTATTTTCGGAAACGGATGATCGGATGAAAATTGTGGAAGCTGCAATAATCCTGACTCCTACTTTGAAAATAAGATATGAACGTATGGATCAGAAACAAAGAGAAAAATTTCGGCATGATGCTTTAGATATAATATCCCAGATAAAGCGTGAAGTAATTCTCGATGAAAATTTGACCGAAGAGATTGACGATCAATCCGTAATTTTAGTTTATAAAAATTACAATGAAATTATGAGCAATCTCAATGCTATCGACTTTGATGACTTGCTGTATCTGACTTATAGATTGTTTGTTGAAAATTCTAATATCGCGGCCTTGTACAGAAGAAATTACGAATATATATGCATTGACGAAGCGCAAGATCTGAATAAAGCTCAATACATGGTTTTAAGATCTTTGACTGGAGATGAACACAAAAATGTAATGCTTGTAGGCGATCCAAAACAGGCGATATATGGCTTTAATGGTTCAAGTAGCAAATGGATGACAGATCAATTTAAAGTAGATTTTCATCCAACAGAAATAGTTTTATATGAAAACTACAGGAGTGCAAGAAAAGTAATTGAATACGCAAATAAATTAATACCGAACGCATCAGACATTAAGAATCTAGTGAAAGAAGGGGTCTGCGAACTGTATGAGTTTGATACAGTAGACGAAGAAGCTATGTGGATATTCGATAAGATCAATGAATTACTGGATGCAAGCAAGATTAAAGATATCGATGAAGAAATAAGACTTGAAAATATCGCGGTACTCGCACGAAATAAGTTCATTTTATATCCTGTGGAGGAATTATTAAAGAAGAATAATAAAAAGTATTATTACAAAAGTTCCGTTAAGGGGTTAAGTTTTGAATCCAATGCAGGCAAACTGTTAAATCTGGCCCTACAAATAAAGGTGAATCCAAAAGACCAATTACATATTTCCCAAATATTGAGTTTAGTCAAAGTAAAAGGGAAAACAGCATTAGAAGATATCCATAAAGCTTGTGATGATGGTCTTAACAAGATGGTACTCGAACTTGTATTGAAGATAAAGGATGATGGTAGTAATTTCAAATACCTTATAACTAATTTGAAAAACAAATTAGAGAATGTTAATAGCGTATTTAAAGAAGAAGAGGATGAGATTAATCTTGCTCACTATGACTTCACGGAGATCTTGAAACACTGGTATAACTATGCAAAATTAATAGATGATAAATCAATTGCATCATTTAGAAACGCAATGGCTTTAGGTCAAACTTTCCAGAATGAAAAAAATGACGGTTTGATTTTAAGCACTGTACATACCATGAAGGGTCAGGAAAGTGAAATTATATTTTTGATGGGTATGGATGATTTGACTTTTCCGGATTATAGAGCAGTTCAAAAGGGCGGATTAGAATTAGAACAGGAAAAAAACAATTTATATGTTGCAATAACAAGGGCTAAAAGGCATTTATATATTACCTATCCAATTAACCGTGCAATGCCTTGGGGAGATATTAAACCCAGAAAAATTTCAAGACTTCTCCCGGAAATTTAATAAAAAAATTCATGGAACAAATCGGCTCAAAAGAAATCACTACCCAAAAGCGCATTATCCGGTTGTTAGACAAATCGCTGAAGTATTCCAATCTGGGAGACTGGAATGAAAGGGAGAACAGCAATATTGAAGAAGCCTATTTGCGCAGATACCTGAAAGGAGTACAGCAATACTCCGCTACCGAAATAAGTAGCGCCATCACTCAGTTGAAACGGGCAGCCGGGAACATTGCAGCTGGTTTGTATCATGCCAACAAGGAAGTGTATGGCCTCCTTCGCTACGGAGTCAATATCAGCGGAGAAGCTTCCGAAAATAAAAAGTACGTTCACCTGATCGATTGGAAAAATCCATTGGCGAACGATTTCTATGTAGCCGAAGAAGTAACAGTAAAAGGCCGTAATACCAAACGTCCCGACCTTGTTGTCTACATTAACGGAATTGCATTGGCTGTTATTGAACTGAAACGCAGTACCGTGTCCGTGCACCATGGGATTAGACAGAATCTGGACAATCAATCCGACGAATTTATACCTCAGTTCTATACTACAGTACAGCTGGTTTTAGCTGGAAACGATACGGAAGGATTACATTATGGTGTAATAAAAACACCCGAAAAATTTTGGTTACGATGGAAAGAGCCGAACCCAGCGATTCCGAATGAGCTGGATAGAAGTATTACGCAATTCTTCGATAAAAGTCGTTTGCTTGACTTTATACATGATTACTTGATTTTTGACGGTGGCATCAAAAAAGCCGCCCGTCCCAACCAATACTTCGCCATTCAGGCAGCACAACCGCGTATAAGAACAAAGGACAGTGGTATCATCTGGCACTCACAGGGTTCAGGGAAAAGTCTAACCATGATTTGGCTGGCCAAATGGATACGCGAAAATGTCGACGATGCCCGCGTTGTGGTGATTACCGACCGTGATGAGTTGGATGAACAAATTGAAACAGGGTTCAAGGGAGTGGATGAAAGCATCACCCGGGCCAGATCTGGCGCATCGCTTATTTCAATGCTCGACGAAGCAAATCCCTGGTTAATTTGTACTTTGATACACAAATTCGGCAATAAAACAGATAGCGACTTGCCTGAAGTGGGAAAAAAGAAAGCCAACAAATCGGTGGAACAATATCTGAAAGAAGTTCAGGAAAAACTACCGCTGAATTTCAGGCCCAAAGGAAATATTTTTGTGTTTGTGGATGAATGTCACCGAACCCAAGGAGGGATGCTACACGAAGCGATGAAAGCAATCATGGGCGAATCTGTAATGCTCATCGGTTTTACAGGTACACCTTTATTGAAGTCCGATAAAAAGAACTCCCTCGAAACGTTCGGCACCTACATTCATACCTACAAATTTGATGAAGCAGTTGACGACAGGGTTGTTCTAGATCTTCGTTACGAAGCAAGAGATGTACCGCAATATCTCGGCAACAAGAATAAGATAGATGAATGGTTTGAAAACCGTACCGGAGGTTTATCCAATGTCGCTAAAGCTTTGCTGAAAGACCGCTGGGCTCGTATGGAAAAGCTATTTAGCAGCAAAGAACGCATGCAACGTATTGTGGCTGATATCTGCCAGGACATGGACACCAAACGCGCGCTACAATGCGGATACGGAAACGCGATGCTGGTGTCAGACAGTATTTATCAGGCTTGCCGTTACTGGGAACTGTTTCAGGATACAGATTTGAAAGGACATTGTGCCGTAGTAACCAGCTACGAAGCGAATGCTTCTGATATAAAAGACGAGGCAACCGGTGCCGGAGATACCGAAGAAAAAATAAAGTATGAAATCACCAAACGGATGATGGGTGATAAAAATCCAGAGCAGTTTGAAGCATGGGCGAAAAATGAATTTAAAGACCATCCGGGCTCCATGAAGTTATTGATAGTTGTAGACAAACTACTAACAGGGTTTGATGCTCCTTCAGCAACCTATTTATATGTAGACAAGAAGATGCGCGACCATAATCTCTTTCAAGCCATTTGCCGAGTTAACAGAGTAGATTCAGAAGAAAAAGATTTTGGCTATATCATCGACTACCAGGATTTATTCGGTAGTATCCGTACTGCCATTGAGGATTACACTTCCGAAGCCTTTGAAGGTTACGACAAAGAAGACATATCAAAATTACTGACTAATCGACTAACTGAAGGTCGCAAAGGATTTGAAGACGCCTTGCAAGCTGTTGTTACGCTTTGTGAAGTCGTTGATCCACAAACGCGAGAAGGTTTCTTTGCATACTTTGTATATCGGGAAAGCACCGTGCCTGAAGAACAAAGCGTGGAATGTGAAATCAATGCGGAAAAACGGGAAAAGCTCTATAAACTTGTCGGAACCCTTGTTCGGAGATATATTGACATTGCCAATGATATGGCAAATGCTGGATACAGTCCTTCTGAAGCCGCGGAATTAAAAAAACAGGTCGATTTCTACAACGACCTGAAAGATGAAATTAAATTAAAAAGTGGAGACGCACTGGATTTGAAATTCTACGACCCCGCCATGCGTCAATTAATTGACAACTACGTACGTGCAGAAGATAGTGAAGGAATCTTCAAACTCGAAGATATTTCGTTTCTTGAACTGATTGATCTGGAAGGAGAGGGCGCAATTGACAAATTACCAAGTGACATAAAGAATAATCAACGCTCGGTAGCCGAAACGCTTGTTGCCAACATGCGCAAAATGATTATCAACGAGCGGCCCAACAACCCTGCCTATTTCGATAAGATTTCGGAATTACTGAACCAACTTATTCTTGACCAACAAGCGGATAAAATTTCCTACAAGGAGATGATTGACAGGATGATTGAAAAAATCAGAGAAGTAAGAGGAAAAACGAAAAAGAAATACCCAACGACAATCAATACTTCAGGAAAACAAGCACTATACGACAACCTCGAAAAAAATGAAGAACTGGCTTTAGCAGTTCACGAGGCAGTGGTAAACTATGCTAAACATGGATGGAGAAACAATGACGTTCCTCAGAAAATGAAGCAGGTCAGAAACGCAGTTAAGAAGGTACTATCGGATAATCGTGATGAGAAGGTGCGTGAAGTTATGGGTATAATTATTGCTCAAAAAGAATATTGATGGAGATAATTACTGTCAATAAAATTTCGGTTGAAGTTGAATGGAAAGAGATTAAAAACATCCATCTAACGGTTTATCCTCCCGACGCAAGGATACATATATCGGCGCCAACAAATATGCAAAAGGACTCTATCCGACTATACATTATATCAAAACTGAGTTGGATAAACAAGCGCATCGAAATGATTCACAACCAAGCTCGTCAAACCAAACGAGAATATGTTTCAGGTGAAAACCATTATTATAAAGGTATACGTTACCGATTGAATGTAGTCTACCAGCAGGCTCCTCCTACAGTGTCGTTAAGTGGCACACAATTTATCAATCTGCACGTACGTAGTGGCTCTGATTCGGAAAAACGAGCTGAGGTTTTACGTGAATGGTACCGAAATGAATTGAAAGCCACACTTCCTCCGTTGATCGAGAAATGGGAAGAAATACTTCAAGTGAAAGCAAAACATTGGGAAATAAAACAGATGAAGACAATGTGGGGTAGTTGTAATCACAAGACCCAACGCCTGATTTTCAATCTGGAACTAATCAAAAAACCAACGCATTGCATCGAATATATCGTTGCCCACGAAATGACCCACCTGATTGAGAGACTCCACAATTCACGTTTTACGGCAATTCTGGACGCCCATATCCCCAACTGGGGGTTGCTAAAGCATGAGCTAAATGAGTTTATCGTTTAAATGACGCCATATTAACGTATACAAATTAATCGAGCACAAACCGTTTCTAAATATTGTTTCATCGATTTCAAAATCTCATCCGTCACTTCAAGCTTCTCCTCGGTCATTCGGGAGAGCTTGTGATAAAACCGACGGTAGTAGTCTACCTCTTTAAAGAAGCTCTCTCCACTTAGCTTTTCAAACAGATACTCCAGCTTTTCTAGTTTTGGCGATGCATACACGCATAGATGCCATAGGCTTCTAGCTGGCAAGTAATTTGGAAGATAACTTAGCCCGGCAAAAACAAAAGTGCGAAGCATTCTAGTAACTGACTGACTAAAAAGACTCTCCAGTCCTTCGAAGTTTGAGTTATCTGAATTCTTCCGTAGTGCGAAATACTGCTCTGTAAGTTTTGTTGCTGATAGATAGTAATACTCCAGATCGGGATATTCAGGGGTGTGTGGATTTTCCCAATGAATTGCTGGAAGATTGTTTCGAGATTGAAATACCAGGTTTTCAAGAGTCATTACCTTTTGAAAGAAGGACTGGTAAGAATACAAGTTAGTTTGTATCCAAGCTCTGCTATGACCAATTAGAATAAGCTCACATTTTTCCTCTGACTTTGATTGTACCGATTGCTGAATTCGACCAAGAACTTCTCTTCCCAGACCTTCTCCAACGAAAAGAAAAAAATAAGTGGTCGACTGGTGATTTGTGGTCCGGTGAAAGCAGTAGATTTCTTCAACCATCCGAATACTCAGGATTTGAGACACTATCTCCTGCAGCTCTTTGTCTTCGCCGTTGCTTTCGGATACAACGGTCACAGTGCCGCGGGCAGTGTCAGCCTTTAGCTTCGTTTTAAGATCTTTAAAGCGGGAAGAAACCAGCTCGCTAAGCCGATTTTCTATTTCGACGACGCTGTTAACTAACTTTTCATTTAGCCGGATTTCATCTCCAAATTCTCCTACCTCTTTTGCTTTTTCCAGTTCTAAAATTAGGTAGTACTCTTCCCCATTCTTTTTCACAAATAGTTTTTCGATCTCGGGGAAAAACCGAGCTAGGCGCCTAATCCGCTCGTGTAGAATGTCAGACACAAAACACTGCCCAATATGCAAAGCCTCCAGGTACCTAACATCAAACTCAAAAACAGAAAGGTAGGTCATAAATAATCCCGTCAGAGAATCAACCTTTTGAAAGCGTACAGCTTCGGACAACAGGATATCCCTGTCGTGGTAGTACTTATTTTTGAATCCAGTGAACCTCTTTTTAAATAATTTCCGATCAAAGTCCTCCAAATCCTTTGCCTCCTGGTTCTGATACAAGGTAGCTGACCTTCGACAATAACTCGAAAAAAACGGGTTACCTGCTTTTAATTCAAAGTCCATTCTTGTTTGACTTGTAACATGAATCAGCACATTAGCTGAAGCGTTGCAACACCGAATCCACTTCCGGGACTGAATTGTTAGAATGTCCTTTTGCTTAGATGTTACAATGATAAGATGCGACGGTGTTAGACTGTTAGTCTGTTCAAAAAAAACGTAGCTAATCTGAAATTCACGGACTAGCTGTAGCAGTCTTTCTTGAAGTACTTTATCTGCCAGCGTAGCAAATTCGGGGCTTGGTACTGTTTTCATGTGTCGCAATTTTGAAGGTTACAACACAAATTTCAATCACCCCTTAGGCATATTCAATTCGGACAGTGGATATAATATACCGATATCACCCGCTCCCCTGATGATTGTGAAGACTCATTGACTCTATATAAACTGTAATCCTTTGCCTTTGCCGGTAATAAACCCCATAGCCCTGCATGGGATATTTTACCTTCGCTGTTTGGCGCGAGCGTTTCCTTTAGTTAATCAAAATTGTTTTATCTTTGAATTGAATGCAAAAATCCAGAAGCTATGGAAGGTAAAGTACATGAAGGTCGCAATGTGAAACGGTTCCGCGAGATGCTCGGTATCAAACAAGACGCGCTTGCGTATGAGCTTGGTGAAGGCTGGAACCAGAAAAAAATTTCGCTCCTGGAACAAAAAGAAACTATCGAGCTTCCGCTTTTGCAGCAGATCTCCAACACCTTGAAAATCCCGGTAGAGGCTTTTCAGAATTTTGACGAAGAGCAAGCTGTCAACATCATCTCCAATTCATTTGATAATTTTGACAACGGCGCTATTGCGATCAACTACAATTCTAACGTAAGCCCCATCGACCAAATCATTAAGCTCCACGAAGAGAAAATAGCTCTTTACGAGCGCATGCTAAAGGAAAAAGATGAGATGATGGAACGACTGGAAAAGTTATTGAACGAGAAATAGTAATAGTTTGTGATCCTATTAATTTTACAAATGCCTCCGGAATCTTCGCTGTGTCTTTGTCTTCAATGTTGCCGACAATAAATGGGCTTAATGACAGTGAGAAAATTTGTTAGTTTTCGATCACATCAATAGATAAATTTCTCGCTACTAAAGTTGTAGTGTCGTCAAAATACAAAATTTCGAACTATCCGGACGTGTAATTTTCCAAGGGTCAATTTCAATATTTCCCATTTTAGGGCAATGCAAATGGCTTACAACTATCTCTGAGCTCTTCCAATGCCTTCAATATTACATTCAAATCTAACGTTTCTCCTCTAAATACCAGAGTATTATTACAGGAATTATATCCCCGGTGAGCATGGGAAGCCATGTTGCCCCAAAGGGTTGGATTCATTGCCAAATCAGAATAAACAGCGGAAGAATGTTTTTCAAACCATTCTTCAATTCGTTCATCATAGTGCTCGAAATGGTTACGAAACTTACGATTCGAAAGAGGATTACCGTTTTCTACTTTGAGTATTTGCCGCAATCTTTCTCCACGTAGCACATATTCTTTGCCTGGCCAAAGGATTTTGGACACATTTCCCGCAGCAACAAGAATAGACTGAATAGAACACCACACTTCGATTCTGTCAAATTCTCTCTGTGTAACTTGTAAACGCTCAGCCGCCCTTTGTGCTATTTTTGTTTGGAGCACAATTTCACTTATAAAAGTCATTACTTGAAGCTCTGTCATTTTCTTAGGTGAAAGTTTCTATCAAAATTGAACTGCAAAAAATTTAAAATTTGTCCGGTGGTCTTTTAATTTTTGCCAGAGATCTTGTACTTACATGCCTATAAATTTCCTCTATACTTTTTCTGGATATCGGAAAAACTTTCAGACTGTGTTGAGTCTTGAGCCGGAAGCCCAATATGGTTATTGATTTCGCGGGGAATAGTATGCATAGCTAGTTGATTAGTTGTTAAGCTCTAATTTACAATAAATACAAATTTTAAAAATAATTTTTCAAAGGAATTTTCATCAATTCATGTAGTTATAAAGGGAACCGCCTTAAAAACAATAAAAATAAAATTAGCCCTCCGCCTTTGGGGACAGACAAGACCAAGACAAGTGTTCTGCTGCCCGTTTCATTCAATATTATCGTATTTCTCATTTGCTGGCAGAACAGTCTTGTTTTTCCAGCGGAGCGCTGACCGGAGACTTTTCTTCTTTTTTGCCGTTTTTCTTCTTTTGAAAATATGAATTGCGCTACGAGCAAACGATAAATACGTATTTTAGCCTTGGATTTATAGTTAAAAATGCAACCGGGAACAAGTGCCAGCGGGCCTGTTTCCGGATTTGTCTCCATCAAATTATTGAGATACTGCGAGTCAAGATTCTTACTTCTTGTCTTTCTACCGGCTATTGATAGTGCTCTCTTAACTAAACAGACTTTGTTCCATCAGTTTGAGGAAGTAAAATGGTAGAAAATCTTTCTCTGTGTTCATCTTCAAAACTATCCAGATAATGCCTTGTGATTTTAGTACTTTGATGCCCTAGCTGCTCACTGATAAATTCAATAGGAGCGCCGGAACGCTTGAGAATGGTGCTATAGGAGTGCCTTGCCCAATACGTCGTTATTTCGGTTGCAATCCCTACGTTCTCAGCTATTCTGCGAATATATTTATTTGTCTGCTTAATATGCTGCTGAAGCTTCTTGTGTTTAGTTATCCCATCGTCCCCCTTCAAAAAGATGGGAAATATGTAATTATCCTTTGACCGATCAGAATTACCAAGCTTTTTGATAATTGCGTCTATTTCTTTGAGACGATACACCCTAATAACCGGAACTTCTTTCGACGTATCCCGAGTCTTATGCCTAATAAATTCAATGTTATCACCCTTCAAATCCTTGTATCTGAGGTTCGCAATGTCAACCATATTCATCCCATTTGACAAATAGCTCAAAATCCAATAATTCAAAGCCAGGTACTCATTTTTATCCGTCGGGGTATAACTAAAAAGCTTTTCAATATCCTTCAAAGTCAGAGCCTTTTTCTTATTCTTCCCTCCGGGTATTTTATATTTCCCCTTTTTAGGATCGCCAAAAGGATAATCTCCAATGATTCTTGCGTCAATTGCTCTATTGACAATATGCTTTAGGTTGCGCATATACATTCCAATAGTGGTATATGAATTCTCTTGTTCGATCATCCACTTTTGGTATTTTTCAAGATAGCCAGGCGTAATTTTCTGAAATGTGATTTTCTTGTCAAATTTCAAGAGACTGATCAAAGTTGACCGATAGAGTATCGCAGTCTGAACCTTGTTTGCTTCATCAAGTTCTTTCGTTTTATCCTCAAAAAAATCTGCGACAGTACTATTTCTTACTTTATGACTTAAATACTCTCTTTCAAATGCCTCGAAACTGAAATTGACAAGAACATCGTCGATGATCTCGATCGCCCGATTTTCAATTGCTTCGAGTGTTTTTCGTTTTTCCTTGTTTTTTCCCCTCCCC
Source organism: Mangrovibacterium diazotrophicum (assembly GCF_003610535.1). NCBI lineage: Bacteria > Pseudomonadati > Bacteroidota > Bacteroidia > Marinilabiliales > Prolixibacteraceae > Mangrovibacterium > Mangrovibacterium diazotrophicum. The sequence goes on along the minus strand of NZ_RAPN01000001.1, from coordinate 3,769,714 downwards.
ACAGGGCTTGTCACTGCAGTGAATCCATCAACACTATAATGCTCGCCCTTTACGGCATAATACTTACGTCTTCTTTGGTAGGTTATTCTTAATTTTACGGGATGCAATCCATCTTTATCTGTCACTCGTTTCTCCAAAATGATTGCAGTCGCTATATCAGGCTTCTTTCTTCCCATGTGTACAATTCATTTTTATACACACAAATGTACACACAAACTTCGAATAAATCATAATATAAAAAGAAAAAATAAGCAGGTATAACACTGTACAACAGCGCATTGTGCAAACATAGAAAACTAAAAGAAATCAAAAAAATACGATTTTTTATGACTGGCAGTCAAAAGGTCATCGGTTCGATTCCGATATTCTCCACACACAATAACAAAGAGTTACAATTTACATTGTAGCTCTTTTTTTGTTTCTACTCAATCGTCTTTTCGTCGTGGCTATTCACGAATAACAAGGCGTTGCTTTCGTAGCCTTCAAAAATTCTGCTGCCGTCGTGTTTTAAATGGTCGCCGCGGAAGCCGGTAATCACAAGACCGGCGTCGATCGAACGTTCATTGATCATTTCCCGGATGCCAATTCCCGGTTTTTCTTCCAAAATTTCAATGTTCTTAAGCGTAATAGGTAGTCGCCCTTTGGTGATCAGCTCTTGCAACTCAACTTTACTCTTTTCAATATTCTCAGGGGTCGACAATTCGAAAATTTTAATGTTCGCTTTCTTCCAATCCGGATGTGCTCCAATAATGAAGCCCAACAGAATCATCAGGTTGGCATTGTGCTCGTCGGTGCGCTGCAACCATACGTGGATGTCGTTGCGCGTGTCAATCTTCTTTTTTCCTGTCCGAAGAATCAATACATCAAAATCACCCGCATTCACCAACGCGTAATTATCGATAATTCGTTCCAGGCTAACATTGTCCTCAACATCACTGTCGAAAATCAGCATGTTATTTTCCATCCCGGCAATTCCCGGCAACTGAATTGCCTGGGCAATGGCAGAAGTAAATGAAGGAGAAATGATGGTATCAACGTAAACATGACTTTCTATCCGATCGAATTGGCTCACGAGAATATCCAGATTTTTATGCGCTTCAACATTGGCCGATTTGGAGAAATAGCCCTCCATAAAATGGATGTAAGTTCCGAAACCGTATTTGTAAGCGAGCCAGTTTTGCAAACGGAAGGCATGTTTCCGGTCGAAACTGCGATCGGTGATACAGATGGAGCTGGGACGCCATTCCTTGAACGAGCTTCTTTTCCTCGACTTCTGCAAAAACACCTGCATCGACCGGTTTAGCTGAAATATCGCATTGGTAAATATGATCTCCAATCCTTTACGATCCCTGTGGTAGTAATCAACAACGTAGTAGATTAGCGTCATTGAGCCGAGCGCTACTAACGCATAAACCGTGTCAATTTTAAACATCACATAAAGAGAAGTTACAAAACCGATGAGCGAAAAGTACCAGCGCGAGCGGAACGACGGACGATAGGATGGCGAAGAACCAAAATGATTTAAAAACGAAATTAAACACAGTGAACCGTAAGTAACCATGAAAAACATGGAGATAATTCGGGCGACGATATCCACATTTCCGGCTGCCACAAATACGATCGCAATCAATATTGTAACCAGCGTTGCTTTCTGCGGTTCCCCTTTTTTGTCATCGGCAGCAAGGTAATCATTAACCTTTTTGCTGGGGAACGAACGGTCAACTGCCAAAGCCTGCAGGGTTCGCGGCGCCACCAAAATCGATCCGATGGCCGAAGAAATGGTCGAAGCAGCCAACCCGATCGGAACGACGATGTTTCCAGCAATCGCAATGTCTCCCATAATCAATTGCCGGTTTAGCAAATCAGCCTCCGAAGCAGAACCGGCCAACTTCCACGAAACAAAAATATAAACGATCATACCGAGCACGGTTGCCGTAGTTGTTCCGAGGGGAATTGATTTTGCCGGATTTTTCAGATCGCCAGACAACCCGACGCCTGCGGTCATCCCCGTGAATGCCGGGAATATGATAGCGAAAATGAAAAAGAATTCGTGCATGTTCCGAAATTCAGCTTTGAAAATACTGAAGGTGGAAATATCAGCGTATTCGGTCGTTCCAAAGAAAAACATTCCCAGCGAAACCGCCAGAATAGCAACAATAACATACAAGGTTTTAACTCCCAGGTTGGCTCCTTTGGTAAAAATAAGTACGGCTAAAATCGCCATGGAAGGTATACTAACGACCTGTCGGGGTAAATCCCAGCCATAATGATACTTGGCAATATTGAAAAGTTGTTCAAAGGACTCGGTGAACGCAATTACATAGAACGCGACGCTGATGGCTTGCGACAAGTACAAGGCAATCCCAATGGTCGCCCCAATATTCAAACCAAAAGACCGGGAAATAATGAAATACTCGCCTCCCCCTTCAACACGTTTGTTGGTAGCCAACTCCGAAATAGCCAATGCCGTTGGAATAGTTACCAAGTGACCAACCAGAATAATCAGAATTACTCCCCAAAAGCCAAGGGTACCGACTCCAAATCCGAAACGAAGGAACAGGATTGCTCCAAGGATAGTAGAAATGGCCGTGAAAAACACCGGCGCTGTACCAAACGATTTTGTTTTGCTGCTCATAGTATGCACCTAAATTAACGGAATCGGAACTAGAAACACCCGATCTGACTTAATTTTTTTTAGCGTAGAAGAAAGTTTTTCCCCGGCTCAGATCGTCGAAATTATAAATTGTCTTGTCGCTATGTTTCGCGTAAAAAGAAAGCATGGCGACATCTCCCGCACAAAACAGCGAGTGAATACACATGATGCTGAGAAAGAAACCGGCAACCGGCTGCGGCCAAAGCAGAACACCCGGAATAATGGTCAGCACATTCACCACTACAAATGGTGCCAATGCAACTTTTTTAAAAACGGCATAATCCACGACTTGCCGATCGGCCGCTATATAAAAGATAAATTTCCGCCAAATTGCTCCTACAGTCAGTTTGCGGGCGCCGTAAATCCAATAGACTAACGCGTGCATTGCTTCATGCAAAACAACCAGAACCGTTACTGAAAAAACAAGTGCTCCCAATATCCACCATAGTGGTGAAAGGTTTCCGTTAAACGCCTTTTGCAAAGCAAAGCCAAGGAGCACCAGAAAAAGAAAAATCATCGCAACTTGGTAAATTCCATACAAACGCAGCCATTTTGTTGGTTCATACATTTGCTCCAAAATAAAACCTTTAATCTGCCGGTGATCCACCTCTTTCAGCAGTTCAAAATCTGTTGCCTCTTGCATATCCTCCGGCGAATAAGTTCTCATAATGCTTTTTCATTTAAGATTTCCCGCAGGGCTTTCAAATTAATCAGCTTGACAACAATCGCATAAATCAAGCCCAATGAGACCAAAACAGCAATCCCAAACAGCCAATTCTCGAGGAATAAACTGATTTTACCAACCAGCAGCAGAAACAAAACAAAGCCAATTAACCGAAGTACAAGCAAATAATTTGGGCTCAGTTTAAAATACTTCCACACCAACACGACTTGTATCAATGCTGCTCCCAGCTGTGTGAACATCGAAGTAAAAGCTGCTCCTCCCGCCTGGAAATGCGGAATCAAGATGATGTTCAACCCGACATTCAACACAACTAAAATGAATGCGACCTGATTCAGGGCTTTCAGGCTCCCGTTCGCCGTTAGCAGCGTTCCAAAAATATAGGTCGTCGATATGCCGATGAAACCAACCATCAGCATCTGAAGCAAACTTGTGGACTCGTCGGCATGCTGGTGATAGAGCATGCTCATAATCTCATGTCCGTAAAAAACAGTAACGATTGCCACTAAAATTGACGGCACGATAATCAATTCAAACGAGAATCGCAGCATTTGCGAAATGTCTTCCTTCTTCTTCAACATACGCGAAAAAATAGGCAGTAACAATCCAGCAAACAGAAAACCCAGCATCGCCGCGGCATCCTGCAAACGAAAAGCCTGCGCGTAAATACCTGTTTGTTCGTTACCATCCACCGGCAAGAAACGTTCAAGCAAAACGGTTCCAACCCGATTTTGAATCGACATCAACAAAACCAAAAGCGCAAACGGGAAGCTTTGTCGCAAGAAAGACCGGGAAACTTTGTAGTTCAAACGAAGCCGAAACCCCTTGGAGTAATAGACCACAAATCCAATCGTGATCAGCGCAGCCAATACATAACCAATGAATTGTGCGTACACAAACCACTCGATTGAAAACCGAATACCAAACCAATTGGTAAAAAGCAGCAACCCGCACAGTGCAATCATCAGTGTACGATCTAGCACCGAGAGGAAGCTATCTGTCCGGAAATAATGCAATGCGCTGATATTCGACCTCAGATAAAGCGTAAACGAAAGTAGAAACTGGTTGCCGACCAGAAATAACAGCAAATAAATCTGCCTCTCGTTGTAGCCAATAACCAAGGCCACCACAATACAGATCAGTGCATAAAAAACGGCAAGTAAAAGCTTCAAACTAACCAGGTAGCTTAGATACTTTTGCAACAATTGCTGGTGCTGCGCAATGGAACGGTTATTAAAATTGGTAATCCCCAGGTCCAAAAAGATATTGAGTACCAGCGAGAAATTGAACACGGCGAAATATAAACCATACTCCTCTGCCCCTGTCAGATTCTGAACCGTGAGATCGATTCCGAACATCCAAAAAGGTTTAATCAGCAGATTAAGGAGAAGAAGAAGGACAAGATTTGTAAAAAACTTTCGCTTCAAAGCAGCTTTCGTTTGGCAGATTAATGGCTAAATGTAAAAAAAAATTTAGCCAGACTTTGTACATTTGAGTTAAATCGAAGAAACCGAAACGCAATGATTATTGCTGTTAACACACGCATGCTGCTCAAGGGGAAATTGGAAGGAATTGGATCATTCACGCGGGAGACACTTTTGCGGATGACCCGAAATCATCCTGAACACCAGTTCATTTTCATCTTTGACCGGCCTTACGACGAAGAGTTTATTTTTTCAACGAATGTCACCCCCGTGGTAGTTTCTCCGCCAACACGCCATCCCATTCTGTGGTACATTTGGTTTGAATGGCGGATTCCGCATATTCTTCGAAAATACAAAGCCGATCTTTTTCTATCGCCCGACGGTTACCTTTCGTTAAGCACCAAAGTGAAACAGTTGGCTGTGATTCACGACATTAACTTTGCACACCGTCCCAAGGACTTACCTTTTTTTTACGCGGCTTATTACAATTTTTTCTTTCCCCGCTTTGCCAAACGTGCCAAGCGAATCGCGACGGTATCCTATTACTCAAAAGAGGATATTGTGCGCACCTACCATATAAACCCGGACAATATTGACGTGGTGTACAATGGTGTGAATACTCTCTACACACCTACTCCTGCGGAAGAACAAGCTTCGACACGAAACAAATACACCGACGGAATCCCGTACTTTTTATACATCGGGTCATTACATCCGCGGAAAAATATCTGTGGTTTGCTGCGGGCATTCGATGCCTACCGAACCTCGACCGAAAAAGTAACCAAGCTACTGATAACCGGGGACACAATGTTTAAAACTGAGGACATCGTAAAAACCTACGAAGGCATGCGCCATCGCAATGATGTGATTTTTACAGGGCGTTTACCCAACGAGGAATTGCACCAAGTGCTGGGAGCGGCAATGGCGCTCACCTTCGTTCCGTTCTTCGAGGGTTTCGGCATTCCGGTTATTGAAGGCATGAGCGCCGGTATCCCGGTAATTTGTTCCAACACGACCTCGTTGCCCGAAGTGGGCGGGCATGCCGTTTTGTACGCCGATCCCTTTGCCGTCACCCAAATCAAAGACGCAATGATTCGGATTGCCAACGAAAACGGATTACGCGATTCGCTGATTGAAAAAGGCCGAAAACAGCAACAAAAATTCACATGGGACAAAACCGCCGAAATGCTTTGGGGAAGCGTCCAAATTTGCATGAATACCTAATGTCGCTTTACAATTTTCTTTCAAATTACTTTATTTGCACTAGCAACAAACACCGATTCAAATAGCGAATCAGATGAAGAAAGAAAAATCAGCTCTTCAATTATTTCTGGAAGAAGGCCGTATTGAAGCCGGATGTGACGAAGCCGGGCGCGGATGCCTGGCTGGCCCCGTTGTGGCTGCCGCTGTTATTCTGCCTGCTGACTTTGAAAGTGATCTGTTGAACGACTCCAAAAAGCTGACCGAAAAGCAGCGCTACCAACTTCGACCAATTATTGAAAAGCAAGCACTGGCATTCGCTGTCGGTATTGTGAGTCACACTGAAATCGACGAAATCAATATCCTTAACGCTTCTTTTTTGGCCATGCACCGCGCCGTTGAACAACTTTCCGTAATTCCGGAACACCTTCTAATTGATGGTAATCGCTTTAAAGCGTATCCTGAAATTGGGCACACCTGCGTGGTAAAAGGTGACGGAAAGTTGTTGCCCATCGCTGCAGCGTCCATCCTGGCAAAAACCTACAGAGATGATATGATGGACGAGTTACATCAAAAATTCCCGCATTACGCGTGGGATCGGAATAAAGGTTATCCTACTGTTGCCCATCGAAAAGCAATCGAGCAATACGGCGTGTCGCCGCATCACCGAATGAGCTTCCGTTTATTGGAAGACCAGCTAAAACTGAACCTCTAAACCACAATCGTCTTCAACAAAGTGTAGCCATCAGTTGTATTTCCGGAAATAGAGTCGGCCAAATTCCCATCCAAACTATCTGAGAATACGTTGTCGCTGGCATTCAAGGTATCGGCCGAACCATGATAGCCGGAAGTCGCATAAACGGTATCGCAAATATCCTTCGGAAAGGCAATTTGCGTGACACGAATGGTTTGCTCAGATGAATTCAGTACTTCAACGTGAATATGAGGTGCCCGACTTTGGTACCATCCCGGGTAAATGCTGATAAAAGAAACCTGTCCGTTTGAATCGGTTGTTTGACGACCACGGAGAAAATGTTTACTCGTGTTGTCAACTTGAGTCGAAACATATCCGCTTCCTTTATATTCCGAGTAATAACCATCTTTGTCGCAGTGCCAAATATCAACCAAAACATCCGCTAACGGTGCACAGTCGGCGCTTTGATCAACAACTGTCAGCGTAATCAACAAAGCAACACCGCTTCGATCCGACACGATGTTTTCCCTCACCAGATCTGCTGGAGTTTTAATTGGATATGGCCCTTCGGTTTCGCTTGGAGATAATTCACAAGAATCACTCGTGCTACTCTCATTCGTATAACTACTATCGGTTACTTCTGTTTCATCAACGACATCGTCCTGCCCGCTTGCGCAAGCCAACATTACTTTCGACAAGCCAACAATCGACCCCAAACCAACTATGCCTTGCTTTAAAAATTGTTTACGTTCCATCTTTCTGGGTTTTAATTACCTTCATTAGTCCGTTTATCACCTTCTCAGCATCGATACTTTTGCAGAATAATATTTTCGGACCTTTACCTCTTATTCCATATAATAAACAAGTTACCCTACCGAAAATGTTTTTTATCACCTTTTTTTTGTCAACGGAGCTTTACTTTTGGTAGAAACAAAAATCAAAGGCATGTACGGAAGAATTAAGCAGGACCTGCAGCAAACGCTGGAAGAGCTGAAAGAACAAGGCTTGTATAAAACAGAACGGATTATCACCTCATCTCAAAGTTCAAACATTCGGGTTGGAAACGAAAATGAAGTACTGAATTTCTGCGCGAACAATTACCTCGGACTGGCCAACCATCCGGAGGTTGTGAAAGCAGCGCAGGATATCATGAACGATTGGGGATTCGGACTTTCGTCGGTTCGCTTCATCTGCGGCACACAAGCTATTCACAAACAGCTGGAACAAAAAACATCGGAGTTTCTGGGAACGGAAGACACCATTTTATACTGTGCTGCCTTCGATGCCAATGGTGGTGTTTTCGAGCCACTGTTAGGAGAAGACTCCGCCATTATTTCCGATGAGTTGAACCACGCCTCCATCATCGACGGTGTTCGTCTTTGCAAAGCGCAGCGCTTTCGATACAAACACTCGAACATGGCCGAATTGGAGCAATGCCTGAAAGACGCGCAATCGGCGAAATACCGAATTGTGGTAACCGACGGCGTTTTCTCGATGGATGGCGATTTAGCCAAATTGCCCGAAATTGTAGACTTGTGCGAAAAATACGATGCACTGGTTATGGTCGACGACTCGCACGCCTCCGGTTATATTGGCGATACCGGTCGAGGTACTGCCGAGCATTTCGGACTGCTGGGAAAAATCGACGTTATTACCACAACCTTCGGGAAGGCATTGGGTGGTGGCAACGGTGGTTGCACGTCGGGTCGAAAAGAAATTATCGAGATGCTTCGTCAGCGTTCCCGTCCGTATTTATTCTCCAACACCTTGGCTCCCGCAACAGTTGGCGCCACACTGAAAGTGCTGGATATGCTGACCAGTTCGTCAGAGCTTCAACATAAAACGATGGAAAACGCCATTCGTTTCCGGACTAAAATGGAAGCCGCCGGATTCGACTTGGTAAAAGGCGAAACGGCCATCGTTCCGGTAATGCTTTACGATGCACCCTTAGCGGTGAAATTTGCCGACATGTTGCTAAAAGAAGGAATTTATGTGATTGGATTTGTTTACCCGGTTGTGCCCAAAGGAAAAGCACGAATTCGCGTCCAATTATCGGCCGCTCATACGAACAAGCAAATCGACAAAGCCGTTGAAGCTTTAATAAAAGTGGGAAAAGAATTAAAAGTGATCTGATTTAGAAATACCCTTCATTTGAAAAGCTGCTCCAATCGGGCAGCTTTTTTTTCAAAAAGGAAAAGGCATCGCCCTTGCGATGCCTCCAATACCATAATCAATCTTGATAAATATCTCCCACAGATGCTTTTAGAATACTTTCAACCGCATTTGTGGTCCTATTTATCGAATCCTATATGAAAATCTATCAATATAAATTTATCACCTTATTTGCTAAGAATCAATATGAATAAAAACTTTTCCATTTCTACAACTGGATCGGAATGCCATTGTAGAAATCAAGAATCTTAGTTCGGAAGATGTATTCGTATTTGGCCTGAGCCAGGTCACTCTGTGCCTTTGTCAGGTTATTTTTTGCCTGGTTGTATTCAACCGAGTTAACCATTCCGACATTGAATTTCTCTTCGGTGTAACGAAAAGCTTCCTGCATCGACTCAACCGCCTTTGTACTGGCCATGTATTTTTTCAACGAAGCAACCGCATTGGTATAGGCCGTTTCAATCTCTTTTCGCAATACATTTTTGGTGTTCTGCACATCCAGCTCTCTACTCAGCACATCTATATTTGCATTGCTAATATCCGTTCGAGCCTGCAGCTTGCCGAAAATAGGAATACTCAAATATAATCCGACCGATGGCCTAGCCTGTTCTTTAAATTGAGAAAACAGTGATCCTTCATAAATATTATAATAGTAGGTGGAGTAATTCGCGCCGAGAGCCAACGATGGATACAGTTGACCTTTAGCTATTGCAACACTTTTCTGCGACGCCTGCAGATCAAATTCAGCACTTTTCACTTCCGGTCGTGTTTGAACTGCTTTCCGATACACATCCATTGAATTGATCACTGAGCTATTTGCCCGAACAACCGGCAGATAAGGCTTCTCAACAACAAAGCTCTCTGTAGCTGGCAATTCCAACATCTGATAAAGATTCAGATAAGCCAGTTGTTGCGAATTTTCTGCCTCCACCAAATTCAATTCCTCACTCGCCAATTGGGCCTCAATTTCCAACAAACTACCTTTTGCCAGACTTCCGGCCTTTACCAATTTACCGGTGCGATCAACCTGGGACTTCGTTACCGCAATTTGATCCTTATCAACCTGGATCAATTCGTCAGCAAATAAAATTTCCAAATAGGCCGCAGCAATATTTAGCATCAGATCATCTTTAGCTTTTTGCAAATCCTGCAAACGAGCTTGCAGCGAAAAATCAGCTTGTTTCACCGTGTTGTTCAACTTAAAGCCATTCCACAAAGTGAGACTAGCATCCAAACTTGCACCAACCTGATGAATATCGCCAGATTGATAGCTACCAGTCGAATTTTGAGAATTTTTAAAATTATAGGTTTGCGAAATCGATCCGGATAAACCAGGCAACCTGTTGTTCCGAGCTTGTTTCGACAAGTTGTCGTAGTAATTGGTGTTGATTTGTTGCTGCTTCACCTGGATGTTATTTTCCAAAGCATAATCGATGCATTTCTGCAGATCCCAGCTCTCCTGTGCCTGAGCACCAACAGAAACCAGCAACAAAACGGCTATGATTAATTGATTGATGAGTTTCATTTTCTATTTTTTGTTGTGCTAATTTAACGATTCAATTCAAAATGAGTAGGCAGAGTTAAATTGTTTCCAACTAAACGCATATTCTGCCCTACCTATTTTATTTAAAAACTTGTTTCATCACAAAATCGGCATCATCCTGCATATGATCTATCGCTCACTTAGCCTTGTTTATTCTCTTCTTTTGCTTTTTTCGGATCGATTTTATCCCCTTTCACCTTGTCATCCTTCGACAAACCTTCTACAATCTCGATGTTGATACCGTCGGAAAGTCCGGTTTTCACATTGCGCTTTTCGTACGTGCTCTCCTGCTCGTTGGTCAGCACTTCAACATAAGCGGAATCGTGTTCAAACTTCAGCATACCTTCGGGAATCACCATCACGCTATCCTTGCGATCCAGTACAATATTGGCGTTGGCGCTATAACCTGCTCGGATAAACTGATCGTTTTTCAAATCGACATCTGCCTTGATTTCGAACTGAATCGCACCATTCTCCTCAACTCCTTTCGGGGCAATATACTTAAGCGTTGCCGCAAATTTCTCTTTTTCGATGGCTCCAATCTCCAATTCGATCGGCATTCCGATCTTAATCTTGCCAACTTCAGTTTCGTCAACCTTGCCTTCAAAAATCATGTCCTGCATATCCGCCACGGTAGCAATGGTTGTTCCATCGTTGAAAGTGTTCGATTGGATCACCGAGTTACCAACTTTGATCGGTACATCCAAAACCATCCCGTTAATTGTCGATCGCACCAGCGTGTTGGTTGCTGTTTCTGCTTTTTTCAGAACACCGTTTTTCACCAACTCCAGGTTGTTCTCAGCAGCCGACAATTCTTCTTTCGACGAATCGTAGGAAACTTTCGAGCTCTTGTAATCGGTATACGAAATCACGTTGTCATCAAATAATTTCTGTTGCCGGTCAAAATCAACCTTGGCATCTTCGAAGTTGATCTTTGCGCGATTCAGTCGAGACTCGGCACTATTCAAGGTTACCATGTCGGGAATAATCTTGATTCGCGCAATTACCTGGTCCTTTTTAACGAAATCGCCGGCCTCGACAAACAACTCGTCAATGATCCCCGAGATCTGCGGTTTAATTTCAATTTCCTGACGGGGAACAACAGAGCCAGTCGCCACCGTTTTTTTGATCACGTTGGATACAAACGGCGTTTTGTTTTCGAAAATATCAGGTTGTTTCTTCGATTTTGTATACAGGAAGAATATCGTTCCGCCAAAAATGGCTACGATTACCACGATTCCTAAAATTTTAAAGAGCTTTTTCATTTTGTTGGTTTTTATTGTTTTCTGTTTCTTGTTTCTGTTTCAAATTGAATAATTGTGGCTTAGCCTTCGTCGCGCAAGGCATCGATTGGTTTTATGTTGATGGCGCGTTTCGCCGGAATGAGTCCGGCAAAACAGCCCGCGATAACCAATACCATTAGGGCTGAAAGGGCCATATTTAAATTCACTTGCGGATTTCGGAAGAACAGCTCTTCGCCGCCGGCTTCCAAAATCCTACTAAGAATTTCGAGGAGGCCGACTCCCAGCGAAAGTCCAACATAGCCAGCCATAACAGTGAGGAACACACTTTCAGCCACAATGTGAGTGATGATTTTTGACGGGGTAGCGCCAATAGCCCGCTGAATCCCGATTTCCTGCGTGCGCTCTTTGATGATCACGAGCATAATGTTGCTCACACCAATGATCCCGGCGAACAGGGTTCCGATACCAACGATCCACGTCAGTACCTGGATCCCGGTGAACAACGCGTTAAACTTGATGAATTCAGCTTCAATATTGAATGATCCGACTGCCTGCAAATCGTCGGGGGAAATTTTGTGACGGTCTTTCAGAATAGATTTCAGTTTTTCCTGCAAGTCGCTCACTTTGTAGCCCTTTTTTGCAGTTACCGAGAAAAAGTGAATGACATTCCCATAGTTGTAGGCAGTTTGCATCGTGGTAAACGGAATGATAATCGTCTCCTCCTTTTTACCGCCGCCAATATTGATGCGCGTTTCCGGATGAATGACACCGACAACCTGAAAATACACACCACTAATTTTCAAATACTGCCCGATTGGATCTTCGTCGCTGGCAAACATTACCTCAACAACGCGTTCGCCAATCACACAAACTTTGCGCTTTTCCAACACGTCGATTTCGTTCATCAAACGTCCTTTTATAGGTGTCCAGCCGTCAATTTTAAAATAGTCGGGATAATCGCCATAAATATTGAAAGCTCCGGTGCGTTCGCCGCGAACAGTGTTGTCACCGTTTTGCTGCCAGCCGAACAAACGCGGCGACAGGTACTCGACTTCTTTCACATTTTGGCGGATGTATTCAATATCCTGGTTGTCGTAATCCCAGCGACGACCGCGCTGAAATCCCTCATACGGAACGCTGGTTCGTTCGGTCCAGAAGAAGGCGGAATTGGTTGCAAATGCTTTCACCCCATCCAACACGCCGTTTTCCAGCGCGCGGCCGGCCCCCGACATGATGATAAGCATGAAGATTCCCCAAAACACCCCGAAGGCTGTCATGAAGCTGCGCATCCGGTTTTGCTTCAGCGCACTTAATATTTCTTTCCAGAGATCAAGGTCAAACATAGCGCTTCATTTTCGTTGTTATCGTCGTTTTCATGGTTAGTTGTTTTCGTCGTTTTTCGCTTTCGCAGAGATCTGTCATTAATCGCATTGGAAGCTCTACCAATAATAAAAGGGAGATCTCCATTGCCTTTTGACTTCACTCTTTTGTCTTCTTACTCATCTCTTAAGGCAACAATTGGTTTTATGCTCGCGGCTCGTTTGGCAGGAATGTAGCCGGCTATGGTTCCGGCAACAACCAGCAACAAAGTTGCCGCCACGGCCACGCCAAAATCAACCGTCGGGTTCAGGAAAAGAGTCTCACCTTGCTGCGGTCCGCCGCCTGCCGATTGCATCATCAGGTAATTGATCAGTTCCATCAAACCGGTGCCCAGCACCAAGCCAATGTAACCGGCAATGGTGGTGATCAATATTGACTCCAAAAGAATCAAACCAATCACGGATGACGGACTTGCACCAATAGCTTTCCGAATCCCGATTTCTTTGGTCCGTTCCTTCACCACAATCAGCATGATGTTGCTCACGCCCACGATTCCGGCGATTAGCGTACCAATTCCAATGATCCAGATGAATATTTTAATGGCCTGAAAAATGCGCATGGTCTGGATGTAGTTTTCCAGTTTATTGTACACCCCCATCGCACTCTCGTCCGTTTTATCAAACCTTAACTTACGGGCAAACGTGTTGCGAATCTGTTCTTCAATGGCTTTGCTTTCTTCCAAATCTTTTCCATTAATCGTGATCGCGAAGTTGTGCAAGCGGTTCGATCCGTTGAAAACCATTTGAGCAGTAGAGACCGGCATAAACGCATTCCGATTACGGGTCGACTCCGGCTCCACACAAACACCAACGACTTTGAAAGGAACGTTATTCACTTTCACATATTCGCCCAAAGCTGGTTTGTCCTTGAACAGCGCATCACGAATGTCTTTCCCGAGCACGACCACTTTTCGTTTCTCGTTAATGTCAACTTTATTAATGTAACGCCCTTCAAGCATCACATTCTGATCAACATCGTTCAACTCAGGGTGGCAGGTTACCGTCGTGTATTCACCAGACTCGCTACCGTAGGAATAGCGCGTATTCCCCATATAATATCGGCCCGAAACTGATTCCACACCCGGAAGGCTTTTCAAAACATCGTAGTCTTCATTGTGAAACTGAATGGGTCGACCTGATTTCAAACCTTGGTAAGGAACAGTTGTTTCACCGCTCCAAATCCACATGGCGTTTACTGCATCGCCCATAAAGTTGTTGGCAACACCATTACTCAAGCCGTTGCCCGAGCCCAGCAGGATCATCAACATGAAAATCCCCCAGGCAACCGAGAAGCCGGTCAGGAAGGTGCGCATTTTATTTTTTTTGATCGTGGCCAGAATCTCCTGCCACTTATCGATATCAAACATGACAGAAGAGTTTAGGCAGGTTGCATTTCTTTTGAATAGCGGGTACGGAAATCAGCAAGCTCTCCGTTCAGAATCACCTCGTCAATCCGACCATCTTTCAGGCGAACGATCTTTTGCGTCATCGCAGCAATGTCGTGTTCGTGGGTCACAATAATCACGGTGATTCCGGACTCGTTGATCTCGCGCAGAATGTCCATCACCTCATACGAAGTAGACGTATCCAGCGCACCGGTTGGCTCATCAGCCAAAATAATCTGCGGTTTCGAGATCAGTGCACGGGCTATTGCCACACGCTGTTTTTGCCCACCCGACATCTCGCTCGGCATGTGCTCAGCCCAGGGTTTCAAGCCCAAACGATCCAGGTATTCCATGGCCATGAGGTTACGTTTTTTTCGGTTCACACCTTTATAATAAAGCGGCAGTGCCACATTCTCCATGGCATTTTTGAAAGAAATCAAATTAAACGACTGAAACACAAAGCCAACCATTTCATTCCGAAGCTGGGCGGCCTTTTTCTCGCTCATGTTCGAAATCAGCTTACCACCCAAATGGTAGCTTCCCTGGTCGTAGTTGTCCAGAATCCCTAAAATATTTAAGAGGGTTGATTTTCCTGAGCCGGATGAGCCCATAATAGAAACAAATTCGCCTTGATGGATGTCCAGGTCAATGCCTTTCAAAACATGCAGCTTGCTGCTCCCCATCTCGTACGATTTGTGAATGTCGTTTAGTTTAATCATGGCTTGTTTGTTTTGTGTTTCCGTTTCTGTATTCAAATTTGATGATTCTGTCATCGATTTGCAGAACTATTTCGATGAACTGCAGAATTTTTGGCGTGAATTACGTTATTGGTATGGTAACTTGGATTACCTGCTACCTTTTATCATCGCATTGATGTACATACGACGAACGAAAATACTGGACGTTACAGGATTCTGAACTTTTATTTTCAAAGGGACCAAATCTCAGCCTCAAATCGGCGAATTGACGAAAATTGGCCATCTTTGCCCAAAATCTGTTGTAGCCATGTCAACCAATTTCATGTCGACTGTTCGTAAATACCTCCCGGATGGGTTTATCGCCGGAATCCTGTTGATGATCCTGCTCGCCAAACTAATTCCGGGAATCGGGCACGACGGCAGTTTAATCGAGCTATCCGTGTTGATTAAAGGTGGAATTGCATTACTGTTCTTCTTTTATGGCTTGAAACTAAGTCCCGAAAAATTGAAGAACGACCTCAGCAACTGGCGACTGCACCTGCTCATCCAGTTGATTACCTTCCTGGTGTTCCCGCTATTGCTTTTACTGTTTTACCCTATATTTAAAGGAAGCGACCGGGAGATCCTTTGGTTGGCCGTCTTCTTTTTAGCTGCTTTGCCTAGCACCGTTTCATCATCAGTTGTTATGGTTTCCATTGCCGGGGGCAACATTCCAAGCGCCATTTTCAACGCCAGTATATCGGGTGTGATTGGCATTGTTTTAACGCCTGCCTGGATGGGCTTGTTCCTCGACCAGCAGGCCGAATCATTTGCATTCGGTGAAGTCATCCGCGACTTGGTGATCCAAATATTGATACCGGTTGCTATCGGGCTTTTTATGCACCGCTTTTGGGGCAATTGGGCAAACCGAAATAAAAGCCGAATTAGTTTATTCGACAAGTCGGTAATCCTGGCCATTGTGTACCGAAGCTTCAGTGATTCATTTCTGAACGGCATCTTTAGCAGCATCCCGATGCACTCATTACTGGTGCTGTCAATTTGCGTCATCGCCCTGTTCTTCACCGTTTTCGAAGGTACAAAACTGCTAACCAAGTTCATGCATTTCAATCGCGAGGATCAAATTACCGTTTTGTTTTGCGGATCGAAGAAATCGTTGGTACATGGATCTGTAATGGTTGGGGTACTATTCGCCGGAAGCACCATGGGCAGTCTTTTCCTGGTTCCGGTGATGATTTATCACGCTTTCCAACTCTTCTACATTAGCGTGGTCGCCCGCAGATACAACAAAGAGCTGAATCCGGCGAGCATCTAGTTCTTGGGCTGCTAGTTGGGCGTCGAGTAACAATAGCAGCGGCAATTCGGGCAGATGGGTTTGAAGTTTTCCGAGAGCAGGTTTTCTTTACAGGCATAGGTCATCATCTGAATCTGGTTGGCACAGCCAAACTTTTCACGGATATTTTTGAGGTGGGTTCTAACGGTAGTACCGCTAATATTCAACCTATCCGAGATTTCAGCATTATCGCGACAAGTCAGCCAAGCCGAAAGAATCTCTTTTTCTCTTGATGTCAATTCGCTTTTCACCAAATTTCCGTCACCGTTTTCTTCAAAAAGCGCACGAACAGCTTTCGGTGATAAATATTTACCGGTCTCTTCAATTTCGTAAATCGCCGTGAGCAGTTTATCCGACGAGCAACTTCGAATCACCAAACCATTGATGAGTTGCATTAGTGTTACCATCGCGCTGCGCAATAAAGGACTTGTGACCACCAAAATTTTCAATCCGGGATTCGCCTTTCGAATTTGACGAATATGTTCAATTTGACAGGCCGACATATTACAAAACTCCAGAATCCAGAAATCGATAGTCAAACTCCCATTAGTCAGTTGGTCGCGTTTGTTTGGTTTCAAACCACAAATCTCAAAACGTTTGTCTTTTAAAAGAACTGCAGCAATTCCTTCGGCAACAATCTGCTGATCGTAGGAAATTGAAATTCGGATTGTATTGCTCGTTGACATTTTCTTAAACAGACTATTCGGTTAAACAGGGATGGACGGAAAACAAATCGCATTGTGATTTTTGTCTACGATAATCCAACAATTTTGTTTAGAACAAAAGTCCGTTTTGCTTAGATTTTATTCATCAAAACGCCGCTCCAAATACACTCTTAGAGGATTGTCCTGCGAGCCTCTTTTTGTTAACTTATTAATTAGTTTCCGCTCTTATTTTATTTATGTAACACCCTCTGTTATGCATGTTAAACCTTACCGTTATGAAGAGTTTTTTACGATTAATGAAGGTCCCGGCGATCGCAATTTTCGTGGGACTTAGTTTACTTTTTGCTTGTGAAACCCCAATGTCCGAGTCGCTCCCAAGCGACGATCTCAGCCTTAAAAAAGGTGGTAATTCCAAAAGCCCGGCAAACGTTGAACAAGGTGACCTGTATGGTGATTTATGGGAACTGGAACGCGAGGCGTCAGGCGTTCCGATTCAATACGAACTCAAGTACAGAGTCGATTACCAAGATGAAACTGTCCAGGGAATTATTGATGTTAAGAATCCAAGGTTGAATGGAGCTTTCTCACTCACTATCGTTCAGCGCGACGAAGATGGGTATGCCATTTACACTGAACCCACCGATGGCACTGACCCAGTAGTCGTTACCGAGCAGGTAATGATTACCCCAAACGTTGACGGCTTTCTGACAACAGAAACTGAATTTTCACCGATCGCCTTGTACGACGCCGAAGGCGAGATCCTCTCCGAAGCAGCACTACATGTTTACCCGATCGAAGAAGGCAGACTCAACATCATTCGGTCACCTTCGACCGTGCTTGCAAACCGGATGTCCGAAGTTATCCAAAACTTTGGCGATGGTACTGTTGCCGATGTGATCCGGGATTATTGCGGTCGCTTGTACATGATCAGAACCGATGCAGCCCTTGACGATGGCATCGACGACAAGCCAATTGATTCGCCATTGGAAAACCTGGCGATCTACAATGAATTAATGATAAACGGTTTGTCCAAGCCTTCACTTCAGGGTGGCCTAAAATTCCTGGTTGAGGAAGAAGACCCGAGAGGCGGCTTCAATTTTCAATCTCATCTGGATTCAGACTGGGACGCAGGCCCGATCCTGTTTACAACGCTTAGTAATGATCTCGACGAACAGCAGTTTGTAGCCAACCTGGCTGCTGCCTGTGTTGCTGCCGGCTCAGACAAAAGCAATTTCCTGACGATCGACGAAATTGTATTCCTTAACCTGTTTATGCAAATTCCGAAACCCAATGGAGACGGAACTGCTCAATGCTTCCTGCCCTACGTAAAGCAGACAACGCGAAAAATGGATAAAACCGACAAGCACCAATATTCCACTGATCTGTTCTATGTAGATTACAGTTCTTTCAGCTACACCCGCCAAAAGTTTGAAGAAACCTACGTCGACTTTTGGTCGATTGTCCCGGTCGAAGGCGGTGGTTACGAAAAACAACTGTTGATTGAAGGCATCGCACTCGACGATATTTTAACCGGAAATTCGCCACTACCGGATATCGTAATTTCAGAATACCGATACACCCAGGAAGAAGGTCAACCGATAACAGGCGCACTGGGTTTTGCAAGTCAGGCTGACGACTACGTTCAAGCACTTGAAGTCGTCCACAACAACGAAGAATTCTTAACCTGGCAGATGCCTACCCCAACATGGAGCGATGATGAGGCAATTGACCGGGAATCTTCGCCATTTACATTCACGGCAACCGAAGTTTCGCACAGTAAAAAACCGGCAGATAAAGGCGACTAATCCGGAACGAAGCAAAATAAATCTCCCGATAAGGTGCTTTATCAATTAAACTCTGCCAGAAAGAGATTGCCATATTGGTGATCTCTTTCTTTTTAGTCCCTTCAATAGCTCCGATATTATTTCTATTTTAGCAGACACTAATTCGACCGGACTCGATGAAAAGCTGTTTGCTTGCCATATTAGTTTGTCTTTCGTTTTGCTCCGCTGCCCAGGTGCACTTGGCTTTCGAACACCTGAGCATTGAAAACGGATTGGCGAACAATTCCGTCCGAAACATCCTACAGGACAAAGATGGCTATCTTTGGTTTGGAACGTTAAACGGACTGAGCCGATACGATGGACAACGCTTCGAGAACTTCTTTTACACCCCCAATGATCCCTACTCGATTGCAAACAACAAAATTCGGGAACTTTTTCAGGATGAAGCCGGCTTTATTTGGGTGACAACCTACGATGATCTGGCACACCGTTACGATCCGCGGACAGAAGAGTTTGTGAACTTTCCGTCAGCTTTGGGCGACGAGTTTGCAGATTGTACGATTCACTTTGTATATGAAAGTTCACCGGGTGTGGTTTGGATGTATCTTTCGGATCGCGGATGCGTGAGAATAACGGAGTCTGAAAACTCGTCTGAACTCAAGTGGCAGTGGATCAACCAAACGAATTTGTTGCCGACCAATAGCCTCAACGTTATGCAAAAATCGGAGCGCGGCGGCCTGTGGATTGGCACCTACGACGGTTTGTGCTACCTGCCTGACGATAAAATTGATCCGACAAACAGTGCTGCCGCCAAAACCTATATTCCCGGACAAAACATCAGCGTCACCAGTTTGTACGAAAACGGTGACACTTGCTGGATTGGCTGCCAAAGCGGTGAATTTTACGAACTGGTCAACGATAGCCTAAAACTGATTTGGAAGAGCAACCACTCCAATGCTTCGTTCAACCAGTTTTCATTTATTCGCGAGTCAAGAGACGGCACTATTTATGGTGGAACCCGAAACGGGCTTCTTCGATACAACCCAAAAACCGGAGAGACAAAACACCTGACCGCCCGAAACTCGGAGCTGACAACCAATTATATTACCGGTTGCTTTCAAGATTACGAGGATAACTTTTGGCTGATCACCAACCTGCGTGGTATTGTTCGGTTTGAGCCCTCAAAAACAAAATTCACCCACTTCCCGCTCAGTCCTGAAATCCGGCAGTCGATTGTTGAAGGCGAAAAACAAATTTTTGTTGAAGATCAGAACAAGAATCTTTGGGTAGGTATTTACGGAGGAGGTATTTCCCGTTTCGACCGGGAAACAGAAACCTTCAAACAATACCTGCACGAAGAAAATAACCCGGGTAGTCTGTCGTCCAACCTGATTCTTTCGCTGTTTGAAGATCATTCGGGAAATTTGTGGGTGGGAACCTACAAGCGGGGGATCGACAAAATCAATCTTCAGCAAAACCATTTTAACAACCGGACAAACGATTTCGACCGGAAACCGGATTTCCTGAGTGAGATCAGGGCCGTTTTCGAAGATTCGCGAAAATGGATATGGACTGGCAATAAACGGGGCGACGTCGTTGTGTACAACCAAAATTTCGATATCCTTTTCAACCTGAACAAGGTGCTTGGAGACCAGCAAATCCTGGCTGGTATTTATTGTTTTGAGGAAGACCGCTTTGGTAATATCTGGATTGGTACCAAAGGCAGCGGAATTATAGTGCTCACGAACCTTCCGCTTCGGGGCAGCAACCTGCGCAACAAGCCGGAAATAATCCGTTACGGGCGCTATGAAGATGGCAACAGCATCTCGCGAAACGATGTTTTCGATTTGCACATGGACTACAAAGGCCAAATGTGGGTGGCCATGTATCATGGGGGCATTAATGTCATCCGCTACCCCATGCAGGAAAAACAGGAAATACTGCGTTATCTGCAAAACTCCAACGATAAATATTCGATCACCGATAATCGCGTGCGTTGTTTTCTGGAAGACACTAACCACAACATGTGGATCGGGACTGCCAACGGGCTGAACTTTTTAAGCCACGAATACCTGGAAAACGACAACAAAAAATTCATCCCGCTTCTGCAGGATGGTGGCCCGGAAAGTGTTTCCTACAACGACATCATATCCATTTTTGAAGACTCGAACAAAGACATCTGGATTGGCACGTACGGCGGAGGAATCAGCCTTCTGAAGGAGAACAAGGACGACCGTAAATTCAAGTTTCGGTCCATCACCACCAACGACGGTTTATCGAGTGACCTGGTTCTGGGCTTCACCGAGGATTGGGAGCACAACCTTTGGATTAGTACCGACTTCGGACTGGACAAAATAAACCTCCCAACCCGCGAAATTGAAAGTTTCTACGAGTCGGACGGGCTGACTGAAAATTCATTCTCGGAAGGAAAAGGAACATTCTCGTCAAACGGATGCGTGGTCTTTGGACACTTGTCCGGCTTCCTGTGGTTTAACCCAACGCAAATCAAAAAGCAGGAACGGGTGGTTCCGGTTGTTTTAACCAATCTCCAGATAAACAACCAAAATAACAAAGATGTGCTTTACCAGGCTCGGGAGTCAATCAACAACGCCTCGAAACCAATAAAACTGAAGTACAACCAAAACTTTGTTACGTTCGAGTTTGCGGCACTCGATTTTAAAGCGCCATCCAAAATTCAATACGAATTCAAACTCGACAATTTCGAACAAAACTGGAACAAAAGCGGTAACCTGAACAAAGCAATCTACCGGGAACTTCAACCCGGAAATTACCTGTTCCGTTTGCGGGCTAGTAACAGCGACGGGCTTTGGGTCAATCCCGAATTGCAGATTCCGGTCACTATCAAACCACCGCCATGGCGGACGAACTGGGCCTATTTGCTCTACCTTTTGGTTGCCGCCACCATTTTCTACCTGGCCCGAAAATTCACGCTCGAACGCATCAAACTGAAACACGAGGTTGAATTTGAAAAACAACTGGCCGACGATAAGCTGAAATTTTACACCAGTATTTCGCACGAGTTCAAAACGCCATTGGCATTGATTCTTGGACCAGTAGAAGATTTGCTGGCTGATAAAAATCTGCCCTTGAACGTGTCGCGACCGTTACGGATGGTCAAACGAAACACCCGTCGTTTACTGGAACTAATTGAGCAGCTGATGGATTTCCGCAAAATCCAGAAGGGATTTCTTAAAAATGAGTACAGCCCCGGAAACCTGATCTATTTCCTTACGGAGATCGTTCACGCTTTCCAGCCACTCGCTGAGAAAAAGAGCATTAATTTCATTTTCAATCCGGGAATTGACAGGCTGGATGTCAGCCTCGATTTCAAATCGCTCGAGAAAGTTGTCTTCAACCTTTTGTCCAACGCTTTCAAACACACCGGCGAAAATCAGCGGGTTGAACTGAAACTGACGGTTGACGAAAAAGCTCAGAAGGTCAAAATTGCTGTAGAAGACGAAGGCGAAGGAATTCGCGAACAAGATATTCCGCATTTGTTCGAGCGCTTCACCTTCGGAAAACGTTCGCGCTGGAAAGACGAATCGAGCACAGGCATTGGCTTGTCGCTTACCAAAGAGCTTGTCGAACTGATGGACGGCGACATTCGTGTGGAAAGCAAGATCGGCCAGGGAAGCTGCTTTGCGGTAACAATTCCATACGTAGAAACAACAGCTCCCGCTGATTATTCAAGGGAACTGGAATACACCGCGCAATTTATTTCCACGGAAGAAGAACCGGAAACAGAGCCCAAAGAACACACCAACGGTAAAGCCATTCTGAAGAAACAGACCATTTTGGTTGTCGAAGACAATCCGGATCTGCGAAGCTGGCTGACAACACAGCTAGGTAAAAAATTCAATGTTTTGCAGGCTGAAAATGGGCGCATTGGTTTGGAAGTTGCCAAAACAGAAGATCCGGAACTG
Organism: Mangrovibacterium diazotrophicum; assembly: GCF_003610535.1. Taxonomy (NCBI): domain Bacteria; kingdom Pseudomonadati; phylum Bacteroidota; class Bacteroidia; order Marinilabiliales; family Prolixibacteraceae; genus Mangrovibacterium; species Mangrovibacterium diazotrophicum. The sequence goes on along the minus strand of NZ_RAPN01000001.1, from coordinate 3,746,917 downwards.
ATTGTATGTGACATCATGATGCCTGAAATGGATGGAATTGAGATGACCGGCATTTTGAAAAATGAGTTCCACACTAGCCATATCCCAATTGTATTACTCACCGCGAAATCGCTGGAAGAACACAAAATTGAAGGAATCGAGATCGGTGCCGACGACTACATTACGAAACCCTTCAACATGATTTACCTGCAGAAGCGAATTGAAAACATCTTAAAACAACGCAAGCAGCTTCGCGAACGTTTCAGCCGCGACGTAAATGCAGAACCTGAGGAACTAAGTCCATCAACGGCCGATCAGGAATTTATGAATAAAGTGGTTGCCCTGATAGAGGAACACATGACTGACCCGGAATTCTCTATTGACAACCTGCTCCCTCATTTCAATTTCGGGCGCACCGTATTTTATAAAAAAATGAAAGGAATTTCGGGCTATTCACCCAAAGACTTTGTTCGAATTATCCGAATGAAGAAAGCCGGCAAGTTGTTAGCTGATTCATCCGTCACCGTAAGCGAAGTTGCTTTCGAAGTTGGCTTCAGCGATGCAAATTATTTCAGCCGCCAGTTCAAAAAGCACTTCGGCGAAAACCCATCCGATTTTCAGAAAAAACAAAAAATAGCGGAAGACGCTGAGTAAATTCATTCGTTGAAAATCCAAAATAACGAACGATAAAACGATCTTAAGTTCTTCATAAAACATATGCTTCTTGTCAAGAAAACAGGAAGATTCAGATTTACCTTTTACAATCTGTGAAAACAGCAAAACCTGCTGTACAACCACTATTTCCGGGATAAAAACCAGTTTGTCATGGCATTTGTGTACAAAAATGCAGGATAAAAACGCGCCAATAACTGACCTTTGTGATATGCTTCGAAGCAAGACAACTTTGAACACAAACGGTAACAAACTAAACAGCGACCTTTACAATGCCTGACTTAACCAAAAAACAGACACTGCAAATTTTTCCTCAGGGAAAAAACAGTTTGGTTAAGACAGCCACTAACCGGTCAACCGAAATTTCGACTACTACAATTAGTTATATATGGGCAACAGGAGAATCGGCCACAAGCCTTCGACTGGACAACATTCAGAATAAATTCCCCGGGGAGCATTCAGGCCCCGGGGGAAAATTGCCCTCCAAGAACGTATTGCAAAGAAACTACTACTACTACACAATTATTTTTCAAGTTGGACCTAACCGGTGTTTGAGTCGGGAAAATCAGTTGTCAGGACACAATTGATTTTCCCGATCGACGCCAAACCAATGAAGCGATGAAGAAGTATGAGCTATTCTTTTTATTAATTGTGTTGTTTCTATCAGCCTGTCAAAACAAAGAACTTTTAGTTATTGAAACCGGATCGCAAACTCCGATGCCAGAGTCCTGGATCGATCAGGATACCGGCCATAAAATAACGCATCTCGTTGATCGGGAAGGAGACAATCGAAGTTTCTATTTTCATAACAACCCGTTTTTACCGGCAACCGCCGAAGTCAACGAGAAAATGATCTTCTCCGGAAAAGTCGGTGACAACTCTCAACTGTTTGCCGTCGACCTGAAAACCAAACAGGCCGAACAACTCACCAATAAAAAGGGTGTTTCCGGTGAAGTTTTGGGGACAAAGACTCGCAGCGTTTATTACCAATGCGGCGACAGTGTTTTCGTGACTGGAGTTGAGCGTAAAGAAACCCGTTTGATTTATGTATTTCCCGATAGCCTCCGTGGGCACATCACCACTGTCAATGCCGACGAAACATTGCTTGGCGGAGCAATCAGTTCTCCTGAAGAACGCGAGATATTCCGCAACAACCCGAAAAAGAGCGATTATTTCAACCTGATCTACGAAGCCAAACTGGAGCGTTCTCTTTTTACAATCGACGTTGAAACCGGTGAGCTGAAAAAGATTTTCTCAGACCATGCCTGGCTCAATCATATCCAGTTTTCGCCAATCGAGCCGAATTTGCTGATGTTTTGTCACGAAGGTCCCTGGCACAAAGTAGACCGGATCTGGACAATCGACATCACTGGTGGTGAGCCGAAACTGATGCACAAACGCAGTATGGACATGGAAATAGCCGGGCACGAATTCTTCAGCCCTGATGGAAAACGAATCTGGTTCGACCTGCAAATGCCTCGTAGTAAAACATTCTTTTTAAGCGGAGCCGATGTAGAAACAGGTGATGAAAAGCGCTACAGCCTGACGCGCAACGAGTGGTCCATTCATTACACGATTTCGCCCGACCAAAGCCTGTTTGCCGGCGACGGCGGCGACCCGGGACAAGTAGCAAAAGCGGAAGATGGCATGTGGATCTACCTTTTCTATCCCGAGGGTGATCATTTTCGCTCCGAGAAACTGGTTAATATGAAGCACCACGACTACAAACTGGAGCCAAATGTTCATTTTTCACCCGATGGCAAACAAGTAATTTTCCGTGCCAATTTTGAAGGTCATTCCGATATTTATGCGGTTGACCTGACCAAATAACGAATAAAACCTAAATCCCAATAACCTTAGAACGAATTAAAATGAAAACACGACTAATGCGATATCGACAATTCTTTTTACCGTTGGTATTGGCCGTAGTTTTTTTGAGCAGCTGCCACTCCCCGAAAAAAGGACCTGCTCCGAGCTGGCCCTCAACAACAAACGAAACCCACCCGTGGACCCGCTGGTGGTGGCACGGAAGCGCAGTGAATGCCAAAGATCTAACCGACAACATGGAACAACTGCACGAAGCCGGGTTCGGTGGACTGGAAATAACCCCCATCTATGGTGTGAAAGGTTTCGAAGATCAGGACTTGAGCTTCCAGTCTAACGAATGGATGGACATGTTCGAACATACCTTGCAGGAAGGAAAGCGACTGGACCTGGGAATCGACCTGGCCAACGCATCCGGCTGGCCCTTTGGTGGCCGCTGGATTCAAGCAGACGATGCCTGCAAATACGTCGCTTACAAACAATATCATGTAAAGCGCGGTCGTAAATTGACTGAAAAAGTTGAATTCATCCAGAAACCGATTTTACGTACTGTTGGAACCAAGTTGAAACTGGAAGACATTAAATTCCCGATCAGTAGCAACACCAACTTGCAGGAAATGGCACTTGACCAGGTTCGCTTCCAAAAGCCGCTTCCGCTGCAAACCCTCATGGCATACAGCAATCAGGGAGATGTTATCGACCTGACCGACAAAGTAGATGCCAACGGACAACTCGACTGGACAGCCCCCGAAGGAGATTGGGATTTGTATGCTGTTTTTGAAGGTTGGCATGGCAAAATGGTTGAACGCGCCGGCAAAGGCGGAGAAGGTAATGTGATTGACCATTTCTCAGAAAAAGCAGCCAAAGATTTTCTGGCTTTCTACGACTCAACAGCTACCGGGCACAATCTTTCCGGTTTGAGAGCCTTCTTCAACGATTCGTATGAAGTGGACGACGCTAACGGAGAGGCAGATTGGACACCAAAATTCTTTGATGAATTCAAGACCTTGCGTGGCTACGATTTACGCGAAGACTTGCCAGCACTGTTCGGCAAGGACTCGGAAGAAATGAATAGCCGCGTGATGTGTGACTACCGCGAAACAATATCCGATTTGCTGCTCACCCGTTTTACCAACGTTTGGGCCGATTGGGCAAAATCGCACAATGCACTGATCCGCAACCAGGCACACGGTTCACCTGCCGCCATTCTTGATTTGTATGAAGCCAGCGGAATTCCGGAAACAGAAGGTACCGACCCCATGCGCATCAAAATGGCAACCTCTGCCGGACACGTTAGCGGGAAACCGCTGATCGCCTGCGAAGCCGCAACCTGGCTCGACGATCACTTTTTAGCCACACTATCCAAGTCGAAACAAAACTTCGACCGCTACCTGGCCAACGGCGTCAACCACATCGTCTATCACGGAACACCCTATTCACCCATCAACGATCCGTTCCCCGGATGGATGTTCTACGCAGCGGTTCATTACGCACCCACAAACTCCTGGTGGCCCGATTTAAAAAGCCTCAACCAGTACGTCACCAACAGTCAGTCATTCCTGCAACACGCTGCCCCCGACAACGATCTGTTGCTGTACTTCCCGATCTACGATGCCTGGTCGGAACGCGGCAGAAGCATGCTTCGCCACTTCGGCATGCATACCGAAGAATTGACCAAAGAGCTAAGCCAATCGCTGCTGAGCCAAGGCTACACTTTCGATTATATTTCCGACCGCCAGATACAAACACTCTCCGGGGAAAAAGATTTAATCAAAGCGAAAGGGGCAACTTACAAAACGATATTGATCCCTACCTGTGAGTACATTCCACTGCAAAGCATGAAAAAATTGAAAGCACTGGCGGAAGGTGGTGCAACCATTATTTTTGAGAGCAAACTGCCTATGGATGTTCCAGGAGTTGCAGATCTCAAGGAACGCCAAAAATCCTACGATGAACTGATCGCCTCCATCGAATTCCAGGAAGAAAATGACATGGAAGTGGCCCGCGTTGGAAACGGATTCTTCATCTGCTGCTCGGATATTTCGTCCATGTTGAAACGCCGCTCGGTTTATCCGGAAGAGATGGCCTCACTCGGATTATGGTTCAGCCGTGTTGAACGCCTGGAAGGAACAGCCTATTTCATCTGCAACTGGACCGACAAAGCCATCGATCAATGGGTGAAAATCGAATCATCCGGCGAAGAAGCCGCCTGGTTCAACCCGATGAACCGTGCGATTGGCAAAGCAGAGGTGAAAAAATTATCGGACAGCCAATCGGAAGTCTATCTTCAGCTACAACCGGGCGAAACCTTGATTTTACAATGGTACCCCTACAGCTTCGATCTGGACAACTATCCGGTTTACGAGCAAAACGAGAATAAAACTGAATTGGCAGGAGAATGGACCGTTTCATTCATTCACGGAGGGCCAAGTCTACCGCCGACATTCACCACTGAAAAATTGCAATCATGGCCCGAGATTTCAGACGAGCTGAAAGTGTTCTCCGGAACAGCCGCCTATAAAACACAATTTTCAAAACCTTCAGAAACGGCCGCTGGCTACCGTTTGGATTTGGGAGAAGTGTACCAATCGGCTAAAGTTATCTTGAACGGTGAAGAGTTGCAGACACTTTACGGACCATCTTACAGCCTGGTCATTCCTTCTGAAAAACTGAAAGACAGCAACGAATTGGAAATCCGCGTGTCGAACCTCATGGCAAACCGCATGATTGAAATGGACAAAGAAGGCGGACAATACAAGAAATTTTACAATACCAATTTCGCGGCTCACGAGCGCGAAAACCGCGGTGCTGACGGGTTGTTTACTGCAGCATCCTGGGAACCGCTTCCTTCCGGATTAGTTGGCCCGATTTCACTAACACCATTGCAAACGAAAACCATAAACTAAGATGATTAAAATAAAAACCATAAAAATCGCGGCACTGGCTTTGATCTTCGCAGCTTTTGGCTGCGCTGAAAAACCAGTCGCCAAGATCGACCGCCACGCGTTGGTAACCCGCAACAATGTGACCGTTGAAGGATTCGACTCTCTGGCAAGCCTTTCAGTTGGAAACGGCAATTTCGCCTTTACCACCGACCTCACGGGTTTGCAAACATTTTATGACGAATACGAAAACGGGGTGCCACTGGGAACGCAGAGCAACTGGGGATGGCACACTAATCCGAATACCGAAAATTACCAATGGTCGGAAACCTTGAAATACTGGGATGTTCAGGGTCGGGAAGTTCCCTACCGCCACCAGTTGAAAGATAACCCACGGGCTAATGCAGCCTGCAATTATTTCCGTGAAAACCCGCAGCGTCTTCACCTCGGAATGATTGGGCTGAAACTGACGAAAGCAGACGGCACGTCGGCTGTCATCGGCGATATCAAAAATGCACGTCACGAGCTCGATATGTGGACCGGCAAAATTACCAGTAACTTTGAATTCGAAGGTGAACCTGTGACGGTTGAGACCTACTGCAATCAGGATCAGGACCAAATTTCGGCGCAAATTGAATCGCCATTAATTGCAAAAGGCCAGTTAGCCGTTCAATGGAAATTCCCTGCAGCAGTAGCCGAAAACACGCACGCCGGCTACGATTTCAACTCACCTGGCATTCACCAGTCTGTGCTAGAAGAAAATACGGGCAACCAAGCCAAAATCCACCGACAGCTGGATACCGACAGTTACGAAGTTGCTCTAAACTGGACCGGCGATGCAGAATTAGCAGAAGCTGAACCGCACACTTTTGTTCTTCAACCTGCCACGGGAGAAAGCCTGGAAGTAAACTGCCTGTTTGCCTCGGAGTTGGGAAACGAGACAGTTGCTGATTTTTCCGCAACCAAAGCCAACAACGAGCAAAAATGGCCGGCTTTCTGGCAATCAGGCGGCGCTGTTGATTTCTCAGCTTGTAGCGATCCACGGGCCAAAGAACTGGAACGCAGAACAGTACTTTCGCAATACCTGATCCAGATTCAAAGTTCCGGAAATCTGCCTCCTGCGGAGACCGGCTTGACCTACAACAGTTGGTACGGCAAATTCCACCTGGAAATGCACTGGTGGCACATTGCTCATTTTGCGCAGTGGAACCGCCCTGAGTACATGCTCGAACAAATGAACTACTACAACAAAATATATGACAAGTCTCTTCAAACGGCAAAAGACCAAGGATACAAAGGTGTGCGCTGGCCAAAAATGATCGGACCGGACGGTGAAAACAGTCCTTCTTCGGTTGGTTCATACCTCATTTGGCAACAACCGCACATCATTTGGTTTGCCGAGCAAATGTATCGAGCAAATCCGAGCGAAGAGACCATTAACGCATTCAAAAGGCTTGTATTCGCAACGGCTGATTTCATGGCTGATTTCCCCGTCTGGAGCGAGGAACAGCAACAATACAACCTCGAACCGCCATTAATTCCGGCCCAGGAGCACTGGCCGCGCGAATCGACCGAAAATCCCCCCTTCGAACTGGCCTATTGGCATTGGGCACTCACCGTTGCCAACGAGTGGAAAGAACGTGCCGGCGAAACGAAGGATGACAAATGGGAAGACGTTCGGCTAAAACTTGCGAAACCCGATCAGGCCGATGGCGTTTACCTCGGCATTCAAGGTGCAACCGATTCTTACACCAATATGGAGTTGATGGAAGACCACCCGGTTGTTTTGGGTGCTTACGGAATCCTGCCGGCCTGGGATAAAATTGATCCCGAAGTGACGCGCAAAACCATGCATGTGATTGCCGAACGCTGGGACTGGCCTTCAACCTGGGGCTGGGATTACCCGATGGCTGCCATGTCGGCAGTACGTCTGGGCGAACCCGAACTGGCACTCGAATTCTTATTAAAAGACGTTCAAAAAAATACGTACCTCAAAAACGGACACAACTACCAAAGCGAGCGTTTGCGCGTTTACCTGCCCGGTAACGGCGGGTTCCTGACAACCATCGCGATGATGTGTGCCGGCTGGGATGGATGCACTGAGAATAATCCGGGTTTCCCAAAAGACGGGAAGTGGGATGTAAAATGGGAAGGTCTGAACCCGATGTTTTAACCATGTTCAACGAAAACAAAAACTAAAAATGAAGAATTACTTTTTTCTGGCTTTTTTACTACTACTAACTAACTACACTATTGATTTGTCAGCCCAAGACCGGAAAGAAACAATGTTTCTTTCCGGCACTGACAATGAAAACACTGCGACCTGGGATTTTTATTGCACCTCGGGTCGTAAAAGCGGCGTTTGGTCAAAGATTGAAGTTCCCTCGCACTGGGAACAACAAGGTTTTGGTGAATACGACTACGGTCGAGACTACCGCACCTACGGTAAAAAATTCAAGTTCGCCGACGAAACCGGCATCTACAAACACAGCTTTACCATTCCGGAAAACTGGAAAGACAAAGACATCTTCATCGTGTTTGACGGATCGATGACCGATACCGAAGTGAAGGTTAACGGCGAGTTGGCTGGCCCAATTCACCAGGGATCGTTCTACCAGTTCCGCTACAACATTAGCGACAAATTAAAAGCCGGTGAAAACGAACTGGAAGTTACCGTTCATAAAAACTCGGCAAATGCTTCGGTGAACCGTGCCGAACGTTATGCCGACTACTGGATCTTCGGAGGTATTTTCCGTCCCGTTTATTTGGAAGCGTTCCCAAAAGAAGCTTACATCGAACGCGTTGCCATTGCAGCTAAAGCAGACGGCTCGTTCAGCATGGATGCTTTCCCGGTAAACGCGCAAAAAAAACAGTCAATTTACGCCGAAATCATTGATGCTGACGGTAAAGTCGTGAAAACCTGCGAAACGAAAATCAGCCCGAAAGACTCATTGGTGACATTGAGTTGTCAAGTTGATAACCCGGCTACCTGGACCGCCGAAACACCAAATCGTTATTCTGTAAAAGTTAGCCTGAAAGAAGGCAACACCACAAAGTACGAACTGAAGGAAAAATTCGGTTTCCGCACCATCGAGATTCACCAGGGAGACGGAATTTATGTGAATGGCGTGAAAATTAAAATCAAAGGGATCAACCGCCACGTATTCTGGCCCGAAACCGGCCGTTGCAGCAATGCCCGCATCGACCTTGACGATGTAAAGCTGATGAAGGAAATGAACCTGAATGCCGTGCGTTGCGCTCACTATCCGCCAGACAAAAGCTTCCTGAACATCTGCGACTCGCTGGGTCTTTATGTACTGGATGAACTGGCTGGCTGGCAAAATGCGTACGACACTGAATCGGGCAGCAAGTTGGTTCGCGAGATGGTAATTCACGATGTAAACCACCCATCAATTATTTTCTGGAGCAACGGTAACGAAGGCGGAACCAACAAAGAGCTGGACGATGATTTCGATATTTACGATCCATCGAAACGCCCTGTCATTCACGCCCACCACAAGCCGGGCAACGATTTCAACGGCATCGACTGCAACCACTACGAAAACTACTACAGCACGAAAAAAATACTGGAAGACAAGTTAATTTACATGCCAACTGAATTCCTGCATGCCCAGGACGATGGTGGCGGCGCGGCCAGTTTGGCTGATTTCTGGGAACTGCACTGGAACTCGAAACTAGGTGCCGGCGGTTTCATTTGGAACTTCTCCGACGAAGGTATCGTTCGCACCGACCTGGATAACGCCATTGATGTGAACCGGGTAAATGCTCCCGACGGCGTTCTCGGGCCACACCGCGAAAAAGAAGGCAGCTACTATGCACTGCGCCAAATCTACAGCCCGGTAAAAATTGATCTCAAGAAACTGCCAAGCGATTTCGACGGAACAATCGCCGTTGAAAACCGCTTCCACTTTACCAACCTTAACGAGTGCAAATTCACATGGGAGCTGGTCAACTTCGTACAACCCGAAGTTCGCGAAGCAGGTCACAAAGTGATGGCAAGCGGAACGGCAACAGCCCCCGATGTTGCTCCTGTAGCTAAAGGAGAATTGAAACTGAACTTGCCTTCAGACTATAAAAAATACGACGGCTTGTACCTGCGCGCCTTCGACCAACACGGAAACGAACTGTATTGCTGGAGCTGGAAAACAAACGGCAACCGCAAAGAGGTTCTGAAACTCGTAGAGAAATCGCTGGGCGAAGACGAAAAAGCACTGTTGGAAGAACTGAAAGCACAAGGCGTTGAAGAAGACAACATCCTGCCGATTGAGCAACAAAAAGGAGATGACTCAGGTCTGAGCTCAAAAGTTGAGCTAACCGAAAACAACGAGCAAGTTATCCTAAAAGCATCAGGAATTGCCGTGACCTTCAGCAAAAAAGATGGCACAATTCAAACAGTCACCAACGACTTTGGCTTGCCAATTCCGTTTGGAAATGGTCCGGTTTTGGTTAGCGGAAACGCTGAATTAGCCGGAGTGAGCCATCACGAGGCCGAAGGTGCGCAAGTGTTGGAAATGACTTACAGCGGCGACATCAAAAAACTGAGCTGGACCATGTACACCAGCGGCTGGTTGGAGCTGAACTATGAATACCAGGTTGCCGACAAACAACTGTTTACCGGTATCACCTTCAGCTTCCCCGAGTCGGACATCATCAGTGCCAAATGGCTGGGCGATGGTCCTGCGCATGTTTGGAAAAACCGCCTGCAAGGAGGCCAACTGGACGTTTACCAACGTTTGTACAACACCATTATGCCGGCGACAAACAGCTGGGGCGATCAATTCAAAGGATATTATGCCGACGTTACCTGGATGGAGTTCAACACGGTTGACGGTAAATTCACCGTTGTCGCGCAGGAGCCGGATCTGTTCGTTCGTTTGTTCAGCTTCTACGGAATTTCAGGTCCTGAGAATTATCCGCAATTGCCGGCTGGCGACATTAGCTTCCTGGACGGCATTCCTCCAATCGGAACAAAACTGGCCATGGGTATCAGCAACGACACTTGGAACCTCGGACCATCCGGCGAACTGAATGTGATGGAAAAACCGGTTAGCCGCACCCTCTATTTCTATTTTGGATTGAGATAAGTAAAAATTGAATACTGTTTTGAAGATTAGTTTTTTATTAGTTTGTTCATCATTGCGTAAGCAGGAGCTCCGGCTTCTGCTTATTGCCTTGATTTTGGTTTTGCTGACATCGAAAGCCGACGCACAAATCCCCATGCAACATTGGTCGGAGACGGGGCGCAGTTTACGCTACACACCCGATCATGGCGATTTTGTGATCGTAAATGGAGACAAGCGTTTCAACCGCTCGTTATACGGTTCAAATACCGGATTCAGGGTTGAAGCCGGCGACTTGCCTGAGTTCAGCATGTACATGCCACGGCTGGGAGGCACGCTTCGTCTGGGACTGCAAAAAGGCAAAACGTCGAAATGGCTGATAGATGCCGATCGCATTGAAGCCCGTTACAACAGTGGCAGCATGCGCTACAGCATTAGCGACAAACTAATGGGTGAAGGCAAACTAAAACTGAAAATACTGGCCCTACCCAACGCCGACGGTATGATCCTCCAAATTGAAGGACTAAAAGTTCCGAAGGATGTCAAACTATTCTTCGCATTTGGTGCAGCCTCCGATAAGCGTTTTTCACGTGAAGGAGATCTGGGCGCTGACCCGGAATCGGTTTTTTACCTGACTGCCGACAAATGCACCACCAACGAATATTTCCTCAACGACAACAGCTTCGACCTGTATTACGGGGCCGAGCGAGCACTTTCGGATGACGAGGTTTATGAAAATGATTACAAACCTACGACTGAAGAACTCGAAGCGACCCGACTGAAAAGTAAAAAGAAAATCATCGGTCTTTTCCCGCAAACCTGCGAATTGAAACTGGCCGACGCCGCACAACAAGAAACTCCGAATGCACTTTTCGAAAGTGAAGCAAAAGATGCACCTGTTGCTTGCGGGCAATTGGAATTGAACGACAATCAATCTGAATACCTGTTGCTGGCAAACCCCGAAACGATTGAGAAACCGAATTACAACGAGCTGGCTGCACTTTTTGAAGATGCAGAAGAAGCTCGTCTCGAGTTGGCCAACCATTTCAAAATAAATACCCCCGACGAGTACATCAACGCGGCCGGCGCTGCTTTGGCGGCAGCTGCCGACGGCGTGTGGGATGGCCAAGCATTTATGCACGGTGCCGTGGCCTGGCGTATGCCGCTGAATGGCTGGCGTGGCGCGTACGCTGCCGACTGGCTCGGATGGCCCGACCGCGCCGAAACGCATTTCCGCGGCTACTTCAAAGCACAGTACACCGAACCGGCTTCCGGCCCAAGCGTGCCCGATCCAAAAACACATCTCGCCCGACAAAAAGAAGAAGTGGGCACGGCCTTGTTTACCGATGGCTACATCAGCCGCAATCCCGGAAAAATCAGCAAGCCGCACCACTACGACATGAACTTGGTGTTCATCAGCCAACTGCTGTGGCACTACCGCTGGACGGGCGACACCGCTTTCATTCGCGAAAGCTGGCCGGTGCTGGAACGCCACCTGGCCTGGGAAAAAAGAAATTTCGATGCCAACGATGACGGCCTTTACGATGCCTATTGCTGCATTTGGGCCAGCGACGCGCTTCAATACAGCGGCGGCGCCGTCACCTATTCGTCGGCCTACAATTACCGGGCAAATCTGATGGCTGCCGAACTGGCGCCAATCGTTGGGAAAGATCCGTCCACTTACCGGGCCGAGGCTGAAAAGATTAAAGCGGCTGTGAATTCCCAACTCTGGCTGCCGCAAGAAGGCTGGTTTGCTGAGTACAAAGATCTTTTGGGACAGCAACAAGTTCACCCGTCAGCAGCAGTCTGGACCATCTACCATGCTATCGACGAAGGTCTGGCCGATCCTTTTCAGGCCTGGCAAAGCACGGAATACGTGGATCGGGAAATCCCCCGGATTCCGATAAAAGGTGAAGGAGTTCCGGAAGGATTCTACACCATTTCGACAACCAACTGGATGCCCTACACCTGGTCGATCAACAATGTGGCCTTGGCCGAAGTGTTGCACACAGCCCTTGCCTACTGGCAAAGCGGACGCAGTGCCGAAGCTTTCCAATTGACCAAAGGCAGTTTCCTCGACTACATGTTTATGGGAAGCTGTCCCGGCAATTACGGACAACTCTCCTACTACGATGCTTTCCGCGGCGAACTGTACCGCGATTTTGCCGACCCGATTGGCGTCGCATCGCGCGTATTTGTTGAAGGTTTGTTCGGCTTTTCACCCAATCTGCTGAATGACAAAATCACGCTGAAACCGGGATGGCCTGCCGAATGGGAATATGCCCAAATGGAGACGCCCTACCTGAAAGTTGATTTCAAACGGAATAGGCAAACCGATAGCTACAAAATTGACAACCGCTTTGGGAAACCACTGCAATTAAACTTGGAATTGACAGCCCGCAGTGCAGCTGTCCAATCGGTCAAAATAAACGGAAAAGAAGCAGATTGGATTTGTGATACCGCAGCCATTGGGAAACCAGTGATCGTATTAAAAACTCCAAAAGCGGAGAAGTACGATATTGAGATTGTTTGGGGAGAATTACCAATTGAAAGCATTACAACTGATTCGGTTTTGGCAATCGGGGATCAAATTCAACTTCAAACAAAACAGGCGCAGATTCTTCATATCAACGATCCGCAGTCAGTTTTAGAACTATTGCAATCAAACCCGCATAACGTGACCGCAAAGCTGAAATGCGAACTGGGTGGCCGTTCTTTCTTTGTAAAACTTCAACAAGGAAAATTAAGCTGGTGGCAACCCATTTCGTTTGAATTGAAGGAGCCGATTGAATTCGTATTTGATAAAAATCAGCCCGAAGACAAACTGGAGTTTTCCGTTCAAAACAACTCGAACCACGAAATCACCGGAACAGTTCTGCTGAGCGGCTACAAACAAAAGCTAAAACTCTTAGCTGGTGAAAAATCGACCTTGATTACTATTCCTTCGAAATATTTAGTTGCCGGAACTAACTCAGTCGCATTCAAAACGAAACAAGGCGATTTGACCGCCAACATTACAAACTGGAACATCCAGGCTAAAGGCCAGATGGAAACGATTCCGCTTGACGGCCAATTCAACGATCGGGTCACCGATATTTTCACCGAGCAATATACCTCTCCGCGGTCCCCGTACCCAACGCTTTCAATCCCAATTCAAGGCATTGGCGACTGGTGTTCGTACAAGGAGCATGAAGAAATTGATGACAGCGGCCTGCGAAACGCGGCTCGCAAAACCGGACAAATTGTATCTCAGCAAGGAATTCCATTTGCAACACCTTCAGCAGAAACCTCAAATATTGTTTTCACCTCACAATGGGATGTTTATCCCGAAAGTGTTGAGATTCCCCTGAACGGAAAAGCCTCACATGCCTACCTGCTCATGGCCGGATCAGTGCATCACATGCGCATAAACATGGTCAACGGTTTGGTGGAAGTGGATTACACCGACGGCAGCAGCGACACGCTGACGTTAAAAAGTCCTAATAACTGGTGGCCGATCGAACAGGATTATTACGATGACGGTTATGCCTTTAAGCTACCGTCTGCACGTCCGCCCCGTTTGTACTTAAAAACAGGCGAATGGCATATGGACAGCTACCAGATTCTGTCGAAAAACAAAACAATAAAAATAGAAGGTGGAGCGGCAACCTTGCTCGACCTTCCGCTGGATCCGAAAAAAGAACTGAAAAGCCTTCGTCTGCGTACGCTATCAAATGACCTGGTAATTGGTCTTATGGGCTTAACGCTGGGTAGGGTAGAATAAGAAAAATACGTCTAATAGGTAGTGCAATATTGCAAAACCTAAATCTCGCAGCACAGTTTGCCGGATCACAAGACCACCGGACAAGAATAAGGACGCTGAACGATAAGAAACTGAGAGGGTTTAAGAAACCCGAAACTAGAAACTTTGAACCTGAAACAAATATGAGCACACGACGCCAATTTATACAACAAAGTCTTGCCGCAGGCAGCCTGTTGTTATTGCCGGGAGCTAAACTTTGGGCTCAGGAAGGAGGAACATATAAAAAGGGAGACATTTCTGATTTCTCGAAACGTTTGCAACCTCTTGGCCGAATTCTGGAATTGGAAGGTTACTATGTTTGGGGATGCAGTTCTTTTGTCGACCCTGCCGGCAAGTTTCATGTGTTCTTTTCGCGCTGGGATGCTCAAAAAGGAATGGGCGGCTGGATTAAAGGAAGCGAGATCGCTCACGCCGTAGCTGAGAAAGCCGAAGGTCCTTACGAAAATATTGAAACAATCCTGGCGCCTCGCGGCGAAAGATTTTGGGACGCCACCACCTGTCACAACCCGCACATTCAATACTCGCAAGGTAAATATTGCCTGTTCTACATGGGAAATTCGAACGGGCGCACCAACACGAAACGGATTGGGCTGGCAACAGCCGAATCGTTAGACGGGCCTTGGGAGCGCATGGATCACCCGATTTTGGACGCCGGTGAAACGGGAGACTGGGACGATCATTGTACCTCAAACCCTTCATTCATCAATTACCCCGACGGATCGTGCTGGTTGTACTATAAATCGTGGAATACCGAAGAATACGAACACCCGGTTGATCCGAAAATACGAGGAAACCGAAAGTACGGGCTGGCCGTTGCTGAGCACCCGGAAGGCCCCTATTCAAAATATAGCAAGAACCCGATTATCGACTATTCGCAATTGGGCAACAACCGCCAATTGGAGGACGGGAATGTATTTATGGAAAACGGCAAGTTTTACATGCTGGCCCGCGACATGGGACGCTTTGATCACGAGGTCGGCATCATCCTCGAATCTCAAGATGGGATCAAGTGGTCGGAGCCCAAAATCAGTTATTTCGGAACATCGCATTATATGGAGCAGCCTCCTGCTCCGCCGCATTTAAAGAAATACGGACGCTTCGAACGGCCACAAATCCTGATGCAGCAAGGCAAGCCCACCTATTTATTTGTAACTTCACAGGGTGGAAAATACCAAACTGCATCACCGTTTGTTTTCAAAATCAACGATTAAATAAGCATAAAATACACCCTTCGGGCGAGTCCCGAACAAAAAATCTTAGAATCATGATACGTTTATTATCCCTGAGTTTATTAATCTTTCTATTTACCAATTGCCAGGTAAAACGAGACGAAACAATTACCGGTAAACCAACGCTCTACATCATTGGAGACTCGACCGTGAAAAACGGACGGGGCGATGGAGCCAGAGGGCTTTGGGGATGGGGAGATCCGATCCAACAGTACTTCGATACCACAAAAATTGACATCGAAAACCATGCACTTGGTGGTACCAGTAGTCGCTCGTTCCGCAGCAAAGGTTTGTGGGATGAAGTGCTGCGTAAAATTCAACCCGGAGATTACGTATTGATGCAATTCGGGCACAACGACAACGGTCCGATCAACGATACCATTCGCGCTCGCGGAACCTTCAAAGGTATTGGTGAGGAAACCGAAGAGATCGACAACATGCTGACCGGCGAGCACGAAATTGTACACTCTTATGGCTGGTACATGCGTCAATATATTATTGAAGCGAAGCAAAAAGGAGCTGTTCCGGTTGTTGTTGCACCCATTCCTCGTAACGACTGGAAAGACGGAAAAATCATCCGCAATGACGACAGCTACGGAAAATGGGCAAAAGAGGTGGCCGAACTGGAAGAAGTTCCGTTCATCAACCTGAACGAAAAAATGGCTGCTGTACTCGATACGATCGGACAGGAAAAAGTAACCGGTACCTATTTCTTCGATTGGGATCACACGCATACCAGCGCTAAAGGCGCATCCTTGTCTGCCAGTAAAGTTGTTGAAGGGCTGAAGGAACTGGATAATTGCTGGTTGAAAGATTACCTGCTCGCCAATCCGGTGATCAACTTCCCGGTAAAAAAGAAAGTTTTCATCATCGGTGATTCAACAGTTGCTAACGGCGACGGAACCATTGTTGGCTGGGGACGTGAACTTCCTTCATTCTTCGATACCACACGTGTTGAAATCATCAACAAAGCCCGTGGAGGACGCAGCAGCCGCAGCTACCGTTACGAGGGTCTTTGGGATGAAGTATTGGAGCAAATGGGCAAAGGCGACTTCCTGTTAATCCAATTTGGACACAATGACGGCGGAAATATTGACCAACCGAAATATCGTGGCTCGCTGCAGGGAATGGGAGAAGAAACCCAGGAAGCTCACCGCGACAGCGCAGGAATCGAAGTCGTTCACACTTACGGTTGGTACATGAAAAAATACATTTCAGAAGCCAAAGCCAAAGGTGCCACTTCAATTGTGATCAGCATGATTCCACGCAACATCTGGAAAGACGGCAAGGTTGAAAGAGCTACCGGATCATATGGAGACTGGGCAGCTGAAGCAGCTCAGGCAGAAGGCGCGTTCTTCATTAATCTGAACGAAGAAGTTGCCGAAGAATATGAAGCAATGGGACCGGATATTGTGAAAAAGTTTTTCCCGAAAGACCACACCCATACCAATGATGCAGGGGCACGTTTAAATGCGCTGACACTTGCAAAAGAAATTAAGGATCTGCGAGACTGCCCGCTTTACGGGTATGTTGAGATCCCCAGAAACTAGTTTCTCCGATAAACCTACCTACTACCATGAAACAATTACTAACAATCATTCTTTTTGTCGTTGGGCTCAACACTACTCAGGCCCAACGACAAATGGAATACCTCACACGC
This sequence comes from Mangrovibacterium diazotrophicum, assembly GCF_003610535.1. Classification (NCBI taxonomy): domain Bacteria; kingdom Pseudomonadati; phylum Bacteroidota; class Bacteroidia; order Marinilabiliales; family Prolixibacteraceae; genus Mangrovibacterium; species Mangrovibacterium diazotrophicum. Next base: position 3,729,788 of record NZ_RAPN01000001.1, on the reverse strand, counting down.
GGACTTGAAGCGATACAAGCCGGGCAGGACAATGTTTTTGTGAGCTGGCGACTTTTAGCATCCGATGCCGACGACATCGCTTTCAACATTTACCGGGAATCTGAAGATCAGGAATCAACAAAGTTGAATCCCACGCCTCTGACAGATGCAACGTCATTTATGGATTGCGCCAAATTGGCTAACGGCGAATACACTTATTCTGTTAAACCGGTTATTGCCGGTAAAGAAACAGATGCGGACGGAAGTTTTCAATTTGAAAAATCAGACGATAGCCATCCCTGGTTTTCGGTGCCCTTACGCACGCCTGAGAATTATTCTCCCGGCGATGCCTCTGCAGCCGATTTGGACGGCGACGGCGACTACGAGCTGGTCATCCACATGACTGGCAAAGGTCACGACAACAGCCACAATGGTTCGACTGATCCACCTATTTTCCAGGCTTATAAGCTCGACGGAACGCTACTCTGGACCATCAACCTGGGCAAAAATATTCGCGAAGGTTCGCACTACACGCAATTCCTGGTGTACGACTTCGATGGCGATGGCCGGGCTGAAGTTGTGATAAAAAGCGCCGATGGCAGCGTTGACGGGATGGGCAAAACTATTGGCGACTCCAAAGCCGACCACCGAAATGAGTTGGGCCATGTTTTGGAAGGACCGGAATATCTCACCGTATTCGACGGGCTGACCGGCGCTGAATTGTCAACCGTTCCTTTCGAACCGCGCCGCCACCCGACAAAGGCAAATCCAACGCCACAAGATCTGGCCAAAGTTTGGGGTGACGGAAGAGGAAACCGTTCGGAACGTTACTTGGCTTGCGTTGCCTACTTGGATGGTATTCATCCGTCTATCGTGATGTGCCGTGGTTACTACACGCGCGTCACACTGGCTGCTTTTGATTGGCAAGATGGAAAACTCACCAAACGCTGGCTATTCGATAGCGACGATGGCACGCCCGGAAACAGCGCTTTCCACGGACAAGGTAACCACAGCGTAAGCGTTGGTGATTTGGATGGCGATGGATGCGATGAAATTGTTTACGGAGCCGCGGTCATTGATAACGATGGCAAAGGTTTGTATTCAACCGGCTTGGGACACGCTGATGCCTTGCATTTTTCGGATCTCGATCCGACACACCCGGGTCTGGAAGTTTTCAATATACAGGAACGTTTTGACGATGCCGGTATGAATTTTCGGGACGCCAAAACCGGCGAGATCTTGTGGAAAGTGGCCTCCGTTCACGCTGCCGAATCAGGTGGTGACAAAGGCGAAGGACCGGGCCGCGGTGTGGCCTTCAACGTTGACCCACGCTACCCCGGGGATGAATGTTGGGCCTTTGGTGCAGGCATTGAAGGCATCTGGAATGCTCAGGGTAAAAAGATCAGCGAGACAACACCACGTACCTGCAATTTCGCGGTTTGGTGGGACGGCGATCTGCTTCGCGAACTGCTCGACAAAAACCGGGTGATGAAATGGGATTGGAAAAACGAACAGTTGGTGACTTTGCTCGAGGCTGACGGCTGCTGGAGCAACAACGGTACAAAATCAACTCCGGTGCTCAGTGCCGACCTGTTTGGCGACTGGCGCGAGGAAGTTATTTTGCGCACACGCGACAACCAATCACTGCGAATTTATACGACAACCATTCCCACGACACACCGTTTCGTAACGCTGATGCAAGACCCGATTTATCGGTTAAGCATCGCCTGGCAAAATGTGGCCTACAACCAGCCACCTCAACCCGGTTTCTATATTGATGACGAAATGAAAGCCCCCGTAAAACCGGCAATGAAACTGGTCAAATACCAGGGAGACGGTATTAGCCGCAGCTGCAACTAGCAAGGCTAAATCAGAAAAGAAATAAATAAATAAATAAATACGATAGCTACTCATGAAACTACATTTCAAAAAAGTCTTTTTAATGCTCGCTGCCGGGATCATTGGCAGCCAAACAATTTCGGCACAAGATATTGTCCGGAAGTTTGACTTTGGAAGCGGAGCTGTTCTCAGCGGCTTCACCGGAGTTGATGCTCAGTCAGTTTACACTCCTGAAAATGGATTCGGTATTGTCAGCACTTCACCTGTAAAGGCACAGGCCGGAGAAGGAGAGTGCAATCTGACGAACGACTGGGTGACTTCCGACGCTCCGTTCTACTTCAAAATAGACTTGCCTGAAGGACGTTACCGGATTACGGTGACATTGGGTAATTCGGAAGAAGCAACCGCTACAACCGTAAAAGCGGAGTCGCGTCGTCTGATGCTCGAAAATATTGAAACCCCAAAAGGTGAAGTTATCACCAGGACATTTATCGTCGATGTGCGCACGCCGCGTATCAACGACACGCTGGAGGTACGTCGCAAACCACGCGAAATGACCTACCTGAACTGGGACAACAGCCTCACGCTCGAATTCAACGGCCCAAAACCCTGTGTTTCGTCGATCGTTATCGAAAGTGCCAATGGACTGCGTGCAATTTTCCTCGCCGGCGACTCCACCGTTACCGACCAGGAAAACGAACCCTGGGCATCATGGGGGCAAATGTTCCCGCGCTTTCTGAAACCGGAAATCGCTGTTTGCAACTATGCCGAGTCCGGAGAGACCCTGAAAGCTTTCCGCCGTGCAAACCGGTTGGAGAAAATCATCAGCGTGATGAAGCCGGGCGATTACCTGTTTATCGAATTTGGTCACAACGACCAAAAACCGGGAGGCAACCATGTCGATCCGTTTACGACTTACCAGGAACAAATCCGCTTCTACATGAACGAAGCCCGCAAAAAAGGAGGCATTCCGGTACTGGTTACCTCAACTGCCAGAAGAGCTTTCGACGAAAACGGAAAAATCAAAAAAACACTTTTGGAATATCCGGATGCAATGCGCCAATTAGCGAAAGAAGAAAATGTTGCCTTGGTTGACCTGAACGCGATGACAAAAGTGCTTTACGAAACATTGGGCGTTGCAAATTCGACTCATGCCTTTGTACACTATCCGGCAAACACATTCCCGGGACAGGATAAGGCACTGGAAGACAACACGCACTTCAACCCATACGGAGCATACGAACTGGCAAAATGCGTGGTACAAAGCATTATCGACCAAAAACTGGAATTGGCGAACTATGTTGTCGACGACTTTGCAGGTTTTGACCCGGCTAAACCAGACGATTTCGAGACCTTCTTCTGGCCTCTGAGTCCTGCTGCCGATGTGGTGAAACCCGACGGAAATTAGTAACTATGTATTCAGAAATAAATACTTAAACTCAATTATACTATGAAATCAAGAATTCTGGGCTTTTTGGCCCTTGCAGTAGCGCTGATGTCGTGCCAACCGAAGGCAGAAACCTTCCCAACGAAGCAGGAGGTACTCGACAAGATGGTACTGACAAACAAATACTTTATGGACAAATGGCCGGACACCGGCAAAAGCATCATTACCAATAAAGAACGTCCGAGTAACATTTGGACTCGTGCCGTTTACTATGAAGGTTTGATGGCGCTGTATTCAATTGATGCTGATCAAACTTTCCACGACTACGCGTTGTCGTGGGGTGAAAACCACAATTGGGGACTCCGTGACGGTATCACTACCCGAAACGCCGACAATCAGTGCTGTGGACAAACCTACATCGACCTGTACAACATCAAACAGGATTCGGTTCGTATTCACGACATCAAAGCGTCGATTGACTCGATGATGGTAACCGATAAAATTGACGACTGGGACTGGATTGATGCCATCCAAATGGCAATGCCTGTTTTCGCGCAATTGACAAAACTGACCGGTGACACTGCTTATGCAGAGCGTGCCTACGACATGTATATGGACAGCAAAGTAACCCAAGGACTTTGGAATGCCGCCGACAGCCTGTGGTGGCGCGATGCTGATTTCCTGCCTCCGTACACCGAGCCAAACGGCGAAGATTGCTATTGGTCGCGTGGAAACGGCTGGGTTGTTGCAGCTTTGGTCCGCGTAATGGACATTCTGCCAAACGATCCGCACCGCGACGAATACGAAACAACGTTACTGCAGATGCTGGAAGCCTTAACTCACCTGCAACGCGAAGATGGTTTCTGGAACTGCAGCCTGCACGATCCGGATCATTTTGGTGGCAAAGAAACAACCGGAACAGCGTTGTTTGTCTACGGGATGGCCTGGGCTGTGAACAACAACCTGGTTGACGCAGCGACCTACAAACCAATCATTCAAAAAGCATGGAATGCCATGGCTAAAGATGCGGTTCACGAAAACGGATTCCTGGGTTATGTACAGGGAACCGGGAAAGAACCGAAAGATGGCCAACCGGTAACTTACACCAGCATGCCCGATTTTGAAGATTACGGCTTAGGTTGCTATCTGCTCGCCGGAAGCGAAGTTTACAAAATGGCGGAATAGTAAATCGCCAAAATCCACCTAAAAAGGGTGAAGAAGTGTTCTTGGTAACATTTCTTCACCCTTTTCTTATCAAATGAAACCATCAAGCCAGCCAATTTTCTTCTATTTTTGAGTAATCGATAACGAAAACCAATCATGCTTAAGAAGACCTCCCTTTACCTTTTTCTCTTATTCGCACTTGCGGCCTGCCAAACACCCGAGGCAGAAAAACCGGATTTGAAACTGTGGTACAATCAACCTGCAGCCGAATGGATGGAAGCGCTGCCAATAGGCAACGGTTCGCTGGGCGCCATGGTTTATGGCCGCACCGACACGGAAATTATCAAACTGAACCACGACGAATTTTGGGCCGGCGCACCCCGTGACCTCACCAACCCGAATGCAGCTGGCGTTGCCGATAAGGTTGCCCAACTCATAAAAGAACGGAAATACGCGGAGGCCAACAAATTGATTCGCAAAATACAAGGTCCCTACAGCGAACCCTACCAACCTTTGGGCGACCTCAACCTGCAATTCGACCATGAAAATCCGCTGAACTACAAGCGGGAACTCAATATTTCGAATGCATCAGCCAACCTGAGTTACGAAAACAACGGTGTAAAATATACCCGTGAACTGATTTCCAGCTTTCCGGATCAGGTCATCGCCATTCATCTGACTGCCTCCGTCACCGATTCGCTCAACTTCAAGCTAGGGTTAAAAAGCCTGCTTCATTATCAAGTGAAAGCAGAGGGCGACATTTACAAAATGGTTGTTAAAACCGACAAAGACATCCTTCCCAATTATCGGGTTACCGACGACGAAGCCCGTGTGTCTGATGGCTGGGATGGCGAAGGCATGTTTGCCCAAGTTGATGTTCGCGTGCTGGCACACAATGCCGATGTGTCGGTTTCAGACGACGGTATTCAACTCACCAATGGGGAAGAAGCGCTGATCCTGATCTCGGCAGCTACCAGTTTTAACGGGCCGTTTAAATCGCCGGCGTTCGAAGGAAAAGATTACGCTGCCATTGCCGACAGTATCCTCAGTCACGCGGAACAATCGGACTGGAATACACTGAAACAGAAACAGACTGCCGACTATCAATCGCTGTTCAACCGGGTGAAACTCGACTTAGGCCAATTGCCCAGTACCGACACCATCCCGACTGATCAGCGCCTGATCGCTTTTCACGAAAACGAAGACCCGGCAATGGTTTCACTACTGTTCCAATACGGCCGCTACCTGTTAATTTCAAGTTCGCGCCCCGGAACGCAGGCTGCAAACCTGCAAGGAATTTGGAGTCGTTCGGTCCAGCCACCCTGGAACTCCAACTACACGCAAAATATCAATTTGGAAATGAATTACTGGCCAGCCGAGCTCACCAACCTGAGCGAACTGACTGACCCGTTGATGAACCTGATTCGCACCAATTCGGTGAAAGGTGAAGCCATCGCCAAATCATACTATAACCTGGATGGCTGGTGCAGCCACCACAACGGCGATATTTGGGGACACTGTGCTCCGGTTGGCGACAACGGACACGATGATCCCATGTGGGCCAACTGGCCGATGGGCGGCGTGTGGATGCTGAGCCATGCCTGGGAGCATTACGCTTTCACCGGCGACACAGCCTTCCTTGCCGAGATGTATCCGCGCATGAAAGGTGCTGCCCATTTCCTGATTGGTATGCTGGCTGAAAATGACGAGGGTTATCTGGAAACGAAATTTGGCACTTCGCCCGAAAACCAGTTCCACGATCCCGTGACCGGCGAACCTGTGTCGGTTTGTGCTGGCCCGGCCAGCGATCTGGCCATGACGAACGAACTACTAAACCACTGTCTGTTGGCAAGTAAAATATTGAATACCGATATGGAGTTCCGGGCAGAACTGGATAGCCTGATTCCACGACTGCAGCCTTTCCGGGTAAATGACAAAGGTACGCTAATGGAGTGGAATGAAGACTTTGAAGAGATGGATCCGCACCACCGCCACATGAGCCATTTATACGGTTTTCACCCAGCCAATCAGATCAACCTCTGGGACACGCCGGAACTATTTACAGCCGTTGAAAACTCCTTGCTCCGTCGTGGTGATGAAGCAACAGGCTGGTCGATGGGTTGGAAAACCAACATGTGGGCCCGCATGCTCGACGGTAACCATGCCCTCAAAATAATAAGCAACCTGTTTACCCCGATCGACTTCGGGCCACAAAACATACACGGAGGTGGTTTGTACAAGAACATGCTCGATGCCCACCCGCCTTTCCAGATCGACGGAAACTTCGGCGTTACAGCAGGCATTGCCGAAATGCTGGTGCAAAGCCACACCGGAGCCATCCACTTGCTGCCTGCCCTGCCCGACCAATGGCAAACCGGTTCGGTTACCGGGCTGAAAGCTCGCGGAGGTTTTACAGTTGACCTGAGTTGGAAAGATGGCAAACTAACTTCAGCAACAATTCATTCAGCTTTGGGTGGGAAATGCCTCATCCGTTCGGAGTGGCCGTTGAATTTGCCAGAAGCCAGTGCTGACGCAAAACCCAACAGTCTGATGTTGCCAACACCGGTTCCCGCGCCCAAAGTAATCGGCACACCCGACCTTCAACCCAATAACAATAAAAAATATTTTACGTACGAGATCGATATACCCAAAGGGGGTGAATTGGCATTTGCCCCCCTTTAGTTTTTACTGAGATTTTTTATTGCAAAGAGGGAAACCGCGGTTTCCCTCTTTTGTTTTTGATGAAGTAAAAATTGCTAACGTATTTCATTAACGGCCAGTCACCTGATATTTCAGCCATCGTACGCGAAGTTATTTATGCTGCCATCTGGATCCCTTACTTCTCTCTTTCGGAACAGGTAAGAGATACCTTTACCCGTTGCTGGAACCGACCTTTGGAAAACCGACAAGCTGAAGACGGGGAACCCGATCGCGAACCGGAAAACGATGCTGCCTATTCGAGTTAAAAGCCGGAACTAGCCGTTCGCCTTCACCCGGTAGGAACAGCGACGTTCGCCTTTAACAATGTGCTCGGTTCGATCAACCTGAAACTGGTTGCCCATTGCCAAACGAAAGGTATTCAACTCTGCCCTGCAAAATCCCTGACACTCAGTAGCGGCGGCGCAAATCGGACAGTGGTTTTCCATCAACAGGTAACCTTCATCGTCCTTTTCCCATTCGGCCATGTAGCCTTCTTCAGAACGAATCTCGACCAATCGGTTCAGCTTATCTTCCACGTCAGTACATTGCCCAAGGGCTTCCTCGTATCGTCTCGTCGTCGCCTGCTCGCGCGCGGCGATGAGCTGATCCAACGCATCCTGCCCCAAGATTCCTTTTATAGAACTGAGCAACTGTACCGTCAATTCGGCATGTGTATTCGGGAAACGTTCGTAGCCTTTTGCCGACAAACCATATAAAACGGTTGGACGGCCCACACCTTTCGAAACCTTTTCACTTTCAACCAGACCGTCATCCATCAATTTCTTTAAATGAAGACGTGCTCCTTCGTTCGTGATTTCAAAAGCCTTTGACAAGACTGCAGCTGACTGCGGTCCCCTCATTTTCAGAAAAACAAGCATGCGCTCCGGCGTGCTGTTTAACGCTCGTTGATATGTGCTCAAATATTTTTCCAAGTTTTTACTTGTTTTATTATGCGAATATAGTAATTTTGTCGTGTGTCATCAACAAAACCGGTTTAAAATTGACGCAAACTAGAAATTAGCCATGTTTAACTTAAAACAAAAGATCATGTCATTTGAATTACCACAATTACCTTATGCACACGACGCTTTCGAGGCATACATTGATGCACAAACCATGGAAATCCACCATGGCAAACACCACCAGGCTTACGTTACAAACCTGAATAACGCAATAGCCGGGACAGACGCAGAAGGTAAATCACTGGAAGAGATTATCAAAGAAATTAGTAAATACAGTACAGCCGTGCGCAACAACGGAGGAGGACACTTCAATCACTCTTTGTTCTGGAAGATTCTTTCACCAAGCCCCGCTCTGGCACCTTCAGGCGAGCTAAAAGCGAAACTTGAAGCCAAATGGGGTAGCCTGGACAAGTTTAAAGAAGAATTCAACAAAGCAGCCGCTACTCGTTTCGGTTCGGGATGGGCCTGGCTGATTGTTACGGCAAGCGGAGAGCTTGAAATTTGTTCGACTCCAAACCAGGACAATCCACTGATGGATGTCAACACAACCGGCCAGGGAACGCCAATTCTTGGTCTTGATGTTTGGGAACACGCTTATTACCTGAAGTACCAAAACAAACGCCCCGATTACATCGGCGCTTTTTGGAATGTACTCGACTGGAAAGCTGTTGAAGAAAACTACAAAGCAGCAAGCAATTAAACAATGACAGACAAAAACCGGTTTCGGAACTTGAGCGCCACTCGAACCGAAGCCGTTTTTGCCACCCTCGACTTGGGAAACAAGCAGCTTGTCCGCACAGAAAACAATCGAAACAACAAGACGCAGAAAGCAGATTAACATGAAAGTATTGATATTTAACGGCTCATTCGAACGGAAAGAGAATTCTACATCCCACCGGATTGCCAACTTTTTTAAGGAGGCTCTGGAGCAGAAGCAACACGAAGTCACCGTATTTAATCTCGGCAATGCAGACATTCCGATTCTCGACGTTGAAAATTGGGAGGCACCAGAATCGGTAGTTGCCATGAACAAAGCATTTCGCGAAGCAGACGCCCACATCTGGCTGACTCCAATGTACCACGGCAGCATGACAGGTGCCATGAAGAACTGCCTTGACTGGCTGGAATTGAGCGCCAAGGAACCCGAGCCGTACCTGACCAACAAAGTGGTGGGGATGGTTTGTTGGGCCGACGGCGGACAAGCGATGCAGGGCATTAACGCCATGGACTCGGTTGCCAAAGCACTCCGCGCATGGACTCTTCCTTATTGTATCCCGGCTGTTCGTCGATTACTGACGGATCCCGAAACCAACGAATTTACCGAAGAATATCAAAACAAATTCAATTTAATGGCTCAGTTACTGTCGAGTACCAGCGTTCCGCAGTATTCGTTTGCATAAAACCCAGCCATAAAAAACACATTAAAAAATAAGCTGTCCCTGAATCAGGAACAGCTTATTTTTCTTCTGATACTTTCGTTTTTAATTGTTAAGTTTTTTTAGTGCTTCCAAAATATCAGCAGGTTCTGCCCGATTTCTGTAGTCGGCATCCAAAAAAGCATAACGAATTGTACCGTCAGTATCAATCACATATGTGGCTGCCAATGGCAGTTCATCACTCTCATCACCGTTGGTACCATGCAAATCGAAGGCTTTCTGATAGCTTTCAGCTACCCCATCGGTCAGCTTAAACACGATACCGTATTCGCGGGCAACTTTATTTCCAACATCGCTTAATACTTCAAACTGAAGCCCATGTTTCTCCGACGTCGAAATTGATTTATCCGGTAATTCAGGCGTCAAAGCTAACAGATTGGCTCCTTCGGCTTTAAAGTTCGGCAATTCCTCTTGCAAACTGTGCAGCGTTAGGTTACAATACGGGCACCAGCCACCGCGGTACCAAGTCAGAATCACCGGCCCTTTCGCCAGATAATCCGTCAGCATCACCTTTTCTCCCACCGCATTGGTCAATTCAAAATCGAGCGCCTGGTCCCCAACATTCATGGCGTGCTCCAATACGCCACTGTGTGCAACCGAAGAAATTCCATCGGCATAAATAACTTTCAATTGCTCCGGTGCGCTCTTCTCAAAGTTCGCTTTTCGCGCGTTCAAAGCATCCTGAAGGCTACCTGCATCAGTTTGCGCTCTAGCTTGCACCGCAAAAATCAATAAAATAGAAATCGTGAAAATGAATTGTCTCATTGTTTTCATATTGAATTGTTAAAATCAAGTGTTTAAACTCTATAATCTGTCAGGAACAGATTTCCGTTTTCTAGCTGAATGCTAATCCGAGTGAGTCGTTTTGGTGAGTAAGCATCCATTGATGCCCAAGCATGAAACACTAGAATCAGTTTCAAGTTCAGCTGAACGCTAAATAAGATGAATTTATCCTCTATTGTTATCTCAATATTAAATGTCAGCCTATTAAATTGTGCACAATTTAAATTCAAACTATCTTTGCTCACACAAACAAACGTTATGGACGATCCTTTACATTTAAAAAACCAGGCTTGCTTTCCCGTTTACAATCTATCGCGGGAAATCAGCAGCAGGTATCGGCCGTTCCTTGATGAACTGGGCATCACCTATCCGCAGTATTTAGTACTGATGGTTTTATGGGAAGCCGACCCCCAGTGTGTCAACGAAATCGGCTGTAAGCTTCACCTCGATAGTGGTACGTTGACACCTCTGCTGAAACGCTTACAGGCCAAAGGCTTCATTATCCGCACGCGCAAGTCATGCGACGAACGAGTGGTTGAAATCAACCTGACAGAAGCAGGGCGGGCATTGAAAATTGAAGCAGCCTCGGTACCGCAAAAAGTGATGGAAGCCATGAATGTGACGGCTGAAGAATTATCGGAACTCAAAGAAGTGGTTCTGAAAATTCTGAACAAGCAGTCGTGCAACAGTTGAATATTTTATTACACGAACAATAACAAAGGAAAACAGAACATGTCATTACTGGAAAATTTAAACTGGCGTTATGCCACCAAAAAGTACGACCCTACAAGAAAAGTAGCACAAGAAGATGTCGATAAAATCGTAGAAGCTGCCCGTATGGCACCTACTTCATCAGGCTTGCAGCAATTCAGAGTAATTGTTGTTTCGAACCAGGAACTGAAAGAAAAAATGGTTCCAATTGCCTGGGGACAGGAGATCATGGCCGATGCTTCGCACGTATTGGTATTTGCTGCCTGGAATCGTTATACCGAAGAGCGTATCGATTCAATTTACAACCGCACAACCGATGAACGCGGACTTCCACGCGGACGTTTCGGTTCGTACACCGACAAATTGAAAGCCGCTTACCTCCCACAAACAGAAGAAGAGAACTTTGTACATACTGCTCGCCAAGCATACATTGGCTTTGCCCTCGCTATTGCGCAAGCAGCCGAGCTCAAAGTTGACTGTACTCCGGTTGAAGGCTTCACGCCGGAAGAACTGGATGAACTATTGGGATTAAAAGAAAAAGGATTGAAGAGCGTCACTATGCTTCCAATCGGTTACCGCGATGGTTCGGGCGACTGGTTGGCCGGCATGAAAAAAGTGCGCAACCCAAAAGAAGAATTTGTTTTGGAATATTAATCCGACCTGTGATACAATTGAAAAGGCTGCCCATTTGGGTAGCCTTTTTTACGATGTCTACTCTTGAGATTACCACATTTTACAACCGACAAAAATATATTATCTTCATTTCGTACTATTGCGACTCGCAACATTCCCTTCCCAATGTCAGAAATAGCTTCTGATACAATCGCATAAACATTTTTCCATCAACTTACTAAGTTAAATTTAGTAACTTATGAAAGACATTCAGAAACAGAAATTTTCTCAATATATGAAAACGCCAATCATGTTCTTATGGTCAGTTCTTCCCGTTCTTATCTTCATGACTTATCCGTCTTGGTCATTTAATTCTAATATAAACAGTTCCCCCTGGTTGTCACCAACCAACAACAGCCTAAAAATAAAAAACCTTTTCACGAATGGCAGTAACAAAAACACAACATTCTCTCGACGTCAACTAAATAACGAAGACTATCATCCTTCTGTAAAAATGAGAATTAACGTCCAGGCGCCTGGACGAGACGGATTATCGATAACAGACACGAGAATAAAGTTAGCTGCTGAGCTCGGTATAAAAGAAATAGTGATGGGCCTATACCAAGAGTTCGATGGCAAAAATTTTTATATTGATGACAGAAAAATGTCAATTCCCGACTTTATCTCTTTGTGTGCAAAGTACAACATTAAAGTCCCTGCGTTGAAACTTTCAACCACACATCTCGACAACCAATATAAAGGATATGTAACTATTAATGACACTACTTTAACCAAAAAACAAAGATCAGATTTACGATTTAAGTATATCAACCACATCAAAAACATTATTGATACCTACGGATCGTATTTTGATGAAATATACATCGCCAACGAAGCTCCATACTATTATAACGAATCAAACTATGCCAACCTCGACCTTGACAGCTCCATTAAAAAAGACAGTATATACAGCAACATCGATATGCTAAAAGCATGTCTGTTTTATGCTCAAAGCAAAGGAATAAAAGGTTATATCTCTTTTATGGGATTTAGAGATTTCGAAAATGCCAATAAGGAAATAAAAACTCTTGTTGACGATGTCTGCATCAACTGGTACCCTCAACTATTGTCAAAAGCCGACACCTTGGGCTTGCACAACAAAACCTTTTGCCGCTCGAAGACAGCCCAAGTGACAAACGATATCCAATCAATAAAAGACTTTAGACTATCTGTCGGAAAGGGAGATTCACAGATACTAATTTCTGAATCGGGGACAACTGATACGTTCGAAGCTTTGCGCAGCCCTGCAACTATAACCAAGGGGCAGGATCAAAATGGGTTAGCCATAGTAATGTATTTCGACGCCGTCCTGTATGCCGTTGAGGGACAAGTTAAATCAGTAGCAACGTGGTTTTACGAAGATTGGTTAAACAAAGACAACCAAATAAAAGCACCAATCAGAAAATTCTTTGGGAAATAGGGAATCTCAACTAATCCCAAGAAAATAAAAAAGGAGAACCAATCTCTTGATTCTCCTTTGCTGTAGTAGCGGGGACACGACTCGAACGTGCGGCCTTTGGGTTATGAGCCCAACGAGCTACCAACTGCTCCACCCCGCAATATATCTTAAATATTTTTAGTCTTTTTTTGAACGTTTTCGGTGTTTCATTTCCCGAATGCGGTTGCAAATATAGAACAAGTTTTTCTATTTCCAAATTATAATGTGAAATTTTTAAATTTTCTGCTTGCGTTAAAAAGTATTAATTTCAGCCCCGCAAAGGTGGGTATCTGCCTAATCTTGCTAATTTTGACGATCCAATTGGGGGCGCATGAAGGAAAAGAAAAAAAAGAAAATTTTAGAAAAGCTAAAGAACCGGTATCGGCTCATCATCTATAACGACACCTCTTTTCAAACTGTTTGGAGCACCCGCCTTACACGAATCAATGTGTTTCTCATGTTCGGGCTGGGTGGTTTATTCCTGATCTTTATTACTGTATTGATTATTGCACTGACGCCGGTTAAAGAATTCATTCCCGGTTACCCGTCGGGCAACGTTCGCGACTTGATGGTCAAAAATGCAATTATGGTTGACTCGTTGGAAGCTCAGCTTGCTTTGCGCGACAACTATTTCAAAACCATTCAGACGTTGATGAACGGAGAAATTCCAGCCGACCAGGTTTCAAATGTCGACACGACCTTCAAGCCGGCTGAGTTGAACATGCAAACCTATAATCACGATTCGATATTTGAACAGCATTTGTTAGAAGAGCAACTCGACCTCTCCATTCAAAAAGGTGATAACAGCTCGACAAGTTTAGCCAACATTCACTTTTTCCGCCCATTAAAAGGAATGGTGACAGACGGTTTTAACGAAGACATTAATCACTTTGCCACCGACGTAGTTGGCCTACCCAACTCGCGCATCTCTGCCGTACTGGACGGAACCGTTGTTTTCGCCGACTGGACAGTTGACACAGGCTACGTGATTTACATCCAACATCAAAACAACCTGATCTCGGTATACAAACACAACTCGGAGCTACTGAAAAAAGTGGGCGATGTTGTGAAAGCAGGCGATGCCATCGCCTTTATGGGAAACACCGGTGAACTCACAACCGGCCCGCACCTGCATTTCGAACTTTGGTACAAAGGTACACCGCTGAACCCTCAGGACTACATTGATTTTTAAGCTGACCTATGAAAAAACGTATTGCTATTCTCGGCTCAACCGGCTCTATCGGCACACAAGCGCTTGAAGTGATCGAACAAAATCCCGATCATTTTCAGGTTGAAGTGCTGACAGCCAACAATAATATTGATTTACTGATTGAACAAAGCCGCAAGTTCAAGCCTAATGCAGTAGTGGTGGCCAATGAGTGCCGCTACGAAATTCTGACCGAAGCACTAAAAGACGAGGACATTAAAATCTACGCCGGCAAAGCTGCACTGGAGCAAGTGGTGCAAATGGACTCGATCGATATGGTGTTGACAGCCATGGTAGGCTACTCAGGTTTACTGCCAACACTGAACGCCATCCGCGCCGGAAAGCACATTGCGCTGGCGAACAAGGAAACACTGGTTGTTGCCGGTGAAATTATCACCCGCGAGGCAATCGAGAACAAGGTGAACATCTACCCGGTAGATTCGGAACACTCAGCCATTTTTCAATGTTTGGCGGGTGAGCACATGAACGAGATTGAAAAGATTTACCTGACTGCTTCCGGCGGTCCGTTCCGCGGTTTCAGCCTTGATCGATTGCAAACCGTTACAACTGCCGATGCACTGAAACATCCGAACTGGGACATGGGCGCTAAAATCACCATCGACTCGGCCAGTATGATGAACAAGGGGTTCGAAGTGATTGAAGCCAAGTGGTTGTTCGATCTGAAACCGGAACAAATCGACGTGGTGATCCACCCGCAAAGCATTGTGCACTCGCTGGTGCAGTTCCGCGACGGATCGATGAAAGCGCAGATGGGTTTGCCCGACATGAAGCTCCCAATCCAGTACGCCATGAACTTTCCACAGAGACTGCCTTCTGATTTCGAGCGCTTCAACTTTATGAATTACCCCACGCTGACATTCGAACAGCCTGATACAAAAATTTTTCGTAACCTTGCACTAGCTTACGAAGCCATGGATAAAGGCGGCAATATGCCCTGCATTTTGAATGCAGCCAATGAGGTCGTTGTACAAGCATTTCTTCGCGAAAAAGTACGTTTCGTTGAAATGCCCGACATCATTGAAGAAAGCATGCAAAAAGTCGCTTTCATAAAAAATCCGGATTTGAATGATTATATTCAAACCGATAAGGAAACACGATTGTTAACAACTTCATTAATTAAACAAAGAAGTCTAAAAACACACTAGAAACGAATGGAACAAGTCCTGATAAAAGCTGCTCAGCTAATTTTAAGTCTATCAATACTGGTAATTTTACACGAATTTGGTCACTATGCTTTTGCCCGCTTATTTAAAACACGGGTTGAAAAGTTTTACCTTTTCTTCGACCCTTGGTTTTCGCTCTTTAAAGTGAAAAAAGGCGATACCGAATACGGTGTTGGTTGGCTGCCATTGGGCGGCTATGTGAAAATCTCGGGGATGATCGACGAGTCGATGGACAAAGAGGCGATGTCACAAGAACCTCAACCATGGGAATTCCGTTCCAAAAAAGCTTATCAACGATTGTTGATTATGATCGGGGGCGTACTGATGAACTTCATCCTGGCCTTCATTATTTACATCGCTATTTTGTATGCTTACGGAACCGAGTATTTGCCAACTGAAAATGCGAAGTACGGTATCATGGTCAATGAAGCCGGAGAAGAAATCGGTCTGCAAAACGGGGACAAGATTTTGGCTGTTGATGGTCAATACATCGAGAACTTCCAGAAAATTCTACCAACTGTAGTACTCGACAAAGCGCACACCATTACCGTGGAGCGCGACGGACAGAAAGTTGACATTGAAATTACCGACGAACACCTGGTACCGCTCATCAAAGGCGAAGTAGATATCACACCACGTTACCTGTTCGACTGCTCGGTGGGCAAAGTTGCAAAAGACAGCCCGGCCTCGGAAGCTGGCTTGGAAAAAGGCGACAAGTTTGTGAGCGTTGACGGACAAACATTCCAGTTCTACGACCAATTTATTAAGTACTTGCGTGCACATAAGGAAAAGCAAGTTACGGTCAGCGTCCTTCGCGACAATCAACCAATGGACATCCCTGTAGTTGTTTCAGAAGAGGGTAAACTGGGCTTCCAGGCTGATTTCGATGAGGAAACGATGTCGTATCTCCAAACGAAAACCACCAAGTACACCTTCGCCGAATCAATTCCTGCGGGGATCAACAAAGGTGTGAATACAGTGAAGGATTACCTGAAACAGTTCAAACTGATTTTCTCGCCAAAAACCAAAGCATACGAGTCATTGGGTGGATTTATCTCCATCGGTAATATCTTCCCTGGAGCCTGGGACTGGTACGCATTCTGGAACATGACAGCCTTCCTGTCGATCATCCTGGGTGTAATGAACCTGCTGCCAATTCCGGCACTGGATGGTGGTCACGTGACCTTCCTCCTGTTTGAAATGATTACCGGACGCAAGCCCGGTGAGAAATTCCTGGAATACGCACAAATCACCGGTATGATTATTCTGCTGGCTCTGGTGCTGTTCGCCAATGCCAACGACATATTTAAACTCTTTAAATAAGAAGCAACTATATTTTTTCTAATTTTGTAGAAACCGTTAAACTTATTTAGCTATGCTGTTATCAATTATTTTAGGAATGTTCGGTCCGCAGGAGATCATCATTATATTGGTTATTGTTCTTCTGTTATTTGGAGGACGCAAAATTCCGGAGCTGATGAAAGGCCTTGGAAAAGGAATGAAGGAATTCAAAAAGGCATCTTCAGAGGACGACGATGAAGAGGATAGCTCTCCAAAAGGAAAAGTTAAAGAATAAACTTCAACACACATAATTCACTCCCGTCATATTTTGGCGGGATTTTTTTTATCAACACATTCAAAAACACGCACTCTGGTAAGATTTTTGTATAAATCCTTACACATCCGTAAAAATCAGCAACATGAAACGTATAAGCCTCATTTTCTTTGTTTTCGTCAGCCTAAGTTTAATCTTAAGCTCGTGCAAGGACGACACCAAACTTCGAAAAAAAGTAACCGGCAAAGCAGGAGAAGTCGTGGTCGTGATCCCCAAAGAAACATGGGATGGCAATGTCGGTGAAACAATCCGGCAAACTTTGGCTCAACCACAGATCTCTTTACCACAAGCCGAACCTTTGTTCGACCTGATCAGTGTCCCACCTGCCGCATTCAAGGAGATTTTTAAGACGAGCCGCAACATTGTGAACGTGCGCATCTCGCCCAGTATCGATTCAGCCAAAGTTGAATTCAAAAAAGACATCTGGGCATGGCCGCAAGCTGTTGTCAATATTTCAGCGAAGTCGTCTGAAGATTTCGACCAGGTATTTAATGCCAACTCGAGCCGGATTGTTGCATACTTGTTGAAGGCCGAACGCGATCGCTTAATGGGCAATTATGCGAAATACAGTGAAAAGAGCGTTGAACCGGCCTTAAAAAAGTTGAATGTAGACCTCACCGTACCGGTTGGATTTAAGGTGGCCAAGGAGGGAACTGACTTTATGTGGATGCGTTACGATACTCCCGAAATCATGCAGGGCGTTGCAGTGTACTCTTTTCCCTACACATCTGACAGTACGTTTACCGAATCATACTTGCTGGCCAAACGGGATTCAGTTCTGGAAAAATACATCGAAGGACCTTCATCAGGAAGCTATATGGTAACCGAGCATCGCCTTCCGGTAACAATGAATGTATTTAGTTATAAGAACAACTATGCAGCCGAAATTCGTGGTTTATGGCGCGTAGAACACGACTTCATGGGCGGGCCGTTTGTTAGCCTCGCCGTGCTGGATGCTTCGAATAACCGCATTGTAGTAGCCGACGGATTTGTTTACGCTCCGCGCTTCGACAAACGCAACTATCTGCGCCAGGTTGAAGCGATGCTTTATTCGCTGAAGTTTCCTGATCAGGCTAAAAATGACAAAATAAACAGTCAAATCAACATGGGGAATTAAACCCTCAACCAGCTATAATTTTACACCCGTCATAAAAAGAAAAGGCTGACCAAATTGGTCAGCCTTTCTTGTATGGCACAAATTTTAATTAACCGCATTTTGATGATCCGCAGTCCGGACAAGTCAAACATCCTTCCTGGTAGATCACATTTTTAGAACCGCATTCGCCGCAAGCAGCACCTTCAGCAATTGTTCCGTTCGGAATGTATTTCTTCAGAGCACGGGCAACACCGGCTTTCCAGCTGTTAATGGTGTCGTTATCCAACTGCAAACTGGTCACCGTGTTCACAACCTTGTGAATAGGCATTCCGTGACGAAGAATTCCAGAGATCAATTTCGCGTAGTTCCAGAATACCGGGTTGAACTTGTATGACAGTCCTTCGATTGTCGTTTTGTATCCGCGTTTGTTCTCGTATTGGAAGTCATAACGAGAGTTACCGTCTTCATCGCGGTTTTTAATAATCTTTCCTTTTGTAACTGAACGAGGTAATAGGATACCGTCTTCGTCATCCTGCAAACCGGTAAAGATTTCGTAAGGCAGATCATCGATTAAACCGATGAAAGCAACCCATTTTTCTTTGTTATTTTGGAAACGTACAACTTCTGCCTCCAACTCTTCCGGACGTTTGGTAGGGAACCCGAGTGAGAACTCACCTTCTTTTTTATCTTCTTTCTTGTTCGAGATCAATACTCCGGAGCGAGAGCCGTCGCGATAAACGGTTACACCTTTACAACCACTTCTCCAAGCTTCGAAATAAAGTTTACCTACCAAGCTTTCTTCCACATCAGAAGGTAAGTTGATGGTTACGCTGATTGAGTGGTCAACCCATTTTTGGATACGTCCCTGCATACGAACTTTGTTCAACCAGTCAACATCGTTTGAAGTTGCCTTGTAATAAGGTGACTTTTTCACCAATTCGTCCAGCTCATCCTGCGGATAGTTCTTCTTCACTTCGTAGCCATTCGCCCGCATCCAAGTGATGAATTTGTGGTGGAATACAGTGTATTCTTCCCAGCTATCACCTACTTCATCAACGAAGTCAACACGAACATTTTTGTCATTCGGGTTCACTTTACGACGACGTTTGTAAACCGGCATAAACACAGGCTCGATACCCGAAGTTGTTTGAGTCATCAAACTGGTTGTTCCGGTTGGTGCAATGGTCAGCAACGCGATATTACGACGACCGTATTTCACCATATCCTGATACAACGCTTCATCTTCTTTGCGAATCCGGTTAATCATCGGGTTGTTTTTCTCGCGATCTGCACTATAAATAGTGAATGAGCCACGCTCTTTCGCCATTTTTACAGATGAACGGTAGGCTTCTACAGCCAAAGTCTTATGAATTTCTTCGCTGAAATCAGTTGCTTCGTCGGTTCCGTAGCACAAGCCTAAAGCTGCTAACATGTCACCTTCTGCAGTAATCCCAACACCGGTACGACGGCCTTCGCGGGCTTTGGTCTGAATCTTTTCCCACAGGCTGCGTTCCACATGTTTAATATCTTCACCTTCCGGGTCAGCATCGATCTTTCCGATAATAGCGTCGATTTTTTCCAACTCCAGATCAATGATGTCATCCATCATCCGCTGTGCGTAAGCAACGTGCTCTTTAAACAGGTCGAAGTTGAATTTAGCCTGAGAGGTGAATGGATTTTCAACATACGAATACAGGTTCACGGCCAGCAAACGACAGCTATCATAAGGGCACAATGGAATTTCACCACAAGGGTTAGTCGATACTGTTTTATAACCTAAGTCGGCATAACAATCCGGAACCGATTCCTTGATGATTGTATCCCAGAACAGGATTCCCGGTTCAGCTGATTTCCAGGCATTGTGTACAATTTTTTGCCACAATCCATTCGCGTCAATTTCTTTTGAATAAGTAGGAACCTCAGCATCGATCGGATACTGTTGGCTATATGGTTTTCCACTTTCAACCGACTTCATGAAGTCGTCGTGGATTTTTACCGATACGTTTGCCCCGGTAACTTTCCCTTGTTCCAGCTTGGCATCGATAAATTTTTCTGAATCGGGGTGTTTAATAGACACCGAAAGCATCAACGCTCCGCGACGGCCATCCTGAGCCACTTCGCGAGTCGAGTTTGAGTAACGTTCCATAAACGGAACAATGCCGGTTGAAGTCAATGCCGAGTTCTTCACAGGAGAGCCTTTCGGGCGGATGTGAGACAAATCGTGTCCAACACCACCGCGGCGTTTCATCAGTTGAACCTGCTCCTGGTCGATCTTCATGATACCTCCGTAAGAGTCAGAGTTACCTTCGTTTCCAACTACAAAGCAATTAGAAAGGGAGGCAATCTGGTAATCATTTCCAATACCGGTCATCGGACCACCTTGCGGAACAATAAATTTAAAGTCTTTCAACAACTGATAAATTTCCTGCTCACCCATCGGGTTTTCATACTTCTTTTCAACTCGTGCGATTTCCGCCGCCAAACGTTTGTGCATATCATCCGGACTTTGTTCGTAGATATTGCCAAACGAATCTTTCAACGCGTATTTGTTTACCCATACGCGAGCAGCCAGATCGTCGCCGTTAAAATACTTGAGCGTTTCCTGGAACGCTTCATCTTGGGAGAAAGTCTCCTTGCCCACTTGAGGCGCTATAACCGCATTTTTAAAAGCCATACACCAAAAAATTAAGAAGGGTTAATGCAATTAACTGATTGTTTACAAAGAGAGAAACCAGTTTTGTTTACGTCAATTTTCCTTCATGCAAGATAATATCCGAGTCAAAAAAATGGAATACTTTATTTTGGAGAATGACCGAAAGTTATCAACTTCAATACGTTAATTTGATGACTACCTGCTAGTTGAATATTTGATAATTAAAAAATGTTTACCAAAACGATAAATTTAGGAAAGCACAACTGAGAAAAAGTTAACGGAAAATGAAGCATTTACGGGACAATTCCGCCTGCTACGTAATGCCCTTTGGGGAAGTTTCGAAATTTGTTAATTGTTAAAAACTTTTTCAAGAATCTGTTGCGTAGCACCAACATTTTCATCCATAAATTGGCGGCAACCTTCGGCAATTTGAACCAAAGTTTGCGGCTGTCCAAAAAGCTCATCCAACTTCCCGCAAACTTCAGGCGAAGTTTGAACAGGGAAAGCCAATCCCCGGCGCACCAATTCAACAGCTTCCTGGAAACGAAGATAAATGGGGCCGAAAAGAACCGGGACATTATATATAGCCGCTTCAAGCGTGTTGTGAATACCAACACCGAAGCCGCCACCAATATACGCCACGTCTGCGTACCGATAAATACTGGAGAGGACGCCGATGCAATCAACGATCAATACACGCGCGGTTGCCAAATCAGTCTTTTCAGCCTGTGTATAACGAACTGACTGCACGGGAACCAAGCCAATTAAGCGCTTTACATTCGTCTCTTTCACCTCGTGCGGGGCAAAGACCATCTTGACGTTCGGATTCTGCTCCAAATAAGCAACCAGCAATTCTTCGTCAGGCTGCCAGGAACTACCCACAACCAACAACTGCGAATCACCCTTAAATTGTTCAACAATGGGCAAATCTTTTCTGTTCGCAGCAATCTCAGCGACACGATCAAAGCGAGTATCTCCGGTTATCGTGTAGTTCGTAAAACCAAACTTCGAAAGCAATTCAGCCGATTGCTTGTTTTGAACAAAGAAGTGCGCAACACTTTTCAACACGTTCCGATACCAATTTGCCCGTGCACCCGATTTGAAAAACAACTGCTCGGGTCGGAAAATAGCAGAAACCAAAAACAAAGGAATATTTCGAGAGGAAAGCTCCTCCATGTAATTCTTCCAAAACTCATACTTCACAAAGAAGGCCATCTGCGGATTGACTAAATCCAGAAAGCGGCGGACGTTTCCAGTCGTATCGACAGGCAAATAGCAAACAAAGTCAGCCTGATCGTAATTTTTACGGATCTCGTAGCCCGAGGGAGAAAAAAACGTAAGTAGAATTTTATATTGCGGATGTTGCTTCTTAATCGCTTCAATCAGCGGACGGCCCTGTTCAAACTCGCCTAACGAAGCACAATGCACCCAAACAACCTTAAAATCAACAGGGAAGTTTTGCTTCAAATAGCCAAAAACCTGTTTCTGCCCACGATGAAAGTAACGGGCTTTCTCGTTAAAAAGAGATGCGACAGCGGCCGCCAATCGGTAAAAGTATATTCCGAGCTGATAAAGTGCATTCATGAAACCGAATTCTTTTGATGGAAGCAAATGTACAAATTAGTTGACACGACAAAGGGTACCAACATTCGGATTTAGTTATCCTGAGCCTGTAAATATCCGAAGTCTTTTTTCAGACCGGGCCCCGTAGCAGCCTCAACGGCGAGTTGGTCGCACCGTTCATTCTCTGGAATATCAGCATGCCCCTTCACCCATACAAAACGAACCTGGTGCCTGTCGTATATTTTCAAAAAACGCTGCCAAAGATCGGCATTCTTTTTCCCCTTGAAACGTTTTTTGACCCAGTCCCAAACCCATCGCTTTTCAACGGCATCAACCACATATTTTGAATCCGAATAAATCGTCACCTGGCTATTGGGAACCTTCAGCGCTTCCAAGGCGATTATAACTGCCAACAACTCCATACGGTTGTTCGTGGTAAGCTCGAAGCCTTCCGACATTTCCTTCCGGTGCTGACCCGACATCAGCACAACACCATAGCCTCCCGGGCCGGGATTTCCTTTGGCTGCTCCGTCGGTATATATCGTAATGCGGGGTCCTGTAGTCATTTTTGTTGTTTCGTGCAAAGATAACATTTCGCGACAAGCAGACCAGTCGCCGCAAAAAAAGAAAGGCTATCCGGAAAAACCGCATAGCCTTGAATATTTCGAAAGATTGAATTCTAAAGAATCAGCATTGCATCACCGTAGGTACCGAAACGGTAACCCTCTTTGATTGCTTCTTTATAAGCTTCCATTGTCAAATCGTAACCGCCAAAAGCAGCCACCATCATCATCAAAGTTGACAACGGCAAATGGAAGTTTGTAATCATACGGTTGGCCACACTAAACTCGTAAGGAGGGAAAATAAATTTATTGGTCCATCCTTCGTAGGGCTTCAAAAACCCTTGAGTTGAAACCGAACTTTCAAGTGTACGCATCACGGTTGTTCCAACAGCGCAAACATTTTTCTTGTTGGTCTTCGCTTTGTTCACCACATCGCAGGCTTCTTCAGTAATCCAAATCTGCTCTGAGTCCATTTTGTGCTTGGTCAAGTCTTCAACATCCACACTTCTGAAGTTACCAAGACCAACATGCAACGTAACAAAACTGAAATCGACACCAATAATCTCCAAGCGTTTCATCAACTCGCGGCTGAAGTGCAAACCTGCGGTTGGAGCAGCAACAGCACCTTCGTGCTTCGCAAAAATCGTTTGATAACGATCTTTATCTTCCGGCTGAACCGGACGTTGAATGAACTTAGGAAGCGGAGTCTCGCCCAAACTGTACAATGTTTGCTTAAACTCGTCGTAAGGCCCGTCGAACAAGAAACGAAGTGTTCTTCCGCGAGAAGTTGTATTATCAATTACCTCGGCCACCAACAAATCGTCTTCGCCGAAATACAATTTATTACCGATACGGATTTTACGTGCCGGATCAACCAAAACATCCCAAAGACGTTGCTCGCGATTCAATTCACGAAGCAGGAAAACCTCGATCTCAGCACCGGTTTTCTCTTTATTACCGTACAAACGGGCAGGAAATACTTTGGTATCGTTAAACACCAACACATCCTGATCGTCGAAATAATCGGTTACATCCTTAAATAGTTTGTGCTCAATTTTCTTGGTTTTGCGATCAACAACCATCAAACGCGATTCATCGCGATTCTGAGCCGGATGCAGAGCAATTAGTTCTTCCGGTAATTTAAACTTAAACTTGGATAACTTCATACGTATCTATTTCTGAATATTTTCAATGTTTTCGGCAACTTCTAATTTCAACAAAAAGCTCGCCACAATTCAAAGCTACCTTATACGGGGCGTTTTCTAATTTGTTACAAAAAGATTCAAATTTTCTAGAAAGTATTCCAGCGACATTGCCTCTCCAATCTGATAATCACCAACCTTAGTGCGTCTCAAACCCGTCAAATAAGCACCCGAATTCAGCGCTTTCCCCAAATCGCGGGCCAATGCGCGAATATAAGTGCCCTTGCTGCAAACCACACGAAGCACCAAATTCGTGCCATCGAATTCTACGACCTCCAGCTCGTAAAGTTGAATCAATTTGGCATTCAGCTTCACATCCTCCCCCTTACGGGCATGTTCGTATGCACGCTTGCCATCAACTTTAACAGCACTGAAGATGGGCGGAACCTGCATCTGTTCGCCTTTAAAATCATTAAGTACTTCCTGGATTAATGGAAGGGTGATATGTGATGTCGGGTAAGTTGCGTCCTCTTCCGACTCGAGGTCAAAAGAAGGCGTCGTGGCTCCCAATTTGATCGTTGCAACATACTCTTTCACTTGAGCCTGAATACTATCAATACTTTTGGTTGCCTTACCTGTGCAGAGGATCATCAAGCCGGTAGCTTTCGGATCCAACGTACCTGCATGCCCCACTTTCAGCTTCTTAACGCCAATTGCACGAGTCAGATGGTTACGAACCTTTCGAACCAAATCGAACGAAGTCCAATCGAGCGCTTTGTCAAAAAGCAAAACTTCGCCCTTTTCAAAATCGTATGTTCTGGCTGTATCGCCCATGAAAGATGTGCTTTAATTATCTGATTAACAAAATTTGGACCTGCCGAATTTTCAGCCTGCAAAAATAGTAATTAACCCGACAATCAGCCAATAAGCAAAGAAATAAATCTGCTTTCTTGTTCTTTTTGAAGGAAAAAGGAGGAAGGTAGGTTCGATTCGAACCAGATCAACCGAGCCCATTCACAAAAGAATGACGCTTAGATCATTTCCAGATTATAACCGGAAAGCAACAAGGTAATGATAATGCCGCCAACTATAATGCGGTACCAACCGAATGCTCGAAAACCGTAACGTGTAACGAAACCAATGAAAAACTTAATAGCCAACATGGCCACTACAAAAGCCACAACATTGCCCAAAAGCAATACAACTAAGTTTTCCTTGATAATATCGAAACCGTTGGGCTCCATCGCCAATTCCAGAAGTTTATAGGCCGTAGCAGCGCACATGGTTGGCACGGCCAGAAAAAATGAAAATTCCGCAGCTGTTTTCCGTGTCAACCGCTGACTCATTCCGCCAACGATCGTTGCCATCGAGCGCGAAACACCCGGAATCATGGCAACGCACTGCGCCAGACCGATCATGAATGCTTTCTTTTCAGTGATTTTCTGGCCTTCATCAACCTTCTTAAAAATCTGGTCGACAAATAACATCAGAACACCCCCAATAACAAGCATGATGGCCACAACCAAAACATTTTCGAGTAAGCTGTTGATCTGATCGATAAAAATAAGCCCTATGACTGCAGCCGGAATAAACGCGACCAACAGCTTCCAATAAAAATCGTATTTGTATAGGATACCTTTAACGGCAGCAACAATCTTTCCTCCAAATGACATTGATTTCATCTCTGTTGTGCAAAAGATTTTACCAGGGTTAACCTTGAAAAAACGCTCCCAATAAAGCACAATAACTGAGAGAATTGCTCCAAGCTGGATGACTACTGTAAAAGCTTTAACGAATTCCGTACTCTGAACACCCAGCATATTCTGAGCTATGATCATGTGTCCGGTTGAAGAAACCGGCAAAAACTCCGTGAGCCCCTCGACAATAGCAATTATAATCGTTTGTATTAAACTCATGCGACTAAAGGTATATCAAGGCGCATCCGAATACGCCCAGGGATGAATAAAATGAACCGAATTATTGATTTGTTATCTCTACTGTTTCGAGGGCTTTTTCATAATGGCATAGATCTCGAAAAGAAATCCGAAAAGAACAACTACCGGAGCCAAAGTGATGCGTCTGAAACTGAAAATATCGGGATTGAAAACAGCAGGATCGTCGCTCTTACCGCCAACCATCAAAATAAATCCAACTACTATGATCGCAAAACCAATCAATAACAATCGATAGTTTTCTTTACCTAATGCAAACTGTCCGTTTGCCTCGCCCTGTTCTTTTTTTGTCGTTTTCATGTTTTACAACAGATAATCAAATTTAACTAATAATACAATTCATCGAACTTAAGCCTGAGAAATTTATTGACGGCAAAATAGGTAGACAAGCCCGAAATTAATACACCAAACACCAAAACCACTATAAATGTTAGCCCTACGGTGTCCAGTTGACGAATATCTAAAATTTCTTTAAAATCTTTCTGATAAGAATAAATTAACAAAAGGATGGTGATATTGGCAATTAATCCACCAATCAGCCCATAAGCAATGCTTTTCCATAGGAATGGCTTTCGAATAAAGGAGCGCGTCGCTCCTACGAGTTTCATTGTATTGATCACAAAACGCTGGCTGTAAATCGAAATCCGAATGGTATTATTGATGAGCGCTGTAAAGATAAACAGTAACAGGAGAGCAAATATCATCAGGAACAAACTAATGCGACGAACATTGTTGTTGATTACCCGAACCAAATCGCGCTGGTAGTAAACTTCTTTAACCTGCGGATATTGCAGGAAATTCTTTTCCAAAACCACCAAACTGTCTGTGTCCATGTACGGAGCGTACAACTTGACATCCAATGATGAAAACAGCGGATTGAAACCCAAAAAGTCGACAAAGTCCTCGCCTAAATCGTTCGCCAGCGTTACTGCCGCATCTTCTTTATTGATGTATTCTGTGGATTTCACATAGGGTGTGGCGCTCAGCATTTTCTGCAAACGAAGGACCTCAACGTCGCGAACATCATCCTGCAACACGAGGGTAAAACCAACATGTTCGCGCACATAATCGGATAGTCGGCCGGCGTTCTGTACCAGTAACGACATCAGCCCAACCAAAAATAAAACCAGGGTTATGCTGATAGTTGCGGTTATGTACGAGCGAAATAATCGCCGCCTAAGCTTTGTCGGACGCTTCTTCTTCATGTTTTGCTCTCTTTTTCCACTCCATAAAAATAAGTCCTGCCGCTGCCAAAAGCAAAATTAACGAACTCGCCAGCGAGATTTTATTGCCTATGAAATATGATGACGGTTCAAACTTGAACTCAATCTCATGCCTTCCTTCCGGAACTGCCAACGCGCGCAACACGTAATTGACCCGCATATAGTCAACCTTTTTCCCGTCGATAAAGGCATCCCAACCTTTCGGGTAATAAATCTCGGAGAAAACAGCCAGCGCCGTTCCACCGGAAACACTCGCTGAATATTTCAAATAATTGGGGCGATACTCTTCCAGCCGAATTTGCGAATTGTGACCAGTTCCCAGTTTCACGTCTTTCAATTGTTCCGCAAAACGTTCGTCAACAATGGCTTCTTCAGAAGCATCGAAACTTTTCAAGGCATCCATTTCCTCATTGGCATTGGCAACCGTCTTAAAGTCGTTCACAAACCAGGCATTGCCCAGCGCGTCCGGATTCTCCAACGGCTCACTATTTGGATCATAAATCACATAGCGCGTATTCAGCATATTGATCACGCTCAACGAATTCAAAACAGAATCGAGGGTATTTGGCTGCTGGAATCCACCAATTAACAGGCGAATTTCAGGATACAATTCATGATCGAACAATTCCTGGTATCGCTCCATTTTGGCACCATGATAGCCACCAAGCGATTTATGAAAGTAGGAAGTTGACGCATCCTGAAACGGGCTCACTGTCAAATTCAGCACGCGGAAATCAGGATCGGTATCTGCCAAGATTGCTTGGTCTGCCTTGCTCGCCGTGTAAGGTTTTTCAACTTTCGACTTGGATACAAAGCTATCGTTGCTCATGTATTTCTTGTCAATCGGCCAAAGATCGACCAACACCAACAATGCCCATAAAGCGACAGCGTAGGATACTTTAATTTTTTTCTGAATATACAGCCAGACAACACCGGCAGAAAGCGTAACAAAGACAAAAGCTTTAAACGCATCAACCCGCAAAATTGAGCGGCGGTCGTCCATCAGCGCTTGCAACAGTTGTTGCGGCCAACCGGCCTGCGCAAAACGGGCATCCGACGGCCCTCTGAAATCGCCGGCCAAGCCTGGCACCAAAACGAAAAGCAGGGTCAGTCCACCGAGGATGAACCAGGTATATTTCAGCGATTTCATCAGCTCTTTCTTTTCGGTTTGATTCCTGAATAATTCGCGAACTGCCAAAACAGACATCAATACCATGGCGAAATGTTGAATGACGATGATATTCTTGACATCCCTGAACTTGTTATAGCCGGGAAAATAGTCGATCATAAAATGACTTAATGCGCCAAAGTTCTTCCCAAGGGACAACAAGAGTGACACAATGAATACCGCGAGAATCCACCACTTGTCTTTTCCTTTCACAATGAAAAGCCCCAGCACAAACAGGAAAAACACGACTGCGCCATAGTAAAACGGAGCCGCAGAAATTGGCTGACTCCCCCAGTAAAGCGGCAGTGCTTCAGTAACTTTCTTGGCAGCTGCTTTCCCTTGATTTTTCTCGAAGAATGAATAAACCTCTGAGTTTTCACCCAATGGTTCGCTCATGCCACCTCCCTTGAAACGAGGAATAAAAGCGGTCATCGCTTCACCGAAATCATAGCTGTATTCCAGTATATAGTCTTTATCGAGGCCTTGTGTTTGATTTTGCTCATCAACTTTCAATTCCGACTTTCCACGGGTTGAATATTTGCCATATTCGTACACCGTAGCTAATCTTCCGAAATTGGTTCCAACAGCCAGAATGAGTGCAACCAACAACAAGCCGGTCGACTTTAAAAAAGCAGGAACC
Source organism: Mangrovibacterium diazotrophicum (assembly GCF_003610535.1). Lineage (NCBI taxonomy): Bacteria > Pseudomonadati > Bacteroidota > Bacteroidia > Marinilabiliales > Prolixibacteraceae > Mangrovibacterium > Mangrovibacterium diazotrophicum. The sequence continues at coordinate 3,700,711 of NZ_RAPN01000001.1, read as the reverse complement.
GTTTTCTCGCGAATCGCATCAACCAAATAAGCAATGCCGATAATCAACACCATGATTGCGGCATAATAAGTCATCTGAGGATGGTTAGCGCTCAGCATCCACGAGAGTCCCAAGCCGGTTACCAGAGCCCCCCAGTATGGTTTGTTCCGGAAGGCACTAATTACTCCTCCAACAACCAAAGGCATGTACATCAACGTGTGCACTTTGGTGTAATGTCCCGATTCGATCAGCACAAAGAAATAGGTTGCCATGCCGTACATCAACCCGCCAACCATCGCGATCCACGCGTTGACACCCAACAACAGGCACATCACAAAAAAGCAAATGAAACCCAACGCCAGGTAACCGGCTGGGCGAGGTACGACTGACAAGAAAGCTGATTGCACTTTCGCTAACAACTCTCCTCCGTATCGCGTCGAAATCAGATAGGCAGGCATACCGCCAAACATGCTATTCGTCCAGAGCGCTTCTTCACCCGTTTCAGCCCGGTAGTCGCCAATCTCCTTGGCCATCCCTTTGAAATTAACGTTATCAGAAGCCAAAAGCTTCTTCCCTTCTAACTGGGGCGAGTAATAAACAAAGGACAGGACGATGAAAAAGAGAATAATTCCGATTGTGACGAATAAATTGCGATTGCCTTTTATCTTTGCCATAGTTCAATGAATGGATTTCAATTTTTTGAGTTGAAGCAAAAATAAGTAAATAATTACGGAAACCGAGAAAAATGGGGATTATCATAAAGCAATCAATCAAAGGCAGCATCTGGTCCTATATCGGTGTAATTATTGGCTTTGTGACAACCTCTTATTTGTATCCCAACTACCTCACCACCGACATTGTCGGATTATTTGGACTACTCATTTCGTATTCAACACTGTTCGGGCAATTCAGCCTTTTAGGCATGCAAGGAGTCACAGCCAGGCTATTCCCTCATTTTAGAGACAAAGAAACGGGACACCATGGATTCCTGACTGTCAGCCTTATATTTTTCGCACTCGGCTTAATACTTTTCCTGACATTCTTCTTTCTGTTTTCGCCCTGGCTAATTAAAAGCAATATTGAGAGCTCCAAACTGTTTGCCGACTATGTCTACCTTTTGGTTCCGTTAAGTATCTGCACGATGATCTTTGTACAACTTGACACCTACAACAAAGTGCTTTACGATTCTTTTTCCGGAATATTCCTACAAGAATTCCTGCAACGATTCCTCCTGTTTGGCATTACCGTTGCGTTCGCACTCGGGTGGCTAACTCTGGCACAGTTAATATTTTCTTTCGCAGCTATCGTCTGTGTAAAAGCAATCGCATTGACAGCTATATTGAGTGCTCGTGGCGAAATTCGTTTCACACTCGATCGGGATTTTTTAACCCCGAAATTCCGACGAGAGATAATCGACGTAGCTGTATTTTCAATCATTACAGGATTGGGCTCCATGATTGTTTTCAATATCGACAAGATCGTGATCAATCAAATGCTTGACCTCAGTAACACCGGAGTGTACACCATTGCCTTTTATTTTGGGACCCTTGTCATCATTCCTTCCAGGCCGTTGCTTAAGATATCGGGAACATTAATTGCGGATGCCTGGGCCAACAACGACCGGCAAAAGATCAAAGAAATCTATTACAAAAGCTGCATCAATCAATTCATTATCGGAGGCTTTCTTTTCCTGGGAATTTGGGCCAATATCGGCAACATCCTCGACATCCTTGGACCGGACTACGCCGAATCAAAATGGGTGATCTTTTTTATCGGAATCGGCTATTTATTCGACATGATGACCGGAGCTAACGGACATGTTTTAAGCTATTCTGCCAAATACCGGGCGGCAATGTACTTCCTGCTGTTCTTGCTGCTGTTTGTGATCGTACTTCTTTACCTGCTCATCCCCATTGGTGGCATTGTTGGCGCAGCTATCGCCATTTGCGGAGCGCTGTTTTTATACAACCTGATGCGGTATTTCTACTTACTCAAACAATTCCAGCTACAACCCTTCAACCTGTATTTCGTAGCTGTAGCTGCTTTTTATGTTGGATTATACTTTGTCGTCTCGCTGATTCCTCAATTCAGCCTAATCATCGACATCATTATCCGGGGAGCCATAATAAGCCTCGTAAGTTTTGTATTTTTAGCGGTCGTGCCAGCATCTCCCGACATACAGTCTATTATCAGGGCTCAGGTACAACGAATAAAATCATCAATTAATAAAAAATAACCTAAGTCGTTTTCGACAAAAACAAGTTAAGATGTTCGCACATTTTGTGATTACTCAATTTAACCTCAAACGATTTCCACTGTCCATGCAATCAGAACACAAATGGACAAACTGGACACGAGAGCGAGTAAAACTGTTTCAGGAATATTGTCTTCCGTCGTTCATGAACCAGACAACTAAAAATTTCAAATGGTTAATTTATTTTGATGTAGATACGCCATCCGAGTTCAACCCGTTTCTTGAACGATTAAAGCAACTGGATTTTATTCACGTTTATAAAGCAGATGGACACGAGGAATTCATCAGCCGTTATCGCCGAGACCTGAAAGAACTTGCCAAGGAGAAAGAATGGATTATAGAAACACGTTGCGATAATGACGACTGTCTGCACCAGGACGCGATCGCGACCATTCAAAGACTGTTCAAGCCTCAAAATCAGTTTATGATTTCGTTAGCCTCGGGCTACACACTAAACACCCAAAACAACAAACTATCTCATTATTTTTACCCCGGCTCTCCCTTCATGAGTATTGTTGAACAAACCAACAGAGAGCTCACCGGAATTTTCAAAAAAGAACACTCGCACTGGGATGGACTGCAGTTTGGCCTAGTCAAAGAGCTCAGTCACAAAAACAAGCTCGCAGCTTTCGCCCTGGAAAAACCCTATTGGATACAGGTTATTCACCAACAGAACGTTCGAAACAGTTTTCACAGGGGACTTCCCGTTCTCCGCCCCCAAAACCTCAATCAATTTGGCTTGCAAATAACCAGCACAAAACAAGCGCTAACCTCATTACCCAAATACACAAATTACGTTATCTGGAAACGATACCTGAAGTGTACAATTGTTCGGCTTTTTTCGAATTAAAAAGATGAGATACCCTTACAGTTTCTGCCAGCCCTCCGGCATAAACTCAAAAGTCAGCAAAGCGCTTTCCGGGTAAATTACACGTTTATCTGGATTCAAATTCAGCCAGGCGCCCCACCAGGAAAAAGTACTGTTGGCAATGACATTGTGTTTACAACAACTCATCAAATACATGTCTTTACTCGCATGAAGCGGATTCGGATTGTCCACAAAAGTAACGTCAGGCAGAAAAGTTAGCTCTTGCTTGCACCAATCCAAATCATCTGAAAAAACAAAGCAACTCAACGAGCTATTTTCGGCTTCCCGCTGTACCCGTTCAATCGCTTGTTTGTAGTAATCCGGCGTACACATTGGAAACTTCTTCGGGTATTTTTTATAATCTCCCCTCCTCACGTGAATGGCCACCGACTGCTTGTCCTTCATTTCCTGAATTAACTGCTGATCTGCTGCAGACAAAGCTCCCCGATAACAATAGGTGGCACGAATTTCATCTTTAACCCCCGCAAAGAACTGCTCATTATTCCAAAACCCTTCAAGATAAACGTCATCCATCGTTCTGTACTCTTCGAACGATACATTCTCCCAAAAACGGTAAGAGCGGTGCTTTATTCCCCTCAGGCGCCGCAACAAGCGATCTTGAAAACGATAGCCAACGTCGGCAAACGATCGTGAAACCGAAGCCGGAACACTGTCGGCCTCCAGGTCGATTCCAAAAACCCGATCCAGCTCCAGACCATTATGAACATTCCAATGGTAGGTCGAAATATCCAACTTTACCTTTTCATTTCCATGCCATTGTTGCATTTGCTTAAAAAAGGCATATTGAAACATTTGATTGCCCAAACCGCTACGCATCCGGATAATTATCATGAGATTGCTTTTTTTACGTGTTCCAAATACTCTTCCGATTTTTTCCCGATTGTAAATTCAGCCAGTGTTTCCGTTGCCTTCACCCTAATCTCGTTCCGATGGCCCTCATCCATATCGGCCACGAGCTTAATCTTCTCGGCAATGGAATCAATACTGGACGGATCGCACAGGAAACCGTTCTCCCCGTCCACAATCAGGCCATCAATACCTTCACCCTTTGAACCGATGGCGATACAACCACTCGCCATAGCCTCCAGGTAAACCAAACCAAGCGTCTCGTTAACCGACGGCAACACAAACAAGTCGGCTTGCTGCAACTCGGCCAAAACTTCGGTCCGCGAGAGCTGGCCTAAAAAGCTAACTTTAGTTTGCAAACCAAGTTCCCCGCAAATCGCCCTTAACCGCTGCTCTTCCTCACCGGTACCAATCACACTGTAGGTCCACTCAATTGCTTTGGGCAAAAGAGCCAAAGCCTTTAAAACCTGCGCCACTTGCTTCCGCTTAATCAGCCAGCTTACAGTGATGACTTTCAACTCCCGGTGCTGCTCCCGCCTGTGAACCGTTGTGAAAAAATGATCCGGCAGACCGGACAACGCAACAAAAGTTTTAGACTCAAAGCCCTGAAACTGCTTGTTAAATAAACGTTGATAGCCCAATGACCGACAAGCAAAAGCCGATGCCTTTGCGTATATCCTTTGTTGATGCCAATGGTGGAACCGATTGTGCGAGATTTTAATATCAGACATATGAATACCAATCACCAAAGGAACGCCGAGCGTTTGAGCCAACCGGTGAAAGGTAAAATACGAGTTATAAAGATGACAGATCACAACATCAGGCTTAAACCGCAGCTTATTCAGTATTCGGTTGTTGCTGTAATAGTTCAGCTTCAGTAAAGGAATCCGTACGGGTCGAATAAATTCTACGTCAACATTCGCCCCAATCTTAAAAGTTGCTTCCTGCGGAAATGGCTCTTTCTCGTACGAAAAATAAGGACGAATAACTTGCACCTGATGGCCGCTGTTTCCCCAACAGGTAACAAACTCCCGCAAAGCAGATGAAGTGTAACGAACGGCCTCGTCGTTAGCCGGAAAAAGTTGCGTAATAAACAGGATATTCATAATGACCCACGGGTTACAGAATCAAAATTAGGGGAATTTAAAGCGAATCCAACAGCTTTGCCAAATCGCTGCTTAATTGCCGCCTTGTAAAGCGTGCGGCATTATCGGAACGAATCGACTTTGGATCTGCTTCACTCATTTCAATAAACGACCTTACTTTTCCCATTTCACCGCTGGCAAAAACCCGCCCGGCCTTTGTTTCCTCCAAGATCCGCGCAACATCACCATTTCTATCTCCCAGTCCAAGAACCGGTTTCCCGGCGGCCAAATATTCAAAAAATTTACCGGGAATGTGGCCCGCGGCGTTGTGCGACTGGTTCATCAAAAGCAACAGCATGGATGCCTTTCGGTATTCCCCGATCACTTTATCGTGCGACAAGTAGCCTACAAATTCTGTTCGCTGAGATAGCACACTCAAGGCTGAAATTTCTTTTTTCACCTGCTCATCCACATTGCCGATCAGTCGCAGGCGAAACCGGGATGCAATCACATCGTCATTCTGGCAAAGCTGATCCAGTGCTTTCCACAAACCAGATGGGTTGCGAAACGAAGTGATAATTCCGGCATGCAGCAACACAAAATCACCGGATGATGAGACTGGCTCCTTTTGCTGAAAGTCGGCCTCATCGAAACCATTCGTAATCACTCGCACGCTGTGGGCTCCCAGTTGCCGAAGTTCATCGGCCCAATTTTCACTCACCGTTAAAACTGACGATGCCTCGGTAAGGACTCGTTTCTCGAGGCTGCGCTGACGGTTTTTAGCCAATGCCGACGGTTTAAACCAGTCCAGGTAATCAATCGTACTCCACGGATCGCGAAAATCGGCAATCCATTTCACACCAAACTTGCGGTGCAGCTTCAACCCAATAAGATGAACACTGTGGGGCGGCCCGGTGGTAATAATCACATCGGGCTTCAGTATTTCAATTCGTTTTTTTAGTTCCTGAAAAGCGGGGCGCACCCAAAACACGCGAGGATCAGGAATCAGCAGATTTCCTCTTAACCAAAGCGCCAGTCGCAATACGGCCGACTTTTTGCCTTCATTTTGTAGAATTCCGGTATTGACCTTTTCCTGCTTTTTTTTCCCGCTAAGCACTTTAAACAACTTGTAGGGCTCCCAAATCGGGATTTTTATTTCCTCGATACCGGCGGGAATATCCTTCAGTAAACTCTGGTCAACTGTCGGATAATCGGGGTTTTCAGGCGATACCACAATGGGCTGCCAGCCAAACTGGGGCAGGTATTTGGCGAACTTCAGCCAGCGTTGCACACCTCCCCCTCCCGACGGCGGCCAATAATACGTGATAATGAGTGCTTTTTTATTCATCGAAATTTTTCAACAACAAAAATAATACTGTTCACGAGTTTTAGACAGAAAAGCCGGCCGAAGTTCTTCCCATTCACTTTTTATCGTTATTTCCCGCGAAACCGAAATAATTTCAGCTATTTTGAAGTTTGAATTATGAACCAGCTCTATTGACTTTGACAACATGCAATTCAACGACCTGCAACGACAATACACCGCTTACCAATCTGAAATTGATGAAGCAATTCAGAAGGTTTTGCGTTCCTCGCAATTCATTAATGGCGAAGAAGTCGGCTTGCTGGAGCAAGAGCTGGCAGAATATGTAGGAGTGAAACATGCGATCAGCTGCGCCTCGGGAACAGATGCTTTGTTGTTGTGTTTGATGGCGCTGGATCTGCAGCCCGGCGAAGAAATTATTTGCCCGGCCTTCAGTTTCATCTCACCGGCAAGTATGACGCGTTTGCTCTCGGCGACACCTGTATTTGTCGATGTCTCGCCGCTGGACTTCAATATCGACATTGAAAAGCTCGAAGGAAAGATAACCACCCGGACCAAAGCAATCATCGGCGTGTCTCTATTTGGGCAGTGTGCAGATTTTGATCCCATCAAAGAATTAGCAGCCAAACACGGCCTGTGGACCATCGAAGACGGGGCGCAATCGTTTGGAGCAACCTATAAAGGTGACAAATCTGGTTCGCTCACCGACCTTGCAATTACCAGCTTTTTCCCGGCAAAACCGCTGGGCTGCTATGGCGATGGCGGTGCCATTTTTACCAACAACGATGTGCTGGCCGAAAAACTTCGGGTGCTGAAATCGCACGGGCAAACCTCCCGTTACTACCATCAACTTGTTGGCCTAAACTCCCGGCTCGACACCATTCAGGCAGCCATCCTTCGTGTCAAGTTGAAGCACCTGGATGACGAACTTCAAGCGCGCGGGCAAGTTGCTGCGACTTACAAAACCTTGCTTCCCGAAGGAATCTTCCTGCCCGAAGTTGTTAACAGACGCGAAAGTTCCTGGGCACAATTCACCGTAGGACTGGGCAACCGCGACCAAGCGAAAGAATATTTGGCGGCGAAAGGAATTCCAACAACGATTCACTACCCACTGCCGCTTCCAATGCAGGATGCTTTTGCAGATATTGTCGCACCTGGCGAAAGCTTTGAGGTTGCATCGTTACTTTCCGAGGCAGTCCTTTCGCTACCGATGCACGCGTTTTTGTCGATCGAAGAAATTCAATACATTGCACAATCACTGAAAGAATTCATGGAACATGAAAGCTAATTTCTACGCGCACCCGTCGGCTTGCATCGACGAGGGTGCACACATCGGCACCAACACCAAGATCTGGCATTTTTGCCATGTGATGCCGGGCGCCCAAATCGGGAGAGACTGCACCCTGGGCCAAAATGTATTTGTTGGCGGCAAGGTGCGGATTGGCAACGGCGTAAAAATCCAGAACAATGTTAGCATCTACGATTCCGTTGTTTTGGAAGACGAAGTTTTTTGCGGACCCAGCTGTGTTTTCACCAACGTGAAAAATCCGCGTGCTTTCATTGAACGCAAAGACGAGTACAAGCCTACAACGGTAAAACGGGGAGCAACAATCGGCGCCAATGCGACGATTATTTGCGGAACTACAATTGGCGAGTACGCCATGATCGGAGCGGGAGCTGTCGTTACAAAAGATATAAAAGCCCATGCCCTCGTGGTAGGCGCCCCTGCTATGCAAATTGGTTGGGTAAGCCGGGTTGGCATAACACTGGACGAATCGCTTCGCTGCCCCGAAACAGGCGAGCAATACACAGTTGTTAATGGTGAATTGGTCGAACAAAAATGAATCCGAAAGATCTCATAATACAAAAGATAGAAGCCTCCGTAGAGCAAATTGCCGTAATCGGGCTGGGCGAAATTGGCCTGCGACTGGCTTTTGCTTTTGCTGCGGAAGGTTTGTCGGTCACAGGGTTTGAAACGTCGGAGAAACGAATCAGCCAAGTGAATGCCGGAGAAAACTACCTTCGCGACCTCGACTGCACGCAATTCAAAGAACTTGTGTCCAGCGGAAGACTAAAAGCCAGCAGCGACTTCTCCCAACTATCAACTTTCGATGTTATTTTCATTTGTGTTCCCACGCCGCTGGACCAATTCCGAAAACCCGACATGAGCTTCATTCAACATGCCTGCGAAGCGATTGCGGCGAACATGAAGCCAGGGACATTCATTTGCCTGGAAAGCACAACCTACCCAACAACAACCGAAGATTTTGTGCGCCCAATACTCGAGAGCCAATCCGGGTTCAAACACGGCGAGGATTTCTGGCTGGCCTTTTCGCCAGAACGCGTTGATCCAGGCAACTCAGAATACCAAACCCGGAATACACCTAAAGTAATTGGCGCCCTTACCAACGAAGGCCTGGAAATCGGCCAGGCACTCTACCAAAAAATCATTGACGAAGTTCACCCCGTGAGTTCGCCAAAAGTTGCCGAAATGGTGAAGATCCTGGAAAACACCTACCGCCTGGTCAACATCAGCCTGATTAATGAGTTGGCCTTGCTCTGCGGAAAGATGGAAATCGACATCTGGGAGGTGATTGAAGCGGCCAAAACCAAGCCTTACGGATTTCAGGCTTTTTACCCCGGCCCCGGAATTGGCGGTCACTGCATTCCGCTCGACCCCTTCTACCTGGAATACATTGCGAAGAAATTTGGCTTCGACCTCAGCATGATCAATACCGCCGGACACATTAATAATATGATGGCCCACCGGATGACGATCAAGATTACTTCCGCCCTAAACAGTCACCAAAAAGCAATCAACGGAAGCCGAATCCTTTTTCTGGGCGTCGCTTACAAAGCAAATATCGACGACTACCGCGAATCGCCAGCGTTGAAAATCATAGAGGAAGTTCGACAGAAAGGGGGATTGGTTAGTTATCATGACCCATTCGTTCCGGAGCTTGAAACGCCGGGCAGCGACACGCTAAAATCGGAAGACCTCACTGAAAAACTATTACAAAATGCCGATTGCGTGGTCATCAGCACCAATCATGATGTATTCAATCCAACTTTTATTTTGAATAACTCACGGTTGATTGTAGATTTGAGGAACGCAATCAAAGAACCTTCAGAAAAAGTATACAAACTCTAACACGAACCGCCAAACCCGACGTTCAATTTAGATAAAATACTTCTCTCCGCCTTTGCGGCGAGACAACAGAGATATCGAATATGAAAAACTTCGCCCTCATTGGTGCGGCAGGATTTGTCGCCGAACGACACTTAAAAGCCATCCGTGAAACCGGAAACCGCCTGATCGCAGCAACCGACCCCTTTGACGTAGTTGGAAGACTGGACCAGTATTTCCCGGACACCGAATTTTTCACCGACTTCTGCCAATTTGAACAATACATCATCGACCACAGGGTTGATATTACCAGCATCTGCAGTCCCAATTACCTGCACGCTATGCACATTCAAACAGCTTTGCACGCCGACACCGACGTGATTTGCGAAAAACCGATGGTACTGAACCCCGGCGAGCTCGAAGCCATTGAAAAAGCGCAGGAGCAAAGTGGCAAAACAGTTTACAACATCCTTCAGCTCCGCTTGCACCCGGCGATCGTAGCGTTAAAAAGGAAAGTTGACAACGGCCCGCAAGATAAGATCTTCGACATCGACCTGACTTACATTACCTCCAGGGGAAAATGGTACTTTGAAAGCTGGAAAGGCGATGACCTGAAATCAGGCGGACTTGTTTGCAACATCGGAATTCACTTCTTCGATATGCTTTTATGGATTTTTGGTGGCGTTGAAAAAAGCCAGGTTCATTTAAATGAAAGAGATAAAGCAGCAGGAACCCTGCAATTGAAAAAAGCCAATGTGCGTTGGTACCTCAGTCTCGATTACAACGACATCCCAAATCCTATAAAACAACTGGGAAAAAGAACTTACCGTTCTCTGGTGATTAATAACGAGGAGTTTGAATTCAGTGAAGGATTTACGGACCTCCACACGCTCAGCTACCGCAGCATACTGGATGGCTCTGGCTTTAAACCACGGGATGCCAAAACAAGCATCCTTTTAACGCACGAAATCCGTAACTCGCTTGCGCAGCGCGCCACGGCCACAGAACACCACCCGCTACTTTCGAAATAGTTATAAAAAACAAAAACCGTCACGTGGGGGCGTGACGGCTAATGATTGTGCTGTTTTGAATTATTAAAATTATTAATTCAGTATCGTTTTAAATTCGTCGTTAATCAGTTCAGGCAAAAAGCTGGCGATCATTTCCAATACCTGGTCATCGGCCACTTTTGAACCACTAATAACTTTTTGACTATTTAAGCTCACAGAATTCAATACTTTGTAGTTTAAGTCAGTTGGCACTTTTTGATCAGCACCTCTCACTTCGCGAACACCAAATCCTTTGGCACCGTTTACATACTTCACTTCGAAATAACCCGAACGAACGATATATTCATCACCGTTTTTAGTTTGTTTCAAAGTTACTTTTACCGGACGATTGGACTCGCCGTAAACAATGCTCCAGCATTTCGCCACATCCTTGCTTGGAATGGCGATTTCCTCTGAAGAGATTTTGTAATTGTCGTTGAAAGCTTCGAAAGACGAAGCGTATAAATTTGTTGTTACAGCTAAGAGAACAACAAGAATTAAGCTTGATAAAATTTGTTTAATTTTCATGTCATCGATTTTAAAAATGGTTATGATAACGGTAGCAAAAGTATATGCTGACAAACTCTGGAAAGATGACAAAACGCATGTTTCTTTTTTGTTAAAAACAGACTACTTTCAATTTGAAAGTAAAAATTCTACTTTTTGCAGTTTTATTCATAAAAACAAACTCTAACGACACGAAAACATGCAAGAACATGCAAAGACCTTTCAAACAAAAACTCATATGCTCTACAGCACAATTATAAAATAACAAAGGATAACAATCTAATTAAGTGTGTATTACAAACATTTCAAGCCAAATTATAATCTAAAAATAGCTTCATTCTCAATCAAATTCGCTATCTGCAATATTTATACTTTCAATTTGAAAGCCAATCTTCACTATCGGGCATAAAAAAAGCTCCCAAAAGGAGCTTCTTTCAATATCTATGTTTGTTAAAACTATTTCAGCTTAGCAAAAAGCTTCTTAAAGCTTACCTCGTCTGCAATAATGTTTTTCAGATCAGCAATAGCAACACGATCTTGTTCCATAGTGTCGCGGTAACGAATGGTCACCGTCTGATCTTCCAGCGACTGGTGATCAACTGTTACACAGAAAGGCGTACCAATTGCATCCTGACGACGATAACGCTTACCAATACTGTCTTTTTCATCGTATTGGCAATTGAAATCGAACTTCAGATCATCGATAATTTCACGCGCTTTTTCAGGCAGACCATCCTTTTTCACCAATGGCATTACAGCTAATTTTACAGGTGCCAGTACAGGAGGCAACTTCATCACAACACGGGTATCTTTTTGCCCGTTTGATGACTCAACTTCCTCTTCGTGATATGAAGCTGAAACCACCTGCAGGAACATCCGGTCAACACCGATTGAAGTTTCTACCACATAAGGCACATACGATTCACCTAATTCCGGATCGAAATACTGAATCTTCTTACCTGAATATTTTTGGTGTTGCGACAAGTCAAAATCAGTACGCGAGTGAATTCCTTCAACTTCCTTGAAACCAAACGGGAATTTAAACTCAACATCAACCGCAGCATTGGCGTAGTGCGCCAATTTTTCGTGTACGTGGAAACGATAATTATCATCGCCGAACCCGAGTGCACGGTGCCATTTAATACGTGTTTCTCTCCACAGGTCGAACCACTCCAGCTCTGTTCCGGGTTTTACGAAGAACTGCATTTCCATTTGCTCGAACTCACGCATACGGAAAATAAACTGACGGGCAACAATCTCGTTACGGAACGCTTTACCGATTTGCGCAATACCAAATGGAATTTTCATACGGCCGGTTTTTTGCACATTCAGGTAGTTCACGAAAATCCCCTGTGCCGTCTCCGGGCGCAGGTAAACTTTCAATGCACCATCAGCCGTCGATCCCATTTCGGTTGAGAACATCAGGTTGAACTGGCGCACATCCGTCCAGTTGCGGCTACCGCTAATCGGGCAAACAATACCTTCGTCCTCGATGATTTGCTTCAGTTCGGCCAAATCAGATGCATTCAACGCGTCGGAAAAACGCTGGTGCAATTGATCCCATTTTTCCCGGTTCGCCAACACTCGCTGGTTGGTTGCACGAAACTGGGCTTCGTCGAAAGAATCGCCAAACTTCTTGGCAGCCTTTTCGACTTCTTTATTCATTTTCTCCTCGTACTTTGCCAATTGTTCTTCGATCAAAACATCGGCGCGGTAACGTTTTTTGGAATCTTTGTTATCAATCAACGGGTCATTAAACGCATCAACGTGGCCCGAGGCTTTCCAAATGGTCGGGTGCATAAAAATGGCGGAATCAATACCAACCACATTTTCGTGCAGAAGCACCATGCTATCCCACCAGTATTTTTTGATGTTATTCTTTAGTTCTACACCATTTTGCCCGTAATCGTAAACTGCTCCAAGTCCGTCATAAATCTCACTCGACTGGAATACATAGCCGTATTCCTTGCAGTGGGCAACCAGCTTTTTAAAAATATCTTCCTGAGCCATACTATCTAATGCGTTATTTGCTGTTGAAAATTAATTTTTGGTCTTCTCTCTATATATAATATATCATCAATCGATCTCTTCAAAGTCTACGTATTCACCTTGATCTTTACGAATATGGGATTGCTGGTATTGCGCATTGTCAACCCGAACGTCGCCTTCACGGCGATCCGCCCGTTGTGCTCTGCTTTGCTGGTTCTTATTCACAGCCTGGTAACCAAACAAAGGCGCCAGTAGCCGGATCAAAAATTTAAACAGGTAATAAAAAACCACAACAAAAAACAGTGTGCGCAAAAAACCAACTAAAAACAAGATCGCGTTTAATATCATAGCTATTGAAAATCAGCGGCTGTAAAAGTAATAATTAATTACGAAACGAAAATTGATGCCCTCAAATAATGAAATGCTTTTAGGATAAGCGTAAAAAGAAGGTAAATTGTGACCGAAAAGTTACAAAAGCCGGTCAATCACTTTTTCTAATTTTCCTACTTTTGCCTAAAACAAACAACAATGACAGCATATAAAAGAGTACTTCTAAAGCTTAGTGGCGAGTCTTTAATGGGACAGCAAGAATATGGGATCGACCAAAAACGGTTGACCGAGTACGCCGAACAAATTAAAGAAATCACCGATTTGGGAGTGCAGGTTGGCATTGTCATTGGTGGAGGAAACATTTTCAGAGGCCTTAGTGGTGCGGCCAACGGTTTCGACCGGGTTAAAGGCGACCAAATGGGAATGTTGGCAACAGTTATTAACAGCCTGGCACTAAACTCAGCCTTAACGGCTCTTGGTGTAAAATCGCGGGTATTGACTGCTATTCGTATGGAACCAGTTGGCGAGTTTTACTCGAAAGACAAAGCAATTGAGACCCTCGAAAAAGGAGAAGTTGCAATTTTCTCGGCGGGAACAGGTAATCCTTACTTTACAACCGACACCGGATCATCGCTTCGCGGAATTGAAATTGAAGCCGATGTGATGTTGAAAGGAACCCGTGTTGACGGAATTTACACCGCCGATCCGGAGAAAGATCCGAAAGCAGAAAAATTCGACAAAATTTCCTTCGACGAAATCTATAATCGTGGTTTGAAGGTGATGGATTTGACGGCGACAACCATGTGCAAAGAAAATAATTTGCCAATTGTTGTGTTCAATATGGACATTGTCGGAAATCTGAAAAAAGTTATAACCGGCGAAAACATTGGGACTTTAGTCCATTTATAATAATCAGCTGCGCATTTTTTGATTAAAAATTTTCACGAATTTTAATATTCTTTAAATTTTTCTATATTTGCTGTCAGCACAAAAAGATGAACTGACCATATTATTTTTATGGAAGACGAAGTAGAACTGATATTAGATTTATGTAGAGAAAAGATGGAATCTGCCATCGACCATTTAGAGAAAGAATTAGTTCATATCCGTGCAGGAAAAGCGTCGACCCGGATGCTTGATGGTGTTACTGTTGATTATTACGGAAGTATGACTCCGCTACAACAAGTTGCAAACATCAACACTCCGGACGCGAGAACGATTGCGATTCAACCTTGGGAGAAACAAACAATTTCTGCCATCGAAAAAGCAATCATCAACGCTAATTTAGGGTTCAACCCCGAGAACAACGGCGAAATTATTCGCATCAGCGTTCCGGCACTTACTGAAGAACGAAGAAAATCGTTATCGAAACAAGCCAGTGCAGAAGGCGAAAATGCAAAAGTCAGCATCCGCTCAGCACGAAAAGATTCGAACGATGCGTTAAAGAAGTTAATGAAGGACGGGTTATCGGAAGACATGGAAAAAGATGCTGAAGCACAAGTTCAGGATATGACCAATGATTTTTCGAAAAAAGTTGATACCTTGTTGGAGAAAAAGACAAAAGAGATTTTTACAATATAATTGTTTCTAGTTTTCTGTTTTCTGAACATTGTTTAATTGTTTTCATGGCTTTGAGGCAGCTTGTTGAAGCTGCCTTTTTTTGTCCCTACTTTTCAGCCCCAAATAATATTTCATTTTTGAATTTCCATTGACTAATTTTACGGATACCGAAAATTTATCAATGTACGACTATGATCGGAATGACAGATTACCATATGCACACGGTGCTATCGGACGGGAAGAACAGCCACGAAGAAATGATACAAGCAGCCATTGCTATTGGACTAGACGAAATTGGATTCACCGATCACCTCTGTCTCAAACCAGTCGATTGGGCGATATCGGAAGTTGACATCCCAGTGATGGCTGAGCGAATCGAGATTCTGCGGGAACGCTATCAGGATAAAATCAGCGTCAAATTCGGGATTGAAGTCGATTATCTCGAAGGGATGGAGGAAGAGATCAGCCACGCTATCCGCTCGCTCCCACTCGACTACATTATCGGCTCAGTTCATTTCATTGGCAATTGGAATTTCGACACCGACAAATCACTCTACGGAAAATGGACCAACGACCGCCTGTACGAAATGTATTTTGATCTCATACAAAAAGCCGCGTCTTCAGGTCTATTCGACATTATTGGCCACCTCGATATTATTAAAAAGTTCCGGGTTTACCCGGAGAGCGACCAAACCGAACTGATTGAGAAGACATTAAAAGTCATCAAGGAGAACAACATGGTGGTCGAACTCAATACCGGCGGAATGGATCGCCCGTGCAAAGAATTCACACCGGCGCCATCCATCGTCGAAAGATGTTACCACCACCACATTCCGATGACCCTCACCTCAGATGCTCATCGTGTCGATCAAATCGGCCGTCACTTCGAAACCGCTGTGGATTTGCTGAAATCAATCGGATTTGAAGAATTGGTCACCTTCCAAAACCGGGAACGTGGAATCCTGAAAATCTGACCCTTTTATTTTCGTTATTGACATCACTCAAGTTTACAATACCGCATTACTGACATTTCAAAGTGGTTGCATAAACGATAAATTGTATATTTGAGCTCTAATTTTGGCTACATGGAAGGAAATGCAGGTACACTGCTAAGTAAGATCAACAGCCCCGAAGATTTAAGAAAATTACGGCCAGAAGATCTACCAGTTGTTTGTGAGGAACTTAGACAATTCATTATCGACGAGGTGTCCACTAATCCGGGGCACTTTGGCGCGAGCCTTGGCGTTGTTGAGCTCACCGTTGCGCTGCATTATATCTACAATACACCCTACGATCTTTTAGTTTGGGATGTCGGGCACCAGGCCTACAGTCACAAAATATTGACCGGACGCCGGGATCAATTCCACACAAACCGGAAATACCATGGATTAAGTGGATTCCCCAAACCAAGTGAAAGCGAATACGATACTTTTGGTGTTGGCCATGCCAGCACATCCATTTCCGCTTCGCTGGGAATGGCCGTCGCTGCTTCGATACAAAAAGACGAACAGCGTAAAATCGTTGCTGTTATCGGCGATGGTTCCATGACCGGAGGAATGGCTTTTGAAGGCTTAAACAATGCCGCCGTCAACAATTCAGACGTACTAATCATCCTGAATGACAACAACATGGCGATCGACCCGAACGTTGGTGGCGTTAGCAATTACTTACTGAATATCTCCCGGTCGAAATCATACAATCGCCTGAAACAAGAAGTTTGGGATGGCTTGGGCAAACTGAACGGCTTTGGACCAAAAGCCCGCCGACTGGTACAAAAAACCGAAGGCGCGCTGAAATCGGCACTTCTGAAAGAATCCAATCTTTTTGAAAGCCTCGGCATTCGCTATTTCGGGCCGATTGATGGCCATGATATAAAATACCTCACAAAAGTATTACAGGATCTCCGCGATATTCCCGGCCCGAAACTGTTGCATGTGCTGACCAAAAAAGGAAAAGGTTTCAAACAGGCTGAGCTGAATCAAACAGAGTTCCACGCTCCCGGCAAATTCAATAAAGTGACGGGCGAGCTTCTTGATTGCGAATGCGCAATGAACAAACCGCCAAAATTCCAGAACGTATTTGGAAACACACTACTTGAACTGGCTGAGAAGAACGACAAGATTGTCGGCGTTACTCCAGCAATGCCAACCGGAAGTTCACTGAATATCATGATGGAGAAAATGCCGGATCGTGCTTTCGACGTTGGTATTGCCGAACCTCATGCAGTAACTTTTTCAGCCGGGATGGCAATCCGCGGCATGGTACCGTTTTGTAATATCTACTCCACCTTCATGCAGCGCTCGTACGACCAAATTATACACGACGTTGCTATCCAAAACCTGAACGTTGTTTTCTGTCTCGACCGTGGAGGTCTGGTTGGAGCAGACGGCCCCACTCACCATGGAGTCTTCGATATTGCATACATGCGTCACATTCCGAACATGATTGTATCGGCTCCAATGGATGAAATTGAATTGCGCAACCTGATGTACACCGCTCAGCAGGAAAATATGGGTCCATTCTCAATTCGCTACCCGAGAGGTTGTGGTTGCCAGGTTGACTGGAGACAACCGTTCGAAAGCATTCCTGTCGGAACAGGCCGGGTTATCACAGAAGGTAACGATTTGGCCATTTTAACCTTCGGAACAACCGGAATACAGGCTTCCCGCGCAGTGAAATCACTCACGAAGGACGGACACTCGGTTGCTCACTACGACATGCGTTTTGTAAAGCCACTGGACGAAAAGCTTCTGCATCAGATATTCAAAAAGTTCACGAAAGTCATCACGATCGAGGACGGCACAATTCAGGGCGGGTTCGGTTCGGCGGTGCTAGAGTTCATGGCCGACCACCAATACACATCAAAAATTGTGCGTCTTGGAGTTCCCGATCGTTTTATAGAACATGGCACACCTGATGAACTGATACGCGAGTGCGGCTTCGACCAAAAGAGCATCATCCAGACAACACTTGATTTGCTGCAAGGATAATTGTATTTTGATCATACTATTTTAACTGGTTTTCCGTTTTCGCTCTAATGACCAGACAAAAATGCGGGATTTCAGTTTCGCTGGTCGTTTTATCCGTTGGTAAACAAGTAACAGAACATTCAACTTGGAGTCCTATCTAAAAAAACGTCGCTGGAAATTTTTGCTGATACTGATCGCGATCATTATCGGTGCTGCGTCATTTCAATACACCAATTGGCTTGCGCGCAAAATGGCAGAAGAAGAGCATAAAAGTGTCGCCATGTGGGCCGAAGCAACGCGACGTTTAACCGCCCCCGTTGAAGATCCGGACGATAACATGTCATTTCTGGTCAGCATACTCGAGGGCAACACCGGCATCCCGATTATCTGGACCGACAGCATTCAGAATATCATTTCTGCCGCTAATATTGAGTATTCCGAAAAACGAAAAGACCAGGTATTACAGCGCGAACTGGCCAAAATGATGCACGACCGTCCTCCCATCAAGATTGTCATTTCCGAGCATGAGGTTCAATACATCTATTACCGGGACTCAAAGACCCTACAGAATCTAAAATATTTTCCGCTTATCCAGATCGCAGTTATTGGACTGTTTGTCACTATCGTCTATTTCACCATCAACTCATCGCGCAAGGCAGAACAAAACCAGGTTTGGGTGGGTATGTCTAAGGAAACGGCTCACCAATTGGGAACCCCGATTTCGTCATTAATGGCTTGGGTAGAGTTACTTAAGACACAGGATATCGACGAAAAACTCATTGATGAATTCGAGAAAGACATTCTTCGGTTGGAAAAAATAACAGAACGATTCTCAAAGATCGGCTCGAAACCGGAATTGAAAATTGACGATCTGCGTAAAACGATTGTATCTACAGTCACCTATCTACAAAGCCGCACCTCGCAAAAAGTACAATATGACATGCAGTTCCCCGCAGACCGATCCTATATTACACCGCACAATGCCGCACTGTTGAGCTGGGTTATTGAAAACCTCTGCAAGAATGCCATCGATGCGATGGGAAATTCGGGCAAAATAACGCTTTTGCTCCGGGAAGAGGACAATCAAATCTATTTCGACATTCGCGATAACGGCAAAGGAATTCCAAAGTCTCAATTTAAAACCATATTTGATCCCGGCTTTACAACGAAGAAAAGAGGATGGGGCCTGGGACTTTCTCTCGCCAAACGAATCATCGAGAATTATCACCAGGGAAAGATCTTTATTAAGCAATCAGAAATCGGCAAGGGAACAACCTTCCGAATCATCCTCAAAAAGGCTGATTTTTTTCAACAGAAAACAAAATCCATAATCAACTGAAATACTGATCATTGAATAGCGATCAAAACTGTTTCGCTTTTCTGTGTTAAAAAAATCAGATAATTTTCTTCGTTTCTATATTTTTTATACTTTTGCAAAACTTTTTTCGAAGCAATGGCCGGAATATCAGCTTATAATATCGCCTTTAAGGGTCTCGCTCTTGGAACACATGAGTTTGACTTTCAGATTAATAAGAAGTTTTTCGACCATTTTGACGGTGGAATAGCCGACGATGGAGACATTCAGGCAAAAGTCGTTCTCGAAAAACAGAGTTCATTAATGGTTCTTTGGTTTCATGTTAGCGGAACAGTTAAAATCCAATGCGATAGATGCTTGGAGCTTTACGACCAACCCGTAGAAAGCGAAAACAAGGTTTTCATCAAGTATGGTGAAGACGATTTCGAAGATGGTGACGATGTGATTTGGGTAAATGTCAATGATCATCAGGTCAACGTAGCGCAAATGATCTACGATTTCATCATTTTAGCGATTCCGATTAGGCAGGTTCACCCGAAAGGCAAAGACGGTAAAAGTCTATGCAACCCGGAAATGCTGCAGAAACTAAAAAACCTGACTCACACCCAGGAAAAGCCGGAAGAAGAAACCGACTCGAGATGGGACGATTTGAAAAAATTATTAGGAAACGAATAAAGAATTAGAAAATGGCACATCCAAAGCACAAAACATCAAAAGCAAGAAGAGATAAAAGAAGATCTCATCACCATGCTGCAATTGCAACTTTAGCAACTTGCTCAAACTGTGGAGCAACTGTAAAATACCACACTGTTTGTGGCGAATGCGGTTACTACCGTGGAAAGCTTGCAATTGAGAAAAACGTAACTGTTTAATTCTCTATAAGATGATCAGAAGAAATTTCTTCTGATCTTTTTTTATCCCAAAACTGAAATTTTCGAACGTTTTAATTAATTGTTTTAAAACGACTTAGCTCCTCATTTTGCGCGTTTTTTCTTTGCGCTTCAATTTTTTCATTCTATCTTTCGACCTCTTTTTTTAACACAGAAATCTTGTTATTATATCCTAAAATCCAATTTGTTGTGATTTTGGATTACTGTTAAAATTTTTGAATTATGGGAAAAATTCATGCAGCAATAACTGGTATTGGTGCATTTTTGCCTGACTACAGGCTGACGAATGAAGAAATCAGCACGATGGTCGACACCTCCGACGAGTGGATCATGCAGCGAATCGGGATCAAGGAGAGAAGAATTTACAAGGAACGCGGCAAAGCAACTTCAGATATGGGAGTCGAAGCGGTGAAACAACTGCTTGAAAAAACAAAAACAGCTCCCGAAGAAATTGATTTAGTGATCTGTGCTACGATCACACCTGACCGGCCATTCCCAGCAACAGCCAACATTATCTGTCGAAAAGCAGGGCTTCACAACGCGTGGAGCTACGATATCAGTGCAGCCTGCTCCGGCTTTGTGTTTGCATTGACGACCGGTGCCAGTTTCATCGAAACCGGAAAGTATAAAAAAGTGATTATTATCGGCGCCGATATGATGAGTGCCATCACCGATTACACCGACCGTACTACCTGCCCGCTGTTTGGTGACGGTGCAGCCGCTGTGTTGCTCGAACCGACGACTGAGGAAATTGGCGTAATGGATCACATCAATTATACAGATGGAAAAGGACGCCACTACCTGCACATGAAGGCCGGCGGTTCGAAAAGACCTGCATCTGTCGAAACGGTTGAAAACCGCGAACACTTCGTGCACCAGGACGGACAAACCGTATTTAAGTATGCCGTTTCTCGTATGGCCGATGTTGCTGTTGAAATAATGGACAAAAACAACATCACGCCTGAAAACCTGGCTTGGCTGGTTCCACACCAAGCCAACATGCGCATTATTGATGCTGTTGCCCGCCGAATGAAAATTAACCGCGAGCAAGTGATGATCAACATCGAAAAGTACGGTAACACGACTGCTGCCACAATTCCACTTTGTCTCTTCGACTACGAGAAACAGTTGAAAAAAGGAGACAATATCATCCTGGCAGCTTTCGGTGCAGGTTTCACCTGGGGTTCCGTCTACCTGAAATGGGCTTATAATTCGTAAACTAATTTGAAAACATATTAAAATGAGTCGACTTTTGATTACGAGTCACGAAGATTTCGAGAAGCACCTGGGTGAAAAGCTTGGTGTATCCGAATATCACACGGTGACGCAAGAGCAAATTAACAAATTCGCCGACGCAACACTCGATTACCAATGGATTCACACCGACCCTGAGCGGGCAAAAAAAGAAGGTGCCTTTGGTACAACTATCGCACACGGCTACCTTACCCTGTCTTTGTTACCAATTATGTGGGAACAAGTGGTGCAGGTTGAAAATTTCAGCATGCTGGTTAATTACGGAATTGACAATTTCAAATTCGGACAACCGGTATTGGTAAACAGCCGTATCCGTACCCACGTTTGGTTGAAATCGATTGCAAACCTGCGTGGTATCAGCAAAGTACAGTTGAAGGTATCTATGGAGATTGAAGGAAACAAAAAACCCGCTTTCGAAGGCGAAGCAACATTCTTGTATCACTTCAATAAATAAAATTCGCCTTTTCGGCGTAATTCTTTTACACTCGACATACCCAAAATAGAAAGGTTTCGTTCTTTAGAAAGAATGAAACCTTTATTATATTTGGTCACGCTTAAAAAAAGAAAGAGATGGCAAAGACGTACAACGAAGTTAACACACAAGTAATCAACCTGATCGGAAAAGGAACTGTTATTACAGGAGATATTAAATCGGAAGGCGATATTCGCATCGATGGAGAGCTGAACGGCAACATTTCCAGCAATGGGCGGGTAGTCGTCGGCGATACAGGAAAAGTAACAGGCGAGATCGTTTGTAAAAATTGTGAAGTTGCCGGCCATGTGAAGGGTAAAATGAAGATCGAGCAACTGATCACTTTGAAATCAACTTCGACGGTACAGGGCGAGATTACCACTGACAAGCTGAGCATAGAACCCGGATCTGTTTTCACCGGAAACTGCATGATGGGAAATCAAGTGATTCATGAAAAACTTAAAACCACCGAAAAATAGCAAGGACTTTGTAAAATATTCGAGCCTGGCGTTCGAAATGATTGTTATCATGGGATTGGGGGTGTTTGCAGGCATTAAAATAGATGACTGGCTGAATACGAGTCCGGTCTTTACTTTAATTTTGATGATTTTCTCCGTAATTGGCGCTATATTTCATGCCATAAAGAATTTCCTTAACAAGCACTAACTAACGAACATGAAAAGCTTTATCATCAAAACCTTAACACTTTCAATCCTACTCATTTTAATTGAGTATTTCCTATCCCTCCACGTCTATCCGAACACCCACATTCCCCTTTTTATAATAATTGTATGTTTTCTTTTCGTGATCACAAACTTTATACACTATAAGTTGTTACAAATCGCGGAAAAAAACGTGAAGAAGTTCAACCCCTATTTTTTAGGGCTGAACATGATAAAAATGTTTATCTATTTTATTGCCGTGCTTGCCTACCTTTGGTTTTACCGGGACTATGCGCTGGAATTTCTGATAAGCTTTTTTATTGTTTATGTGTGTTTCTCCGTCCTGGAAGTGATCGAAGTAACACGCATCGTAAAACGAAAAAAATAATGGATACTTCTGATTAAATTTATTAATTTGGAGGCTCCTTTTGAAAAGACTAGACATGACCATGGTAAATCTTGAATCATCGCCACTAAACACGACCAAACGATTTGTCTTACTAGCAGTTATCTTCGTATTAGGTCTTGTTTCCACTAACGTTTATGCTGAAGAAAATGGGTCACATGAGACCGGCGAAGAGGCGCACTCGAGCGAATTTAACGCGGGTAAATTTGTAATGGAACACGTTTCCGACTCCTTCGAGTGGCACATTTTAACCTATGGACATACACACGTCAGTATCCCCCTTCCAATTATATTGTATAGTCACAACTCCGGACTAAACGTATTTTCATCGTCAAAGTTCCACCACGGAACCGAGACCTACCGAAATTTCAGGATTGAACACGAAGGGGAAAATGAAGGAAAAATCGTTGAGCTGAACCAGCAAGGCGAAGTCATTGGGCTTCCGCTCGATTTATCCATGACGAAAGCTGTTATTGGAATTTTCGTCAGTGTCATCGTTATTCTGCTGGTTTTTCTGAATGTAGCCAAAGCGGCGAAAAAGCGGTCGGGCGAAGCTCCTAAAGGGCTACAAAACCTGGTAGAACCCATCATCCTGTTCATTCGCGATGAAGTGGCTATTCCGGCAATCGGGAAAGATAAAAGTGAAAAATTCCTCCCGTTCCTGCTGACTTTGTTTTTCTTCATCCTGATTAACAACTTTCTGGGACTAATCCCGATTTTCCCATTCGGTGCAAACGTTACGGGAAACATTGCAGTGACCATGGTTTTGGCACTGTTCACATTCGTGATTACAACGATTAACGCCAATAAACATTATTGGAAAGAGATTTACAACCCCGATGTACCTTGGTGGTTGAAATACCCGCTTCCCTTAATGCCAATCGTCGAACTTACCGGAGTCTTTACGAAGCCCTTCGTATTGATGGTCCGTTTGTTCGCGAATATGATGGCCGGCCACATGATTGTGACCGTATTTGTAAGCTTGATTTTCATTTTTGCAAACCTGAAAGGCCCGGTGGCCGGTGGCTTGGTTAGCCCGTTATCCATCGCCTTCTCGGTTTTCATTTTATTACTCGACGTATTGGTTTCGTTCATACAGGCATATGTATTTACCTTACTTTCAGCCTTGTATTTCGGAATGGCAACATCAGAACATCATTGATTACTCAAACATAAATTTTTAGATTATGAGTACTTTATTAATTCTTCTACAAGAATCAATCGGAAACGTTGGGATTGGTTTGGCTGAAATTGGTGCCGGATTTGGTGCAGGTTTAGCAGCTGTTGGTGCAGGTATCGGTATTGGACGTATCGGTGCAGGTGCAATGGAAGCTATCGCCCGTCAACCGGAAGCCAGTGGAGACATCCGCTCAAACATGATTGTATCTGCGGCTTTGATCGAAGGGGTAGCCTTCTTCGCCGTGATCATCTGTGCGTTGATTCTTTTCATTTAGAAATTTTTCATCAGGCTGTCAGCTTCCGGGGTTGCCGGAAGCCTCGACTGCCGCTTTAAAATCGAAATTTTATGTCATTTGTTACGCCCGATATAGGTACCATCTTTTGGATGCTCATCATCTTCGCGATTACGCTGATCATCCTGAAAAAATTTGCATGGAAACCAATCCTCGCCAGTCTGAAAGACCGCGAGAATACAATTGCAGACGCACTTTCTTCTGCCGACAGAGCAAAGCAGGAAGTTGAAAACCTTAAAGCAGACCAGGAACAGATTATTGCTGAAGCCCGCAAAGAGAAAGAAGTTATTCTGAAAGAAGCTCGTGACCTGAAAGATAAACTGCTTTCTGAAGCAAAGACGCAAGCCCAGGTAGAAGGCAAAAAAATCATTGAATCAGCTCGGGTGCAAATCGAGGCCGAAAAAACGGCAGCGATTAACGAGATGAAGAAACAAGTGGTTGAGCTTTCGGTTCTGGTTGCCGAGAAAATCATTCAAAAAGAAGTTAAAGCACAAAAGGATCAGGAAGAATTGGTAAACAGCCTGCTTAAAGATCTGAAAATGAACTAAGGGTATGGATCAAAGTAAAATCACAGTCCGTTACGCCAAAGCCTTCTTCAGCCTTGCCAAAGAGAAAAATAAACTCGATGCGCTTAAAAAAGACATTGAGCTTATTTCCGGTTTGTGCAAGGACAGTGCGGAATTCAGGCTTTTGTTGGAAAGCCCGGTCGTAAAAACGTCCCAAAAAATCAAGCTGATCAAAGCCATCTTCGCCAAAAGCATCGACGCACTGACGCTTAATTTCCTGGAACTGATTACCACGAACAAACGCGAATCTCATATCGCGGGGATATGCCGTAACTTTTTAGGCCTTTATCGCCAGGAGCAAGGAGTGAAATCGGCTTTGTTAACGACAGCTGTCGAGTTGGATCCTGCGATTATTGCAAAAATTAAATCGAAACTGGAAACCGAACTCCAAGTCCAGATAGAACTGAGCAAACAGGTTGACGAGAATTTGATCGGCGGTTTTGTCCTCCGTATCGAAGACCAGCAGCTGGATGCCAGCATCGCGAGTCAATTGCGCAGAGTAAAAGAGAAATTATTACAATCCGAAATCAAATAGAAAAACAAGATAACCATGGCTGATATAAAACCTGCTGAAGTATCTGCGATACTTAAACAACAACTGGAAGGATTCAAGTCGGAAGCCGAACTGGAAGAGGTTGGTACAGTCCTAACTGTGGGTGATGGAATTGCCCGTATTTACGGTTTATCCAACGTTGAATCGAACGAAATGATTGAATTCGACAGCGGGATTAAAGGAATTGTGCTGAACCTGGAAGAAGATAACGTGGGTGCCGTATTACTCGGTCCTTCAGAAAAAATTAAAGAAGGTGACACCGTTAAACGTTTGCAGCAAATTGCCTCTATCGAGGTTGGCGACGGCGTTTTGGGTCGTGTAATCAATACAATTGGTGCTCCGCTGGACGGTAAGGGCGCTATTGCAGGCGAAAAATTCGAAATGCCACTGGAACGTAAAGCTCCGGGGGTTATTTTCCGTCAACCGGTAAAGCAACCTTTGCAAACAGGTATCAAAGCAATCGACGCGATGATTCCAATCGGCCGTGGACAGCGTGAGTTGATTATTGGTGACCGCCAAACTGGTAAAACAGCCGTGGCAATTGACACCATCATCAATCAACGCGAAAACTTCGAAAAAGGCAAACCAGTATATTGTATCTATGTAGCCGTGGGACAAAAAGGTTCTACTGTTGCCAACATTGCATCAACTTTGGAAAAACACGGTGCAATGGATTATACGGTAATCGTTTCGGCTACCGCATCTGATCCGGCAGCGTTGCAATTCTACGCACCTTATGCAGGAGCTGCTATTGGCGAATATTTCCGTGATACGGGTCGCGATGCACTGATCATTTACGATGACCTGTCGAAACAAGCTGTTTCGTATCGTGAGGTTTCCTTGTTACTTCGTCGTCCACCGGGTCGTGAAGCATATCCGGGTGACGTTTTCTACCTGCACTCCCGCCTGTTGGAACGTGCAGCAAAAATCATCGACTCGGATGAGATCGCAGCAAACATGAACGACCTGCCAGAATCGTTGAAAGGCAAAGTGAAAGGTGGCGGCTCGTTAACTGCACTTCCGATCATTGAAACGCAGGCCAGCGACGTTTCTGCCTACATTCCAACCAACGTAATTTCAATTACCGATGGTCAGATTTTCCTGGAATCGAACCTCTTCAACTCAGGTGTTCGCCCGGCGATCAACGTAGGTATCTCGGTATCTCGTGTAGGGGGTAACGCCCAGGTGAAAGCAATGAAAAAAATTGCCGGTACCCTGAAGCTTGATCAGGCCCAGTTCCGCGAATTGGAAGCCTTCTCGAAATTCGGTTCAGACCTGGATGCGGCTACCATGCGTGTATTGGATAAAGGTCGTAAGAACGTTGAGATCCTGAAACAGGGACAATATATGCCAATGAAAGTTGAGCATCAAATCGCTATTATTTATTGCGGTACCAAAGAATTGCTTCGCAGCGTGCCAATCGCGAAAGTGAAAGAATTCGAAAAAGGATTCCTTGAATTGATGGAAATGCAATATCGTCCGACCCTGAACGAGCTCCGCGACGGGAATTTGACAGACAGTGGTATTGCCAACATTGAGAAAGCAGCAGCGGAAGTTGCCGCCCGTTTTAAATAATTGATTGGATTGGGGCATGTCCCCACGGAAGCATAAATTACCGAAATGGCTAGTTTAAAAGAAATACGAACCCGAATATCATCGGTTAAAACAACCCGACAGGTAACCAGTGCCATGAAAATGGTATCGGCAGCTAAGCTGAAGAAAGCACAGGATGCGATTCTTCAGATTCGCCCGTACGCTGATAAACTGCACCACATTTTACAAACGATAAGCACACTCCTGGACGACTCGGTTGAGTCAGTTTTCACAGAGCAACGCACGCCGGAAAAAGTACTGATCGTGCTGATCACATCGAATCGCGGCTTGTGTGGAGCATTCAACTCATCGATCTCGAAGACTGCGGTAGATTTGGCTCAAACCAAATATTACCGACAACTTCAGGCCGGCAAAGTCAGTTTCCTTGTGGTTGGAAAGCAGGGTGAAAAATATCTGAAATCGCGTAAAATGCCTATTTCAGGACAAGCGAACCATGTATTCGATTCGTTGACTTTTGAACACGCATCTGTATTGGCTCAAAACCTGATGGATGATTTCGAGTCGGGACATCACGATCGGATTGAACTGGTATACAACGAATTCAAGAATGCGGCTGTGCAGAATTGTACGGTCGAACAATTCTTACCTGTTCAGGAAGAAGACAGCGACCTCAAAAATGTCAACACAAACTTCATTTACGAGCCCAGCATGGCCGAGATTGTCAATGACCTCATTCCAAGATCATTGAAAATCCAGTTCTTCAAAGCACTATTGGACTCGAATGCGGCTGAACACGGCGCCCGAATGACTGCCATGCACAAAGCCACCGACAATGCTTCGGAACTCATCAAAGAACTGACGCTGACATTCAATAAAGCACGTCAGGCGGCAATTACCAACGAGATTCTGGAGGTTACCAACGGTGCCAATGCCTTGAACGGATAATTACAATAAACCGCATAAAAAAGCCTGTTTTGACGATCAAAACAGGCTTTTTCTTTTCAGTTAACCTAATGGCTAAAAGTTCAGTATTTTGTTCGTAAAAACACGGTCTTTGGAGCGCCATTTTACAACAACCATTGAATGATTCGCTGCGATGGAGAATTCGTAGGTTTTACCCTTTACGGCACAATCGCTGAAAATAGTCTGCCCTTTCATATTAACAACTGATACGGCATCAATCTCATCGTCTGACTCAATCCTGATTTTGTCATTCACTTTGTAAACCCTGGTATCTGCAGACTTAATTAGCTTAGAGCTTGTTGTAATACTATATTGAGGCGTATAAATTGATGGCGTCGGAATACTTGTCAACCCATCACCAATGTAGAAGCCCAAATGCGGAGGCTGGTTGTAGGCAACATTCTGCCAGGCTATCCCCATCCGGTAAACGGGGTCATGCATTGGCGTATACAATTTGTAGTCAGTCGGAATAACAGTCGAAAATAAAACAAGCTCGCTGCCATTGGAGCTGTTGTAGTAGACAACCTCTTCTCGCCAATCGCCCAAAATATCGGCACTCAGGCAAGGATTCGCTTTTGTACTGTTGATTTCTTTAGCGTTAGAATAATTGTAAAAGGTGAAAAGACGGTCCGTACCACCAGTTGTTTTCCATTTATCGAGCTTAGTTCCATCCAACAACTCATCCTGTAAATCGCCATCCCAATAAACTCGGAAATTAACCGACGGACGACTTGTTGAAACAACTTCACCTTTGCATGAATAAACATTTGAACTTGCCGTACTCCACATCTCAAATCCACGATGATTCGGATCGATATCCGCAGCTAAACCGCGGCCAACATCTGTCCCTGAAAACGTTCCCCACTTCACACCTCCGGTTCCGGCATTGTGAATCTCGTAGCCATAGGTAGCCGTTTTTTCTTCATGAACATCCCATAATTCCAATCCATCTTCATCCGGATCCAAATCCGAGAGATGCAGCGCATCTCCATGTCCCAAACCCGTTCGATACAACAAACTTCCATCGTCGTCCCACGCACACGACCCATAAATAATCTCATCCTTACCGTCAACATCAACATCACCAACGCTCAGGTTATGATTACCCTGTCCGTACGCGCCAATACCGGAAGTAGATCCGGAATCGTAAAACCAGCGTTGCACAAGCTTCTTATCTTTCACGTCATAAGCAGCTAAACAGGAACGGGTGTAATAACCGCGCCCCATGACCACGCTTGGCTTGGTGCCGTCCAGATAGGCAACACAGGCCAGGAACCGATCCTGACGGTTTCCGTAATTATCGCCCCAAATCGCTTTCAATTCCGAAGTCGTGGGATTCAGTTTCGTGGGATGACGTGGCGGGTCATAGGCAACTGTATTTAGTTCCGCTCCGGTCAATCCATCAAATAAGGTAAGATATTCCGGACCAGACAAAATTGTTCCACTGCTGGTACGATAGTCAGCTGAAGAATCATCGGAGCCCATTATCACCGCATTTCCTTTTCCATCGACTGTTCCAGGAGCTGTTTTACAAACCAACTCTGCCCTTCCGTCGCCATCCAAATCGTACACCATAAACTGCGTATAGTGTGCTCCTGCGCGAATATTCCGGCCCAAATCAATCCGCCATAGCTTGGTGCCATCTAATTCATAAGCATCGATAAAAACATTACCAGTGTAACCCGATTGCGAATTGTCTTTTGAGTTGGTCGGATCCCATTTCAGTACAATTTCATATTGTCCATCGCCATCCAAGTCGCCAACACTGCAATCGTTGGGCAAATAAGTATAAGTAACATCGTCAGGAGTCGTGCCACCCGCCGGCTGATCCAAAGCAATGGTGAGATACTGTTGCGCCCAAGGAGTTACCGGCTGCGATTCCATTCCTGAAACTTCTTCGCCGTCAACCAGTACTTTGAGCACGTAACTATCCGCCTGTGACCCCGAAGTGTCTGTAAAATTGGTCAAGCTGAGCGGACTCTCGTTGATCAGCTGGTTGTTTCGATAAAGATTAAAGGTAACTGTTGAACCGTCGGTTCCAAGGGAACGCCAACTTACAAATACGGCGTTGGTTGTCTTAATAGCCAGAAGGCCACGATCGAGGTACTCCATTTGTCGGGATTGGCCTGTAACACACTGTCCACAAAAAAGGAGAATGCAGCACCATCCCGCCAGAAGAAAGACTTTTTTCATCTGTTCAGTAGTTTAGTTTTATGTAGTAGTTAGTAGAAACCGGCAGAACCGGTAGCGGCTTTAAAGATAGTCAAAAATCGGTAGCCAAGCCAAAAGAAAAGGGCCTCCGGCGAGTGCCGAAAGCCCTTTCAAACTTTATCGTAGTTTGCTATTTATTCACCTAATGTGAAACGGATGAAACCGGTTGCAGTCAAACCTTTGCTTGAAGAATTCAAGTATTCTTGAACAGATACTTTGTTGTCTTTTACAAAAGCTTGGTTCAACAAGGTGTTTTCTTTGAAGAATTTAGTCAACGCACCTTGAGCAATTTTATCCAACATTGCTTCTGGTTTACCTTCCTGACGGAATTTTTCTTTAGCGATTTCCAATTCTTTCTCGATAACTTCCTGAGAAACGAAATCTTTGTCAACAGCTACCGGATTCATTGCAGCTACTTGCATAGCTACGTCTTTAGCAACTTGTGTGTCAACATTCTCTTGGTTGAAACCAACCAAAGTAGCCAATTGGTTACCCGGGTGAATGTAAGCAACAACAGAAGCAGCATTGATGCATCCGTAGTAAGACAAATCGATTTTTTCACCGATAACACCGGTTTGTTCAGTAACGTGATCTGCAAGGGTACGACCATCCAGAGTTAACGCTTTCAGAGCGTCAAGGTCAGCTGGCTTGTTTTCAACAGCAACATCCAGGAAACTTTGAGTCAACGCAACGAAACCTTCGTTTTTAGCAACGAAGTCAGTTTCGCAGTTTACCACAACGATTGCACCAAATTTGCCATCGGCACTAGTTTTAGCCAAAGTAGCACCTTCTGAAGCCTCACGGTCAGAACGTTTGCTAGCTACCAGTTTACCTCTTTCACGGATAATTTCTACAGCGCGGTTGAAGTCACCTTCTGCCTCTGTTAAGGCATTTTTACAGTCCATCATACCAGCGCCGGTTGCTTTACGCAACTTCATTACATCTGCAGCAGAAATTGCCATATCTTTCTTGTTTTTTTATTTTATAATGAGCAATTATTCTTCTGAATCATCTTCGTCATCCAGATCAACGTCTACGTCGTCTTCATCGTCGTCAGCAGCAACAGCAGCTTTAGCAGCTTCTTTTTTGTCAGCTTTTGCTTTTTTAGGAGCAGCTTCGTCGCCTTCTTTCTCACGTTCAACTTTGCGTTCGCTCAAACCTTCAGCGATAGCTTCGCACATGATGCGAGTTACCAGGCGGATTGATTGAGAAGCATCGTCGTTCGCAGGAATTACGAAATCGATTCCTTCAGGATCAGAGTTTGTATCAACCATCGCAAATACAGGGATACCCAATTTTTGAGCTTCACGTACAGCGATTTTTTCTTTCAATACGTCAACTACGAACAGAGCAGCTGGAAGACGAGTCAGGTCAGCAATTGAACCCAATACTTTATCCAGTTTCGCACGTTGACGAGTGATTTGCAACTTTTCGCGTTTTGATAAGTTATCCCAACTGCTATCTTTCATCATTTTGTCGATAGAGATCATTTTCTTAACCGCTTTGCGGATAGTTGGGAAGTTTGTCAACATACCACCAGGCCAGCGTTCTACAACGTAAGGCATGTTCACATTGCCAACAGCTTCAGCAACAAGCTCTTTTGCTTGTTTTTTTGTAGCCACAAATAAGATTTTGCGTCCCGATTTGGCAATTTGTTTGATGGCAGCAGCAGCTTCATCGATCTTCACTACAGTTTTTTGCAGATCGATGATGTGGATACCGTTTTTCTCCATAAAAATGAATGGAGCCATGTTTGGATTCCACTTTCTTTTCAGGTGACCAAAGTGTACACCTGCATCCAATAATTCTTGAAAATTTGTTCTTGGCATCTTTTTAACTTTTGAAATAAAATGTTGAAAAGCAACCGCTGAGTAGTCCCTCGTCTGTGCCGGGGAGTCTCAATGGTTTCAGATCCACAGTTATTCGTTGTAAATAATATATTAACGTTTTGAGAACTGGAAGCGTTTGCGAGCTTTTGGTTGACCCGGTTTTTTACGTTCCACTTCGCGTGGATCACGAGTCATGAAGCCTGCATGTTTCAATTCTGGCTTGTATTCAGGATTAATTTCAACCATTGCACGGGCAATACCCAAACGAACAGCTTCCGCTTGTCCTTTGATACCACCACCGTCAAGGTTTACTTTAATGTCGTACTGCTCAGCAACGCCTAACAAGTTCAGAGGTTGCTTCACGATGTACTGAAGAGTACCATTTGGGAAGTATTCGTTTAACTCCCGGTTGTTAATGGTGATGTTACCTTTACCCTCACTTACATAAACGCGGGCAACGGCTGTCTTTCTACGTCCTAAGGTGTTTACTACTTCCATGGTTACAATTTAATTGTATTCAAATCAATAACTTTCGGGTTTTGAGCTTCTTGTTTGTGCTCAGCGCCGACATACACTTTCATGTTACCATAAATAGCACGTCCCAGACGATTTTTAGGCAACATACCTTTTACTGCTTTTTCAACCAAACGCTCCGGATATTTTTTCATGATTTCAGCCGGAGTTTGGCTGCGTTGACCACCTGGATAACCAGTGTAGCGCAGATAAATTTTGTCATCTAACTTGTTACCAGTCAGCTTCACTTTTTCAGCGTTGATAACAATTACATTGTCTCCACAATCTACGTGAGGAGTAAAATTGGGTTTGTGTTTTCCACGCAACAACTTGGCTACAGCACTGGCCAAACGACCCAGCGGCATGCCGGTTGCATCAACAACAACCCATTCTTTGTTTACCGTGGCACTGTTGGCCGATACGGTTTTGTAAGATAAAGTATCCACTTGCTCTAATTTTTTTAAATTAAACACTAAAAGTTGCAAAAACTTACATCTCAATCTGTTGCTGATTTCCCGGTTATCAACATCGGGCTCGTTAATAACTTTTCTATCATCAACATTTTCAATCAATTATAAGAACTGCAAGTACGGACAATAATCGGGACTGCAAAAGTATTTCTTTTTTTTGAAATAACAAGTGGTAGAACTCGGTGAAATAAAATTTTAACACAAAGATTTATAGGAATTAATGGCTGAAATCGTTTCGGCAAGGAAGCGAGTGGCAAAGTGCCATACTCCTTTTTGTAAAAATTCAAATTGAAGACTGAGCCGGAAATAAATTGCAATCGATTGCAATTTTTAAGAAATTCGATGATGCATCCTGTCTATTATCCTTTAACTTTGACATTTCACTAGTCAATCGGATTTGACGAATCCGACAAAAGTGAGTGAAAACGAAAACACTACGCCATAAACAATCTTATATATTTACGATATGATACGAAATCCATTTACTACGCTCGGGAGCGCCGTGCTTTGTACATTAGTATTCTGCCAATGCCAAACCGCTCCGCAAGCAACAAGCATCGAGCTTTCGAACACTTCATCGGTAAACCTGACCGACAAAGCAATTGCGATTGAACGCACACAGCTCCCCAACATCACTGAAGGGGAAGTCTATCCATTGATCATCGCCTCGACGGGAGATACAATTGCATCTCAGTTGAATGACCTGGATGGCGATCAAAAATGGGACGAGGTGTTTTTTGTTGCCGACTTAATGGCCGGTGGCGATGAAACATACTCGCTAACCTGGGTCAATGAGAAACCGGAATACACCGTGCGTACCAGCGCCCGCTTCGGGAAACGCAGCTCTGCTGATACACCGGTTCAACCCGCAACCAGCGAGGTCCTGTTGGCTAACCAACTTCCAAAGAGCATCGGCTACCAGGCCTACCAAACCGACGGCCCTTCGTGGGAAAACGACAAAATTGGTTTCCGCCACTATTTCGATGGGCGCAATGCTCAGGATCTGTTCGGTAAAAGAGCCTCTTTTATTTCGCCCGAGAATGTTGGCATCAACGCCAACGGTGAAGTGGAAGACAATTACCACGTGATGGCCGATTGGGGTCGCGATATTTTAGCGGTAGGTAACTCGGTTGGACTTGGTGGCTACTCGCTGATGATCGGCGACAGCCTGGTTAGACTTGGCGTGTTGGTAACCGACTCAATTAATAATGTAGAGAAAACGACCTTCAATATTGTAGACGAAGGCCCGGTCAAGTCAATTATGGATTACCATTACGAAAACTGGCACCCTCTGGACCGCAGCTACAATGTTGACGAAAGAACCGTTATCTGGCCGGGTATTTACGCCTATCAAAACACAGTGAAGTTCTCAAAACTGCATGGTGACGAAACCTTAGTCGTTGGTTTAGTAAATATCAACAACCAGAATCCGCTGGAAGAGATCGCCGTGAACGATGATTGGATGGTGTTATTGACACATGATATGCAAACCTATAACCGCGGTTGGTGGTTGGGCCTCGCCATTATTGTGCCACGTTCGATTTACGAAGGTTATACCGAGGCTCCCCAAACAGGTAAGCTGACAAACAGTTTCCTGGCTAAGCTGAAAGTTGAAAATGATAAGCCGGTTACCTATTACGCAGCAGCCGGCTGGGAATTGAGCGACGACCGCTTCAAAAATCACGACTACTGGAAGAGCTATGTTGAAAACCTGGTTCAGCAGCTTTCTGCCAAAGTTGATGTCAGTATCCAATAACCCAGACATAAAACGAAAAATAAGCGCACAGACCAAATGATCTGCGCGCTTATTTTTTGACGGCCATTACATGAAAAAAGCTGATTTGTGAATAAGTCAGCTTTGGAAAAATATCGACATTCTTCTTTGGGGGAAAAGAAGGGAGTTACTGTTTAATTACCCGAATGTCGATTAATCAGGTATTTCGTAAAGTAATCACGTTTCCGATTTTCAAAATACGTTTTATAGGGGCCTTCAAAATGGTGCCCTTGCCCGGGCAACACCAGCAAGTCAAAATCTTTTTCCGCTTTAATCAGCGCATCCACCATTCGATAGGTGTTTGCCGGATTCACATTGATATCCGATTCGCCAGTGGCCAGCAACAGCTTACCTTTTAAATTTAGAGCAAGCTCCATGGCAGTTTTTACCGAGAAGCTGTTATCCTCACCTATTCCCTGGTAATATTCGCCCCAGTTCCGGTGGTAGATGTAGTTATCGTAGTTACCGGACGACGCCACAGCTACTTTATAAAAATCGGGATAGGTACACATCGCTACAACCGACATTAAAGCACCTCCGGAATGCCCAACAATCCCCACGCGGGTTGAATCAATAAAGTTGTAGCGACGAGCTAATTGCTCCAGTCCGTATTTATCATCGGCTATCGGGTAATCGCGTAAATTTCCATGCCCGTAGGAAGAATACGCCTTGCCCCGGTGTGGAGCTGATCCCCGATGCCCCATACAAACCACGATGACTCCACGCTGTGCCAGAGCTGTGTTGTTATACCGATCCAGCACGGTAAAATTAGTCCACACCGTTTCGGTGAATGGGCCTGGATAAACCTGCGACACAACCGGGTATTTTTCATTCGGGTCAAAATCAAAGGGCTTCCATATGATTCCATATAAATCGGTCTTTCCATCAGCAGCCTTTACCGTAAACTGCTCGGGGAATTTCCAACCGTAGTCTAAAAGCGGTTGAATGTCAGGTGTTGCAACGGTATCCAACAGATTGCCGGAGCAAGTTCGGGCTATAATTCTCGGAGCCGTATCAATACGCGAATAGTTGTCGATGAGCATATTGCCAGAGATATTTACAAACACATTGTGATCGGCATTCTCGGGCGTCAGCAGTTTGGCATTTTTACCATCCAGGTCAACGCGATATAGCAACTTATAATTCGGATTGATGCCTTTCTCCCGCTCATAGCAAGAATAGAAAACCTGCTGTGTTTTTTGATCAAATCCGGCAATTCGTCCGGCGGTCCAATTTCCGGTACCCAGGCTGTTTTTTAACTTTCCATCTTTATCGTAGCGATAATAATGGCCCCATCCGGTCCGATCCGACCAAAACAGGATATCCTCTCCCTTATTCAGGATTTTGCAGGCAAACTTCATCTCGTTGAAAACCGGCTCGCAAACTTCATGAACCAATCCCTTGCACTCCCCGCTGCGGTCGATGTAGCAAAGTTCAATTTCTTTCCGTGTTCGTTTTATCCGCATAAAATAGAAGCGATCATTGACCTCATCAGCTCGAACGGGGTAAAGCTGCTGCCCTTCCCAACGTTCCACATCAACCTGCTGAATTTCGCCCTTAGCCACATCGCCGATATAAACTTCCGTACGATCGATCGTTTGATCCCCAGGCAGTTGAAAATCGTAATTGATGGTAGTTGGGTAAGGCTGAGTAGTTGAGTTGATTACACTCATTTGCCGAACTCCGCGGGTGTCATTCTTTGATATGACGAATTTAGAGTCTGAAATCCATTTTACTTCAGAAAGCTGGTAGGCCGCTTTAGCTTCACCGTCATTGGTGAGCTGAACGATACTCGAATCGCCCAGGTTTCTGGAGAAGAGATTGTAATTTTGCTCAAACAGTTCAAACTTTTTATCAGGTGACAAGCCCCAGAGGACTGGAGGAAATTGCTTTTCCGGAATTTTCTCAATGGATTTCCGTTCAGAATCATAAGCAAACCGTTGCCCCCCGGCGGTGAAACTGGCGACCAAGCCCTGCTCATCAAATGAAGGATAAAGTGACACCCAGGAAGTGTCGATACCCTCAGCGAGAAGTAGCGAGTCAATGATCATTTTGTTATAGATTGAACGAGTACCCTTCCCCGCTTCATAACTTTTAAATTCGCTTTTGCCTCCGGGCTCCGTCCAGCCAAAGTAACAAACCTGCTTTTCGGGATGGAAGAATGGAATTATGGTCGTGGAACCGATCTTGTTTTCCAGGTTCGGCACGTCATAGCGTTCCACATTCGGGTCAGCGTCATTCATGTAATATTTCATCAAACCTACCAGGTTTGGATTGCGATTGCACAGGACAATTCGCCGCATCAACTCGTAAACTACATGGGTTCGGATTTGATCTGCATTCAAATAAAAGCCGAAAAAATCGAATAAGGCTTTTTGATTGGCCGCACTGAAATCGGAGACATGGTCTGTGAGCAATTGCAAAGCCAATGCAGTATCGCTGACACATACGGCTTTGGCCACATCCATCAACACCAGCAAGGCGGGTCTATCGACTAATCCTTCTACCCGTTTGATTCGTATTTTAAAGGCATCGAAGTCAGCACAGTTGCGACCATTATCGCGGAAATAACGACCATTGAATGTGTTGGCGGTAATCTGAACAAAGTTGTCGGAAATACGTCCGTAAAGCAGCGAATCGTCTACCTGCCCTTTAAAGTAGGCCCAATGTTCAACCAGGTAATTCAAATTTCGACTATTGGAATAGGCAATGCGGCTGCTGAAAGAGCTTTCGCCAAACAACATCCAGTTTTCAGGTAAAGCGCGCTCATCAGGCGACAGTTTATTAAAATACTGATCGGCCAGGCTAACCGCTTCTTCAAACTCGCTCACTTTAAACTTCAGGCGAATGAAATCACGCATAAAGGCGTCATCGTAATTTCCACTGGCATATCGCTCATTCATCAGGCGAAAGCGGTTGGCAGGCTCAAGCGCCACCCGGGCACTGTCGATAAAGCGATCACCTTTCATACCGCCTACAAACTTGTAGATGAGTTCGCCTTTGCCATTCAGGAACAAATAAGTAGGGTAAGCCTGAACGGCATATCGTTTCCCAACCTCAGGTCCTTCACCCACTTCCATATCCAGCTTCAGCGGAATAAAAGACTGGTTGACAAAATCCGCCACCGAATCGAGGGTAAATACTGTTTTGGCCATCATCTTACAGGGGCCACACCAACTCGTATAGCAATCGATAAAAATCAGCTTATCTTGTTCGCGCGCCTGCTGCAAAGCCTCATCCAGCGTGCTGTGCTGAAAATTGACTTCCCGGTTTTGCGCCTCAACTACCTGCACTCCGAAGAGCGCCAGCAGGAGAACCAAGACTATTTTAGTAATGAAAAAATCATTCATGGTTTGATTAGCTTTTAAACCGTTTTATTGAAAAACTCGCGATTCATTTTCAAAAGAATTAACGAACAATTCTCCTTTACGCGAGCATCAGTCTTCTTATGATCCTGTAGTTTCTGAATCTCATCACGCACATGAATCAGGTACAAGTTAAGCATAGCCGAAGAATCGGATAATCCGCCGGTGATATTGTTTTCGCTAGCCGCCTGAATGAGGTTGACTGCAAACTGCAACTGAATACTTAACTGCACCTGTGTTTGAGAAACAGCCGGATTGTAATTGGCAAAGATGACGCGATCAAAATAGGCAAACAGATCAGAACAAGTGAAAACCGTGTCACCATAAGCACTCTCGGCCTCGGCCAACGAGTTGATCACCTCTTTACGCAACAGATTCCGCATGACGCCATTGGCCATGTCTACCGCGAATTTGCTTTGATCGACCGGAAATACGCGGTTGATCTCTTCATTCGAGAACCAGGCAGGTGCTCCGCTGAACACATATTGTTCCAGCGCTGCCAAGGCAGCTTCCTGCTTGGCTTTCGGCACATAGACCAAAGGGGTTTCATTTTCGCCACGAATAACGGTGCGCTTGGTGCGACCACCAACATACATCGCCATTTGGTTGATAAAGAACTGGTAAATCGAAAAGGCTTGACCCGCCAACTTTGAAACCATTTCGGGGCCGCTTTGTGCTGCCGGCCAATTAGCTACCCGTTCAGGTATTTGCGGATAGATGCGTTCCAGGTTATTTAATCCCAACTCGCTTGCTTCCAAGAGATCATTAGATAAGAACAAGGGTTGCGACATAGGATCCAGTTTATCATTTTCGGCATAGTAACACGCTTTCATCGAAGGCGATTCAGTGCGATTGCCATAAGCATAAGCTATCGCTTCAACATCGTACAACGACACCTTGGGCAACAGCAGTTCCGGCGCGATTTTATCTTCCGGCTGAACGAGGTAATCCACCATTTTTGCACCAACTACTGTGGCTGTTGGTCCCCATTGCTTTAACCACTCGGTATTGCGAACTTGTTTTGGTGTGAAAGCCGTGCAAGCGGGATAATTTTCCTTTAATCCCAACACCGAGCCAATGACACCAGCCAAATGAGAAGTCAAGATTTGCTCCCGAAGTTCCAAGGATTGCAATTCCGTCTCCAAACGCTCATCAGTCAGGCCGCACCACAAAAAATAATTGATCTGCATGTCCTTAGCCGATTCATCCAAAAGACTGATCCGCGCTGCCAGAATTTCACCGCTAACCGGGTCATCAATCACAGATTTGACAATTCCGCTGTATGCATGCCCCCATGAAAACATGAGTTTTTTGTAGCTCAGGGTACCTTCATTCGTATAGCGAAAAACATTCTTCCATCCTGCTTTTTCAAAAGCTGCGTCCCACTGCTTCAGGGCAGACTTTACCGATTCCACAAAAGGTGCCGGTGTGATCGGATCAATCCAGACCTCAATCGGCAGTTCCGGTTCAACGGCAATGCCCTTCGCTTGCAACTTTTGATTCTCAGTTGAAGCCGCTAAATTCCAACGCTTGATATAGTTTTCAATGTTTGCCCGGTAATTCCGGGTGTCGTATTCAACGCGCTCAACACTGTTGAATCCATAAGCCGGGTGATCCTTTTTCATCGCAACCGAATGATCCGGTATCCGTTGAATGAGCATTTCAATCCGAAAGGTGGAGATTTGGTTGCTGCGTTCGCCACTCTCTGAGTTTGGTAAAAACTGACTTTGTGTGCGCAGGGCCGAGAATACAACGCCATTTTCGATCGATCTAAAGCCCTCAACCCGTGAACGGGAAGGATCGGGACTGCTTAACGAGCTCATATCGCTTACATTGAAAATTCCCTGCGGACTATTCAACTCTTGTGTCAAATCAATAATAACTGATTTGCCTTCCTTCCCTTCTGCTACGATCGGGAAATTACGATATACCGGTACCAATCCCGAATTCTGAATGGCTGCAGTCATACAGAAATCAGCAGAGTCGGCTGCAAAAGTCGTTGATTTATTTTGAAACAGATCGAGGCTGTTATTACGCCCTTTTTTGATCTGGATAAGTCCCGACTGGGGAGAAACATAGTTTGAATAACCACCAACAACCTGGGTTGTAATGAGGATGTCTTTCCCAAAAGCCTCTTCCGGAATTTCCAGGTAGTAGTTGTCGCCCGACTGATAAACAAGGAAATAAGCTTTCTCGACAGTCATTGTTTTGGCGTCGTAAAACTGATCGAAGGTCTTTGGCTCCTGCTTGGCCTGAGCTTCGGCGTGGTACCCGGCAAAGGTCAGCCCGACTAAAATGGAAAGTGCAATTAATATTTTCATGTGCTTGTTTTTATCTGAACGATTCATAGCCTATAGCTTTTGTGAGCCGGTTTCCCAGACTTTAATAAAATTCAAAATTGAGCGGTAGTGCACGCTGGTCAGGTCATCATCAGAGCTGGCGCCTTTCTCAGCGTAAGCTTTCAAGCTGTCGATGGTCTGTTTCATTCCCTGCAAAACATTATATGGGATCACAGCCTGATTCTCCAGATTAATGGTTAATTGAGTCAGGAAAGTGCGCTGCATCATTCGGCTGTACGCAGAAACTGCCTGTGTTTGCTTTCCTTCGGGAAACAGCCCTCCATACAATTTTTGTAAGAAATAGGCGTAAGTTGCCGAAGTTGGATCGATAGACTCGCTGATGGAATAGTTCATATTGCTGACCATGAGCTGCCCCATCCGCATGAAAGCCGGATTCTGGATCCGATCATCAAAATCGAAATCAACTTTGTCAATAAAAGAGGCATTAAGCAACCACTCCGGCTCCTGCAAATAATAGGTCGTTAGAAAATCGATGGCTTTTTGCTGTGTTTCCGCCGATACCGCATGGTAGCTATGATTGTTTGTTGCCCCACAACTGCAATCCTCGGTGTAGTAACCACCAATCAACTGCATGACGTGACCCACATAAGCTTCGTATTGATGGAGGACATAATAGAAACGGCGCTTGAGCAAAACATAGTCTTCCGTGCCCTGTTCATTGGTCCATTCCTGCAAATGCTTCATAATGTATTGCAGGTTTTTCATCCCCAGTTCGCTGGCATAAACCACGTCATCGCCGCAGTCCTCAGCCTGTACTCTTGGATCTGATTTTGTTGACTCTTCCACATAGTCACGCCCCCCTCTTTCCAGTTCTTCGGCTACCCATTGTTTTAGCAGGACTGACTCCTGCACGGCAGTCAACGAATCGGGGAAATAGCGGTAACCCCAGTCGATAGCAAAATCGTCGTACACACCAATTCGTGGAAACAGGTTTTCCTGTGTTACTTTGTCTTCGGGTTGCGCCACATAGTTGAAACGTTCATAGTCCATAATAGACGTTCCCAAACCATTGTGAGCAATAAAGCTGTTGCTGCGCAGGCTGTCAACCGGGTAGTAAGTACTTCCCATAAAGTTGTGCCGAAGCCCCAGCGTGTGGCCAACCTCGTGCTTCACCACGGTATTCACCAGCTTGGACATGACATTATGCTCCAAGGGGTAAATTCGGGCGGCCGGATCAGAAGGACTGCACATGGCGAAATACCACATCTGGATTAAATCCATCACCGAGTGGAAAACAGCCACATGCGAACAAATAATTTCGCCCGATCTTGGGTCGACAATCGATGGTCCGTAGGCATTGGGGATGGGTGATGCTTTATAAGAAATGTAGCTGTAGCGTGCATCCTCAACCGAGAAGTCGGGATCTTCAGCTTCGCTAGGTTCCACCCGAGCCAATATGGCATTCTTAAAACCCAATTTTTCAAAAGGTTTTTGCCAGGCTTCAATTGCCTCGCGAATACCTTCAACCAGGTATTCCGGCATTGTTTTGTCAATGTAAAAGATGATCGGTTTCGCAGGCTCAACTAATTCTCCGTCCAAATACTTTTGAACGTCTTCCGGCTTTGGCTCCATGCGCCAGCGATTCACGATCGGGAAAATTTCATTTTCATCAACATTGTGAACCTGCCCACGCATTGATGAGGTAAAATAGCCAACACGCTTGTCGGCCAAACGAATCTTCAAGGGTTTTTCAGGTAGTAAGAACCAGGATGCACCAACTTCCCATTGCAACTTTCCGTAGGTGCTTTGTTTGGGGTTCGCAGCAGCGTAGCAACGGATGGACCTGAAATTGATATTCTCCGGAAAACTTTTCACCTGCACAGAATAGGATTCCTGCTGCAAATAGCCCCCCAGATCCAGCGATACTTGCGCGCCTGCTAAGCCAAATAACTCAGAGTCTCCCTCGTAATAATCGGTAATATCGATTAAGCTTGAACTATCGGAGCGAGCTGTTATTTCAAACGAATGAATGATCGGTTCCAACAGGCTTTTATAGAAATCAGCAAATAAGGCATCTCCACTCTCGGTGTATTTGATATCCGGGCTCACCAAATCAAGCGTATTTTCATGCCTGGTAAAACGAACCAGGTTGTTGTTCATGGAGTCTCCTCCGTAGCCAAAGCGCTTATCCATCCGACGGGTATTCTGCTGAGCTCCTTTCAGAATGGTAATGGTCGACAGAATATCTCTGCCCAAAACCCGGTCCGGTATTTCTAAATAATGTCGTTCCTTGATTTGATAGTAGTTGACAAACCCACTATCGGCTATAGCTGCGTTCGTCACAAATTCACTAATGCTCAACAAACTATCAGCCTTTGCCGATGATTCAGCATGGGCAAATGAAAGCCCCAACCACATCAAAAAACAAAGTGTAAACGTGTTTTTCATGGTAATTTTATGAAGTTTCGGCGCCCGATGGCACCGAAACTATTGTATCTAATTTCTGCTTTTGAATTTCAGGACAAGTGGCTACTGCCCGATTGTATTACCGATCTCTTGCAGATCGATTCCGTAGTTGTCGATGTAGTAGTTACGAACAATGTCGTAACGCTTCTTCATCATTCCGTTCACATCTTTCTGGCTGGTGAAGATGCCTTCCCAGCTTGTTTCTTCCCAGTCCCATTCGCTAACGTAACTCACCTCACGATTTAAATAATCCTCCGAATATAAGACCATCATCAAAACGAAGTTCTGCCAGTCATTCTCGGGAGAAGCCTGATAGTAAGGCTGGAAAACTCCCACTCCCCAAATGTCAGTATTGTTATACAAGGTCGAAACATTCGCATAACTGGTTGATGCAACAAACACCGTTGTTGGCTCAAGCTTATCACGACCCGCCATACTCTCGATAAAAGCGCGGTTAACGGCACGGGCAAAAGTAAGCGTATCGTAAGAAGTCATGTTTAAAACAGCTTCATTGGCATAGCCAACACTAATGTTGTCGTAATTGTAATAGGCATACTGGAGTGTTGGTGCAATCGTAGCCGGCCAGGTTGACCAGTCGTAATCACAATAGGCTACCGTATCGCAAAGCATAATTTTAACCGGTAAAAATTCCTTCAAAAACTGGTCGTTGTACAAACTAAACCAGGTTTTATCCAGCAAGTCCAGTTGCGGAGCTATATAGTCCAGATCGGGCATCGTAACATACAGCCCGGTTACTCCGTCTTGATCTTCTGAAGTCGGCGTTCCGTTTTGCCATTTCGATGGCGTCCAGTAAACATCCTTCTCTGTAAATTCATACAACAAACATGATCCAAATCGATTGTAATAATCGACAATGGTTGCATCGAAATCGTTGGTTCCCTGAGGCACCGTGTAACCATCTTCTATGCCCGAAGGTTCCAATTCGCCTTCTTCTTTAACGCATGCTGAAAACAAAAGCAAGCCCGCAGCAAGAATGGTATATAGATTTTTAATTTTCATTTTACGTCATTTTTTGTGGTTGAAAACATGCTCTAGCGTGGATTTTGCTCCAACTTGTAGTTTCGGTTAATCGCATCGTACGGAATAGGCAACGCGTAGAGCGGGTCGCCCGAGTCCAGCGTATAGTCCGAAGAAACCCCGGCTGCGTCCATGTAAGTATGCGTTACTGACAAGCTCAGACGCTTAATATCAAACCAGCGCAAACTGTTTTCCAGACACAACTCGCGGCGACGCTCCTCCAGGCAAAAAGCCAGTAATGCGTCGGCATCATTCATGTCAACATCCTCATACGTACCAGTGGCATAACGCGTTTGGCGCAGGTAATTCAAATCTGCGAGCGCATTGGCTAAATTATCAGAGCTGCCACCCGCCTTGTACAAGCGAGCATAAGCTTCAGCGCGATTCAGATACACCTCGGCATTTCGGATCCCCCAATCGCCGTAATTTGATTGATACATCCCTATTTTGTTCGGTCTCAAATTATAGTCAACACCGTTGTAATTCACGCTGTAGAAATACGAGGACAGGCGCAAATCATTGGCGTCATACAAAGTGCTCAATTCTGACGATACAGTGTAAGGAGGTACACTGCCCCACTGAAGTTGTGTGGGTAAATAATCGTTGTTGGCTGTAGTAGCCACGCCATAAACCCAAATTGGTTCCTCGCTCACATCCAGGTCATAGATACCTTTGTTGTGAAATGCGGCACTGAATGAGCTCAAGTACGTCAAGGTCGGTTTTTCAGCTAGTACATCAGTTGAATAATCAACCACCTTTTGCCAATCTTCATCGCGGCCCATGTACAAATACATGCGGCTCAACATGGCTTCAGCGGCCAGGTAGCTTACCCGGTGTGCTGAGGGCGCATCGTAATTATCACGCAGAAGTGCGATGGACTCCGTCAAATCACTTTCAATTTGTGCATAGGTATCTTTCAGGCTGGCACGCACCGGAAAATCATCTGTCACATCCATGGT
This sequence comes from Mangrovibacterium diazotrophicum, assembly GCF_003610535.1. Lineage (NCBI taxonomy): Bacteria > Pseudomonadati > Bacteroidota > Bacteroidia > Marinilabiliales > Prolixibacteraceae > Mangrovibacterium > Mangrovibacterium diazotrophicum. The sequence goes on along the minus strand of NZ_RAPN01000001.1, from coordinate 3,655,771 downwards.
CAATACCAGTGGAACACCCAACGCCTGCTCTGGATTTACGCCTTCAGCATTATACAGCTGACAATAGATCATTGCCAGACGCAAATAGTAGAATCCTCTCAGGAACTGAGCTTGCCCTTTTACCGCATTCTTCTCCGATTCAGAGCCGGATACAAAAGGCAGATAATCCAGCACTACGTTACAGCCCATTATTTTTTCGTAGTAATTCTTCCAGGAATTGGCATCTGACGGGATTGCATAGTCGCCATCAAACATCGCCTTGTCAAACTGGAACATGGCTGTTCCGTTGGAATATTGAGTTACGTAATAATCGTTGTTTAACCCCTGGCATACCAGCTCATCCGTTAAAAGGTTCAGAAACATATCTGAACTGAAATTATACGGATAGGCTTCGGCATACATGGTGGACTGCAGGTCCTCCAGGCTCGACGGAATCAATTCGTCCTGGCTGGTTTCTTCCAGAAAGCTGCTGCAGGAGGTCAAAAACACCATGCTCAACAGCCCCAGCGTATATATGGTCGGTTTTAGAAATTTCATTTTGAATTGCATTAAAAGTTGACACTCAGATTAAGCGAATAGGAACGTGTACGAGGTTGATTACCTGTGGCTACTTCAGCATCACGCCCCTGAAAGTCTTTGCTCACAATCGTAAATACGTTTGAGGCCGATACACCAAGTGTTACAGAACGACAGTTCAGTTTTTTGCAGATATTATCGCCAAAATTGTAATTCAAGGTAAGCATCGACAGCTGCAAGCTCGAAGCGTCTACAACTCTGTCGGTACTGTAGTTGTACATTTCGTAGAGTGTCTCGCCCGTATTGGTTGTTCCCGGGAGAGTTACCGGATTCTGAACAATGTAAGCATCAGGTAAACCGGGGATTGTCGCACTGGTATTTTCTGGTGTCCAGCGGTCGTTCAATTCCGACGACAAGTTTTCGTACTCTGTTGGCATAACAGATGACGCATAAGCTGGACTCAGGAATTTCTTTCCTCCCAGTTGCAGGTAGAAGCTTGCGACCATTGAAAGTTGCTTATAGCGGAAGGTGTTCCCTAACGAACCTGTGAAATCCGGATCCAATTTTCCGACATACTCCATGTAAGAAGTTGGGTTGTCGACCGGATTCTCTCCTTCAGCAACGGTTAAGTCGATAATCGGATAGCCGGTTTCCGGATCAATACCATCTGATTTGAAGGCCCAAAAAGAGGAAACAGCATAACCTTCTTTAAACAAAGAGCCTTGAGCTGCTGATTTCCAGGTTGGATTTTGCGTACCCACTTTGGTCACTTCATTCTTATTTTTCGAAGTACTCAAATTCAGGTTCCAGGTAAAATTGCCGGTACGAACAGGTGTAAAACCAAGCGTCAGCTCGTAACCCTTATTCTTCATGCTACCACCATTCACCGGCATGGTTTCCATTCCATACTCTACCGGAATACTCAGCAGGGTAATCATGTCCTGCCCTTTCTTTTGGTAATAGTCGCCCGAGAAATAAACTTTATTGTTGAAGAGGCTGAAATCGGCTCCAATGTTGTACGAAGTTGTTTCTTCCCAGCGCAAATCTTCATAAGGAAGGTTGCTGATGTTCAGCAAATAGTCTCCCGTATTCGCGTCGTAAAGCTGAGATGTTGCCGTTGTGTTCGGGATTCGCACGATCAAACTTGGACTAAAATCGGTTGCCATGTTTCGCTGGAAACCATACGTTCCGCGCAAGCTTAAACCAGAAACCCAATGCACATCCTGCATCCATTTTTCCCGATTGACGTTCCAACGTGCACCTCCGGCCCAAACGGGATTGAATTTTTCATTCGGATATTGTCCGAAACGGTTCGAAGCGTCACCACGCACACTGAAGTTGGCCACATAGCGACCATCGTAGGCGTAATTTAAGGTCAAGTAATAACCAACATTGTTGGTCAGCTTATCAGTTACCGTGTAATCAAATTCATCCAATAATCCATTCTCCAGCGAGTAGCCATAAGAAGTAATCGTTGGTGGTACTTTCGCAAACGACTTTCCGCGATCATGCAAATAACCGTATACCGTTGATGCATAACCATCGTACTTCGCACTTTGCATTTCGAAACCGATCATGGTTGTCAACGCATGTTTTTGATTAAAAACTTTGTCGTATGAAAGCGTCGACCGGAAGTTCCAGTTCGAAGATTTATTGTCGTCCTCGTTGTACAATCCACCAATGGGTAAACGAGATTGAGCATAAGCATCATCCGTAGAGCTAACGGTTCCATATTCATAGCCACGAATAGCGGTAATTGAATTCGTACGTTCAGTTGCATAGGATACTCCCGTTGTAGAACTGATGTTATAACTACCCAATACATTCAGTTTCAACTCCGGCAAAATGTTATACTGAAGATTCAGATTGGAGTTGATACTTTGACTCGTATTAGTATTGCCCGACTGATCCCGTTCGTTGATGTAATTGAACAGAAATCCGTTGTCTTTCACGTAGTAATACAGTTCGCCATCTTCGTCGTAGGCCGGAATGGCCCGATTTGTCGTACTGGCATATTCGTATGGACTCAGGCCATTGAACCCATTGGTCTCTGATTTACTACCACTTAAACGAAAGCTAACATTCAGTTTTTCATTCACCTGGCTGTTGAACCCGATACTGGCATTCAAGGTGTTCTGGTCGTTTCCAATCGCCGTACCATTCTGGCTGGTATATCCTAAGGACGAATAAATCCGCATTTTCTGATTTCCTCCGGACAGGCTTACATGGTGAGACTGGCTGAAGGGATTGCGAAACAGAATATTGAACCAATCGGTATTCACCGATTCCATCCGCGCTACCTGTGCGTTAAATTCGTCGTAAGTAAGTTCCTTGTTCAGGTATTGTTGCAGCGCGCCGGCATAACCAATGTTGTTATTGGTAAAACTGGCCACCAAACCGCGTTCAAAAATCTCGCGGGAAACAGCCACTCGTTCGCGCGAATTCATGAGTTCCAATTTGTCGTAAGTAACTTGCTCAGCTACATTCAACCCGAGTGAATAAGAAACCGACAATGGGCCAACTTCACCTTGTTTGGTGCGAATTACTATCACGCCATTGGCCGCACGCACACCATAAATAGCCGTTGCCGATGCATCTTTCAACACCGTAATATCATCGATATCATTCGGATTCAACCACGAAATAGAATTCCCCACGTAGTTGCGGATGAAATCGAAATTGTCTTCTGAAATTCCACCTTCGCTATCCAATGTTTGGGTCGAGAATGGCAGCGGGTCTTCCTGAATAATTCCATCAACGACCCAGATTGGTTCCTGGTTTCCCATGAAAGTTGAAGTACCTCGAACACGGGTGCGTTGGCGAACTCCAACTTCACCGGTAGTATTCAGAACGGTAACCCCAGGAAGTTTCCCTTGTAAAGCCTGTTCTATCGAGTTAATGGTGTTGAAGTTCATGTCATCGCGTTCCACTTTGCTCACAGCTCCTGCAACGCGCTGTTTATCCAGGTTTTGATAACCGGTAACAACCACATCGCCGATAATTTTGTCGTCGCGTTTCAATTGAATATTGACTGGATTGACTCCGTTGTACACGACTTCCTGCGTCTTCAATCCGACAAACGAAAAAAGCAAAGTCGTGGTCTCGCCTTGGCGGGTTTTAAGGGCGAAAGAGCCGTTTCCGTCGGTCGTTACACCAACCCGGGTTTCTTTCACAATCACCGTCGCACCGGGAAGTGGTAATCCATCTTCGTCGCCCACATGACCGATAATCTGAATTTCACCGGCTTCGGGCCTGGTTTCCTCCACCGGACTGGGCTTAATCAGGATGTAACTATCGACCACATCGAAGGTCAAACCCGATCCGACCAACACGAGTGTCAGAACATCCCGAACTTCTGCGTCCTTCACGTTAACCGTTACTTTCTTTGAAACGTCCAGCTTTTCGCTGCTGTACATGATAATAATCCCACTTTGTCGCTGCACTTCATTCAGGACTTCTTTTAAAGGAGCCTCCGTGAAATTAACCGTTATCTTTTTCTGCAAATCTTTCAAAGTCAATGCAAAAGAATGACTCACACAAAGAAAAGTCAGCAAAGCGAGAATGGTTAACCTGCCACTCAACCACCGATCGGGTCGGACATAACTTCTCCATAGAAATTTTTTCATACATTTGAGGATTAAACAATTTAACTAAGGGAATATTCCCACTATTAGTGAACTCGAAGCAGTCAGGTATCGCAACTACCCGGCTGCTTTATTTTTTATCCATCAATATTCGGTTATCCTTGATTGAGAACGATACATCATTCACCATTCCAATCAGACTGAAGATTTTCTGCAAATCGTCATTCTTCTTCACACCACCGGTGAACAAGCGCTCTTTCAACGCATCATCTTTAAACTCGTAATCAAAATCATACCAGCGATTCAGGCGGATCATCAATTCCTCCAAACTGATGTCGTCGAAATACATTGTTCCGTCTTTCCAGGCTGTATACATATACGTGTCAACCGGCTGGGCTTTCAAAATATCAGTTGAATTCAGCTCGGCATGCACCTGGTAGCCGGGCTTCAACCGAACTTGGTTCTCTCCGGCGCTGTATTCTACCGATCCATTTACCAAGGTTACCTCTTCAAACGAATCATCTCTGTAAGCTTTCACATTAAACTCTGTTCCCAACACCCGCGTGGCAGCGCCACTCGCATGCACAATGAAAGGCTTCGCCGGATTGTGCTCCACTTCGAAATAAGCTTCTCCGGTTAACCAAACCTCGCGTGTTTCGCCGGTAAACAGAACCGGGAATTTTAAATGAGAATCCGAGTTGATTGTGACCACCGTTCCATCGGCAAGGGTCAGCACATAGTCTCCTCCCCGAGGTACCACCAGTTCGTGGTATACAGGAATGGCTGTTTTAGCTTGCTCTGCAGAATCGACATACGACACCTCTCCTTTTTTGGTGTGTACCAGTTTTCCGTCCAATTCCAACTCATGATCCACGGTATCCTGCAGTAAAACCTCTTCACCTGAATTCAAAACCAATTTCACGGAACTGGGAATTGTTGCCATTTCATTCAGTTTTGCCCATTGCGCGTCGCTGCTGTTGCGACCACCCAAGGCAAACCAAAGACCTACAATTATAGCGATGGAAGCTGCCACCGCAACCGATGCGGAAAGAGCTTTCCAATTCAGCCTTCTTGTTTTGGTGGTGTTGGCACTGTTCGAAATCTTCGACCACGCCTCGTTGGTTTGATTGGCTGGAAAGCCCGCAATAGCTCCGGCTTGCCAGGTATCGAATAGTTCATTCCAAGCGATTCTATTTTCAGCAGATTCTTCCAACCATTCTTTTAACACGACAGATTTTCCAGGAGGCAATCCTTCTGCAAAATCCTGCATGATGAGGTCGAAAATATGCTCGGGTACATTTGTCATTCTGATCGTCTTTTCTCTAAAGACTACCAAAAAGACAAAACGGGTAGGTCACTTTCTGAAAAAAAGTAAAAATAATTCCATTTCGGAGTCTCGAAGGCGATCGCGAAGCTTTTTCGTCCCTTCTTTCAGTAGATACTTTACGGTATTGACAGAGATTTCCATTTCGTCGGCAACTTCCTGATACTTTTTACGTTCCAGCATGACTAATTGGATAGCTTTTCGTGTTCTTTCGGGCAATTTTTCTATTTCACGAAGCGCTAATTCAACTTTTCTGTCATTCGTTGAAAAATTGTTGTCTTCCGGTAACTGAATGTCCAAAAGATCTACTGCTTCTTTCAGGGAATCGTTTTTTTTGAGACTGCTGAGGGATGAATTGCGGATACTTCGAAACAAGTAGGAACGGAGGTCGGTAGCCTGAACATTGTCCAGGTAGTCGTGCGTCCACAAACGAACAAAGAATTCCTGCACCAGGTCTTCACTCTGGTTGCGATCTTTCACGATTTGTTCGCCGAAAACCACTAAGGAGACATAATACTTATCGAATAGACAGCGAATCCCCTGAGACTTGTCTCGCCTCAAAAGATTTAGTATCGCTTCGTCTGTTAATTTCTTCATGCACTCCCCCTTGATCAAAAAAACAAAAATAACAGGATATTTCATAAAAACGGAAAGTCAACCATCACCGGAGACTATTTGGGGGAGACCTTCAATTTACATCCAGCAGAAAGCTTAACTATCGAAGTTTCAACTCCGGTGATCGTCGTTAGATGAATCGGAATCAAAAGCACAAAAAAAAGAGAGTGAAAATCACTGGATCTCCACTCTCTTTTTCTGAATACGAAATGCTTGCGAGGGTTGCAAAGCTGACGCCAAATTTGACTTCCAGCTAATTGTAATTGCTATGGTTTTAGTATTTCCAAATAAACAGTGTCTGCCGCAAAAGCCGTAAATATGCCATACCCGTTTTCAATATTGGTCAATGGCTCGTTTAAGGTCTGTGAGTTCTGTTGACGAGAGTTGTATAGGTCCACATATTCAGAATTTACCTTGTAAACGATGATCTCGTAGGTGCCATAGTCGTTTAATTGATTGAGCCACAAAATAGAGAAATCGGTGGGTAGGGGAGGCGTATTGATGCCATCAACATCAGGAATGTAATTGTTTGGATCAATTGTTTCCGGATCAGTTTCAATGTTTTTTACCGTGAGATAGTAATAAGAGTTGTCCGGATTAGACCAGGAAACCTCGACAGACGATTCGCCTATATTTGCAAGGTCTATCAAGTTATTAATTTCTTCGATGTACTTTACGGATTCAGAAAGCTGAACATCCTGAGGCTTTTCAGGAACCTCGGTTTTGGCCGTTATATCTGTTTCATTGTATCTCAGATAAAAAGAAATGATTTGTCCTGCTTGTATTGACATGTCGGAACCATCATAGGTATAGTGTCCAGGCATGTCGCTTTTTTCGTCTAACAGAAATTCATTTCCGTTTATTGAGACCGATACTTCCGCGTTTGAGATCATTGTTTCATCTTCAGAGTTCAGATCCTGAAATGGAATAATTTCAGAAAGTTTCACATCAATATTCGAACTTCCTTCGTAGACGTACGCTTCTACGATCGGGTCGTTTGCGGTTTCCTCGCTCTCATTTTCTTCCTGACACGAAAAAAGGAAGAGACTGCCGAAAATAAAAAAGGGTATAATTAATTTGTTTTTCATTGCTTATTGCTTTTGGGAGATTTGTTTAGAATTCGATGCCGACAAACAAGCTGGGGGTGAAGCCAATAAAGTTGACATTCGTTTCGGTGTAAATTTCATTTTCAGAATCGATTGTAAATTCTTTATACCATACATTCGACCTGTTATATAAATTGAAAATGGAGCAACCGATTGTAGCCGGAGCTTTACCTACTTTGAAATTGTATGTGGCACTTAAATCCAGCCGGTGGTAGGATGGAAGTCGTTGTCCGTTTTTATCACCCAAGGCGATGTAGGATTGCTCGCTGCCATTTAACAGAGTTAGTGAATACCCTCCAGCCGGCGCGGTATAGGGCCTTCCGGTGGCATAAACCCAGGTTGCAGCCAAATTCCATTTACGCCATTTATAACTGTTTACAATTTTTATTTCGTGTGTTTGGTCGTGTAAGGCAGGAAAAGGATGATCGGAAATATCCTTGAACTCTTGTTCTGTTTTACTTAGCGTGTAAGCCAGCCAGCCTGTGTATTTCCCAAATTTTCGTTGTAACAGAAACTCTATTCCTTTCGAGATCCCGGTTCCTTCGAAAAAAGAGTTTGCGTAGATGTCCTGCAAATCGTCCGAACTGGCAACACTGCTTCCAACACGAGGGTTGAGTTCGGATAGTCCGCTAAGGTCTTTATAGTAAGCTTCCACATCGAATAGCCAGTTTTCGACTTCGTAGGAAGCTCCAAGGATGTAGTGAGTGGCCGATTGAACCGGAATTAACTCGTCGTCAGAAAGAAGCCATATTTCATAGCTGCCCTCTTGAATATCTTCCTGCACACTTCGGTTGATGAACTGATGATAAATTCCCCAGGCTGCTTTTGTTTTAATACGTTGAGAAAGATGGAGGACTGCCTGGATTCGCGGTTCGAAATAATATTCTTTGGTGATATCGAAGTAATTAAGCCTGACACCGTAGGTAAGGTTCACTGTTTTGTTGACGTCCCATTTGTCCTGGAGATAAGTGGCATAAATATTTCCCTTATTTTGCAGATCAAGTAGGGTTGTGTCGTTAAGCGAATTTTCGAAAGAAATGTTGTTGGCTGTCAGGTGAAAACCAGCGGCAAGATTGTGCTTCGCATTCAGCTCGTACTCAAAATCCTGGCGGATTGAGAAATCGAGTACTTCGTTATTCTGAATAAGTCCGACCAATGTTGTGTCGGTTTCTTCCCGGGTCAAAATAGTCCTTGTTGTTCGGTCGCGGTCGTTGTAAAATTCGGAGTGCGAAATTACAGTGTTGCTGTATAAGCGTTTGTTCCAGGTTCGTCCCCATTTCCCGCTCATCCCGTGATTTCCCCAGTTTGTTAGGTCCGCCGTGTTGATGTCGACGGTTGTGCTGGAGCCTGAACTTCCCCGGGTGGCTGTATTGAAATCGGTTGTATTATCAAGCTTATCAGCTCCTGAATAATAGGAAAATGAGATGACATCTTTGTCCGAAGGTTTGTAAGTCCCTTTCAGGTTCATGTCGTAGAAACTGAAAACGGGTTCTGTTTCCTGCTGCTGAAATCTACTGCTGGAATAGGTTTGTGCAGTCGTTTCGCTGTTGGTTCTGTCGAAGATGTCCTGGTATAATCCGCTTTGAAGTATTTCCGCATAAGAGCGGCGGACTGCAAAAAGAATAGATCCTTTGCCCCCCAAGGGGATCTCGGTGTAGGCGTTCGCGCTGATCGAGCTGACTTCTGCTCCTAGTTTAAAGGTATTTTCGTTTCCTGTTTTTCCTGTTATTTCAACAACCGATGATGTGCGTCCGCCGAATTTCGGCTCGAATCCGCCTTTATACAGCTGAACGTCCTTGATTGCATTGGCATTAAATGCGCTGAAGAATCCATAGAAGTGATCGACATGGTAAACGGTAAACCCGTCAAATAGAATAAGATTCTGATCGGGAGTTCCACCTCTCACGTAGAGGCCGGACGACGCCTCGTTTGTACCGCTGATACCAGGGAGCAGTTGCATGGAACGAAAAATATCCTTTTCTCCAAGGCTTGGTAACGAGGTGAGTTGCTTCGGCGAGATGCTGACCTGACCAACATTTTCTGACATTTTCATCATATTTTGCTGTGCAGCAACCACAACCTCGTCGATATTTTTTGATTCCTGTTCCATTTCAATAATGATGAGTTGATCGTAGTCACTTTCGGTGATGCTGGCGGTTGCATTGGTGTATCCCAAAAAACGGACATTCAGTTCAACGCCTCCTTCCGGGAGGTTAAATAAGGTAAAATAGCCATCAGCATTGGTTGTTGTTCCATTGCTGGTGCCGGTTACCATAACACTTGCATAAGGCAAAGTTTCCCCTGTGCTTTTTTCATTTACTATTCCTCGAATGCTGTGTTTGGTCGTCTGCCCCGATGCTGGTGAGAACCATAGGCCTAAAAAAGCAGTGGTCAGCATTAAAAGAAAACTTGTGTTTTTTTTCAAGATCATTGTTTGCTTGTTTTTTTGCCTATCTGACGTTCATGCTTGTATTGTTGTGAGGACATCCTCGTGCCGGAACTCGGTTGAAAAATACGATGGTTTCATGTCGAAATCCCAGAGAAGTCGTGTTCGCGGCAAAGGGATATCAGGCCTCAAGGAAAAGGGTACAATCTGTCCTGATTTCACCTAAATTAATTTGAAAGCTGCGCTGTACAGATAGGCTGTGGTTTCTGTCTCTGTTATATTGTTTATCTGATTGTAAAACTTGCGTTTAGATCGAAAAAATCGTTAAACGGCACTTCTGAATTTACCTGAAATACCGGGTAAAAGAGACTGAAAAAACTTGATTTTGTGCACCTTCAAGAAACAAGTAAGCACTATTGGCATTGGCTACTTCTTGCAGTCCATGCGAGTATTTCAGGGTCATCTTACTAAAGGGGAAGTTAAACGCGATTCCACCGACCATTCCAAAATCAAATTTTTCAAAGTCGTCATAGTTGAGTTCGCCGTACCCATAGCCTACGGGAGTAGTCAGACTAAAAGTGGCGTCGGCCAGGTAGCTGGTATATCCTCCAATTACAAAGTCCAATCTTTTATTGGCATGAATGTTAAAAAGAATGGGTGTTTCGAGGTAGTGAAGCCTGTAGCGTAATGTTCCAGTATAGTAGTAAAAGTAGGCGACCTGCGCGTAATCTATTTGTCCGCCTTTTTTCGAATAAATCAGTTGCGGCTCAAATGAAATTCGTTCAGAAATGGGTAGGTTGTAAGTAAGTCCAAAATGAAAACCTCCCTGCACATTGGGCTCTCCGATCTCCGTGCTGTGAAAGTTGCTCAACTGGAACCCGCCCACAAGACCAAGTTTTGGCATGTTGGGTTGGTCTGGTAATTGGATTGTCTTGATGTAAACCTGGGCGTTTAAGCCCAGACATGCCAGTAGCAGTGTCAAAATAATAGTTGTTCTTTTCATGGTAATTCTGTTCTTTATTTAAATAATTGTTTAACTGTAATCCGGACCTTTATTTCTGAACTTCGAAGTCTGGTTCAAACATAAGGGTACAAATCCACGGCGTTTAAAAGAATTCATCAAACGACAGAATAGCATACACGAACAGCAACTTTGGTCAACCTTTGGCAGCTTTTAAGCGAAAGAATTTGGTTGAATAATTGGTTATGAGATGTGATTGGGGGAAAAATTTGGGAAAATAGTGCGGCGAACAAATAGCAGGGGAAAACAAAAAGTCCAACAGTCATCTGACCGCTGGACTTCTATTTATTTTTTAGATCCATATGTGGGTTGTACTGGATTCGAACCAGTGACCCCTACCCTGTCAAGGTAATTACCAAAAGAACAACCGAAATCAAAAGAAAACACACATGCCTGTTATTTAGCTGGTTACATTATTTTCAAGTAAGTCAAGTTTCCTTTGAATTACTCTTTTTTTGTTATTTTTTGTTACCCGTTTGTTACTCGGATTGTTTTTGTGACTATTTTAGCAAACAAGAGCACAATAACCGAAAATAATGGGAACAGAAAAAAGAATTAGAAAAGGAACCAAAAAGAACAATGTTGTTCTCCGGGAAAAGCAACTAGCATCCGGGAGCATCAGCCTCTATTTGGATATCTACAGAGACGGACAACGTTCATATGAGTTTCTGAAGTTATACATTAACCCCAAAGCCAGAAGTCCTATAGACAAGGAACAAAACAAGGCAAACTACGAATTGGCAAACAGAATTAGAACAGACCGCGAAAATGAATTAAATAATCTCGCCTTCGACTATATCCCTCCCACTAAACAAAAAGTATTATTCTTTGATTTTGCTCAACGTTATCTGGAGAACTACACAAAAAAGGACAAAGCGATGATCAAAGGTGCAATTGAAGATTTCAAGCTATTTCTAATAAACAAACAAAACAGGATCAAACCGGAGCACCTCAAAATTCACCAGATCGACAGGTTAATGGTCGTTCAGTTTATAGCTTTTCTTGAAGAAAAGCATAAAGGAGAAGGAGCAAATTCCTATTATGCAAGGTTTAAGAAAATTCTGAACAATGCGGTAGCAAGAAATATTATTCCTAAGAGCCCCGCACAAAAAAAAGAGCCGGGAGACACAGAACTGATTTGCAAAAAGCCAATAGGATTGCAAAAAGATATTTTGACAAATGAGGAAATTCAACTTATCGCTAAAGCCCCTTGCAAACGCCCCGAAATAAAAAAGGCTTTTCTATTTTGCCTTTGCACAGGCTTACGTTTTGTTGATGTTAAAGCGCTTAAATTTTCCAACATTGATTTTTCCGCTGCTAGGCTTAAAATCGAACAGCAGAAGACAGGCAAGCCAGTTATAATTGACCTCAACAAAACAGCACTTAAACTAATTGGCGAAACCAGGTCGTCAGATGAGATTGTTTTTAGTTTACCCGGAAGAAAATGGGCCACAAAAACTATTAATAGCCTCGTTAAGAATGTAGGCATAAATAAGCACATAACATGGCATTGTGCTCGTCACAGTCTTGCTGTAAACCTACTAACAAGCGATGAAAAACCGGATATAAAGACCGTCAGTAGTATCCTTGGTCACTCTTCAACAAAAACTACTGAGGTTTATCTACATGTAGTCGACGAACTTAAGAAAAAGGCCGTCAACTCTCTCCCGGACTATGAATTATGACCACCCAGTATATCTAATTGAAAAAAATGAAAAACATAAGAAATTTCTTTGACGAAATATCTCGCAATTTAAGGTCTGAAGAATGTCTTGGATCACCAGCACAGAATTACCCCTATCGTTCAGTTGAAACGTTTGACTTAAATGTGTTGCTGAATTGCAGAGATGGAATATTTTATAATTTATCCTTTATGGGTGAGGCAGAAAGGAAAATATACGCACTCATGGTAGCTGAAGAATTGGAAATTTGCCTTACGCGTCGACTAGTCGATAAACTTGACTTTATTGAAGTTGTTAAATACTATAACGAGGAGAGAAAGATGTATCTGACTTTACCAAAGGCTTTGGCAGATCTTTCTAGTATTAACGGGAAAATCGAAAAGCAAGAGGTTCGTCTTTTCGAAAGTAACGAAAAATACATAGAGGTTTCTGAATTAGTATCTGCATTGGAACTATTTGTCGTTATGACTGAACAAGTTTTCAATCGCTTTTCCATAAGCTTGAGATCGATTGCTGAAGAAAACGGAATAGATTTAAAATACCTAAAAAAAGATGACCACCCATTTTTACCTACAATACTAAGTGATAAACAACGAGAATTACTATATGAACTATTGGTCGGTTCTTTTATTCCGAAGGAAACAAATAATGAAACATTTTTATATGCTTTTGGTAGTTTCAATAAAAGAACTTCCTGCGTTCCGATAAAATGGCTCAAAAACAAGCAGACGCTACGTGAGCTACTAGTCCCACTTATACCAAAGGGCATTAATATTTCTACTTATAAAAGTTTAGTCGCGAAGGTATTTGTTGATGAGGATGGTAATCCACTTACACTGGCTAACAACAAGAAGGTAAGAAGCAAAGAAAGTAACGCTATTGCGAATATACACAAAAAACTAGCGACTCTTTAACTTGCTGATTCAAAGAAGACGCGACCAAGAGCGATTACTTAGCGACAATCTAAGTAGTCGCTCTTTTTGTTGATTTACATTTGTTTAAGCAGTTTTCTCATGCCTACCTTTGTTCCGTTGCAACAAAAATAACAAGGTAGAACAAAGTACACGTTATACCTTTTTTTAATCGTTAAAGAAATCAAAAAATGGAATTAAAAGACTTCCACACGAAGCTTGATCGAATAGAAAAGGCAGCATTAGCCCAAAAAAATGTGTTGACTTTTGATGAAGCAGCAAACTATATCGGAATATCCAAAAGCGACTTGTACAAACGGACAAGCAGCAGAGAAATTCCTCATTTTAAGCCAAGAGGTAAGATGATTTATTTTGACCGTGTTCAACTTGAACAATATTTAAAACAAAATCCGATTAGCACCATTGATTCAATAGATGCTCAGGCATCAAAGTATGTAACCATTAATATGGGAGGAAGCAAATAATGTTGGTAAAGGATCTAAAAAGCGTACAATGGCTGCTAAGTACTTATCATGGTTCTGAGCTTAGGAGATTCCTCGGTGATTTGTCTTGGTTTATCTACAACGAAGAAAGTTCCGATTTCGAAACAAAGAAGTGGATGATGTCCTTTCTACCCGATTTAAATTCAATTTTCGACCGTTATTCCCGACAACAAGATAAGTCCCTTGGAGATACGAACAAAGCAGCATTGAGTTTTCTCGGTTCATATGAATGGATTTTACCGGGGAATTGCACTCTTCTAAAAGACCTTTCTTTCTTAATCTCAACAGACCTTGAAATCGAAGAAGAACAATACCTATATTTTCACAAACACCTCAAAAATATCGAGACGTTTGGATTTATTTTAGAAAGTGAAATTACTCGTTTGGAAAGTGCAAATGAACTTTACTGACTACTATCTAGCGAAAAAGCTCAAGGAGCAAAAGGCAAAATATAGGTATGAGATTGCTCGCTCTACGATGGAGTATGATCGGTTTCAATTTCTACTCAAGAACAAACGAAATCCGAACTCGGATGGATGGTCAATTTATTTCATTCCTAGACCAGTTGAATGGAGCGGTTCGGAGAGGCCAGATATGGCATTTACAAAACGGTCAGAAAACATCAGCAGCATTGTATTTCCAGAGCCAGGAATACCCTACGGATATGGAGATGTCAAAGGAACTAATGATTCTTTAATTGTGCTCTTAAATGAAGACTTTAGAATTCAGGGCATCTCTGAGATTGAAATATTCATCGCTCGCGGTCAGAAGCACAACAGGAAAAACCTGTGGTATGAACTAGTCGATGGCGAATTAGAATATGAGTTGGATTTCCTCCGGCAAAGCGCCAAGGAGCTGCCTATCGCAAGTTAAATGAAGCAGGAACGTAAGTTCCTGCTTTTTTCTTCTCCTTATTAAGTGGGATGAGTAGTCTGATTTTGTCACCTAAATTATTTCAAAAATGATGTACGACACACTCAAGTTAGTGTTAACTAATGAGTTTAACCCTAGCTTCAACTTCCTTGAGAACCTACCGTCTACAATCGACATATATTTCCATGGTATCGAATATGGTACCCCTGTCGTTAAAGCTAAAATCAGAAACCTAAAAGTCAACATTAAGACTAGTCGAGTAGTAATTGAAGGCAGCTTCCATGTCTTCTGTAAAGGCGAAAACATAACACCTATGCACTTTGATGAATTTAGAATGTCGGTTGCAGAATTAGAATCGCTAACTGCGTATCCCGTCAGACTTGCAAGAGTGTCGCGTCTCGACTTTTCAGGCAATTTCCTAGTCAAACATCCTGTCGCGTTGTATTTCAATTTTTTTTGTCAAAAATCCAGGTTTCAAAAAATCGTACTAGATGGAGGGATTAGGTATTCGTCAGAGGAGAAGGAGCTCATTTTTTACGATAAGCTAAAGGAAATGAAGAAAAAGAGGACACCGATACCACAGTACTTTCAGAATAAAAATGTTCTTCGCTTTGAAGTCCGATATTGCAGAAAACTGGGCAAACATTTTGAAAGACGAGAACTATTCCTTGCTGATTTACTTGAAAAAAGCTTCATTAATACACTTTGCAAAGTATGGAGAACTGAATACAAAAGCGTTGTCATGGAGATGAAAGCTCCAACCGGGCTTACACCAACTGGAAGTAAAGCCAATTTATTGGAGCAGTTGGCATTGATTCAAATTCACCAAATCGGCTTGGATAATCTAATAAATGAAATTTCAGCCTGGCAATCAGCTGGCCAGATTACGAAGGAGGAGGCCTACAAAATGCGCAAATTTATTAAAACCAATTCCAGTGAGCCGTATCCGAATGCTGAAAATGAACTAATCAGAGAGCTGAATTTGAAAATTAAGACGGCTGCAAAATATGAAGTGTAACGGTAATCCCCTTGCAGCTGCACTCAAGTATGTTGTCTAGAAAGTCGAAACCTCTATTCTTTCTCAATGTTTTGATTCAAAGTCCTTAAATAGGATTTCTAAAAGTTTTAATTATACACCCTACTTCAAAAAAAGGTCTCGCAATATACTCAGATCCTTATCGTTGCTTGCAAGAGAAGCTACTGGCCGAACTTGGCATGAATACTTTCTATCAGAATTGAAATAGTTAGTACCTTCTGTTAGCTTGAATAGTCTTGCTTGTATGATTGATGCCCCAACCAACAACTTTAGCGGATTATTATTACTGTTAGTTAATTCTAACGAAAGACATCCGCAGTATCCGGGCTGGACTACGGTATTTAATGAAAGCCCTAATCTATTATATGAACTTCTAGTAGACAAAACCATAAAAATGTCGTCGGGTATCTTAATATATTCTAGAGAAGAGCATAAAACCGTTTGATGGGGATGTAAGTAAAATTCCTCGCCTACTAAACGTTTGGTTTCTTGAAAGAAACTTGCAATCGGCTTGGCATCTGGATTTCCAGTCGCATCAATTACTGGTTCGCGTCCTTGAATACTGACGAGAAAATCTGTCCCGAGCCTTAAATCTACGGTTACCTCACCGAACTGGCCATTAGAAAGCAAAGGCCTGATGACGAATTCACCTTTTTCGTACAATGCACGAATTTCAGCTTTAGTTAGGTACATTCGCTTTCCATTTTTCAGTTATCATGAAATTACTTATTGTCTTTTCCAATAGGTTATTAATGATGCGATATTTTTGATCACGAGTAATTCCGCGATTATCATATTCCGCAATCTCATTCAGCCATAAGCCCCATCCAACTTCAAAGATTGAATGAAGTTCCAAACTGGAACCTGGCTCTGAAGGTATAAAGCATCTAAAATCTCCGTCGTCTATCTTTTTATCATTTATAAAGAGTTCTTTATTGACTATAGCGGGCACTGCAATTTTGAAAGTCTCTAATATTGAATTATCGTGGCCGCATAAATACTCTTCAACCATCGTGATTCTTTTATCTGTGGCAGGATGAGTATGACAATCTCCATCACCATGCGCAATATACCCCAAGTAGAAATTAGAAGCTTTTCCGATATATTGAGACGCAAATATATCAGCAAAAAATTCTTCATAATGATTTTCCTGCGCTGGATTCAAGCCTAAAATGATGGCTATCCTGTTACAAATTCTAAATCTCTGATCTATAAAATGACCTAATTCATGATAGAGGACAACATTAGCTAGATAATCATGCGCTAGATATTTGGGCAAATTTATTTGAATTAATTTATGCCTAAATTCAATTGAATATTTAGCTCTTATCAAATCATAAATAGTGACATCTAAAGCTAAAGTAGGATCAAAACTATAACTTAGAAGATTATTTTGAAGCGACGTTACAATAATGTAGTCATTGGAATTATCCCAATCTTGTAACGCTTTCTCTAAACAATAAACAATTTCATACGGAATATTAACAAGCGTGCTATTATCTAGAAATTCAATGCTTAAAAAACAAAAATCTAAAATCGATTTCAACTCTTTCCGCTCCGTATCATTCGCCTTCGAAAATTCCGTAGTCGATACTTTGCTAAATAGTTCAATTAACGAAGCATGGTAATCTTGCTTTCTAGGATCTGCGTATTTGTTGGTCTTTGATCTACCAACAGCCCTATTTAGCTGCGACACATGGAGACTAAGAAGCTCTGGTGACATAAGGTTAGCAGATTGCTTCTTGCTCTAAACAACTCTTCAATTTCCTATAGTCGTTTATTTGCAGTGCTTTATAATCCATTCCATCAATAACCCCCTTAAATCTAGAAAAATAGCTCACGATGCCAAATCTATCACTATCAACAGAATAAAAATCTCCGGTCTTAGCCAATCTTTGCGCTTGATCAACTATTTGACTGAAGATAATAGCATATTCCTTATTTCCTCGATCAATTATATCCTCCAAAAAGTTCAAATATGCTTCCGAACTATTTTTGTCTTGTTTTAACGCGAAGTACATAGGGAGTATTTTTATGAAACATATATCAACAAATTAAACAAATTCTATATGAAAAAGAATAATATCACCGGAGAATAAATCACCAATTATCGCGAAAGTTATGAACCTCTATCTGTTAAAAACACCCTTTTGTCAACTGAATATGAAAAAAGCCTTCATATTTAAAGTGTTCTTACACGTTTAGATATTGTAACCAAGGTTAGTTAATCTATAGGTCATAGCAACCTCACTAACTTTGAACACGTCAGCTAAATCTTTTATCGCTTCCTCTACTGTCAACTTGTTATTTAGATTTTGTATTTCATCATTAATAAACTTAGCCGGCATTAAAATCGCTGCTGCAAACGAATTTGCCTCTCTCTCCATTCTTATTTCCCCAGTAGAAGAACTTTCATTTCTAAAAAGAACATTTGAGATAAAGATATCATCCTTATTAGTGCTGTGAAACAAAAAATGTCCGAGCTCATGAGCAATAGTAAACCTTTGGCGGACCTCACTTTCTGTTGATTTTACCGCGATAAGATTCACATTTTCTTTAGTTAAAAGAAATCCAGAAATTGTATCTCCAAAGATCCCCTTGTCTATTACTAACCCTAAACTCACGACGACTTCTTCTATAGGTACTGGAGCTTTATTAATTTTTAATTGTAACAGTATTTCTTGAGCTTTTCTTTCTATGTCTTTAATCTTTATCATTTCGATACAATTTTATTTTTTAGAAATAAATTGCTTAGTGATATAATTTTTCAGCATTAACTTTTCATCTTCATTAAGCTTCTTCTTGTCTATTTTATCTGAAATTTTCCCATCCATCAAATTCTGATTATTGAAAGAATCAAAAAAATAATTCATTTCTACCTGCGCTAAGACGGAAATCTTATAAAGAAGATGAATCGTAGGTCGTTGTCGTTTTTTTTCAATATTGACAATCGATGCCCTCGAAATGTTTAATTCATCTGCAAAAACCTGCTGTGTAAGGTTCAGGTTAGATCTCAACTCAACTATTTTATTTGATAGCTGGGAGTAAAATAATTCGAGTTCTTGTTCTGTCATACTAAAGTTTATTTGGTAAATATAGCAAAAAAGGTTTACATTACAAACGTTTGTGATACAAACATAAAAATAAATGGCATTTTTATTGATTATTCGATTTTGTTTACTATATTTGTTGAATGAAATTTAAAAGAGTCAATATGTAGACAGAAGTTAAATAAAAAAAGCCCAGTTAAACTGAGCTTGTATTTTTAAAGAAAATGTGTCTTTTCTTTGTGTTTGAGACCCCAAAGGTAACACCTTCTCTTGAGAAATCCAAATTCTTAGTATTTGACTGTTAGGTTTATCGAAAGCTAATCGATAGACACTGTGCTTTTTTGACCTCAGTAAACGCGACCTATCCTGTTGAGGGAGGATGGATTATTCAGCACAAAATAATTATTAACCGTCAAATACAATCATTATGACGCACGCAACTATTTTAATTATAAATGGCCGCGAAAAAGAATGGAACGACAAGGCCATTACATTCGAACAAGTGGTAACACTTGCATTTGGAACCTATCAGAACAACGATAGAACGATTTACACAGTGACTTTCACCCGCGGACAAAATGAAAAACCGCAAGGGAGTTTGGTTGCCGGTGATTTTGTGAATGTCAAACATAAAATGATCTTCAATGTCACAGCAACTGATAAATCATAGTAAAGACCTGAAGCGCCTTCGAGACGAAGGCTACAGTATTGAAATTAATGGTGGGCATTTATTTGCCCACCATATCCCATATGTAAATTCAAATCGAGAGATTAAATATGGCATTTTGATTTCAACGTTGAACATTAGTGGGTCAAGCACTATAAAGCCTGAGACACATGTAATAATGTTTAGTGGAGAATATCCCTGCAATAAAAATGGATCATCAATTGAACAAATAAGGCATGCAAATAATGGTACCCTTTTGGGGAACTCGGTAAGGGCTAGCTTTTCATTTTCAAACAAGCCCCCTGAGGGATATGCAAACTATTATGAAAAGATAAAGAGGTACGCAGAGATTGTTTCTGCTCCTGCTAAGTCGATTGATGCGACAGTAACGGAAAAACCATATCTGCCAGTCGTTGACGATGAGGAAGGAGCAGTCTTCCACTATATTGATACCAATTCCAGTAGGGCCAATATTGATTCCATCAACCAAAAATTCTCAAATCAAAAGATCGGCATCATAGGAATGGGGGGGACGGGGGCGTATATCCTTGATTTAATAGCAAAGACAAGAGTTCAAGAGATTCACATCTACGACGGAGATGTATTTCTGAACCACAATGCCTTTAGATCACCGGGAGCGCCGAGCATCCAGGAACTCGAAAATTCAATCAGTAAAGTAGATTACTACTATCGCATCTACTCAAATATGCGTAAAGCAATTTTCGCTCATAACTACTATGTTACTGAAGAGAACTTCGAGAACCTTCAAAACCTCAATTTTGTATTCATTTGTATTGATAATAATAGAGCAAGAAGGACGCTGATTAATTATTGCATGACTAAATCAATAACAATAATTGACGTCGGTCTGGGTGTTAATGTTGTAGATGACGCTCTAATCGGACAAGTAAGAGTTACGTCGGCGAATCATCAAAAGAATGATCATTTGGATAAGTATTTGCCAAGTGGTGTTGAAACAGAAAACGACTATGTTACAAATATCCAAATAGCTGAACTAAACATGCTAAATGCCGCTCAGGCAGTCTTAAAATGGAAAAAGCTATCCGGATTCTACCAAGATCTAGAACAAGAGTTTCACTCTGTCTACTCTATCAACAATTCCTTTTTAAATAATGAAGAAAAATGTGACGTTTAAATTCGTAAAAACGATTCCTGATTCCTTAGACTCAGGAATCGTTTACATTACAACTTACTACAACACTGCCGTTCACAAATGTATGTGCGGCTGTGGAAATGAAGTAGTAACACCGTTATCTCCATCTGATTGGGAATTAACCTACAACGGAGAACAAATATCTCTATACCCTTCGATAGGAAACTGGAGTTTTGAATGCCAATCACACTACTGGATTAAAAATAACAAGGTTATTTGGGCCGAAAAATGGTCAAAAAGACAAATAAAAGCACGTCGTAGAAAGCAATCGCGAGAACGGAGCAGCAAATCATGTACTAAGTCAAAACCAGTTCTATTTTGGAACAAACTCATTTCATATTTCACATTCTAGACAAATAACTGGGAGGTGGAATCCATTTCGTTCTACACACTGTCCATCAGCTGATATTTTTTATACGCTAACCATCAATCAATGGAATTTCTATTATCTTTATCTAAAGTAGACCAAAATAGATTATGGCGAAAGGGATTAAAACAGGAGGAAGAACAAAAGGGACGCCAAATAAGCTAACTGGTAGTTTAAAGGAAATGATACATCAGGCGATTACTGACGAGATTGAAACCCTACCTGAATTGTTGATAAAACTGGAACCAAAGGAAAAAGCAGACTTCATCATTAAGCTAATGCCTTACGTACTGCCCCGTGCAACAAGTGAAGCTGATGATATAATAAACGGAGTAAAACAGACTCCATACCAGAAATACGTTGCTCAGATAATAGAGAAAATGGAACAAAGTAAACGAGATCAAGAGCAATCTTGTAGAACCCACGATAATCATTCTCGATAGCTTTCATTTATTGCTGCATTGAAAATGTAGATTTCGGTTAGAAGTAATCAAGCTCGATGTCTTTCACGCAATGTAGTTAAACAAATTCACCATCCATTAGCAGATGTTCGTACAAACATATAGCCTAAGCGTTGACTTGTGTTACTATTTTGTTACTCATTCCTTGTTGAAACGTCGTAACTAAGTGGGTTGTACTGGATTCGAACCAGTGACCCCTACCCTGTCAAGGTAATGCTCTAAACCAACTGAGCTAACAACCCGTGTGCGGGCAAAAATACAAATTTTTCAATTCGAAAAATGCCCGGTTGTATTTTCATTTTATGTTATAAAAAAAGGAGCTCCGTTGATGAAGCTCCTTCCTGTATGTTTTGATTCTCTTACTTTCAAATTAAACGCCCAACCAAAGGTTGACCACAGAAAGTGCACCAATGATCCACATCAGCCAAGAGATCTCTTCGAACTTACCTGCAACTGATTTCAACAGGATGAACGAAATGAATCCGAACGACAAACCAGTTGAAATACTGTAGGTCAGCGGCATCAGGATGATTGTCAGGAATGCCGGGATTGAATCCGAGAAATCAGTAAAGTTAATCTGCTTGATATTTTTGAACATGTACACCCCAACAATGATCAAAGCGGGAGCTGTTGCATAAGCAGGAACAATACCGATAATCGGAGCAAACAACAGCGCCAGTAAAAACAAACCCGCTGTTACTACCGATGCAAAACCGGTTTTAGCACCATTCGCAATTCCCGAAGCAGACTCGATGTAAGTAGTTGTTGTACTGGTTCCCAACAGAGCACCGGCAACAGTTGCCACAGCATCAGCCTCCAGAATACGGTCAACGTGTTCTACTTTGCCGTCTTTATCCACAAAACCCGCTTCATACGAACAAGCCACAATGGTACCTACCGAGTCAAACAAGTCAACGAACATGAACGAGAAGATCGCACCAATCAAGCTAAATTTCAAAGCCGACAAAACATCGAGCTGCAGAACCAGCGGACTAATTGACGGTGGCATCGAAATAAGACTATCCGGCGGAGTAACCTGACCGGCAATCAATGCGATTATCGTCGTAATGATAATACCGTAGAAAATTCCACCGCGTACTTTTTTCACTTCCAAAACAGCAGTAATCACCAACCCGGCAATACCAATCAGCAAAGTTGGGGTGAATTTTCCCAATCCAACAAAAGTCGCCGGATTAGCAACAACCAAACCCATGCTTTTAAAACCGATGAAAGCAATGAAAAGACCAATACCGGCGCCGGTTGCCAAACGCAACGACAGCGGAATGGTATGGATAATCTTGGTACGAACCTTTGTAACGGTCAGCAAAAGGAACACGACACCCGAGATGAACACGACCCCAAGGGCAGTTTGCCAGGGAACTCCGGCACCCAAAACGAGCGTATAAGTAAAGAAAGCGTTCAAGCCCATACCCGGTGCCATAGCATAAGGCACGCGAGCCCAAACACCCGCCAGAATTGTACCAATAACTGAAGCCAAAATAGTAACGGTAATCAGCGCGCTTTTATCCATTCCTGCATCACCCAAAATGTTCGGGTTTACAAAAATGATGTAAGCCATGGTCAGGAAAGTTGTGGCACCACCAATAATTTCTTTTTTGATGGACGAGCCACGCTCGGTTATACTAAAATATTTATCCAGCATTGTTTCGGAATTTTAGGTTTAGAACGTGTATTTCACAGCCAAAGTTGGGTTCACCTGCCAACCATCTTCAGCAAAGTTACTGCTGATCTCAATCTCAGAACCGGCAGCAAAGTTCGGGCAGAAGTTATACCAGATTTGCGGCTCAGTCAGGAAACGGAAATCAGTTGTACTAGTTCCCCAATCCATGCCTTCTTTCCAGAAATCCGCAAAACCATCGAATACTAATTTACCTTCCAGCATTTTAATCGTCCACACTGCTGTTAACTGGAAAGATGCATCTTCCTTGTCTTTAATGTACTTGTAGTTACCTTGCAGCGTCAAAATTTTAGAAAAGTCACTCGATGCCCAAGTGTGTTCAACACCCGCTAACCAGCAGTTTTCGATAGGAACGAATGCATCCAATACATTCGGAATATACAATTTCATTGTTCCACCGTTGTATTCCACGCGTGGCATAATCGTTTGCGTTTCTTTCCATTTAAATGCACGGGCAATTTCCCAATAAGCTAAAGAAATACCGTTATCTACATTCCGCTCGTCACTGCCATAGTCCATATCAATAAAGAAGAAAGTAGAACCGTACTTGTCAGGACGAAACATCTCAACAGTAGTTGTCACTAATTTCCGTTCTTTTCCAAAGTCATAATGAAGCTGGATGTTTTGAGCCATAACAGCTCCCGAGAACGCGACAGCAAACAGGATGAATAAAAGTTTTTTCATAGTAATTTTCAATTGTTGATTAAAGTGATGTTAAGCGGCAAAAATATAAAAAAGTGTAAGAATAAATCGCAAAGCAAGATTTTGAATCCTGCTAGCCAGAGGCTTACCGCAAAGAAAGAAGTAAGTTAAGCAGATTAAAATTAGTTTCAAAAAGACAAATGAGAAGAAATTGAATAATTTTCGATGCTTTTGTTACAAAACAATTACATACAAAATCAAAAAGTTCAGCCAAAGAATGTGGCTTGATATTTGTCAACTCTTCTCGCCATTGATTGTTTTAGAGTCGGGAGCACAACGACCGGCAGCATGATTGGCATAACTAAAAGAAAATCTTACATTTGCCGGTTGTCGAAAGAAATCGGACAATGCTCGAAGAGGACGATATTATGAATGAAAAGGGATTAATCGCTTACTACAGGCAATCGTTTCAGCAGAACAAGGATTTGCTGCTATTTTCAGACTACGAAGGAATAAACTATACCTACGAAGACGCTGCAAAGCTGATCTACCAGATTCACGGGTTCTTTGAAAAGTGTGGGCTCGCCAAAGGAGACAAGGTCGCTCTGCTGGGTCGCAACTCATCGCACTGGGGGATTACCTTCCTGGCGACGATCAGCTATGGAGCAGTGGCCGTGCCGATTTTGCCCGACTTCAATCCAGCAGATGTTCACCACATTGTAGGCCACAGCGAGTCGATGATCCTGTTTGCAGGCGACCAGCTGCTCGAAAAGCTCGACCTGAATGAGATGCCTCAACTGGAAGCGGTTTTGAGCCTTCAACGCATGGATCCGGTATGGGCCAAGTCGGCAGAAATTCTGAACTTCTGGCGCCAACCCGACTACAATCGGGCGGCTTTCAATTTGAAGAATATAATGCCTGCCGAGCTGGAAGACGAGGACACCTGTGTTATTTCTTACACTTCAGGAACTTCCGGCTTTACCAAAGGTGTGCTTTTGCCGGCCCGAAGCCTGATGTCGAACATCCGTTTTGCCCGCGAGCACATGCCACTGAAGCAAGGCGAGAAAATTGTCTCGTTTTTGCCAATGGCGCATGTATTTGGTTTGCTGTTCGAGTTTTTGTTCCCGGCAACCCTGGGCTGCCACATCACCTTCCTGACGAAAGCGCCGACACCGCAGGTCATCGTGAAAGCCTTCAAGGAAATACAGCCGCACCTGATTCTTTCGGTGCCATTGGTGATCGAAAAGATTTACAACAAACAAATACAGCCGGCACTTGAAAAGCCGCTGACAAGCTTCCTGCTAAAGGTTCCGGGGATCAGAAACCTCCTGTATAAAAAGGTTCGACAAAAGTTGGTTGAAACTTTCGGTGGCCGATTCTACGAAATCGTGATTGGTGGCGCTGCCCTCAACCGCGAAGTCGAAGATTTCTTCCGCAAGATAAAATTCCCGTTCACCATTGGTTACGGCATGACCGAGTGCGGTCCGCTGATTTCGTACCAGGCATGGAACAAAACACAGCCTTACTCAGCCGGTGCTTTGGTTGATCGCATGCAGCTGAAAATCGATTCGGCCGATCCGTATCTCGAAGTGGGCGAGATTATGGTGAAAGGCCCCAACGTGATGGCGGGCTATTATAAAAACCCGGAAGCGACAGCTCAATCGATTGACGACGATGGCTGGTTGCGAACCGGTGATTTAGGAATTACTGATGCGAACAATTTCATCTACATCCGCGGCCGGAGCAAGAACATGCTGCTTGGCCCGTCGGGGCAAAACATCTACCCCGAGGAGATTGAGGCCAAACTCAGCAGCCAGCACTTCATTCTCGAGTGTGTTGTTGTCGACCGCGAGGGCAAATTAGTCGCACTGGTTTATCCCGACTACGACAGCCTTCAGGTGCATAACCACAATACCCCGGAATATGTGTCGCACGTGATGGAAGAATACCGGGTGAAAGTGAACAGAGAACTCGCGAAATACAGCCAGATTTCGAAGATTGAATTGGTTGAAACCGAATTCGAGAAGACACCAAAGCGCAATATCAAACGCTTCCTGTACACCTGATCACGGAAATCGACTAAATAATCTTTCAGATTTTCTATTTTTGCTAACATGGAAACAATACCCAAAGCGAAATGCCTGAAAATTGGCTACCTGCAGAAACCTCACGGTATTAAAGGAGAAGTAGTGCTTCAGTTTGAACCGGAGTACGAAGCCAGTCTCGACGAGATGCCCATGCTTTTCCTCGAGATCGATGGTTTGCTGGTTCCCTTTTTCATGCAGGAAGAAGGCCTGCGCTTCCGTTCGTCGGAAACGGCGCTTGTTCATTTCGACTGGATCGACGATGAGGAACAGGCCCGTAAAATCTGCGGCAGTTCGGTTTATATTTTAGAAGATGATTGGATTAACGAATCGGAAGAACTTTCGCTGCACATGCTGGTTGGCTACACGCTTTTTGATACCGAAAAAGGGAAAATTGGCCCCATCACACAAGTCGACGACTACGCCGGCAACCTCATTTTAACCGTGACTTACAACCAACAGGAAATTTTGGTTCCTTTTAACGAAGATTTTCTGACTCGTTTCGACGAAGACGCCCGCGAAATGGAATTGCAGTGTCCGGAAGGAATCTTCGATTTGTAACAAATTTTGCAGCAAACCCTGCAACCTTTTCCAATATCTCCTGTCTTTTACCAGTAACGAACGTGGTTCGACAATATCAGAAAACAAGATAAATTATGAGACACATGAAAACAAGAGTGATGACATTGGTGACAATGCTTTTGCTGGTAGTTGGCCTTAGCAATGTACAAGCAGAAAACCAAACAAGAGAACTGGATGCCTTTTCTGAAATCAGCCTGCGGGTTGACGCCAAACTTTACCTGGCTCAAGGCGATAAGCAATCGGTAGAAATTGTAGCCAAATCATCAACACTGGATGAGTTGGTGACAGAAGTAAAAAACAGAGAGCTTGTAATCCGTTTTAAAACGAAGAACATGCTCTGGAAAGATTTCGAAACCGGCAAAATTGAGATTTACATTACCGTACCAGATATCTCTGCGTTAACTGTATCCGGATCGGGTGACATCCTTAACGACGGGCCAATTAATTCTCGTATTCTTAGCCTGACACTCAGCGGGAGCGGAAGCATTAAACTCGATGATCTAAAAACTGAACGCCTGACCTCCAATATCTCCGGAAGTGGCAACATCCTGGTCGATGGTGACGGTGATGCGCAAGATGTCAGTGTTAACATTTCAGGATCGGGTGGTTTTAAAGGAGAAGATTTCGAGACCGAAGACGTTACGGTTCGCATCTCGGGATCGGGAAATGCTTACATCCACTGTAACAACAGCCTCGTAGCAAAAATCGTTGGATCGGGAAGTGTCTTTTACAACGGTAACCCGCGCATCGATCAGTCGATCGGCGGATCGGGACAGGTTAAGGAGCTGTAAGAAGCGGCCCTGTTAAAAAAGGAAAGCTATTCAAAGAGTGTCTGGCTCTTTGAATAGCTTTTTTTGTTTTTATTCGCGAATAATTTTGATCTCGCCACCAACTCCCAGTTTGATAATACTGGACGGTTTTGCCGGATTCAGATCATCCTGACGGTAGCTCACAACGTAATCCACCGCATTTTTCACTTCTTCGCTCACCTCGCCGAAAAAAGCCGGAGAGGGTTCCCCACTGATATTGGCCGATGTTGAGACAATCGGTTTCCGGAACCGCTGAATCAGCTGCTGCGTAAAGCGTTCCGTGGTAATTCGGATACCCACCGAGCCATCTTCAGCCAGCAAATTCGCCGCCAAATTTTTGGCACCCGGGTAAATAATTGTCATCGGTTTATCCGTCACCTCAATCAAATCGTAGGCAATCTCGGGTACTTCCTGCATGTAGCGTTCCAGCAGGTTCACGTTCTCCATCAGCACCAACATACTTTTCGAGTCGGCACGTTTTTTTATTTCGTAAACACGCTTCACCGCAGCTTCATTGGTCGCGTCGCAGCCAATTCCCCAAATTGTATCGGTAGGATAAAGAATTACTCCCCCGCTTTGAAGCACTTCCAGTGCTTTTTTAACATCATCTTGCATGTTATCGTTTTTGATATATTTCCATTAACCCACGGGCATATTGCTCGGGCCTGAACCGTTCCGCATTTTGGTAACCGAGTTGTACTTTTTCGTCCCGCAACGCCGTATCCGACAGCAAAAGCCAAATACCGTTCGCAATCTCTTCCGCCTTCTCCGGATCGGCATACAAAGCAGCGTCACCGCCCGCTTCCGGCATCGAACTCACATTTGAAGTCAGCACCGGGCACCCGCACGCCTGTGCTTCGGCAACCGGCAATCCAAAGCCTTCAAACAACGACGCAAAAATAGTCAAATACGCCATTTGGTAGATGTGGCTCAACTCATCATTCATCACCTGTGTTAAAAATAGAATTCGCCCTTCCAAGTGTCGGATGAGCGGTTTCAATGTTTTAAAGTAAGCCGTCTGCGCCCCAACCACGACAATCGGGAAATCAATTCCGCCCTCAACGATAGCACGAAGCACCTGCTCCTGATTTTTCCGCTTTTCAATCGTTCCCGGCACCAATATAAATTGATGCGGAAGCCGGTACTTCAGCCGAGTTAATTCAATGTCTTCCTCCGCACTTTTCGCAAAATACAGCGGGTTGATACACTGGTAGAGCATGTCAATCCGGCTCTCGTCCACATTCATATAATGAATTAAGTCGCTCTTGGTTTGCTCGCTTATGGCGATAATCCGGTCGGCCACCTTCAGTGCATATTTGTATTTCCGGTAATAAATCCGACGATCGGCAGCCCTGTAAAACCGCGGATAGCGCATCATAATCAGATCGTGAAAGGTAACCACCGACCGAATTCCTGCTTTTCCCAAACCAACCGGCAACTCCTGGCTCAGACCGTGAAAAACGTCCAACCCAACTTTTTGTGCCAGTTCCGTCACCTTGTAAGTTCGCCAAACCGGCTTCACACTTTTCCACCATTGCCCGCTTGGAGCAACAGTTACCAAGGGCTTTTGAGGCGAATAAATAAGCGGATTTACCGACGGACTATAAAGGTAGTAGGCATTTTCGGGGAAAGAGGTATTTAATGCGTCGATCGTATTTCGGCTGTAGCTTCCAAGACCAGTCGAATTCAGGAAGGCGCGCTTCGCATCAAAACCAATTTTTAGCGGCATCGTCATGGTTTCAAATGTACGAAAAGGCTTTAATTACAGAACAAATGGCAATAAAAAACCGGGAAACTTTCGTATCCCGGCTGTCTATTTTAATCTCAAGATCTATTCAAAATCTTTGACGCCTTCGAAATCAAGCGTTGCGAAGTAGTCTTCCAAGGTCTCTGCACGACGAATTTGAACCACCTCGCCATTTTCGCGAAGCAGCAATTCGGCCGAACGTAACTTACCGTTGTAGTTGAATCCCATGGAGTGACCGTGAGCACCGGTATCGTGAATCACAACCAGGTCGCCCGGTTCTACTTCAGGCAACAGACGGTTGATCGCAAACTTATCGTTGTTTTCGCACAACGAACCGGTTACATCATAAATGGTGTTGCACGCACTTTTCTCCTTACCCAAAACAGTAATGTGATGATAAGCACCGTACAATGCTGGACGCATGAGGTTAGCCATACAGCTGTCCAACCCGGCGTATTTCTTGTAAGTTTCTTTAATGTGCAGCACTTCTGAAACCAGGTATCCGTAAGGACCGGTAATGGCGCGGCCCGATTCAAAGAAGATCTTCAACGGATCAAGACCATTTGCCACAATGTATTTTTCGTAGCGTTCTTTAATGCCCTCGCTCACAATTTTCAGGTCAACCGGCTTGTGTTCGTTTTTATAAGGAATACCGATACCACCACCCAGGTTGGCAAACTCGAAACGGATTCCCAGTTCTTTCGACAGGTCAACAATGGTATCGAAAATAATGTCAGCAGTTTCAACAAAGTAATGTGCATCCAACTCGTTTGATGCCACCATAGTGTGAATACCGAAACGTTTTACACCTTTCGCCGCCAAACGTTTGTAACCTTCGAACAGTTGTTCGCGGGTGAAACCGTATTTTGAATCTTCAGGATTACCAATAATGATGTTTCCTTCTTTCAAGGCACCCGGATTGTAACGGAAGCAAACCAGCTCCGGAATTCCGGCATGTTTTTCCAGATAATCAATGTGCTTAATATCGTCGAGGTTGATGATCGCACCCAACTCCATCGCTTTTTGGTACTCGTAAGCAGGCGTATCGTTCGAAGTGAACATGATTTCCTCGCCACGCATTCCCAAACGCTCAGCCAAAATCAACTCGGCCATCGAGCTACAGTCAATCCCGAAACTCTCTTTCCGGAGTAACTTCATCAAATACGGGTTCGGAGCAGCTTTAATCGCGTAGTACTCTTTGAAGCCCTCGTTCCATGAAAACGATTCGTTGAAGTAACGCGCGTATTCCATCATCGCTTTCTCATCGTAAATGTGAAAAGGCGTCGGATGCGTCTCAATTACTTTCTCTATTTGTTCTTTTGTAAAGGGTAATTTTTTACCGATCATATTCTTTTTCTGTTTGTTAAATGCTTCTACTAATTCCATCGTTTCTGACTTTTCTCTCACTTTGGAGTGACAAAGATAACCATAAATTGGTCGTATCGTTTTGAATCAAATACAGCTTGTTTGTTTTACCGCTTGAATTGACAAATATTTAGCATTTTTGTTCAACCCTTGCCTGAATCTTTCAAACAAATCTGATAAAAATAGTGAGGGCTCCACTTAAAGCGAAACCCTCACTGCTATAATAGTACTTATTCTGTTCTATCCAATTAGCTCGTCTAGCAGCTCTGCGCTCAAAACGCCTGATGCGATCTCGCGCACTTCACCGGTCATGTGAATTTGCCAGTCTTCGTCGATCTCCAGCTTCAGCTCACCTCCCGGCATTTTCATCGTCAGCTTGCGGTTCGTCAGTCCTTTCTTCACCATAACAGCGGCAACGGCACTCGACGAACTGCCCGAAGCCAGGGTCCAGCCAGCACCACGTTCCCAAATCAGGATTTCGACCAAATCAGGCGAAATCACTTTGGCAAACTGTACGTTGATGCGGTTCGGAAACTTCGTATGATTTTCAATCTGCGTTCCGTATTTCATGATCTCGTCCACCTCTAACTCGTCCTTGATAACAACACAGTGCGGATTGCCCACCGAAACACAGTTGATCCTGTAACTTGTTCCGTCCAGTTCCAGCAATTCATCCAGACATTCCGCCTGCTCACTTTTAACCGGAACCTTCCCAGCCTCGAAAATGGCGGCGCCCATGTCAACTTTAATCATGCGGGCTTTTCCTTTTTCCTGCTGAATCACTTCCGCCCGAACAACTCCTCCGAGGGTATCAATCGAGAATGACGTATTTGTCGTATAGCCGTAGTCGAACAGAAATTTGGCAAAAATACGTAAACCGTTACCGCTCTTTTCAGCTTCCGATCCATCGGGATTCAGAATGCGCAAACCGAAATCGGCTTTTGTTGAATCAACCAGCACCAGGATGCCGTCGGAGCCAATTCCGTAGTGGACATCGCAAATGAGTTGAATGTTTTTTACCGAAAATTCGAAATCCGTCTTGTGGCTGTCCATCACAATGTAGTCGTTACCCAGACCATGTGATTTTACAAAGAAGTTGTTATTCATTGGATCAGATTGAAATGTTTTGAACAAAAATAACCGATTTTGTCGCTTCTGCACGACCGCGAAAGCTGAATTTAATCAGTTAAATGTACCGTTTAACTTCACCTGACCACCTTCAAGCTCCAGCAGTTTCGACACACAAGTCGGAATTTCGTTGCGGTGGTGCGTCACATAAACCATCGTTGTATTCAAATGTTGACACACCTGCTCCAGCAAATTCACAAAACGACTGGTCTGCACCTCGTCCAACCCCTGGCAAGGCTCATCCAGTATTAAAAGTGAAGGCGATTTTACCAACGCGCGAGCCAACAGCAATGCCCGCTGTTCGCCCAACGACGCCTGAACAAACAAGCGATCCTGCAAATGCGACAGGCCCAAAACCGGGAACCAGCGCTCAGCCAAATCCCGTTCCAGATCGGTTGGCTGACTGGCAAAACCAATCTCGTTTTTAAAGCCGGAGACAATCACATCCATGCAACTCAACGCATCGTAATGCCCGTGCGACTTCGACTGCAAACCGGGAATGGTATTGAAAATCCCTTCGCCACGCAGGAAGTACTGGTGCAACTCCGGCGACACAAATCCAATCCGGTTTTTAATGTCCCAAATACTTTCACCCGAGCCGCGCTTGCGATCAAACAACACCAGGTCGTTCACATAGCCTTGCGGGTTGTCAGCCGTTACCAGGCTCAATAAAGTTGACTTTCCTGCGCCGTTGTGTCCCAGCAAAGCCCACTGCTCGCCGGGTTTCACCTGCCAGTCAATATCTTTTAAAATCTGTTTTCCTCCAATGGTTACCTGCACCTTTTTCATGCCAACAACCTGCTCAAACTGCTCGTTGTGCTTCACCAAACCTTTAAACAATTCAGGAGCAATCGGCTCATTAACGCTAGCCGACGGTGCAATCTTCGACTGGAACTCACCAGGCGTACAACATTGCAGCTGGCGTCCTTCATGCAATTCAATAACCTGGGACACCCCTTCCGGGATCATCTTCGGCGAACAAATCAAAGCGAATGAGATACCCGTTTGCATCTGTTTTTGAATCAAGGCAGTCAGCTTCGCCCGCGAATCCACATCCAGGCCAACAAAAGGCTGATCGAGCACCATCAGATCTGGTTTCTGAAGCAGTGCCGCCGCCAATTGCGTTCGCTTACGTTCGCCATTGCTCAGCTGAAGCAGCTTCCGATCTTTTAAATGATCGATATGCATCGTTTCCATCACTTCGTCGATTACCGCAGGCGCATCAGCAACTTCGGCTTTCGCGGCCACTTTCTCCAGATAAGTCTGAATAGATGGACTGTTTTCCATGCCCTGATTCTCGTAACGCTGCCCGTAGTAGGTACTGCGTTGCCCCGAAAGTGACAGGAAATGATCCTGCTGATCCACCATCACGCGACTGATCTCTCCTTCAATCTTCAACTCCCCCGAACTTGGCAAAATCTGCCCGGCCAACAATCGCCCCAGGGAGGTTTTCCCACTCCCCGAACTGCCGGTGATCGCCATCGATTCCCCCGGATTCAATGTAAATGAAATGTCGTTTAGAATGGTGGTCATGCCACTGCGCAACACGAGCGAACGTGCAACAATACTGCTTGTAGTTTTCATGGCTACAAAGATAGGTCGAACGCCTAAAAACGGTTCCCATCCGCTTGTTCAAACGCAAAACTTAAGAAATAACAAAGGCTGTCCGACGGACAGCCTTCATTAATCAACCCATTTCCACTATTATTGTAACACAAAACTAATCGGCACACTGAATGACACCCGAACCGGCTCACCCCTTTGCAAACCCGGTTTCCAGCGCGGAAGACTGTTGACTACCCGCAAAGCTTCCTTATCCAGCGATGGGTCAACACTCCGAATAACCCTGGCATCCGTGACCTTCCCATCTTTTCCGACCACAAAATTTACGTACACTTTTCCTTGCACCCCATTTTCCTGAGCAATCACCGGGTACTTAATGGCATCGGCAATAAATTTGCGTAACGCGATGTCACCACCCGGAAACTGGGGCATTTCCTCGACAATGTAGAAAATCGGATCTTCCTTTTCTTCCTTTTCTACTTCGTGCGCCATTGTTGTCGCTATCGGAGTAACTTCAATAACCGTTGCCTCATCGGCCTCGGTACTTTCAATTTCAAGTTCATTCTCAACCTCAACATCGTTGGCGACAATGTTCAGAACCTCAACAACCTTGGGTGGTGGCGGGGGTTCCGGAGGCCGAACCTGTTCTTGTCTGGTTATGGGAATTATCTCTGTCTCTATTTCCTGTACGCTTACACCACCTAAAGTCTCAACTTCCTTTACAGGAGTTTTCCATTCAAATGCTATGAAGCAAATTCCCAAAGCCAAAACAAGTCCAATCTCAACAAAAAAGTTGTGATAGCGATCCAAATCGACACGTGGATACTTTTTGACTTCCATGACTTTTGGTTTTTATCGTAAAACATAAAAAATGAATCAGTATTTGTTCAAAGGAGGTTCCAATGCAGAACAGTTGAACGACGGAGTAACGTTTCCGTTGCGGAAACTATGAACACAGTTCATGCGCTTCGGAGGGATTTACATATGGTTATACGCAAACATTTGGCGCGCTGTTTCCGAATTACTTAACAAGAAGTATGTTAATGACGCTGTTATTCAACAGCATCATCCTGGTGCTAAAAATAAGTAAAGCTGCACGCATGGACTACCAGCCGTAAAACGGAGTCCAAGCAAGCAGCTCTACCTGAAAAAAATAGTATGTTTAATCTATGGTGAAGCTTTCGGGTTCCAACACACCGGCAAAGAAGGCTTCCAATTCCTTTAGCGTTGTTTCCGTTTTTGGTACATCCTTCACTATTTTTCCTTTTTCAAGGATGACAATCCGGCTGCAAACTTCGGTGATGTTGTCGAGGGTGTGCCCCGAGATCAGGAAAGTTGTACCCTGTTCCGCCGCCTGCTTTTTAATGAGTGTACGCAGTTTGTACTGAGAACTAGGATCGAGGTTGGCAAAAGGCTCGTCCAAAACAACTACTTCCGGTTTTCCCATCATCGCGGCTGCAATGCCAACTTTCTTCTGATTCCCTTTCGACAAGTCGCGGATAAACTTTTTCTTTCCACGAATCTCACCATTGAAAAATTCGTCAAACTCTTTCAAATAAATCTCCCGGTCCGATTGATTCATTTCTCGAAGCTCACCCACAAAAGTGAAATATTCATCGGGTGTCAGGTATCCAATGGTAAAGCTCTCGTCGATAAACGCACCGGTAAATGCTTTCCAGTCATCCGATTTCTGAACGACAATTCCCTGGCTGATTACCTGCCCTTTTGACGGCACAATCAGGTCTAGCACCAGGTTAAACAAGGTTGTTTTACCGGCACCATTGTTTCCAACCAAGCCGAAAAGCTGGCCTTTTTCAATCTTCAGTTCCTCAATATTCAGAACGATTTCTTTTTGATAGGCTTTTATGAGGTTTACAATTTCAATCATGATCAGGAGTTTTTATAATCGCGGATGAGGCGATGTTTTTGTTTGTTGTATGACTTTTCGAAATAATTAAATAAGTGAGGCTGAAGCAGAATCCCAACAACTCCCAGGAGACCCAAAATAATCAATGCCGGGTTGGAATTTGTTGCCCATTTAAACAGGTAGAAAAACAGGATCGGCCCGATGAGCAGCGGGAATGCGATCAGCCATTGCGTGGCCCCCATTCCCTGGTAATTGAACATCGCCGAACCTCCCAGATCGACCGCCTTTTTACTAAAAGAACCGAACAGCAAGATCAGGTTCAGATTCACACCAATGTGGTAGAAAAACAGGGCGGTATTGAAATAAACGATCCGAATATCCATAAATCCGTACAGCAAAGTGACCAGGAAATAGATGAACGACACAATCAGGTTCATGTAATAAAAGGCTTGAAGGAACTGCTTCATTTTGAAATTCTGGGTCATCAGCATCGCGTAGTAGCGACTGTGCCAAGCTGGGAAAAACTGACCGATGGAGATTGAAAACATACCGGTCATGATCAACCCTCCTAAAATCAAGATTCCTTCAGGTATTCCTTTGTCAACATCTTTATAAATCAGAAATCCGTAGAGCAGAAATAGCAGAGTCATCACAAACTGGGTTCGGGGACGCTTATTTCGCCAAATCATCCGAACGTTCAAGGAAATGAATTTGCCATACTCACCCAGTTCACTCATCCAACTGAAGTCTCGCACCGTTGAGTCCTTTTGCTTCTTCTCAACCAGGTTCAGGTACAAATTTGACATCAGGTAACGCAGATTGAGCCAATAAAACAGAACGGGAGGAATCGCCAATCCAAGCAGAATCAAAGGCTGTTGAATCGTCGTGTCCAGCAATCGTCCAAATGCACCGGTCAAATCCACCAAGCCGAAATAATTTGCAGCATAAAGCGCCACGAAAACCGCAGCAAACACATAAAACCCGTAACTGCTCTCGTTGATCCACCATTTCAAGTATGTCGTGAGGAAATGGTTGGTCATGATTAATAGCACAATGGCAATTAACCAGTAAACCGCTCCGGCTCCAGCATGATCAGGCACCACGAGACGAAAGAACAGTGGGATGATCATGAAAAAAGGCAGGAGATTGAAAAAATGCAAAACCGACCGGTTGAGCAAATAGGTGGCAATTCGCCGCCGTTTAATATTCAAAATAATAAACGGTTTGAAGCTGATGGTGGGCAAACTTTGTAATAGTTGTCGCATCACTAAATCGATCGCAAAATAGATTAACAGATAACTGTTCAGCATGCTGGTTAGTTCCTGACCAGGGAATTTCTCAGTCAACGCTCTCGGAATAATCAAAAGTCCAAAAGCCAAGAAAACCGCAGTAAAGTATAGCGCCAGAAAAACGAGCATGACCGTAGTCGCAATGCTTCGTCCGAAAGAGGGTGAACGGGTGATCTCTTTCAGCGAAAAAGAAAAAAGGTGTTGTTTCATGGTTGTTTTTTGGTAGTGACCGTCTAAATTACATAATCTTGTTTACGATCGTGCAGCTTTTCCGGAATACTTTGCGCTCTCCCCTCAAATTGGTCAATTCGATATAGAAAACGTAAATCCCGGCAGCCAACAGCTCGCCATCCGATCGTTGTCCTTGCCAATTTAGATCGGCAGTTTGCCCGATTGTTACATTTTTTTGCGGTTGATCGATCAATCGTCCTGATACATCAAAAATCAGCACATTCAGCAACCATTCCGGCTCTGACAGTTCGAAATGAAGATTCGTGAAATCGTTATAGCCATCATTATTCGGCGAAATAACATCGGGCTCAAAGGTCACCGAGTTTGTCTGAAAATCGAGCTCGAGCATCGAATTCGGGCAGCCGGGCGTCGCGAAACCCACAACCGACGCAGCGGATGTCCAATTCTCCCATTCACTCGTTGGCAACTTAACAGACCTCCGTTCCAACGAAATCCCTTCTTCATCGGCAATCGAAGGATGATGCATTTTTGCATCGTAGATTAACTCGTCAATCACATTCAGCGAGTCATCCACCAGCGCGACTACCCCACCATCATTCGGCATCGATGGCAGTTCACTCGACATAAAATTCTCTGCACAGTTTTGCGGGTAAATAAAAGGCAGGCTGTCCGGTTTTTCGCACAGCAATAAATAGGCACCAGGTGCCAAATAATCCGCAAAAGCCGAAAACGAATTAACTTGTTTCAAGTTTCCATCGCTATCTCGTGAGGCGATAAACAGGTGATCGGTACGCAGCTCCTTATTCGAAACATTCACCACCTCCACAAAATCATCACAATCAGGGTAAGGATTAAACAGAATTTCATTGATCAACAAATCTCCTGCAGCTGCCAAATTCTCGGGTAAAAGCGGCGGTTCCTGCGACTCGACCAAAATATCGTCGACTATTATTTTATCGGAAGCATAACTTGTGTTCAAGCGAATCACGATTTGCAGCGAGTCTCCCTGCAAACCGGTTTGCTCCACCACGGCCTCGCCCCAATTTCCGGCACTGATTCCATTGATTTCGAAAAGTTGTTCGGGCCCGTCGTCCAGGCGATAAAAAACATGAATGTATTTACTGGTTTCAGTCTTTCCACTGCCGGTTTCCCGGGTCGTCAATTTGCAGCTCACACTGCTTTCACCAGAAATCCGGATCCACTCGGAAGTCCAGACTGCCTCGCCATCGCAGTCTAGTGCTTCGAACCGGCCACCGGAAGTCGAAACTGTTTTCACATAATCGTTGGAAGCTGTGAAGCTGCAATTGTCCACATTGAGGAACCATTTTGTAATTCCGGATAAGTCAGCATGAATCGTCAAACCATCATCGTCTCCCCAATATCCTTTCTCTGCGATTTCAAAATTTTCAAACCAAATTGGCCTTCCGTAAGTATCAATTGTAAACAAGATGATTCCCAGCAAAAGAAAATACCAAGATTTCGCTTTCATTGGGTTAAAAATTAAAAGTAAACAACTAATTTTGGGCGCTCTAAGTTTCTACAGTAGAAACTGATTTTTAACGATTTAAATTAACAAAATTTTCCAAACTATGAAAGTTGCAATTGTTGGTGCAAGTGGAGCGGTTGGACAGGAGTTTTTGAACGTACTGGCTGAACGGAATTTCCCGCTCGATGAGTTAGTTTTATTTGGATCGGCCAGAAGTGCCGGAACAGAATACGAATTTAAAGGCAAGAAACTAACTGTCAAGGAATTGAAGCACAACGACGATTTCAAAGATATTGATATTGCATTGACCTCTGCCGGAGCTTCAATCTCGAAAGACTTTGCGTCAACGATTACCAAATACGGAGCAGTCATGATCGACAACTCCAGCGCTTTCCGTTATGACGACGACGTTCCATTGGTTGTTCCTGAAGTAAACCCGGAAGATGCTTTGGTGCGCCCACGCAACATTATTGCCAACCCAAACTGCTCGACAATTCAAATGGTTGTTGCGTTGAAACCAATCAACGATTTGTCGAAAATTACCAAAGTGCAGGTTGCTACATACCAGGCTGCAAGTGGTGCAGGTGCGCAAGGTATTGCCGAACTGGAAGAACAAACCCGTCAGATTGCAACAGGTGAAGAACCGAAAGTTGACAAATTTGCTTACCAGTTGGCAATGAATATCATTCCTCACATCGACGTTTTCCTGGATAACGACTATACTAAAGAGGAAATGAAGATGAACTGGGAAACCAAAAAGATTATGCACACCGATGCTGAAGTAAGCGCCACTTGTGTGCGTGTTCCGGTTGCCCGTTCACACTCTGAAGCTATTTGGCTGGAAACGGAAGAAGCGTTGAGCGTTGAGCAAGTACGCGATGCATTCGAAAAATTTGAAGGCTTGACCGTTATCGACAAACCGCAAAACAAAGAATACCCAATGCCTTTGTTTGTGGCTGGTAAAGATGATGTATATGTTGGTCGTTTGCGCAAAGACATCACGAATCCAAAAGGGTTGACTTTTTGGTGTGTTGGCGACCAAATTAAAAAGGGTGCTGCACTGAATGCCGTTCAAATTGCCGAGTGGCTGATCAAGACAGGAAATCTGAAATAATCAAGACCAATCACGATAAAAGAAAAAAAGCCGGGAAGTAAATTCGCCGGCTTTTTCTATGAAAATGGGTTGATTGGGAAGAAACTAATCTATCTATTAATACGTGGTTCCCGGATTTTGTAACCCTTTTCACACTATTATATCATGAACGAATGCTTTTCGTACAACTTTCTGTACGATTTACACCATGAACGACCAAAATATTATTGTTAATTCGACACTTTTACCGCCGTTTTTCGATGGCATCATTCAGAAAACGGTTCATGTGGCTCAGTTGTCGGAAAACAGATACGGCGAGCTCGACCAAATCAGCCGACAAAACCTGCTCATCGGTGAGTGAATAACCAAAAGCGTACGATTTGTAGCGCAGCAAATCGATATCTTCAAATTCCTTATCGAAGCCTTTTGGTGCAGTCTTCAATTTTTCACCCATGATCTCTGTGAAGTATTCTTTAAAGTCACCGTCATACAGCACTTCCTTGAAACCATCGGGATGCTCATAAATCTCCATGCGAATCGCTCTTAAAACATCGGCTGCCGGACACCAAACCCCGCCTCCGATAAACGAAGCTCCTGGCTCAAAGTGCACATAATAACCGGCTAGGTCGCTTTTTCGTCCTCCGGGAGCAATGAAACTACCCATGTTGGTTTTGTACGGGCTTTTGTCATTCGAGAAACGTACATCGCGAAAAATACGGAAAAGGCAGTCCTTCGCGCTCAAGGCAGGAATTTCAGAATCCATCTTTCGCAGTTCCTGAATCATGATCTCGGTAAAAAACAACATCTGCTCTTTACTCGCATCATAAGCTTTCCGGTTTTCATTGAACCATTCTTTGTTGTTATTCTCTTTGAGTTCGTTCAAAAATTGAAGGAGTGTTTGCATGGCTTTGTCTGTATTGATTTTGAATCAGCAATTGTAAAGTGAAATCTAAATGTATTGCTATTTTTGCATGCAACATTTAAATCGATGGAAAAGTTTGCATTAATCGTAGCCGGCGGAAGCGGAACCCGAATGGGTGCCGAAATCCCCAAACAATTTATTCCGGTGTGTGGAAAGCCAATTCTGATGCACACGCTGGAACAATTCTACAACTACGATTCGAGCATGCAGCTTGTCCTGGTGCTTCCCTCCAACCAGTTTGCCGTTTGGGAGAAACTTTGCCGGGAAAACAACTTTCAACTTACTCATCAACTGGTGGCTGGTGGAAACACTCGTTTCCAATCGGTCAAAAATGGCCTCGACACGCTACCCGAAAACGGAATTGTTTTTATCCACGACGGCGTTAGACCTTTGGTTTCGCAACAAACAATTGCGAACTGTGAAGAAACAACCCTTGCAAAAGGTAACGCGCTTCCGGTGATGCCAGTCGTAGAAAGTTTGCGAGAACTGACACCGGAAGCAAGCAAGCACACCGACCGAAGCCGTTTCAGGTTGGTTCAAACACCTCAAACTTTCAAACTGGACCTGATCAAAAAGGCATTCAAGCAAGAAGAATCCCCACTGTTTACGGACGATGCTTCTGTTTGCGAATCCATGGGCGAAACCATCAAGCTCGTAGAAGGAAACCCCGAGAACATTAAGATTACCCGTCCTTTTGACCTGAAGATCGCTGAATTTTTACTTCCCTCAATTTGCGGCAAATAAAATAGCTAATCCTGCCTTTTTCGCCTTTCCTCGACTTATTTCGTCACTAACCGATTCGCTATCCGATCAGCACGCCTGGTAGGCTTACTTTTGCACGTGATTTTTTTTTCGAAACATTAATTTCACAAAAACTACGGAAACTATTAACGTGTCCATAGTTTCCAATTGGTATTTTTCCTATAGCTTTGCACTCTATGAACGACGATAAGAAAACCTACATCATCGAAAAGGCAGCGGAACTCTTTTTCAAACACGGAATCAAGAGCGTTACTTTGGATGAGATCGCGGGACAAGCTAGCATTTCGAAAAAGACCATTTACAATTTTTTCAAAGACAAGGAAGACCTAGTCGATCAACTGACTAACAAGTATTTTCTTTGTAGCGACCACTTTCGACTGGAAGAAGGCGACGATTTAAACGCCATCGATCAAATCATTAAAATCCGCGACAAAGTGATCCAGATCCTGAGCCTTTTGCAAAGCAACATTGATTACGATTTGCGACGCACTTATCCCCGAATTTATGAGAAGCTCAAGAACTTCAAACGTGTTACCGTCTACAACAACGAGTGCTTACTACTGGAAAAAGGGAAAAAGGAAGGACTGTTCCGGGCGGAGCTAGATCAGGATTTTATCGCAAAAATGACAGTTGGTAGAAGTTTATTCATTTTAAACCCCGACAACGGTTTGTTCGACGAAAAGGAAGCGATGAGTCTCGAATTATTCGACAAAACAATTGATTACCATCTACATGCCATTTGCACCCCGAAAGGGATTGAATACTACAAACAACAATTAAACAATGTTCAAAATGAAAACTAGAGTACGACAAACAATCCTGATTTTGTTCATGCTCATTACCGTGGGAAGCGCTTCAGCGCAGGATACCCTGCGGTTTTCGCTGCCCGAGGCTAAGGATTATGCCATGCAAAACTCGTACGTCATCCGCAACAGCTCGCTCGACGTGGATGCAGCCCGTAAAAAGGTGTGGGAAACCATTGCTACCGGTCTGCCGCAGGTATCCGGTTCAGCAAGCTACACGAACTATCTGAACCTACCGGTTTCGTTGATCCCTGCCGAATTTGTCGGTGGAAACCCGGGCGAGTATTTCGAAGTAACTTTCGGCCAGAAATTCAATTCCGACTTCGGCTTCACTGTAGACCAACTCTTGTTCGATGGTTCGTACATCGTTGGGGTGAGTTCTGCAAAGTTGTACCTGCAACTTTCTGATCAAGCCAAAGAAAAGAGCGAAATTGAAATTCGGCATGCGGTTGAGCAAGCCTACTACGGCGCTTTGATCGCACGCGAAAATCTTCAGGTTTTGCAGGAAAACCTGTTAAACAACGAAAAGCAATTTACCGACACCAAAGCATTGTACGAAAACGGATTCGTAGAAGAACAGGATCTCGACCAACTCAAGTTGATCGTTCAGAACTCGGAAAATGCAATCATCAAAGCGGAACGGGAAATCCGGGTGGCCGAAATGGTTCTGAAATACACCATGGGCGTCGATGTTACAACCCCCATCGCTTTAAGCGACAACCTGACTGATTTCATTAGCCCGCTATTGCTGGAAGAAGAAGACACCACTGTTTTCGACCTAACCACACACATCGACTACCGGATTGTAGATTCGCAACGACTGAGTCAAATCAAATTACTGAAACTGGAGCAGTCTGCTTATCTGCCAAGACTGAGCGCCTTTTACAGTTGGAACAAAACATCCTACGGGAACAGCTGGAACCTGTTTAAAAGCAACGTCGCCTGGTACCCGTCTTCCATGTGGGGTTTAAACCTTTCTGTTCCTATTTTTTCTGCAGGCAATAAAGCGGCAAAAGTAAAACAAGCACGAATTGAACTGGAGAAATCGGAGAATGATCAACGATTGGCAGCTCAAACACTGCAGAAAGACTATCTAACCGCAATTGCCGACCTGGAGAGCGCTGTTGACCAGTTCAACAACACAGCGGACAACAAAGAGCTGGCAAAACGGATCTTCGACAAGTCGCAGATCAAATACAACAACGGGATCACTACCAGCTCTGACCTGGCCGTAACCGAAGCCCAATTCATTACAGCCCAGTCGAACTGGGTAAACTCTGCCATGCAACTATTCACGGCAAAAATTAACTACGACAAAGCAATTGGAAAGTAACACATGAAAACAAATACACCTTACATCATGAAAAAAATTAACCTGCTGTTTATTGCCGGCATCGGCCTGCTCATGGCTTCCTGCTCGGGAACGCCCGATAACAGCCCCGAAGCCAAACGCAAACAACTGGCTCAATATAAAAGCGAAGTTCAGGCGCTGGAAGAAAAAATTACCGCATTGGAGGACGAGCTTGATGAGATGAGCGATATTGAGTACGTCAACATTAAAACGACCGAAGCCCAGCCTCAGCTGTTCGAACACTTTATTGAAGTAACCGGTAAAGTTGAAGCCGACCAGGAAGTGAACGTGAGCCCGGAAGGATCGGGAATTATTACCGACATTCTGGTTAGCGAAGGTCAGTACGTGACTAAAGGAACCACTTTGGCCACCCTCAACACCGACATGCTCGACAAAAGTATTGCTGAAGCCCGCATCAGCCTCGACCTGGCAAATACCACGTTCGAACGTCAGCAAAACTTGTGGGACCAGAAGATTGGTTCGGAAATGCAATACCTGCAGGCGAAAACCAGCAAGGAATCACAGGAAAGCCGTCTGGAAAGCCTGTTAGCCCAAAAGGAAATGGCCGAAGTGAAAGCTCCGGTTGACGGAACTGTGGATGTGATCTTCCAGAAGCGTGGCGAGATCGCAGGTCCTCAAATTCCGTTTGCCAAAGTAGTCAACATTAAAAAGATCAAAATTTATGGTGATGTTGCCGAATCATACCTGACCAAAGTAGATAAAAACGAAGAAGTGTTTATCGACTTTCCGGCCATCGGTCGCCAGGCAAAATCGAGAATTGAGCAGATCGGAAATTACATCGATCCGAATAACCGGACTTTCCGTGTTCGCGTTGACCTGAGCAACCCGGATAACCTGATCAAGCCAAATATGATTTCAATCCTGAAAATACGCGACTATGTGGCTGATTCTGCCATTGTTATTCCTTCGCTGTTGATCAAGCATGATTTCAAGGGCGAATACACGTTCATTGTTGATGCTTCCGGCGACGTAAAAAAAGCGAAGAAAGTCTACATAAAATCAGGCGTTTCGAACAACAATATGACTGAAGTAACCGAAGGCATTGAGCCCGGCATGACCATTATTTCTGAAGGTTTCGACCAGGTAATCGATGGTACACCCGTTGCCTACTAACAGCTCCAACGCTCACCG
Source organism: Mangrovibacterium diazotrophicum (assembly GCF_003610535.1). Lineage (NCBI taxonomy): Bacteria > Pseudomonadati > Bacteroidota > Bacteroidia > Marinilabiliales > Prolixibacteraceae > Mangrovibacterium > Mangrovibacterium diazotrophicum. The sequence continues at coordinate 3,611,959 of NZ_RAPN01000001.1, read as the reverse complement.
ATTTAAAGAAACAACTTATGTCCAAGGATAAAGAAAATAAAGCTGACAACAGTGAACACATAACCAGGAAGTTCAGACCGACATACCTGGCGATTAAGAATAAAACGACTGTTTATATTCTGACTGCACTGTTGGTGTTTTTCGGGATTTTCTCGTACAACCAAATGCCCCGCGAGCTTTTCCCCGAAATTGTGGTACCCTACATTTTTGTGCAAACCATCTACCCCGGGAACTCTCCGGTGGATATTGAAAACTTTATTACGCGCCCCATTGAGAAAGAGCTGAAAGGCATGCAGGGGATTAAAAAAGTTTCGTCGGCCTCGTACCAGGATGTCAGTATTATCATCGTCGAATTCAATACCGATGTCGACGTGAAACAGGCTCTGCAGGACACAAAAGACCGGGTTGACAAAGCCAACTCGGAACTTCCGGATGACCTCGATGCAGATCCACTGGTGCAGGACCTCGACTTTTCGGAGTTCCCGATTATGAACGTCAACCTGAGTGGTGACTTCAGCCTGCGCGAACTGCGTAAATTTGCAGAAACGCTACAGGATGAGTTTGAAGGACTGAACGAAGTCTCGGAAGCTACTCTGAAGGGGGTTGATGAACGTGAAATTCAAATCAACGTTGACCCGTACAAACTGGAAGCCAGCGGCATGAGCTTTCAGGACGTGGCAACCGCCATACAGGTTGAAAACGTGACAATGGGTGCCGGCGAGTTCACATCCGACGAGACCCGCCGCGTGATACGTACGCAAGCCGACTACACCAACATGGATCAGATTGCCAATACCATCATCAAAGTGAATGGTGGCAAACCGGTTTACATTCGCGATATTGCTACGGTTGTAGATGGCTACAAGGAAAGATCAACCATTTCGCGCCTTGACGAAAAGCCGGTAGTCACCCTGTCGATTACCAAGAAGAGCGGACAGAACATTTTATCGGCAACCGAGAAAGTACGCAACCTCATCGAGGAACATCAAAAAAGCGGATACCTCCCCTCAAACCTCGATGTCCGTATTACCGACGATAATTCATACTACATCCGAAACCAAATAGCGAACCTCGAAAACAGTATCATCTTAGGAATGCTGCTCGTAATTTTCGTGCTGTTCCTGTTCCTTGGTTTCCGCAACGCCTTGTTCTCGGGCTTGTCCATCCCCATGTCCATGTTCCTGTCGTTTGTCATTTTGCAGCAAATGGGAATTTCACTGAACAACATGGTGCTTTTCAGCTTGATACTTGCGCTGGGGATGTTGGTGGATAACTCCATTGTGGTGGTCGAAAACGTTTACCGGCTCCACTCGCACGGCTATTCTGCCCTTACGGCAACCAAACGCGGGGTCAGCGAAATTGCCTTCCCGATTATTTCGTCAACCCTGACAACACTCGCGGCCTTCTTCCCGCTGATCTTCTGGAAAGGGATTATGGGTGAGTTCATGAAAATCTTGCCGCAAACGCTGATCATCGTACTCGCCTCATCATTGTTTGTGGCGCTGGTACTGACTCCGCCGTTTATTGCCGGGTTCATGAAAATCGAAGACATCAACCGCAAGGCCAATGTGAAAAAAGGCCTGCGCAATGCAGCTATTCTTGTTGCTCTGTCGCTACCATTCTACCTGTTGAAGATATTCTGGATGGGCAACATCATTGTAACAGTTGCGCTACTTATTCTACTCAACATTTTTGTACTGCGAGGCACCGCCCGCTGGTTCCAGAATAAATTTCTGGTTTGGCTGGAAAACTTCTATGAGAACCAACTCAAATTTGCTTTGACCGGCAAGAAACCCTTGATCTATTTCTTCGGAACTATCCTGTTGATGTTCCTGTCAATCGGTTTTTATTTTGCGTCGAACCCTCATGTTGTTTTCTTCCCTTCAACTGAACCGCAAACGGTTTATGTGACCTCCGAGTTGCCACTGGGAAGTTCGATCGACAAAACCGACGAAGTGACTCGTCGCGTGGAAACGATCGTGAATAAAACCCTGAAACCATACATGCACGTTGTGAAGTCGGTGACAACGAACGTGGGTAACGGGAAGGGAGACATGTTTGAAAACTCGACTGCTCCGAATAAATCGCTCATTTCCATTTCGTTTGAGGAATTCAAACTACGTGATGGCATTAGTACAACCGATGTCATGGCTCAGCTGGCAAAAGACCTGAAAGGCTTTGTCGGAGCAAAAATTTATGTCGAAAAAGAAGACGACGGACCACCGGTTGGAGCTCCGATTAGCATCGAAGTTTCGGGCGATAAATTCGACCAGCTTCTGCACATTACCGACGACGTTATTAACCGGATTGATGCTGACCGTATTCCCGGTATCGAGGGGTTGAAACTCAACATCAATACCAACCAACCCGAAATGTTAGTTCGCATTGACCGTGAGAAAGCTCGTTTGTACAAACTTTCGACGACTGAAATTGCGTTGGCCTTGCGTTATGCGCTTTACGGATACGATGTGGGCGACTATAAGGACGGCGAAGATGAATACGATATTTTCATCCGCTTTGATGAAAAATACCGGAATAATGTTTCGACCCTGATGAACCAGGTGATTCAAAACGACGGCAACAAAATTCCGATCTCAGCAGTAGCTTCTTTCGAATACTCTTCGACCTATGATAAAATTAACCGAATCGACAACAAGCGGACAATTACGATTTCGTCGAACGTGTTGCAAGGTTTTAATGCCAACGAGATTAACGCTCGCATCCGGCAGGTACTTTCAAACTATGAAATACCTCGGGGATATTCTATAAGTTATACCGGTGAGCAACAGGAGCAGGAAGAAAGCAGCAACTTCCTGATGATGGCACTGCTGATCGCTTTGGCGTCCATCACACTGATCCTGGTGACCCAGTTCAACTCGTTCATCCGCCCGTTGATTATCATGACGACCGTACTCTTCAGCACCATCGGAGTATTCCTCGGGCTGGGAGTTTTCCATATGGACTTTGTGGTGATTATGACCGGTATCGGTATCATCTCGCTGGCGGGTATCGTGGTAAACAACGGTATTGTACTGGTCGACTACATCGACTTGCTGCGCCAGCGTCGCCGCGAAGAATTGGGCTTGTCGGAAAAGGCTTTCCTGAGCATCCACGACGAGATCCATTGCATTGTGCAAGCCGGCAAAACGCGTCTGCGCCCGGTATTGCTGACGGCAATTACGACGGTACTTGGATTGGTTCCCCTGGCTGTGGGTCTCAATTTCGACTTCTTCACTCTTTACACCGACTTCAACCCCGATTTCTCGATTGGTGGTGAAACAGTCGCTTTCTGGGGACCGATGTCGTGGACGGTTATCTTTGGGTTGACCTTTGCAACCTTCCTGACGCTGATCATTTCGCCGGTGATGTACATGCTGACGATTCGTATCAACTATCAGGTAAAAAAACTGCTGGGCATGTTGCCTCAGGATTCCATGCGTAGCAAAAACGAGATCGAAGAATAGTTCTAATCAATAAAGTTTTTAAACAGGCGCTCGTTTGCTTCGGCAGATACAGCGCCTGTTTTTTTGTTGGAGACTGATTAAACTCAGGGCTAAAATTGGAGCATTGAAAAAGAAAAAGTAGGGTAAACAAAGTCTGCTGTGGAATAATTTAAAAGAATGTTGCACAACGTGTTGTGAGAAAACCGGATTCGCTTTGTTCAAAACCGCAGGAAGACACAGTCAAACCTGCTAAAATAGGAGCATTAACGGGGACTTTCATTAAAAAAGGGGATTTGCCATTGGACAACCTGACCGATCGTGGTTAGCTTGGTTCCGCTACCTGCGCGCATTCAAACAGCTGAAATTATTCACCTGCTAAACACCCAACCATGAGTCAGTGTAGCACTAGGATCGTCGCATTTTTAGGCTCTGTTATTATTTTCTTTGGAACACCGTTCACCGCTCTGTCTCAAAACAAACAGAACCTGGGATTCGAAAGCGGCAACTTCAACGGCTGGGTTGGTTACACCTGGCGCGAAAGCCTTGAGGTCACCTCTGTCAACTCATCCCCAACCCTGGTTAGTTTACCAACCTCACGCCGGCATGTGATTATTTCCAATCAGTCGGCTTACGATTCCAACACCGGCAACGCCTTGAAGATGATTCCCGACGGTTACACCTATTCTGCACGCCTGGGCTGCGAGATCACGAGTTCCGACACGAACCCCCGGTGTTGGGAACAAAGCTTGCGATACACCATGACGGTCGACTCGACCAATGCTTTTTTACTGCTCAAATTTGCCTGTGTTTTGCAGTATGCCAGCGACCATACCGCCCTGCAGGAGCCACGTTTCAAACTGACGCTTTACGACTCGAACGATGATGAGATTCCGGACTGCTCAAATTACGATGTTTATTCATCGGCCAGTATCGATGGATTTCAATCGTATACGCCCTCCGGTTCAAGTGATCCGGTGATGTGGCGTGACTGGACCACTGTTGGCGCAGATCTCACGAAATATATCGGCCAGGAAATTGCCGTTGAATTTATGTCGGCCGACTGCAAAGGGCGCTACCACTATGGATACGCTTATTTTGTAGCCGATTGCCTGCCGCTGTACATTACGGTTGATTACTGCACAAACGACAACGTCGCAATTCTGGAAGGCCCGGAAGGTTTCGAAACATACCAATGGCTTGATACCGACAGCTCCACTGTAATTGGCAACGAACAGGATTTGCTACTGGACGACCCGCAGGAAGGCGCCAAATATTTTTGTGTCATGAAATCGGAAACCGGCTGCCAGATCACGCTTTCGTCGGTTGTGGCGAAGTACGAACCGAATGCCGATTTCGATTGGGAGATGAAAGATTGCACAACAAACGAAGTTGCTTTTACCAGCACAAGTACAACAAACACAGGTTCCCTGAGCTATTTATGGGATTTAGGGGAAGGTAATACCTCAACGGAGAAAAGCTTTACACATCAATTTGAAACGTCGGGCTTGCATGATGTGCAGCTGATTATTTACAATCCCCCTTCCGGGTGCTCGGATACCATTTCCCAAACGGTAGAATCATTTTCGCCTCCTTTGGTTGGATTCACGGGCGACACCACTTATTGCCCCGGCGAAACAACAACTTTGCAAGCGTATGGCGCCTACCGGTACGAATGGAGTACCGGAAGCACGGCCGAGTCGATCCAACTTGGCGATCCCGGCGGAACGTACTGGATGTTGGGATATTCTTCCGAAGGATGCGTTTCGGATACGATCAAATTTACTGCTTCCGCAGACGCTACCTGGACCTTGAAGCTGTCGGGCGACAGTTTGTTTTGTGCCGGAACTTCGTCTACATTGGTTGCCAATGCAGCAAGCTCGTATTTGTGGAACACCGGAGAAACAACAAGTTCCATCCAAACCCAATCGGGCGGAACCTATACTGTCACCGGTTATTCCGACTTCGGATGCAAACAGGAATTAAGTATCACCATTTCCAGAGTGCCAAACCCGGATCTCGATTTTTCGCTTTCGACAAATTCCATCGATGTGCGCCACAACACGGTTGATTGCAATGCAGTTTCATCGGATGCCATTTCATTTGAATGGGATATGGGCGACGGCAATCTTGTGGATCAAGCAAGCCACACGTATACCTACTCCATTCCCAATGAATTGACGACGTTTGACGTGACAATTACAGTCGAGAACGACTACGGTTGCACAACTGTCGGATCTTCCAGCGTTGCAGTAACACCCTTTATTCCCAACGTTTTCACCCCGAACAATGATGGAATAAACGACTCTTTCATGCCGGGCTTCGAGCAGGAAATATTCGACAGGCACGGCTTGGTTCTCTACTCCGGTGATGTTGGCTGGGACGGCTACTACAAAGGAAAACTGGTCGATCCCGACACCTACTTCTACGTCGTCAGATACACCGATACCAACGAAGAAGAACACGTCAAGAAGGGCTTTATAACCTTGGTCAAATAAAACCGGCAACTATGAAAAAAATTCTACTCCTATCCGTCGGACTTCTCTTTTTGACCATTCAATCGGTTTTTGCACAAACCGAGTTGGGAATGACCAGTCATTGGTACAATCGCGCCAACTACAACCCGGCGTCTATCGCACGCGCCGGTTTCATCTACTTTTTCTCGAACTACCGGAACCAATGGACAGGCATTGACGGCGCACCGGAAATTTACAACCTCAACGCCTCAGGCTTTTACGAGGAATACCATTCGGCTTTTGGAATAAGCATGCTTCGCGACGACATTGGATTGACAACTGCGCTCAACCCCACGCTGCAATACGCTTACCAACTGAAACTGGATCGCGATCTTTTTCTTTCCCTGGGGCTCGCAGTGGGAGTCTACACCCGAAGTGTCAATACATCGGCTTACGAAGCTGTGATCATCGACGATCCGGCGCTGGACTACACTTCCGAACGTTACAGCTCGCCCGATGCAAGCCTGGGATTCGAACTACAAGCGGAGTATTTCATCGTTGGAGCATCTACAACACACCTTTTTGCGCTTTGGAAATCCGACGATGAACTACTGATTAGCAACCACCGCTACTTCTACGCCTATTACAAGAATACTGAAAAGGAAGCCTATAATCTGACGGCCGGCATTCAGCTTTCAAACCGAAGCAACCTGACCGTTGTGGAAGGAACAGGAATAATACGCTTTAAGCGACCAACCGGATTGGTGAAAGGTCCGACCGAACTGTTTGACCTGGGAGCAACTTATCGAACCAGCAATGAACTTACTTTGCTTTGCGGTATAAACATCAGCCGCAACATTCGAATCGGTTATACTTACGACTTCAACCTGGGTTCTGAATTAAAATCCAACCCTTCTCACGAATTTCTGATTGAATACCGGATACCGCTGCGCCGCTATCGTAACACCGATTTCATCTGGTACAACTAATGAGAGTTTTGAGCGCCGAAAGCAGCATGCAAAATTTTATTTTCGGGACGAACACAACTTCTGGCCACGGAACACGTAAAATCAAACGGCTGAAGAAATATTTCAGTTCAACGCAAACAGTAAATAACTTCGAAGGTGCTTGATGGAACAAATTCGTTAAGCACCTTTTTTTTGCGCATCCAGCAGCTGATCCAGAATTCGGCAGGCACTTGCAATGAAGTGAGGACAGCGCGTTTCGAATAAGTAATTCTCCTGCGCAAAAGCTCTTCCTTCAGGCAGCGACACATTGACACCCAACAACTCTTTGCAAAGCAAGCTGCCCTGCTTCTCGCGAAACAAGCGATTAAAGTGTAAGGTATCTTCCTTCATTTTGATTTTCGACTCGGGAGTTGGAGTCGCGTACGCTTTGCTTAATCCGAGCACCATATAGGCACCAGTCACTGCACCGCAAGTTTCTCCGCAATTCATTCCGCCACCAAAGCCAGCTCCTAATTTCAGGCAGTATGCTTCAGTCAAACCAATTTCTTTGTTAAAAGCGGTCAACACGGCCTGACAACAATTAAAATTCTCAAAGCAGGCCAAAGCTTTGTCCGTTCTGTTCATGGTTTTTGTTTCCAAGTTAGTCAAATTTGAACAGAAAACATTTCTGCCATCTGCACCAGCCTGAAAATGGTTCCTCAACTTCATTTTAAAGTCAACGAACAAAAAGGAAGAACAAGCTTGTCCCTAGGATATAAAGACTTTTTGGTATAGTTTTACGCGCTTCATAAAAGCCCTGTTAATTTAAACATTTATGACTTATTCCACAGATGCAGCCTTACTGCAAAGCAAAAAGCATTTTCACGTTCTGGATGGTTTAAGAGGAATTGCCGCTTTGGCTGTGGTCGTTTTCCATTATATGGAATGGGTTTATCCGGATTTCTCGAAAAACTTCATTGGACACGGATTTCTGGCCGTGGATTTTTTCTTTTGCCTTTCCGGCTTCGTGATTGCCTATGCTTACGACTCCCGACTAACACAAATGGGGCTTCGTTCATTTTTTACGTCACGGTTAATCCGGCTGCATCCGCTGGTAATTGCAGGCGCCGTGCTTGGGCTGATTGGACTTTTTGTTGACCCTTTTGCCAACCACGCAGCAGCATACTCCGGATCAATGCTGGCATTAATTTTTGTTTGCTCACTGTTGTTGATTCCACTCCCAATTATGCAGGAGCGAGCATTCAACAATTTCAGTTTAAATGCACCTGCCTGGTCATTGTTTTGGGAATACGTTGCAAACATGATCTACGCCCTGGTCCTCGTCCGCCTCTCCAAACGTGTAATCGCGTTCTTGCTGATTCCCGCAGCCGCGGGCATCCTGTGGGTGGGCTATCATGCCGGCGCTCTTTTGGGAGGTTGGGATGGCAGCACCTTTGTGCATGGCGGAATCCGTATGAGTTATTCGTTCCTGGCAGGCTTATTCATTTTCCGCTCAGGTTGGATCATCAAAAACAAACTGGGATTTGTTTTATTGTCGATCTTGCTGGCTGCAGCCTTTATGACATCCGGGATTTCAAAAAACTGGATTGTCGAGTCCGTCATCATCCTGTTCTATTTCCCCCTATTGGTATCTCTTGGTGCCGGATCAGTTTTGTCTGGTTCACTTCAAAAAGCCTGCATCTTCATGGGCAATATTTCTTATCCGCTGTATATGACTCACTATGTTGGGATCTGGTGGTTCGGGAACTATTATATCACGCAAAATCCGCCCCAGGAACAACTTCCCTGGATCATCGGAATTGGAACCATCGCCATGGTAGTTTTTGCATGGCTGGTCATGACATTCTACGACAAGCCAGTACGCAATTACTTAACGAAGAAAAGGCGAGAGCGCTTGGCGCGTTACCGAGCTGCAGTTATTACCGTGCAAGATTCGTCACCTTTGGGGAAGAAGAACTAACGAAGACAAACACTTAATGTTGAAATATAATGATCAGCACTCCGATTCCGGTGTGCTGATTTTCTTTTATACCACATGCTTTCATGATAAACTTAGAAAAACGCTTTTCGTAGAACCCAGCGTAAAAAACCATTAATCATCCAGTTATGAAAAAGTCAATAATCTCTTGTCTTTTGGTTTTGCTTACGCTTTATCCCATCTTCGGACAACAGATTAGTCCGGCAAATAAAGCGAAACAAGAAACTTATCGTGAAATAAGTCACCGACAACAGAAAACCGGATGGATTCTATTAGGGGTCGGATTGACTACCACTGTTGTAGGTGCAGCAGCATTTAATGAATCGTGGGATAGCCCGTCAAACAGTAGCACTGATATTTTCGGCTTTTTGATGCTTGGAGGAGTGATTTCGACTTTTAGCAGTATCCCTTTCTTTATCAGTGCGGGGGCAAACAAGCGACGAGCATATCAACTTAGCTTCGATCTTAGTCCGCAACCATTTATCAACTCAGAGTTGACAGGACTCGCTTTAAAACCCCAACCGGGATTCAGAATAACTGTCAAATTCTAATTATTGAAACTGAAAAAGGCCCGAGCCAATGCCCGAGCCTCCTGTATAATCTTCACTTTGCTATTCTGCTGCAGGCGGAATGCCTTTTAAATAGTGATCCAGAAAATCCTTAATCTGTCCGTAGCCCTTGATCTCGTTTTCCTTTTTCACAAAGCCGTGGCCTTCGTCGGGGAAAATCACATACTCAACCGGTACATTATTACCCCGAATGGCAGCAACAATCTCATCCGATTCGACCTGCAACACGCGTGGATCGTTGGCGCCCTGCAAAACCATCACCGGATGTTTCACCTGACCGGCGTGGAACAACGGTGAGATATTGTACAGACGAACCGAGTCGTCCGAGAATGGATCACCCAATTCTTCGTAGAGTGCCTCGCGAAATGCTTCCCAATAAGGGGGGATTGACTTTAAAGTTCTCAGCCAGTTGGTCACGCCAAAAATATCGACCCCAACCTTGAACTCATCGGGGGTAAAAGTCATCGCAGCCATGGTCATGTAGCCACCGTAGCTTCCACCAATAATTCCGATTTTGTCGGCATCGATATAATCCTGCGCTGCCAGCCAATCTTTACCGGCAATGCAATCTTTCAGGTCCTTGTCGCCATGGTTCCGGTCGTCCATTTTGTAAAAGCTCTTGCCATAGCCGCTGCTTCCGCGGTTATTCACCGCCAGAATTGCGTACCCCTGGTTCACCAGGTACTGGATCAACGCAAAATACCCAACGCGCGTTTGTCCGCCCGGGCCTCCATGAACCCACACCAAAGCCGGGACTTTATTGTCTGGACTCGCCACGATTGGTTTGTAGTAGATCGCCGGGATTTCAAGTCCATCGAACGAACTAAAACGAACAACTTCCGCCGACACCAAATCGTCAGAATTGATCTCCGAATTCAAACTGTTGGTCAACTTTTTCAGTTCACCGCTTTCGAAGTTGTACACGTAAATATTGTTGGGAGCTTTGGACGTACCAATGGTCAGGCGAGCCAGTTTCTCACTGTCCGAAATGCTCACGGCAACCACATCTCCGTCCGGGATTTGCGGCAAAGCAACTTCCTGATCGGTTTCATTATCGATAACTTTCAGGCTGTTTTTACCATCCTCGTTAATTGCAATGACGCGGTATTTACCGTTTTCACTCAAATAACTGTACATGACATCCCAGTTGGTTTCGTATAGCACCTTTTTTTCGCCGGTACTAATCTCGTATTCCACTAAATAAGCAAATTCTTTCGCCGCATTCGTAATGTAGTAAAAGTACTGGCCATCCTCGCTAAAGCCCGACGAACCGTAGTTCCCATTTCCGTCGGTAATCTCCTTCATCTCCTTCGTTGCCAGGTCGTACAAAAACATCTTGTCTTCGCTGGTCGTAATTGCTTTGGTGAGGACTAATGTTTTTTCATCCTTCGAGATTCCTGAAACGTCCAGTCCGGCGTCGTTCTGATAAATCATCTCAGCTTCCCAAGTAGCGATCGGCATTTTATAAAGATCGAAAAACTTCGGATCGCGTTTGTTTGAGATGTAATACATCGATTTCTTATCATCACTCCAACCCCCGAAGGACGCTTTTTCGTTTTCGCCGGGCGTCAGATCAGTCGTGATACTATCAGAACTTAGCAAGTAAATGTGGTCAATTTCGTTGCCTCCTTTATCGGCCGAGTAAAGAATATCTCCCGAACCGGGAACGTAATCAACAGCAAAGAATGATTCCTCACCGGAATGTGTCACGGCCGTTTTTTCGGTAGACGCAATATCAATTTCGTAAACATTGAAGATGCCGGTTTCATCGCAACTCACCAACAGTTTAGTTTCATCGTTCGAAAAAGCTCCACCTCCAAAGCGGACATTCTGATAAAACTGTTCGATAGAGTACGACTGAGGTGCCGGAACCTGCTTCGTGGCACACGACCACATCAAAAACAGACAAAAAATGAAAGGAAGTTTTTTCATTGTGAAGAAATTTGAGGTTAATACTGGGTAATGCATTCAGGCTTAATCCTTCACAAGTTACTGACAATAAATCAGTAAACAAAACACAACTGCTGAAACAGAAAAAGGCTCGAGCCATAGCCCGAGCCTTTCGATATGGTTTGGATTGTGTGTTCGAATTATCCGCGAACAGCTGCGATACCCGGAAGAACTTTACCTTCCAAAGTTTCCAACATGGCACCACCGGCAGTTGAGATGTAAGAAACACCTTCAGCAATACCGAATTTGTTAACAGCAGCAACTGAGTCACCACCACCAACAAGTGAGAATGCACCGTTTTTAGTTGCTTCAACAACAGCGTCACCAATTGCTTTAGTACCAGCTGCGAAAGCTTCCATTTCGAATACTCCGGCAGGACCGTTCCAAAGAATCGTTTTTGACTTGCCAATCACTTCTTTGAAAGTAGCGATTGTATCAGGACCTACGTCCAATCCCATCCAGCCGTCTTTGATACCGCCTGCAGGACAGATTTCAGTGTTAGCGTCGCCGGCGAATTTATCAGCAGCAACACAGTCAGAAGCGATCACCAGGTTTACGCCTTTTTCTTTTGCTGTTGTGATCAATTTTTTAGCCAAATCAAGGTATTCGTCTTCACACAATGAAGAACCGATGTTACCACCCATTGCTTTCACGAAAGTGAAAATCATACCACCACCGATAATCAGGTTATCAACAGTACCCAACATGTTTTCGATGATTGTGATTTTAGTTGAAACTTTCGCACCACCCATGATTGCAGTCATCGGACGTACCGGAGCAGCTACAACTTTATCCAGGTTTGAAACTTCATCTTCAACCAGGTAACCGAACATTTTGTCGTTCGGGAAGAATTTAGCAATTACTGCAGTAGAAGCGTGTGCACGGTGAGCTGTACCGAAAGCATCGTTTACCCAGCAGTCACCCAGCTCAGCCAATTTACCGGCAAAAGCTTCGTCACCTTTTTCTTCTTCTTTGTGGAAACGCAGGTTTTCCAACAACAAAACTTCACCCGGTTTCAATGCAGCAGCCAAAGCTTTTACTTCGTCACCGATACAGTCCGGAGCCAAAGTCACCTCAACACCTAACAAGTCAGCCAAGTGACCAACCAGGTGTTTCATTGAAAATTTATCTTCCGGTCCGTTTTTCGGACGTCCAAAGTGCGACATGATAATTGGAGAACCACCTTCAGCTATAATTTTCTTAATAGTAGGAAGGGCAGCCACCATACGGGTATCATCAGTAATCTCGAATTGGTCATTCAAAGGAACGTTAAAGTCTACGCGGATCAGCGCCTTCTTTCCTGAGAAATCATACGATTCAATAGTCTGCATAATAGATTATTTTTAGGTTCTTTTTGATAAGACCCCAAAGATACAAAAAAGAAAAGTTTGCCCTTTGTAACGCCAGTTTTAAATCGGTATTTTTTAAGATTGAGGTAATGAAGGAGGAGAAGGCAAAAGTGAAAAGGCAAAGGGCAAAAGAAGTCACAACTAGAAGCCGAATCTGTAAACCGGAATTTCTTAGCTTTACATATCCAAATCCAAACCAACAACCAAGATGAAACGAATATTTTCTCGTCGTATTACAATTACCGTCGCCATCATTTTTCTAACATTGGGGGTTAAATGCCAAGAAAAGTTAGCAAATCTAGACGCTTTGACCTTCAGCGTTCCGGACGACAATGACACAGTCTACTTTATCAAAATCAATAAAGACGTAAAAACACCAAAACCTACGATTGTCTTTTGCCAAGGCTCTCTGCCAATTCCTTTGGTTATCGAATCAGCTGACAATAGCTTTTTCCTTCCAGCAATTAACTTCGACTATTCCAGGCTAGCCAATCGATACAATCTCATTGTTATCAGCATGCCACACATACCGGTTATTGCAAAGCAAGCCAATCTAAACAACCAGTTCGCCTTTATTACAAACCCGGCAGACCAGCATTCCTTTCCGAAGACTTATTTGGAAGATGATTATCTGACAAAATATGTTGATCGAGGCAACGAAGTCGTCAACTTTCTAATCAATCAAAAATGGGTTGAAAAGGATTCGATTATCGTTATTGGGCATTCGCAAGGGGCACGTGTTGCAACAAAAATTGCAAAAACAAACAAGCATATCGCAGCGCTTGGACTTTTCTCCGGAGATCCACTTGGACGAGTCACCCAAAATATCCGGCGAATCCGCCTGATGCAACGGCAAGGACAGTTAACGCCTTCTGATGCTCAAGCAAAGATTAATGAGATCTATATAAAATGGAAGCAACTGAACACTGATCCCGAACTGGCCAAAACAAGCTCTATCACAAGTTTCTCAGAACCCCTGATTAGTGACTTACTCGAAATAAAGATTCCGATTTACGTCGCCTACGGCACTGAAGATGTTGCAGCAGAATACTGCGACTTACTACCTATTGATTTTATCCAAAACCATAAAAATAATTTCAAGGTTGTCCCCTATTCCGGACTCGAGCATAACTTCATGGAACTGGATTCTTTGGGAAATCCAGATCCGAGCAAATTCCACTGGGATGAAGTTTTCCAGGAATTCATCAATTGGCTGGAAGAACCTGACACCCTTATTCGCTAAACACCGACAGGGCTGACGGCTTAAACAACAAAGAATAAAATGCCAGCCTTTTCACTTTAATCCATTGACTTCTTCTTTTTACCTTTTGACTTCCTCTTTTTGCCTTATTTTATTTTCTTATTTTTGCTTGCACTCTAAAATCAGCCTATGTTTTTTCGCGACATTATTGGACAGAAAGCCATCAAGGATCGTTTCATTCAGACAATCAACGAATCCCGGATCAGCCATGCGCAGCTATTTGCCGGCCCCGAAGGTTCCGGTAATCTGGCATTGGCTTTAGCGTACGCCCAATACGTGTCGTGTACCAACAAACTGGCTGACGATTCGTGCGGCACTTGTCCTTCGTGCAAAAAATTTGCGCGCCTGGCGCACCCCGATTTGCACTTCGTTTACCCGGTTGTGAAGTCGCCAAAATTCAAAGATCCGGTAAGTACCGACTACATTGAAGAGTGGCGAAAAATGGTACTGAACGGAACTTACTTCAGCCTTGAGGACTGGTTCAATTTCATCGGCACCGACAATGCACAGGGGATGATTTACTCGCAGGAAAGTGATGAAATTATCCGTAAGCTGAGCCTGAAATCTTATGAATCGGAGTACAAAGTGATGATCATCTGGATGCCTGAAAAGATGAACCAGGCCTGCTCGAACAAGCTGCTGAAGATGATCGAAGAACCACCATCCAAGACCCTTTTCCTGCTGGTTTCGGAGAGCGAAGAACAGCTGATTACCACCATCCGCTCGCGCTGCCAGCTCACCAAAGTTCCGGCGATCGACGAAACTGAATTGGTAGCTGCGTTGAATGAGCTTCCGGAATCATCGGGCAAAAATACTGAGCAGATAGCCCACCTCAGCCGCGGTAACTACCGACGAGCTTTGCAACTGCTCAACCCCGAAAACCAAGATCGCTACAACCTCGAAAAGTTCAAGGAGCTGATGCGGCTCACTTACGGACGCAAGTTCATCGACCTTTTTGCCTGGGTGGCCGAGCTAGCCGAAATTGGTCGCGAACGCCAAAAGAGCTTCCTTCAATATGCACTCGCCCAGATTCGCGAAAACTTCGTCTACAACCTGAAGAATCCCAAACTGGTGTACATGGATGAAGAAGAACAGGCATTTTCTGCACGGTTCTCACCGTTCATCAACGAACGCAACATCATGCCCATCACCGAAGAGCTGGAGAAAACAATCCTGCACATCACCATGAACGGTAATCCGCGCATCATTTTTACCGACATGGCATTGCGAATTGTGAAGTTGATCCGTAAATAGTTCCGCCCCCGCGTCAGCTTGACAAGTATCATGCTGAATAAAACGCAAACCCAATCAATTGCACCTTTTTTTGTCGGCAATTATGATTATTTTTGAAGCCTGTTCCCAAAAGCCGTCTTTCCGGCTAAGGTGTTCAGAGCTAATAAATCAACTATGGAAGATAATTATACAATCAACCGCGGATGTTGCAAGGGATCTGCCGGTACCTGTTCGAAGCTGGAAGTACACGACTGGCTGAGCGACGTGGTACACATGGCTACCGCTGACAATATTGTCGAGGTTCGATTTAAAAATACCCGCAAAGAATATTTCAGAAACAGCAATAACCTGAAACTGAAAATTGGCGACTTAGTTGCCGTTGAAGGCAATCCCGGCCACGACATTGGCGTAGTCAGTCTGACTGGAGAGTTAGTAAAACACCAGGTTCGCAAACACAAGGTGAAGCTTGTGAACGGCGATTTCCGCAAGGTTTACCGCAAAGCCAAACAGGCCGACATCGATAAGTGGAAAGAAGCTATTTCGATGGAACACCAAACCATGATCCGCTCGCGACAACTTGCCGCTGACCTGAAGCTGGACATGAAAATCGGAGACGTGGAATACCAGGGCGACAAGACCAAAGCGATTTTCTATTACATCGCTGAAGGCCGTGTCGATTTTCGCCAGCTGATTAAGGTTTTGGCTGAAAACTTCCGCATCCGTATCGAGATGAAGCAGATTGGCGCTAGACAGGAAGCTGGCCGCATTGGCGGTATTGGTCCTTGTGGACGCGAATTGTGCTGCGCCACCTGGATGAGCAATTTCGTTTCGGTAACAACCAACTCGGCGCGTTTCCAGGAAATTTCGCTGAACCCGCAAAAGCTGGCAGGCCAGTGCGGTAAGCTGAAATGCTGCCTTAACTATGAGGTGGATTCGTACATTGACGCGCAAAAAGATTTCCCGCCGAACAACATTTCGCTGGATACTCAGGCCGGGCAATATAATTTCTTCAAAACGGATATCTTCAACCGGATCATGTATTACATTGGTGATGGACAAAACATGACCGGCCCGCAAGCCGTTCCGGTGGATCGCGTGAAGGAAATCATTTTAATGAACAAGAAAGGACGCAAACCGGAGAAATTATTGAAGGACTCTGAAGGAACGCGTGCCAACACAAAACCGAAGGAATTCGAGGATGTACTTGCCCAGGATAGCCTGACGCGTTTCGACCAGCCGAAAAAGAACCGGAAAAAGAAACGCCCCGGCAACAAGCAACAGGGTAGCCGACGACCGTCTAACCGACGCCCCAAAGGCAACCAAGCACCACAATCGTCAAACTAAAATTTTACGGATTATTTCATGAAGTTAAAATTCTGGTTCATCGCCTGCATATCTCTTGTCGTCCTTTTCTCGTGCGACCCGCAAAAGGAGTTCGAGGCCTATCATTCAATCCAGGCTTCGGGCTGGAACAAAGACTCGCTGGTTACATTTTCGGTCGATCTTGAGAATGCTTCGGGCAACCACAACTTGTACATCAACCTCCGCAACAGCGGCGATTACGAGTACAGCAACGTTTGGCTTTTTGTCAACATCAAGTCGCCCGACGGAAGTTTGCTGACCGATACCGTTGAGTTCCAGTTGGCCGATCCTTCCGGGAAATGGACCGGCAACGGCATTGGCGATTTGTTCGACAACCAGTTTGAATACAAGGAAAATGTTTTCTTCCCGGTTTCGGGCACCTACGAGTTTTCGATCCAGCAAGGCATGAGATCTCAACTACTGAAAGGAATAAAAGATGTGGGCATCCGCATCGAAAAACGAAATTAAAAGATCAGTTGGCTTTATCGGCTACAGGCCGAAGATCAAAAAATCCGACAATCAGAAAATTGCAGAAGTGGGAAAAAATAAATTGAAAAAATTCGCTGAAATGGAGACGTTCACCAATGTGGTGCAGTCGCCCATGCAGCACCCCGGTCAGGCCGATCACGAGCTGAAAGGAAAGTGGAATACTGAATTTTTCAAAAGCAACCAGCCGTTAACGCTCGAGTTGGGCTGTGGCAAAGGCGAGTATTCCGTGTCGCAGGCCAAATTTAATCCGCTAAAAAACTTTATTGGTGTCGACATTAAAGGAGCCCGGATGTGGAAGGGCGCCAAGTTGGCCGTTGAACAGGGTATTACCAATGTCGGGTTCCTGCGCACCAGCATCGAAATCATTGATAAGTTTTTTGCGGAAGGCGAAGTGCAGGAAATCTGGATCACTTTCCCCGATCCGCAAATGAAAAGCACCCGCCGCCGGCTGACGGCCACCAATTTTATGGAAATCTATCGCCGGATTTTGGCTCCGGGCGGAATCATCCACCTGAAAACAGATAGTAATTTTCAATACCAATATACGCTGGAAATGGTCAAAGAAAACGGTTTCGAAATCGTAGCGAACACCGATAATCTTTACCAGTCCGAGCTGCTCGATGATGTTCTTTCCATTCAAACCTTTTACGAAAAACAATGGCGCGAACGCGGAATCGACATCAAATACCTGGCTTTTAAACTGAACCACAACGAACAGTTGCGCGAGCCAGACGTTGAAATTGAAAAAGATCCGTACCGCAGCTTCGGCCGGTCGGCACGGGAATAGATATTTATTGAGGGTTTCACTCGAAGTGAAGCCCTCAATGGCAAAAAACAAACCAGCACTTCGCATGAGCGACTTTTTCGACATGGTTTACCAGGTTGCCCGATTGATTCCTCCGGGGCGGGTAACAAGCTACGGCGCCATTGCCCGTTACCTCGGCACTGGTCAGTCGGCGCGAATGGTTGGCTGGGCCATGAACAAAGCCGGTTCACAGTCAGTTTATGTACCGGCACACCGGGTTGTCAATTCAAAAGGATTACTGACTGGGAAGCACCATTTCGATGGTCCGTCTGCTATGGAAGAATTGCTGGCAAACGAGGGAATTCAGGTTCAAGACAACCAAATTCTTAACTTCGAAACGGTGTTCTGGGATCCGGTAAAAGAGCTGGAGATTGAATAGCCCACTACGTATTCAGGGCTTCACTCCAAGTGAAACCCTGAATAAATGAAACTGTAAACTTTTTATACTGCAAACTGTCATGAGTGAAGCACGCAAAATAATTGTTCCGAAAAATGTAACCGACACCTTGCGCAAGGTGTTCTATCCGGGCTCAAAAGAAGATATCGTGAGCATGGATATGGTTCAGGAAATCCGTATCGCCGGTAAAAAAATTACGTTCTCGCTGGTCTTCCAGCGTTCCGACGACCAAAATATCCCCGTTGTTATCAAAGCTTGCGAGGCTATTCTGACGCAGGAATTGGGAAGCGACATCGAAGTGAAGGGCAACATCACTGCTAAGGCTATCCATCAAATGGAACGCCCGATTCTGCCTAAAGTGAAAAACATTATTGCCGTTTCGTCTGGTAAAGGTGGTGTTGGTAAATCAACGGTTTCGGTGAACCTCGCGGTTGCACTGGCCAAAACCGGAGCCAGTGTCGGTCTGATTGATGCCGACATCTACGGCCCATCGATCCCGAAAATGTTTGGGGTTGAACAGGAGCGTCCATCCGGCTTGGTTGTTGACGGCAAAGAAATGATTCACCCCGTTGAAGCTTTTGGCGTAAAAATGCTGTCGATCGGCTTTTTCGTTTCGCAGGACGATGCGCTGGTTTGGCGTGGTCCAATGGCTTCCAACGCCTTGAAGCAACTCATCAAAGACGGTTTTTGGGATGAACTCGATTACCTGCTGATCGACCTTCCTCCGGGAACTTCGGACATTCACCTGACGTTGGTACAGACCGTTCCTGTAACGGGAGCGATCATCGTTACCACGCCACAGGACGTAGCACTGGCCGACGTTATTAAAGGCGTGAACATGTTCCGCAGCAAATCGGTTGACGTGCCTGTTTTGGGCTTGGTTGAAAACATGGCCTGGTTTACCCCGGAAGAGTTGCCGGACAACAAATATTACATCTTTGGCAAGGACGGTGGTAAAGACCTGGCCGAAGCTCTGAATATTCCGTTGCTGGGACAAATCCCGATCGTTCAGGGAATCCGCGAAGGTGGTGACGAAGGCACTCCCGTGGCTAGTGACGAAACGTCGCCGATGGGACGCGCTTTCCTGGAATTGGCCGCCAATACTATTCGCGAAACCGAACGTCGCAACGCAGAACAAGACCCAACGAAAAAAGTAAAGGTTAGCCGGAAGTAAAGCTAACTATCCGAAGATATCGAAACTCCCATAACTGCCGTTCAGGTCGTTACGGGAGTTTTTCGTTTAAACAGTTCGAAACTAGCACCCCTTTCTGCGTCTAAAAAATAAGCTTGTTTAGAATTTAACTAAATTATCGTTTCAGATTGATTCGCATAGCACTCTTCCGTAACTTGCTATTCGAATTCTTCTTCAAAATATTCAAAAAAATACGCAACTTTTTCGACCTGACACCATCTCTCTAAAAAACCAAACTCATGAAAAAACTAAAAACAGGATTTCTCATCAACTGGAACCGCTTACTGAGAATTATGATGTCTATTCTGGGATTCAGCACCGCAGCCGGATTAAGCAGCTGTGACGGAGGCGGAGGGCAAGTTGAATATGGCTCTCCAAGCGCGAAATTTATTGTGAATGGGCAGGTAAAATCGGAACAAGATGAAACTGCTATCCCCAACATACAGGTAACGATGCAAGGCGATACCGTGCTAACCGATGAAAACGGAAATTACGAGGTTAACGTCACAACTTTCCCGACAGACCAGGATTTCCTGATTAAATTTGAAGACATTGACGGAACAGTCAACGGCGAATACCAAACCGAAGAAACAACAGTGGAATTTGTAGACCCTGAATTCAAAAACGGCTCAGGAGAATGGTATGAAGGCGAGACAAGTAAAACACTGAATGTTGATCTGAAAGACAAAGAATGAGTGTTTCGAAAATCACCTTTCGCAAAAGGTTAGCGCTGAAGTTACACCGCAAACACCGGGCAAACGAACAGCAGCTCCACAAGCTCAACTACATTTTTTGGGAGTGCACTTTACGCTGCAATTTAAACTGCCTGCATTGCGGAAGTGATTGTCAAAAAGATGTAGCTATTCCGGACATGCCGAGAGCGGATTTTCTGGCTGCGCTTGACGACATTACACCTTTACTTTCGCCAAACGATACCATGATCGTGTTAACAGGCGGTGAAGCCATCCTCCGAAAGGACATTTCAGAAATTGGACTGGCACTTTACCGGCGTGGTTTTCCCTGGGGCGTGGTCTCGAATGGTCTGGGAATGAATGCAACGATGATGAGCACGCTGATGCAATCTGGGCTCCGGTCTGTCACGATCAGCCTCGATGGTCTGGAAGAATCTCACAACTGGCTGCGCGGCAACCCAAGAAGTTTCAGAAATGCCGTTGAAGCTCTGAAACAAATCCGGCAACAGAAGGATCTGCGCTACGATGTGGTGACCTGTGTGAATCAGAAGAATTTCGGCGAATTAAAACAGTTCTACGAATTCCTGGTCGAACTGGGCATTACGGAATGGCGGATCTTCACCATCTTCCCGATTGGTCGCGCCAAACAGCACGAAGAGCTCCAGTTAGAACCCACTCAATTCAAAGCGTTATTCGACTTTATTGAACGGGTTCGAAAAGAAGGTCTCATCAAACTCAACTATGGCTGCGAAGGATTCCTGGGCGATTACGAAACCAAGGTTCGCGACAATTTTTTCTTTTGCCGTGCCGGCGTAAATATTGCTTCAGTCCTTGTTGATGGCTCCATCTCTGCCTGCCCAAACCTTCGGGCGAACTTCATTCAGGGAAATATTTATCAGGATAGTTTCAAGGAAGTTTGGTTAAACCGCTACCAACTTTACCGCGACCGCAGCTGGGCTAAAACAGGCATTTGCGCCGACTGCGAATTCTTTGCCGACTGCCAGGGAAACGGGATGCACCTTCGCGATGAACAAACGGGCGAGCTGCTGTTTTGCCACCTAAAACGGATTCAAGAAGGAGAACAACAGCAACAGGAAGTTCGAATCCTGTAAGGCAATCTCAATAATCAAAGGCTTCCACCCTCTTCTCTTTCCTCCTATTTTTGTATAATTGTTGCGGCGTACAAAACTGCGGGTGAAAAAAGGGAAAACAACGGGAGAATTCATCCGGTTTTTAGCTAGCCAAAAGCAATAATATCAGCAATATTCAGTTTATCCTAAAGTGCTAAAACAATCCGGATTGAAGAACAATTTCTCAAATAAACTTCTTTTGCTTTTTACGCTTTTCCTGCTTGCAGGGGGCTGTTCTACCGAGAAGAATACGGCAGTTACGCGTGCTTATCACAATGTCACTTCCCGCTACAACATTTACTTCAACGGAAAAGAAAGTTTATTTGCCGGATTGGAACGCATTGACCAGTCGGTTGACGACGATTTCACCCAAATACTGCCGGTTTACAAATCGAGCATGGGAGGAACCGAGCGTATTGCTTCGGCCGAGATGGACAATGCCATTCTAAAAGCTTCAAAACTGATTAAAATTCATTCCATTACCAAGAAGCCCAAACGTCGTAAAAACCGAACTGCCGCCTATAAAAACCTGGCAAGCAAAGACGAGTACAATGTGTGGGTCGACGACAGCTATATCCTGATGGGGAAGGCTTACTTCTACCAAAAGAAGTTCCCGCAGGCCATGGAAAACTTCAATTATGTGATCCGCAAGTACGGCGATCAACCTTCACACTACGAAGCGCTGATTTGGTTGATCCGTTGTTATTCCGAACAGGAACGCTACTCGGAAGCAATGGAAGTCATCAAGGAGATTGACGGAAGCATGGACTTTCCTCAGAAACTGGATCAGGATTTCTCGTTGGCAGTAGCTGATTTTCATTTGAAGCAAAAAGAATACGAAGAAGCCATCCCTGCGTTAACAAGTGCACTGAATGAACCCCTGAAAAAACGCGAAAAAGCCCGTTATAATTACATACTTGCGCAACTTTACAAAGAAACAGGCAACAATGCCATGGCTATTGAAAAGTTTATGAAAGTTGCCAAGTTAAACCCTTCGTACATCATGGCTTTCAATGCCCGGATCAATGCTGCGGGTGTATTTACAGAGGATGAAGATTTAGAAAAAGTAAGCAAGCTTCTGCATAAAATGTTGCGCGACGAAAAAAACGTCGAGTTCCGCGACCAAATCTATTTTGCCTTGGCTAAAATTGACAGCAGAAACGGCGATATGGATGCAGCGGTCGGCAATTATCGGAAATCAGCTGCCACAAGCGTTTCCAACGATTACCAGCGGGCGCTTTCGTGCCTGACACTGGCTGACATTTACTTCAACGAGCAGAACTACCGCGACAGCCGCGCATATTACGATAGCGCCATGTTTGTGATCGACGAAACCTATCCGGATTACAAGCTCATAGCAGAACGACACAAAAGTTTGACCATGCTAACCGACAACCTCTTGATGGTTGAACGGGAAGATAGCTTGCAAACCCTCGCGCTGATGAGCGAAGGCGACCGGAACGCAAAAATTGCGGAATGGATTAAAGAAGAGCGCGATGCCGAGCTGAGACGCAAACAGCTGGAGAACCAGGAAAAAATGGACCAGAGTTTCAACCGGATGAACCAGTCCCGTCTGGGACTTAGCCAAAGCCAAAGTTCCGGATGGTATTTCTACAATCCGTCGACTGTTACCCTGGGGAAAGCCGAGTTTGAACGCGAGTGGGGAAAACGTAAACTGGAGGATAACTGGCGACGCAAGAACAAAAGCATTGTATCGGATCTTCCTGCTGATGAGCTGGCAGAAGAAGCACCGGACAGTACTCAGATGGTAGCGGCTGCACCGCGTGTCAGCGACAAAATGAACCGAGACTATTACCTCCAGGATCTACCGCTGACCGAAGAAGCGATGCGTGCGTCAAATATTCGCATTAGAGACGCACTATTTAATGCCGGGCGAATTTTCAAACAAGACTACCAAAACTACCCGATGGCGATTGACGAATACGAAGAGCTGCTCAATCGCTACGACGACAACATTTACCAATTAACGACCTATTTTGAACTTTGGGATTTGTACGGAAAAATGGGCAACCGAAGCAAAGCCGACTATTATAAAAACCTGATCATCGCCGGCTATCCAAGTAGCAAATACGCGCAATACTTGGTTAACCCGAATTACTTCATTGAGCTGGAGGCTCACAACGACAGCATTAACCGACTGTATCAGCAAGCCTTCAACCTTTACCAAGCGGGGCAATATACGCAAGCGGGGCAAGTAGCCAGCCAGGTAAAAACCATGGCTCCTGATAGCATGCTTGTTCCAAAGATAGCGTTCATTGAAACCATTGGACAAGGAGAGAGTTCCGATTTCAACCGATTCGGTCAACTGCTGGATCAATATCTGACAAGTTACCCGAAATCGCCGGTTAAGCCTGTTGCCGAACGGATTCGCAAGTTAATTCAGGACAGTACGCTGGTTGACTATCAGAAACTGGTGGCTTCGGGCTATTTGAATAATGAAATTGTCAATGACGAATTGCTGGCCGAAGACAAATCCGTGCAGGATGAGTTTAATGGCAAGTTCTCGTATGACGAGGAGCTGATTCACTACTTCGTAATCGCTTTCGACAGGTCAGCAGACGTCGATATTAACCGCCTGAAATTCGACATCGCCAACTACAACATCGACCACTACATGAAGACCGATTTCGATATTGAAACGGAATTCCTGAACGCTAATACGACCTTACTGACGGTTCGTTCGCTTCAAAACAAAGAACAAGCCCTGATTTACTTCCGTTCCATCATTCGACGACGCGATGTTTACGAGCAACTGAAAGGCGTGGAGTATGTCAACTTTGTGACTTCAACATACAACTACCGGGAATTGAAGGCTGACCACAACACAGCTGATTACCTCAAATTCTTCCTGAAAAATTACAGCCGTTTTATTGGTGGAGACTTCCCCGAAGACGAACTGCCAGAACCGGAAGAACTGATGAGCAAAGCTATGGAAGAGGATCTGAACCTGGAGGAACGCGGAAGTTTCGTACTGGTTAAACCGGATGCTCGGGAAGAACTGTTCAGCCGAAAACCGGACGCACCGCACAACTTTGTAATTGCGGTGAAGGATGCGAAGTTCAATTCCCGTAATATGATCGGTCAGTTCTCAGCGTTCAACCGCGACGAATTTGCAGATCAAAAGCTGAAAGTCCAGGCAAAAGCGTTTGGCGAATACCAACTAATTGTAGTGAGCCCGCTTAGTTCGGCCGCCCTGGCCATGAGCTATTTCCGCAGGGTGATCGTAAACCGCAGCCTGTTCGACGATCTTGGCGAACGCAGTTACCGCAATTTCATTATTACCGATGAAAACCTGGACAAAGTGATGAAGGGCCAGTCGGTGAACGACTACATGGATTTCTATCGCGAATACTATATCAGTGGTCAATATGCGACGGCTCAGGCTGAAAGCACTGCACAACCGCCTTCTTCACGAGTGGAAACCGTTGTTGAAACATCGGAAGAACCCGTTTACAATGGCAAATTCAGCTCGGACACCAAAGGCAACCACAGCTTTGTATTACTGCTACCGAAGAAAGGAGTCGACCAAGAAAAACTACTCGATGCCATCGAGAATCACAACACCCTGGCTGATCCAGGCGGCAAGCTGAAAATCGAATCCCGCAATTTTGGAGATTCACAGCTATTAATTCGTGTTTCCGACTTTGGCGGCAAGAATACCGCGATGGATTATCTGAAAGGTTTGGTCCGCGACCAACAAGTTTACGGACCACTAGGAGAATTGGAATACCGCAATTTTATTATATCGAAAAACAATTTCGAGTTACTTAACACTGACAGCGACTTGCAGGATTATCTAAAGCTTTACAAGGCTGCTTACCTGAAAAACTAAGGCGTTAATCTTTGTTAAGAAACCTGCGCGCTCACATAATTTTGCTATAATAGAGACTGATTCCCGTTTAAAAATTGTGGTAGTTCTTGTGCGGAACGGGTAACGTTTGTCAACTATTCGGAATGTGTTAGAGGGATACTATTTTTGTTAATTAATTTAAATCGGAGCTTTCCGGGCAATCGGAACAGCCCCAATTATTGGAAAACGTATGAAGACAATCCGGATTTTATGGACCGACGACGAAATCGATTTACTACGTCCACACATCATATTTCTCGAACAAAAAGGGTACGAGGTAGCCACATCTACAAACGGATCTGACGCCATTGACCTGGTTCGCGCCAACCACTTCGACATTATTTTTCTGGATGAAAATATGCCGGGATTAACCGGTCTGCAAACACTGACGGAAATTAAAACGCTGGAGCCAAATGTGCCGGTTGTTATGATTACGAAAAGTGAAGAAGAAGACATCATGGATCAGGCTATCGGGTCGAAGATTGCTGACTACCTTATCAAGCCTGTCAACCCGAAACAGATCTTGCTGTCGATTAAAAAGAATGTGGACCAGCACGAACTGGTTACCCGCAAAACCACCTCGGCTTACCAAAGCGAATTTGGCAAAATCGGGATGCTTCTAAATGAGCGGCTCGGCCACGAAGAATGGAAAGAAGTTTACCGGAAACTGGTTTTCTGGGAGCTGGAACTGAGCGAATCGAAGGATTCGACCATGGACGAAGTGCTGAAAATGCAAAAATCGGAAGCCAACAACAACTTCGCCAGGTACATCAAAGTCAACTACCTCGACTGGTTTCGCAAGGATCAGGAAGACAGGCCGCTTTTGTCGCCCGACCTTTTCCGTAAAAAAGTCTTCCCGTTGCTCGACAAGAACGAAAAGGTATTTGTACTGGTTGTCGACAACCTTCGCTACGACCAGTATCGCGTATTAAGCAAAGTGGTTAACCAATATTTTGTTACTGAAGAAGAAGAGCTTTACTACAGCATTTTGCCAACGGCAACCATGTACGCCCGCAACGCAATTTTTGCCGGCCTTATGCCTTCCGAAATTGCACGAATCTACCCCAATTATTGGGAAGACGATGATAACGAGGGGCACAAGAACGTCCATGAAAAAGAGCTGTTGCAAACCCAAATGAGCCGTTTGGGACGCACAGAAAAATTGTACTTTGAGAAAGTGAGCAGCCTGAAATCGGTGAAAAAATCGCAGGAAACGCTGACAAATATTTTGCAGAACGATCTCTCGGTCATGGTTTTCAATTTTGTTGATATGATTTCGCATGCCCGTACCGAAATGGAAGTAATGAAAGAACTTGCCAGCGACGAAAAAGCATACCGCTCGCTAACGCTCAGCTGGTTCAACCATTCCTTCCTGCTTGAACTCATCAAAAACCTGGCAGAAAATAACATCAAAGTAGTGGTGACAACCGACCATGGCACTGTTCGGGTAAACAATGCCTTGAAGGTAATTGGCGACCGGGAAACAGTGACCAACCTGCGCTACAAACTGGGCCGAAACCTCAACTACAATCCGAAAGAAGTATTTGAAATTACACAACCGGAAAAGGCTTTTCTGCCGGGACGAAATGTAAGCTCACGTTTCATTTTCGCCTGTAACGACGACTTCCTGGCATACCCGAATAACTTCAATTATTACGTGCAGTATTACCGCGACACTTTCCAGCATGGCGGTGTTTCGATGGAAGAAATGATCGTTCCGATTATTACGCTTTCGCCGAAGGGTTAAGCACCGTTTCCGATTCGTGCATCACGAATTTCGCGGTACTGGCGATTGGCAAAAACAAACTCCTGCAGTTTTTGATTTTCGGCATGCAGAATCTCGGTCTTGTTTCCTTCCCAGCAGGTTTCGCCCTCGCTGATGAAAAGAATTTTATCACCGATCTCCATCACCGAGTTCATATCGTGCGTGTTGATGATGGTGGTGATATTCAAATCAGTAGTGATATCGTGAATCAGGCTGTCAATCACAATCGAAGTTTCGGGGTCCAGACCCGAGTTCGGTTCGTCGCAAAACAGGTATTTGGGGTTGAGCGAAATCGCCCGGGCAATGGCAACCCGCTTCTGCATCCCACCGGAAATTTCGGCCGGCGACAAACGAAATGCCTCGGGTTTAATGTTTACCCGCTCCAGGCAATAAGCGACCCGCTTGTTCTTTTCAGCGAAACTCTGAGTGGTAAACATGTCGAGCGGGAAACGAACATTTTCTTCCACCGTCAATGAATCGAAAAGCGCTCCCCCCTGGAAAACCATCCCCATTTCCTGGCGAAGTTTTTTACGCTCTTTGTGCTTCATGCGCGTAAAGTTCCGATCATCGTAGAAAATATTTCCTTTATCAATTTCGTGCAAGCCAACGATCGATTTCAGCAAAACCGTCTTTCCCGACCCGCTTCGACCGATAATCAGGTTGGTTTGTCCTTTCAAAAATTCAGTGGAAATATTTCGCAGAACTGACTTCCCTTCAAATGATTTATAGATACTGTCAACACGGATCATTACAACAACAATTGAGTTAATATTAAGTCCCACACCAAAATCAGGATATTGGTACTCACCACAGCACGGGTGCTGGCTGCTCCAACTTCGAATGCGCCACCCTCAACATAGTAGCCAAAATAGGCCGGTACCGATGCAACCAAAAAACCAAATATCAGTGATTTGATGATCGAAAAAGTGACGTAATAGGGAACGAACGCATATTGAACACCGTTCAGGTATTCAGCAGCAGTGATCGCACCCACCAACGGGCCCACAATAAAACCACCGATTAGCCCAAAGAATACGCTTAACACGTAAAGGAACGGGAAAATGAAAACCACCGCGATGATCTTCGGTAAAATCAGATAGCTAGCGGGGTTGACCCCCATGATCTCCAGCGAATCAATCTGCTCGGTAACGCGCATACTCCCGATCTCGGAAGTAATATTCGACCCGATTTTACCGGCCATAATAAGCGCCATAATGGTTGAGGAGAACTCCAGTATCTGCGTATCGCGGTTGCCCAGGCCAACAAGATAGGTTGGCAAAAGCGGACTCACCATATTGTACGCCAGCTGAAGCGTAATGATCCCCCCCATGAAAACGGAGATAACCACAACAATGCCGACAGAGTCGAGGCCTAACGCTTCAATTTCTGTAAACAAGCGCTTCAGATAGATGCGATGTCTTTCGGGCTTCGAAAAAACCTTCGCAAGCAGTGAAAAGTATCTTCCGGCGTGATAAAAGAACTTCATGTTACAGTATTCAATTTATTTCAATTTCCAATCGATAACCGCAGTCACATCTTTCTCAAAAACCATTTTCAGGCCGCGCATTATGCTGTTGGTCGTGCTTGCTAAGGTACAAATTATCCTAAAAGATAGCGCCTTTCCTTAAAATTCAACTACCAATCGCCTCCCGGCATGTTCTTTAATACCTCTGTTTGATCAAAGAATCCTTTTTTAAAATAGGTATCTTTGCACCCGTAACGCTCAAATGATTTGCGAATGAAAAATACGTATTGTGTGATTATGGCAGGTGGAGTTGGTAGCCGTTTCTGGCCTTTAAGTAAAAGTTCTATGCCAAAACAGTTTCTGGACATCCTCGGTACGGGTCGCACATTTATTCAGATGACTTTCGACCGCTTCAAGCGTATTTGCCCGGTCGAAAATTTCATTGTTGTCACTAATTTCGATTATAAAGACCTCGTTATTCAACAATTACCTGAAATTTCGGAAAAGCAGATTTTGCTCGAGCCCCTGCGTCGTAATACGGCACCCTGTATTGCCTACGCCAGTAACCGGGTGAAGTCGATGAATCCGAATGCAACAATTGTCGTGGCACCGTCGGACCATTTAATTTTAAATGAAGAGGAATTTGTATTTCAGCTGAAAACAGGCATTTCCTTTGCCGCTGAGCACAATGCGCTGTTGACCTTGGGTATTCCTCCCAACCGACCGGAAACAGGCTTTGGTTATATTCAAATTGCCAACAAAATTGAAAACGAAGAGTCGGTACACCTGTATGAAGTAAAAACGTTCACCGAGAAGCCAAATCTGGATATGGCGAAAATCTTCGTGGACAGCGGTGAGTTCTACTGGAATTCGGGCATTTTTATTTGGTCAGTCAATTCGATCAGCAAAGCTTTTGAAAAGCATTTGCCCGATATGTACGAACGTTTCTTCACAAAGGGTGAAAAGATGTACGGCACACCCGACGAAATTTACTTCATTAATAAAGCTTACTCCGAGTGTCAGAATACATCCATCGATTATGCCGTGATGGAAAATGCCGATAACGTTTTTGTGCTTTGTGCCGATTTTGGCTGGAGCGATGTTGGAACCTGGGGCGCGCTGTATGCACAGCAACCCAAAGACGAAAAAAACAATGTTATCAGTGGCGACAGTGTATTTACCTATGCCTCCGAGAACAGTATCATTCACGTTCCCGACGGCAAAATTGCAGTTTTGCAAGGTCTCGATGGTTACATTGTAGTTGAATCAGACGACATTCTGCTTGTCTGTAAAAAAGATGACGAACAGCAAATTCGCCTAATTGTAAACGACATTCGCCTGGAAAAAGGCAATAAGTTTGTGTAAAATAGATTACTGGATGCTCAGATTTTCTGATAGTTAGACTCCGTATTTATCTGAAAAAACTGTCTTTAGTCTGAATATCCGGTCATCCAACTATCCAACAATCGGCTCATAAAGATCAGGCTGAAATCCAGCTCACTATTCGATGGCTTTCAGAATCTCTTTCATCATTTCGTTGGTGCTGAATTCACCCTTTTTAGAATAACCAGTGCGAACAACCACCAAATCTTTCGACGGGATGATAAAAATGAACTGCCCGTCGTGCCCTTTACACATAAAGGTATCGGCAGGCGCATCAGGTTGATCACCCGATTCGTTAAGCCAGAAAAAAGCCCCGTATTTACCGTTTGAGCCGTTGGCCGGTGTCGTTGTATAATCAACCCAATCGGTCGGTAAAATTTGCTCTCCCA
This sequence comes from Mangrovibacterium diazotrophicum, assembly GCF_003610535.1. Taxonomy (NCBI): domain Bacteria; kingdom Pseudomonadati; phylum Bacteroidota; class Bacteroidia; order Marinilabiliales; family Prolixibacteraceae; genus Mangrovibacterium; species Mangrovibacterium diazotrophicum. Next base: position 3,581,815 of record NZ_RAPN01000001.1, on the reverse strand, counting down.
ACCAGTTTCCATTGTGCAGGTAGAGCAAACCGAAACGGGCATAGTCGCGCATGGTCGCATACAAATAGGACGAGCCAACAAAAGTCCCTGAGGCATCCAGCTCGAAGACAGCACTGCGCATCCCAATTTTATTGAACAGTTCCTCGCGCGGAAAACGCCAGTAATCGGGATCCGAAGCGAAGGTTTCGCGCAAAGCCAGGCAGGCAATGTTGGTTGTGCCAGACGAATAGTACCAAGCCGAATCGGGCCGGTAAACTGCCTCTTTCTCCAGCGCATAGGAGCCCATATCACCTACTTTATGCAGCATTATTGTCACATCGGATAGATTTCCGTATTCCTCGTTCCACTCCAGGCCCGAGTTCATATGCATCAAGTTGTTCATGGTAATCTGCTTGGGTTTCCCCATCGTCCAATTCGAAAAATCCAACGGTTTATTGATGTCCATCAGGCCCTGTTTTACCCGGATACCGACCAGCGCGTTTGTAAAACTTTTAGCCATCGACCAGCTCAAAAAACGGGTGCGGGCATTCATGTCGGCGCGGTACGCTTCGACAACCGGCTGGCCTTTGTAAACGACCGTCAAGGCGAAAGTGCCTTTAAAGGGAATGGTGTCCGACATCACCAACTTCACAGCGCGGTCGAGCTTGGCCATGTCAATTCCTTCCGGAAGACTATCAGGCATCATGTCGCCCATGGGCCAGGGAATTGTATCCGGATTTTCGGGCAAAATGATTGTTCCTGGGTAGGCTCGGCTACGGATTTCCTCGTCGCTGTATTCTTTTACCAGGGTGCAGCCGTAACCATCCAGATAAACTGCTTTCGACTTTCCCCACAGAAACCGCGACACCACTTCTTTTTTAACGGTGTCAACCTTATTACTTGTGAATTTAATCACCGAAAAGTTCAGATCCTCCGCTTCAAGTGACTGCTGCGAGCGACCGGCAAGGAAGACACCGGAAGCCAGATTTTTTGCGGCATAACCGGTTATCACCGGCATCAACAGGTTGAGATAAAATGCTCCGCCGCCCAAAACAGCAAGCAGTACAATCAGTACTATTCTTTTTTTCATTTGAATCCGTTTTGAAGTTGAAAGGGGTCTAACGTCAGACCGACTATTTCGCGAATAAATATAAAGGTATCCGGCAAATTGAGAAGAATCGGCAGGCAAAAAAAGAAGGCTGTCCCCTCAAACAGGAACAGCCTTCATCAATATCATTTAAACTTCTTGCTTACTTTTCAGAAGAAGCTACATCCTTTTCAACTTTTTTATCCGACTTCACAAGCGTCATTTCGTCGATCAGGTTCTTTGCTCCGGCAAACTTGTCGATTGTCCACAGCACAAAACGAATGTCAACACAAATACACTTTTGAAGTTCCGGTTCGAAAGCGATATCGCCGCTCATGGCTTCCCAGTTACCATCGAAAGCAATACCCGTCAACTGGCCTTTGCCATTGATAACCGGACTACCCGAGTTACCACCGGTAATATCGTTGTTGGTAGTGAAACAAGTGCGCAATTCACCGTTTTCGTCTGCATAATCACCGAAATCTTTGGCGTAGAACAGATCCTTCAAACGGGCAGGTACATCAAACTCGTCGTCACCCGGAATTTCTTTCTCGATATAACCTTTCAGAGTCGTGTAGTAATCGTACTTCACGCCATCGCGCGGCACATAGTCACCCACTGTTCCGTATGTCAAACGCATGGTGCTGTTGGCATCCGGGTAGAACTTGCGATCTTTTTCCATCTCCATCAGGCCAGCCACAAACAAACGACGACCTTCCTGTAATCCACCAGACGTTCTGTTGACGATTTCACCCAAAATAGTAGCTTGACGGAAAATGCTTTCTGCTACCTGAAAGGCAGGATCTTTGTCCATCACTTTCAAACTCGGATCGCTCAGGAACGCTTCCAGTTTCTCTTGATCAGCAAAAACGGTTTTACCGAAAACATAAGCCATAAAATCAGCTGCGTTTCCTTTGTATTTTTTATTGATATCGGCAAAGAAGGTTGGGTAGAACGCCGGATCAACATTCTTTTTGTAAACATCGACCAAAGCAGCAGCAACTTTTTCGTCGGTTGCAGCATCGTAATCTTTGAAGAACTCATCAACACGCGAACGGATACGTTCAACATTTGCCTGAACACGATCTTCGTTGTTGGCTGATTTCAAGGCTTCATGCAATCCTTTCATGTTCATGCAGAATGCAAAAAGCTCAGGCCCACGGAACATGGTTTCCATCAGGTATTCCGATGCAACATCATCGCGCTGTTCGCGGTACGAATCTTCGATCATTTCCAATGCTTTGCCATATTTCTCCGTACGTTCAGCGTCTGCATCCACCCATTCGGTAAATTTAGCTTCGAGCGCCTTTTTCTTTTCTACCACATCCAAAGCTTCCAAGCCTTTGTTTTGGCCAATGCTGTATTTGTAGTAGTTTGAACTGCGGGCATATTTTGATGCATACTGAATGTTCGCTTTTTGGCTCGAGTTCATGTAATCTTTCAGGATCGCCAACTTAACACCACGGGCATTGATACGAACCGTGTTGGTTACGTCCATGGTGTATTCAACGCCAAACGATGTTTTGTAACGGTTGGTGCGACCAGGATATCCCATCACCATGGCAAAATCGCCATCTTCATAACCATCCAACGAAATTGGCAGGAAATGTTTCGGTTCCAACGGAACGTTGTCCGGTGAGTAGTCAGCCGGTTTTCCATCCGGGCTGCAATAAACACGGAAGATCGAGAAGTCACCGGTGTGACGAGGCCACATCCAGTTGTCGGTGTCACCACCAAATTTCCCGATTGATGCCGGAGGCGCACCTACCAAGCGTACATCGCGGTATGTTTCGTAAACAAACAGGTAATATTTGTTGCCTTCGAACATGGTTTGCACACGTGCTTCGTAATCGTTGTCCGCAGTTGCCTCTTTCTGAATTTCGAATGACGCTTTCTGAATTTTTTCTTTTCGTTCGTCTTCAGGAGCGTTAAACTCAACGCCATCCAACACGCGGTCGGTTACATCCTCAACGCGAACCAGGAAAGAAACCGTTTTGCCCGGATTCGGCAATTCTTCTTCCATTGATTTTGCCCAAAAACCATCGCGCAAATAGTCATGCTCAACCGAGCTGTGTGCCTGAATTTCTCCAAAACCACAGTGGTGGTTGGTCAATAACAAACCTTTTGGCGAAACCAGCTCCGCCGTACATGAGCCGTGATCCAACGCCACAACCGCATCTTTCAAACTGGACTGATTGATATTGTAGATATCGTCTGCACTCAATTCTAATCCCATCTTTTGCATATCGCCGATATTCAGCTTTTGAATCAGCGCAGGCAGCCACATTCCTTCATCCGCACGGGCAGTTCCCTGCCACAACAATCCGAGAGTGACTACAACAAGAAATAATTTCTTCATCCTTTGTACTTATGTTATTTATTTAGCTTTCAAAAAATTGCAAAGTTAATTGGATTAACCTTTTTCGCCGAGTTTAAAAACATAGAATGCTTTTAAATCATCACCTTATTTAGTATGCGAATTACGAAATCATTACACGGCAGCTCAAAATTTTATTCCATCCCGGCAGCTTTTATCTTAAATACCGGTATTTGCCCGAATTATCGCTCTTTATAAGCCGATATAAAAAATTCAGTTTTAGCCCGTTTTAAAAATATCTATCTTTGCGGGCAAAATAGAATATTACAGACATGGAAGCTAAAGTGAGGGTACGTTTTGCGCCGAGTCCAACCGGACCATTACACATGGGTGGTGTTCGCACTGCTCTGTTCAATTACCTTTTCGCCAAAAAGTTAGGCGGCGATTTTTTGCTAAGGATTGAAGATACCGATCAAACAAGATATGTGCCGGGAGCCGAAGACTACATTATCGAATCGTTGAAATGGTGTGGTTTGGTGCCGGACGAAGGTGTTGGCTTTGGAGGGGAATACGGTCCCTATCGTCAAAGCGAGCGCAAAGCTATGTACCGCCAGTATGCCGACCAACTGGTTGAAGGCGGCAATGCTTACTACGCTTTCGATACGCCGGAAGACCTTGACGCCCTTCGTAAAGAAGCTGAAGAAAACAAAACCGTTTTCTCTTACGATTTGCACACGCGCAACAAACTGCAAAACTCACTGACACTTTCTGCTGAAGAAGTTGAAAAGAAAATCGCAGCCGGTGACCCTTGGGTTATCCGCTTCAAGATGCCCGAAAATACCGACGTTATCGAGAAGGATTTGATCCGCGGCGAGGTAAAATTCAATACCAACCAATTGGATGATAAAGTGCTTTTCAAAGCCGACGGTATGCCAACTTACCACCTGGCTAACGTGGTTGACGACCACCTGATGAAAATCACCCATGTGATCCGAGGTGAAGAATGGTTACCATCTATGCCGCTGCACGTGTTGTTATACAAAGCCTTGGGCTGGGAGGAACGTCCTCAGTTCGCACACTTACCATTGATTTTGAAGCCAACCGGAAAAGGCAAGCTCAGCAAGCGCGACGGCGATAAAATGGGCTTCCCCGTTTTCCCGTTGTTGTGGACTGACCCAACCAGTGGCGAAATCTCGCGTGGATACCGCGAAGATGGTTATTTCCCGGAAGCATTTATTAACCTGCTGGCACTGTTGGGCTGGAATGCCGGTACCGAGCAGGAATTCTTCAGCATGGAAGAGCTGATCGAAAACTTTAGCCTCGACCGCGTGGTGAAATCAGGAGCCCGTTTCGACCCCGAAAAAGCAAAATGGTTCAACCGCCACTACCTGCAGGAAAAATCGAACGAAGAGCTGACCAAGCTTTTCAAACCCGTTTTAGCTGCAAAAGGTGTTTCCATCGCCGATGAAATGGTTACCCGAATCATCGCCATCATCAAGGAACGTTGCGAGTTTGTTACCGACTTATGGGAACAAGGAAATTATTTCTTCCAGGCGCCTGAGAGTTACGACGACAAGACCGTGAAGAAGAAATGGAAAGAAGAAACTCCTGCCATGCTGAACGAAATCGTGGAGCTTTTTAAAGGTTTGAACGACTGGAACGCGACGGCAGTAAAAGAGGAATTCTCGAATTTCATGAATGCCAAAGGCTGGGGATTTGGCGTGATCATGGTACCGATCCGTTTGGCTTTGGTGGGCAGCAGCCAGGGAGCCGACCTGTTCGATATTTTTGAAATCATTGGAAAAGAAGAAACCATCAGCCGAATTGAAAAGGCTGTTGCTACAATAAAATAAACTGCCTTCAGGCAGTGCTACAAAATAAAAGATGCCAGCTCCTTGCAAAAGGGACTGACATCTTTTTTTCCACTATGTCAAATAAAAACTACTTCATTTTTTCGATGTAGAGTTTTCGCAGCCCCTGCAAATACTCCAAACTCAGCTTTTGGGAATAGATACGCACAAACTCGTGTATTTTGCCTTCGTGCCAAAATGCACCAACTGCAGCATCAAACTTACTTTCCTCCCAGTTGTATTTCACTCTGTTGGTCAAAGCATTAAAGTCTTCCCATGACTGTTCTTTCGGAAGCTCAATGTACGCATGATACTCTTCCTTGTTATCCAGATAAATACCATCGTCAATCTGCGTCAGGTTGAAAAACTTCACCACCTTGATTTGCGCCACTGCTTCCAGTCCGCGTTTGCTTTTCACCATAAAATAAATTCCCTGGTCGTTGTATGCTTTTTGCAAATCGCCAATCAGATCGTAGCGGTTCAGGTGGCGAACACGCAACACGTTGTAGGTTGTATCGACCAACTGAACAAACCCTTTTCCGGCATCGAATTTTTCGTTAAACACTTTTTCGACTTTCTGTGTCGCACGAATAATATCCATCAACGGATACTGTTCCTGTAAAGCCAAATACATGTAAATCGGATTTGCACCAAAAGGGGTTTCATGATAATAACCGGGGAATGGTTCCAAGGCCTCGAAAACCAGTGTCCCGGTCTGAACTTTATCGTCGATCGTCATCACAGTTTCCTGCTTGCGAATCGTGCCGAAAACTTCAATTGCATTTTTTGGTTCCATATCTCAATTTTTACGGGATTGCTTATCTTCGTCACAGATATCCAATGATGGCAACTGACAATTACTTTCACTTAGAACCGATCGGTGCGATACATATCCGGAAAAACCCACGCTCCAGCCGCATTCGTCTTCGGGTAAAACCCGACGGAAAGGTTCAGGTATCGATGCCCCTGCTTGTTTCTGAACAAAAAGCGATTGATTTTGTAAAGAGCAAGGTGGATTGGATACTTAGACAACAACAAGATATTAAAGCTAGTTTAACTATCTTCAGTCCGGACAAGTGTTTTAAAACAAAATTTCACGAGCTGAAAATTGTAACCGTGGCGCAAAATAAAGTATCCGGAATGGTTGGAAAAGGATTTATCCAGATCAATGTTCCTGCGAATCAAAGTTTTCAACGCCCCGAAATACAGCAATTTATAAGAAAAGTTATTGTCAGTGTAATGCGGCAGGAAGCCAAAGTTTATCTACCGGCGCGCTTGATGGAGTTGGCGGACAAACATGGGCTGCAAGTTGAGAATGTGTATGTAAAACATGTCAAAAGCCGATGGGGAAGTTGTTCATCCGTCAACAACATTAACCTGAACTTGCACCTGATGCGACTGCCCGACCGGTTGATTGATTATGTAATTTTACACGAGCTCGCGCACACTATTGAAAAGAATCACGGCCCGGGATTTTGGAAACTGCTGGAAAAGATTTGCCCCGGATCCAAAAAACTGGACAAAGAACTCAACAATTACCACGTCGACATTTATTAGGTCGGCTGATGAATATAGAAAGATGAATTGGAACAAACTGATATCGACCCGGCGACTGGGATCGCTGCCACCAACTGACGCAAGTGATTTGTACAACCGTACGCAGTTTCAGCGCGACTACGACCGGATGATTTTCTCGTCGCCCTTTAGGCGGATGCAAAACAAAACACAGGTTTTCCCGCTACCGGGAAGTATTTTTGTGCACAACCGGCTTACCCACTCGCTGGAAGTAGCGAGCGTTGGCCGTACGCTGGGAAGCATGCTCGGCGAGCGTCTGCGGAAAAAAGGCGAAGATCATCCGCTATTGGCCGAATTGGGAGCTGTAGTGTCGGCCGGTTGCCTGGCACACGACATGGGAAACCCGCCCTTCGGACACGCCGGCGAAGAAGCCATCTCCAACTATTTTACCGCCGGGCATGGTCGCCAGCTGAAGTCGATGCTGACTGAAGCGGAGTGGACCGACTTCACTTATTTTGATGGAAATGCCAATGCACTGCGCCTTTTGAGCCACCAGTTCAAAGGACGCCGCGATGGCGGTTTCGCGCTAACTTACACCACGCTGGCTTCGATTGTGAAATACCCATACGAATCGATTGGCGTGAGCAAGCCCAAGTTTGGTTTCTTCCAGTCTGAAAAAGATTTGTACAAAGGCATTGCCGAGGAACTGGGCCTGGATCAAACCGGCGACAACCCCTTGCGTTTTGTGCGACACCCCTTGGTTTACATGGTTGAAGCAGCCGACGACATCTGCTACCAAATCATGGACATGGAGGATGCGCACAAGCTAAAAATCGTTCCGTATGATACGGTGATTGAGCTGTTCCGCAATTTCTTCGACAAAGAACAGGACAAGTCGATCCTCTCGAAAATAGATCAGAACTTTAAAATTGTAACCGACCGCAATGAGCAGGTTGCCTACCTGCGTGCATCGGTGATCAACAAGTTGGTGAAGGAATGCGTGGAAGTGTTTGATTCGAACATGGACGCGATCATGGCCGGAACATTCAATACAGCACTGATCAAAAAAGTGACCGGCTCGTCGAAAGTTGCGATGGATGCGATTGTTCCGCTGTCGGTTGAGAAAATTTACCGCGACCGCTCGGTGATTGAGATTGAAGTTGCCGGTTACAAAATCCTCGGCACTTTGCTCGACGAGTTTATCAATGCAGTGTTGGCTCCAAAAGCAGGGCTTTCGAGACGACTGCTTTCGCTGATGCCCGAACAGTACACCGGCGATCACCAAACCGACTATGAAAAAATTCAGTCGGTAATCGACTTCGTATCTGGGATGACGGATCTGTTCGCCCTCGACCTGTACCGCAAAATCAAAGGAATTAATCTCCCGGGAATCGGGTAAGATTAGATTATTGGACATTAGATTTTCAGACTGCCAGATCGGCGCTAGTCTAAAAATCTAATGTCGAAGATCTTCTTCTCTCTACTGTTTTCCGATTTCGTTTTTCAGCAGGGTCACATTGTTTTTCAGACGCTCAATAGTTTCGTCTTTTTCCTGTCCCTCAACTTTCAACTTCTGGATATCGGCTTTCAACGAAGCAATTTGTTGCATCTGCGCTTCGTACAAACCGCTTTTTTGCTCCAGTTGGCGGTTCAAACTTTCCGCGTTAGCCTGTTCCTTTTCGTAGCTGAATTTTAAATCCGACAATTCATTCTTGGTTGAGGTCAACTCATTGGAAAGATTTGTATTGCGGGTTTGCAGGTCAGTAGATGCGCCCTGGCTTTTATCCAAAGCTTCTTTCATCTGGCGTTTTTCAAACTCAAAGGCGTACAGTTTTTCTTCAATCGTTGCGTCTTTTTCCTGCACATTCGATTTCAAAGAATTAATCTGTCCCTGCAGGTCGCCAATTTGCTGATCTTTTTCCGCATTGCTGGTCATCAAATCCTTTTTCATGCTTTCGTAGTCAGCGATCATTTTGGCAATGCGGCTGTCTTTCGCCTCATTCTCATCGGTCAACTCGCGAACACGTTGTTCGGCACGCATTTTCGACGACTCCATCTCAACATATTTCTTTTTAGAAACACAGGCCGAAAGGCTCACGGCCAATATGGTAGAAACGACTAAAATTCTGTTTGTTCTCATGGGTATAAATTTGTTTTCGATGCTCAATCGGTTTATCAATTTGCTAACGCTATTCTCTTTTTCTGATCGGTGTTTAATTGGCTCCGGAACGACTAACGTCCCTCACACCAAACTCCTAATAATAAGCCCCGGTCGAATCAAGATGTTTACTGATTAATAAATTTTAACGAACTTAGAGGCTGATCAAGAGTTATCTAAATTATAAAAAATCTATCAAATATGAGGCCAAAGCAAGTTGCGGCCGCTCTGGACAAATGCCGGAAAGCGATTTCAGAAGCCACGAACAACAAAGATTTCCGGAACTAAATTTCGCACGAGTCCGATCTCGGTTCAGTATTTGTTAGAAAACTCGTATTGTCAGAAAATTGCAGAAAACACCATTGAAAAATTAGTCAAATGAAACACATTCTTATTCTTGCCTCCATCCTGCTTAGCCTGTCGGTTCAGGCGCAGACAAAGCTGCTTAAAGGTCGGATTGTTGATGCAGGAGATCAATCAGGCATTGCCTACACAAATATTGGTATTGAAGGAACATTTTACGGTACGGCCAGCGACGCCGACGGCTTTTTCGAATTGAAAATCCCGGACGAATTTGCGGACAAAAACCTTTTTGTCTCGGCCGTTGGATACGAAAACGAAAGCTACTCCGTGAGTGAGTTGCTGCAAAAAGATTTTGCGCGCCTGGCGTTAACCGAGCAGACCTACAGTATCGAAGGCATTGACGTGGCTGCACAATCCCGGGTACTTTTCCGGGTTATCCGCACGGCTATCGAACAAACTCCAACCAATTACCATTCGGGCTCAATTGGGATGAAATACCATTATTTAGGAAAAACTTTTGTCAACGACTCGGCTGCCCAAATCCGCGAAGCAATCGTGGAAATGAGCGACCAAGCAGGCTACAGCAAACCAGGAGTGACCAATGCCTATGAAAGCAGAAACTACCGGTTCACCGAAGTCAACAAAAATTTCGATTCTTATTCGTTCCCCGAAGGACAAAGCGGCTTTGATGAGCTGATTGACCAGGATGTCGTTCGGCAGGCAAACACCGTTTTCAACGAAAAACTGATCAACGATTACGATCTTCATCTGGAAGGAATCAGCTCCTACGAAGGGGATTCCGTTTGGGTGATCTCGTACAAAACCAACAAACCGGATCTGGTGCACAGCGGCGACTATTATGCCACTAAACTGGAAGGCAAACTGTATATTCTGAAAAGCAATTATGCGTTGGTCCGCAACGAGTGTTTGATTGAAGCGACCAAGAACAACCCGCAAAACCGCAGTTTGTATACAACAGGCAACGATCAGCAACAAGTGAGTTACCACCTGACAACCATCTACCAGAAACAGGGTGGCAAGTATTTGCTGAGTTACATGGATCAGGATAAAACATTCACCAATCCAGCGGGCGAAAAAATAAAATTGTCGCGCAAAGCAGCTCTTCTCGACTTCAGCAAATCGCCACAACTGATTTCAGGACGCAGCTATTTTGAAGATGCCAATTACGATGAGAAGTTCTGGAACAGCTTCCACACCGGTAAAAAATTATAAAGAAATAAAACGTTTTATTCAGGCCCATTTCGCTTATCCCGGAATGGGCTTTTTTATTAGTCATCGTTATAATTCTCTCGCAATTAAATCCAGCATGAAGTAAGAACGATGTCAATCGACCACGATCACGCATGAAAGAATAAAATTTTCACTAAACAAAAACATACTGATGTACCTTCCCGAAAACGCAACAATCAAGAATGCCCCCAAGTATAAAAGGAATAGAAAACTACACATAAACTTAAGAACGATAAAATCTCTTTTAACGGAAAATTTTTCATTTAAATCCTGAATATAAAATAGAAATGTTGTAACTTTTTGAACGTTACCGCTCATAATAACGAAGCGAAGTTTACAAAAAACAGATCTGTTGGTCTGAAAGATATTTAAACTGGGTTATCTAAAAACGTGCTCATCCGGGTGGCAGAAAGTTCAAAAAAAAACAGAGCATTCAGCAACTACTGGGTGTGACAAGATTTCAAACGAGACGTATGTAAAACCCAAAAAAATATCTGATGAAGACATAAAACTCACCTTATTCCCCTATTTAAGTTCCACTACAAACTTAATCCAAACAGGAAAATTCCTGCGTAAACCGTTATCTCTGTGCTCACTGAAAGGACTCAGTAATTGAAGCCTCACCCCTGCCCAAAGGTTTCTTATATCACCCCATCTTGACCCCTCACGAAGACCTCGTCTCCCAGGAGTTTCATCCGGGATCATAAAAACAATCACAAACAATTCTATTCCAGACTAAAATTAATTCTCAATTATGAAATTGAACAATAAATCACTGGCGGGCCAATTCGCTGGTATGCTAATCGTTCTTACTTGCTTGGGCGTTTATCTGCCACAAACAAGTCAAGCTCAAAAAACGGACAAGCCCAATATTCTTGTCATCTGGGGCGATGACATTGGTACCTGGAACATCAGTCACAACAACCGAGGCATGATGGGCTATATGACGCCCAACATCGACCGGATTGCAGACGAGGGCATCTCGTTCACCGACTACTACGGACAACAGAGCTGTACTGCAGGACGTGCGGCATTTTTGGGCGGTAATGTTCCGGTTCGCACGGGGATGACCAAAGTAGGCTTGCCTGGAGCCAAAGAAGGTTGGCAAAAAACGGATGTTACCATCGCCACCGTAATGAAAGGCGAGGGCTACGCAACCGGCCAGTTTGGTAAAAACCACCAGGGCGACCGTGACGAGCATCTTCCAACCATGCACGGCTTCGACGAATTCTTCGGAAACCTTTATCACCTCAACGCCGAAGAAGAACCTGAAAATGAAGACTATCCGGGCGACATGGTCCTGAAAAGCGGCAAAACATTTAAAGAAATTTATGCACCACGTGGTGTTTTGAAATGCAAAGCAGACGGTAAAGGTGGCCAGTCCATCGAAAACACAGGCCCTTTGACTAAAAAGCGGATGGAAACCATCGACGAAGAAACTGTTGCTGCTGCGATCGATTTCATCAAACGTCAGAATGAAGCCGGTAAACCATTTTTCTGTTGGTGGAACGGAACTCGTATGCACTTCCGCACCCACGTGAAAGACGATCATCGTGGCATTTCCGGCCAGGACGAATACAGCGATGGTATGGTTGAACACGACATGCAGGTTGGCGAATTACTGGCCGTTTTGGACGAACTGGGCATCGCTGACAATACCATCGTTTTTTATTCAACAGACAATGGCCCGCACTACAATACCTGGCCCGATGCCGGAACAACTCCTTTCCACAGCGAAAAGAATTCAAACTGGGAGGGTGCTTATCGAGTTCCTGCTTTTATTCGCTGGCCGGGGCATTTCCCTGAAAATAAAACCCTGAACGGAATCGTATCACACGAAGATTGGCTGCCTACTTTTGCTGCAGCTGCCGGTGATACCGACGTGAAAGATCGACTGAGATCCGGAACCAGCATCAATGGCCGCTCTTACAAAAATTATATCGACGGTTACAACATGCTGGATTACCTGAGTGGAAAAGTAGACGAATGTCCGCGCCACGAGTTCTGGTATGTAAATGATGATGGTCAGGTTGTGGCCGCACGATACGACGACTGGAAGGCTGTCTTCCTGGAAAACCGGGGTGAGAAGTTCGGCGTTTGGATTGAGCCATTTGTCGAGCTGCGTGTACCCTACGTTTTCAACCTCAGACGTGATCCGTTTGAAAAAGCACTCCACAATTCAAACACCTATTACGATTGGTTACTGGATCATGCTTTTGTTTTGGTTCCAGTTCAGCAGTTGGCTGCTCAATTCCTGCTTACCATGAAAGACTATCCTCCTTCACAAACGCCGGGTGCATTTAACCTGAGCAAGATTGAGGAAATGTTGAATAATCCGGGCGGAGGACACTAAAATCCTATTCGATAAAAATTTAGAAGTTGCCTCACAGCCAACCGCTGTGAGGCACTTTTCTCATTAAAAAAAGCTGAAATCATGAAAATACGTTCATTCTTTTGGGTATTGTTCTTCTTTGTAAGTTGTAGCTCACCGTCCAACCAAGCCACTGTAACCGAAGAAGTAGCCGATCCGCTTTCACTTTGGAACAACGGCGAAGTAAAAACGGCAATCACGGGCTTTGTCGCTGCGGTTACCGACTCAAGCGCCGCCGAGTTTGTCTCCGCAAGCGACCGAATTGCCGTATTCGATAATGACGGCACACTTTGGTGCGAAAAACCACTTTACATCCCTGTCGAAATTGAATTGGCCTACATAAAAAGTAAATACAGTGAGCACCCCGAATGGAGCAAAGACAAATTATTCAAGGCTATTGCGAACAACGACCTTGCCGTCTTGGGTGAATACAGCACTGGTGAGTTGATCTCGAAATTATTTAGCACACAGGACGGAATGATGGAAAAGGACTACCAGGATTTCGTCTACCAAATGCTTTCCACTGCCAAACACAGCCGTTTTGACCGTCCCTTCAAGGAAACAACCTTTTCGCCAATGGTACAGCTTGTTCATTATCTTCAGGAAAATGGTTTTAAAGTGTATATTGTCACAGGTGGCGAAATATCGTCGGTACGCACGGTCTCCGAAGAAATCTACAATATCCCAAAAGAGAATGTTGTGGGAAGCAGTGTTGTTTGGGAATACGTATCGAACTACAGCGGCACCTACCTGGTCAGAACCGGCAAAATCAACTCGGCAAACGACAAACAGGTAAAACCAACCAACATTGAATTGCACATTGGCCGAAAACCGATTTTCGCGGCTGGTAACAGTGACGGTGATTACCAAATGATGGAATACACGCTTTCCAACAGCAAACCATCCATGGCGATCCTCGTCCATCACGACGATTCAATTCGGGAATACAACTACATGCACGGAACCGAAAAAGCAATAGAAGATGCCGCAGCAAAGGGATGGTATGTTGTGAGCATGGAAAAAGACTTTAACGAGATTTTCGCGAAATAGCCTGAATACAAACAGCTACGAAAACGGATTGTCGTCTGTATCGGAAAGACGAATCAAAACGGAAAGCCGTCAGGCTGTTGAAAAACGAAATGCTCTTGCGGTCAAAACATCGTTAAAAATGCCTCAATCAGAACGGTCTAATTGTCAGATGTCACTATATTTGGGCAACTATACTCAATTTACGTACACACGACAAAAGACATGAAACTGATTAAAACGTTGACGATACTCCTGATCGCTGTTGGTTTTCACAGCGCCTGTTTCGCCCAATCCCTGTATTTTGACAACCCGATTGCTGAAAAACGAGCGGATCCCTGGGTTTGGAAAACGCCGGAAGGTACTTATTATTTGATTGCTACGGTTCCCGAATACGACCGGATAGTCATCCGGAAATCACACAGCATCAACGGACTGAAAACGGCTCCCGAAAAAGAGATCTGGCACAAACACGAAACCGGTGTCATGGGTCACCACATTTGGGCTCCCGAGCTTCACCGAATTGACGGGAAATGGTACATCTACTTCGCGGCCGGCGAAGCCGAAAAAATCTGGAACATCCGGATGTGGGTACTCTCAAATTCTTCGGACGATCCGATGACCGGAGAATGGAAAGAAGAAGGCCAGATTATAACCGAAAAAGAATCGTTCTCGCTGGACGCCACCACCTTCGAGCACAACGGCAAAAGATACCTGATTTGGGCCCAAAATGTGAGAGGAGCCAACCACGGAACAGCTCTGGTTCTTTCGGAAATGAAAGATCCGCTGACCCTGACAGGTCCGGAAGTCGTGATCACCGAGCCCGACTTTAGCTGGGAGCGCATGAAATACAGCGTAAACGAAGGCCCTGCTGTCCTTCAGAAAAACGGGAAAATCTTCGTAACCTATTCGGCCAGTGCAACCAATCACAATTACTGCGTTGGTTTATTGTGGATCGACGAAAATGCAGATTTGCTGGACGCCGCCAACTGGAACAAATCGCCCGGCCCTGTTTTCTACACCAACGAAGATTTCAAACGCTACGGCCCGGGACACAACTCATTCACCACTGCCGAGGATGGCAAAACAACCGTGATGATTTACCATGCCCGGGATTACAAGGATATCCAGGGACACGAATTATCCGATCCCAATCGTGCCACCAGAGCCCGAGTAGTCGAATGGTCCGAAACCGGATTCCCTGATTTTCTGCAAAGTCTGGGAGATTAAAATCTAAAATGAATTCTATTTCGGCACTCGTGTCGATTCCGAATAAAATAAAAGTCGCTCATCCGCGTTGGATGAGCGACTTTTATTTTGATCAGATCCGTATGTTATTTCTTCGCACTAAACAGCTCTTTCTCATCAACGCGTTTCACATCCATACTGTCCTTCAGTGTTCGGCTAACCACGTTGAACGGCCCGGTAATAATCTCGTCACCCGCTTGAATGCCGCTTTCAATTTCAATGTTTGCATTATCCTGAATACCGGTTACCACAGGTTGACTGAAAGCCCGACCATCGCGTAACACGAAAACGACTTCGTGCTTATCTGCCACTTTTTTCTCAGCAGTCTCTTCTTGCTTTTCTGCCGGAATACGAGTCGTAACCGCCTGGATGGGAACTGCGATTACATCCGGCCGCGTATCAGTCTGCACATCAACCGTAGCCGACATACCCGGCCGGAACGGGTACCGTTTCATGCCTACACTATCAATCAGATCCGCATAGGATGATTTTAAAAGAAGCACCTTCACGTCAAAATTGGTCACCTGGTCGCCGGACGCACCAACCGTATTAGCCGAATTGGCGATCTCGGTAACAATACCCTTGAACTTGCGCTTCAGGTAGGCGTCCACCTCCACCAGCGCTGTATCATTTTTCGACACCTTCACAATGTCATTCTCATTCACTTCAACTTTCACCTCCATCTGCTCCAGATCCGAGATGATCATCATCACAGTTCCCTCGTACATGTTGGTGCCCACAACGCGCTCGCCTTTTTCCACATTCAGCTGCGAAACGGTGCCATCCATCGGCGCATAAATCTTGGTTTTCACCAGTTGCTCCTGCGCTTCGGCTACCGACGCTTCATTCGACTTCACCGAAAACTCAGCCGACGTCACTTCAGCTTGCGCAATTTTGTAGGCGGCATCTGCCGACTCGAACTCAGACTGCGCAATGGTTTGCTGATCGTACAATTGTTTGGAACGTTTAAAGGCAAGCTCGCTTTCCAGCATGCGTGCCTGGGCCTGAGCCAGCATGGCTTTTGCCGAGTTCAGACCTGCCTCGGCCCGATTCAATGCCTGGATGTAAATATCAGGCTTGATGATCACCAGCAATTGCCCGGTCTTTACATCTTCGCCTTCCTGAACTTTCAAGTCGATAATCTCGCCCGATACATCCGGGCTAATCTTTACTTCGGTTTTGGGCTGAATCTTTCCGTTGGCAGTAATCAGTTCGGTAATGGTGCGGCTCTCAACTTTCTGAGTCAGCACATTTACCTGGAAATCGGCACCAAACCAACCTTTTTTCTTACCAACAATCAGTACAATAATCAGAACGACTGCCAGGATTAAAATGAGAGGAAGTACTTTATTGCGTTTCTTTTTTCGTTGTTGCATGGTCACGTTTTTGGAAAGTCGAATAATGGTTTTCAGAACCTAAATTTACAATTAATTCAACAAATCCAATAATCAGAATCCAGACAACCCGGAAGACCGCAGTTGGTCAAAAACAGCTTATGGATGACTGACTACTTCAGAACCATACGCACCGTGCGGCGGCTCTTCTGCTCCATCAATACTTCGCGGCCATTCGCCATTTTCACCAGCGATTCATCGTTGTAGAAGCGGATTGTAGCCAAAACCAAGCCTGTGTTGTAACGCACATCAAACTTCTTGCGCAACTCCATCAACAACGACTCCAGGCCAACTTCAGGCTCGTCCACACAAAGCGACAAATCGATAGCCGACTGCTGAATCAGGTTCACTTTAATCCGGTTCGATTTGAAGAAACTGAAAACTTCCGAAAGCACATCAATCCCAACAAACGAGAAGTCATCAGGGGAAAGTGTTACCAACGCTTGCTTCTTTTTCAGAATGTACACCGGCACCAGTTCGAGCTGGTAACCAATTTCTTTGATCACCGTTCCGGCTTGTTCTGGAAAATCGAACGGACGCACGAACAATGGAATGTTCTTGTTCCGGAGCGGTTTTATGGTTTTGGGGTGAATAACCTTTGCTCCGGAATAGGCCAATTCAATCGCTTCTTTGTACGACAGCTCTTCCAGTTTTTCGGTGTCCGAAAAATCGGTGGGGTCTGCATTCAACACACCGGGCACATTTTTCCAAATGGTCACACTCTCGGCATTCAGTAGGTTGGCCAAAATTGCAGCGGTAAAGTCAGAGCCTTCGCGACCAAGTGTTGTGGTTTGGTTGGTGGTTGTTGACCCAATAAACCCTTGGGTAACGTACAAATCAACCCCCTTAAAGGTAAAGCTGTTATTCACGAGCATCTCCGACCATTTCCAGTCGACGACTGCTTCGCGATAGGTTTCGTCGGTGCGCAAACTATCGCGCACGTCGAGCCATTGGTTCGGAATACCATTTTGATTCAGATAAGCCGAAACGATCGCGGTCGAAATCAACTCGCCAAAGCAAACCACCTGGTCGTATTCGTAATCGAATTTTAGCGAAGGCATGCGTTTCAAACGCTCTTCCAGAACTGCGAAAAGCTGATGCACCTGCCCCAGATTTTGTTGCTCAACTCCCAGCTCACTAATAATTTGGCTGTGATAGTCTTTAATTCGTTGAAGTATTCCGGCGGTCTTCTGATCCTTCTTGTAGTAGCTCCGAACCAAAAATTCCAGTTCGTTGGTTGTATTACCCATGGCCGAAATAACCATGACTTTTTTACCCGGGTACATTTCCAGAATAGATGCAACATTTTTAATCGCCGGTGCGGAACTTACCGAAGCGCCGCCAAACTTAAAGACTTTCATTTATCGTGTTTTTGCGTGTTCTTGTTAAATTTTAAAGAGCTCTCTTCAAGCTGATTTCGATAGACATTTGCCATGAATATTTGCCCTAAAAAACGGCGGCAAATGTAATTATTTCACCAATTCGCCCATATTTTTCTCCCCACTGATTTTTGGCGAAATCGAAGTTAGCCTAAAATACATTTCTACATCGGAGATTCAAAAACTTTGCCAACTAAAAAGAAGAAACAATTTCAGAGCTGCACCGTTGTTCTTAACCGAACAGTACTCTAAAAACAACAACAATGAAACATCCAACAGTAACATTGAGCAATGGATTGGAAATGCCGGCCCTGGGCTTGGGCGTGTTTTTATCGAAAGAAGGTGATGAAGTGATCAACGCCGTAAAATACGCACTGGAAGTAGGCTACCGAAGTATCGACACCGCGGCCGTGTACAAAAATGAAAACGGCGTTGGAATAGCCATTTCCGAGAGTGGCCTTCCGCGCGAGGAGATTTTCCTGACTTCCAAAGTTTGGAACAGCGACCAGGGATACCAACAAACGTTGAAAGCCTTCGACGACAGCCTGAACCGGCTGCAGACCGACTACCTCGACCTGTACCTCATTCACTGGCCCAAAGGAGAGCTTTCAAAAGAGACCTGGAAAGCATTGGAAGAACTCTACGAAAAAGGAAAAATAAAGGCCATCGGTGTTAGCAATTTTATGCAGAACCAATTGGAGGATTTCCTCCCATCCTGTACCATCAAGCCAATGGTTAACCAGTACGAGTTTCACCCCGGCCTGGTGCAGCCTGAATTACTCGACTTCTGCAAACGGAACCAAATTCAAGCCGAAGCGTGGAGCCCGATCATGAAGGGACAAGTGAACGAAATACCGCTATTGAAAGGATTGGCAGAAAAGTACGGAAAAACACCTGTTCAGATTGTGCTGCGCTGGGATCTGCAGAAGGGCGTGGTCACCATTCCCAAATCGGTAACACCGGAACGCATCAAAGCTAACGCAGAATTGTTTGATTTTGAGCTATCCCACGAGGACATGTTGAAAATCGATGCACTTGACGAAAACAAACGTCTTGGCCCCGATCCGAATAATTTCAACTTTTAAAATTTCGCACGGATGTTACCTTGCCCTTAATTTCGTTCAATTATTGAATAAATGACGTTGGTTTCAATTTGAGGAAAGCCTTATTTTTTAATTTCGTGCCCGCAAACAAGAGCGGCGGCGAGGTAAACTTCAGATTAAGCTGACATTAAAATTACCCGGATTATGGCGCCGCTTCTTCAACTTGTTTTAATTTTGAAACAAACTGTGGGGGAACAAATTGAAGCATAGGAAAATAAATATCTTCATTATCACACACATCATTTCGATCATCATCCTGTTCGAAGGTCTTTTCATGTTGCCGGCATTCCTGGTTTCCCTCATTTACAAAGAAAATATAAGCGGCGATTTAATCCGGGCAATTCTTTTAACCCTGTGCATTGGCGCTGTTTTAAACATCTCCACCCGTAATTTCAGAAATGCCGAGCCCGGAGTACGCGAGAGTCTGGTCATTGCGTCGTTCGGCTGGATCATCCTGGCCCTTGTCGGCAGTTTTCCCTATCTCGTAACGGGGTCGATTCCGCGTTTCGTCGATGCTTATTTCGAGTCGATGTCCGGTTTCACAACAACCGGGTCATCCATACTAACCGATATTGAAGCACTACCGAAAAGCATTCTGTTTTGGCGAAGCCTGACCCACTGGATTGGAGGGATGGGAATTATCGTATTGGTAATCGCCATCATGCCCTTCCTGAAAATTTCTGGAATGCAGCTTTTCAGCTCCGAAGCATCGGTGGTTGTTGAAGAGAAAGTTTCGACCAAGATCAGATACGTTGCCCGAAATATCTGGATGATTTACGTCGGGTTCACCGTCGTTGAAACCATCCTGCTCATGTTTGGTGGAATGCCGCTGTTCGACAGTATTTGTCACTCGTTTGCAACAGTAGCGACAGGTGGATTTTCGACCAAAAACACCAGTGTTACCGATTACTCTCCATACATCCAGTATGTGATTACGATTTTTATGGCCCTTTCGGGAATCAACTTTACGCTGCACGTGCTTGGTTTCAAAGGCCGTTTCAAACAGGCCTTGAGCAACCAGGAATTGCACCTCTATTTAAAAGTGATTGGGGCAGTCGGTTTAATTCTGACGGTTATCCTGTACACCAGTCAGCAAATTACCTTTGAGAAAGCATTCCGCGACTCCTTCTTCCAGGTTGTTTCAGTGATTACAGCAACCGGTTTTGCAACCGCCGACTATTTGGTTTGGCCGATACAGGGAATCATCCTGATTGCTTTCCTGATGTTGATTGGTGCCTGCGCCGGATCGACAGGAGGTGGCGTAAAAGTCATTCGCCACGTGATTAACTTTCAATACCTGCGAAACAGCATCAGGCGTGTGCTTCACCCCAATGCCGTTTTCAACGTTCGCTACAACAACAAAATTCTGAACAACGCTCAGGTTTCCAGTGTGATGAACTTCATCATTATTTACTACGGGGTTGTTATTGCAGGAACTTTTGTCATGCTGCTACTTGGGAACAGCTGGGCAACTTCCTTCGGTTCAATTTTGACGACAATGGGCGGAGTTGGCCCGGGATTCGGCTTGGTGGGCCCGGCGTCGAATTTCTCGATGCTCACCGACAGCTCAAAATACCTGCTTTCGTTCTCCATGCTGTTGGGACGTTTGGAGATTTTCCCAGTGTTGTCGCTATTCACCAATTGGTTCTGGCGCACCTGATTCCTTCATCACAAAATTGCCGTTACGGTGAATGAGCCGCGACCAGTAAACAAAGGGCGTGTCGGCAGCTGCTACGATCCATTTCAGGAAGTAGGTCGTTACCAGGATTTCCCACAATACCGGCCATTCAAATACACCGTAAAAAGCAATAAAGGTAAACGCCACACTGTCGATTAGTTGCGACACCATCGTGCTTAAATTATTGCGTAACCACAAATGGTGCGACTTTGGGAAACGGTTCTTCCAAAAATGAAAAGCCCAAACATCGTGGCGCTGCGAGAGCAAATAGGCAATTAAACTGGCCACTGCAATACGTGGCATCAGCTCGAAAATTGTGCTGAGTGATTCGTGTGCCACGCCGGCAAAATCATCGCCAGCCAGTGGTTGAAAATACAAGGCCAGATTCATGAGCAAGGTCATCGCAATCAGGCTGAAGAAGCCAATCCAAACCGCCTTCTTCGCTTCTTCCTTTCCATAGTTTTCGGAAAGAATATCGGTGACCAAAAAGGAAGTCGCGTAGACAATGTTTCCCAAAGTAGCCGCCAAACCAAACAGTTTTACGGTTTGAATGACCTGGATATTCGCCACGATCACCGAAATCGGGATCCACATGATCAGTCCCCACTTGCCAAAAAATTTAAAGGCAGCTATTATCATCAGGAAATTAGCCAGCAACATAACCAGCCAAAGCAACTCATTCTGCATGTATTTGTTTTTAATTGAACAGTACGACAAAGGTAGGCATTCGAACATAAAAAAGGGCCCTGCTTCTTGCAAGACCCTTCGCTTCTTCACTTATCTCAACGGCTTTTAGAATGAGATACCAAATTCTATTTCAAGTTGATTCATTTCTAATTTAATTGTCTGGCCCGGATCCATTGGATTCGATCCTGTCACATCATTGTTCAGCGCATAGTTCAATGCAAAATGCAGCTGACTTCCTTTTTCACCCATATCGCGGGTCAGTCCAAAACCGAGCTGATTGGTGATTACACCCGGAGCTAAAATATTGAACATCACTTCCGACTCAGGCACCGGGTTTTCACCGATAGAATATCCAGCGCGGAAAGTCCATTTCTCAACAGCAGAACAGGAAACACCCAACTTCACGACAGTTACGTCTTTCCAGCCAAATCCGGGTCCATTGTCTGCCCCAAGCAGATAACCGGCATCACCCATCATGGCCATACCAATATTTGGCATCATTGGATTAGCGATTGACTTTACGCCACTGTAGAAGATTTGTTTCACATCGGCCATCACCGTGAAGGCGTCCGTCACATCCCAGGCAAAACCGGCCGTCCAGCTTGCCGGAATATCGAAATCGCCTTGTTCGGCAAACAAACCGGCATATTCGTCAAACTCGCTCATGTAAACTTTACTTTGATACATGGCACCCACAGTAAAGCCATCGAACAACTGGCCCATGTAGCCAACTTTAACTCCGACACCAGTGCTTCCTGAATTTCCGTTGTTGGTCAGGTTCGCAGGATCTGAAGAAAATCCATAGTCCCCGAAAGTTTTCAAGCCTTTTGCTTCAAAATACTGATAAGCTAAAACACCCGTTACACCCACTGAATGATTTTCTGCTATTTTCAACGAATAAGTAACATCGGCAAAAAGCTGAGCCAAGTTTACACCTGTGGATTCAGATTCTGAATCATAAAATACGGCAGTCGGGTAATCCGTGTTCATGCCGCCGTTGCCAAATATGGATACAGAAAGAGCCGACTTTTCGCCTAGCATCCAGTTAGCACCCAATGTTGGCATAAAAAATACTTTGCTTTCACTTTTTACAGTCCCCGGCATCAGTCCAAAATAAGGATCACCTGTCGGAGTTCCGGTAACTGTAAATTGCCGGTTCGGATTGAAGAGTTCGATGCCCAGTTGGTATTTTTTGCCCAACCAAACAGCGCCTGCCGGGTTTCCGTTGATTAATGATCCTTGGTAATAAGCAACACCGGCACCTGCCAGTCCTTTATTAATGGTTCCGTAGCCCACCCCAAAATAGCCGTCAGTTGCCTGAGCTGCAACAACAGCCAAACAGAAACTTCCCGCTAAAACGATTTTTTTCCACGTTCTTTTCATCGGTCGATTAGTTAAGATTTTGTGGCGGAAAGTTAGCGAAGTTACATGGTACTATCAATCTAAAAAGATTGATAGATATCAACATATGTTTGTATCTAGACGATCATAATTCCAGTGATCATCCGTCCGGTTAGCAAGCCGTCACGCCGGGCAGAGAAGAAATCGTGTTCTTCATCATACGAACACAGATTCATGACTTCAATGTTTAGAGCGGAAAGTCCAGCTCCAAGCAACACCGATTGATTGGCCTTCCACAAATCAAAATAGGCCTTCCCTTCCTTTTCGGAAGAGACTAATAACTGCTGGTGATTGGCAAAATTTTCGCGTACCGCAAAAATGACATCCTCCCCGATTTCGTAATTCAGGGTTGAAATAGACGGGCCAATTCCGGCCAGCAAATCTGAGGGATCTGATTGAAAAACGCTTTTCATCGTCGCAACGGTCTTTTCCACAATCTTGCCCACCGTGCCACGCCAGCCCGCATGAATTGCCGCAACCACCTTTCTAACCGGGTCATAAATCAGCACCGGCACACAGTCGGCCGTTTGCACACAAATGCACAAACCAGGCTGGTTGGTCACCAAAGCATCGGTGTCCTCAACGTCCTGTACTTCCCTTGACTTTTGGACAACAACCACATGACTACTGTGTGTTTGCCGGGGAAAAACAAACTGAACTTGTTTCAATCCCAAACTTTCCGCCAACTCCCGGCGATAATCCGCATAAACTTCGGCTGAATCGCCGGTAAAACGACAGCGCCCGTCTCCACCCCATCCGGCTTTGGTGGACGAGAAATGCAAAATTCCATCCCCTGAAAGACGATCGAACTGATAGAAGTATTTTTGATTTGAACTTATCTTTTTCATCTGAATATCCTTTTTGAAATTGACCGAATAAGCACCAAAATTACAACGATGAATGAGTAAAACCACCCGCTTGACAGTAATGATATCATACAAATGCAATAAACAACAAACGATGAAGTTACCAATATTGTCGCTTCTGCTCTGGCTCATCAGCTCCACGATCGCCATCGCTACCACACCATCGCCTGTACAGGATGATAACAGTTTCACTGAGTCCGACACGATTCAGCAAAACGGAATTACACTAATCTACATCAATAAACAGGAAGGTTTAAGCGTCGATCTGTCCGCCAAACTTCAGGAAACGTTCTTCGCCGTTTATCCCAAACTCTGCAAGGCTTACAACCGAAAGTCTGCACGCAAAGTTACGTTCGTTATTGATCCTGCTTACGATGGCGTAGCCGCAACCTCTGATGCTCGCGTGGTTTTCAATCCCCGCTGGTTCGATCAGCATCCCAACGATATCGATGTGGTGACACACGAGGTGATGCACATTGTACAGGATTATGGAGAAACCAACGGCCCCTGGTGGATCACCGAAGGAATTGCCGACTATGCTCGCTTTAAATTTGGAGTTGACAACGAAGGTGCAGGTTGGAAACTACCCGATGTGACCGAGACGCAAAACTACGACAACTCGTATCGTGTTACGGCACGCTTTTTCACCTGGATTGTGCAAAACAAAAACAAGAAGTTTGTGGAGAAGATGGATAAAATCATGCGCGAACATCGATATAGCGATGCTGTTTGGGTAAAACTCACCGGAAACAGTCCCGCTGAACTTTGGAAAGAATACATCGCAAATCCTCAGATTTAAGCTGTATTTTAACGTGTTCAAAAAATTAAATCCACACATTCATGAGAGTTCCCCTGATTCTTCTTTTACTCATCTGCCTTTCCGAAAACTTGTGGGCGCAAACACCGGCCGAAGTCGACAATCTTCGCTGCGAATATTTAGTCAATCCGCTGGGAGTTGATTCTCCGAATCCACGCCTTTCATGGATGATGAACGATGCGAGCCTTGGTGCTAAACAGCTGGCCTATCAACTACTGGTTTCAACCGACTCGCTTGAAATTACCAAAGACAAAGGAACAAGCTGGGACTCTGGCCAAGTTCAATCCGACGCCATGTTGGTGCGCTACGAAGGTGAACCACTAAAACCGTTCACCAAATATTTCTGGTCTGTTTCGGTTTGGAATGAAAAGGATGAAAAGCTTCGCTCACCGGTTGCCTCGTTCGAAACCGGAATGATGGGCATGAGCAACTGGCAAGGTGCCTGGATTAGCGACGGCAAAGACATGAACGAAAAAGCGGCACCCTATTTCCGCAAAGAGTTTGAAGCCGGAAAAAAAATAAAATCGGCCAGGGTCTATGTTGCCGCTGCAGGTTTATTCGAGTTATACCTGAATGGTGAAAAAGTTGGCGACCATGTCCTCGACCCGGCATATACCCGCTTCGACCGCCGAAATCTGTATGTCACCTTCGATGTAACCAAACAACTGCAAAACGGGAAGAATGCCATCGGCATTTTACTCGGCAATGGCTGGTACAACCACCAATCGACGGCGGTATGGGATTTCCACAAAGCGCCCTGGCGAAACCGCCCGACCTTCTGCCTTGATTTGCGCATCACCTATGATGACGGCACAACCGAAACAATTACTTCCGGCAAAGATTGGAAAAGCTCCCTGAGCCCAGTCATTTTCAACAGCATTTACACCGCCGAGCACTACGATGCCAGACTTGAACAAGCCGGTTGGTGCCAGCCCGGATTCAACGACTCGAAGTGGAACGGCGTCATTTACCGTTCGGCTCCCTCCAAAAACATTGTCTCTCAACTGATACACCCGATTCGTCACGTTCAGAAAATTGAAGCCAAAAGCATGACGCGACTGAACGATAGCACAGTTGTTTTCGACTTGGGACGAAACATTGCCGGCGTGAGCCAGATTACCGTTGACGGTCCCCAGGGAACAGTTTTACGATTGAAACACGGCGAACGCCTGTACGGAAACGGCCATGTCGACCTGTCCAACATCGACGTACATTACCGCCCAACCGACGACTCGGACCCTTTTCAAACAGACATTTACATTCTGAACGGGAAGGGTGAAGAGACTTTTGCGCCGCACTTCAATTACAAAGGATTTCAGTATGTTGAAGTCTCATCTAGCAAGCCAGTTCAACTGACCAAAGAAAGTTTGGTTGGCTATTTTATGCACAGCGATGTGCCTCCGGTTGGTTCGTTAACTTCAACCAATCCAACGATTGATAAGATATGGACTGCCACCAACAATTCGTATTTATCCAACCTGTTTGGTTATCCAACCGACTGTCCGCAACGCGAAAAGAACGGCTGGACAGGAGATGCACACATTGCCGTCGAAACCGGTTTGTACAGCTTCGACGGAATTACCATTTACGAAAAATGGCTGGCAGACCACCGAGACGAGCAGCAGCCCAACGGCGTTCTACCCTCCATCATCCCAACCGACGGCTGGGGCTATGAGTGGGGTAACGGCCCCGACTGGACCAGTACCATTGCACTCATTCCCTGGAACATTTACCTGTTTTACGGCGACGCATCACTGCTCGACGCATCCTACGACAACATCAAGCGCTACGTTGACCATATTACCGAAATCAGCCCGTCGGGTTTAACCACCTGGGGCCTGGGCGACTGGGTTCCGGTAAAATCCAAATCGCCGGTTCAGCTAACTTCAAGCTGCTACTACTATGCGGATGTCCGTATTTTGGCAAAAGCAGCCAAACTGTTGAACAAGCCGGAAGATGAGAAACGTTATGCCGCTTTGGCGCAAAAAATCAAAGAAGCTTTCAACGACAAATACTTCCACCCCGAAACGAATTTGTATGCCGATGGCACCCAAACCGAAATGAGTGCTCCGCTTTATTGGGGGCTTGTTCCCGAAACCGTGAAAAGCGAAGTTGCTGCGAATTTGGCCAAACGCGTCGCACAAGACCAGTTTCACCTGGACGTGGGATTGCTCGGGCAAAAGTCGATTTTAAATGCGCTGAGTGAAAACGGTTATGCGGACGTGGCCTACAAAATGGCCTCACAAGAAAACTTCCCTTCGTGGGGCTGGTGGATTGTCAACGGTGCCACAACCCTTTTGGAGAATTGGGACATCCATGCACAGAACGACATTTCGATGAACCACATCATGTTTGGCGAAATCGGTGCGTGGCTTTACAAAGGACTCGGCGGTATTTTCCCCGACCCGAATCAGCCGGGATTCAAGAATGTGATTCTGAAACCGTCCTTCGTTTCATCGCTCAATGGGGTTGATGTTTCGCACCGGTCACCCTACGGCAAAATTACTTCAGCATGGGAGCACAAAGGGAAAACCGTTCTATACCAGGTTTGCATCCCTGCCAATTCAACAGCCGACTTTTACGTTCCGGCGGGCTATGCAGTCCGAAAAGCAACAGAGGCCGCTACCGGTAACAAACTTGAGTTGATGGCCAACCCGGCAGGATTTTACCAACTGGAAGCCGGCAGTTATCAGATTGAATTAACGCAAACGAGATAAAATAATCCCGCCCGCGAGCGGGGTCTCCAAACCAAACACAATTTCGATATGAACAGGAGAAATGGATTTTTATTGCTGATTGGCTTCTGCCTGGCGCTTACGGCACAAGCGCAAACCAAAACCGCCGATGTATGCAGTTATGTCGACCCGTTTATCGGCACACAGGAAATGGGGCACACCCTCCCGGGCGCAACGGTGCCTTTTGGCATGGTTCAGCTTAGCCCCGAAACCGACACGATTCCTTACAGCGTGAACGGCCGCTACAACGGCGAAGTTTACCGCTACTGTGCAGGGTACCAATACACCGACCCAACGATTGTTGGCTTTGCTCACACGCATTTCAGCGGAACGGGACACTCCGATTTGGGCGATTTCCTGATTATGCCGACAACCGGAGAGCTGCAACTCAATCCCGGAACAGCCGAAAATCCGGAGAGCGGCTACCGTTCGCGTTTCAGCCACGAGCACGAATCGGCCAGCCCCGGCTATTACCAGGTGCTGTTGCAGGATTACGATATCAATGCCGAGCTGACCACCAGCACACATGTCGGCATGCACCGCTACAGTTATCCGAAAACCGACATCGGGCACATCATCCTCGACATGAACTACAACATTTACAACTACGACGGCAAAGTGATTTGGGCTTCGGTTCGGGTTGAAAACGACACGCTGGTGACCGGCTACCGCATCACGCGCGGCTGGGCGCGCAACCGCTACCTGTATTTTGCGATGACCTTCTCGAAGCCCATCAAAAACTACGGGATGAAGAGCGACGAGAAGTTGGTGTACAAAGGTTTCTGGCGCAAGTTTGACGAAAGCAAAAACTTCCCGCAAATGGAATCCCGAAACATGGTCAATTTCTTCGATTTTGATGTGAGCGACGGCCAGCCGGTTGAAATCAAATTTGCCCTTTCAGCTGTCAGTACCGAAGGCGCACTCAAAAACTTACAGGCTGAAATACCGGGCTGGGATTTTGAGCAGGTAAAATCAAAAGCCAGCAGCGACTGGGAAAAAGAACTGGAAAAAGTTCAGGTTGAAGCTGCGCCTGACAAGCTAAAAGCTTTTTACACCTCGCTCTATCACGCCTTCATCAACCCGATTACCTACAGCGATGTTGACGGCAAATACCGCGGTCTCGACGGCAACATTTACCAGGCCGACGGCTTCACCGACTACACCGTTTTCTCGCTTTGGGATACCTACCGCGCCCTGCATCCGCTGTTCACCGTGCTTCAACCCAAACGCGCCAACGACATGGTGGTTTCCATGTTGAAACACTACGAGCAAAGCGTTCATCACCTGTTGCCGGTTTGGTCGCACTTCGCCAACGAAAACTGGTGCATGATTGGCTACCACGCCGTGCCGGTTATTGTTGATGCTTACGAAAAAGGAATCCGCAATTACGATATCGAGAAAGCCTTCGAAGCGGTCGTTAACTCGTCGACCCACAAAAGTTACGACGGCATTGGCGAGTACATGCAATACGGCTACGTTCCGTTTGACAAGGTGAGCAACTCGGCTTCACTCACTCTCGAATACGCCTACGACGACTGGACAATTGCCAAATTTGCCCAATCGCTCGGCAAAACCGACGAAGCTTCAACTTACCTAAAACGGGCGCTCAGCTACCAAAACCTTTTCGACCCATCGGTTGGTTTTATCCGCGCCAAGAATGCTGACGGCAGCTGGAAGAAAGACTTCAACGCGCTGAAAACAACCGGCGAGGGTTATATTGAAGGTAACGCGTGGAACTATTCGTTTTACGAACCGCAGGATGTGGCCGGCTACATTCGCTTGATGGGTGGTGAAAAGAAATTCACAGCCCGACTGGATTCGCTGTTTGAGATGCACCTGCCCGATGAGTTTTTTGAAGAGTCGGAGGACATTGACCGCGTAGGAATTGTTGGCGGCTACGTGCAAGGCAACGAGCCCAGCCACCACGTGCCTTACCTGTACGCCTGGACCAGCTCGCCCTGGAAAACAGCCGAAAAAATTCACCACATCATCGACACCAAATACAATCCCGAACCCGACGGTTTGTGCGGCAACGATGATTGCGGCCAAATGTCGGCCTGGTACATCTTCAGCAGCATAGGATTTTATCCCGTTTGCCCCGGAACCAACCAATACGTGATTGGAAGTCCCTGTGTAAACCAGGCTTCGATTGAAGTCGGCGACGGCAAAACCTTTACGATGAAAGCCAACAAGCTCAGCGAAAAGAACATCTACATTCAGTCGGTAACGCTGAACGGAAAAGCCTGGGATAAAACCTACATCAATCACGAAGATTTGATGAATGGCGGCGAGCTGGTCTTCAACATGGGACCGAAACCCAATAAAAAATGGGGAGTCGCTGCCGACAGCAAACCCTATTCAATTTCGACCGAAGACACGATCTCAACCAACCGGTAAAAACAAGCACAGAATAGTTGGGTTGATTTGAATATAGTTCGTAAATTACTCGATACTAATCAAATAAACCCAACCATGAACCAGCCCGTAGTCGCAGTCGAAGAAAAGATTGTCAGCAAAATCTATCTCATACGAAATAAAAAAGTGATGATTGACCGCGATTTGGCGGAATTGTACGGCGTAGAAACCAGAGTCCTGAATCAAGCAGTAAAAAGAAATATATCCCGCTTTCCCGATGATTTCATGTTCCAACTAACCAAAGCCGAATTTGAAAATTGGAAGTCACAAATTGTGATATCCAATTCCGAAAAGATGGGTTTGCGCAAAGCGCCATTGGCTTTTACGGAGCAAGGTATAGCAATGCTTTCAAGTGTTTTGAACAGCGACCAAGCCATACCGGTCAACATACAAATTATGCGGATTTTCACCAAAGTGCGGGAAATGCTGGCTGACACAATGAGCCTGCGACTGGAAATCGAAGAGATTAAAAAGAAGCTTAGCAATCAGGATAAAAACATTGAATTGGTGTTTAGCTACTTGGATGAATTAATCAGTCAAAAGGAAAACCAAACAGAGAGAAGACTAATCGGTTACCAGCAATCCGGGACTAAAAAATGATGCCTAACCGACTCCACAATTCTCTGCCCCACGCCCTCTGCCCTCAACCATTCAGCAAATCGTTCATCTTCCCCTTATCCAAAATGCGGATGGTGCGACGCTGAACTTCCATCAGTCCTTCGGCGGCCATTTCGCCCATAGCACGGGCCAAAGCCGGACGTGTCACACCGAAAAATTCGGCTAGTTGGGCTTGCGATAATGGCAATTCAACTACCGCCAAACGGTCGCCAGCTAAATCGAGCAGATAGTGCGCAATCTTTTGCCGGATCGTTTTAAACGACAAAAACTTGATACGGGAGGACAGGAACTGAGCGCGCGAGGAGATCGAGTTCAGATAGTTCGTCAGAATCCGCTGGTCCTTTTGCAAAATCTTCAGGAACTCGGGACGCGAAATACACAGCAGGCTCACCTCTTCATTGGCAATCACATTCACCGGGAAACGATTGTTCTGCCCAAACAGAAAGGCAGCAGCCAGAGGGCGAGGTGCCGGAATATCTTCAATTTTAATGGTCTTCCCGTTGTAGTCGGCCATTTCGCCTTTTACACTACCCGACAATACCAGCATCAAATCCACGCAGGGATCGCCCGAGTGAACGACCTGCTCATTTTTGTCGAATTTCCGGATTTGATAATGAATCCCGTCCAGGATGTCTTCCAGTTTCGCGGCATCGAGCCCCATAAAAACCGGCGATTTCACCAATAATTCAAAATTTAGCATAGAAATGTAGGAGTTTGTAACAATTGGTACAATTTCACTAACAGCGCCACCTTACATTTGTTGTGTCAAAAGATCGGAAACAAGTCAAAAATATCGAACTTGAACCAATCTGAAATTAACCCCGAAAAAACGAAAACGATGATACGCGAGATTATTAAAATAGACGAAGAACTGTGCAACGGATGTGGTGTATGTGTGCCAAACTGCCACGAAGGAGCACTTCAAATTATAGATGGCAAAGCAAGGCTCATTAGCGAACTGATGTGTGACGGGTTGGGAGCCTGCCTTGGCCACTGTCCTCAGGGTGCGTTGGAAATTGAAAAACGCGAGGCGGATGAATACGACGAAACAATCGTGATTCAGCAAATGATTTCGAAAGGAGCCAACACGGTAATTGCTCACCTGAAACACCTGAAAGATCACAACGAAATAGCCTTCCTAAAAGAAGCGGTTGGTTACCTGAAAGCAAACGAGGACATCATTGAGCTGGACGTTCCTGCAATTATCAGCGCGGTACACAACAGCAAGCCCGAAGCTCCGGCAGCCAGTGGTGGTTGCGGCGGCGGGTGCCCGGGATCGGCTCCTGTGAGCTTCGAAAAACCAGCTTTCATGATGGCTCCGCAAACGACATCAAAATCATGCGGACAAAGCGAATTGCAACAATGGCCGGTGCAGATGCACCTGATTAACCCGGCTGCCAGTTATTTCCAGGGAAGCGACCTTTTGATTGCCGCCGACTGCACGGCTTTTGCACACGGCGACTTCCACGGATCATTCATCAAAGGCAAAAAGCTGGTGATTGCTTGTCCGAAGCTTGACGAGGGAAAATCAATTTACCTGGAAAAAATCATCCGACTGATCGACGAGTCACGCGTAAATACCATCACTGTGGCCATTATGGAAGTACCGTGCTGCGGCGGCTTGAGCCACCTGGTTCAAATGGCAACCGAACGCGCCCAGCGCAAAGTTCCGGTGAAAGAAGTCGTGATCGGCATTCGCGGAGACATCATCTCGGAAGAGTGGGTGTAAGCAAGAGGCTGAGCGTCGCGATAATGGGAAGCGGAGATTAAGCTTCCAAAGGTCATCCAATAGTCATTCTATTGTCATTCCATGGTCATTAAGTAGTCTTCGTGGTCATTGGGTTAAAAGCTTTCCGAAGGGAAGCCTGGGATTCTATTGTCAAAAAAATCATAAAATATAAAATCGACGAATTATGGAAAATATGTTTTGTTATCAGTGTCAGGAAGCAGCCAAAGGCATCGGCTGCACCATCAAAGGGGCTTGCGGAAAAACAAGCGACGTTGCCAACCTGCAGGATACCCTCTTGTTCGTATTGAAAGGAATTTCAATTTTAAATACCCAACTGAAAGAAGTTGGCCAGGGCGATAAAGCCGCTAACAAAGTGGTGTTCGATGGCTTGTTTGCCACCATCACCAATGCGAATTTCGACCACACGGCTTTTGTAATTCGCATTAAAAAAGCGTTGAAATTCCGCGACGAACTGAAAGGCAAAGTAGCCGCTGCCGGTCTGCTGATTGGCGACCACGACTCGTTACACTGGACCGCTGCCTCCGGTGAAGAATTTGAAGCCAAATCGAAAGAAGTAGGCATTTTGAGTGAAGTCAACGAAGATGTTCGCTCACTGAAAGAGCTGATTATTTACGGCTTGAAAGGCTTGGCTGCTTATGCGGAACATGCATATAACCTGAAGCATGAAAAACAAGAGATTTTCGATTTCATGATGGAGGCGCTGGCCAAAACAACACAGGACCTTCCGGTTAATGAGCTGATTGGTCTCACTTTGGAAACGGGCAAATTCGGGGTCGATGTGATGGCGTTGCTGGATGCGGCCAACACTTCAGCCTACGGAAATCCGGAAGTAAGCAAAGTGAACATCGGCGTGCGCAACAACCCGGCCATCCTGATCTCGGGACACGACCTGCGCGACATGGAAGACCTGCTGAAACAGGCCGAAGGAACCGGCGTGGATGTGTACACCCACAGCGAAATGCTGCCGGCCAACTACTACCCGGAGTTCAAGAAATACAGCTGCCTGGCCGGTAACTATGGAAATGCCTGGTGGAAACAAAAAGAAGAATTCGAATCCTTCAACGGACCAATTCTCTTCACCACCAACTGCATTGTTCCGCCAATGGAAAAGGCAACTTACAAAGACCGCATCTACACCACCGGAGCAAGTGGTTTGACCGGTGCCATTCACATTCCGGATCGCAAAGAGGGTGAGATGAAAGACTTCTCAGCAATTATTGAACATGCGAAGAAATGCGCTGCACCAACGCAAATTGAAGAAGGTGAAATCGTTGGTGGATTTGCACACAACCAGGTTTTCGAACTGGCTGAACCGATCGTGGAAGCGGTGAAAACCGGTGCAATCCGCAAGTTCTTTGTGATGGCTGGTTGCGATGGCCGCATGATGAGCCGCGACTACTACGAAGAATTCGCTGCCAAACTGCCGAAAGACACCGTGATCCTGACTGCAGGATGTGCCAAGTACCGTTACAACAAACTGCCTTTGGGCGATATCGGCGGCATTCCACGCGTGATCGACGCCGGACAGTGTAATGACTCGTACTCACTGGCTGTGGTAGCGCTGAAACTGAAAGAAATTTTTGGATTGGATGATGTGAACGAGCTGCCGATTGCTTACAACATAGCCTGGTACGAACAAAAAGCGGTGATTGTGTTGCTGGCACTGCTTCACCTGGGCGTGAAAAACATTCACCTGGGGCCAACGCTGCCGGCATTCCTGTCACCAAATGTAGCCAAGGTACTGGTTGAAAACTTCGGCATTGCCGGCATTACCAACCCGGACAAAGATATCAAGTTGTTTTTAGAAGAAGCTGTAGCCTAGTTACAGACTTAAAGGAAGATGGGGATTTTTAGTGAAAAAGGGCACTCCGATTGGGGTGCCCTTTTGTATTGTTAGGTGATTTTGAAAATAGCCGTTTACGATTCTATGTCAACATGCGATTATTCCGCGAAATTGAGATTGGTAGGACTTTGAAGCGGAAGCTCTTTTTGGGTTTCTTCGGTTGTTAGTTTATCCACCACTTCAAACTGAACATCGTCAAACCAAACTTTACCGGTACCGGCTACCAATATGCCGTAATTCAAACTCACGCTTTCCTCGGGGACATCGAGAATAATTTCATATTTGGTCCAATCGGTTGTTCCTTTAATCGGCCGATCCTGCATATTATCGAAACCAAGCGACTTGCCTCGTTCGGCTGAATCGATCCGCAACCACATGCCAGACCATTTTACAACATCTTTTGATTTTACATAGGCAGTCATTTTGACTCTCTTTCCCCGGTAATCCTCAGCACTCGCCCGTTGCATAAGCGTGCCAAATCCTTCGATGTTATCCTCTTTCGATTCAAGAAAGGCACTGCTCCCATCCGATTTGAAAACTGTTTTGTCAAGTCCGATCACATAACTTTTCGGGTGACTGCCTGCTAAGAACCAGCCTTTAATTTCCTGAGCTTTCAGGTCAGTATTCGTCAATACGAGGGCTGCAGTAATTAAACCCGCCGCCACCGATAAAATAGAAATCTTCTTCATCGTGTTTGTTTTTAAGTTAAACAATTCCAGTACATATCTAAAAAATTGCTCGAGCCATGTTTCCGATGCAGAATCATTAGTTTTTGAGCTTGAGGAGGAGACAATTTCCTGCTCATCTTGGTTGTAACCCAGGCTTGAAAAAACAAGCTTAATCGTCTGACTACGGGGAGTAACCTCTGCCGACTCAAGGCGTTGCACCGTTCGTAAACTAACCTTACATTTTTCGGCGAGTTCTCCCTGTGTAAGCCCTTGGCTTAGTCTTAACTCCAAAATCTTTTTCCCTAGTTCCGGCTGATCCATAACTAAATAATTCTGTACAAGAATATGTTTAACTTAAATTTTGTGCAAAAAATTAGGACGTCTTTCATGCGTCACTTCTATGCCATTTATTTAACAATCTGACTATCTGTCTCATATCTTCAACAACCACCACGAGGTCTAATATCCAGCATCACTCGAGCGGATGGACATCTTGCAATTTTGCTGATCCTAATTTACACCTTTTCATAATTGTTATTTCTATTCTTACTAATTTCAATCGAATCTAAACTATCTGAAAAATCCAGTCAGATTGGTTGAGGAATTTAGTCCTTAACTGCCGCATTCCTTTCACCCAATGTAGCCAAGGTACTGGTCGAAAACTTCAGCATTGACGGCATCACCAATCCGGACGAAGATATCCAATTGTTTTTAGAAGAAGCTGTAGCCTAGTTACAGACTTAAAGGAAGATGGGGATTTTTAGTGAAAAAGGGCACTCCGATTGGGGTGCCCTTTTGTATTTTAGACCATTGACCAGGTGACTTAAAGTCACCCGGTCAATTCGGAATACGTTTTGCCAAATTCACAGCCTCTCCCAGGTTACTAACCCCTAAATCCCTTAAAGGGGACTTCTAGCCCTCCGGCAGCTACGGGAGGGGTAAAACCGAGAGAGTTCGCTATGACCGATCAACTTACTCAACCACGCGAGCTCGAACTTTGCCAATATTTTCAACGATGTCTTTCACCAGCGGATGCTTGTAGATTTCCTCAGCGCTCAGCTCGATCATCTGATCCTTGTTGGCTTTCAGTTTTTCGTAGTCGGCAACCAGTTTCTGAAGATCTTTGTGATCCACCACATTGGAGGAATAGCCAATCATCAGTTTCGACAGTTCGTCCAACTCGTCGCCCTGCTTAGCCATGAACAAAAGTAGCTCGCGATTTAAGTTTTTGGCAGCTTCCAAATCCGAACCGCCCTCACTGTTTTTCTCTACCAAGGCAGCCACCACATACAATTTCTCGATGTAGTTTCCCATGATAATGAAATCGTGAAACTCCTTTTTATCTTTTTCCGACATGTACTTGTCACCATGCTCCAGAATATCGTTGAACATCAGCATCAGCGAATCTACCGTTGCATCACGATCCGCATACCGGGCAATAATTAAATCGGGGAAATCGTCGGCCAATCCTTCTTTAGCCGCCAACTCCATTAACGCGCCATAACTGGGATTGCCAACCGCGTAGCCTTTGGTACCCACGGTGTAGGCCAGATCGGTCATGTACACGCCCATGTTGGCTGCAATCTTGTGATCTCCTTCGTAGTCTTTAGCCTTCATCGGCTCATTCAAAATCTCCGGATAATAGGTCACATTGTGCATTTCGAAAAAACTCTGAATGGTTGACAAATTCCGAAGTGTTGGAAGCAAATCTTCCATTTCGATGTTTCCACTTTCCTCCTGCGCATGGGCCGAACCAGCCAGCAAACAACAAACAACAAACGACAAAATAAACCCTGTTTTCATAATTCGAATCTTTTAAAGGTGATTTTCAATAAAAGATACTGGAAATGAGCAAGAATCGCATTAACACAACATATCTATAATCGTTTTCAGTGAGCGAAGATGTCACCTTGTAACATTAACTTTTATACATGCAGAGGAACTACTAGGTGAAACAATTCCCGAACTGTAAAGAACAGCTCCATTCGCTAATACTATTTCTGAATTCCAATCGACCGACTCTCCACTTTGGAATTCATATGCGATAGTCCCAACAGCACTGCAATTTCCCGGTCCGCTCGGATAAACAGCATTTATTGAACCAATATTAGACCCATTTACAGAAACATCAACCTTTACTATTGGAATTCCATCAAAATAACCATATTTCGCATAAAATGTTGTAGTAGAGTAATTGCAACTTCCATCACTTGCCTCGGCTTCAAAATCATAATTAAGAGAATTAGGGTCAGTACATCCTTTCTTTTCTTCACATGAAGAAATAAAAAGCAAAACAGATAAATAAACTCCAAATAGTTTCATAAGCAAAAACATTATATTCTACATTGTATTTTTGTGTTCGTTTCATACCTCTAATTTACCCTTCTTCTAAAATCAAACCACTCATAATACCAAAAGTAGCCAGACTGAAATTCTCGATACCAACCATTTGGCCCCCAAAGATATATGAAACCTTCATGGTATTCTTGATGCCAAACCATCCTTCGACAGTTTTGCCAAGTTTCAGTCCAAAACACATAGCCATCGGTTCTTTGAACTAAATATGGTTGATCACAAATCACAGTGCTACTACCTCTTTTCTCATAATAACGACCTGTCCTCCATGCAGTCTGCGCGAAGCTATTTATGTCAGTAATTAAGAAATAAATCAATATCAATATGGATGCTATTTTCATAAGAATATTATTATTTACTGCTGTATTTAAATCATTTTGTACCGAACATCTGACTTAGCATTATTGATGAAAGTAAAACAATTGAACCGTTTTCATTTGGTAGAAAATCCTGGCACTAAATTCTATGTTCCTCATATTCCGAACTAATACAACGATCAATTTCGTTAATAACCCTATTTCATCTCGGGCATCAAAATCAAAAAATACGAACAGCATCAAAAATTCTGGACATAGTAGAATCACGTCGAAATACAGAGATAAGAATAACCTTAAACTTCCTGTAAATAGTTCAGTATCCTCTTTTATCTATGGAATAATCATTTTGGACATGCAAATTTCAGTAATAGAAGATCACTGAAATCAGTTCAACAAACTTCCAACTAAAATAATCAACATACTACCGGTCTTCCACTAGTAATATCAGCTAAGTTTCATATCGAAAGAACTTCAGATTAGCAAAACTAAGTCTACTTTTTTCGAACAAACGAATCAATCCTTCCGGGGAGGGAGGGACAGGGGAAACAGAGAGTTAACGTTATTAGGGTCGAATTGCGTTAAACTGAACGAGGTGTTCAATTATGTAGCTAATTTACGATAAAAAGATCCTAAAAGTCAATAGTTGAATCCATAAAAATTAAATAAAATGCAAAATTTAATTCAATACGTTATTCTATTCGGTTAATAACGGCTTAAACGGAGAACCTAAATTCAGAAGAAAAACAGCCGCGCCAATTGGTAACCCCCAACAAAAACGAACACAACAGCCACCAACCGCCGTAACCAGATTTCGCTTTGTTTGATTCGCAGAAACCAACGGTTCACGGCTTGAAACGTAAAAGCAATCAACGCGGCAAACAGGATCACGCTGATGCCGGTTCCAAGCGCAAATGCAACGGGCAACAGCAAGCCAGCAGATGAATGGATGGTTAGCGGCAGCAAAAGGCCAAAGTACATTACCCCGCTGTAGGAGCAAAAGGCCATGGCAAACACCAACCCCAACAGAAAGTGAGACCAGAAACTTTTCGGGTTTCGTTTTTCAAGTCGGTCTTTCCAGCGGGAGAATGCGGGAAACGGAATCGGCAGCCAGTCGAGCATCACCAACCCAACAAGGATCAGCAGCGGGCCAATCAGGATTTCGCCGTAACGGGTTAAAAAGGCTGTTAGCTTCAGGGCCTCGGCGCCAAAATAAAAGGGCAGTGCCACCACAAAATAAGTAACTGCCCGCCCGAGCGTGTAAACCAATCCGCCCAGGAACACCCGGCTCCGGCTTTGTGCTTCCCTCCCAATAAAGGCTACCGCTGAGATATTGGTTGTCAACGTGCAGGGTCCAAGGGATGTAATCACTCCGAGCAAGAAAGCGGACCATAATGGGAAGCCCGATTGGTCCAGTAAATTGGTAAAGTATTGCTGCATAGGTTTTGCTATCGCTTCAGATATATACCACTCGTTCGATTCGTTTTCTTCGGGCATAAAGTGGCACACCTGAACCCGAAGTTCTCAAAAAAAAATTGAAAAAAACACTCAAAAGCCTAAAACGTGTTAAAACAGTTGTGTCACAATCTTGTCCCGTAAAAAATTCGTTTTAGGATTATTCCATCGCCCCAGAGGGGTGAGATATTTATAGTCTCGATTCATCGAGATAACCACAGGCGCACCGTAAATTCAGTTTCATCTAATTGGACAACATGCGCCGCAAATATCAAAT
The DNA here is from genome assembly GCF_003610535.1 of Mangrovibacterium diazotrophicum. Taxonomy (NCBI): domain Bacteria; kingdom Pseudomonadati; phylum Bacteroidota; class Bacteroidia; order Marinilabiliales; family Prolixibacteraceae; genus Mangrovibacterium; species Mangrovibacterium diazotrophicum. The sequence continues at coordinate 3,542,955 of NZ_RAPN01000001.1, read as the reverse complement.
GTCTTTCAAAACGTCATTCTTTTTGTCCTCAAGCCGGACAGGCTGTTCATTTTGTCTTCCTGCCTGGCTGCAGACCGGGACACAAAACCCTGCCCGACGGCAGGCGGGGAACCAAAAACTCAAGACTGCCCGAGGCAATTGCTGCGCACCGCTCACTCTCAACACTCCATGCCTGACGCTTACGCGTCGCACTTCCGTGTTTTCGTTCGTCCCGATTCATCGGGACTACGTGCAGTCAGCGCTCAAACCAAACACCGCTTAAACCAGCGGATTGATGGCGTATTTTTAAAAGATAAAATTGAAGTAAATCAGGCTGGACTTTCTTGGCATCCTCGTCTGACCAACCGGCTGAGAAGCAAAAAAGGATGTAGGATTTGGGCAACGCCTCGACAATTAATTCACAACAACGCATTTGCAGATCCTGACATGAATTCGGGATAACTAATCCTCCAAACTCTGATCCAACAACTCCCGCAACTTATCGGGATTGGGAAGCGCGTACAAAAATGCTTCGTTGGTGAGGTTGATCACCGTGTCGGGCTTCAGGATCAGCAGCGATTTGAAAACTACTTCAAACCGCAAGGCAAAATCGGCTGTTGCCGGGTCATCCAAATTCAGCTGTTTAAACATCAATTTGCCCGATTTCAATTCATCGGCATATTTAGTCGTTAATTCTTCCTGAACAATATCCTCAATGGCTTCGCAGGTTTCGCAGATAAAATTGGTACGGAAATAATACACGGCAGTTTGTCCGGCCTCGGGCATCACGGGTTCGCTGGCTTCGAATGCCGGCTTCTGCTGGCAGGCAAGCAAACCAATTATGAGCGCAACGACGGATAGAAATTTCATAGATTTTCAAGCTGGTATTGTTTCAAAAATTCTTTCAGCTCGGTATATGTCGGCAGTTTTCCGCTCATCACCACTTTGCCGTCAATCACCAAACCGGGTGTTTGCAAAATACCAAGGCGCATAATTTCGGTCAAATCTTCCACTTTGGTCACGCGGGCATCCAGTTGCAACTCAGCAACCGCTTTGCGCACCCGCGAGTCCAATCCGCGACAACGCACACAACCTGGTCCTAAAACTTCAATCTCCATTGGTTAATCCACATAGGTTTCCTTCAGAATGCTTTTTACCTCCTTGATCTCCGGCTTAGATAACTTCCCCAGAGATCGAATAATACGTTGTTTATCGATCGTACGGACTTGATCCAAAACAACCCAGCCTATTTTATTATCGTGTTTGATTTCGACCCGGGTTGGATAACTTTTCGAACTGGTCGTCATCGGTGCAATGACCACAGTCCGAAGATACATGTTCATCTCATTCGGAGATAGCACGACACAGGGCCTAGTCTTTTTAATCTCGCTTCCAATTGTAGGATCAAGATTTACAAGAATAATTTGGTACTGGCTTATTTCCATTCTTCGAGATTTTCGTCCTCAAAAACATCGTTAAACAACAACCGGTCATCCCCATTCTCCGACATCTTTTTAAAAGCCTCTCCCCATCCTTTTCGTGGCGTGTCAGCAGCTTTAATCACGATTTGCCCTTCTTCAAGTATCAAATCCACTTTATCCCGAAGATTGTATTTTTCAAGAATGGTCTTACTCAATCTGATTCCTTTTGAATTTCCTATTTTTACAATTGACACTTCCATGGTTACTATTCTTAAGTAATTACAAAGTTAATACTCACTTAGAAATAAACAAGATGGAACGATAAGATTTAAACCCATTTAAAGAGCTGTTAAAATGCTTTAATTTGAAGTTGGGATTGGCGACAGTTGAAAGAATGTACTATCTTCGCAAACATAAAAATTGAAATTAGCCAAACTGTGCGTGTATCCCTTCGCAGTAAAAACTGTGAATCAGAACGTTAAACTTCTGTTTTCAACACCAAAAACAGGAGATTCGGGACAGCGGCGACCGGCTTCAATTTGAAATAAAAACGTGCTTAATCAAGCGATAAAAAAATAGATTGAAACAGGTCCGGCGACCTAAAATGAAATTATTGAGCAGATGAAGAACTACAAAATGCTGAATAATATCACCGGATGGGTGGTATTTGTTGTGGCTGCAATTACCTATTTGCTAACGATTGAACCAACAGCGAGTTTCTGGGATTGCGGCGAGTTTATCACTACCTCATTCAAATTGGAAGTTGGCCACCCTCCCGGCGCTCCGTTTTTCATGATCCTGGGACGTTTCTTCACCCTGTTCGGTTCGCCCGAGCAAGCCGGTAAGCTGATGAACAGCTGGTCGGCCATCGCCAGTGCACTGACCATCCTCTTCCTGTTTTGGTCGATCACCCACCTGGCAAAAAAGATGTTGAAATTTGAAGGCCAACCAAGCCTGGGACAAACCATTGCCATTTTGGGTAGCGGTGTTGTTGGCGCCCTGGCTTACACCTATTCCGACACCTTCTGGTTCTCGGCCGTTGAAGCCGAAGTTTACGCCACCTCATCCTTGTTTACAGCCATTGTTTTCTGGGCTATTTTGAAGTGGGAAAACGAAGCCGACGAACCTTACGCCAATCGCTGGATCATCTTCATTTCGTATATGGTCGGCCTGTCAATTGGGGTCCACCTGTTGAACTTGCTGGCTATCCCGGCCATTGTTTTTGTTTACTATTTCCGCAAATATAAACCAACCCGCAACGGGGTTATCATCAGCTTTATCTCGTCGATCGTGTTGCTGGGAGCAGTAATGTACCTTGTTATCCCCGGGGTAATCACCGTGGCATCTTGGTTCGAATTGCTCTTTACCAACGGTTTTGGGCTGCCATTCAACACCGGTGCAATCATCTACGCCTTCCTGCTGATCGGCTTGTTGGTATGGGGAATCTACTTCACCTATACGCATAAAAAACACCTGGCCAACACCATCCTGATGTCGTTGACGGTGATCCTGATTGGTTATTCATCTTTTGCGATGATTGTGATCCGCTCGTCGGCCGATACGCCGATGGATCAAAACAGCCCCGACAACGTTTTCAGTTTGTTGAGCTACCTAAACCGTGAACAGTACGGCGACAGACCGCTGTTGTTCGGTCAGTATTACAACACGCCGCTCGACAGCAAAACACCGTACGTAACCGACAAAGAATATTACATCAAGAAAGATGGCAAGTACGAGGTGGCGGACATCCGCCAGAAACCAAAATACGATTCGAGCCTGACGACTTTCTTCCCCCGCATGTGGAGCCGCCAACCCGATCACATTGAAGACTACAAAGCCTGGGGCGGAATTAAAGGCAAACCCGTAACAATTGCGGGCGACGATGGCCAGCCGGAAACAATTCAGCAGCCAACATTCGGCGAAAACCTGACCTTCTTCCTGCGCTACCAGGTGGTGCACATGTACTTCCGCTACTTCATGTGGAACTTTGTGGGCCGCCAGAACGACATCCAGGGACACGGCGATATTCTGAACGGAAACTGGATCAGTGGCATCGGCTTCATCGATTCAGCTCGTTTGGGCGATCAGAACGATCTTCCGGACAAATTCAAAAATAACAAAGGTCGAAACGTCTATTACTTCCTGCCATTGTTGCTGGGATTGATCGGTGCTTTCTTCCACTATAAACGTCATCAAAAAGATTTCTGGGTGGTGATGCTGCTGTTCCTGATGACCGGGATGGCGATTGTACTCTACCTAAACCAGTATCCGCACCAGCCGCGCGAACGCGACTACGCCTACGCTGGTTCTTTCTACGCCTTTGCCGTTTGGATTGGCCTGGGTGTGCTGGCCCTTTACGAGTGGCTGAGCAAGAAACTTCCGGACACGGTTGTTGCCGGCGGAGTTTCATTGGTAACACTGCTTTGCGTGCCTGTGTTGATGGGCGCTCAAAACTGGGACGACCACGACCGCTCAGACCGCTACACCTGTCGCGACTTTGGCGCCAACTACCTGAACAGCTGCGACCCGAATGCGGTGATCTTTACCAATGGCGACAACGACACCTTCCCGCTTTGGTACAACCAGGAAGTGGAAGGCGTGCGCACCGACATGCGCGTTTGTAACCTCAGCTACCTGCAAACCGACTGGTACATTGACCAAATGACACGTAAAGCTTACGAGTCGGAACCGCTGCCTATTAAATTTGCACACGATCAATATGTACAGGGTACCCGCGATGTGGTTTACCTGATGAACGACCCGCGTCTGAAAGGACCGGTTGAATTGTCGAAAGCATTGGACTTTGTGCGCGATAGTAACCCGGCTACAAAATTGGCCCAGGCTGACAATGCGGCTTACATTCCAACGAAAAAACTGTTCGTAAAAGTGGACAAGGAAGCGGTGATCCGCAACAAAGTCGTTCCTCCTGAATTGTACGACCAGATTGTTGATACCATCTTCATCGACTTTGGTAACAAAAATTACCTGGTGAAAGACGAATTGATGGTGCTCGACATGATTGCCAATTCAAACTGGGAACGTCCATTGTACTTTGCCATCACGGTTGGACGCGACAAGTACATGGGCTTGCAGGATTACTTCCAGCTGGAAGGATTTGCTTATCGTTTCACTCCGGTGAAAACCAAGTCGGACGGTTTGTACTTCGGAACGGTGAACACCGACAAGATGTACAAAAACATGATGAATGACTTCAAGTGGGGTAACATGAACCACCCGGACGTTTACATTGACGAGAACAACCAGCGGATGATGATCAACATTCGGAACAACTTCAACCGTTTGGCCGAAAGCCTGATCAACGAAAACAAAAACGACTCGGCTGTTCAAGTGCTGGATCGCTGCGTGGAGCTGATTCCAAACAGGATCGTTCCTTACAACTACTTCTCGCAACAAACGGCTGCCAACTATTTTGCTGCCGGCGCGAACGACAAAGGAACGGCTCTGATGACAGATATTTTCAATTCGTACAAACAGGAAATGGATTATTACCTGAGCCTGAACAGCGACCTTCAAACGTCGGTTGACGAGGAAATGCAGCGTATTCTCTACTTCCTGCGCGAAATGGGAATGACAGCTACGAAGTACGAACAGGATGATTTGGCCGCTGAAATTACCGGTCAGTTTAACGACTATTTAGGACAATACAGCAGTCAACGATAAATGCATTTGGTACACCCACGGATCCGCCTTCCCTGGCTGTTGACCCGTTTATTTCCGGGAGCAGTTTTCAGGGTGAAGACCAGCCAAAAGGAGGTTTTCCTCACTTTTGACGACGGGCCGGTTCCGGAGGTGACACCCTGGGTGCTCGAATTGCTGAAGCGGGAAAAGCTGAAAGCCTGTTTCTTTTGCGTGGGCGAAAATGTCCAACGTAACCCGGAGCTGTTTCAGCGCGTTCAGGATGAAGGGCACCTGGTGGGAAATCACACCTTCAACCACATGCAGGGGTTGAAAAACGACGATCCGGTGTACTATGCCAACGTTGAAAAAGCAGCGGGCTACATACCTGGCAAGCTGTTCCGTCCACCCCACGGCTTGTTGCGCATTCGCCAGTTTAATAAGCTGAAGGCTGACTACCGTTTCATTATGTGGGACATCATCAGCTGCGATTTCGACAAACGTCTCAGCCCCCAGCAGGTTGGGAAAAACGTCTTGAGAAATGCAAGGCCGGGATCAGTGATTATTTTTCACGATTCCATCAAGGCTGAAAAAAATATGAAGCAGGCTTTACCGCTTGTCATTAAAGGGTTGCAGGAGAAGGGATTTAAATTTGGTGATCCGCATGCCCTGCTGGGAATTACAAAAGCTTAAATTTGAAAATCGAAAAATACAATTGATATCATGTTGAATATTCTTGTTGTTGGTTCGGGCGGAAGAGAACACGCCATGAGCTGGAAAATCAAACAATCTGAAAAAGTAAACCAACTTTTCATCGCTCCCGGAAATGCCGGAACAGCCGAGCTGGGTGAAAACATCCCGGTGGGTGTGAGCGATTTTGAGGGACTGAAAAAGGTGATTCTCGAAAAGAAAATCGACCTGGTCGTAATTGGCCCTGAAGTTCCGTTGGTTGAAGGATTGCACGATTTCATCCTAGCCGATACCGAGCTGAAGGACATCAAAGTAGTTGGACCGCAACAAGAAGGCGCACAGCTGGAAGGCAGTAAAGATTACGCCAAAGCCTTTATGCAGCGCCACAACATCCCGACTGCCAAATACCTGACCGTAACAGCTGAGAACCTGGCAGAAGGTGTTGCATTCCTGGAAACCATGAAAGCTCCTTACGTTTTGAAAGCCGACGGTTTGGCTGCCGGAAAAGGGGTATTGATTATCGACAACCTGGCTGAAGCACAAGCCTCGTTGAAAGAGATGCTGGACGGCCAGTTTGGTGCAGCCAGCGCCAAGGTGGTGATCGAAGAATTCCTGTCGGGTGTGGAACTTTCAGTTTTCGCCATTACCGACGGAAAAGATTACCAGATTCTGCCCGAAGCGAAAGATTACAAACGCATCGGCGAAGGCGACACCGGCCTCAACACCGGTGGTATGGGCGCCATTAGCCCGGTACCTTTTGCCGACGAAGTTTTCATGAAAAAAATTGAAGAGCGCATCGTAAAGCCAACCGTTGAAGGATTGAAGAAAGATAATATTCCGTACAACGGTTTCGTCTTCTTTGGTTTGATCAACGTGGGCGGCGATCCGATGGTGATTGAATACAACGTGCGCATGGGTGACCCGGAAACCGAAGCCGTGATGTTACGCATCAAATCGGACTTTGTGGATTTGCTGATGGCAGCTGCCGAAGGAACCATGAGCGAACAGCAAATTGAAATTGACGAGCGCGCAGCCGTTACCGTGATGTTGGTAAGCGGTGGCTACCCAGGCGACTACACCAAAGGTATTGCCATGAGCGGATTCGACGCAACCGAAAACAGCATCCTGTTCCACGCCGGAACCAAGCAAAAAGGCGACCAGGTGGTAACCGACGGCGGTCGCGTGCTGGCCATCAGCTCATACGGCGCTAACATGAAAGAAGCACTTGCCCAATCGTACGCAAACGCTGAAAAGATTAACTTCGAAGGAAAATATTACCGGAAAGACCTGGGATTCGATTTGTAGAATCCCGGCTTCCTCCACCCGGAAAACTCTCAACCCTGCATGATTTTAAGGATACTAAAAACGAACCAGGCCTACCATTTCATAACGATCCCCGTTATCGTTCTGATTCTTTGGTTTCGTGCTTATATCCATCCGGCTGCATTTCCGTTTTATGCCGGTGAAAACCAGATGCTGTTTTTCCGTCCGTTCGTTCAACTGACGGAATGGTCGGTACTGGCAAGCAATGCGGTAAACCTATTACTGGTACTCGCCCTGGCTTTCATCATTCTGCGGCTGAATACCTCGTACTCGTTTATTCGGATTCGGACTTTTCTGCCGTCAAATATTTTTGTGCTTATTGTAAGCGGCTTAACAACACTGCACAGTTTGCACCCGGTATACTTTGGCGCTGTCTTCCTGTTGCTTTCCATCAACCGGATTTTCGGTGCTTACGAAAGCCAGAAAGCCAACTCCAACGCCTTTGACGCCGGCTTCTACCTGGGTTTGGGTTCCCTGTTTTATTTCAACCTGATCTTCTATTTTCCGATTGTATGGATCGGATTTATTTTGATTCGTAAAAACCCCGAATGGCGCAACTTTGCACTGCCCTTGATCGGCATCGCCATTCCTTGGTTGTACGCTTTTGCCTATTACTTCTTCACCGATTCAATTCCGGAACTTGGGCATGCAATAAGCCAGAGCTTTGCGACCTCCAATAACTTCTTCAGCGCCAACATCAACTTTCAGATTTACCTGGGGTTGTTGGTATTTTTAACGCTGCTTGGAAGCTTTTTCCTCATCTCTCAATTGGATGAGAAAAAGGTCAGTTCGCGGAAGTATTTTCAAATTTTCTTTCTCATTTTCCTGTTCTCCGTTGCCATACTCATTTTCATCCCGTCGGCTTCACAAGAGCTTTTGGTGATCATGGCTATTCCATTAACGTTCCTGTTTTCAAATTACCTCATTTTTATGCGCATGCAATTCTGGGGCAATTTATTCGTTTACCTACTAATTGCGATGGTTATTTATATGCAATTTGTTTAGTTGAATGGAGGAAACAACCCCTACATTAGCCATTTACGGAATACAAGACAGGGATGAAAGTGATCATCCGCTCTACGTGCACGACCACAATTTATGCATTATGCAGAATGGCCGGGTGCGCGATTTTCTGCAGCTGGAACGGGTTAGCCGACACAAACACGACAACAAATTGCACCAGAAACTGACCGACCTGTTGCGAGAAAAAAAGCTCCTGACCGAAGACTTCGACCTGGTTTTTGTCGACAATGTCGTGGGTCGGTCATTTATTAACAAACAAGGAAATGTTCGTTTCGAAGCTCCGCTTTCGCGGATTTTGGCGAACGACAAAGAACAGGGCAAATGCTGGTGGTACGGCCGCGAGGCAAACGCCTGGGTTCTGAATCACGAGTTAGCCCATATTTTCACCTGCCTGCCGTTTTACGGTAACTTCAAACCGAATAGCCTGCTGGTTCATTTCGACGGTGGAGCCAGCCAAAGTAACTTCTCGGCCTGGCTGTTTCGCAATAACAAGCTGGTGAAACTCTCGGCTCACTGGGACTACAAATACCTCACATCAATTTTCAATGCCAACGCGCTGGTCTTTTCTGTTATCGGGGCAAAAATGAACGAACAAAACAGCGTTCCTGCCCGGTTCATCGATTTGGCCGGTCATGGTAACTACCGTTACGAACTGGAAACCTGGCTGCGCGAACACGAGTTTTTTGAAAATATCTGGGGAAAGAAATCCGCCTTTGTCCGGGATGTAAAGAAACACTGGAACATTGACCTGAAATCCTTCGACCAACGCAATCCGTTCATCCAGGATTGCCTGGCAACGCTGCATGAACTATTCGTTCGCGAGACCATCCAGATTTTCAATCGGCTGCAACGGGAAACCCTCGCCCGCAATTTGTATTACAGCGGCGGATGTGCCCTAAATACAGCTGTGAACAGCCAGCTTATCAAAGAACGGATTTTCGAGGAAGTCTTCATTCCCCCGTGTCCGGATGACTCCGGATTAGCCCTGGGTGCGGCAGCTTTTGTGGAATGGCAGAAGTACGGCGAAATCAAAATGCACAGCCCCTTTTTGAACAACTGGGGGCTTGATGGTGAAGAGGTGACCATCGAATCAAAAGTCATCCGGAAAACCGCTCAAACACTATCCCAAGATAAAATAGTCGGCATTAGCAACGGACACGCCGAGGCCGGTTCCCGAGCACTTGGAAACCGAAGCCTGCTGGCAGCCGCAAACAATAAACTACTGGCCCAAAAACTAAGTATGAAGTGCAAAGGCCGCGAATGGTATCGTCCGCTTTCGTGCGTAATGCTGGAGAAAAATGCCCAATACTTTACCGGCCACACAACCATTCACCCTTTAAGTCAGTACACGCTACTCGACTTCGATATCCTTCCGGAAAAGCAAGCAGAGATAGCCGGAGCAGTTCATAAAAATGGTAAAGCAAGAATCCAGACCATTTTCAATCGGCAACAAAATCCCTTCCTCTGGGAACTCCTTACCGTGCTCGACGAGAAATACAACGTCAAGGCCCTCGTTCATGCCTCGTTCAACACGAAAGACGACCCCATCGTTCACACCGAAAAAGACGCGCTGAAAGCCGCCAATAAAATGGGAATATCAGGATTGGTTCTAAACGGAAAGTTCAGGGAATTACCGTATTGAAATTTATTTTGATTTCAGACATTTTTGTCGTAATTTAATTCTTCTAAACGATCCGACCTTGTCCTCTGAAAAACAGGACTGCCTCACCCTCCCAAAATCAACTCCTCATTTGTGGCATAATCTGCCTTTGAAACCATTATTGATGAACTTAAACATGAGAAAATTTCTGTTTGCTTTTACACTTGTCCTTGCCTTTTGCCTGACCTCCCAGGCGCAAGAAGACCACAAAGCTTCCAAGTTTGAAAATGTGAGTTACCACAACATCGTGAAAATTGATTTTAAACCCGGCACCTACAGCCGCGTTCAGGAAATCATGAAAATTTACATGGCGGCCGGCGAGTCTGCCGGTGTTAAAGGTCCTGAAGTATATTGGCTGATGACCGGCGATTACGACGTGATGTTTGTTTGGACCATGGAAGGCGGAACAGCCGACCTTGAATGGGACTGGTCACCCGACGATATTAAATGGTGGAAAGCGCTGGTTGACAATCTGGGATCAGAAGACAAAGCGAAAGAACTCCGCAAAGAATGGGGTTCATTCATTTTAAAAGCAACCAACGAAATAGCCCGGAAACAATTGAATTAGCAATCCGACAGGATTTGGTCGAACGACTGATTGTTTTGTCCCCCATCTCCTAATTCTACATATTTCCAAAAAAAGGCCCGACTCTGCCCCCATTAGAGCCGGGCTTCCTCTTTTACAGAAAGAGATAAAGCAATTTCTGCCCTCAAGTGTTACTGTTGATCAATCCACTTTGCAATTTCCGAAGCCAACCGGAACTGGGCAGGTGCTTTCAGGTGGACACCATCCTCGGTTTTATTTTCAAAGCCGGGCTTCAGCACCCCGTAAGTGTTCAAAAAGTTGATACCATCTCGGACAGCAAGCTTCTCAAATTTCTTGTTGTTGATTTGAATGCGCTGATCACCCCCATCATATTTTTCGCGATTAGCCTTTGCTGCATCCATTGGCGAAGGCGACACCCAACAAATCGTTGGCACCGTCTTCCCGTGTTCTTTCATGTAGTTGCGAATCATTCCGATCAGCGTTTCGAAGTTGTCATAAACTTCCTTTTGACGCTTGGCAAAAATCGTCTTCGTATCATTGGTTCCGAGGTTGATAAATAGGTAGTCAAACTCCTCTTCTTCACCCAACTCGGCATAGGCTTCATCCAGGTAGCGGTTGATATTTCGAAGGGTATTCAGCTCTTCGCGATCCAGGTTATCGAAACCAATGGTATTTCCGGCGATTGAGCGATTTACAAGGGTTGAGAAGGGCAACAGTTTTTTCAGTTGCTGTGTCCAGCTGTAAGGAAACGTACCGTTCGAATCGCCGATTGTTATGACATTGTACGCCTTGCTTGTCGAATTTGTGGACTGATCGATCAATGGCAAAGCTTGCGGAACGAGCATCTCATGGGTTCCGTCAAATAAAGTAAAAGTCAGCCCGGGAAGCTCCTTGCGCAGTTCAATCTGCCGCCCGCCAATCATCGCATTCGGCTCAGCCTCCGGGTTGATTTGTTTCGTCAACAAGGAATAGGCCTGCGACTCGCTGATTTTTTCACCAGCTTTCTCCGGATACATGTCATCAATCAATTTGTTGTACATGTCGATAGAATGAGAGATTGGCACCGAGCCTGTGTAGCCATCATGGATACCGGCGTAAATGTTCAAGCTTGCGCCCTTCCGCTTTTCCGATTGATAAGAGGCAAACAACGGCGACCGCTTGCGGGCTTCAGCAGCATCAAAGCCATTTCCATTGGTGGTCACCTGCTCCAAATGACCAGCATATTTCAACCCGCGTCCTTTACATTCCCAATACCAGTTCTCCAGATTCGAAATTGAAGCCCAGGCATTGAAGCTTTTCACCGGATAATCCAACTTCATAAAGGCCAACAGCGTTGCGTAACCACCACCCGAAACGCCAATAATATGCACTTCAGTCGTGTCCACATTTCCATGTTCAATGGCGTAATGAATTGCATCTTCGATATCGGGAATTACTTTTTCGCTACCACATGCTTCCGGCTTGGTGTTTGACCCTCGAAAATCGGGGTGGATGTAATTCCAGCCACGCAACAAAATTTCGTCGGCCAGCGGATCTTTCTGTAAATAGTCACCGCTCCAGGTGTGCAGCGAGACAATCAGGGGTTGGGCTTCGTTTTCGTTTGAACTGTGAAACACAGCTTTTTGTTGCGTTCCATCAACAGACGATTGGATCTCAGCCTCCTGAAAACCTTCCGGCCAATCTTTGTTGATGGTGTTGTCCCAGGCAGTCTTTTCGTCCTGCGCTCCGGCAAATAATGATAACAGCGTTAGGATTGTCATCAGGGTAATTCGTGTGTTCATTAGTTATTTTTGAATCGTTTGAAGTAGCAAAGTTTTAACAGGAACGAAAGCAATCAATCACGCTTCCATCCAAAAATTCGTAAAAGTTAAAAGTAGAAATTATGCGGTGGGCTATCAAACTTTCACCATTGAAATCAAGGAAGCTTAAGAGACGTTAACCTCTTCCTTGTATTGCAGGGGTGTTGTGTTGAATTCAGCTTTAAAGCATTTCGAGAAATACGAGTGGTTGGAGAAACCCACCATGTACATCACTTCAGCCACCGAAAACTTCTGCTGACGCAACAACATAGCTGCTTTTTTCATGCGTACCGAGCGAATATATTCCACCGGAGTCATGCCGGTCAACTGCTTCATTTTGCGATATATCTGCTTGTTGTTAACACCCGAGATCTCACAAAGCGCATTGACATTCAAATCCGAATCCGCCAAATGCTCTTCAATAATGTGGGTAATGCGCGACAGGAATTTCTCATCCTGCGACTCTGCTTCAATCTCCTTCGGTTCAGCAATGGTTTCGAGCCTGATTTTGCTTTCCAGCTTTTGTCTTTTTTGGATCAACTGCTCAACCCGCGACAGCAGAATATCGGTTTCAAAAGGCTTTGGAATAAAAGCGTCGATATTCAATTGAATACTTTCCAGCTCGGTTTCCTTATCATCTTTGGCAGTCAGCAAAATGATGGGCGTAGTTGATGTTGGCACATGTTTGCGAATGCGTCGGCACATTTCCAAACCTCCGATTCCAGGCATCATCACATCTGAAATGACCAGATCAGGCTGATGTTCCATGCAAAGTGCCAAACCGGTTTCTCCGTCTTCTGCCAATAAACAACTATACTGATTTTGAAGCACCTGAAGAACAAAGCCTGCAATTTCCCGATTATCGTCAACCACTAAAACTACGGGGTTGCCTTTCCGATGACTGGCTTCCGCCGCCTTTCCTGCCTCGTTTTCAACTGCCGGATTTTCCGTCTGCAAAGCATGAATCGGCAAACGTATGGTAAAGGTAGTACCCACATTTTCCTCCGATACCACAGTCACCTTTCCACCGTGCAATTCCACATATGTTTTCACCAGGTAAAGGCCAATCCCGGTTCCTTCTTTCTTCCCGGCCGTTTTCGACGATTGAAAGAAACGCTGAAAAATATAGGGCAGATCTTTATTCGGTATCCCTGTGCCGGTATCCGAAACACTTAGCTCCAGGATTTCTTCCCGGTCGTTATAGTTGATCACCAAACCAATGATACCACCTCCGGCACTGTATTTTACCGCATTCGAGAACAGATTGGTTAAAATGGATTCCCATTTAATGACATCCAGTTCCAAATAAATCCGATCCTTGTTGGTCGCGAATTGGAAACTAAATTCCGCAGGAGCCTGCGCTTCTTTAAAAACATTGAACAGCTTGCGGGCAAAGCCGACCAATTCAATTCGCGACAGAATCAGCAGCGAGTTCGTGTTGGTATCGATTCGGTTAAAATCCAGCATTTGGTGAATGAGCGAGTTCAGCTTAATCGCATTCTGCTGCACCTGCTTCAACTGTTGTTTTTCATCGCTGTTCTTAATCTCCGACAACAACCGGCTGATCGGCGCGATAATCATGCTCAGCGGTGTTTTCAGCTCGTGCGACATATTGGAGAGGAACTCCATCTTCATGCGCGACTGCTCCGTGATTTTCTCTTTCTCAATTCGTTCGATCCGTAACCGGTTTCGCACCCGAAAGAAGTTGATGACCCAACCAATGAGCGCCAGCACAACAAAAGCATAGATGCTTTTCGCCCACCAGGTGAAATACCAGGGCGGGTTGATCGTAATTTCCATGGCATATGGCTTTTCCGAGGGCTTTCCATTGGCATCCAAACGGGTCACCAGCAACCGGTAGTCACCATGGTCGAGATTGCTGTACGAAATCCGGTTGTTATCAGAGCTTAGCAGATTCCATTCCTCTTCCAGATCACCCAGGCGATACACAAGTTTGCTCTTTTCTTCCAGCGAATACGGCAAATCCGAAATATCGACCGCGATATTGTTTTGCTGGTAGTTCAAGCGGATATGGTTGTCGTAGCGAATGCTAGAATCAGAAGGTGCAAACGGCTCACTGTTCACGTAAAACCCGGTTGCTATAATTGGTCGTTCCTTCTCCGGAATTGTATTAATGGCGGGCGTTGTAATCGCGATACCGTCTGCTTCACCCATCAAAATACGCAAATCGGCGACATCGTAAAAAAGACTCAGGAAACGCTTGTCCGAAAGATTCAGGTACCGAGCCTGAAGGCTTTCAGTATCCACCAGCCAGAACCCATCGGTTGTCGACACCCAAACATTTCCATCGGCTTCCATCATCGACAGTACCTCGTTTGTACTGGAGGTGTCGAAAAAAACCTGATCGACCTGATTATTTTCAGGGTTGACAACCAAAACGCCTTCCCGCAAGCCAACCCAAATTCGGCCCGAACGATCTCGCAAAATAAAAGAAGGATTCGCATCGCCCGTATATTTCTCAAGGGGGAATTTTGTGACTTTCCGCGATTCTTTGTCGATTTTGTCGATGCCGTTTTTGTACAGCAATACCCACACATTTCCTTCTTCGTCGGGAACAATCTGGTTGATAAACATACCGGACAGACCGTTGCCGGTATTGAAGTTATATTCGGCAATATAGCTTTTTGCGTTCCGCAACGACAGTTCTTTCTTATCGACAACAAAGATTCCACCTAAACAGGTGGCAACCCACAACTTGCCCCGCTCATCTTCGAACATGTTGTATGCCCAGTTGCTATTCAGTGTGCCGGTGCTGTCAACAATGTTGTATTGAATGAATTGTTCTGTCTCGTAATCATACCGGTTGATGCTACCATCGGTGGCAATCCACAAATCCGAATCGCGATCTTCGTAGATGTGACGAATACGACCGTGCGCCAAGGGATGCTTTGAATCTTCGGTATTGTACCAGATCGGATTAGTCCATTCGCCATTGGTTTGGTTAACTCGGATAATGCCGTTCGACCCGCCAAACCAGTAATAGTTGCGGGAATCTTTGAACAACGAATAAAACTGGTTACCATCGCCCACGCCTGTGATTTCGGCAATCGGCACCTCCTGTAAAGCCCTGTTAGTTCGGGCTAATGATATCCCGGAGTCAGTCCCCAGCCAAACATTCTGATTACCGTCGGTGCAGATGTTCCAGACAATATTATTGTAGAGCGAGTTTGGATTCCGGGAATCATGCATCAGGTGCTGTACGACTTCGTTTTCAGAATAAACAAACAAGCCATTGTCGGTGCCCGCAAGCAAATAACCGTTCGCATCCAGGGCCAGCGATTTCACCGAATTATCCTGAAATTCGGCCATAGACGTTACCGTTCCATCCGTGAGGTTGTAACGCAGTAAACCACCTTCCATACCTACCCAGATACATCCACGGCCCGAATCTTCCAACAAAGCATTGATAAACTGGTTGTTCCGTTTCGGGTTCTGCGGAAGTTGAATTTGCTGAAAATCTTTTTGATTCTGATCGTAGTAACAAAGTCCGTCGTAGGTGCCAACGTACGCCCGCTTGTCTGTCCCTAAAATGACAGAATAAACTGTTTTGTGCGGAATTGCGGGGAAGCGATCGGTGTAGAACGCAGTAAGTTTCCGATCGCGCAGACAATAGCAAAACAAACCTTGCAACGAGCCCAGCCAGAGTGTGTCACCCTGTAGGGCCATACTGCGCACATCGGTTGGAAACTCAACCGGAACAGGTTCGTACTTGTCGGTTTGGATATTGTAAATCAAGACACCATTGTCGGCGCCCAGGTAAAGCAGGTTTGGGCTGACAAATGCACCGCAATAAATCTGTGTATTGCTCTTTTCATTGAATATAAAATGAGACTGAACGGAGTAGCCATCGTAGCTGAAAAGCCCTTTACTGGCACCAATCCAAACCAGGCCCTGGCTGTCCTGCAAGAAGCAACTGACGACCGAAACACCCGGTCCCAGGTTGATATTCTCAAACATCCGGTATTTTGATTTTTGCCCGTAAACGCTGTTCAAACACAGCGCTAAAAGCAGAAATAAAAGACGGATTTTTCTTGACATAAAAAAGGCTCTGAAAGGGTTGAATGGCAAAGTTATCTATTATTGCCAATATCCAAACACCTTCCAGAACCTGATACCTATTCTCTAATCTAACTAACTCCTATTTTGATTCCAGGATAATTTTCCCGGTTTTCAAGCCTTTTCCTTTTACCTGAAGCGTGATATCGCCAGCTTCCTCAGTGCTTTGCACCAACACGACCAGTTTTCCGCTAAACAACTTCATTGTTGGTAAATGGAAAAGCTCCAGCGAAGTTGCATCGCCATTGCAAGCGGCCCGATATGTTCCGGAACCATCTACCTTAAAGTTGAGCTGATTGGTTGCCGTTGGGCAAGGAATGCCATTCTTATCGACCACCGACACTGTTACAAAACTGATGTCTTTTCCATCTGCATCAATCGTTGAGTGATCCGGCTCCAGCACGATCCGGTAGGGCTCTCCCGCCGTGCGAATCACTTTTTCCTCGGCAGGCTTTCCGTTATCGTCGAAGGCCACCACTTTCAGTTCACCCGGTTCGTAAACCACATCGTGCCACATCAGTCGGTAGCGCTCCAGTTTCGAGTCGTTGTTTTTGGTCTGCACGCCCATGCTCTTGCCATTCACAAAAAGTTCGGCGCTCTTGTAGCTGGTGTATACAAACACCGGGACGGTATCGCCTTCCATGCCTTTCCAGTTCCAATGCGGTAAAATGTGTAGTGTTGACTCGTCAGTATTCCAGCGGCTTTTGTACCAGTAATAACGATCTTTCGGCAAACCGGCCAGATCGCAAATTCCGAAATAGGAACTGCGCGACGGCCAATATTCGTCGTAAGGAGTCGGCTCACCCAGGTAGTCGAAACCGGTCCAGACAAACTCACCGATCACCCAATCTTTATCGTCCTGCAACACGGCATCGTCCTCCGGAAGATTACTCCAGTTACAGTATTCCAGATCGTATGATGAACACTGTCCATCGTCGTACATTTTTCCAACGGCTTTCTCTACCGGAAATTTATAAATGCCGCGCGAACTTACCGTTGACGCTGTTTCGGAGCCCAACAATAAGCCTTGCGGAAAACGCTCGAAAGCTTCTTCGTAAAGGTGTGTGCGATAGTTCAGGCCCGGCACATCCATAATGGCTCCAAAGCCGGATTCCATCACTGCTTTCACCTGGTCCATACCAACGGTAACCGGACGAGTCGGATCTTCGCGGTGGAAAATATCCTGTAACATTTTGGCACGTTTCACCCCTTCACTTCCCCATTGATCGGGAACTTCGTTTCCGCTGCTCCACATCACAATGCAAGGATGATTGCGGGTTGCGTGAACCAGGTTGACAATGTCCTTTTCGTGATATTCATCGAAGAAACGGTTGTAGCCGTTTTTCACTTTCGGCTTTTTCCATTCATCGAAACTTTCCGCCAGGAACAACATGCCCATCTCATCACATAGCTCCAGTTGCTCCATCGACGGCATATTGTGTGCACTGCGAATCGCATTGGCGCCCATATCTTTCATGATTTGGATTTGTCGGCGCAAGGCGGCTTTGTTAACGGCGGCACCTAATGGTCCTAAATCGTGGTGCAGGCAGACGCCTTTAAACTTGCGGACTTCACCATTCAATTTGAATCCTTCGCCTGCCTTATAACTGATCGTACGGACACCGAAGCGAGTGGTCTGCTCATCCTGCAGCTGACCGTTTTCATCGTACAACTTCGACTCGGCATAGTACAGTGTTGGTGACTCCGGACTCCACAATTGCGGATCTTTCAAGGCTATATTTTGTTCAAACTCATTGCCAAACAAGGTTTGCGCAGCTCCTGACGCTAACACGTTTCCCGAAGCATCTTTAATCGCTGTTTCGATACGCAGGTTGTGACCCGAAACTTTCGATTTGATATTGATTTGTGCCAGGCTGTCGCTCACAAAGGGTGTGGTAACAAAAGTTCCCCAAAGCTCAAAATGGCTTTTGGGTTCTATCACAATACGCACTTTTCGGAACAAACCGGCGCCCGGGTACCAGCGAGAGGACAATGGTTTCGGTGATAAATGAACGGCCAGCAAGTTGTCGCTGTCGGCCTTTACCATGTCGGTAATGTCGAGGTTGAAATAGGCGTAACCATAACCCCACTCTCCGGCTTTTCCGCCGTTCACAAACACTTCAGGATCGCTCATCGTTCCTTCAAAAATAACTAGCACGCGGCTTCCATCTTCTAAAGCAGGTAAGTGGAAGTTGGTGCGGTACCAGCCGTCACCGATGTGTGGTAACGAGCCTGTACGCCCGGTTTTCTCGGTGGCTTCGTTCTCGTTGTTTTGGGTGATGGCGACCACCTGCTTGTCGACTTCCTTATCAAACGGACCGTAAATAGCCCAGTCGTGCGGAACGGATACGGTCTGCCACTTCGAATCGTCAAAGCCGACTTTCGCGGCATTTTCAAAATTGCCTTTGCTGAACTTCCAGCCATTCTCCAGGACAAATTCCGATCGTTGCCCTTTCGCTAAAATGGCTGCCAGCAAAAAAATACTCAGTAATAAAGACTTCATAGTAGTGGTTTTTTATTCAGCAAATGCATCCAATGCAACTGTCGGTTTTCCACTTTCGTCGAAAGCTCCCAGAGTGTAGTCGTTCCAACCATTATAAGCCTGCGGTTCCCAGTATAACACACCCAAACATTGATCGTCTGCAATTGCTTTACATTGAACCAGCAAGTTACTTAAAAATGCATAAGAAGTCTCCGCATCGTCCCACGGCATGCCGGTTTCGCAAACCATCACCGGCGTTCCGTAGCGGCTGATCATATCGTTCATATTCGAAATCATATCGGATGTTAAACTCTCCCAATCGTCAGCCGACGGGTACAGCGACATGCCAATCACATCCCATTTACCGCCGTTGCTTTCCAACCCGTCAAACAACCATTCGTACATCGAATTTTTGTTCCCTTCCTGCAGGTGAATCACTACCAACGCATCGGGGAAAACTGTTTTCACGGCGTCGTAACCGGCATTGTTCAAAGCGGCATACTGAGCCATATTTTCCGATGCTTTGCCATCATCCCAAAGCATTCCGTTTCCGGTTTCGTTGCCCACCTGTACCCATTCCGGAGTAATGCCGTTTTGCTTCAACAAGGTCAGCACTTCGGTGGTGTGATCGGCGACTGCTGTTTTCAAATCATCAAAACTGAGATCTGCCCAGGCAGACGGTTTGTTTTGCTTGCCCGGATCGGCCCAACTGTCGCTGTAGTGAAAGTCAATCATAATCCGCATGCCCAGTTGATTGGCACGCCATGCTTTCACCAAAACATCCTGCATGTTGCACCAACCATCCGTAGGATTCACCCACACGCGTAAACGAATTGAGTTCATCCCTAAATCGCGTAGAAGGTGCATACATTCTGTTTGTTTGCCGTTGGCATCGTAAAACAAAACGCCGTCGCTTTCCATCTCCGTCAGCCAGCTCACATCGGCCCCTTTTGCAAAACCGGTCATATCATATTCCGGCTCCGGTTGCGGTGTTTGCAATTGCGGCTCATCATCGCAGCCAACAAAAAGCGCCAACACCAATGCTGCCAGTAAAACTATCTTATTTCGTCTCATAGCTATATCTTTCTGTATATTGAAGAATCGGTCACTGCCCGATATCAGACAGCGACCTTTATTTTCTACTGTGTAATACTGTAAGTTCCTGTAATCAGGTTGACCGTCATCGTATACGTTCCGGCAGTCAGGCTCGCGTCATCAGTAATATTGCTTCCTTTGTAATACAAACTCCCTGCTGATCCGCCGAAATAATGCGCCCAACTGCTGTCCAAATGAATTTGGAAGCCCCAAGGCGATGCTCCGGCAAAAGTAATTTGACCTGAATATTCGCCGGCTGTTCCGGTAGCGGTCAATGGCATGTCAAACGTCCATTGGTCGTCCAAACCAACAACCCAAATTTCGTTGCCGACTGCGGTCAGATTGTAGGTCAAACCACTCAAGGAAACATCAATCAGGTACAAGCCAGCAGTTGGTGCAGGAATATTATCCGATCCCTGGTAAACCAGCGTTCCCGAAGTTCCATCGCCTGAAGCCAAAGTGTACTTATCGCCCCAGTTATCTTTTTCAATATTGATGGTGTACCCCCAAAGCGAATTCACATTCACAACTCCCGCATAAGCCAGGTTGTCCTCATCGTACAATGCCAACGCATTGTCGAAGGTCCAGTTTCCGGAGGTGCCATCATCAACACCCGGAAGGTAAATGTATGGATTCACAACAACTGGTTCTTCGGAACCTGTCGTCGCCTCAACCGTCCAGGCTGTTGGATCACTTAAATCGATGGTTAGGGTATAATCACCGGCCTCGGGCACAGTTACGGTAATATCAGCGGCTGAGGAAACCAGTTCCATATTGCTGCCGTTTTGAGCAAAAGCCACTGGTGTGTCAACTGCTGCGGCATCATCCGTACCGGTTGCATTATTGTACTGTTTTCCGGTCCCGCTAATTTGGATCGTCACCGATGTTGACGTCGCAGTAAATGGCAAGGTCCATTTCACGTTCGGACGATCGAAAGTCAATTCACCCGAAATATCGCCGCTAACAGTCAGCGTTGGAATCCAAAGTGCAGACCAGTTTTGTGCGTTGGTGTTAAAATCAACATAGTAACATCCGCCCTGACCAGGGAACCAACAGTTCCAGCTTGCATCGTCCGATGACGCCACGAAAGCCGTTCCGGTAACCGCGTCGTTACCCCAAATTGTTCCGTCTCCTTCTTTCA
The DNA here is from genome assembly GCF_003610535.1 of Mangrovibacterium diazotrophicum. Lineage (NCBI taxonomy): Bacteria > Pseudomonadati > Bacteroidota > Bacteroidia > Marinilabiliales > Prolixibacteraceae > Mangrovibacterium > Mangrovibacterium diazotrophicum. The sequence continues at coordinate 3,522,082 of NZ_RAPN01000001.1, read as the reverse complement.
GGAAGAAGTTATACCAGGCCGTTGCACCCATGAAACCAACGTATTGACCATCTGAATCGGCCGAATAAAGTGTTGCACCAGTTGCTTCCTGGTCCGAATTCAGGATAAAGCCAATGCTCATATCAATTTCGTAGGTCGTGATATTTACGGTAACCACATTGCTGTATACCGGTTCCATATTGTCGCCCACCGAAGCCTCCAATCGGAAATAGATCGGCGTAGCCACATCCGGCGTTGCTCCAAGATTCTTGGCAACAGTGTTCAGTTGGGCACCGGTGTATGTGTGCGAAAGGTTTGCCTCTACAGATTCCTGAACCGTTCCAGAGAAATCCGCTGTAGCTGAAACCTGAAGGGTTGTCGAAAGAATATTTGGAGCCGACATGCCAGGGTCGCTCACCGTTAACGTGCTGGTCGTCCATGCCAAAGACAAAGCATGCTCGGCACTTGTTTCCTGGCTAAGCACAACCGCAGACTCAGTCGCCATCAGTTCGCTTTGCTCAAGCCCTGATAAGGTAATCAGGTCGCCGTCCTTCTCGCAGGCTGTAAAAGCTGTGATCGACATTAGCGCTATTAAGAAATGTTTTATGGTTTTCATTTTCATATCTTCTTTAGTTAGGCGAATCAATACTCTTCGTTATATAAATTCGGGTTGGCAGTCAGATCCGACGTTGGAATCGGGTAATAGTTGTATTTACTATCCACTGCTTTTCCATCTTTCACGCCACCTTTCCATTGCCAGATGTACGAATCGGTTGTGAATTTCCCGAAACGGATCAGGTCGGTACGACGGGTACCTTCCCAGGCCAGCTCGCGGGCACGTTCATCCAAAATGAAGTTCAGTGTCAGATCCGATGCAGTTAGTTTTCCATCGGTGTCGTAGTTGTCACCATAGGCACGGGCTCTCAGCTCATTCACCAGATTCAGCGCTTCTGCCGTTGAACTTCCGCTTCCGCCACGAATCACACTTTCTGCCAACATCAGGTAAACATCGCCCAAACGGAACAGCGGGAAATCCGTATTTACACCACCATCAACCGTGTTCGAGGCAGTTTCTCCGGCATCCGTCAGGTTGGTCCATTTGCTCATGAAATAACCGTAGCTCTGGTTGTCAATTTCCTCCAGGTACTGCGTTTGTCCTTCGGTGAAAAACAGGTTGCGACCATCAGTTTCGTCAAACAAAGCCGGCAGTTCGCCGCGTACCCTGAACATTCCCCAGCCACTGGTTACACCGTATGCCGCAGGATCCTGGTAATCCGAAGTGTTACTCACCTCTCCACAAATCAGGTAGGTTGTTGTTCCCCACGAAACCGTGTTCTCTGCATCAACAGGAAGCGGGAAAATAATTTCGTTGGTACGCAAATCATTGTCTGCATTGAATAGTTTTTGGAAATCAGCCTCAAGCGAATAACCGTCCGCAATCACTTTGTTACAGTAGGTGATGCAATCGGTATAATGATCCTCACCTGTATAAACTTCAGCGTTCAGGTACAGTTTGGCCAACAACGTCCAGGCAGCAGCCTGTGGCGCACGGCCATATTCAACCTCAGAGCGGCTCAACAAATCACCTTCGATGTCTTTCAGTTCTGATTCGATATAGGTGAAAATTTCGCTCGAAGTGTAGCGCGGAGGAGCGTAAGCACCTACCGGATCTTCTTCGGTAACAAACGGAATATTGCGGAACAAATCCAAGGCGTGGTAATAAGCCAAAGCCCTGATGAAGCGGGCTTCTGCACGATAGTGGACAATATCGGCTTGCTCATCTTCTGTGAAACCGGCGATTTTATCATCCGTTGCATTGCGCAAAAATTCGTTTGATAAAGCAATGGTATAGTAGATGCGGTAATACATATCCGATACCCAAGGGTCGTTCGCGTCCCACGACAGGTAAGTCAGATCAATGACTTTGTCACCTTCCAGCCAGGTTGAAGCCACCTCGTCGGTTCCCGCCTCCTGAAGGTTGAAATAACAACGCATGTAGTCTTGTCCGTTGTTGCTCGAAAGGTCGCTGTTGCCACCGCCCCGCTCCTGTCCTGTAGTAGTAAACGAAGCGTAAAGTTTGGCCAGCACTGCCTTGTAGTTGTCGGCCGTCGTGTACACGCTTTCCGAGGTCGTCTCCTCATGCGGGTACTGATCCAGGTCGTTTTCGCAGGATGCAAATAGCAACGTACTTACAACCATTATGCAGAAATATATCTTTTTCATGTTTCTATTCAATTTTAACGATTAGAAATTAAGGCCTAAACCCAATGAGAATGTGCGTGGACGCGGGTAAAATGAAATGTCCATTCCGTTCGGAACTTCCGGGTCAACACCCGAGTATTTGGTGATGGTAAATACATTTTGCACCATTCCGTTGATGTTCAGGTTGCAGGTGTCCCAAATCTTGCCGAAGTTGTAAGTCAGCGTCAGGTTATCCATTTTCAGGAACGAAGCATTTTCAACATAGTAGTCCGACAAATATTGGCGGCTGTTGAAACCGGTTTCGAGGAAGCTTGTCGACAAATTATTCAACTGGTAAGAGTTATAACTTACCGTACTCCACGCGCCGGTGTTCATGGCCATTCCGTTGTACACATAGTTGCCTACGTTTGCGCGGAAACTCATGTTCATTGTCCATTTTTTGTAGTTCAGGGAAGAACTGAATCCGAAAATGAAATCGGGTGCCGGAGAGTGGTAACGATACAAATCGCTCGAGTTGATCTCGCCGTCGCCGTTCAGATCGGCATAAGCACCTTCAATTGGTTTGCCTGTTTCAGCATCGTATAGTTGGTGGTACAGGTAGAACATGTAGGGTGCGTAACCTTCGCTCAACACCTGGAACTGGTAGCTGTCGATGGTCGGTCCAACCAGTGTGTTGGTGGTTGATCCGCCTTCAATCAACGACAGGTTTTTCACTTTCATTTTTTGCCAGCTCATGTTGAAGCTCACATCCCAGTTCAGATCTTTGCTTTGAATCGGCGAAGCATTAATCGTCACTTCAATACCATGACTGTCCACATTACCGACGTTGGTCAGGATTGTCTTGTCGAAGTTGGTACCTGCTGCAGCCGGAACTGTTGCCAGCAAGTCTTCCGTTTGGCGGGTGTAATAATCGAAAGTACCGCTGATTCTGTTTTCAAGAAACCCAAAGTCGAAACCGGCGTTCCACGATTTGGTAGTTTCCCATTTCAAATCCGAAACGTAAGCTTCCGGGCGATAGCTGTAGTACCATTGGTCGCCAAACTGAACTTGTGCGCCATCCTGGCTGTAAGTGTAAACCGGCAGGTAGTTGTAGTTACCGATTCCTTCCTGCTGACCGGTGATACCGTAGCTCAATCGTAACTTCATGGTGCTCAGCACCGGGTTATCCTTCAGGAAGGACTCCTGATCCATCCGCCAGGCCAAAGCTACCGAGGGGAATGTACCCCAACGGTTGTCGGAACTGAAGCGCGAGGTACCGTCGCGACGCAAACTGGCAGTCAGCATAAAACGACCATCGTAACCATAATTCAAACGCCCGTAGTACGAAACCATCGCGTGACGTTGGTCCGTCGCAGCAGTTGTCGATTGCGCTTCACCCAGGGTGTTCAACTCCTGGTAAAGCGGAGTCGTTGTTTTCCAGTACTGGTAATCGTAACCCAAGGTCGCCTCAACAGAACTTTTCAACTCGTCGTAATATTTGTTGTAATTGAAATAGGTAGTCAACAAGCGGTTGCTGCTTTTCTGCGGACCATACGTATAATCGCGCCCACTTGTGGTGTAATATTGCGCAGCCTCGGCTGGCACATAAATGTGTCCTTTCCCTTTGGCATAATCATAACCGCCCGTTGCGTGGAATTTCAACTCCGGCAGAAAGCTGAATTTGTAGTCCATGTCGATATTCCCGATGACGCGGTCGACTTTACTGGTTGAATTGTATTGCTCAATCAGTCCGAGCGGGTTTCGAACACCGCCGTTTACCGGATTGCCGGTATTGTCGATAGCTTCATCGTAACCGCCAAAATCGTCGGTTCCCGAATAAACAGGAAGTGTTGGGTTGAAGGTTGAAGCCGCCCAAATGGCACCGGTTTGTGCGAAAGTGTTGTTGTTGTGTGCCCCTTTCGCGCTCAGGTTGAATTTCAAATTATCATCTAAAAACGAGGGTGAAAGTGAAACACTTCCGGTCAACCTCTCTGCATTGTCAGTTTTCAGAATACCGCCCTGGTTGTAGTAACCTACGGATACCCGCATCGGCGTATTTTTGGCCACGCGGGTTGAAAGGCTCAGGTTGTTGTCCGTTCCAAAAGCTGCATGGTAAATTTCATCGTTCCAATCGGTACTGTAGTCGCCAAGCAATGCTTTTTGATCATCCGACCCCAGGTTGTTAATCACATTCATAAACTGACTGCGCGACAACATGTCCGGCAGCTGGGTGCGGGTCTGTACCGAGTTGGTTGTTGAGAAATTAACCTGGATACCCTTTGTCGTAGAACCTTTCTTCGTTGTAATCAGGATAACCCCGTTCGATGCACGCGAACCATAGATGGCCGTTGAAGCCGCATCTTTCAGGATGGTCATATTTTCAATGTCATTCGGGTTGATCAAGCTCAGGAAGTTGCTTGAGTTACCACTGATACCACCACTTTCCAATGGCACGCCGTCCAACACGATCAGCGGATCGTTGCTCGCATTTAGCGAGGCACCACCTCGAATACGAATGGTACTTCCCGAAGTAGGAGAACCACTGTTCTGCATAATTTGCACACCCGACACTTTACCGTTGATCAACTGCTCCGGAGAACTGATCAAACCGGCATTAAAGTCGTCAGTACCAACGCTGGTGATCGATCCGGTGAGGTCACTTTTACGCTGCACACCGTAACCAACAACAACTACGTCGCTAATCTCCTGCGTATCTTCCTTCATTTGAACATTCAACACATTGGTTTCCGGAATCGGAAAAGTCTGTGGTTGATATCCAATGTAAGAAAACATCAGATTACCGGTTTCATCACCCAATGTCAGGGAGTATTTACCGTCAAAGTCGGTAATCGTACCGGTTGTGGTGCCTTCCAAAACAACGGTGACACCCGGAAGAGGTTGATTCGTTTCATCGACAACCGTACCTGTGATCGTTCTTTTGCCAGGTTGCTGCGCCCCTGCGGGAGCCGTTACCCCAAGCAATACGCCGAGCATTAATACGATAGCCCAAAAGCTAGATTTTACATACTTACATTTCATAACTATAGGTTTTTAATCCTTTTTTATTGTTACTCTTATCTGGTTTGGTTTTTTATTCTCTATTCGATCCATATGCTTCCGATCTCCAATTCAGTCTCTTCCCCTTTCTCTCCAGGGAACATTAACTCCAGAAATTCTATCGATTCGGGTTTAAAAGGAAGATTGATTTCCGGTGTGAAATAGTGATTCATAAACACCGGGTAGGCGACAGGTAGCAAGGCAGTTTGGCCCTGTTTCAACTCATCCAGCGGAATGCGGACAATTCCATTTTCAGCCGCGAGGCAATCTGCCCGATAGGTAAAACCGTCGGACGTTACAAATCCAGCTTTCAAACCGGCAGGCGCATCCTTCACCTGTATGCATAGGGTGGAAGCTGATTTCAATCGATCTTTTCTGTTCACGATCTCATCAGCAATGTATTTGCGCAGGTAAAGCTCAGGCTGTTCATTGTCCAATTTAAATGAAAAATGCACGGTATTCGTTTCTGTCGGCGAGTGAGCCACAACGCGGCTTTTCAGCGAGCCCCATTCCGGCAACATGTAAGTTTGAAGCCCATCGCTATCATCCTTCACTGCAAATAGTTCGATGGGCTTTTGCACTTCCACTATTGGTGTGTTGTAAAACTGTGCGGCTGTGTAATCCCAATCCAGCGGACTGCGATCTACATTTGCCGGGTAAGTTTGCTTTTGGCCGTCGCGAAACACAACAATATTATAATTGAACGCTGTGCCACGAACATCCTCTCCCGGAACTTCAACCCGATAGTTGTAACCGCCAACCCTGGCCATTTTATAGTAAGGATTATTGGAGTTCCAGAACGAGACTTTGTCGGTATAAATCAAAACAGAATCGGGAAATTGATTTCCGGCAACAACAGCCTCGATCGTTAAAGGTTTGCCGGCTTCGGCTACTTTTGCAGCCAGATGACGAACCGTAAAGTTGATAGTTGAAGGCTTAGGAGCTACAAACTCACCCACACGAATCCCGTTCCACTTTGTTGTAGCATCCCATTCTTTAACTGCCTTCACACCTTTTCGCTGCAACAGATACACACCTGGCTGCAATTGTTCGATTGTTCCGCTTTCTGTTTTTGTATTTCTTGTTTTGTTCTGATCAATTTCTTTTACGCTGAACGATTTTCCCAAATCAGGCAGGTTCAAAGTCATATCCCAAGCTCCCCAATAAATGCGCACCACCTCTTTTTCGAGCGACGGTTTCGCAAAAGGGTCACTCACCTGCACCGCATCGGGCATCACCTCCAATCGCCACACACCATCCTCCAGTTTATCAAGAAAATAGGCGCCGGTTCCTGAATATTTCACAACTTGCGAATATCCTACCCCTGCTGTGCTTGTTAGGCTATTCGCACTTTGCGGCCGGGTTTTGGTACTGTTGGAATAGTAAAATTTCGTTGGCGAATTCAGCTCACTTAAGTCTTCTTTATAGCTCACCCGAAAATCACCAAAAACCGTATCGGCGGGATAACTTCCGTAGGATTTATTCAGCGGTAGTTCCCGTGCCGCCTCGGCAGCGATCTTCATACTGATTGCCTTGTTGGGTGTATAGGCCAAATTCAGATAATGCGTTTGGTACTCGGTATTGTAAGCCGCCAGTTCCATCGGGTCGTAAGCAAATTGCGTGATCCACTGAAAACCTGTCGTACGGAATGAACGCACCGCTGCCGGGTACATATAAGAATACAGCAAATCGGCCGGGTCAAATTCGTACACCAGCTTCGTCTTATTTTCGAAGCCATTCACGTTTGAAAACGGAATGGGGTATTCATCTACATTCGGTAAAAAATTGCCTTTTTGTGTGTGCCCCGAAACCAAACCGGTTGGATACCACTGGTAAGTTGTCCCCTGGATACCCGCGTCGTAATAGGCTTCTACCACATAACCGTTGTGACTTACATTATAAAATACGGGTTTGCTATTGCCGGCGTCTTTCATTGCGCCCACCATACCATTTATATAGTCGCGAACCTGTTCCTTTGTTCCCGAATGGCAAGGCTCATTATTAATTTCAAATCCAACAACGATCGGATCATCTTTGTAAGCTTTGCCTGTATAGGGATTAACATGTTTAACCAAATCCGAGATGTAACGCTCTTGCGCAGCAATCGCTTCCGGGTTGGAATGGATATCGCATTTATCGTATTTGTATGAAAAACCTCCGGTGGCTTGATTTCGCTCCGGATAACCGTTACCAAAATCGGTTTGTGCAGTTAGAACGACATGAATATTACGTTCTTTCAGCTTAGCTATTAAATAATCGAGTAAATCGAGGTGATCGTTTTCGAGCAAATTTCCTTCGCCATCCGAAACCTCAACATCCCAGATATGAATACGGTAGGCATTGAAACCAAGGCGGGCGAAATGATACACATCTTCGTCGATGGCTTTCTTTCGGTCTATCCCAAGATAGCCGGCAGCACGATAAGCGTGAGCAAAAGGTAAGGTATAATTGACACCGAAAAAAGAAGCTTCCCTGTGCGTGTCACTCCACCGCATCACCCCTTTGGCATCAACATAAACCGATGCGGTTTCCTGGGCGACGGCAGAAATAACAAATACAAAACAGCAAAGTACAGCCAGAATCTTTTTCATTCGTTTCAGCTTGGTTTGACAACATTATTGAAAAACGGGAATTCAATTTCTCCCTGGTTTCAACAAAGGGCTAGGTTTTGATCTAACAGAATATGGATCGACGCTCGTCGAGAAATCGACTCTTATTCTGTGTATGTAAAATTACGGTGACCACATTGGCGGGAAAAGCAGAGATCGGACATAAAAGGATAAAAAACGGACATTGGGAGGAAAAAACAAGAATTAAACATGCAACAAAATTCAGACAACACAAACCTACCATATTGATACACTACCTAATACGAATATGCCTCTTAAAAACAGAAAGCTAACGCCGGATACGAATCACCCCAAACGCATTTTTTCCCTTTTCCGTAATCATCCACCTCTCGTGCCATTCTGTACCCCCGTAACAAAAATGAAATATGTAATTTCGTAGCTGTCCAAAAAATCGAAAAACAAATTCAAACCGATATCTCATGAAAAAGATAAGTCAATTCATTGCCGCGGCGACTATTTTAGCGTTGGCTGCCTGCCAGCCCGCAAAAGTCGAGACTAGCGGAAATCCCCTTTTCCAGGATCCCTTAACGGCCGACCCCTGTGCGTTGGTATACAACGACACCGTGTACCTGTTTACCGGCTCCGACGAAATTCCTCCGGGCGAAGACGGTTTCCGGATGACCAAATGGTATGCTTTCTCCAGTACCGACATGGCGCATTGGACCAACCAAGGCGTAAAACTCACCGTAGAAGATTTCGACTGGGCCTCGCACAACGCGTTTGCCGGTCATGTGGTGGAAAACCACGGCAAGTTTTGGTGGTATGTTCCGATGGTGTTAAAAGACAGCACAGCCATTACACACGAAGGTTTTGGCATTGGAGTCGCGGTAGCCGACCATCCGCTGGGACCCTATAAAGACGCTTTGGGTGGCCCGATTATTTGTGACACAACTGCCAATTCGGTGGTACTGAACATTGACCCGGCCGTTTATGTGGACGACGACGGACAGGTTTACATGTACTGGGGGTCGTGGAACGAAGCCCGCTATGTGAAGCTAAAGGATAACATGATTGAGACTGACGGTCCGGTTCAGACCGTTGAAGCCAAAAATTTCTTCGAGGCACCGTGGATTCACAAAAAAGGCGACACCTATTATTTCTCGTATGCCGCCCACTATCCTTCAACTACCGAATATTCGACCTCCAAAAGCGTGACCGGCCCCTGGGAATATCAAGGCGTAATTAATGATACGATTTCGAACTCGCCAACCAACCACCAAGCCATCATCAGCTTTAAAGGACAAGATTATATTTTCTACCACAATGCCGACACACCAACCGGCGGCCCTTTCCGCCGAAGTGTTTGTTTGGACAGTCTGAATTACGACGCCAATGGCAAAATACTGAAAGTGGTACGCACCAAAACCGGTGTTGCTGAAGTAAAGTAATAAAAATACATAGAAGCAGGGAGTCGCGTGAAACGGTTCCCTGTTTTGCTTTTCAATACTCTTAATTTCTTAGCTCGCCAGGATTCGGTCGCGAGCCAGCAAAGCAACGCCAACAACTCCTGCCTTGTGTCCCAGTTTTGACAAGCGAATTTCGGTATCCTTGTTAATCAGGTTGATGGAGAATTTATTGATGGAAGTCTTCACCGGAAGCAGGATGTAGTCGCCGCAAAGAGCTACCAAGCCACCGAGTACCAACTGTTCGGGATTGAAAATATTGATGAGTCCCGCCAAAGCCTTTCCCAACTTGTAGCCAATTTCTTCCACGGCTTCAATAGCTAAAACATCTTCGTCAAGGGTTGCCTGAATAATGTCTTCCAGTTGCAAAGCTCCGCCCTCGGCTAACTTGGGTTGAAGCACTGAGCCACTTCCCGCCTTGATGCGTTCTGTCAGCACACGCTGCAAAGCAAAGCCTGACGCTTCGGTTTCCAGGCAACCTTTCTTGCCACAACGGCAAATCAATTCATTTTCGTAAAGGCTGAAATGGCCGAACTCACCGGCAAATCCCGACTTTCCATAGTAAGGCAGACCGTTCACAATAATGCCGATACCAATACCCCAATCAATGTTAACAAAGATGAGGTTTTGGGCTGCTCTTGCCTCCGACGATTTAAACTCGCCGTAAGCCATTGCCCGCGTGTCGTTGTCGATAAAACAGCGGTATCCGGTTTGCTCCCGAAGAAAATCGACCAAGGGCTGCTCATCCATATAGAAATAGCTGTAGCTATAGCCAGACGATGCATTCACCCGTCCCGTAATATTCAGCCCAACTCCTAAAACCTGATCGGCAAGGCTTCCTTGTGCGGAAATAAATTGTTTGATTTGGGTACAAAGCTCCAGCAATGCTTCGCGACTATCCTCCAATTTATAGGGAATGTTTTCCTGTAAAACCAGCGTACTACCTTCCAGATTTAAAAGAGCGATATCGAGGTGAAATAAACTGACATTGACGCCGACAAACAATCCCGAATCCGGTTTCAAGCCATACAGATTCGGGCGGCGACCACCTTCAGTTTCCTGTTTTCCGAAGTCGGAAACAAAGCCATCATCGGCCAGTTCTGCCAAAACCTTGGTCGTGGTCGGTATACTCAGCCCCACGCGACCAGCCATTTCAGCAATCGTTGCCGGCCCCCCTTCAATATAAAGGCGGATGATACTCTTCTTCACCGAGTCGGTCTTGTTCTCCTGATTTGCAAACAGAAATTTGACGTCCATGCTTTTCATATTCGAACAACTAATTAATAAATTTTTTTACAAACGACAGGCACAATCCCCGAAGGATTTAAAATCATTAGTTACAACTGTTTCCGAAATCAGTGTCCCTCGTTGGAAAAAGCGATCCAGACACAAATAAATTTAGTTTTTAAATTTTTTTATTATTTATAGCTTTTCAAATTAATATTTTTATTTTATTTGTTATCAGCTTAAAACAACAACCACAAAATGGAGACAGGGGAACTGAATCACTATGCAGCCCGTTACAAAGCGGAACTATTGGATAATATTATTCCGTTTTGGACAAAACACTCGCCCGACATGGAACATGGCGGCTATTTCACATGCCTTTCGCGTGAAGGCGATGTGTTCGACACTGACAAGTTTATCTGGCTGCAAGCGCGCCAGGTTTGGCTGTTTGCCATGTTGTACAACGAAGTGAGCCCCAAGACAGAATGGCTCCATCTTGCCATTGACGGAGCTGAGTTCTTGAAAAAACACGGACGCGATACTTCCGGTAACTGGTATTTCTCCCTGACCCGCGAAGGAAAACCTTTGGTTCAACCCTACAACATTTTCTCCGACTGCTTCGCCGCCATGGCGTTCGGCGAATTGTACAAAGCCTGTAAAAGCAACGAGTACCGCCAAATTGCGGTCGACACCTTTCATAATATTCTGAAACGAAGAACAGCTACCAAAGGCATCTACGAAAAGCAGGTTCCCGGAACACGCCCGATGATGAACTTTGCCCTGCCGATGATTTTGTGCAACCTGTCGCTGATTTTGGAGGATGTAGTCGGCAACCAATCCATTGAGCAACAGGTGACGGAATTGGCCAACACTATTTTGTCGACCTTCTACCAAAAAGAATCGGGTTTGATTCTGGAGAATGTTTCGCCCGAGGGTCACTTCGTCGATTCGTTCGAGGGGCGCCTGCTGAACCCGGGACACAGCAACGAGTCGATGTGGTTTTTGATGGACATTGGCACACGTTTCAAGCGTCCGGAACTGATTCAGCAAGCCACCGACATCCTGCTGCGCACCACCGAATACGGCTGGGACAAGCAACACGGCGGCCTCTTCTATTTCCTCGACATCAAAGGCCACCCCACCCAGCAACTGGAATGGGACCAAAAGCTTTGGTGGGTACACCTCGAAACGCTGATTGCCCTGGCCAAAGCCTATAAACTAACCGGCAACACGGCCTGCCGCGACTGGTTCGAAACCGTGCAGGATTACAGCTGGAAGCATTTCAAAGACCCCGACTATGGCGAATGGTTTGGCTACCTGAACCGACAAGGCGAGCCACTGCTGACCCTGAAAGGCGGCAAGTGGAAAGGCTGCTTCCATGTTCCGCGTGCCATGTTTCAACTTTGGCGCATTCTGGAAGCTTAGCACAAAGAGTTAAACTTGAATTGAATCCGAAAGCAAAACCCATTTAAAATTTCAAGCATGAAAAACGAACAGGAAAACCGGCGCAACTTTTTGAAAAAGCTATCCGTAACCGGCGCTTTGGCCGCCGTTGGCAGCAGTCAGGTTCTCGGCGCTGACGCCGCTACAAACTACGAGTTCACTGCAGGCCCTTCAAACCTGATCGTCCCCAAAAACCAGGGCTTGAAAATTTCGGGCACCTTTCTGGATGAAATTTCACACGATATTCCCCACCAGAACTGGGGCGAAAAGGAGTGGGACCGCGATTTTCAGCACATGAAAGCCATCGGCATCGACACGGTCATCATGATTCGCTCGGGTTACCGCAAGTTCATCACCTACCCCTCGAAATACCTACTGAATAAAGGTTGCTACATGCCTTCCATGGATTTGCTCGACCTCTTCCTGCGCCTGGCCGAAAAGCACGGCATGAAGTTTTACTTCGGCCTGTACGACTCGGGTAAATACTGGGATACCGGCGATTTGAGCTGGGAAATTGAAGACAACAAGTACGTGATTGACGAAGTTTGGCAGAACTACGGCAGTCGATACAAGAGCTTTGGCGGTTGGTACATCAGCGGGGAAATCAGCCGGAAAACCAAGGGAGCCATCGGTGCTTTCCACGCCATGGGCAAGCAATGCAAGGATGTTTCGGGTGGACTGCCGACCTTTATTTCGCCCTGGATTGACGGCAAAAAAGCGGTTGAAGCAGCCTCGGGAAGCACATCGAAAGCCGACGCGGTCTCGGTGGAAGAGCACGAGCGCGAATGGAACGAAATCTTCGATGGCATTCACGATGTGGTAGACGCCTGTGCCTTCCAGGACGGGCACATCGACTACGATGAGCTGGACGCCTTCTTTTCGGTGAACAAAAAACTGGCCGACAGATACGGCATGCAATGCTGGACCAACGCAGAAACCTTCGACCGCGACATGCCCATCAAGTTTTTCCCGATCAAGTTTGACAAGCTGCGACTAAAACTCGAAGCAGCCAAACGCGCGGCTTACGACAAGGCCATCACCTTTGAATTCTCGCATTTCATGAGTCCGCAATCGGCCTACCTGCAAGCCGGACACCTGTACGACCGTTACAAAGAATACTTCAATCTGTAAGCATGAAAAAACAACCCGGACATTTGGCTTACGTGGCCTGGCTCGCCTTTATTGCTGCCCTCGGCGGCTTCCTGTTTGGCTACGACACGGCCGTGATTTCAGGAACCATTGAGCAGGTGGCGCTTCAATTCAGCCTCGACGAAATCGGTACCGGCTGGTACGTGGGCTGCGCGCTGGTTGGCTCCATCATCGGGGTTGTTTTTGCCGGTCCGCTCAGCGACCGCTTCGGCCGAAAACCGGTTCTATATACCGCTTCGCTGCTTTTCCTGTCGTCGGCTTTGGGCTGCATGTTGTCGGTTTCGGTGAGTCAGCTCGTCATTTACCGTATCATTGGCGGCGTCGGCATCGGGGTGGCGTCCATCGTCTCGCCACTGTACATTGCCGAAATCTCGTTGCCCAAGTACCGCGGTCGCCTGGTGGCCCTGTACCAACTGGCCATCACCATTGGCTTTTTGGCGGCTTACCTTGCCAACTACGGTTTACTCGGATACGCAGAAAAACTGACACAAAACGAAGCGGCACAAGGCTGGTACGCCCAAATCTTCGGTACCGAAAACTGGCGTGCCATGCTCGGACTGGAATCTGCTCCGGCGCTGCTCTTCTTTGCTTCGCTCTTCTTTATTCCCGAAAGCCCGCGCTGGCTGATTCTGAAACGGAAAGAGGGACAGGCCGCTTCCATCTTGAACCGGATTTTACCAAGCGATGAAGTCAACCTTCAAATTGAACAGGTAAAAACAGTTATTGCAGAAGAAGCGAACGGCAACTGGAAGCTTTTGCTCAAACCCGGCTTCCGACTGGCCTTGTTTATCGGTATTGCCCTGGCCATCCTCGGGCAGTTTATGGGCGTCAACGCGGTGTTGTATTACGGCCCGTCGATATTCAAGCAAAGCGGCTTGTCGAGCGGCGACTCGCTGTTTTACCAGGTAATGGTAGGCTTGGTGAACATGCTCACCACCGTGCTCGGCCTGGCCATTATCGACAAAGTGGGCCGCAAGCAACTGGTTTACTGGGGCGTGTCGGGTATGATTATCACCTTGATTTTGATTGCCGGTTATTTCAGCTTCGGTGCCCAATGGCAAGTCTCGTCGGTGTGGCTGCTGGCTTTCTTCCTTTTGTACATTTTTGCCTGCGCCATCTCCATTTGCACCGTCATTTTTGTGCTGCTTTCCGAAATGTATCCCATCCAGCTGCGCGGCGCAGCCATGTCGCTGGCCGGCCTTTCGCTGTGGATTGGCACCTACCTCATTGGCCAACTCACTCCGTGGATGCTCAGCAATCTCTCAGCCACGGGAACATTCCTGCTTTTTGCCGCCATGTGTTTCCCCTATTTGTTTATCGTGTGGAAACTGCTGCCGGAAACCACCGGCAAATCGCTCGAAGAAATTGAACAGTTTTGGATTGAAAGCGGGAAAAAAGACGCTGAACTTTAGAGTAGAAGACCTACCCGCTTAACAACAAACTTATCGGTTTTCCATACGCGACAAAACCGCTCGCCGTATTCCTCAAACTCTTGCTTGCGATACCGAGATTATTGCCGTAACTTAATGTATCTAATTCAAACCAATCAAAATTTTAACCATGGAAAACTATCAAAACCTCATCGACAAGGCTTTGGAGATCGTTTTAGTGTATGGCCCCAAAATAGTGCTTGCCATCCTTGTTCTCATTATCGGTTTGTGGATTATCAACCGCTTTACCAAAGTGATCCGCAAAGTCATGACCGCTCGAAATGTGAATATCTCGCTGATTGGATTCGTTGCCAGCCTGGCCAACCTCGGACTAAAAGCCTTGCTCCTGATCAGTGTTGCCGGGATGATCGGTATTCAAACCACCTCGTTTATTGCCGTGCTGGGTGCTGCCGGTCTGGCCATTGGCCTTGCCCTGCAGGGCACACTGGCCAATTTTGCCGGCGGGGTCATGATCCTCATTTTTAAACCCTACCAGGTTGGAGACCTCATACAGGCACAGGGCCACCTCGGCGTGGTTAAAGAGATCCATATTTTTGTGACTACTCTGCTTTCGCCCGAAAACAAAACCATCATCATTCCTAACGGAGCCATCTCGAACGGCGACATCACCAATTTTGTGACCGAAGGAAAAATCCGGGTTGATATGACCTTCGGTATTTCCTACGAGTCGAACATCAAACAAGCCAAGGAAATTTTAATGAAAGTGATGACCAGCCACCCGCTGGTGATGAAAGAACCCACACCTTTTGTGGGTGTAAAAGAATTAGCCGACAGCTCGGTTAACCTGGCTGTTCGCCCGTACACAGAACCGGGAAATTACTGGGCCGTTTACTTCGATGTGTACGAGCAAGGCAAAATTGCCCTCGACGAAGGCGGAGTCACCATTCCATTCCCACAAGTGGATGTGCACATGAAGCAATCGTAATTTTAATAAGTATTTATCAGCATTTAATTTAAAGGAGAAAACCGACGGTTTTCTCCTTTCTGTTTCTTCAGAAAGTCGGTTTACATCTGATCTAAACCTCTTCCGTATCACTCCGTACAAGCAGACATACAATTTCTCAACCAATTGAAAAATTTATGAAAATACTTCCTTTCGTACTCGTTCTATTTCTCTTCGTGTCCTGTCATTCCAAGAACGACATTACCGGGAATTGGATGATGCACCAGGTATTGCAAAGCGGGCAGGATGTGACAGCAGACCACAATCCGCATGGCGACCGCTACATTATTTTTAAAGCAGACAGTACATTCGAAAGTGGCGGGCAACCGTTTGGAAAAAACACCGGAAAATACAGTTACAACGCAACGGAAGGCACGTTGTTTCTGGACAGCGACACTGGTCCTGAAGACAATAGCCATTGGAAAGTAACGCTCACTAAAGATACCATGCACTGGCAAGGTTACGGCTCCGACTGGGCCGATGCTTTCGAAATCATCAACGTCCGTGAATAAAAAAGGAGAGCCCACCGCGCGAACTCTCCTTCAATATCATCTTGTATACAATCGTCTTACTTAGCCGGGAACACACTGATGGCAAAGCCACCACTTCGCGCCAGCCTTTCTTTCAATACGGTTTTGCTGGTCACTTTTACTGTGCGAATGTTATAAGATTTCGGATTGGTTTGCCAGTCGGCATCTTTACCGTCTTCGTAAATGGTTGCCAGGTACTTTTCACCTTTCGGCAAAAAGCTGAAGTCAACGGTTGCTACTCGCGCATTTTCGTCGTTTACACCACCTACAAACCAGGCGTCTTTTCCTTTTGCTTTACGGGCAATGGTAACGTAGTCGCCCGGCTCAGCTTCCAGAATATGGGTCTCGTCCCAATCAACTGCCACATCCTTGATGAACTGGAAAGCGTCAGGGTACTTTTTGTAATTTTCAATCAGGTCGGCAGCCATTTGCAACGGGCTGTACATGGTTACGTAAAGCGCCAGCTGACCAGTCAATGTTGAACTTAGCTTAGCTTTATTATTGCCGTACACCGACAAATCCCCTTCGAAAATACCCGGTGTGTAGTCCATTGGCCCACCCATCAGGCGGGTAAAAGGCAGAATAGTGGTGTGGTCGGGGCGGTTACCGTTAAAAGATTCGAACTCCGTTCCGCGTGCCGATTCTTGGGCAATCCAGTTCGGGTAAGTGCGGTTCAGTCCGGTTGGGCGAACAGCCTCGTGCGAATTCACCATCACTTTGTAATCAGCCGCTGTTTTCACCACGTTCAGGTAATGGTTTACCATCCACTGCCCGTCGTGGTGCTCGCCGCGCGGAATAATTTTACCCACGTAGCCGGTTTTCACCGCCGAGTAGCCATTGTCGACCATAAACTGGAAGGCATCTTTCATCTGGTGCTCGTAATCAATCACCGACGAAGTCGTTTCGTGGTGCATAATAATTTTCACACCTTTCGAAGCGGCGTAGCGGTGCAGTTCTTCCACATCAAAATCCGGGTAGGCTTTCGTGAAGCTGTAAATGTGCTCCTTCATGTAAGCCCAGTTGTCTTCCCAGCCTTCGTTCCAGCCTTCCACCAAAACGGCATCGAAACCATTTGCCGCAGCAAAGTCGATGTATTCTTTCACATGTTCGGTGTTGGCGCCGTGGTGGCCATTCGGCTTCAATTTGGTGTAATCGGTTTCACCAATACGAATATTCAGTTCATCGGAATATGCCCAGGTTGAGCCGCCGCCCGTGAAATATTCCCACCAAACGCCGATGTACTTGCAAGGTTTAATCCACGACGTGTCGCTGTAGTCGGTCGGGTCGTTCAGGTTCAAAATTAAGTTCGAAGCCAAAATGTCGCGGGCATCGTCGCTGGCCACAATGGTGCGCCAGGGCGAAACCGAGCCGGTTTGCAAATAGGCTTTGTTGCCTTCGTAGTCGGGAGCCAATTGGGCCGACAGCATAAAATCCTGATCGTCCACATTCAGCACCATCGCCGGGTAGTTAATCAGCGCCGCTTCGTGAATGTTCACATAAACACCCTCGGGCGATTTCAGCATCAGCGGCGTTTGCACTGCCAAACCTTCAGCAAACGACTGGCAAGCCAGACCTTCTTTTTTAGCCTGATCCATCATCCCGCGAATCTCCGACAGCTTCGAGGTATTGGTCGGGTACTCGTTCGAGTCGAAGTCGCCCGGCATCCAGAAGGCTTTGTAATCCTCACCCAGGTTGAATTGGGTGTATTCTTTTTTCACGATGAAATGACGCAGAATCGGCTGAACCGGGAATTCGTAACGAAAACCCAAACCATCGTCGAACACGCGGAAACGGAGATTCATCTGAAAGCCGGTGCTGTCCTGTTTCAAGGCCACAAAATACTCGTTGTAGCGATTACGGATGTCTTTCTGCTCACCCATCACCGGATGCCAAACCTCATCTTTCGAGTCGGCTTGTTCGTCAACCAACTCAAAATTTTTCTTCAAATTATATCCGGCGTGAATATCGAAACCCATTTCACTTTCGCCAATCAGGGTCTTGCCCTTGTAGCGAAGTTCGTAAACAGGTGTACCTTTCCCGTTGAGTGAAAAGGAAAGTTGAAAGTCTCCGTTGGGAGACGAGATTGTCCCGGCCCGGCCGACCGAAAAGGTCAAAAGCAGGCACAGGAAAAACATAGAACGTTTTACCATGGTATTATTTAATTGGATAAAGGTTGATTTAGGACGATGAAGATAACGAAATCATTCGGCTTCATCCCCTTTCAGAATGTGCTTGAAGTCAATATTCAGATTTTTCTTACGCAGAAAAAGCTCAAATTCCCTCTGTGTTTCCGGAAAACAGCTGCACCAGTTTAGGCCGATTATTCTTACTCACATAGATGGTCCACTGCCCCACTTTTACCTGGTTCCCATCAATTTCTGTGATTTTGTCGATGGCGACAATGAACGATTTATGGATGCGCATAAACTGGTCAGCAGGCAATTCCTCCTCGAGCTTGCGCAACGAAAACAGTCCCATAATTCGCTGTTCTTTTGTTTGAAAGTTGACGTATTCCATCGCCCCTTCAATAAACAGGATATCGTTGTAGCGAAGTTTGACGATTTTGCGATCGGTGCGGACAATAATGTGGTCGTTGCCTGCATCAGCCGGCTTTTCATCCGCGGCCGGAGCCGCCTGAAACTGCTCCAGCTTCGAAATCCGGCTTTTCATGTTCAGAATATCCGTTGCCTTGTTTACGGCTTTGATGAAGCGCGGAAAAGTAGCCGGTTTAATGAGGTATTCGATCGCATCCACCTCGAAGCCCTGCACCGCGTATTGCGGGTAAGCCGTTACAAAAATAACCAGCGGCCGGTTGGGGCCGGTCAAGTATTTGATGAAGTCGATTCCCGAAATCTCCGACATTTCAATATCGATAAACAAGATGTCGATGTTGCCTTTGGCAATCAGGTCGATGGCATCAACCGGGCTGTCGAGCGAAGCGACAAGGTTCAGGTGCGATACCTTCGAAATATATTCCGCGATCAGTTTACGGGCCAAAAACTCATCGTCAACAACCAGGCAATTATATTTTCTTTCGGCTTGTTCCATTTATGTCCAGTTCCATATTTACTCTATAAATGTTTCCGGAGCTTTCAATGTTCATGTGGTGTTTTCCCGGGTAAAGCAACTTCAGGCGGTTTTCCACATTCTTAATCCCGATCCCGCTACTTTTGATCGTGCTGCGGGGAACATGCTCCTCAATTGGGTAACTGTTTTTCAATTCAAAAATCAGCTTGTCCTTCGACTGAATCAGCGATATATTGACAAACCCTCCCTTGAACTTTTCAATTTTACTGTGCTTAAACGCATTTTCCACAAAAGGAATCAGCAACATGGGCGCCACCAGGCAGTTTTCTTTTTCAACCTGGTAATGAAACGAAATATTCTGCGGCTCCTCGGTTTTCAACTGCTGAAAATCGATGTAACTCTCAATATATTCAATCTCCTTGATCAGCGGAATCAGCTCCGATTCGCACTCGTACAATACATAGCGAAGCATATCGGACAGGCGGGCAATTTTCTCGTGCGCCGACTTGTCGCCAATGTAGCTCATGGTGTAAATATTATTAAGTGCGTTGAACAGGAAATGCGGGTTAATCTGCATTTTCAGAAACTTCAGATCGCTGACGGCCTTATCACGGATCAACTCCTCTATTTTCGTTTTCGACTGCTCCTCCTTGTCGGTCAGGTACTCCGTAATACTCACCCACAGGGCAACTAAACACAATATAGAATGCAGAAACAACGGAAAAATTATAGAAGGATTCGTTCTCGGTGCGCTATTTTCCTCCAATGCCGTAATCTGTCTATCAATCAACAACGAAGCCAAACAAATACCAAGCACCAAAATAATGTTGACAAAATAAAAGCGTTGTCGGTTTTGTTCAAATAGAAGCGGGATCAATTTGCGCCGGTTCACCTGGTAAACCGTGAGCTGCATGGTAGAAAAAAGGAAAGCAAAATAGAATCCTTTGACGTAGGACAATTGCACCCCAACCGCAAAGTATACCAGCATTAAAAGCCCCCATACCACATAAGGCTGAAATTTAAGTCTTCTACTTTTATGAAACAGATTCATCTTACAAATGTAAATGATTCGAAAACAGAACTAAATCTTTTTCAAATAAAGCAACAGATTCTTCAATGAACAGCCTTAACATTTCAATTTTGGGCTATTCTTGAATGTTTCCGCCCGATTATTCCATTTTGAGTGCCATTCATTGATATTATTTCGCCTGCGCCAGCAAAATCAGCAGCTTTGACCGAAATTTCAAACAGAGCCATATGATGAACAATGTTGCGAAAAGAGTAGTGAAAACCAGTGGAAGCGGGATTTTGGCGCTAGCCTTACTGGTTCTTTCGTCCTGCGGCTCAAAGCAGGCAACGAACACTCAGAATACCGTCTCGGAGTACCCGGTAATGAAACTTAAAGCTGAAAATCTGACCACACATATTAATTTCCCGGCAACGATCCAGGGGATTCAGGAAATTGAAATCCGGCCAAAGATCGAAGGTTACATTGAAAAAATTAACGTCGCAGAAGGCGCCAGTGTGAAAAAAGGACAACTGCTATTTCACATCTTCAACCCCAGTTACCAGGATGCAGTGGAAACAGCAGAAGCCAGTCTGAAAAGTGCCGAGGCCGACCTGGCGACAGCCAAACTGGATTTAGCCAAAGTGCAACCCCTGGTTGAAAGCGACATTGTTAGTAAATACGAATCGGAAAGTGTGAAACTAACCGTTGACGCACAGGAAGCAGCCGTTACCCAAGCCAAAGCTGCCTTGGCCACAGCCCGCACCAACCTCTCGTACACCGATGTCCGAAGCCCCTACGACGGTGTGATCGGCTCCATCCCTTACCGCGTCGGATCGCTGGTTAGCAGCAGCAGTACTGATGCACTGACCACCCTGGCCGAAAACAAAGAGATGTATGCTTACTTTTCGATGAACGAGAAAGACCTGATGGAACTGGCCCGCACCCTCGAGGGCAAAAGCATGCAGGAAAAGCTGGCCAAAATTGAAAGTGCCCACCTGATCCTGAGTGATGGTTCAACTTATCAATTCCCGGGTAAACTGGAAATGGCCAGCAGCATCGTAGATTCGGAGACCGGCTCGGTTCGAATGAAAGCTGCATTCCCAAATGAAGACGGACTTTTATGGAGTGGTGCGAGTGCTACCGTTAGCCTCGAGAAAACATACAGTGGCTCGCTGGTTATTCCGCAAAGCGCCACTGCCGAACTTCTGAATAAAGTTGTTGTGTACACCGTTGACCAGGACAACAAAGTGAAAGCCAAAAATGTCGAGGTCTCAGCTACCGACGACGGCAAAAGCTATATTGTTGAAAGCGGGCTAAGCGAAAACGAACAGATCATCCTCGAAGGATTTACCGGGCTCAGTGACGGTACCGAAATTAAAGCGAAAGCCGCCAAACTGGCCGAAGAAACAAGCACCCCCAACTCAAACAACGGAATTTAAAGCCATTTAACATGTTAAAGTTTTTCATTGATCGTCCTGTATTCAGTACGGTCATCTCCATAATTATTGTCGTTCTCGGAGTACTGGGGATTACCAGTTTGCCGATTACACAATACCCCGACATTGCGCCGCCAACGGTGCAGGTGTCGGCAACCTACACCGGCGCCGATGCCGATGTAACCCTGAATAGTGTCATCGTTCCCCTGGAAGAAGAAATCAACGGGGTTGAGGATATGACTTATATGACCTCGACGGCTACCAATGACGGAAGTGCAAGCATCAACGTTTACTTTAAGGTTGGTACCGACCCCGATATGGCTGCGGTGAACGTGCAGAACCGCGTATCCCTGGCATCGGGACAGCTCCCGGCAACCGTAACCCAATCGGGTGTTACGGTTCGCAAACGCCAAAACAGTAACGTACTTATTTTTACACTTTACAGCGACAACCCCGCTTACGACGGAACATTTCTGCAAAACTATGCGGCCATCAACATTATTCCCCGTCTGCAGCGTGTCAAAGGGGTTGGGACGGTCAATGCGTTTGGCTCGAAACAATTTTCAATGCGTATTTGGTTGAAGCCGGACCTGATGGCTTCGTACGGTGTTACAACCGACGAGATACAAGCTGCATTGGACGAACAAAACGTAGAAGCTGCCGTCGGTAAGTTCGGCGAAAACAGCGACCAGTCGTTTCAATACGTTATCAAATACACCGGTAAGCTGAAGTCAAAAACCGAGTTCGAAAATATCATCATCAAAAGCAAGGGGAACGGCGAGTTCCTGCGCATGAAAGACGTTGCCCGCGTTGAACTGGGCGCCCAATCGTACTCCAACATTACCAAAAGTGCCGGAAATCCTGCAGTGGGTATTGCGATTACGCAAACCGCAGGCTCCAATGCCCGCGACGTAATCCGGGATTCGAAAGCCATGATTGAAGAGGTAGCCAAAGACTTGCCGGAAGGCGTCCACTACAGTTACCTGGTCGACATCAACAAGTTCCTTTCAGCCTCCATTAGCAACGTGCTCGAAACACTGCTGGAAGCCTTTGTGCTGGTGTTTCTGATTATCTTCCTCTTCCTTCAGAGCTTCCGGTCAACATTGATTCCTGCGATTTCGGTTCCGGTAGCTATTATCGGTACCTTCTTCTTCCTGAACCTCTTCGGCTACTCCATCAACATGATCACGCTGTTTGCCCTGGTGCTGGCCATCGGGATGGTGGTCGACGATGCTATTGTGGTGGTTGAAGCGGTGCACGCCAAGCTGGACGAAGGCTATAAATCGCCGCGAAAAGCTTCGATTGACGCGATGAACGAGATTGCCACTGCCATCATTTCCATTACCCTGGTTATGGTCGCCGTGTTCCTGCCGGTTACCTTTATCGGGGGTTCGTCGGGTGTGTTCTACGAGCAATTCGGGATTACCATTGCCATTGCTATCCTCATTTCCGCCGTCAACGCCTTGACCCTGAGTCCCGCATTGGCAGCGCTCTTCCTGCGTCCGGGCAAACACAACACCAGCGAAAAGAAAAACCTGGGACAGCGATTCACGATAGCATTCAACACCAGCTACGAATCACTTGCCGGTAAATACGGACGGGTCGTTCAGTTCTTCTCCGGAAAGCTTAAATTGGTTGCCGGAATTGTAGTGCTGTTTATCGCGGGTTTTTTCCTGCTGATGAAAACCACCCCGCGCGGTTTCGTTCCCGACGAAGACATGGGAACCATCTTTGTCAGCATCAGCCTGCCTCCGGCGTCATCGTTGGAACGCACCTATGCCATTACCCAACAGGTTGATAGTATTGCGCGTACCATTCCGGCTGTGCACAACACCATGGCCAACACGGGACAAAACTTTGTTGCGGGTTCGGGTAGTGCCTACAGTATGGTCATCCTAGAGCTAAAAGACTGGGACGAACGAAAAGGTGTTTCGAATACCGACGTGATTGCCGAACTGCAAAAGAAAACCGCATCGATTAAAGGCGCACAGATTATGTGTATGCCATTGCCGACAATTTCAGGTTTCGGGATAAACGGTGGTTTCGAATTCCAGCTTCAGGATAAGGCCGGACACACCATCGGCGAATTTTATGAGCAGGCTCAGAAATTTCTGGCCGAGTTGAATAAACGTCCCGAAATTCAGTTCGCGGCCACATCATTTAGTCCGAAGTTCCCGCAATATCAAATGACGGTTGATGTCGCCAAAACCAAAGATGCCGGCATCGGTGTCGACGATATTTTGTCGGCCATGCAGTCGTATTACGGTGGATCATATGCGTCAAACTTCAACCTTTACGGTAAGCAATATCGTGTGTTGGTGCAAGCCGATACGCTTTACCGGGCAAACATCGAGGGGTTGAAAAAAATATATGTGAAAAACGACAACGGCGATATGGCACCGATTAGCAGTTTTATCACCATGAAACGGGTTTACGGACCGGAGAATATTTCGCGCTTCAACCTGTTTACATCTATCTCGGTGAACGGTTCGCCAGCTGCCGGCTACACCTCAACCGACGCGATTAACGCCATTCAGGAAGTGGCCGACCAAACCTTGCCCAATGGTTACGGTTACGAATTTTCGGGGATCACCCGCGAGGAAACCAGCAGCGGTTCGCAAGCCGTTTACGTCTTTCTGCTCTGTCTGGTCTTCGTGTATTTCTTCCTGAGCGCCCAGTACGAAAGCTACCTGTTGCCGCTCGCGGTTATCCTGTCGTTGCCGATTGGTTTGTGCGGCTCCTTTGTTTTCGCTTCATTGTTTGGCATCAACAACAACATTTACATGCAGATTTCGCTGATTATGCTCATCGGCTTGCTGGCGAAAAACGCTATTCTGATTGTTGAGTTTGCCATCCAACGTCGCAAACACGGCATGGGCATTAAAGAGTCGGCCATTGATGCGGCAAAAACACGTTTGCGCCCGATTCTGATGACCTCGCTGACCTTTATTTTCGGTATCGCTCCGCTGCTGTTTTCATCGGGTGCCGGTGCCAACGGAAATAAGGCGATTGGTGCTTCTGCTATCGGCGGTATGCTTGCCGGTACGCTCATCAGTATCCTGTTTATTCCGGCACTCTACATCATTTTCCAAAGTCTTCAGGAGAAAATTCGAATTAAACGAGTCGAGGAACTTGAAGAATAAAAGCCATCAACATAGATCCGCCAAAGCTGAAGTGTTGCTTCAACTTTGGCGGCAAACCATTAAAGTTTAGATATGCGTTTACACAAATTCAATATAAAAACCGGAACTGCACTTGCGGTGGTTGTTAGCTGCAGCCTGCTGATGTCGTGCAAGACAAGCAGCCAGCTCAAACAGAGCAAACAAGATTTTAGCCAGGGCCTGTACCGCGATCAAAACGGTACCGACACCACCACCATCGCCAGCCTGTCGTGGAAGGAATTTTTCACTGACACACTATTGCAATCGTATATTCAGGAAGCCGTTGACAACAACTTTGACCTGAAAATCGCTGCGGCCCGCATTGATGCTGCTCGCAGCAGCTTCCGCCAAAGCAAGGCGGCTTTGTTCCCCTCGCTCGAAGCAGATGCCGACGGAACCTGGAGCAAGCAGGGCAAATCGTCATTCGACGATACCTACTCGCTCTCGCTGAATGCCAGCTGGGAGGCTGATATTTGGGGTAAACTAAGAAGCACCAAACGGGCAGAACTGAATGCACTGCTGGAAAGTGAAGCCTACAAACGGAGCGTGCAAACCCAGTTGGTTGCCGACGTTTCAACCTATTATTACACACTTCTGGCCTATCACCAGGAATTGGACATTCTGATTGCCACTGAAAAATCGTACGGCGAAGATGTGACCACCATGAAAAAACTAAAGGAAAGTGACGTGGTGACCGGCGCCGATGTCGTTCAAAGTGAAGCCAACCATTACTCGGCAAAAGTTTCTATTTCAGAACTCAAACAAAGTATCCGTGAAACCGAAAACGCTCTCTGCCTGTTACTGGCGCGCGAACCGGGAGAAATTGAATATGGCAGCATGGACACGCAGCAAATCAATCAAG
Source organism: Mangrovibacterium diazotrophicum (assembly GCF_003610535.1). NCBI lineage: Bacteria > Pseudomonadati > Bacteroidota > Bacteroidia > Marinilabiliales > Prolixibacteraceae > Mangrovibacterium > Mangrovibacterium diazotrophicum. Next base: position 3,496,594 of record NZ_RAPN01000001.1, on the reverse strand, counting down.
AGCTGAAAATTGGTGTTCCGGCGCAGTTGCTGGCCAACCGGCCCGATGTGCAGGAAGCTGAATTCGCGCTTCGCTACTACAGCGAAATGACCAATGTGGCCCGCGCGTACTTCTACCCGTCGCTGACCATTACGGCTGAAGCCGGCTACAGCAAAACTGAACTGGCTGATTTCTTCAACCCAAGTTCGTTCTTCAGCAACCTGGTAGCCGGATTGGCCGCACCAATTTTTAACAACCGCACCAACAAACAACGCCTGGAAACAGCCAAAGCGCAACAGGAAGAATACTTTCAGACCTATAAACAAACCGTGCTGAGTGCGGGAGTGGAAGTGTCGAATGCGCTGTATGCCTTCCAGATTGCAAGTGAAAAAAAGGAGAACCGCAGCCTGCAAATCGGCTCCCTGGAAAAGGCCGTTGACTACACCAAGAAATTATTACAATACACCTCGAGCACCAACTACACCGACGTACTGACATCGGAGCAGTCGTTACTAAATGCCGAGCGTAACCTTGTTACTGACAAATTGGATCAATTGACATCAATGATTGAACTGTACCGAAGTCTGGGAGGAGGCGTGAACTAATCAAACGCAATTAAACAGCGTCAATTCTTTTTTTCATACCGAAGCGAAAACCAATAAATACTTCCCCAACACAAATCCTCGTTGACTGACGGAACAATTCAATACGTTTTCATTTTGTCGTACATGCCTCGTGAAGTCCCCTCTTCACGAGGCTTTTTTATCCACCAAAGCCATACCAGTCAAATTGATTTTTTAAACAGTTTCTAAAAGGTAACGTTCATCTGGAGCTAGTCATGAAAAAAAATGTATCTTTCCGCCAACAAAGAAACTCTGTATCAGCACGATCACATGAAGTTCCAAAAGATAATCTCGTGACGTGCCCGAACATCAGATTTTCTGTTGTCTCCTTGTAAAATTGCGCTTGAACAAATGCCCGGCAAACAACTACGTATATTCCCATTTTCGATTAGCTTGCTGGTTCTGATTGTGACCACTAACCCGGTCGTTTTCAGCACACCAACAATCGATAGTTTACGTAATGTCGTCTTGAACACCACCGGTAAGGAAAAAATCACCAAACAGCTGGAACTCTCTGTTCAATTGGCAGATAGCAGTCCCGACGAGGCCGAAGAAATTGCCAGCCAGGCGCTCATCGACGCTAAGAAAACCGGAAATAACACCCTGATTGAACATGGTTATTTCAGCCTCGGGCGAATACTCGAAACAGAGGAAAAAACCAGCAATGCGCTATCGTACTACGACTCTGCGTTAACGGTCGCCAACGCCATCGACGATAACTGGGTAAAAGCAGATGTCAGGCTTCGGGAAGGCATCATCCACCAAAGCAAAGGAGAAGAGGCCACAGCTTTGGAATCTTTTCGCGACGTCCTGCGCTTCGGACGACTCTCTGAAAACCACAAGACGTTGGCTACCGCTTACTCGATCATGGGTAATATCTACCGAACCAACGGCCTTTACGACCGGGCGATTGAGTACATTATTAAAGCGAAACTGAATTACGAAAAAACCGATTTTAATGAAGGTGCAGCCTGGGCATCATACTTGTTGGGATTGATCTATGTGGATTTGGGGTTACCGGACAAAGCCATGGAACACTTTCAAAATGCCTTAACAGTTTATAAACGGATTGCTGAAATTGACGGGTACAAAGGCGGTATCGCGATATGCTACGAACAAATCGGGTTGCTAAATATGAAGTCTGGCGACTACTCGAGAGCATTTGAGAACATCGATTACTCCCTAAAAACATTTACTGAAAACGGCTCCCAATACGGTATTTCAAACGCCTATAAAAACCTGGGCAAGATTGAGTATGAACGAGGTAATTATTCGGCTGCCAAGGATTATCTGAACAAATCGTTACGCATAAAACAAAACTCAGGTGACCTGATGGGACAACCCCCTGTATACGAATACCTGGGTTTGTGCCACGCGGCCCAAGGGCAAACCACAACAGGACTCGATTTATTGAATCAGGCACTGGAGCTGGCGATCGCGAACAAACAAAAGCGACTTCAAACAGATATCTACGCAAAGCTCACCGAAGTCTATTTGAATTTGAACAACCTGCGCAAAGCTGTCGACACCCAAAATAAACAAATCGAAATCCAGGATTCGCTTCTTTTCGGCGCGGTCAAAATCAAGATGGAGCAGTTACAGTCAATTTATGAAATTGATGAGAAGAACAGTGAAATCGCAGAACTTGAAAAACAGAACGAGATTAACTTTTTACGGTTACGGCAGCACCGAACTTCTCAGACCATCATGATCTCGACAATCTTTTTGGCACTGCTGATTGCTGTTATCATCTACTTTTTCTATCGAAAACTGCAGCACAAAAACGCGCAGCTGAATGAGGCTGTAGCAACGAAAGACAAGTTTTTCTCGATTGTTGCACACGATCTGCGCGGTCCGATTGGCTCAGCCCTCACCCTGAGCGAGTTTCTGATTGAAGAAATTGAGAAGAAAAACTACGAAACGGTGGAGATGTATGCTTCGGTATTTCACCAGGCTTTGGGCGATAGTTTTACGCTTTTAAACAACCTGTTGGACTGGTCCCGCTCTCAACTTCAACGTATGGAGTTTCATCCCCAATTCTTGGCTTTGTCTAAAATTGTTGACGAAGCCACCGGACTATTCGCCTCTCCTTTGGAGAAGAAACACATCCTCCTTTCGATAAACATTGAAGACGATCTGCAAATTATGGCCGACGAAGCGATGTTGAAAACCATTCTCCGGAATTTGATATCGAATGCCATCAAATACTCGAAGGAGAAAGGAGAAATAGAAATCGCCGCAGAGAGAGACAAAGGGTTCATAACACTGTCAGTAGCCGATAAAGGACTGGGCATGGCGCAAGAAAAGATTGCTAACCTTTTCTCACTTGAGAATCACACAAGCTCCCCGGGAACCTTTGGCGAGCAAGGCACCGGCCTCGGATTAATACTGGTCAATGACTTCGTTGGAAAACACAATGGCAAAATCCGGGTTGAAAGCACCATCGGAAAAGGAACTACTTTTATCATTTCGCTTCCGCTGGAGCAAGACTGCTAGCCACTAAAAACACAACAATTACTGCGGTAAAACAAAAAAGGAGAAACCTCTCGATCTCTCCTTTATTACTGTGGGCCCAACTGGGCTTGAACCAGTGACTCCCTGATTATGAGTCAGGTGCTCTAACCAACTGAGCTATAGGCCCTGAATATTTTTATTTCTCTTTGTCTTTCGAACTTTTCTTCCCTGATTATGAGTCAGGTGTTCTAACCAATTGCACCGAAGCATCGGGGATAGCCGCAAATTAGTTCAATTTGCATTCGGAATCACCCCTTTTTTTCGGATTGCAAGTTTACGATATTCAGACTAAATACACAAACAAAAACTGAAAATTCGAACCTGTCGAAAATCAAGCTTTTCTGTTTATTCAGGCAGCTTCCTGCTCCTCTTTTCCTTTTTTATCCTGGTCTAAACGGCTGAATAATCTCCAATAGAAAATAATCACACTGAAGATCCCAACTGTAATTGCTGAATCGGCTACGTTGAAGACCGGGCGGAAGAACAAAAATTCCTGACCTCCAAGTATCGGAATCCAGGATGGGTAGTGTCCCGACAACAGCGGGAAGTAGAACATATCCACTACTCTGCCGTGCAAAAACGAAGCATAGCCTCCGCCTTCAGGGAAAAGCTCTGCCACACGCCCGTAACTATCATTGAAAATAATTCCGTAGAAAGCACTGTCGATAATATTACCAACAGCCCCGGCAAATATCAATGCCACGCAGGCAATAAAGCCCATGGGAATGTCGTCCCGTTTCACCAGTTTCAACATATACCAGGCAATTCCTACCACGGCAACAATCCGGAACAAACTCAGAAATATTTTTCCGTAGTCTCCTGCAAACTCAAAACCGAAGGCCATTCCGTTGTTCTCAACAAAATGGATCAAAAACCAATTCCCGATAACCGAAAATTCCTCTCCCAGAAACATGTTGGTCTTAATCCAAAACTTCAGCGCTTGATCAATCACAAGCACTGCAACAATGATAAGAACAGACTTTTGTAGTTTCGACATAATTACTCGTATTCAAAAAAAAGATTGGAAGAGAGTATCTTCCAATCATATCATGCAATTCGCTTTTTACTTTTGTTTATTCTTGGCGTCGATACTCAATGTTGCATGAGGTACCGCGCGTAATCGCTCTTTGGCGATCAGTTTTCCGGTTTCCCGGCAAATACCGTACGTTTTGTTTTCAATACGGATTAGCGCTGCCTGTAAATGCTGGATAAATTTCAGTTGGCGTGCAGCCAGCTTTCCGGCCTCTTCTTTTGACAAAGTTGCGGCCCCTTCTTCCAACACTTTAAATGTAGGAGAAGTATCCTGGGTATCATTCCCATCGCTGTGTGTGATGGAGTTCTTATAAAGCTCATAGTCCTTTTGCGCTTTGGCAAGTTTACCTAGAATGAGCTCCTTAAACTCCTGCAACTCAGCGTCCGAATATCTGGTCTTTTCAGCCATACCAATAAATTTTAGTTCGTTAGTTCCATACCGAATGATCTTTCGCTCTCATTCGGTTTCTAAATTATAAAATATATTTGATATCCGGCTGAATCGCGCGCGCGCTAAACCGCCGAATTATCTCTTTTTTTCAACAAAAATGCAGGCCTCAACGTCCTGATCAATCTCAACAGTTTGACCCTGTCCGTTTTCCAACGAATCAACCAATGTTAAATCAGCCGACAAGGTTTGACTGCTGATATAATCCTTGAAGCTTTCAACCGCCGCATTGTAAAAATCATGTTTAACAATTTTCAGCGAGATCCGGTCAGTTACTTCAAAATTGCTCTCCTTGCGGATATTTTGAATCTTATTGATAAACTCGCGGGCAATACCCTCTTGTTTCAATTCTTCGCTAATATTAATATCGAGCGCAATTGTTAATTCACCCTCTGTTGAAACCAGCCATCCCGGAATATCTTCCGTTGTGATTTCAACATCTGCCGGTGTCAATTCCACTTCCTGATCCGCAACTGTCAATTTGAAGCTGCCGCTTTTCTCCAGTTCCGAAATATCAGACTGCGTGAACTGCGCTACCGATCCGGCAATTTGCTTCATAATCTTACCATACTTCGGCCCGAGGGTCTTGAAGTTTGGCTTGATTTTCTTTTTAATAATACCGGCAGTATCGGTCAGGTATTCCACTTCTTTCACGTTTACTTCGGAAAGAACGATATTCTCAACCGCTTCAAACTGCTCTTTAAAGTGAGCGTTCAACACCGGAACCATAATCTTTGCCAGTGGCTGACGCACTTTCAGCTTTTCCTTGCGACGCAGACCCAAAATCATGGACGAAGCACGTTGCGCAATATCCATTTTTTGCTCCAGGTCCTTATCAATCCTGGCTTCGTCAGCCATTGGGAATTCAGCTAAATGCACACTTTGATCCGTTTCCAAACCAGTCAGTTTATTCAAATCAGTGTACAACTGATCGGAATAGAATGGTGCCAATGGTGCAGATAATTTAGCCACAGTTACCAAACAGGTGTATAACGTTTGATAAGCCGAAATCTTGTCTTTATCGTACTCGCCACCCCAGTAACGTTTGCGGCTCAAGCGCACAAACCAGTTACTCAGGTTCTCGTTTACAAATTCAGAAATCGCACGACCGGCACGTGTTGGCTCGTAAGTTTCCAAACTTTCGCCCACTTCTTTAATCAGCGAGTTCAGCAGGGAAATAATCCAACGATCCAATTCCGGGCGTTCTGCCAATGCAATCTCTTCTTCTTTAAAGCTGAAGCCATCAATATTGGCGTAAAGCGCGAAGAAGTTGTATGTATTATATAATGTACCGAAGAATTTACGACGAACTTCGTCAACTCCGCCCACATCAAATTTCAGGTTGTCCCAAGGTGCCGAATTCGTCAGCATGTACCAGCGTAGCGGATCGGAACCGTATTGTTCGATGGTTTCGAACGGATCGACTGCGTTACCTAAACGCTTCGACATTTTGTTACCGTTTTTGTCGAGCACCAGACCGTTTGAGATGATGTTGCGGAACGCAACCGACTCGTCGATCATCGTTGCAATGGCATGCAGCGTGAAGAACCAACCACGAGTTTGATCCACACCTTCGGCAATAAAGTCGGCAGGGAACACCCCACGTCCTTCTGCCGGCTGGTATTTTTCTTTGTTCTCGAAGGGGTAGTGGTTTTGCGCGTAAGGCATCGCACCCGAGTCGAACCAAACGTCAATCAGGTCGGGCTCGCGGAACATCTTTTCGCCATTCTCGGCAACCAGCACAATGTCGTCCACATACGGACGGTGCAGGTCAATTTTATCGTAATTGGTCGGTTCGTATTTGCCGGGCTCAAAACCTGCATACGGATTTTTCTCCATCACACCGGCAGCCACTGCTTTTTCAATTTCGGCAAACAGATCCTCAACAGAACCAAAACACTTGGTTTGCGAACCGTCTTCTGTACGCCAGATTGGAAGCGGTGTTCCCCAGAAACGCGAGCGGCTCAGGTTCCAGTCGACCAGGTTTTCCAACCAGTTACCAAAACGGCCGGTACCAGTCGATTGCGGTTTCCAGTTGATGGTGTTGTTCAACGCAATCAACTTATCTTTAACAGCTGTAGTGCGAATAAACCAGCTATCCAACGGATAGTACAATACCGGCTTATCGGTACGCCAACAGTGAGGGTAGCTGTGTACATGCTTCTCAACTTTGAACACTTTGCTATCCTTCTTCAGCATCACAGCGATGTCCACATCAACGGTGTTGTCATCGTCAGTGAGGCTATCATCGTAGGCATTTTTTACAAAACGGCCACTAAACTCAGCATAACTGGCAGTGTTGACGTTACTCGCTACAAAAGCCTCATCCATTTTTTCAATGAGGAAGAAACGTCCTGTCTTATCAACCAGCGGTTGGTTTTTTCCGTCCTTGTCAACGACCAAAAGAGGGACAATGCCACTTTGCTTGGCTACGCGATCATCGTCGGCACCAAAAGTAGGCGCAATGTGCACGATACCTGTACCATCTTCAGTAGTTACAAAGTCGCCGGTAATCACGCGGAAGGCGTTACCGTTTGGCTTCACCCAATCGATCAGCTGTTCGTAAGCTACACCTGCTAATTGCTCACCCGAGTACTCTTCCAAAACTTCGTAAGGAATCTTCTTGTCTCCCGGTTTATAATCATCAAAATTGAGTTCAGTATTTTTGGGATCGAAATGACTGTACAACAAGTCACGAGCCAGGATCACCGTCATTGGTTCTCCGGTATACGGATTGAATGACTTCACTTTTACGTAGGTGATTTTCGGTCCAACGCAAAGTGCTGTGTTCGATGGCAAAGTCCATGGCGTAGTCGTCCAGGCTATAAAGTACAATGGCGACTCAACACCTTCATACAAAAACTCTGATTTTTCGTCGCGAATCACTGAGAACTGCGCCACTGCAGTAGTGTCTTTCACATCGCGGTAACAACCCGGCTGGTTCAACTCGTGCGAGCTCAAGCCGGTTCCGGCAGCAGGTGAGTATGGTTGAATAGTGTAACCTTTGTACAACAAACCTTTGTCAAACAACTGTTTCAGCAACCACCAAACCGACTCAATGTAACGGTTATCGTAGGTGATATACGGATCGTCCATATTCACCCAATAGCCCATCTGGCGAGTCAGCTGTTCCCACTCGCGGGTGTATTTCATCACCTCGCGGCGGCAGGCTGCGTTATATTCTTCAACGGTAATTTTTGTACCAATATCTTCTTTGGTGATGCCAAGCGACTTTTCAACGCTCAGCTCAACAGGCAAACCATGCGTGTCCCAACCGGCTTTGCGGTGAACACGAAAACCTTTCATGGTTTTGTAGCGGCAAAATGTATCCTTAATGGCGCGGGCCATCACGTGGTGAATCCCCGGCATTCCGTTTGCAGATGGCGGACCTTCATAAAAAACAAAAGTCGGGTTTCCTTCCCGGGTTGAAATACTTTTATGAAAGGTATCATCTTCTTCCCATCTCTTCAGTACGTCCTTATTGATTTGAGAGAGATCTAATTGCTTGTATTCGCGGAATTTATCGCTCATTAGAATCCTATTTTGACCTATTTTTTAAAAATTCCACAAATATAGGAAAAATTTGAGTACCGAAGCCGGAATCCCCATGTGTAACCAGCATTTAACATGCGGATATTCAAGCTACGATCAGGCCATCCTTTCGAAACAAGGTTGAGTTGGGAAAAACAAAAAGGTTGCCGGGAAAAGCAACCTTCCGGGAATAAGTTTAAAATAAAGGGAAAGGGAGGTAATTTTTGACGAACTGCTGCTTAAAAAAATGCAGGCTGTTCATCGGTGTTCAACAAGTGTGATAAAACAAGAAACTCGTAAAACATGTAAAAACTGATTTACCATCTTGTTGACGATTTAAAACTACGAACATTGACCAACCATCCGTTTACGATTAAATTATCAGACTATCAACCATTTGTTAAATCACAATAGTCGAATATTACCTCAGTTTTAACAAAACGTAAAGCTATTATTACAAAACTAATATGCTCAAAAACAGCACTTTTAGCCTGATTCCCTGAAACGTACGAATAGCAGCGGTTACAAAACTATTTTTTCGTAACTTTTTGTTAGAATAAAATTAAAATGGCCTATCTGATCAAAGAAAGTCTGAACCAATTCCTCGAACTCATTTTCCCTCGTAGTTGCGTGGTTTGTCAGCAAAAGCTTATTCAAAGCGAACAGTATCTGTGCCTGAAATGCCTGTTGCACATGCCCCGGACAAATCACGCGAAAACCACCGACAACCCGATGGAACAACTATTCTACGGACGGGTTTCGGTTGAACGGGCCTGCGCTTTTTTCGAGTTCAAAAAAGGCAGTCCCTATCAGCAAATCTTACACGAGTTGAAATACCGCGGACAAAAAGAATTGGGCGAATATACAGGGAAGCTCTTCGGTGCGAGTTTGCAACAGGATCCCCAAATCAGAACTGCCGACCTCATTTGTCCGGTTCCGCTGCACCCGAAGAAAGAGCGAAAACGTGGCTACAATCAGAGCTACCACGTTGCTCTCGGCCTGTCCCAATCACTCAACATCCCGATTGATCACACCAATCTGATTCGAAGTTCACACACCTCAACCCAAACCCGCAAATCTCGCTGGGAACGCTGGCAGAATGTTGAAGGAATTTTTGAGACTCGGGATCCGGCAAAATTCAACGGCAAACACCTCATCCTGGTCGACGATGTCGCCACAACAGGTGCCACAATCGAAGCCTGCGCCTCGGCCATCAAATCAGCTTGCGATGCACGGATCAGTGTCCTCACCCTCGCCATTGCCTGACTATTCTTCCTTGTAGATGGTCGATCCACGCGAAATGGCTTGTGCCGAAAAGAAGCCCAATGCCCCATTACTGATGTTTCCTTCCGGGTTAGCCGACGGACCACTGAAAATCGGAACTTTCGTGCTCACTTCAGCCAAAACACCATTAATGAAATCGTAGTATTCTTTGGTAATGGCAGCCATCTCCAGCATCACAGTATCGCCGTCGGCTACCATTTCATCATTCTCTTCGTCAAAATATTGTACAATTGGCCCTTCAATATCGTTCCCGTTGAAAAACTTATCATCCGTCACCCAATAATTTTGTAGCGAGTCGGTGTACAATTCTCCGTTTTTATAAACTTTGAAAAGGTAAAAATCTTCTGTTTCGCCTGGCTCTTGGGCATAAAGTTCAACCTCCCAGCCTTCCCACCGATCGTTGTAAGTCACACTCACGCTATCAACTGCAGGAACCGGGTTCATGACCGATTCTGCAATGTAACTTTCAACAACACCATCCTCATTGGCATCAACGTTCTCGATGCGCAACGTATATGTTTTTCCGGGAATACCCGCGTACCCATCCTCCGTCAAATACATTCCGGGCTCTTCCAGACTTTCAGTCAACTGAACTTCTTTTTCTCCGTCACTCAAATAAACTTCCGCTCCGCTCACAACCGGCAGTTCCTGATTATCAAAATACGGCGCTGTCCGACTCAAGTATACGGCTTGTGCTTTCGGCTCGTCGGTAATCTCGGCAAAAACAACCAGTAAAGGATCGCCGGCTTCTTCCAAATCAATATCAACGCGTTCGGTACAGGCGGTATACAGAAATTGAAAGGCTACTAAAGTGAAAAGTAGATATCGTGTTTTCATGGTCGGCTAAAATTTGAAGTTGTAAGTAACTGACGGAATAATTGGGAACAAATAGGTTTTCTCGGCGTAAGTTTCATTCGGATTTTCTGAATCCTGTTTGAAATTCAGCGCCCAGGTGTTCTTCCGGTTGTAAAGGTTGTAAATAGAGAATACCCACTCGCCTTTCCATTTTCGTTGCAGATTCTTTTTACCCTGCAGCGTCAACGACACATCGAGGCGGTGGTAGGCATCATAGCGACTTCCATTGCGCTCGGTGTAAAGTGGAATAATCGTTCCGTTGATTTCGTAACGCTGAACCGGCAAGGTAACTGGCTGCCCGGAGGCGTAAAGCCAGTTGGCCGACATCGAAACCCGGGGGCTAATTTCATACGAAAGAACTGTATTAATCTCATGCGGCTTGTCATAAGGTGCCACATAGGTTTCGCCGTCGTTAATTTCAGCGATGGTGCGCTCGGCTCGGGAAAGGGTGTATCCTACCCAACCTGTCAAACGCCCCTCCGTCTTTTTCACCAAAAACTCCAAACCATAGGCTTTCGCCGAACCTGTCCGAATCTCACCTTCCATATACTTGTTCAGCAACAAATCCGCATGGTCAGCGAAGTCAATGGTGTTTTGCATGTCCTTGTAGTAAGCCTCGATGGAAGCCTGAAAAACATCGTTCCGGAAGTTCCTGAAAACACCGAATGCAAACTGATCGGCAATCTGCGGCGCGATATTCGGACTTGCCGGGAACCAAACATCCAGCGGACTGCCAGCTGTTGAGTTCGAGGCTTGCTGTATGTATTGGCGCGAACGGTTGTAATTGAATTTCAACGACCAGTCGCCATCGATCCGGTAGTTAATGCCAAGGCGCGGCTCCAGCCCGAAGAAGTTTTTATAGATCTCGCCACTTTTATAAAAGGTTGAGTCGCTCACTTCATATTGATCGTCATAACTGTACACCGTTGCCTTTCCCATATTTTGAAAAAGCGATGCCCGAACGCCGTACTTCACAACCACTTTTTCACCAACATTGAACTGATGTGACAAGTATGCTGCATGCTCCAACGCGTAATTCCGCTGGATCGTGTACTCGGAAAACACCGACTGGCTGCCAACTCCCCTGGCGGATCCGGGGTTAAAGGTGTGATAATAGGACTGCACTCCAAAATACAGCATGTTATCGGGCTTGATGAAATAGCTGAAATCGGCTTTCATCCCCCAATCCTGCAGGTCAGAGTCCCACAACCAGCTTTCCGGTTCATCTTCCGAGGTTCCGAGTTCATAATCGTAGCGGCTCCAAATGCCAGTCAGGTTCATGAAAAGCTTTTGGTTAAAGATGTGATTCCAGCGAACTGTGAAGGTTTTGTTACCGAAACCCATTCGAAAATCGGGGCTTTTCATGATATCACGCCCCAGATAACCACTCAAAAATAGCCGGTTATTTTCATTAATCCGGTGACTGAACTTGAGGTTCAAATCGTAAAAATACAATTTACTATCGCGGGCATTTTCATCGCTGGCCAAGGGAAGAAACAAGTCCATGTAGGTCCTCCGGCCGGCAACCAAAAAAGTCGTTTGATCTTTTTTGATCGGCCCTTCCAGAGTCAAACGGCTCGAGATGGTTCCAATACCACCAGTCCCGGCAAACTGCTTCGAGTTCCCGTCTTTCATGCGAACATCGAGCAGGGAAGACAATCGCCCCCCATATTGAGCAGGCACATCACCTTTGTACAAACGTAGATCGTTGATGGCATCGTTGTTGAAAACCGAGAAAAAACCCATCAGGTGCGAGGCATTGTAAACCGTTGCTTCATCCAACAGGATCAGGTTTTGGTCGGGCGTTCCACCACGGACGCTAAATCCGGAACCACCTTCACTGGTCGACTGCACGCCGGGCAACATCTGGATCGCCTTAATCACATCCACCTCACCCATCAATGCCGGTATTGATTTGATTCGCTTGGGCTGAAGTTTTTCGACACCCATTTCTACCCGGCTCAGGTTTTGGTCTTTCTTTTCAGCCTGAACGACCACCTCGTCCAAAGACTCAGCCGACGGCTCCAACTCTACTTCTTCCTGACGATTGGAGTCCAGGTAAATTTCTTTTTGGATAGACTCGTAGCCAACGAAAGAATAAACAAGGGTATAATTTCCGGTTGGAAGGGAGAGGGAATAAAAGCCGTAGGTGTTACTGGCAGTTCCGTTGCCGGTTTCCTGAACGAAAACCGTAGCGCCAATCAGGCTCTCGCCGTTTCGGGCATCTTTGATGTGCCCACTAATACTGAAGCGCGTGGGCTTTTCGACGGGCGACTGTTGCGCCCAAAGCGTAGTAATCCCTGCTGACAGAATCACCAGCAGGCAAATCGTTTTCTGAATCATTGTTTAGTTCTAATTGTTTCTCTTAGTTGACAAGAAAATTCTGGCTCCGTTGCAAATCGCCCGCAAAAATTTCGTGTTTCGACAAGATTCTTTCACAAAAATCCGTGAAAAGACGAAAATCAGCGGTTAAACGCCTCCTGTCTCAGGCAAAACAAATAAAAGCGAATGAGACTAAGAATCAACTAAAAAAACAATTCAAAAGCGTTAAGATTGTCCGAGCAAACTCTTCAGTTTCAGCATACCCGCTCCGGCTTTCTCTTCAATAAAGGTGACGCCTTTCATCGAAATCGGGGGACGCTCCGGGTCAATCACATAGATTGGACAGCTTGATGCTGTGTAATGAACCAAACCTGCCGCCGGATACACATTGAGCGAAGTCCCAATAACCAGAAAGATATCGGCTTGGGCGGCAATTTCAGCTGCCTCGTCCATTGCCGGAACAGCTTCGCCAAACCATACAATATGCGGACGAAGCTGACTCCCCTTGGGACACTTATCCCCAAGCTTCAACTCCCAACCATCCAATTCGAAAATCAAATCGGGATCAACCGAACTGCGAACTTTGGTTAGCTCGCCATGCAGGTGTAGCACCTTGGAACTTCCGGCACGCTCGTGCAGGTTGTCCACATTTTGGGTAATCACATGAACATCGAAATCCTTCTCCAGCTCAGCCAGCAGAAAATGCCCCTGGTTGGGTTTGGCATCGATTAATTGTTTGCGGCGGTCGTTATAAAAGCGGTTCACCAGCTCCGGATTGCGCTCCCAGGCTTCGGGAGTAGCGACATCCATCACATCGTATTCTTCCCATAAACCGCCCATATCGCGAAAGGTGCGCAAACCACTTTCCTGACTCATCCCGGCACCCGACAAAACAACCAATTTTTTCATGACGTTCTATTTTTCGCCCAAAGTTAAACAGACAAGGCCGGAAATCCGGCCCTGTCAAATGCATTTTTTAAAAACTTATCGTTGAATAAACCTAGTTATGCGTCATGTTATCCACAAACTTTTTTACAACAACCTTCGCCTCATCCAAATCCCTGTTAGCAACGATAACTTTTACTGCCCCGGCACCGCCCGGATCGGTCCACCATGGAGTTAGTGTTCCTACAATATTATCTTTCAGGAACGAATAAATTTCGGCATCATCAAGCATACTTTTCAACATTGCGGCCTGAATACTTGTGCCGGCAAATACTTCGACGGGAAAAATTTCCGTATCAGGATGTCTTGGCTTCATAATTGTCTGTTTTAAGTCAGTAAATCGTTTTTTAAGATAAAACAATTCAAACATTTGTAACATTACTTATGCTGTAGAGAACACCTGTTTTTGAGCATTCATTTCAGTGTTTTCGTCCGTGCTAAAGGCCTTCCAATTAAATTAAAGTAATAAAAACTTGTTTAAATCGTAACCGATTCTTGAAAAGGATGGAATGTCAGCATTCTATTTTTGAACCCGAAACCAAAAGTTCGCAAGCTCTATGAAAACTGAACACAAGCACGAACTGCTATCCTTGATTCGCCGCGATGACACCAAAGCTTTTACCAGGCTGGTTTCTGAACATTGGGAAAAACTTTTCATTTACGCTTTCAGACTCACAAAAGACAGGGAACTCGCACAATCTATTGTTCAAACCATTTTCATCGATTTGTGGGAAAAACGTCACTTATTGGAAATCCAGCAACCCGAAAGCTATTTGTTCCAGGCGGTCAAATTCCAGGTTTTCAAAGCCTACCGCGACCGGAAAATGAAACTCGAAGTGCTGCAAGAGAAATTCGAAGACTATCTGACCGAGCACGAAAATGACTATGAACCCGAATTGATTCTGCGCCTTCACCAAGCTATTGACCGATTACCAGATCGTTGCCGTGAAATTTTTCACCTCAACCGCTTTCATGAATTAAGTATCGACCAAATAGCCGAACAGCTCAACCTTTCCCGGCAAACCGTGAAAAATCAACTGACCAGAGCATTTCAACAAGTGCGCACCGAACTGCGCAACAACTAGCCCAGCCTTTCTCCCGGAGTGGATCTTACAACACGTTTGAACGGTTCAACATCGGAACAATTCAACTTTTTGAAAACTCCCTTTTCAATTTAATCGATCGTTCACTCAAATGTAATCGTTCCGGATGGTACGCTGGAGCAGTTTGCGGTACTTCTTCACGGAAACAAATACGAAAGAAGGATCTCATGGCAAACAGAGCACACAAACTCGACAAACTGATTGATAACTACCTGAACGAAAAATCAAGCCCGGAAGAAAAGCGCTTGCTGGATGATTTTGTCAGCGACGACCAATTCAATTTACAATGGGAACAAAAAGAAATGGGCAATCAACAGGAAGTTTTCTCGTCGATCAATAACGCGATCCTGAACCAAACCCGAACGAAAAGTTTCCACGCCATCAGCAAACAGCAAATTCGATGGACGATTTCCGTTGCCGCTTCCTTACTATTGCTTATCGGTGTGTACTCCTGGATAAAATTCACGCCCGAGCCACTCCAACAGTATAGTTTCAGCACCGAAGCTCAATCCGACTCACTGTTGCTGCCCGATGGATCTGTCATATTTCTAAGTCCTGAAACGGAACTAAGTTACGACAACCGTTTCAACACCGAGAGGCGCAAGGTGACTTTGGTTCGCGGAAATGCTTTTTTCAAAGTTGCCCGCAACCCTGAAAAACCATTCATTATCAGCTCCGGAGCAATAAAAACCAAGGTACTCGGAACCTCCTTCAATATACACACGGCAATTAACGGCTACCGCGTGACTGTACACACGGGTAAAGTCAATGTTTCATCCGATTCGGAAAGCGTCGACCTCACTCCCCTGGAGGAAGTCAACTATTCCTCGGCCAGCGGAAAGTTGTCTGTTGGCAAAGTCAGCCCGGCAGCAATCAGCCCCTGGTACAACAGCGACATTACACTTGCAGATCAGTCGCTGGAAACGATCCTGAATCTGATCGAACAGAAATTCAACCTTGATACCATTCGGGTGGAAACCAAACAGCTCGAAGCAAGAGCCACAGTTTACATTGCCCGCGACGCCTCCTTAAACTCGATAGTAGAACAATTGAATTACATCACCAATTTAAAATTCGAAATCCATGGAAAAGAAATAAGATGCGCCCATGCAACGGAAATCTAACGCACCAATAATCCAATCTCTTCAGTGATAAAAACAGAAACCGTGATTGCGCCCACAACCACGGTCAATAGTCAAATACTTTTTAAATCAATTCGTAAAAGACATGTGTTCAAAATTAAATCATTTTGCTTTTAAAGCAACTTTGTTCCTGCTTTTTTCGCTGGTGTCCATCCCATACGGATGGTCGGGCACCGCAACTAAAACAAACAGGAGCATTAACCTGAAAATTGAAAATGGCCGGTTAACCGACATTTTCGAGCGACTGGAAAGCGAAACTTCCTACAAATTCAGCTACGGACAAGGAGTTATCGCCGACAAGCAAACTTACTCTATCGATCATCGCAACCAGGAATTGGAAGTCGTAATGGACGACCTGGCAGCCAAAGCGAAACTCAGCTACAACATTGCCGGCCAGCTGGTGATGGTGAAAAAACTCGCCAATCCCGACGAAGAACAAAAATCGGTGAAAACGGCTCGCGGTCGCGTCGTTGACGAAAATGGCGAGTCGCTCCCCGGTGTAAACATCGTCGAAAAAGGTACCACCAACGGAACGGTAACCGACTTGGACGGTAACTACACCATCAACCTGAGCGGGAAAAGCCAAATATTGGTATTCTCATTCATCGGTTTGGAAAGCCAGGAAATTATTGCTTCAGAAACCTTGAATGTGACCATGAAAGCCGAAAGCAAAGGCTTGGACGAAGTGGTAGTTGTTGGATACGGAAGCCAGGAAAAGAAAGATGTTACCGGAGCAATTGCAACCATTGAACCGAAGGACTTTAAACAAGGGATTACCACGTCCGCGGACAACCTTCTGCAAGGTAAAGTTGCTGGTGTTCGCATCATCAACAGCTCGGGTGAGCCAGGTGGTGGTGTCGATGTTCAAATCCGCGGTTTAGGTTCCATCCGAAGCGGAAGTACCCCTTTGTTCGTCGTTGACGGAGTTCCTTTGTCAAACAACGATGTGACTCCAACCGGAGGTAGTATCGGCTTTGGATCGTCGTCGGCCAAAAACCCATTGAACTTCCTCAACACAAGCGACATTGAATCGATCAACGTATTAAAAGATGCCTCTGCAGCAGCCATTTACGGAGCTCGCGGTTCGAACGGTGTGGTTCTGATCACGACAAAAAAAGGAAAAAAGGGAGAGGGAACCATCTCTGTGAACTCATACGCAGCGGTATCAGAATTACCAAAGAAAATTGATTTGCTGAGTGCCGACGAGTATCGCGAAGCTGTTGGCGATGAAAGTTCATACAACCACGGCTCGGGTACCGACTGGCAAGACGAAGTATTCCGCCAGGCGATAACCACGAACACCGAACTGTCGTTTTCAAAACAAACCAAATCTGGCAGCTATTATGCTTCGGTTGGTCACATCGACCAGGAAGGGATTATAGAAAACAGCTCATTCAAACGAATCTCTGCCCGGTTAAATGCCGAGGAATCCTTTCTTCCGGATAACCGTTTGAAAGTGAAACTGAACCTGGCAGTCAGCCAAATGAACGAAACTGGTGTTCCATCGAGCGATGACGCCGGATCCAACGGCCAGCTGATTACCCACATGTTGATGGCAAACCCAACCCAGTCGGTTTTCGACTCGGAGGGCAATTACACCAACTTCAACCTGACCCAAAACTTCAACCCGATGTATTTGCTCTACCTTTATGAAGATGAGACAAATACCCTGCGTACAATCGGAAATATCGAAGCATCATTCCGGATTTTTAAAGGCTTGACCTACAAAATTAATTACGCCGTTGACCGCTCAACATCAGAACGTAACACCACTTACTATAAAAACGAGACAATCATCAACCCGAATGGTGTTTTTGCCCAATCGAACCTGGATAACAGCAGCGAACTGATTGAGCACTACCTGACCTGGGCCTTTACCTCGGGACAACATAAACTTGATGTGCTGGGCGGTTTCTCGTACCAGAAATTTAAAGCTGAGGAAACCGGTTTCTCCGTAGAAGGATTGGAAGAAAAAGGTGTCGGCATCAAGCCCAAATACAATCCGGACTATACCAGCTACACGTCATCGGACATTTCCGGTAGTGCTCAGGAAAACGAACTACAGTCGTATTTTGCCCGTGCTAACTACACCTTTGCATCGAAATATATGCTGACTGCGTCGCTTCGCGCTGATGGTTCAACCCGCTTCGGCGAGGATAAAAAGTACGGTTACTTCCCTTCATTTGCCTTGGGATGGAATCTGTCGGAAGAAAATTTCATGAAGAACCAATCGGTTTTCGACAACCTGAAGATGCGCTTAAGTTGGGGGCAAACCGGTAACCAGGAGGTCCCCAATAAGATTACAAAAGCCAGCTACTCGTTATCAAGCGGCAACGGCTACAACCTGGTTGACGGTACCGTAACCAATGGTATTACCGTGAACCGGACAGCAAACCCCGATCTGCACTGGGAGGTTGTAACCCAATACGACTTTGGTTTCGATTTCGAATTGTTGAACGGAAAACTGTACGGCTCGCTCGACTATTACAACAAAACAACAACAGACGCGATCCTGAACATTACTGCTCCTGTATTGAGCCCGACGGATGATGTCTGGAAAAACGTTGACGCGAAGATTATCAATAAAGGTGTCGAATTTACCCTGGGATACCACATCATCAAGCACAAAGACCTGAGCTGGAGTGTTGACATCAACGGAACAACACTTGCCAATAAAATTAAGGATCTGCCTGTTAGCGAAATGTATTCAGGTTCGATTTCCGGTCCGGGACAATCCGGCGTAATGGCTAACATCTATAAAAGCAACTACGAAATCGGTTCCTTCTATTTATTGAAACAACTCGGTTTTGATGAAGACGGAGCCGAAATTTACCAGGACTCCAATAACGACGGAAGTATCGACAGCGACGACCGCGTAATTGTAGAGGGAGCCCTTCCGAATTTCATGTATGGCTTGAACAGTCAGTTGAATTGGAAAAGTTTCGATTTCTCTTTCTCCATCATTGGACAAAGCGGAGCATACCTGTTCAACAATACCAACTTTACGGCTACAAACATCAACAACCTGCAGTCGGACCGCAACGTTCTGAAAGAGTATTACAATTCGGGAGCAGACTCCGGTAATTCACCTCAAATTTCAACTTATTACCTCGAAAAATCAGACTTTGTCCGCCTGAACTCAGCTCGATTGGGCTACAACCTGAATACGAGCAAGATTAAATGGTTGTCCGGCCTGACCGTTTATGTAACCGGCCAAAACTTGTTGACCATCACCAAGTATAACGGCTTCGACCCATTGGCTAATTCCAATAAAGAATCGGACGGCAACCAGTCGGTTGGTATCGATTATACCAGCTACCCGAACGCCCGGACTTACATGCTCGGTTTAACACTAAAACTTTAATCATGAAATTTTACCGAAAGATGAAACTGAAAACAATATTCAAATACTTGCCCATTCTGTTTATCCTTGCCAGTTGTACCGATCTGGAAGAAGTATTTCTGGACGAAGAGTTGGGCTCGGACAGCGCCACTCCGGAAGCCAGTTTGGCAGCCGCATACAACCGTATGGTTGTGGATGTTTTTGTTGATCACGCCCACCTTTGGGGTATGCAGGAATACAGTACCGACGAAGCTTTGCTACCTACCCGCGGTAGCGACTGGGGCGACGGTGGCCGGTACCGCGCAATTCAGGAATTTAGCTGGGGTGCCGATAACCCACTGGTTAGCGGAAACTGGAGCTCGCTGACAAACGGTATCACCCGCTCGATTACGGCTATTGAAACCATTTCGAACAACACCGAAAACAGCAACCAGGCCATGTACCTTGCCGAAGCCAAAGCGCTTTGGTATTTGTACACCTATTACACGCTCGATTTGTACGGTCAGGCTCCCTATCGCGAACCGAACGGAAACGCCGACGAAGTTAAAGCTGTGTACAGCACTTATATTGATACGCTGATTACCGGCATGGAAGAAGTTATTCCTGACCTGGCTGCTTTGGGTGAAAATTCAACCTACGACGGTCGTTTCACCAAAGAAGCCGCTTACGGGTTCCTGGCAGAAATGTACATGAACCGCGCCGTCTTCAAAGATCGCTACAATTCAACCTCTGATTTCGACTTTCAGGAAGCATCGGTAAACGACGCCGGTAAATCAGACCTGGACATGGTGATTGAATACACTTCAATGTTGATCAGCTCTTCGAAGTTTTCATTGGAGGAATACTATTTCGACAACTTCGGCATTGACAACACCGAGGGTTCTGAGCTCATCTTCGTTGCACCGCAAAATGTGGATGACGGATCAGTAACCGGACAGAATGATTTTGTGTACATGCCGATGGAACGTTCGCAACACGCTTCGGAATCGGGAGTACGCGGAACCAACGCCACCTGTACAACCCCCGAGTACTATGCAACCTGGGACGACAACCAGGATGACCCTCGTTACGAGCAAAAATACCAATACGACGATGGCACTTGGTTTTACAACAACCAGGAACAAAACATGGCCGAAAGCACTCTCGACGAAGTGCCGGGTACGGGCTTGCCCTGGTTCCATTTCAACCGCGGTTTCCAGGTTGGTCAGCAATACGGTCCAACTTACGACAGCAGCAACGCTTTCGTTCGCGAGACCATTGATGGCGTTACTTACATCGCTGTAACGGCTCTGAAAACCGACAAAAACAGCCACACACTTGAATTTACCCCTGAACTGGATTTCTCGTCGGGAACAATTTTACCGCAAGACATGGTGCACCAGGGTGTTCGTATCTTCAAGTTTGAATTCGACCCAATCGACGGCAGCAACGGTTCATCACGTGTTGATATTCCGATTTTCCGCCTGGGTTACATGTATACCCTGCGTGCTGAAGCTTATTTCAGAAACGGGGAAACCGCCCTTGCTTTGAATGACATCAACGTCCTGCGCACCAGCCGTACCAGAACTCAACCGGAAGAAGAAGGTGGTGAACTTAGCGGGCAGGCTATTCAGCAAAGTGACCTGACAGAAACACGTCTGTACAATGAAATTTCGTACGAAAACTACTGGGAGATGAAGCGTCGCCCGCAAATGATTCGCTTCGGAACCTTCGACAGCGCCTACACCGGTAAAGAAGAAACCGAACCGTTCCGCCGTGTATACCCAATCCCACAAGACGTTATTGACGTTAGCGGTGACATTTTTGAACAAAACACCGGTTACTAAAATAATTCTGAAGAAGAGTTTGTTTAACTGAACGATTGATACTGATCAAAAAAAGAGAGGCTGTTGCATACGCGACAGCCTTTTGTGTTTTCAATATTTTCGATGTAGCCTATTTACGCTTCACCATCACAACCTTCGTGTTCGAATACCGATCGTGCCAGCCATTGGACTCACTCCCTAGGTATGACAAAGCATCGAAAGGAATATGACGGCACAGTGAACGAATGAAGATATCTTTGAATCGCGGCTCGCTCCCATCTTCCATCACCACTTTTGTTCCCGTTATGTACTTTCCAATTGTTCGCCCCGTATTGGCTTCAAAGATGGTAAAGTAAATCACGGCCGCTACGAATATAAGGAGATAGTCAAAAAGCCTGGATTCGTAATCAAACAAGGCAAGGGCATCTGGATACACGACCCCTAAAAAGATTCCCAGAGCAATCGCAAATACAAACATAAAAACGACCGTACACACACTATCGATCAGATAATTTACAAAACGTCTGTTCTTCGACGCCTCTTCCGTCATTTGCAGGCCTGCGTCTTGCATCATGTGCAGTTCTGCTTCATCGGGACCATTAGTTTCAAAATCCGCACAGGTTTCCTGAAAAGTAGCCTGAGCGCCGGTCAATGTGCAAAGAATGCCCTGATTCCGGTCAAATAACTGCCTGGTGCAGTTACGGCAATAAACCAGTTGTTGTTCTCTCGTAAGCATATATTTTGAAATTTGGTTTTACAATCAAAGACTCGACTTTGGTTCTTCCATCTCCGTTGTTGAGCTTGTTTCTTCACTCTTGGGAGCCAAAACGACTTTATCTGTTCCCAGTTTTATGATATCGTTGAAGAGCAACCGCATTCGAGTGTACATATTGGGCTGATAAACCGCATTCTTAAACAAGTAGCTCATATTAACAACTAACTTGTTTTCCTCTTTAAAACTTTGATAGAAGAGGCTGTAATACTCGTTATCAACACTTTTGTTTTGGGGAGTATAACTTACTTCGTAGCCCTCCGGAATTGTGATTTCCGCCTTGTACGATTTCATTTTCGGATAGGTCATGTCGATCGGGTAGGTACGGGTTTTCTGTTTCAGCGGATTGTCATTTAAACTCTGCGACAAGAATGGATTAATATAGATTTTGCCATTGATTGTTTCTACCTGCCCCTCCTGTTCAAAACTTACCGTATAGGGTTTCTTTTTATCATCCATGTTTTCAACCGATACCGATGCCGGGTCGAAATCGAACCGACCGATGGCCAGATTCTTCTCAATTTTATCCTTGTCATCCCGAAGCAAATTCCGGTAATAAAAACCTTCATACTCTGTAAAACTATAGCGGGCGGTAACTTTCACCTGGCCGGTTGGCTCCACATTCATTTTAAAATCGGTATTGTAGTAGGAGGGAACCCGACTATCCAAACCAATCCATTGCAGGTTATCCGGATCAATAGTCAATCCTTTGTTGTTGATACACCGTGCCGGGATCCGATTATTCAGTAACATAGGCTCGGTCGCGTCCGTCAGTATTGCCTTATCGCCGATTTTTGCCAAAATCAGCGTGTAGTTAAAAGCGTTCGCAAACGGGTGATCAACCTGAATTGAGCCATGCTCGCGTGTGCTCGAAATCAAGGGCGTTGCTTCAATTCCGGCTGCATTCAGCAAACCAGTCGCAAACAAGTTCAAATCGGCATCATTCCCGATTTTCTCCTTCATCAACCGATCCGTATTTTTCGATGCATATTTACCATTTTGCCCGTTCCAACTATAATTTGTTTTCACGTAATCGATTACGCGATTAAAACGATCCATTACCTCAAGCCCCTGCAATTCTTCCAAATCGAAGATCTTCGATGCTGCTTTCTCCGACTTGTTCACTATACGCCCAAAGTCCTCATGCTTACTCAGCTGCTTCGCCAATTCTTCCCAGGTCGTCATTATCTCCCTCTTGACCCCGTTAAACATGTTCACCTGGGCAAGCTGGAAGTCAATCTTCATAATATAATCGTTCACAGAGGTAATGAATTCCTCGTCACGGAAGGCGGGCACATTCCTCATCCCAAACTTGTAAACCACATCCACATAAGTATCGTTTTTACCGGTTACAGCATAAGGGAGAGGATGACTATTGTTATAATCTTCATATTTTTCGAAAACATCCGTCTTTGCCGCTCCCTGCAATCTGAAAACATAGTAATAAAACGGGTTGATGTGAACGGTGTATTGGCTGTAGATAACGGGGATCCGCCACTGAAATTCCCAGTCGCGCAGGTTAAACACATATTGAGACGTCAATTTGTAGCGGCATTCCACAATCGAGCCCGGCTTTACGTTTGGCATCGCAAACTTCTTCACACTCCAGTATTCGTTGATCTTCTCCACATAGACCGTCGACATATCCAAGGGTGTTTTTACAAGACGCCCTTCCTCTAAATTATAGGTATAGGCCTCCAAGTCACGCACCACTTCATAGATGTCACCTTCATGATAGAGAGGTATCTCGAATTCCGTAAATTTTGTTCCGGCATCAGTCAGCACTTTCAATCGTGTCGAACGATCAAAAAGCACGTCAAAACCATTATCCGATCGCAAGAATTGCGAATCGCCGTAATCGAACATTACCACCGCCTCTGCATCCGGATCGTCCGGCACTGATTTCAATTCAAGATCATCTTTCCCGACCTTCCCGAATTCGGACGAATAGGTTTGCGCCGACAGAACACCAGTGAACAGCAGGCAAAAGAGTAAACAAGTAAGTTTAGTCATGTTATTGAGTTTAGTTATTTAGTATCAAGAGTGGTTTCGACTCATATGTTTTCACATCGTCAATAAAGTCGTAAAAGCCCGGGTATTCGGCCAGACTGTATGTTCCCGGGTAAATTTCCAGTTCTTTGATCACCCGAACTTCCCGATCGCCGACTTCCATCCGAAAACTGTACCGCCCGTACTTTGTATCCAGCGCAACGTCTTCCGTCCGTCCTTCAACACTAAGATGAGTGGGTAATTCGTACACCAGGGTGTCTCGTTCAAAATCGGGGTAATCAACCTGTAAAGGCAATTGTCGCTGTCCCGGTTTTTGCAACTTTGGGAACAAAAAAGGCAGGTTTTTCACTACGGTTTCCGCCCCGTAATTCTGATAAAACCGATTGGTCGTTGCCTGATATTTTACAGCCACGAAAGCCGAGTCCCGGTCTTCCCGTTCAATGGAATAGTCTTGTAATTCGAAACCATCCGCAACAAAGTAATTGCGAAAGATACGTGTGCGGTCATCTGTATTGAAAGATTCGTCAAGTGAACGGAGTCGTTCGAATTGTGTACCCTTGAAAGTGCAATCAAATTGAACGGTAGATGTTGACGGGCTCGGATAGCCAATATGCACCGTACGCAACTCGGCCACATCTTCAGCCTGCAAGGCCGGAGTCCGTGCAAAGTAACTTTTACCGTCGCCAACAACGAAAACATCACGGTTCTGAATGAAAGTCCCGACATAGCCAAACGGCCCTTTACTGGTGCAGTCGAGCCAAAGGCTGTCCTTCTCCATTGGAACCATCAGGATAACGTGATTAAACTCCGGCGAGGGAATTTCACGGTCGAGTTTTCGGATGCGGTCGCCGGCAAAGATGTCGACATAGTTGCATTCAATTCCGGCATACTCGAAAACCGCCTTCATATAATTGGTCAGCGCCTTGCAATCACCGTATCGGTTTGCTGCCACGTAACTAGCCGGATAGGGTTTCCAGCCACCAGTTTCAATGGAAACCAACACATAATGGGTTCTGTCCTGAAGATCATGATAAAGGATTTTCGCCTTTTCCAGCTTGTCATCAACTCCTTCAACTAATTTGCTAATTCGAAGTTTTTCCGCATCCGGCAAATCATCCAAACCGTCCAACAAGCTAAATTCCCAATTCCCGAATGTTTCCCACGACTCGGAAGAACCCGGAATTTCATACTGAAAGTTATTGGGGATGATTTTCACCCAGGGCACCAATGCGAAAACCGGCGGCGAAAAGACTTCTTTTTCCCGGTACGCATCAAAATGCGTTTTCCAGCGGTAGTTGATGGTTTTTCCATTATCCGACACAACAGGGTCATCAACGAGTTGCGAACCATACCGCAACTGGAAACCGACGGGAACAGTGAGCGAAAGTTCTGCATCCCGTGTTGGAATATCAAGCGACAGTATCGGCATCCAAAAATCGATGAACAAGAACTCAGACTCGCGCCGTTCATAGGAATACTCGACGATATAAGGGTATCGACTGTGCTTCAGACTGAACTCGACCTCCATATTGTCGTCGAAAAAAGCGGCATCCGATACCGCGCTTTTCTTTTTGATCTCGGAGGAATTCAGCTTTCGAACCAGAGCGCCGTTTGCGGCCAACAACCGAACCTCAACATCACTGACTTTACTGATTTTGGAATAGGGAATCTGAACCGTGGCATATTCCTCGCCCGCTTTGTTGTTGATTTGAATCCGAATAGTTGATTTGGTAACCAGTTTTCCGCCATCGACGGTGATCTCGTCGAGCCGGTAAAGCAATTCAGCGTCATTGGCATTTGCACAAAGCGACAGGCCTAAAGCCAACAGCCACGCGGAGAAAAAGAGTTTTAAATGGATCATTCTCTGGTTTTAGTGTCTAACTTTTACTGAATAAGAATTCAGTTGATCAAAGGTTCCCCTCACGAGGCCCCTCAATCAGTTACTATCCCATCATTCCCATTGGTTCTAAAATATAAATATTATGCGAATTCAGAGAATACCTTCGTCAATTTATAATCCTTTTAAACTGCAGCTTCGCCCGCACCTGAGAATCGCCCGGTTAAAAACAATAAAAAATTTATCAGTCCTAAAACCCGGCTTCGTTTCGAAAACCCTCCCTTTCAAAAAGCCATCTTCCCACTGAAATCCTCAGTCTGACCGATCGGATTTCTCATTTTTGCTTACCGGAACCAAGTCAGTGCATCTCTGCCATGCATTGAAAAAACAACCCGACGGTGAAATCGGGCAAACTGTCGGGAAAAAAGCCCGAACCATCGATTTGGCACGGGAACACTGAATTTTAAGTACGAAAATTGTACTGCTCAGAGTACAAACAATTAAAAAATTCACAGGTATGAAAGCAAGAAAATTTTTGCTAATCGTAGCTCTGATGATTGCTACGGTAGCAGTAAATGCCCAAAGCCGCAACAACGGCCAAAATCAAAAAAGTGCAAAACAAACAACACAGCAAAAACAAAGCTCAAAGAACAACTCGAGCAGTCAACGCACAGTAACTGTGCAGTCGCAACCGTCATCAGCCAAGAACGTGAGCCGCTCGCAGGTGAGCTACCGCAAATCGACACCGACTGTGGTTGCTGTTCGCTCGCAAAACCAAATGAACGCGCAGGTTATTAAAAAAGATAACAAAGAATATTACGCACAATCAGGTGTGTACTACCGGAAATACAACGACAACTACATCAAAGTTGCTCCACCGGTTGGACTGAACGTTCAGGTTTTACCACAAGGATCGCTGAAAATTGTAATCGGTAACCGCAACTACTTCTACTTCGAAGGCGTGTACTACCAGTCGTCAGGTAACGGTTATATTGTTGAAACACCTCCGGTTGGGGCCATTGTTTATGCCCTTCCGGCCGACTACGAACGGGTTGAACTGGATGGTCAAACTTACTACGAATACAACGGCGTTTTATACAGCCGCGTGAGCTACCAGGGCGAACGGGCATACGAAGTTGTAGGGTATCTGAATTAAGAACGGGCAAAAAACAAAACAGATATAGAAACGACCGGGAATACAGTTCCCGGAAATTCACACGAGGCTGTCAGAACTAAATTCTGATGGCCTCGTTCATTTTTAATGGTTCTTGAAAACCGGAACCAATAAAAAAGCCCCATCGTTCGGATGAGGCTTGTCGCTATTTCTTTGAATTGACTATTCAATAACAGTTGTCCAACCATGCGTATCAGGCTCGTCACCGTACTGAATACCTTGTAACTTTTGGTACAACTTGGTACTCCATGGTCCCGGATCAAATCCGTACAAATATTCTTTATCCAAATCTTCGTCGTAAATTCGCTTGATTGGTGAAATTACCGCTGCCGTTCCGCAGGCACCAACCTCCTGGAAGCTTTCCAGCTCTTCTACCGGCACTTTGCGACGCTCAACTTTCAAGCCCATATCCTCAGCCAGCTGCATCAAACTCATGTTAGTGATCGATGGCAAAACAGAATCAGAAAGTGGTGTAATGTAGGTATCGTCCTTGATGGCAAAGAAGTTTGCCGGACCACATTCATCGATGTATTTTTTCTCGCGTGAATCCAGGTAAAGAACAGCCGAATAATGACCGGCTTTCGCTTTTTTACCAGCCACCAAACTGGCAGCGTAGTTTCCGCCAACTTTATATTTTCCGGTTCCCTGCGGTGCTGCGCGGTCGTATTTACGCAAAATAACCAGCTCGGTCGGTTTAAATCCTTCCGGGAAATACGGTCCTACCGGCATTACAAAAACCATGAACAGGTATTCGCCTGATGGTTTCACGCCAATTTCAGGGCCTGTACCAATCAACAGCGGGCGAATGTATAACGATGCTCCTGAACCGTGCGGGGGAACAAACTCCATATTTTTCTTCACCGCCAAACCTACTGCTTCGCAAAAAAGCTCAGTCGGTACTTCAGCCATCAATATTCCTTCGCTCGACGATTGCATGCGACGGGCATTATCTTCCATGCGGAACACACGAACCTTGCCGTCTTTACCCATGAACGCTTTCAAGCCTTCAAATGCTTCCTGTCCGTAGTGCAGACAAGTGGCAGCCATGTGTAAATTCAAGTATTCCGAATCACTTACTTCAAGTGGTCCCCATTCTCCATTTTTATACCAGCAGCGAATATTGAAATTGGTTTTCCGATAACCAAAACCAATATTTTTCCAATCAAGATTTTCCATAGTTAAGATAATATTAGACGGCCCTTATTCAGAAATCAAATAAACGAAAAAAAAAGCGGAGAATAAAAGCCCTATGTCTTTATTCAAACGAAAATTTAATGTTATATAAAACGATTCAAAAACAACACTTTACGATTTAAAAACAGCCCTATTCAGTTCACTTCCGAATCGAAACTTGGGGCTAAATTGTATTTATGAATTAAAAGAAAAGCTCAAATAGTAGCCGTTGTGCTTGCGAACGTTCAATACCTGACCTCCGTCGAGCAGTAAATACTGTCCTTTAATTCCCTTCATTTCACCCTCAATTACCGGCTCCTTATCGAAGGACAAGCTCTTGATTTTATCCGGGAATTCCAGTGCCGGGTAGTTGAAGTGCATCACCTCGTCGTTATCGCAACGGTACTGCCGGAGTTCGGCGGGCAACAGTCGCAAAACATTCTCTTTTTCCTCCGGAAGGTTGAAGTTTTCGGCCACATTATTCTTCAGCATGTCGCGCCAGTTCGTTTTGTCGGTGAAGTATTTTTTCAGGAAAACTTCGATCACGCCGGCAATGTGCCTGTTCGGCGTCTGTGCCACGCGAATGGCATAAGAAGCCCCCTGGTCAATCCAGCGCGTTGGCACCTGGTGATGACGGGTCACCCCAACCTTTAGCTCGCTCGACACAGCCAAATACACAATGTGATCAATCAAGTCGTGCTCCTCAGCCCATTTCATGTCGCGTGCAATGCCAAACTGCGATTTCGACAGCTCCGGACGCATGACTGTTTCGCTGGCCTCGGGCGCTGTTTGCAAACACGAGTAGCAAAACCCCTGGCTAAAGGATGTTTTGGTGCGCTTGCCACAGGCAATGCAGTTGATCTGTCCGTCGAACTGCATGCGAATTTGCTTGCCCAGCAACGCATTCATGTCGATCTCCTGATCGCCGATTCTGAAAAAGTATCTGACCGGATCGGCAAACTCCGATCTCATTTTCAATATATTTCCTTGGTATTCCATAGTTTAAAGGCAAAAATTACAAGTAAAAAGGTAAAAGGAAGACGCTACTTTACTCCTTCGTTTTTTCAAACAAGTCCAAAACGTCGTGAATTTGCTTCAGTTCAAAAAAGCGGTCGCTTTTAATATCCTCCGGGTCCATTTGCTCATACAACCATGTGGTGTAATAAGGAATGTGAGCAGCATATCCACCCAAATCAATAACCGGTAGAACATCCGATTTCAGCGAGTTTCCGACCATAAAAAACTGCTCAGCCGGAATATCCAGATGGTTCAGCAATTCCTGGTAGTTCTCCTCCCGTTTATGCGTCATAATCTCAATATGGTGAAAGTATTTACGCAAACCTGATTTCTTCAGCTTCCTTTCCTGGTCGAGCAAATCGCCCTTGGTAGCCACCACCAAACGGTATTTCCCGTAAAGTTTGTCCAGCAGGTCAACGATGCCATCCAGCAGAATCACATCTTTCATCAGCATGGACTTCCCGATCTCGATGATCCCTTCAATCTGCTCGGGACGAACCTTCCGGTTCGAGATCTCCAAAGCCGTTTCCATCAGCGATAAAATGAATGCCTTGACCCCGTAACCGTACAACTCCAGGTTCTGAATTTCGGTTCGGAACAACTTCTTCATGACCTCCTCCTCCGCTTCATATTCAGCCATCACCTTACAAAACTGGTGCTCAGCATCACGGAAAAAATTTTCATTTTCCCAAAGCGTATCGTCCGCGTCGAAAGCGATCACTTTCACTTCATTCAAACTCATTCGTTTTCCTTTCTTTTCTTCAACTACCAAAAGTAGAAAGTTCAGTTTGAATGAACAGTTTTCAAACCCGAAAGTTTCGCACAAAAAATCCCGGTGAACCTCAAAACGGTTCACCGGGATTTAAAATGCGATTCGTGACGATCGCTATTCGCAACCGGCAGCAGCGCGGGCCTGAATCATCAATCGCGACGAAATCGCCGACATCCGGCTTTGCATTTTTGCAATACCTGCCTCGTTGATCATCGCCGAACTGTTGGCATTACAGGATTGTTCGATAATGCTCGATAATTGCTCATAGGTGTATTTCGTTCCATCAATCAGGTAATACACATCCTCACCGTCGCTACAAGTAGTTGCGTCGATGACAATTGCTGAATTGTTTGAGCAGGTTTGCGACGCATCCGTGCATTGCTCTTCCGCTTCCGGTTCACCACAGGCAGCCAGCAATAATAGCGCACATGCAGCCAAAGACATTTGTAATCTTTTCATATAGTTATTGATTGAAATTAAACTCATTAAGCATGACGGACTCAAAACGATCAAACGACCGATACCCGGTGTAGATGTCACTGTTTATGACAAAAGCCGGAGTCCCGGAGATTTTGTTTTCGTTGAACTCCCGAAGGTTCGACTTCAGATATTCATAGTTGTTGTTATTCACCACGCATTCCGCGATGTACTGATTCCGATCCATGATATCCGCCAGCAATTCTCCAAACTCGGTCGTATACACTACAGCCGGGTTGAAATTCAGGAGTTCGTGAAACTTGTCGTAATCACCAAAGCGGCTGATGCAGCTCGCTGCCTGAAGCGCATTCAGCATTTCCGGTCGCTCCCCGAAATCCAACCACTTCACAACCAACTTTAGCTTGCCCGTATCTAAGTATTTCTCTTTCAAATCCGGATAACTGCCGGCAAAAAACTTGCGACAATACTTACAATCGTAGCTCGCGTACATCACAATTTCGTGTGGCGCGTTGGGATCTCCAAACACAACATCTTCCTCCCGATCGGTAACTTTTACCACCTTTCCGCTCGGTTTGCCCGCCTGGTTGCTATTTGTGCAGGCCGCAACCACAAACAGCAGCAACAAAGCAGCCACAGGCAGAATCCTAAGCTTGTTCAAAAATGCTCTACTCCGTGTCATAAGTTACAAACGAGGGATGAAACGTAAACTTCAAGGCACCTTCCTGCATTTTCACCTTAGCCTCCATATTTACGCGGTCTTTCTTATTGTCCAACCAGGCTTTTTCTTTTCCATTCTCCAGTTTCGAAACCAGGTAAATCGACGATCGCCCTTTTGTCAAATCGCTCTCGTCTTCATCTTCAAAACCATTCTCCTTCATCTGCTTTTTCAGGTTGGCTTTCGACTTACTGCTGAGAACCTCGCCCAAAAACATGCGAATGTGATAAGCATAGTCATCCCCGAAACTCCACATTCCTAAAAACATGGCATCAAACGAACTGGAACGGATCTCCGTCTTGGGAATATACAGTTTAATATTTAACAGAAAGATACTGCTGCTTAGCGCACTGAAACGCAGATTATCCATATTCTTCAGGCCAACACCCGGAATCTTCTCGATTTCCATCACCGGTTTCACATTGATGAGCGCCCCGTTTTCGAGCTTCAAATCACCCTTCAACATCAGCGAATTATACACCGGATTATAATCTTTATCGACAACAATTTTACCATCCATGGTGGTACTCACTTTCCCCTGAACATTTTCAGCCTTGATGTCGTCCATGTCCATGTAATCGTGAAAACCGGTGATCAGCTTGGTCACATCCATCTGCTTCACATTGGTTTTAAAATAGATCTCCATCTGTTCGTTGGCGGTAAAGTCAATTTTAATCGATGAAAGCGACGTTCCGTCAAAGGCATCCATCTTCAGACTATCGAACACATAATGGTTCTCCTTCACCAAAAATTTCGAATCGATATTTTCAAAGAGGTTTCCCTCATAGTTTAGCTGATTCGCTTTCAGGCGACCATTTACTTTGTAGGTGTAGCGAGCCGGTTCCGGATCGGCTGCGGGCCCCGATGGCGTTGGCTCTTCCTCCAGACGGGCCATTAATTTTTCCACCCAGCTGTAATCAAGCTTGTCCACACTGAATTTTCCGTGCACCTTCATTTCCTCCGCTTTATTCTGAAGCACGGCCGAATACAAACGAGTGATGCTGGTCGAATCGGCTCCAAACTGTACGCCCATATAATTCAATGTAAGTCCGCCTAACCACAAACTGTCGGCGGCATAATTGACCTTTCCTGTCAGGTCTTTCACGCTCGTCAGCGAATCAGCCATTTGCACATTCACCCGCCCCATCGATAAATTAATTCGGGTTTTCTCGAAAGCAATCCCCAACGCATCGTCGCCAACTGTTTCGAGGTCGATTTTTGCTTTCGAGCTGAAATTCGCCAACACCTTCCCGCTCATCGATTCAACTGTACCAGCAGGCAGGTACTTTTCAATTTCATTCAAATCGAGACTCAATTGACCGTTAACCAAATAATCAGGTGCCATCGGGTTAATCAGTTGCCCGGATAGCTGCAGCTGGCAGCTATCCGTAGCTAGCGCGAACTGGCTAATTTGAAAAGCCAGTGATTCGGGCTTCATAAAATCGCCGGTCACTGCGGCATCCAGCTCCGCGTTGCGCAAATTCATATTGTAGGTCGGAAGCGAACAGTTAAGATCGCTCAGCTTAAGTTGCCCCGGTTTATATTCAAATTGACCGTTCAGGTTTTGTACGCTCAGGGTACTGTCCATTGAAAACGACAGGTCTTCGGCGTTCAATCTGAAGGTGCTGTTTTTTTGCAGGGATTGCAGGAACGAATCAGTCAAAGAACCGGGAAAGGTTCCATGCGTTGAAACCACTGCACCCAGTTTGCCGCCGAGCCCAGTCACCAGAGAGTCGGGCACAAAAGGGGCCAGCTCATTCAAATCCAAGTTCAATATTGAAAGCAGATCGTATTGGGGTTTGTCCAACCCGACGATCGTCCCGCTCAAACTGGCTTTACTGCTGTCTGTCTCGAACGAAAATGAATCGATCTTCAGGGAACTTCCCGTGATGGTTCGTTCATCGCCGTTGCTGGCGCTGCCCACAAAGCTGATGTTTCGCAAAACGGGGTAGTTTTGGTATTGCAATGCACCGCCCGACAGGGCCACCAGAATGTCGGCACGAGGTAAAATCGAGTCTCCCAAATTCCCTTGCACAGTGGCCTCCAAGCCGAGCTCACCGGCCAGGTTTTGAATGCCGTAATCTGCAAAATAATGCTCGGGAATATATTTTGACAATCCGCCTAGTTGACACTGCTCCGCCTTTAGTTTCAGGTTGGCGGGCAACTGCTTGTTCATTGTAACCGATCCGCTCAAGGCCAATCGGGCATCTTCATCCAAAGTCAAATCAGCAGCGTTTACGGTCAGCAGGCTGTCGCGGTAATCCAGATCCAGTTTGATGGCGGCTTCGTGCAACAGATGCAGATTGGTACTGTCGAGCGAGCAGTTACTGAGTTTTGCTTCAGCCTTCACTTCACCCAAATAACGGTTATTATCAATCAGACCCGAGAGCTCCAGCCTTTCGATCAACAGGTCGGCTGTTGCCTTCAGTTTTTGGTCACTGTAAACGCATTGAACGTTTTGCAGGTTGAGCGCTTTTATATTTAAATAGATGGCGTTGTCTGCCGTATCGATGGCTGTCGTGGTGGTGTCCATCAAAAAATCGTAATTGCTGACACCCGCAGTATCGACAGCGTAGTAGATTTTTGCATTCTCTACTTCAATTTCGCGGATTTTGAAGACGCTGTTCAGCAACGGCTTCAATTCAACCGAGATAAACATTTTACCAACGTTGGCCAGCGTATCACCAGGCGCGCTATTGTTTTCCGGTGCCCGAACGGCCAGCTTACTGCATTCCAGGGTTGCCATCGGGAAATTCCGAATCAGGCTAAAATTGATGTCTTCAATCGTTATCGGGATATTAGTCGACTTGCTGACCTCGTCAATGGCCAGCTTCGCGATTCTGTCCTGCATCGATGCCGCAATCACCATTAAAACAAGGACTAATGCGAACAACGAGAGCAACAAATAAAGTATGACTTTACCAGCTTTTTTCATGGTATTTCCGGATGTTTCTGAATTTCTGTTTCTAAACCGTCGGGCATTGCTGATTCTCTGTTCATGGCCTTTTCTTTTCCATCAATGCCCTCATTAAAAACAGGCATTTGCCTGATTTAGTACACCTGATACCGGGAAAATTTAAGGATAATGAATAAGCACACGCAATTGCAACCGTTTAACAAAAGTAAGCAAAATGGTTTGCCGAAGCCCGCTACGATCCTATTTATTTCAAATGGGCTGTGTGGAATTTGGCGCCGTTAAAATTTTAAGCAATTTTGCAGGAATTGACCCCTGATGAATTCACCGATGAAAACAAACTTTTGGAAAGCCCTTGGCCCCGGAATCATATGGGCCGCTGCCGCCATTGGCGTGTCGCACCTGGTACAAAGCACCCGCGCGGGAGCCGATTACGGATTTCAGCTTGTAGGCGTCGTCATCCTGGCCAACATCCTGAAGTATCCGTTTTTTCAGTACGGTTCGCGCTATGCCATTGCCACCGGTGAAAGCCTGATTGACGGTTACCGGCGCATGGGCAAATGGGTTGTTGCCTTGTTCCTGGTTCTCACCATCGGAACCATGTTTACGATCCAGGCAGCTGTGACTTCCGTAACTGTGGGGCTAATTAGCTCGGTGTTTCATTCGCCGCTGAGTTACGTGCAAATCACCATCTTGCTTCTACTGGTTTGTGCGATCATCGTGCTCATCGGTCATTTCAAGACACTCGACCGCCTGATCAAATTTGTGGTCATTATCCTGTCGCTGTCAACACTTACAGCTTTGGTTGCGGCATTCATGAAAAGCGACGTGCGAACCGTTATCGACAACCAGGTTCCGTTCGAGTTCTCAGTCGGCAATGTGGCCTTTTTGATTGCCCTGGTTGGCTGGATGCCCAGCGCCATCGACATTTCGGTGTGGAGTTCGCTGTGGACGCTCGCCAAAATGAAAGCCACCGGTTATCGCCCAAGTTTGAAAGAATCCCTGCTCGACTTTAACATTGGCTACATCGGAACCACTTTCCTTTCGCTGGCTTTTTTGGGCCTGGGAGCGATGGTGATGTTTCATTCGGGCGAAAGTTTTGCCAACGGTGGAGTGCAGTTTTCAAACCAGCTGCTGGCTTTGTACACCCGTTCCATCGGCGAGTGGTCGTACCCGATTTTGGCAGTTGCGGCTATTGCCACCATGTTCAGTACCACGCTGACGGTGCTGGATGCCTACCCGCGCGTGCTGACGCCAATTCTGGAGGTCTACACCAACAAAGTCGAGTCGAAGTCGTCGGAAAACAAGCTAAAATTTCTTTGGATGGCTATCCTGATTACCGGTGCTGTGCTGCTCATCTCCGTGTTTGCCGACCAAATGAAATTGCTGGTCGACATTGCCACCACGCTCTCGTTTATCACCGCGCCCGTTTTAGCCGTGCTAAACCTGAAAGCCGTCACCGCCGCACATGTCCCGAGCGAATACCAGCCCAGCCGATTTATGAGACTCTTCTCGTGGTTCGGAATCGTTGTGCTTTCGCTGTTCGCTCTTTACTTTTTATGGCTGAAGATGGTTGGGTAAAGTGGCTTTTTGAATATTTTCATAGCATCGTTGGACTATTACACTCTTAATAACTTAGCAAAACTTTATGAAATATGCTATTCTATGATTTTAATAAAGATGTATACAACAAAGTCGTTAGAATCGTAAAGTTCCAATTTTATAAGGAAATAAAAAACACAGGAATCGTATTCAAAGAAATTATCTCTGCCAAAAATCTTGTCGATAATACAAGCTTCTACATCTTGAGATATGAGATCGACTCTAGAACAAAGCAATTAAGATTTAAAGACACAAAGTCTTTTGTAAAGCAGCTTAAGGACGTTGCAAAGCAACGATTAAAAAAATTGGAACAAGAAGAGAGTATACTAATGAGAATTACAGACACCGAATCATATGGAGAATCGAAGTACTTCAACGACACAGAAATGAATGCAATCAACCTTTCATCAACCATAGCACTGTTCACTCTATTGAACAATACAACAAAATCTCTCTAGTGACAAGCACCCTCACTCTCAAAAAAAACATAAGACAATGTGTCTTAATAAAAAGATCCGACCTCTAACTGAGATCGGATCTTTTCATTTTATCTGATACTTGAATTAATACGTGCTATCGAGTGTTTGCAGGGCGAGCACTTTGTCCAGCGTTTCTTTCAACATCGCTGTCTTCAGGTGAACCGTTACTTCCTGCCCGGGGAACAAATCGAAATAGTTATCCGAGAAGAAACCGTCCTCGTCACCAATGGTCAGGAACAGGTTCTTCGCCAGTTTATCCGATTTCAGGGTGATATCAAAACCACCGTCAACCGCTGCAATTGATGATTCAACCGTTGGTTTTGGCAGGTTCAGATCTTTGACCGGGCTGAAGAAAAACTCGTTGGATGACAACTGCTGATCGCCATTGTACAGCTCAACCACAAACACTTCGTTTTTGCTGTCCTTGTCCTTCAGGAAGTCTTTTTCATTCACTTCGAAATAGTCAGCCGACGAATTAGCCGGTACCGTAACAGGCTCGTTTTCTTCCCAAATCACTTTGCCATCAAAATCCATCACCTTCATTTTCAACTGTGCCTGGATGTCTTCCAGCTTGTCATTCACCACGCCCACTTTAAATTGGTCGCCGGTGCGGTAGGGAGATACCAAAACCGGGGCAAAACCTTTTTTCACGTAGTATTGCAGGGCTTTCCAGCGCTGGTAATAGTCGGTTGAACTCCATGAAGCCACCGGCCAGCAGTCGTTAATTTGCCAGTACAAACTACCCATGCAATACGGCATGGCGCGACGGTGGCCTTCCAGCGCAAACTTGATACCTTCGGCTTGCAACACGTGGTTCACATACAGGAACGACTCAAAGTCTTTCGGCTTTTTGTAGTCCTGCAGCATGTAATATTCAATCGTCTCATTACCGATGGAAGAGCGTTGGTGCGACTTCATCACATCCGACAAAATATCGTAATCCTCAGGCGTGGCGTATTGTTTCACCGTTTTCAGCTCGGGGAACGACTGGAACCCGTACTCGCTCATGAAACGGGCAATGTGCGTTGCATAGTTCGAAAAAGGCTCTTTGCCCCACCAAACACCCCAGTAATGTTCGTCGCCATTGACCAGGTCGGCGGGAATGCCGGTTCCCGATGATGGGCTGGATGACCAGTAGAAACGGTGTGAATCGTATTTTGCTACCGCGTCAGGCAGAATCTCGTGGAAGATCTTTT
Source organism: Mangrovibacterium diazotrophicum (assembly GCF_003610535.1). NCBI lineage: Bacteria > Pseudomonadati > Bacteroidota > Bacteroidia > Marinilabiliales > Prolixibacteraceae > Mangrovibacterium > Mangrovibacterium diazotrophicum. Next base: position 3,459,569 of record NZ_RAPN01000001.1, on the reverse strand, counting down.
TATAAGTCGCGAAGATGCTGTCGGCATTTGCCTGGCTCTTGGCTTCTTCTTCTTTCTTCCAGCCCCAGCCAAACCAGGCCGCCAGAATCTCGTTGTTACCGCACCACATACCCAAACTCGGGTGATTGCGCAGGCGCTTCACATTGTCTTCGGCTTCCGCTTTTACATTATCCAGGAACTCCTGGTTGCCGGGGAACATAGCGCAGGCAAACATGAAATCCTGCCAGATCAAAATACCGGCTTCATCACACAAGTCATAAAACTCGTCGTTCTCGTAAATACCGCCACCCCACACACGAAGCATGTTCATATTGGATTCCTTGGCCGTGTTTACCACAGTTTCGTACATCTCGTGCGTCACGCGAGGCAGGAAAACATCGTTGGGAATGTAGTTGGCACCTTTCATAAACACCGGCACACCATTCAGCTTGAAATAGAAAGAGGTTCCTTTTTCATCTTTATCGCGGACCAGTTCCAGCGTGCGAATGCCGATGCGATGACTGGCCTCGGCAAACTGGTCGCCAACATTCAGTTGCGCATTGATCGTGTATAAAGGCTGCTCGCCTAAACCATTGGTCCACCACAGTTTGGGATTCGAAATTTCGAATTCCAGTTTATAAAGAGAGATACCCGGTTCCAGCTGGAAATCGGCTTTTGCCAATTCCTGTCCTTCATTTGAGATCGTGATGGTAGCAGGTTTTGCCTCGGTTGCATCAACTTCAACAACAGCAGAGAATGTCGCTTTGTCCTTCGTCACCTCGTGTTGTTCGATTTGCAGATCGTTAATTTTAGCTTCATCCCAGGCCTTCAGGTAGACAGGGCGCCAAATTCCGCTGGTCACCAAGCGAGGGCCCCAGTCCCAGCCAAAATGATAACCAGCTTTGCGGGTGTAAACACTCACCATCTTGCCACCTTCAACCTCGCCGATTTCAGCCAGGTCGTTGCCCGACACCGGCACCCAGTAGGGATAAGCATCGTATTTTTTAACCCCTTCGTTGATGGGCGATCGGAAGGTGATCTCCAACTCATTCGCACCTTCTTTCAGGAACGGTTTCACATCCAGCTGGTATTCGCGGAACATATTATCGGTTGAATCGACCAACTCGCCGTTGATGCGGATGTCGGCATAAGTGTCCAGCCCTTTAAAATCGAGGGCCACACGATCGTGCTTCAACAGGGCCGCATCGGCATCGAAGGAGATTTTGTACAGCCAGTCTTTTTTGTCGATCCACTGCAATTTACGTTCATTCAAACGATAGAACGGATCTTCGATCTTGCCATTGGTTAACAGATCGGTGTGGACACAACCGGGAACAGTTGCCGGCAGCCATTCGTTGCTGCCGCTTTCGGCAAATTGCCAATCGGTGTTCAACTCACGACTCATCATTAAATTTGTTTTTGGAGAGCTACAGCCGAACAGAAGCCCGACCGCACAGTAAAGAAATAAATACAGGCGTTTGCTCATGGAATAAAATTTAGGTTGTCTTAAGGTTCACTATTGAAATTAGATCCTGCTAATTTCTGAAAAACTACGCTAATCCCGAAGCATTTAATTGTATTATTGACAAAAAGCGACCGTATCACCTTTTCGTTAAACTTTATCAGGTCTTAAGTGTCTAACTTACATCAGGCTTATCTTTGTTTTTCAAACTAGTATTTTTTATGACGAAGAAATTTCTAATCTCGCGGGACAACCGCTTTTTTATTGCCCAGATCACCTTTCTACTTGCCCTGCTGACTTCGCTTTCACCATTTGCAACCGACACTTACATCCCGGCACTACCCACGATGGCCAAGTTTTTTGGTGAGCCCATCAACATGGTCGAAATCTCACTGACCGTTTATTTTATCGGCGTGGCTGTCGGCCAATTCTTTGGTGGCCCGTTATCCGATTCGTTCGGCCGAAAAACAGTAGCCCTAACCGGTGTTCTGCTGTTCTCCGTCAGTAGCTTGCTCGCGATCTTCATTACCGATGTACGCATTTTATGGGCCCTACGTTTTATTCAGGCGATTGGCGGTGGCGGTGCTTCAGTGGTCAACATGGCTTTTGTTCGCGACTGGTTTGAAGGCAAGGATGTGGCTCGTATTTCGTCACTGATCAGCATGATTATGATGCTGGCGCCTTTGGTCGCTCCGGTTATCGGCTCGTTCCTGTTGCTCAGCCTGGGTTGGAAGTCGATTTTCATTTTCATGTCGGCAGTGGCCATGCTCACGTTTTTGCTGTTCATCTTTTTCATGCCTGAGTCGCGGCACCCACAGCATATTACACACCGTCTTACGGCAACACAACTGATCGGATCGTACAGCAGAATTTTCAGTTCGCCAAAAGCTGTTTTCCTGGTTTTGGCCAACAGTTTTGCAGTGTCCGGCATGTTCGTGTTCCTGACCGGATCCTCCTTTTTATACATTGAATATTTTAAGGTTGATGTGAGCCTCTTCCCGGTTTACTTTGGGGCTAACATTATTATGAATGTGGCACTGACTTTCCTGAACTTCCGCCTGGTGAAGACCATTGAGCCGGCAAAGATTCTGCATGTCGGGTTGCTTCTTCAGCTGGTTTCCGGCCTCGTGCTTTTCTTTGCCGTTCGCGCGGCTGAGCCAAGTTTGTGGCTAGTGTTTTTGCTGATGGTGTCGTTTATTGGAAGCCTTGGGCTGATTTTCTCCAACACCGTTGCATTGGTTATTAATCAGTTTCACGAGATTTCGGGTTCGGCCAACGCGGTGATCGGCGTTATTCGCTTTGCGTTCAGTGGCGCAGTTGGTTCGCTGTTAGCCGTATTTCACTCCGGCGATTTGATTCCAATGGGAACTATCATGGGGATTTGTACAGTGCTGGCCTATTTGCTGTTTACCGGTTCGCGATTCGCCAGACATTAGTCAAGCGCAGTCCTCGTTGTGGTGAACCACATAGGCACATAGAACACATAGTTCTATTTTGATGTCGCCAGTCTTCCTTTCTAACCACAGAGCGCACAGAGTTAGACACAGAGTTTCACAAGGGACTCAAATAAACACCAGGAGATGGATACGCACAAACATACTCTCTTGTGACCTATTGTGTCTATGTGGTTCAAACTTTCCAACTAAAACATTCTTCACAAAATAAAAAAAGCAATGTTGGCAGAGCGGAATAGCTATTCCCGGAAACTACCGACATTGCTTTTGAGCAATTTATACTAAATTCTGACTTTTAGTTACATCATGCGCGAGTTCAGCGTTACCATCACCCAAATAGTACCACCAACGAAGATGAATACCAATACGGCGGTAAAGGCAATGAAAACGACATTCCATCGCTGTGCTTTCGAGGTGTCCAGGTGCAGGAAATAACGCATGTGCACGAACATCTGCATCAAGGCTGCAATTGAAAGACCGATAAAAGCAACTTTCTTAGGCACCTCTTCCATCATTGCAAAGGCAAATGAAATAAGGGTGAACACCACTGCCAGCACAAAACCAACAATGTACGACTTGGCGCCTGAATGAGAAGCCTCGGCAACTTCTGTATGTGTATGATTTGACATATCTCTTTTCAGTTTTAAATGACTAACAAAACCGGATTAAAGTAATCCGAACAGGTAAACGAAGGTGAATACACCCACCCACACGATGTCGAGGAAGTGCCAGAACAAGCTCAGGCGTTCCAGGCGTGATTTCACACCGGTGGTGAATCCCATTTTTACGATTTGAATGAACATCACTGTCAACCACACGATACCGAAAGTAACGTGCAAACCGTGGAAACCGACCAGGGTAAAGAAAGCCGACAGGAAGCCACTACGGTCGGGACCTGCGCCCTCGCCAATCATGTGTGCAAATTCGTAAAGCTCCATACCAAGGAAGCCAGCGCCCAGCAAACCGGTTACAACCAGCAAGCTCAGCATTTGTTGCTTTTTCCCTTGTTTCATAGCGATCATCGCGAAACCGAAAGTCACGCTACTTACCAGCAGCAGCATGGTTTCGATAAACAGGAACGGCAGCTCGAAGAGCTCTTTTGCTCCGGGACCACCTGCGTAGTTTTTACCGATTACGGCAAACGTGGCGAAAAAGGTCGAAAACAGAATCAAGTCGGTCATCAGGTAGACCCAAAAACCGAAGGTCTTTATTTCAGTCTGGTCGTGGTGACCATGATCGTGATCGTGTGCGATATTAGTTGTTTTTGTCACTGTACTCATAAACTTCTTCTTTGCTTGATTTTTCTTTCTCTTCTTCTTTGGCAGCTTGCATCATCTTATCGAAACGCAAGTCCTCAACACGTTTCACTTCCGACGCCGGAATCAGGTAACCGTCGTTGTCATTGGATCCGGAAATAATGATGGTAGCAATAATACCGATCAAACTGGCAATAGCCAACCACCAGATGTACCAGATCATGGCAAAGCCAAATGCCAGTGCCAGACCACCAATGATCACACCGTAAGGTTGATTTTTCGGCATGTGGATATCCGCATAAACCGGGTAGTGTTTGTAAGCGGTTCCGTTTTCTTTCATTTCCCAGAATGGATCCAGGTCGCCAACAACCGGAACAACAGCGAAATTGTACTCAGCCGGCGGTGAAGCAGTGGCCCATTCCAATGTACGTCCGTCCCAGGCATCACCGGTCGCATCGACCAGCGATTCGCGTTTGCGGATACTCACCACAATCTGAATTACCTGGCAAGCAATACCCAATCCGACGATTGCTGTACCGATTGCAGCTGTAATCATGTAGGGCTGCCATTCCAGGTTATCGTAGTGTGCTGCACGACGCGGCATCCCCATGAAACCAACAGCGTAAAGCGGCATAAAGGCAACCAGGAAGCCGATCATCCAGCCCCAGAAAGCACGTTTACCCCATTTCTCATCCAGTTTGAAACCAAACATTTTCGGGAACCAGTAGCTGAAACCGGCAAAATAGCCGAACAGCGCACCCGGGATCAACATGTTGTGGTAGTGAGCAACCAGGAACACCGAGTTGTGCACCACATAGTCAGCTCCCGGAATCGCCATCAACACCCCGGTCATACCTCCGATAACGAAAGCAGTCAGGAAGCCGAGCGTCCAGTACATCGGGCTTGTAAAACGAATCCGTCCGCGGTACATGGTAAAGAGCCAGTCGTAAACCTTCACCCCGGTTGGGATGGCGATCAACATCGTGGTAATACCAAAGAAAATATTTACGTTCACGGTGTTACCCATTGTAAAGAAGTGGTGCAACCAAACCGTGAAAGAGAGAATCATGATTACAGCAGTTGCCCAAACCAATGACTTGTAGGCAAACAGACGTTTACTTGAAAAGGTGGCCACAATTTCGGAGAAAATACCGAAAGCCGGCAAAATTACGATGTACACTTCCGGGTGACCCCACATCCAGAACAGGTTGTTCCACATCATCATGTTACCACCCAATTCGTTGGTGAAGAAGTGCATTCCCAGGTAACGGTCAAGCGTCAACAAAGTCAACGCACCGGTAATTACCGGGAACGAGAAAATAATCAGAACACTTGAGGTCAGTGATGTCCATGTGAAAAGCGGCATCTTCATCAGGGTCATGCCCGGTGCACGCATTTTCAGGATGGTCACCACAAAGTTGATACCCCCGAGCAAGGTTCCCATACCGGAAAGCTGGAAGGCCCAGGCCCAGTAATCAACCCCGACACCCGGGTTAAATTCCTTTTCAAACAAAGGCGCCAAACCGGTCCATCCCGTGTTGGCAAACTCGCCCACGCCCAACGAAATCATCATCAGCCCGGCACCGGCAACAGTGAGGTAGAAACTCACCGAGTTCATCACCGGGAAGGCCACATCACGCGCACCAATCTGCAACGGGATGATAATATTCATCAAACCAATAATGAACGGCATGGCCACGAAAATAATCATGATAGTTCCGTGAGCACCGAATACCTGATCAAAGTGATGTGACGTCAGGTAACCTTCGTTTCCACCGGCTGCAATAGCCTGTTGAGCACGCATCATGACTGCATCGGCAAAACCGCGCAACATCATCACCCCGGCCAGGATGATGTACATGATACCAATTTTCTTATGATCGACTGTGGTGAACCATTCACTCCAAAGGTATCCCCACCATTTTTTATAGGTTACAAGGCCAAGAAGCGCAATTGCACCGATCGTTGAGCTACCCAGGGCGCCCATAATAATCGGATCGTGCAACGGAAGATCTGACCAACTTAACTTTCCTAACATATATTTATTCCTCCAATTTTACAGCGTTATTAATGCATTGTTCCATGTCCGTGCATGTGCATGTGACCTTCCGGCTCTGTTCCGTATTTCATCTCCATTTCGCCATGCTCCGGCATATGCATCCATTGCATGTACTCCATCATGATGGTGTTGAAGAGGTTCGGATCAACTGATGAAAAGCTGGTCACCGGGTGATTGATGTTGACCATCAGGTTGATCTCTTTGAAGCGATCGACCGTCAAGGTATCCGGAGATTCTTTCACGCCTTTCAGCCAGTTTTCGAAACCTTCGCTGGTGGTTGAAATGGCTTTGAAGTGCATGCCGGCATAACCGTTACCGCTGTACTCCATGTTCTGACCACGGAATACACCAACTTCATCAGCCATTAAGTGCAGTTTTGTTTGCATACCAGCCATCACATACATCTGGCTTCCCAGAGCTGGAATGAAGAACGAGGTCATGACCGAACCCGAAGTCAGGCGGAAGTTCAACGGCGTGTTCACCGGGAACACCAATTGGTTTGCCGAAGCAACACCATATTCCGGGTAAACAAACAGCCAGTCGCTGTCAGTGGAGATCACGTCGATTTCCAATGGCTTGTTTTCCGACTCCAACGGTTTGTAAGGATTCAGCTTGTGTGTGCTGTCCCAGGTCAGGTAACCCAACGCAATAATAATGGCTACCGGTACCCCCCATACCACTGCTTCAATTGCATTGGAGTGCGTCCACTTGGGTTTGTAGGTAGCCTTTTTGTTTGAAGACCGGTAACGAATGGAAAACCAAATAACCATGACGAATACCGGAAGAACTACAATCAGCATTAATAAAAATGCTACTTTAATCAGAAATGCCTGATGCTCTCCCACCGGTCCGCTCGGCTCAAGTACAACCATTTTTTTGCACCCTCCGAGAATAGCCGCTGTGAGCAGGAATAGCATTCCTTTCAAAATTCTAATCCCTTTCTTTCTAGTTGATGAATTCATACATTAATACAATTTTTCTTAGCAGATCGAACTGACCGCTGCGTGAACAGCGAGCCGATCATTTTATTTTAGTCGACAAAAAAACAACTCCAATGGAAGAAACACAAAAGTGCCGCTACCAACCAGTTTACTAATTCAAGCAACTGCTTCGTTTAATTAGTTTGTTTAGTTTAGTATGTTCCTGTGATTAAGCCCAGTTTCCGTTACATTCCAAATTGACTGACCACCGCAACAACAGGTACAATCAACAAAGTTTAACTTGAAAAGTTAGAGCCTATTAACCAGAATTAAGAATCTTTTGATGTTCCTCAACTCGCAAAAACAGCTACAAACCTAATATAGAATCACTTTAAATAATACCTAAATGTCTTAAAATCTGGAAAAATTATCGATTTCTTCCCAATTAGGTAACCTTAGTCGTCAATAGTCAAAACCGATCGAGATACCAGGTTCTTTTGCGGCTCAAAATAAAAGCGGGACAGCAATTACCAATGCCGTCCCGCTTCTCCAAATTTTGCTCGCATTTACAACCAAGAAAATACCGATTCATACCATCAGCAGAAAGCTGTTAAGAAAATGCGTTAAAGGGCTTTCTGTTTCTGTAAAGTCAATGAGTCGGAAAGCAATTGATCGGAGTGACGAAAAAAGTGTTACCGCGTATTCGTTTACCAAAAGCGAGCAGCTTTTAAATGACTCCAGGTAGCTTAAACCACAGCTTAGTTTGCTTTTTACGAACTCAAGTCAGTTCCGACCTCAGATCTGATTCCATTTAACCGAGTTGTGTCTACTGCAAACTTGCCCGGGTTAGCGTTGAACTCCGATGATTCACTTTAAGGTACCGGGGAGTATCTCCGGGGTACCGCTCGTCGTGTTAAATAGAAACTGCTTATCCTGATAAAATCTAACTAGAAATAACAATAGCCAAGCACAACAAACAAACAATAGTTCACTTATATCACTCTACACCAATCTTTTACAAATGTTAATAAAAAATCAATTTTAACATCTATTAAAAATATGTTCGTCTTAAGTTGTAACTTAAATAAGAAAACAAACAGGCATAAAGCCAATTCTAATTCCAGGCAGTATTTCGAAAGAATCAAATATCGTTTGGATGATATTTTGGACGACTCAACATAATAGGTGTTGTTATCCCTCTGTTTTTAGGGTTATAACAACACCTTCAGTTACGAGATAAACGAAATAACAACACCTCCAGGTGTTGTTACAAACTAGTTAGATGGCATTTTTGACATACTATGAAAAAAATAATTTCGGCTTTTTCAAAACAAATTATAGATAAAATTCTATATAAATGCATAATCATTGAAAAACACCAACATTATGGTGAATTGAATATGGCGATTATAGACATCGTGATTAATTTTTTTTCTATTTTCAAAAAAGGTCTACGAAGTTATTTCGAGGAAAGAAATTGGTTGTCAACCAAAATTTATTTACTATTTCACTCAATAATTAATACTAAATTTAACAATAGTCTGAGAATGGTAGCACCTTTAATAACTACTGTTAGTCTTGGTACTGATTGCGAATCTTCATGTCAATTTTGCTATTCTCATTCTAATCATAGTAATGAAAAAAACTTCATTGATATAAATATCATTAGAAAAATATGTCAAATACCGACTCCATATTTAATCTTAACAGGTGGAGAACCAATAAATCATCCTAAAATTATTGAGATTATTGATATTCTAATTAAATCAAATAAAAGTATTTATTTAACCACAAACTCATACAAGGAAAAATTGCTTCCACTAATTAAAAGATATGGAAGAAAGATTAATTATTGTTTTGCAATTTATGATTACCCAAGAGATCATGATAAATTGAGAGGTGAAAAAAATTTTGAGAAGACTATTGAATTAATCAAACTATTTGACTCATTGAAAATGCGTTACAGTATTAATTGTGTTGTAAGATCAACAGATTTGAATTCTTTTTATGCAATTAAGGAATACTTATCTGCTTGGAAACCAGAGTTAATATTGATATCAAGATTAAAAACGCATTTATTCCATTATCAAAAAATGACTCCAGATAAAATCAAGAAAGAAACACTAAGAAATGTCAATATTCTTCATGCATATTCTTTGAAATATAGTTTACAAATTTTATATGAAGGTACCGATTTGGTTAGGAGACATAGTAAAAGACAATCAATCAGTGAGTTTATCCTAGGGATTAAAATTCCAGTGAATAAATGCGGTGCAGCAAACTTAACAATGCATATCGATTCATATGGAAATATTCATCCTTGTTTTTTGCATGAAACCCGGTTATCCAGTTGGAACATTTGTGATGATAACGATTTTTATATTCGTTGGAATAAATACTCAGAAATTTCATCAAAATGTATAAATAGAACTAAAATGTGTATTAATTATTAATTTTTTGCTAAATGGAAGCTTTAAAAAAAATATTATATGCAATTGGTTTGATAATACTATCACCAATATTATTACCTGTTGCATTTATTGTTGTAATAGGCTGTTCTATATTTGAAGCTATTGATTTTAGTGTAAACCTTATTTCTCCTATTTTTAAAAAGAAACCACCTGACGTTGTTGGGTGTCCGGTAGAAAGGAACTCATTACAAAGTTTTTTACCATTATTTTCCCCTTTAATATTATCATTTTCAACTATATTTTTATTTCCTGACAAACAATACTTAGATATTCAAAACAATAAAAATCTAGAATTTAATAGCTACTTCAATATTGAAATTATTAACAATACCCTTAGTGAATTGAAGTTAGATAATTCTAGTGCTATACATATTGAATTTGATGCATATCCTGATACAATAGAGGCAATAAATTTAGATTATTCCATAAAAAAAATTATTCAAACAAATGATACATTGTGTAGAGTCATTATCCAAAATCTTAATATTTCAAAATTTAGCAAAGCACATATTAATATAGGTTTTCAAAAAAACAATGTAATAACAAGTAATATTATATCGAATAAAATTCGAATTGGTAAATCAACTTTTTTAAGAGGTACTCAAGTTTCTAAGATTCTAATCTATATTCAATTTTTTCTATTAACAGGGTATTCTTTCTATTACTTCATTTACTTAATATCAAGATTGGTTAAGGTTCGTACTTGGATTAAATCATTGGCAGAAACAGACCAAAAGAGATATAAAAAAAATATTTTTAAAGGTGAAATAAGTCTTTTGAATAGTTATTTTAAACATGAAATTAATCGATTACCTCCTCGTATATTAGAATATTCAGTAACCAATATTACTATTTCAGTTTTGTTTGTTCTTTTTATGTTATTGATTTCATTATTAGAATTGATAACAATTTTTTATCAATCAACCAATTTAATTAACATTTCAATAATAATGACTGTATCAATCATTTGCTTGTTAATTATGATTGTAAGGAATGTTTTGATTATACATTCTTATAATTCATGGTTGCAATATCATCAGTCGAGATTTTTATCTTTTGGAGATAAATTGGAACAAGAAAAGTCAATACTAGAACAAAACAAATTTCATAGGTATCTTTCTAATGGTGAGTTATATGAAGCAATTAAAATAGATCCTGTTAATTTTCCAAGAGTTGAATTGTATTCAATGTCGCATTTTAAAATGAATTTTCATAAATCTGTTCTTTTTATTATGGTTTTAATATTAGTTATAAAACTAATTGGATTAGTAATTATATTTTAAATCATGATTTTGAATAACGCCATCTAACACGCGGTATAGTTAATAAGGGTTTCAGTGGTTTTCGAGGCGTAATAATCCGCTCCAAATTTTGCTGTAACTTGATAGGTAAAAAGCCCGCAATCCCTTACTAACCATACCGCCACCGTTAGCATTAATTAAATGAAAAGTCGCATACTGAAACATATCTTGATTACGTATGCAATCTAATACTTATGATACTTGGAGGCGTAATTTATTTTGCTAGTTCAATTAGTTCTACATATCCCCCAATTAAAAAATATAATATTGAATGCTCGGTTTACGAATTCGAAAAGAACCTTGAAAATTTAAAACTGACGCAATCATTTAATTTTACTAAAACAGACACTACAGGCAGTTATCGGTAGATTACAGTACGGCTTTTCCGAGTTTTTGGGCACTAAAAAAGTGGAGAAACCATCAGTCTCCCCACTTCCTTCGTTAAAGTTTTTACTGCGGTTATTCGCCTCCGCCGTCAATCGTTCTTATGCTTCCATCTGCGTTATACTCCAACTCAACGACTTTCAAGCTACGCAGCCAGGTTTTCCCGCTTGATGGCACACAATCGTGGTGGAACAAATACCACTTGCCTTTGAATTCGACAATGCAATGATGCGTTGTCCACCCCACTACCGGCGTTAAAATCACTCCCTGATAGGTGAAAGGCCCGTAAGGGTTATCACCTACAGCATAACACAATTTGTGCGTATCGCCGGTTGAGTACGAGAAGTAATATTTGCCCTGATATTTATGCATCCAGGACGCTTCAAAGAAACGACGGTCGTTGTCGCCTGCTTTAATCACTTCGCCATTTTCATCTAAAATAACCAAGGCACGTGGCTCTTCACCAAACTCCATCAAGTCGTCACGCAGCTTCACCACGCGCGATGGCAAAGCCGGCTCATCATCGGCCGGAAAAGCGGCACATTCCAGCGCTTTATTGTCGCGGTATCGCTGCAGCTGGCCACCCCACAATCCACCAAAGTACATGTAGTGCGTACCATCATCGTCGCAAAATACGCAGGGGTCGATGGAGTAGCTCCCTTTCATCGGTGCCTCTTCGGGAATGAACGGGCCTTCGGGCTTGTCGCTCGTAGCCACACCAATACGGAAGATATCGGTTTGGTCCTTCAGCGGAAAATAAATGTAGTACTTGCCATTTTTGTATGCGGCATCGCAATCCCAAAGCTGACGGCCTGCCCAGGGAATATCCTTCACCGCCAGACCAACGCCATGATCGGTCACTTCACCTTCGATGTCCTCCATCGAAAAAATGTGGTAATCGCGCATGTCGAAATGATCACCATTGTCGTTTTCCGGAATGCCCGACTCCACATCGTGCGACGGGTAGATGTACAGTTTTCCGTTGAACACATGCACTGCCGGATCGGCTGTGTACAAATGCGGAACGAGGTATCTTGCTTTTTTCATTTTATTGTAATTTTTGATTTTATTCTTTCGCTTCAGGATATTCCCCAATTTACTTACCCCTAAATCCCCTGAAGGGCACTTTTAGCCTCCCCTTTAGGGGACCTTGGAAGGATATCATTAAAGATGTTTCCTGTTTTTATCGCTGAAATCTATTTACTCAACTTTGTAAACTTCCGACTTACTCTTTTGTCAACTCAATAATTTTTGCCACCACCGGCTTCGGATTATTCTCCCGATCAAACAGTAGCGGATAATCTGTTCGTCCGTCGATCGGCCAGTAATTGCGCCAGCTTTGAGTATCATTCACCCCCCATTGTGTGACGCGCGAAATCACATCCTGATGTTTGAGGAACAGCTTGAAAAAATCAAGGTAACGATTTTCAAACTTGGTGTTCATCTCATCAGGCAAACCTTCTTTGTAGGGATCCATCTGCTGCTGATACTCGAAACTGGCCGAAACTTCGGCCCCCACATTCTGATCCGGAAAAGGCAAGAGAGTCAGATCCAATTCAGTAATCATCACATGCACTCCCAAGGCACCAAATGCTTCAATGCTTTTTTCAAACTCGGCAATATCCGGATGCCCCAGCCCAATATGTGCCTGCATACCGATTCCATCAATGCGAACACCTTGTTCCTGCAGTTTCTTCACCATGGCAACCACACCTTCGCGTTTTCCGGCATTGGCCATCGAGTAATCGTTGTAGTACAATTCCGCGTCGGGATCAGCCTGGTGCGCAAACTCGAACGCCAACCGGATGTAATCTTCGCCGATGATTTCGAAAAATTTACTTTGGCGGTAGGAACCGTCATCCAGAATGGCTTCATTCACCACATCCCAGCCTTTGATCCGTCCTTTGTAACGCCCAACAACCGTTTGAATGTGCGTTTTCATGCGCTCGATCATCACCTCGCGCGACACATCATTACCCAAACTATCGACAAAAAACCAGGCCGGAGCCTGCGAATGCCAGATCAGGGTATGGCCCGTAACAAACAGGCCGTTTTGCTCGCCAAAATCGACAAACTGGTCAGGCAGGTGAAAATCGAACACGCCTTCCTGTGGCTGGATCTTTTCACTCTTCATGCAGTTCTCCGCAACAATCGCATTGAACTGTTCTTTCACCACGCGGATCGCTGCCGTATCTTCTCCTACAATCTGAGCCGAATCCAATGCGGCGCCGATGTAAAATTTACCGGCAAAAGCGTCCTTCAGGCTCAAATCCTTTTCGGATTTCGGAGGTGGAGCGCAGGCCACAGCGTAAAATGCCAAAGCCATTACAGCTATATTTTGAATGTGTTTTTTCATCGTTTTTAATTCGAAATTACTTACGTCTTTCAATCAACTCTTTTTCAATCTGCACTTCCATCTTCTTGTTAATGACATAGAAGAAAAGCAGGACGAAAGCCGCTAAAAATGGCACAGATGGGTAAATACTGACCAACATTTTTGCTCCCGTCGCAACCGATTCGGGCTGAACGAGTACCTGACCAACTGCAGTCGGATCCTGGTGCAAATATCCGTAAAGACCCAAAATCCAGGTTACCAGCGAGCCACCAATCGAAAGACCGGCTTTCAGCCCAACCATCATCGCCGAGAAGATAATCGCTGTAGCACGGCGGTTGTTTTTCCACTCGGAATAGTCGGCCACATCGGCAATCATGGCCCATAAAACAGGAATCGTAATTCCGTAGAAGAAACCATGCAACATCTGGGAGGTGAACATGAGCACAACACTTTTGGCCGAGAAGAAATAGAAGGCCAGGATGAAAATGGTCGATACAAATAAGCCGCTCATGTACACATCGCGCTTACCGTATTTGTCGGCCAGCCTTTTCGACAGCGAAATACCGACAATCATGAAAATGATCCCGCCGGCGTTGAACAGACCGAAACCTGCCGAAACAGGGTCGTTGCCAAAGAAGTTAAATCCGATAGCTGACAAGCCGGCAATAATCGGGCTGATGAAATTCTCGAGAGCAACCGGATCGACGAAGTTGTTGAAATAGTAAACGTACGCCCCGCCTTTGATGGCCAGCGTAACGAAAATCAAAATGGTGACTGTCAGCATGATGATCCACGGGCGGTTTCTGATCAGGTCAGAAAGGTCGTCTTTCAAGCTGGATGTTTGTTCTGCAGTCGGAACGATCCGCTCCTTGGTCGTAAAAAAGGTAATCAGCAACATCACGGTTCCAACAATCGCCAGCCAGGTCATCACCGTTTCCATACCGGCCGCTTTATCGCCACCACCGGCAAACTCGATGATCGGCAGCATGAATACCTGCACAAAAAACTGGGCAAACATGACCGCCACAAAACGATACGAAGAAATGCTGTTGCGCTCACCCATATCGCCGGTAATCACGCCACTCAAGGCTGAATAAGGCAAGTTGTTACCGGCGTAAAGCAGTAACAACAAACTGTAAGTTGCAGCTGCGTAAATCAGTTTCCCTTTGTAGGCAAAATGAGGCGTTGAAAAGGCTAGCAAAGCCATCACCCCAAGCGGAACTGCTGTAAATAAAATCCAAGGACGGAATTTCCCCCAACGCGAATGGGTACGGTCAGCAATGGCACCGATAATCGGGTTGAATAGAAAAGCAGCGACCAATCCCACTGATAGCATGATGATGGAGGCGTCGTTGTTTTTCAATCCGTAAATATCGGTATAGAAAAAAGCTAAATAGGTAATTAACGTTTGGAAAACCAGGTTCGCAGCCAGGTCGCCAAGGCTGTAACCAATCTTTTCCAAAACAGAGATTTTTTGTGAATTCGTTGACATCAGGTTTGTGTTTATTGGGTTTATTATTCGTTGTTTGTGGTAAACGGAGAAGCCGGAAGCCCCTCCTTATTTTTCAAGTTCGCATCTGCGGGGTTGTTCGCCCAACCATACCGAACAGTTCTTGGATTCTGTATATTTTCGCTCCAAACTTTCACGGTGTTTTTATCCAGAACGACAGCATGTGCCCATTCGAAACGACCATCTTCTCCGGCAATTTGGAATCCCTGCAGGAGACTGTTGGTGAATAGGTCGGATCCTACAGAAATGAACGTCAAAACGATGCTGCCGTTTTCAATTTTCATCGACTGGTAAAGCGGTCCGCTGGAAACGACATCACTGTCACCATAAGCGACGGACTGCGCCTGCAGCGACAAGCGATGGCCGACATCTTTTTTATTCAAGGGGTGAATATCATTCCATTCGCCTATGTCGTAAATAACCGCCATTCCTGTTTTTGGTAGTTCAAGGGTGCGGCGCTGGGCATCGCGTAGTTCTGCCCAATTGCTTTCGGATGGCAATTTTTGAGGTTCGCCCAAGTTCGCTAACTGCACAAACAGGAAGGGCAATTCGGGGCGTTGGAACTGAGTCCGCCAATCCTGAATTAAGTCCCCAAACAACTGCCGGTACTCTCCCGGCCGATCCGTGTTCGATTCCCCCTGGTACCAGATTACACCCTTCAGCGTGTAATTCAGTGCCGGATTGATCATACCTTTGTACAGTCCACCTGGTGTATACTGAAAGAAGGTTTGCGATTCGAGCTGCGGCATTTCAGCGCCAATATGGTAATGCCATTCTCCAGTCAAATCGATCGTGTCATTCAGAAACCGCAATGCATAAGGTTTATCAGGCATAAAGCCTCCTCTTCCGCTTTGGCTGATCACCCGAACCATCAACTGGTTTTTGCCCGACTTCAAAACAGAAGCAGGAACCTGATAAATCCTCGGTGGATATTGGTAGGAAATAGTTCCCACAAAAGTCCCGTTAACAAAGGCTGAATCTGCATCGATAATTCGTCCGAGTCGGAGAACAGCATCTTTTGCCGCCAGGTTATCCGTCAACTCAAACTCTTTGCAAAACCAAACCGAGCCATTTTTAAAGTCGATATTCTGTTCGCTCCAATATCCGGGTAAGGAATTCTCGAGCCAATCAGAAACATCAACATCTCCAGTTGACCAATGATTAACTCCGGCGTCTTTTTGATTCAACTCGGAGTGCCAATTCTGAATTCGATTTTGATCTGCCGACTTTACACTATCAACAAAAGCTGCGGACCGGCATTGCTGAGCGCTCGCCCAGTAGTTCGGGTATTTTTGCAGGCTTGTTTCGCTTAGCCAGGCTTCGGCCGGCGAACCACCAACAGCGGAGCTAATCAGTCCGATCGGAACCCGGTATTTTTGGTACAAATCGGCTGCAAAGAAATAAGCAACCGCAGAGAAATCGAGTATGTTTTCGGCGGTCGCTGTTTTCCAATCTCCCCCTTCATAATCTGTTGTTGCATCAGTAAAAATGTAGCGCATCGGCACTTTAAATAGTCGAATTTGCGGGTTATTCACCTTGCTGATTTCGTCTTTATACAAGTCCATCACCCGGCGAATCGGCAATTCCATATTCGATTGCCCCGAACACAACCACACATCACCAATCAAAATATCTTCCAATTCAATTTCATTCACTTTCAGCGTGTACGGCCCACCGGCAGCACTAGCGGGTAGGACGACAGACCAATCACCCTGTTTATCCGCTTTCGTTTTGTAGCTTTCACCTCTGAATTCAACATTCACCCGTTCTCCCGCATCGGCCCAACCCCAAATTTTGATCGGCTCATCGCGTTGAAGCACCATGCCCTTACTCACCAAACGAGGTAGTTTAACAGCTGCCTGGATCGACAAACTAAAGCTAACCAATACAATCAGCAGAACCCAGATTTTATTTCCTTTCAGTTTCATTTAGTCAAGCTTTTTCAGTTCACTTTGCGGCGCTCCCAAGAAGCTTGGCTTCAGTCCGCCGCAATCGATTAGTATTTTCTGAAGCACGATTCCCGGCTCCAGCACCCGGAGGCGGAGGTGATGAATTCCTGTTTTTTCAATAACCAAATAGCTGATACTATCGATAATTCGTTCGGCTTGCCATTGGCCCAATTCACCTCGGTAATGCTCGTTCATATTGACGACTTGCTCTGTCCCTCCATCAATCGAGATAGCATATCGCAATCCCTTATTCGCATTGAAGTTCAGCGTAGGTGACAACAGAGCGTGCACCTCAAAGGCTCCGGTTGTGCTAAATTGGATTGCATATTCGAGGTAGATCGAATCGGTTTCGGCCGGATATTCATTTTGCGGAAAAGTGGTGATGCCCGAGCCGGTTTTTCCCAATCCCGGAATCACTTCCCAATGAATTTTGTCGCTGCCTCTGGACTGTTGAAAGTTCGACGCTTCGATAGATATGTAGCCATCTGCCTCAACAAAAACTTTTTCAGAATTTGATATTTCGGGAACCTCAACGCGGAAAACTTCCGGCATTTTTCGAACTTCGGGTTGCTGCCAATAAGTGTAGCCAATCCGAATCTGATCCATTTGATGGTTCCACTTTCCTCCTGCAATCTGCTGGTTGTAGTGGACTGTCAACAATGAATCGCGATCAAAACATTGTTGCACTTCATCAGCCCAGTCGTTTGCTTCTGGATTATTTGCTGCGGCCAACTGGTGGTTTTTCGCCACGGCGTAATACATTTCGTAGAGGTTGGAACAGGCGTTTGTCGGAAACAACACCAACTGGTCAAAGGCATCTTTGTATGCATTCGGGATCAGGTTGTACAAACGTAAAGCGTCCACCGCCAGATCGCGATAATCGTTGCGAACCCGTTCAAACTCGTTGTAATTTTCCAGGCTGAAGGTGTTCTCATCCAGCAGTTCGGGCGTCACCCGATGGTTGTATTTCGTGTACAGGTCAATAATTCGGGCAGCGTCTTCGGCATAGGCTTCACCAAACTGTTCGGCGCACCAATCTACTGTATGTTGAAACAGATTTTGCGCATTGAATTGCTCAGGATTCCAAGCCATGTCCAGAAAGAAACTAATCGGGTATTCCATTGGCTTCAAATCGCCAACATTCACAATCCACACCCGATCGACACCGTGGCTGTAGGTGAGGTTCAGTTGTTCCCAAACCCGTTGGATTTGGCTCACATTCATCCACTTATAGTTCCGGGGCCCACCAACGTAGTCGAAATGATAATACATGCCGTATCCTCCGGGATGTTTCGGCGCATCAATGTTCGGAAGCTTCCGCATATCGCCCCAGTTGTCATCGCATAAAAGCAAAGTCACGTCGTCGGGAACGCGCATCCCTTTATCGTAATAGTCCTGCACTTCTTTGTACAAAGCCCACATCTGGGGCGTTTCTTCGGCTTTCTTTCCGGTTACTTTATTGATGATCTTCCGCTGGTCGCGAACAATTTGTTCCAACAACGCGATGTTGGTTCCCTCGCTCATGGCTTCATCACCATCGCCGCGCATACCAACTGTTACAATGGTTTCGTAATCCTTCATACGCTCCATGCCTTTGGTCCAAAAGTCGGTGAGCACTTTGGCATTTTTGCTGTAGTCCCAGGGGCCCGAACCATAGCGGCGCCATTCGTCGTGTGCCCGACCAAGCGGCTCGTGGTGCGAGGTTCCAATGACAATGCCCAGTTCGTCAGCCAGGCGACCATTTTCCGGATCGTCATCAAAAAAAGCTTTTCCCCACATGGCTGGCCAAAGGTAGTTTCCGCGCAGGCGAAGGATCAACTCAAACACATGGCTGTAAAATTTGGCATTGAAATCACCAAAGTTCTCGCGCACCCAGCCTCCCAATGCGGGCTCCTCGTCATTCAGGAAAATTCCACGGTATTGTACTTTCGGGCTATCAGTCACAAAACGACCGGCTTTGATGGAAATCACGGAGTGTTGGTCAACCGGAACATCGGCCCACCAATACCAGGGCGAAACTCCCATAGCTCGTGACAAATTGAGCATGGCATAAATGGTTCCGCGCTTATCGCTGCCGGCCAAAACCAGTGCTTTGTCAACTCCGGGGAAGGGATTTTCAACAACCTGTACCAGGCTTTTTTCCCACTGCCCGCGAAGGTCCGACAAATCCAGTTTACCGGATTCCTCCAGTTCGTCAAGTAAAGTATTTTGCCCAACCGTTCCGACTAATACAATGTTCTTTTCAGTTGGAATATCGCCAATGATCAGCTTTGGCTCAGCCAGTCCAATTCGTTTCAGATCTTCCCCGAAAAGATTGGCAACATACTTCACCCCTTCGTAATCATTTTCGCCTAAAACGATGCTTGCCGTCTGACCTTCATCAGATAGCACAAATCCGGCCTCATTCTTTTCAAACAATACCAGATCGTCGAGTCCTCCGGCAATCAACTTTTGGGTTGAAAGCACGAGGAGCATCAGCATAGAAAATAGCAGAGGGTTTAGAAGTCTGTTGATCATCTTGTTCGTTGGGTTTAGGTCAATGCTTTATAATCAAACCAGTTAAAATCGGCGTAATTATCAGATTCTTTGTGGTTTGAACTGCCATACATTCCAATGTAAGTGCCTGTGAAACCTTCGTTTACCGTTGAACTTAAAAGAGATGCTTTTTGATTCGCTGCGAGGAGCGTTTTCTCGTCTCCCGGCTTTTGGTAAAAGAAGTTATATTCCAAATCTGTCGCACTTATTGTTAATATGACAGTTTTTGAAAATACCCCTTTCACTTCGCTTATCAAAACATTTTTACCGCTTTCAGTCTTGTATAGTCGTACAACATATTCTTCACCTTTCTGGCCGGCCACGAAGATGTAATTGAAGCGATCGTCGCTGAGCAAAACCAACCCGGCTTCCTCATTGTCCGCCTTCGGTTCAAACTCCATCAAACAACTGGCTTCAAACTTTTTGTGCTGCTGCCTGCGTCCAACAAATGCGGGTGTACAGATTTCGTGAATGACCTCGGGTTGCAAATAAATGCGTAAGTGCCCCCGGCGTTCAGTCCAACTAAAAAACTCAGTTGACCAGGGATGAACCGTGTTCCAAACCAAGTCCAGATCACCATCGAAATCGTCCCGTTCTTTTTTCGCAGGAAAAGGATGTGCCGGCAAATTCGGGCGCCGTTCTTTTTCCTGAATCAAACCATGAGGCGTGTCCAGCCGAATCCAGCCATCTTCGTCCCAGATGATCGGCGCCAGAAATGTTTCGCGCCCCAAGTTGTAGTTGATTCCTTCGTAGGGGCGCACGCCCAGCAAAACCATCCACCATTCGCCGTTTTGTGTTTCCACAATGTCGGCATGACCCACCACCGAAATCGGGTGCATCAGCGACAAATGCCGGTGCGATACAATCGGATTACGCGGACAGATTTCGTAATGCCCATCAATCTCTTTGGCCCGCGCCATCATTACACTGTGATTGGTAAATGTGCCGCCCTCGGCCACGATCAGGTAATAAAAGCCATCCTTCTTGTAAATATGCGGCGCTTCGATCCACTTGCTGGCGGTACGATTCCCATTCCAAATGATCTTCTTTTCACCGATAATCTGAAAAGTTTCTGGGTCGAGCTCACACAAATAAATTGCGTGATGCCCCTCGTATTCCTGTTGATCGTACGGAATGATGCAATTGCCGGCGTACCAAACACGGCCATCGTCATCAAAAAACAACGATGAGTCAATTCCGTCGGCACCCGCCACAAAAACCGGATCGCTCCAAGGGCCCTCCGGTTTTTCTGCGGTAATAATATAATTATCTCTGCGAGCTTCCCTACCCTCAGACACAAAGGTGTTTATAATATAAAAACGCCCTTTGTGATATCTGATGGTAGGTGCCCACAAACCCAAAGATGTCTCACAATTTTTATAATCCAGCTGCGTGGTGCGATGAATACCATGCCCGATTTGTTTCCAGTTTACCAGGTCTTTACTGTGAAAAATAGGCAGGCCGGGATAGTACACGAAGGAGGACGTTACCAGGTAATAATCGTCGCCCACCCGACAAATGGACGGGTCGGGATAAAAGCCCCTCAGGATTGGATTTTCAAAATATTGATGATCCATAGATCAAAGTTTTATGACAGCTTTCACAATGTCAGCTTTGTTTTTCACACAGTTTTGCAAGCCAGCCTGAATGTTGTCAAACTCAAAATAGTCCGACACAATATCTTTGATTGGCACAATACCAGCTGCCACACTCTCAATTGCCAGCGGGAAGATGTTCCGGTAGCGGAACACCGACTGGATCGACAATTCTTTATCCATGATCAGGTTGACCGGCAAGCTCACGGTTTCTTTGGCGCTGTAGCCAACAAACACAACCGTTGATCCTTTCTTCGCCATTTTCAACAGCTGCGTCATGGTAATTTCTGTACCCGCAGTCTCAATCGATAGATCCACTCCTTTACCTTCGGTCAGTTCCATGATCTTTGCCACAGCGTCTTCTTCCATACCATTGATGACACCGTTTGCACCCAGTTCGAGCGCTTTTTCGAGGCGTTTCGGCAACACATCTACCACGTACACTTTCGATACGCCCATCGCTTTCAGCGCCAGCAAGCTCACCAGGCCAATTGCACCGGCACCGGTCACCACTGCTGTTTGACCAACCGATGCACCTCCCTGTATGGCGGCGTGGAAACCAACCGCCAAAGGTTCAATCAGCGCGCCTTCCATGGTACTTACATTATCCGGTAATTTGAAGCACAAGCGAGCTTCGTGTGTCACAAATTCCTGGAAAGTCCCCGGCACCGGCGGTGTGGCGAAGAAAATCACATCCGGGCACAGGTTATATTTTCCCGATTTACAGTGTTCACAAACGCCACAGGTTTTTCCTGGTTCCAACGCGACACGGTCGCCTACTTTCAAATGCGTTACTTTTTCACCCACTTTCGTTACAGTACCCGAGCATTCATGCCCCAGCACAAAAGGTGTTTCAACAATAAAATTACTGATGCGTCCATGCTCGTAATAATGCAAATCCGAGCCACAAACACCTACATATTCTATCTTCACTAATACCTCGTCGGCTGTAGGAACCGGAATTGCTGTTTCGATAATCTCGACCTTCTCGAGTTCAGTCATTATTGCTGTTTTCATTCCTGTAAATTTTAAATTGGTAAAAGTTTTTATTACTTAAATTTCTACTTCGGTAAGTATTGAATTCGCGCCCGGCAAGTTGGTAGTTGCAGGTGCGGGTTGAATTTTATTTTCTTTCTTTTTCCATCTTCGCTCCTCCAGCGCTTTTTCAATCTGAACTTCCATGTTCTTATCGATGGAATAGAACATCAGGAAGGCAACGGAAATGGCAAAAGTGATTGTTGGGAAAACGCTCATGGCCAATTTGATTCCGAGGACAGTCGTGTCGGACTGAACGACAACCTGCTCGGCATAGCCAAACCACCCCAAAATTCCGGCAACCAAAGCCCCGCCAACACTCAAGCCGACTTTTAAACCGAATATCATTGCTGAAAAGATGATGGCGGTTGCACGACGGTTGTTTTTCCATTCCGAATAGTCGGCTACATCGGCAATCATCGCCCATAGCATGGGAATGGTGAGGCCATAGAATAAGCCGTGAAGGATTTGAACCAGGAAGATGGCTCCTACTGCACCCGGGGCACAGAAGAAGAAGGACAATTGGAAAGTTGCCGAGATGATGATTCCCCATTTGAACACCTCGCGTTTACCAATCCGGTCGGCCAAACGTTTGGAGAACATGATCCCGATGATCATGCAAATGGTTGCCAATGCGTTGAACAGGCTAAAACCGGAGGTTGCAATATCTTCCGGCCACTGG
This sequence comes from Mangrovibacterium diazotrophicum, assembly GCF_003610535.1. Classification (NCBI taxonomy): domain Bacteria; kingdom Pseudomonadati; phylum Bacteroidota; class Bacteroidia; order Marinilabiliales; family Prolixibacteraceae; genus Mangrovibacterium; species Mangrovibacterium diazotrophicum. The sequence continues at coordinate 3,436,642 of NZ_RAPN01000001.1, read as the reverse complement.
AATCCGTGTAGGCCGATTTTCACAAAAGCCGCGTTCAGGCCATCGATAAAACCATTGAAGCCAATATTTTCGAGGAAAAGCCCGAGCTTCTCGCGGTTGACAAAATCCTGGAAATAGTATACATACATACCGCCTTTCAGCGAAACGGTGATGAACAAAAACACGATCACTCCTAACATCATTAGCCAAGGGCGGTTTTTACTCAAATCCGACAAGTCTTGCTTCACGGTCGCTTCCTGATCTTTCTCGGGAACAATCCGTTCTTTCGTCGTTAAAAAGGTGATAATAAAAAAGACGATCCCGATAATGGCAAACATGGTCATCACCTTTCCGAAACCAACCGTTTTATCGCCGTCGCCAAAGATGAGCGCCAAGGGAAGCAGCAATACCTGGATGATAAACTGCGAGATCATGGCCGCCGTAAACCGGTAGGCCGAAATACTATTGCGCTGCTGCATGCTTCCGGTCATCACCCCGCTGAGCGATGAGTACGGCAGGTTGTTGGCTGAATACACCAGCACTAAAAAAACGTAAGTCGCCAGTGCATAAATGATCTTTCCGGTCGGGCTGAAGTTCGGGGTGGCAAAAGCCAGTATCGCGGATAGCCCGAACGGAATAGCCGTCCACAACACCCAGGGACGAAACTTTCCCCAGCGGGTATTGGTCCGGTCGGCGATAATGCCCATTACCGGGTTGAAAAAAGCGCCGAACATGCCGCCACCGAAAATAATGGCGGAAGCCGTTACCGGTGGTATTTTATAAATGTCGGTATAGAAAAAGGCGATAAACGCCATGAGGGTCTGGAAGATGAGGTTGGCAGCCAGGTCGCCCAGGCTGTAGCCAATTTTCTCAACAACCGATATCTTTTCTGTTACAGCTTTCATGTTTGATTTTATCAGGTTTGTGGTTCTGGTCTGCTAGTTGTGGTGCGTCATATCGAACTTGATTTTTTTCAACTGTTCGAGCACATGAACGGGTCGGTCCAATTCTTCAGGGATCGGTTTGCCGGAGAAGGTTTGAAAGTAAAGCAGACAGGCATCGCGCCACCACATCGCTTCTGTTGCCTGGATCGCCAGTTTCGCCTGAACTTCACTAAAGCGTTGCGCATCAACTTTGCCTTCCATTCGATCCCAAATCTTTTGAAACACTTTCACCCGATCAACTCCCGAAGAATATTTATAGCACAGCTCGTCCCACAAAGTATTGCCGCTGTGCAATACGTAATCCCACGACAGGTGATGGAACCACAACAAGTACATTTCCGGGCAAGTGGATACATTATCGTAGATTGAACGCAGCGGGTCTGCATATTGCAAAACGGCCTCACTACCGGTTGTTGAACGGTCGAAACCAATGCCCATTGAATCTGCCTTGTGGTAATAAGTCGGTAACCAGTCCGGGCGTGCTCCCGGCACTTCACACCAGGGTTCCGGACCATGATGATGTCCCCAGCCCATCAAATGATGCAATCCAATCGGAGTCATGTAATTCACAACCGCTTCGCGCGATTGCAGCATCACCCGTTTCATCTCGCTCACGAAATCGGCATCCTGCGTAAACGTTTGCTCGAGCCACTCATTCGCGATTTCTGCTGATGACAATTTTTTATTCCAGGCCAGTCGACCGAAAGCGTACCAGTTTGACTGCGCAAAATGATGCCCACACCAATTGGTATCTTCACCAATATTGGCCACTCCAGCAATGGCTGTAATCGAATCGTTGAACACTTCGCCATCGGTAATCCGGGCAATGGTTGTGTTTGGCCCTTCGGCGTAAGTGTCAGTATCCAGGCATTCTTCAAACAGGGTTGACAAGAACACCAGGTGATCTGAAAACCCTAAATATTCCTGCGTAATTTGAAATTCCGGCATCAGCGTCGTGTGCTTCATGGCACCGAACATCGGGCTGAAAGGCTCTCGCGGCTGAAAGTCAATCGGACCATTTTTCAACTGGATGATCACATTCTTCCGAAACTGCCCATCCAACGGAACAAACTCCTTGTAAGCCTGCTTAGCACGATCGTCTCCATCCGGGTTGTACACAAAGGCACGCCACATCACAATTCCACCGTGCGGAGCTAACGCGTCGGCTAACATGTTGGCACCATCGGCGTGCGTACGTCCGTAATCCTGAGGCCCCGGGAGGCCTTCGGAGTTGGCTTTCACCAAAAATCCTCCGAAGTCCGGTATCATAGCGTAGATTTCATCTGCTTTGTCGCTCCACCAGCTTTTCACCTGATCATTTAACGGATCCGAATTCTCCAAACCACCCAGCTCTTTAGGCGACGAGAAGTTAACTGACAAATAAACTTTGATGCCGTAAGGGCGGAAAATGCCCGCCAGCACGTTTACTTTTTCGAGGTAGTCTTTCGTCAGAATATCCGGGTTGGCGTTCACATTATTCAACACGGTGCCATTGATCCCGATGGAGGCGTTTGCGCGGGCATAAGCTTCGTAGCGCGGACTGTTTGTTCCGGGCAGTTCGTCCCATTTCCAGATGGAATGACCAGCGTAACCACGCTCCACTGTTCCGTCCAGGTTGTCCCAGTGATTTAGAATACGGCGCTGGTACGATGGAATTTCCACCCGGTCAATCTCAGCTAAATCGGAAGAACTGGTTTTGAGCAACCGCAGAAACTCGTAAACCCCGTAAAGCGCTCCAAACTCCGTATTCGCAGCAATCACAATTGTACCATCACCTTGCTTTCTGCGAATGATGAAACCATCATCTCCAAGCGTTGCCAACTCATCTTCACTCACCAAGCTGGCAATTGCCTTCGATTCGGCTGTTCCAATCAGCACAATATCTTGAGCCACTTTTTTAGTGAAACTCACCTCGCCGACTCCCAACGCAGGGAAACTCTTGGCCAACTCATCTTTTATAATTTTGAAGGTGGCCGATTCTTCCTGAATGCAAATAGTCGCCGGAATCGTAGTTTTTACTTCCGGCGAAAGCTGCTGGTTGGTGAACCACAATTGAGAGCCGTCAATGGCTTGAGCAAATGAGGCCGGATTGACCATCAAGAGAATAAACAGGCTTGAAATGATTGATTTTATTTTCATTGGTTTGTGGTGTTTCGTTGGTTTTTGCTACGGTTTCAGTTGTATTACTGTTTCGGTTGATTGAAGCTGACCGGACTCGGCTTTTAACTGAATTGTTCCTTGTGCTCCGGGCTTGGCCTTCACGATTACCAGGCAGAGTCCGCCAAAAGCTTTTCGGTTGTGCGACGGGAAGGCGTTCATATCTGTGGGATCGCCATTATCGGTTGCCACAATCTCGCCGGGCCCTTCAATGCTGAATTGAATTTCATCCGCAGCATCCCGAACCCAAAGCCCATTTTCATCAGTCACTTTCACGGTGACGAATGCCAGATCTTTACCGTCAGCTTTTATCTCGTTTCGATCTGCGTCTGCTGCTATTCCTGCAGCTTCGCCGGTTGTACGAATTGTTTGTTCGGCCCACGCTTTGCCATCCTTGTAGGCCACCGCTTTCAACTCGCCCGGCTCGTATTGCACATCATCCCAGCGCAGGCGGTATTCCAGTTCGCCTTTGGCTTTTTTTCCCAGCGAACGGCCGTTCAGGAACAACTCTACTTCATCACCCGAAGTGAACACATGCACGGGAGTGACTTTGCCAATTCGATCGGGCCAGTTCCAGTGCGGCAAGATATGCACCATCGGCAAATCAGGCCGCCAGCGCGCTTGGTACAGGTAATAGCGATCTTTCGGGAATCCCGCCAAATCGATGATGCCGGAATACGAACTTCGGGCTGAGTAATACGGGGTGGGTTCGCCGATGTAATCCCAGCCGGTCCACACAAACTCGCCGGCAACAAACGGGTGCGCATCCTGGGCAGCAAATACTTTATCGGCACTCGAGCCAAAGTCTACAGCGTAAAGCTCGTACGCACTTACATAGCCGTTGGCTTCATTGCCACCTTTTCCTTCACGAACCGGGGCACTCAACTTTTCCGAAACCGGAAACAGATAGGTTCCGCGTGTGCTCAAGGCTGATGCCGATTCGGTGCTTATAATTGTTTTCTCCGGAAACTGCTCGTGGAAGGCAGGATACTGAGGCGCCGTGCGAATGCGGTCGGTCCCCTCAAACATTGGATCCTGACGAATACCTTCTCCCTGGTAATTCAATCCAACCAAGTCAGCCACCTTCGGAAGCTCCATATAGGGCTTAGCGTAGTTCATTGCAGTGATTGTCGGACGTGTCGGATCTTCATCCTTCACAAAATCGTACAGCCGTTTGCCAACAGCAGCGCCTTCTTTGGCTGTGTACTGTTCACCCACTTCGTTGCCAAAACTCCAAATGATCACCGATGGGCAATTGCGGTCGCGACGAATAAACGCGCGGGTATCAGCCTCCGACCAATCGGGGAAAATCAGGTGAAAATCGTGCGGTGTTTTCTTCATTTCCCAGCAATCGAAAATCTCATCGATCACCAGGAATCCCATGCGGTCGGTCAGCTCCAACAATTCGGGTGCCGGCGGGTTGTGCGACATGCGGATGGCGTTGCAGCCCATGTCCCACAATATCTCGAGTTGGCGTTCGACCGCACGCATATTGAAAGCGGCGCCCAGAGCTCCCAAATCATGGTGCTGGTTAACTCCATGAATTTTGATGAGTTCACCATTCACCAAAACGCCTTGATTTGGATCGAATTGCACATCGCGAACACCAAAACGTGTTTCGTATTGATCAATTAATTGGTCATTCTCATAGAGCTCGGTCACTGCAACATACAAATTCGGTTGTTGCGTGGGGCGCGGCCCCCAAAGTTTCGGATTTTTCAAAACAGTACTCGCTTCAATTTTAGCTTGCTCTCCGGCCACGACTGTTACGGTTTGCGGATCGAAAACACCTGCAACAGCTTCTTTGCGCTTGCCGTTTTCGTCTAACTCAAAAATCCGTGTAATCAGTTTTGATTCACTATTTTTTTCTGAATTGTTTTCAATTTTTACTTCCAGGTCGAGCTTGGCTGACTCGCCGGAAACATCGCTCGTTTTGACGAAGGTTCCCCAATGGGCAATGTGTACCGGGTTTGTTTTGACCAGCCACACGTTGCGGTAAATGCCGCCGCCGGGATACCAGCGCGCTGAATAATTGGGGTTGTCAACCCGGATAGCCAACTGGTTTGTGCCGCCGGGGATTAAATAGGGCGTAAGGTCTACGCGCCAGGAATTGTAGCCATAGGGCCAGCCACCAACCAGGTTTCCATTCAACCAAACGATGGCATAGGACATGGCTCCATCAATATCGAGGAAAAAATTCTTTCCGGCATCCTCAGCAGGAATGCTCAACTTTTTACGGTACCAGCCCACGCCGTTGCTCGGCAGGCGGCCCATACCTCCACCAACTTCAGGATTATCGCCCACAAAGAATGGCCCTTGAATGCCCCAGTCGTGTGGCAATGTTACCTGCTCCCACGAACTGTCGTCAAAATCGGCCTGAACAAAAGGAAAGTTTCCACCCGGGTTTCCTTCCGGACGGATATGTTGTGTTTCTGAATCAGCAATGAACTCGTTTGCTGTTGGCAATACCCAAGGTTTCAAAACCAGTTGTTTACTTTCAATATCGACAGCCTCAGTTGGCTTCGAATCTGCATCCTTGCTGTCGTTATTCTCCGTTACCTCCGGGCGAACATCGAAAATCAGCGAATCACTCTGTTCAGCGCTGTCGTATTTGTAGAAAGTCCAGCCCTCATTCAAACTGATACGTTCTCGGACAGCCACTTTTGTTGTCGCATCCGGCTGGCAGCCAAAAGTAATAGAGAGCAAACAAAGGAGAAGTACGTTTCTGGTTTTCTTGCAGGTTCGATTCATCATTGATTCATTTTTTACTGGCTGAAAAAATCACCGGTTTGGTGAGCTTTTCGTGCCGGTCGGAAAATCATCACTGGCTGACACATTCACAAATACCACTCGTGCCTGCCTCTATTTTGGAAAAACGGAACCGGAACAAAGTCCGGTTCCATCTCAATTTACTCAATTAAACATTATCAGATCCGATCAAACTAATAACCTGGGTTTTGATATGCTTCCTTTTCCGTGTCAGACATCTCTAAACCATCAATCTGGCTTGAAGGAATAGGACGCAAATAGTCTTGCTCACTTATAGTTCTGCTGTAGGTTTCCCGGTCGTGAACATGTGCATTCTCTTTCGAAGCGTCGCTACAAATATCAAATTCGCCCGCTAGCTCTCCCCACTTCTGCGTACGAACCAGGTCTAACCAACGGTAACCTTCTCCGAAGAATTCGCGAGAACGTTCCGCCAATATGTAATCAATTGTGATGGAAGAGGGCGTATTCGCAATCATTTCCGAGCTGTAATCAACACTTACATCTGAAGCATCACTATTACTGTATGTCCAAACACCAGCGCGAGCGCGCAGAACGTTGACTAAATCAACGGCAGAATATGTGCCCGATGCGCCTTTCACTGCAGCTTCAGCTGCCACCAGGTAAAGTTCAGACAATTTCGCAATCGGGAACGGACGTGTTATACCGCTGTTTGGCGAACCCAATCCTCCATCCTGCTCATGAGTCGAGACATAAGGTCCCAACTTCCAAAGCGTTGGCCAGGCAAAACGACTAATTGCCGAAGGGCCTACTACCCAGTCTGCTCTTCCGGGCAAGGTTCCTGCGCCCATTCCACTTTTATCGTCAGAAGAAGAACTCGGATAAGTGATATCTGAAGAATCTTCACCAAGGAACGTTAAAACCGGGTCTCCCATCACTACAGGTAGGTCGTTTGCATTGTACAAAACATCGTAATCGCTTCCAGAGTAAGAAGAGTTCTTCTGCCAGTTTCCTCTGAAAACAGTGTTGAAAGTCCCGTCATAACGGGAGTCATATGTTTTGTCTGCAAACGTCTCTTCAAATACTCCAATTGGTGTTGACATACGACTCCATGGGCGTCCGTAGGGCTGAGCTTCTTCACGCTGTGTCGAGATCAACGCCGAGCCGCTGGATGTATAACTTGTCAGGTTTCCGGAATAGTTCCAGTTTGGAAACCAGGCAGCGAAGTTACCAGGAGCCGAACCACTGTTATAAGAGTGACTGGAGCCGTCGTAATATTCACTGTCTTCCGTATGATCGGCATATAAAAGCATCTCGCTGTGTCGATCATTTGACCCAACATGCACCTGATAGAATGATGTCTGCAAAGAAAACGGACCAGGATTGTCGATAGCTGTTACTGCAACATTATAGGCTTCCTGGAAGTACCATGATGCACTTTGACCATCCGGATCAGTTCTGCTGTCAACCACAGGATAAGTAGCAATGTTGTTTGGATTTTCCAGCCACCAAGCATAAGTCAAGTAAGCTTTCGCCAAAAATAACCGAGCTAAAGTGGTGGTTGCTGTTCCTGTTGCACGACCTTCATCGGGCAAATTATCAATCGCATCCAGCAAATCCGGGAAAATTGCAGTTGTGTACACTTCGGCCACCGTATTCCGAACCGATGTACGTGACGGACTTGTGTTAAAAGCCAATTCACCGGAACCCAAATCCAAGGGAACACCGCCGAAGGTTTGAACTAACAGGAAATAATTGAAGGCACGGAAAAATTTAGCTTCGGCAATCAACGCATCTGATACGCCGGCATCTGTTCCGTACTGAATGATACCATTAGCTGTGTTAATACTCTTAAATGCATATTCCCATGTAATGCTGGTATTGCTATTTGCCGAGGTGAGTACTCCTGCTCCGGAAAAGTCCATTGCTTTAAACTGTTCGTCGGCACTGAAACCGTAAGTATACTCGTCAGTCCCCGTTTCATAGGCATTCAGAAAATAACCATTCCCGAACATGTAACGCAAATTCGAATATAAATAAGTCAATCCCCCTTCGGCTCCTTCCTGAGTTTTAAAATATTCGGGAGTGAATGTTGCACGGGGGGTTTCGTCCAGAATGTCGGAGCACCCTACAAAGAACAAAGCCAGCAAAGCCGTTCCTATTATATTTTTAAATTGAAGATATTTCATAGTTATCAGGTTCTAGAAAGTCAGATTAATACCAAATAAGAAATTACGCGTAGATGGTGAGTTTGTACCAATTACCAAGAGACGTTTTGCATATGAAGTAGAAACTGCCTGGTTTTCGTCGCCATAAGAGTTCGTTTCCGGATCGCCACCTGATTCTTTGTTATATGGCGAGAATAGTACAAATGGGTTTTGTACGGTAAAGTACAGTCTCAGCTTATTGATACCTGCATCTTTCAACCAACCGTCCCGACTGAAATTATAGCCCAATGTGATGGTTCTCACTTTCAGATAAGAAGCGTCGAAATAACCTAATGTGCTTCCGTATTTTGGATTGTCACCTGCCAACGTACCGCCTGGTTTTGGGTACTTCGCATCGGTATTCGATTCTGTCCAGTAATCAACGTCAACGTTATTCCGGCGTCCAGTCAGCATGTTCAAATAACCATTCGAAGAATAGAGTGTACTAATCAGTTTTCCTCCCGACTTGAAGTCTCCAACAACGGAAAGATCAACATTTTTGTACGCAACACGAGTACTGAAACCTCCCTGGAATGTTGGCTCCAAATCAATGATCTGACGATCGTCGGTATTAATTTGTCGTGTTGGCGTACCGTCCTCATTATAATCGCCGGTATATTCGACCTTGATATCACCTGCCTGGCCATTCGGTTCTAAAACAGACATATTTGCGTCGCCTTCGTTCCAGATGCCAATCTTTTTGTAGTCATATACAACATCAATCGGATGTCCTACGAACCACCAGTTTGACTCGTCGCGCTCTACTCCCGAAGCCAGACCTGTTAGCTTATTGCGGTTTGCATAGATGTTAATTCCGGCATCCCATGTCCAGCCGTTGTGGTCTTCCATGATTACTCCGTTAAGAGATAGTTCAAAACCTTTGTTCTGAGAACGACCAATGTTTGCCGTGTAGCTTTCAACCCCAGATGTACTTGGAAGGCTCACATCAAACAAAATATCTTTTGTTTTCTGAATGTAGTATTCCATTGTACCGGTTATGCGGCTATTCGCCAAACCGAAATCCAAACCAACGTTGTAAGTTTCTGAATACTCCCATCCAAGATTATCATTAGCCAGTTCTGAAACATAATAACCGGTTACGTATTGGCTTCCGTAGTTGTATGGTGAAGAGCTCAACAATCCAAGCGTCGAGTAAGGATCAACTGACTGGTTTGACGTTTGTCCGTAACCAACACGCAGTTTCAATCTGTCGACTGCTTTCAGGTTACCCATAAAATTTTCTTCGCCAATGTTCCAACCGGCCGACACAGCGGGATAAGTATGATTGTTATTACTTGGAGACAAACGGGATGACCAGTCGGAACGAACAGCAAGACTTAACATGTATTTACCGTTGTATGAATACATGGCACGTGCCATCAACGATTTCAAGCCTGCTTCGTAATAACCCTGTTGATCCGGGTCAATCGTAATTTCATCGGTAGCCTGCCCCAAGTTGTAGAACTGGAATTGGTCTGAAGGAATACCGGTAGCCGACACAACAGAACTGTGATAGTGCGTTTGCTCTGCCGAATAAAGACCTACAAAATTGAAGTTGTGCTTGTTATTAAAGACGCGATCATAGGTTACCAAGTTTTCGACAGCCCAGTTCGTGGTTAGCGAGTTTCCGATCGTCGCAACAGAAGCTGCTGATTCACTTGAATTGAAAACACCTTCTCCGGTGTAGTCACCGTCGTTTGTTGTGCGGAAGTTTAAGCCAATATTCAACCGATATTTCAGCCCCTCAACTCCGGGTATTGCAAGTTCGCCGTAAATTGTGTTATACGAACCAAATGCTAACGACTTATTTACCCAGGCATCACCAAGTGATTTTATCCCTTCTCTTGTATAAGAATACATGTCGTCGATCCCGGCAACATTCACGCGGGTTTTTAATGATCCGTCTTCGTTATATGGATCGGTGATCGGAGTTGTCGCCAAGGTATTGTAAAGACTAAAGTCGCTACCGTTGGTAATCGAATAGTTGCTATTTGTCGAGAAACCAACTTTGACGTGGTCTCCGATTCGCTGGTCTAAAGATGAGCGAATTGAAAAACGTGTATAATTTTGCTCTGGCACCAAAGCCTCGTCTTTGTAATAGCCTATGCCAAAGCTGTAGTTTCCGGTTTCTGTACCGCCGGATACACCAACATCGTGAGAAGTGACCATACTGTTTTTGAACAACAAATCCTGCCAATCCGTGCTCACATCATCACTTTCATCAGAACCATTTGAGTAAAGACCAGCATACTCGCGAAGTTTTATGAAATCAGAGGAGCCCATCATCGGGTATTTGGAGAAAAGTGTTTTCAGACCAACGTAGCTATCATAGGTGACAGTTGCTTTCTGCCCCATTTTACCTTTGTTCGTCGTGATAATGATAACACCGTTGGCACCGCGGGAACCATAAATTGCGGTAGCCGAGGCATCTTTCAGGATCTCGAGGGTCTTAATATCACTTGGGCTAATATCGTTAATAGAACCCGCAAACGGTATTCCGTCCAGTACAATCAAGGGATCGTTACTTGCATTCAGAGAGCGGGTACCACGAATACGAATCTGCATCGAAGCCCCTGGCTTGGATGATGTTTGGGTCATTTGAACACCGGAAACACGTCCTTGCAAAGCTTGAGAAACGTTTGCTGCCGGAATCTCTTTCATTTGTTCCGCATCAACAGAAGAAACAGAACCGGTAACCTCTTCTTTGCGTTGAACACCATAACCAATGGCAACAACTTCTTCCAAACCAATGGTTTGCTCCTGCATCACCACATCAATCTGTGATCTTCCGTCCAATGGCATTTCAATATTTTCCATACCAACAAATGAGAAGATCAGTGTTGAAGCACCTGAAATGTTCTTCAAGATATAATTACCATCGAAATCGGTAATGGTCCCGTTTGTCGTTCCTTTTTCAACAACGGTAACACCGGGCAACGGCTGACCTGTCGCGTCCGACACGGTTCCGCTAACGGAAACGATCTGCTGCTGTTGCTGATCGAACGACCACACAACGTCGCTTTTAGAAATAATTACTGATTTGTCGACAATTTTGTAAGAGACATCCATGTCTCCGAGAATTTGTTCGAGCACATTCTCAATGCTTGCATTATTCAGGTCGACATCAACACGGCGGCTGACATCAAAATCATCGTTACTGTAAAAAAACTGGTAATCACTTTGACTTTTGAGCTCATCCAACACATCCTTGATCGTCGTGTTTTTCAGCTGAAGGTTGAATTTGGCTTGTTGGGAAAAGGAACTTGCCGTAGCACCCAACATACTCAAAAAGAATAAGAAGATTGTTAGTTTCATACACAAGAATAGTTTAGGTACGAAATACCCCTGCCAATCAGGCGGATAGATCTGATTTTTTTTCATAAGTTTGTTCTTGAGTTTTATTACTTAATTAGGCCTGTTCTGGTAAAACAGGCTTGAAATTTTAGGTCGGATGATGCTGGTAACATCACCGGCCTGTTTTTTTATTTGTCCATTATTTCAATCTGTTCTTTATTGGTTTCAAATTTCACTTTATTAATCTGCTGGATAATTCGGAGCGTGTACTCTAAGGAGCGGTCTTTGTTGATTACACCCGAAAAACGGTAATTCTTGATCTTTTCATTTTGAAATGTAAAGCTCACTTCGTACCAACGTTCCAGCTGTTTGGTTAGGTTCTGCAGCGTCTCGTCGTTGAAGTAGATTTTCCCGCCTTTCCACGATGTAAACTCATCCGTATTAACCTGCTTGGTTTCCACATTGCCCGATTCGCGGCTGAAAAGCAATTGTTGTCCGGGCTTCATCATCACATCGTCGTTATCCGACATGAATTCAACCTGTCCCTCAACCAATACTGTTTCAATCACAGGCTCGTTTTGGTAGGCTTTCACGTTGAACTGGGTACCATGCACTTTGACGGCCGAGTTACCGGCATGCACGATAAAAGGAATATTTTTGTTTTTCGTAACTGAGAAGAAGGCTTCACCTTCCAGGTAAACTTCGCGGTTTTCGCTGCCGAAGGATTGTTTGTATTTCAGGTTTGATCCGGCATTCAACCACACGTTTGTGCCATCGAAAAGTGTCACGTTCGAGATTTGACCGTTGGGTGCAGAGATGCAGGCAAAAGTGTCCGGCATTTCTGAAGGCGACTGGATTAGAAACAGTCCGCCAGTCAGCAGCACGGCCACCACAAAAACGGCTGCATATTTGGCAAAGCTGAGCCAAAGCTTCCGGCTGTTTTTCATATTGCCTTTCACTTCTCTCCAAGCTTTGTCAGTCGATTTCAGGTTCCGCAGTTTTGCTACCTTGTCGCGCGCATCCAGAATTTGCTGCGAAATCTTTAAATCCTCATCGTTCGCTTCAAACCGCAGCGAGTCATCTGTTTTCTCGCCGTGCAGCTTCGCAGCCAATTCTTCCCACTTATTTTTTGCTTGTTCTGTCATTTCACTCTTTTGACACAAAAAGACACCGATAGGGTGAAGCCCAACGGATTTTTTTTCAATGCAAATTCACTTTACACTGAATATCAAGACAATTACAGACTATTATTTTTTTCGTCGACCGAACGAAAAACTAAAAAGATTCAGGAAATAAGCGGAAAGTTTGAAGCGAATCATTTTGTAAGCAATGCCCATTTGTGTTTTAATGGTGTTCTTGGACAAATTCAGAGTCGACGCAATTTCGTTGTAGGTGAGACGCTCATGATAAGCTAACAGAAAGACCTTTTTACACTGGGCAGGCAGCTCATCGATTGCTTTGGAAATATGAACAGCCAATTCTTCTTCTGAGAAATTATTGTTGGGATCATCGATCAATTCTGATGAAACAGCTGATTCCGTAATCTCGTCCATCTGTTTCTCATCCCTCAGGTAATTCAAACTTCGGTTACGTACCATATTGAAAAGGTAACTTTTCAGGCTGGATCGAATCGTCAACTCATCTCTTTTCTGCCAAAGTGCCACAAAGACTTCCTGCACAATATCGTCGGCAATCTGCTCGCTTTTTACATAGCGCAGAGCAATTAGACATGCCAGCTGGTAATTCGCTTTGAAAAATCGTTCAAAGGACGATTCGTCTGTCAAACCAAAGTTATTTCGATCGAGGACTCCCATATAACCTTTTCACGGCAGAGCAATATTATCAATTTTTTGATGAGAAATGAAATCTAACCCTAAAACGGTGATTTTGTCATTTCAGAATTCAAAGAACGCTTCGGGCCTATCCCGCTAAAAATAAAACAGCAGAAGCAGTTCCGAAGAACTACCTCTGCTATATGGGAAGAGTTGAAGGGTCAATATTGCAATTCGCCCGAGAAATCTTCGCTCACATCTTTGCCGGCCAAGCCATCGGCTGCCCCTTTGTAAGCATGTTTCCGGTTATAGTTTGCATCCCACAAGTTTGGTGCATCACCACTCAACCAATACTCGTGTTCCTGCTCATTATCCGAAATTCCCCAAATGGTAACTCCGTATTGCTGCGCAGAAGGGATGATCTCGCGGTACTGATCGATCACATATTGATACATATCAGCCTGTGCAGCGAGTTGATCTGCTGTTGGAGAGGCCGTGCCCACAACAATATCCAACTCGGAGATCTTAATCAACTTACCCGAATCGGCCAGTTTCTGGAACATTTGTTTGATCAGGTCCTTATCCGTGCTGGTTGAAATGTGCATTTGGGTTCCGATTCCGTCAACGGTTGCTCCCTGTGCTTCAATGTAGGTTACATAATCTATCAGCCCCTGAAGCTTTGCCGGGCTGGACTCCAGATTGTAATCATTGATGAACAGTTTGTCGTCGATGTTACCATACTGACGAGCCAGGTTGAAAGCCATGACAGCGTAGTCTTTGCCCAGGTACAACGGCCAGGAGAAGTAATCGTCGGGCTCTTCACCCGCTGTATAATCATCGGAACCGTCGCGAACATCCCCGCTACCTTTCATCGGTTCGTTTACCACATCCCAGGCGTGAATATCTGCTTTGTAATGATCAACCATTCCTCCAATCCAGCTTTCCATGGCATCCCCGATGATTTCGGCTTTCTCCTCATCAGTCTTTTCTATGATTGTCGGGCCGGAACCTCCACCCTCTGCCGTAAAGACAATATCATCAAAATAATAGCTAGCAGCAGTCTGCCCAAAGTCGATCACCAGTTTCGTGCGGGTAGCTGTCGACGGAGTTACGGTTAATTGAACCTGCGACCAGCTGGTGCCGACACTGATACCGCCGTAATAGTTCGCACTGTAGTCGTCGCTTTGTAACTGGATTTGAATAGCAGCACTAGAGGTTGCTTTCACCATAAACGAGAGGTTGTATTCTTTATCCTGTTCCAAGGCCTGATCGAACCAGTAAACCTGCTGAGCGCTCCAAAGGTTTGCAGCTGTTGGGTTTGTCAGAACCATCGCATAACCTGCTCCGTCAAATCCTTCACCATCTGCAGAGACAGCTCTCGACGAACCGTTGCCCCAACCGCCCCAGGGATCCAGAGTCGCAGTTTCAAAATCACCATTACTAACCATATTTGTTGGCGCCTCCATAAACACCACATCGTCGATATAGAAGGTCGCTGCCGATTGCCCGAAGTCGAAGATAAAACGAGTGCGATCGGCTGCTGTTGGCGTAAAGGTCAGGTTCACTTGTGTCCAGGTTGTTCCAACGTCGATTCCTCCGGAATAATTCGCGGAATAGTTGGCACTTTGAAGTTCCACTTGAATCACAGCCGAGGAACTTGCTTTCACCCAGAAGGAACAATTATATTCTTTGCCCTGCTCCAACGGCGCGTCGAAAGTGTAAAGCTGTTGAGCACTCCAAAGATTAGCGGCAGTTGGGTTAGTCAGCACCATGGCATAACCGGAGCCTCCCAGACCGCCACCACTCGCGGAAACCTCGCGGGTGGAGCCGTTACCCCATCCACCCCAGGGATCCAATGTTCCGGCTTCAAAGTCACCATTACTGATGATGTTCGTTCCCGCTTGTCCTGGAATAATTGTCGCTGCGATGAGGTTATTCAGATAGGCCGCGTTCTGGTTCTGATGCCACACCAAAGTGTGTCCAAATGTACTCAAGCCTGCTTCTTTGGTTTTGGTAATGAAAGCGTCCACCGGGTCAAAATCAATCGAACCATCAGATTCAACCATTGCGGCATGCTTCATCGCATATCCAACAGTCACCTCATCGAAATTCGCATTGGCGATGTTGCGATAGGTTTCGTCATTCATATAAAGATCCAATCCAATACCAACTCCCAGGGTGAAATCGGTGTAGGTTTTCAACGCGTCGTAGCGCTCAATCTTTTCGGCCAGCTCCAACGGAAGCTCGGCCACTGTCACTTCTCCCTTCGAGGGATCCTTTGTCCAGTCCATGATCTGGTCTTCGCACGAGCTGAACATCATGGCCGCCAATGCGGCGAAGGGTAATATATTTTTGTAGTTCATCTTCATAAGTTTAGAGGTTATTCTTCATCCGGGAAATCACTGTAGACGGGCGTTACCAGCGAAACAACCCGCCAGTTATCCGTGTAAACGTCAACCGAGGTTTCAGCTGAAAGGAATTCAGTCTCACTATCGCTGTCGCTGCCGGTAATATTTCCCAGGTTGAAATCAGAATTTTCGAAATAGAAACCGAAGTTTTTGTAACTGGACGACTCGCGGGCAGCCAACACGTCTTCGAAAGTGAAATCGCCATCTTCGAAACTGTAGAAAGCGGTAAGCGGAATGGTTACAGTTGTCCAGCCCTCAGTTTTGTATGGCTCCACCTCTTCATCCACAATCCAAGGGACGTAATTGTAGCAAAGTCCGCTCCACTCGCCACCGTTGAAACCATTCACGAGACAAACTTTCAGGTAACCCGAACCGGACCACTCCTCAGGCACATAAATATCAAACTGAAATGCTACTTCATCCAACGGTGTTGTTGCCGGAATGTACGGTGTCAATTGTCCACGCCAATCGTCGACACCATTACCGGCTGTCCAGACTTCCGAGTTCCGGGTTTTAGCAGCAGGGAACGAACTGATTCGAGTGGGGCGATGCGGCACATAAGTTCCCTGGGAAACATTTCCGGTACCGATGCTGCCCGATGCCAAATCTTCCGGGCGAATCATGCTCGCAGCACTCCCCCAGTAACCCTGCGATCCCATGCCGTCAAAGTCAAGAATAATTCCATTCTTGAAGTTGAAGTAAGCGGGAGAATAGGCTCCACCATTCGAACATTCGATAAACAAAGACCCACCTTCGTCCGAAACTCCATCAGGTACGGTTACCGTAAAGAATTCTCCGTCGTCATCGGATACAATTCCATCGGTCACCTCGATGTCACCCGGGAAAACAACCTTATTTACTTCGACCAGACCGCTGCCATAAACAGTGATCGACTCACCGGCCAAAGGCAAAGTGTTTGAGATACTGCTAATCTCGGGAGCTTCAGCCCGAATCTCAAAATCAAATGTGACGTTGTAGCTGTCGTTTAGCATCTGAATTGTGTTGCGAAGCTCAGGATCGGCATCAACGGTCGGGGTATCGCGCGACACGCTCACCAGCATCGAGTTATCTGAAACCAGCACAGGATTAAAGTAAGTCGAATAGCCGTTGATGTAAACTTCCCGTAAGCCTGTAAAACCAGAACCTTCCACGCGCAACAACTGTCCCAAACGGGCAAATGCAACCTCGCGATCGGGCACTGCGGAAGAAGCATCCTCCAGGTAAACTTTAGTGATTGTAATCGGGCCACCGGTATTGTCGTCATCCTTGCAAGAGGGAAACATAGTTCCGACCAGCAACAATCCGAGAAAAACAATTGAAGCCCAACGGTATTTTGTTGAAAAAATGTATTTCATTTCGATTCAGTTTTAGTTGGTTAGAACAGATCAGTAATTCGCTCTTCTGTAAAATGATATTCAACAGGATCTTCCTTCAACAGCGGGTTCTGTACCACTTCCGATTCCGGATAGGGCAACAGGAAAATACTAGCATCGATGTTGCCGATTGAGCGGGATCCCGCGTCTCTGCTATCATCATCGGTCAGCGTGTTTGTTGAAGTTTCGTAGGTGAATGGTTGGATTGTTCCCCGATCCTGCAGAATAATGTCGTTGATTACTTCCTGTTGTTCGTAATAGGCACGACGAACAAGATCATACCAGTATTGGCCCTCCATACACAACTCAATTCGACGTTCTTTGTGAAGATTCTTGTCGGTTAGTTCAGTCAGATCTTCCAAGCCGGCACGATCACGAAGCTCATTCACATAGCCTAAAGCAGTTGCGTCGGTTGTAGCTGCGGAATTACCTAAAACAGCTTCGGCATAATTGAGATAAACCTCAGCCAAACGCATCATATACGTATTCAAAGCTGAGTTCATGCGTGCAATCTTGGCATTGTCTTTTGTTGAACCGGTAACGCCTTTTTTCACATTCAGCGCCGTTTCGGTTTTTTCGTAGGTGTAGCCACCGTTCGCTTTGTTGATTTCGTCATATTGATCGCCATAGCCCATCCAGGTCGCTTTCCGGCGCACATCATCCGATTCATATTGAACCAAAATATCGTATGAAGCACGGGTCCAATAGCCCCAGGCAGCATCATCGCCCGTAATTTCGGAACCGGCAGCGAAATAGGCTTGCTGTGTGTTGATGACGCCGTAACCGGTTGAATTATTCAGGTATGGCACCCATTGAAGTGCAAAAATTGATTCCGAATTATTGTTATTCTCAATCATGAACAGGTCTGCATAGTCTTCCATCAATTGGTAAGGCCCGTCATTTATGGCAACCTCTGCCGCCTTTTTAGCTTTATCCAGGTATTCGGAATCTCTCGCCCCGCTATTCGGATTACCACTCAAGCCTGCGTACGAAAGATAAATACGCGATAACATGGCATAAGCGCTGTACTTGGTCAACCGGCCGTCGTTAACCGCCTGTTCGGGCAGATACTTCGCCGCGAACTCCAAATCGCGCATCACAAATTCGTAAACCTGATCTACCGGGTTGGTATTCACAATCGGGTTATTCACCAATTCATTCGGATCCTCACAAAGAATTACATCTCCCCAAAGAGAAGCCAAATACCAGTACGCCACACCACGCATAAAGCGGGCCTCGGCAATGTATTTGTTTTTGGTTTCGTCTTCAACACTACTCCCCTTAATCCCGATTACAACCCGATTCGATTGCTGGATAACATTGTAGAAAGATTGCCAGGCTGAAACCAAAGGTCCTGTCAATCCGGTCTCGGTTAAATCACTGAACGGGTAAATGTAATCGGAATAGGGAGCATACAAGTTATAAGCGCGGCCGTCACCCAAGCCATAATAGAACTTATCATTGAAGTCAAACCAAACCTTGTTGTAAAGCGGCGCTGTTGCTGCCTGGAAGTCTTCCTCAGACTGGTAGAAATTATCACCGGTAATCTGATCGTTCGGCGAAACTTCCAAAAACGAATCACATGCAGTTGCAAGCAACGAAAACGCGATCGCCAAAGTGTATATCAATTTATGTGTTTTCATAATCATGTCTCGTTTTCAGTTAGAAAGTTACATTTAAGCCAAACGTATAAATTCGGGGAGACGGGTACCGGGCATTATCGATTCCGGTCATCAGTGCATCCTGGTTTGTCGAACCAATTTCCGGATCATAACCGGAGTATTTGGTGAAGGTGTATACGTTTTGCAGGTTAGTATAAATTTTCAGGTTGTCAACCCCCAGCTTATTGGTGACCGAACGCGGGAAATTGTATCCCAGCGATATACTTTGAATACGCAGGTAGGAACCGTCTTCCACAAAGCGATCGCTGAAGCGGAAGTTTGAAGTTGACGATGCAGATGAAGCGGCCATACGAGGCATGTAAGGATCACCGCTTACAATTTCAATGTTGCGGTAGTCATTCGGGCCTTCCGAATCAATCAAATCCAGATGGGCATAACCCAATGCAGATTTCAGTAAATTGGTATTTCCGCGCGGATTCTCGAGCCAGCGACGTTGATAGTTCACAACCTCGTTTCCATACGAACCGGTCAGGTAAACATTCAAATCGAAACCTTTCCAGGCAAACGTGTTACCGATACCGAAGATGAAATCGGGTTCCGGATTGCCGATAAATGTCCGGTCTTCCTCGTTGATTACACCGTCTTCATTCATATCTTTAAACATGTAATCGCCAATCCACACACCATTTTCACCAATGGCCATGTCTTCCGGAAGCGCTGTTGGTACAAGCTCTCCGGCGCTGTTTTTATAGTAGAAATCCGTAGCCTTTTCAAAGCGTCCAATCACTTTGTAACCGTAGAACTGACCGATTGCCTCGTCGACAGCCGTACGGGTCACAACCGTAATTTCCGATCCTTCCTGTATGGTTTTGTTGATGATGCTGGTTTCGGTGTCCAGCGAACGTACTTTGTTTCGGTTCATCGAGAAGACAAGGTTTGAACGCCATTGGAAGTCGCCTTTGTCAACATTGACCGTGTTTAGTGTCAACTCGAAACCTTTGTTTTCAAGTGAGCCAATATTCACCCAGGGTGAAGATGTTGCGCCTTGTCCTTCAGTTCCGACATAGCCGGGCAAGGGCAAAGCCAGCAACAGGTTTTTCGTCTTTTTGTAATAAACATCGGCGATAAACTCGATGCGGTTTTGAAACATGTTCAAGTCCAAACCGATGTTGCTTGAGTAAGTTGTTTCCCACTGCAACTCCTCGTTGGGCGTGTTACCGGCAAGCAAACCAGTTCCCCAATTTGTCGGGATAGAAACATAGGTTGCGGTGTATGAATAAGCATTGGCCGGTATGTTTTCGTTACCAACTGTACCCCAGCCTAAACGCAGTTTCAGGTTATTAATGGTCGCATTGTCTTTTAAGAAATCTTCATTGGAAATCTTCCAGGCCAAAGCGGCCGACGGAAACCAACCCCATTGGTTATCGGGGTGGAATTTTGAAGAACCGTCATAACGCAAGGTAGTTGTCAGCAAATATTTGTCATTAAACGAGTAAAACAAACGTCCAAAGAATGAAGCAATAGACGCTTCCCAACTGTTATTGGAGTTGGTTGCTGTTGTGGCGTCTCCGGCATCCAGGTCGGTGGCCCCGTTTGTCAGGTATCCGGTTCTCGAGCCGTAAAGGTACTCGTAGCGCGACTCCTGCATTTCCTGCCCCAACATGAAGTTGATATTATGAACTCCGAATTCGCGATTGAAAGTCAAAATATTACGCCAGCTCCAGTATTTCGAAAAACTCTTTGAACGGGAACCTTCACGAATTTCGTTTGACAAGGCCCCAAATGTGTACGTGGGAGTAAATTTGTAGCCATTCCCCACACCGTAGTCAATTGCATATTCAGTTCTGTATGTCAAACCCTTCACCAAGGTGGCCTCCATGAAGGTGTTTGCCCGAATGTTGAATTTTTCATTTCGGTTATCCTTCAACATAGCCAAACCAACCGGGTTTGATTGTACATACTGATCAGTATCCGGTCCGTCGAAACTACCATCAGCGTTGCGAACAGCAACGTTCGGTGTTTGCTTGAGGGCTGTTTTAATCAAGGAATCATCCGAAACGGTAGTCTTCTGTTTTGAATTACTGAAAGCAAAGTTGATCCCTACTTTCAGGTATTCCTTCACCTGCGTATCAAAGTTTCCGCGAAGGTTCAAACGCTTAAAGCCCGAACCGATGGCGATACCATCCTGGTCCAGATAACCGATTCCCATGGCGTAAGTATTTTTCTCAGTACCCCCTGCAACCGACAGGTTGTTGCTGTTCATCATGGCTGTGTTAAACAATTCCTCTTGCCAGTCGGTACCTTCACCCAACAAATCAGGGCGAACAAAATTATTGTCGTATTCCACAATCCCCATGGCAGCGCGATCATTCTTGTGCATTGCATATTCCCGCAGATTGAGTAGGTCAAGCTTAGTTGGCATTTCCTGCCAGCCCATATAGCCATCGTAGGTTATCCGGGCTTCACCTTTTTGACCTCGCCTTGTGGTTATGATGATAACACCGTTTGCCGCACGTGAACCGTAAATCGCTGTTGCCGAAGCGTCTTTTAAAACATCCATCGTTACAACGTCGGATGGGTTGATGGAAGATAGTGGGTTCGACGTTTCCGAAGAAGTAGAACCATCGATGATAACGCCGTCGATCACATAAATCGGTTCGTTCGACAGGTTCAGCGAGCCAATACCACGAATGCGGATTGACGAACTCGCTCCCGGCGCACCACTGTTTTGTTGTACCTGAACACCCGCGGCACGTCCCTGCAAAACCTGGTCAACCGAAGTAGTAACCGACTTGGAAATAGCATCGCTCGAAACCGACACCACCGAACCGGTTAGGTCGCTGCGGCGCATTTGTCCATAACCAACAACGACGACTTCATCGATGTCAACTAATGATTCTTTCAGCACAATATCAAATATGGCCTGGTCGCCAACAACCATTTCCTGAGGCTCCATACCCATAAAACTGAACAGCAAAATTGCATCCTGCGGAACATCCAAAACAAAACGCCCGTCGATGTCCGTGATAACCCCAATGGTCGTTCCTTTTACAACGACCGAAACACCGGGCAAAGAAATTCCTTCCCTATCAGTCACTTTACCGGTGACTTTCTTTTGCTGCTGTCCTGGCTTGGAATTATTCAGCTGCTCGTCGCCTTTTTTAATCACCACGATCCGGTCATCAATCTCGTACGAGAAACCGTAGGGAAGAAGAATCTGATCGAGAATCTGCTCAACTTTGGCGTTAGACAGGTCGACATTAACGGTCGGAATCTCTTTCAACATGTCAGAGCGATACAGGAAGTAATAGTTGCTCTGATCTTCAATATTTTTCAATACCTCCTCAACTTTCGCATTCCCCATTTTTATATTTAGGTTCGTCTGTTGGGAATATGCAGTGGCCGAAACCTGTAACAACCCCAAAATGAGGAAGAATAGTGTTAATCTCATCATAAGATAGAGTTTTTGCCACCCGCTCCGAAAAGCAGGATTACATCGATTTTTTTTCATAAATTTGAGCTGTTTGAATCCAACATTTAGTGTTAACACTGAGTGTTCAAATGACGGGGAATGGTGCGAACATTTCCCGTTTTTTACTACTCAATGCGAATAGAATTTCCGTTTACATATATTTTGATTTCGTTAGTTTTTGCAATTTTATTCAGCACCTCATTGATGTCGTCGTAGCGTTTGAGCGTGCCGGTAAATTTCATATGCCGCGCCCTCTGCGAAGCAAATACCACATCGCAATCGTACCAGCGCTGCAGCGTTTTCATGATTTCCGAAAGCTCTTCATCTTCAAACATCAGCTTGCCCTTTCGCCACGAAATGTATGGTAAGGTTTCAATCTTCCGTTTTTCCAATGTGTTCTCGGTTTTATTGAAGGTGCATTGTTCGTTCGGGACCAGTGTTTCCTGCACTTCAGGATTGTCCTTCAAACTAATGCGAACACTTCCCTGCACCAATGTTGTGGTAATGGTCTCGTCATTTTGATAGGCTTTTAGGTCGAACTGTGTTCCCAAAACCCGAATTTCCTGGTTGCCCGACCAAACCCGGAAAGGCCGCTGCTCGTCGTGTGTCACTTCAAAATAAGCCTGCCCCTGCAGCTCAACCTTGCGTTCATCATCAGCAAAACGAATCGGATACCGAATGGAGCTTTCGGCATTCATCCAAACATGCGTTCCATCGGGAAGAGTCAGCACATATTCGCCGCCACGTGGTACGCGCAAAATATTGTACCGAAGTTCGCCATCGGCAAGTTTGCCACCCGAATAAGCCAAACCATTCTCGGTGTTTTGGATGATAATGCCATCTTCGCTCAAAGCCAGGTTTCCCGAATTGGTAAGATCGTATGTTCTGCCGTCGTCGAAAAACAAGGTTGCTTTGCCGCTGCCCGGTTTAATCAGGCTCACCTGCTTTTTCGTGATAACTTCGGGAGACGATTGGAATTGCCAAATCAAGACAGAAGAAATGAGGGCAACCAAAGCAGCGATTGACGCGGCGATTGCCATTTTCTGTATAAACTTCCGCTTTTTAGCCGAACGCTCGCGTCCTTCGAAAGAATGCCAGGCCCGGTCCAAGTCCAACTTCGAGCCGGTAAAAGAAGAACCGCTTTGGTAGTATCGTTTGACCTGTTGGTAGTAGCTGCGATGAGACGAATCTTCCTTCAGCCAGTCTTGCAGGTGTTTTTCTTCATCGGTGGTCAGTTGACCATGAACCGATTTCCAAATAATTTTAATATCGATTGTAGGCTTGGTTGCCATCTTAAGCTTTTTACCCCTTTGACACGCCCCAGCCAAAAACAGGTGACAAGCTTAGAAGAAAAAAAGCAAAGATGTGTTGTCCAGCAGTTTTTTGCGGAGTCGCTCCTTTGCACGAAGCAACTGTGTTTTGACCGTATTTTCAGAAACCTCTTTCAATTCGGCAATCTCTCGAGTCCGCAGACCATCACGGTATTTCAGCAGAAAAAGCTCCTTCATTTGATCCGGTAGCGACGCAATCGCCTGCTCTACTTCGTGGCTCAAATCAACTTCTTCAAAAAAATCGGGATCATCACAATCCAGACTCGCTTCGATGTAAAGCAGCTTGTGTTTGTCCTCAACCTGTAGATCGCGCAAATGATTGAGGCAGCGATTACGAACCGCCTGGTAGAAATAGGCCTTCAGGGAAAGATTGATATTCATCTGCGCCGCATTCTCCCAAAAGTACAGGAAGAGCGTTTGAACAATATCTTCGCAAATGGCGGGATTAAAAACGAAGTTCTCGGCAAACCGCACCAAACCCGGGTAATACTCGTAAAACAAAGCCTCGAAAACCTTGCGGTTCCGCTGTTTAATTTCATTGAATAGTATACGGTCCTCAATCCTCATGCAGTGGATTTTGTTGTGGGTTTAGTGAACTAAAATAAATCAGAATTTATCAATAAAACAAAGACAAAAATCCGGGATCAGCGGAGAAAGCTTTCGGTAATGTGAAAATTATGGTACTCGCCGAGGTCAGGTTAATTGACTGCTAATGATTAAACTTTTGAGCAGGGCTGCTAATGTTTTTCAACAGAAAAATGTACTTTTGTTCTTCTCTTTTAAAAAACCATGGGTTAATCTGCAAAATAAGAAAATACAGTATGAAACGACTGAAAATTAAAGAAGTATTAGCTGGCGGACAAGTAGGCCAGCAAGTGTTGGTGAAAGGATGGGTAAGAACCAAACGCGGTAGTAAAAATGTCAATTTTATCGCCTTGAATGACGGTTCGACCATTAATAATTTGCAGGTTGTTGCCGATGTTGAGAAGTTTGGAGAAAGCTTACTGAAGGATATTAATACCAGTGCATCGCTGGCTATTACCGGCGAACTGGTTGAATCACAGGGTAGCGGACAAGCCGTTGAGCTGAACGCTACCGAAATTAAAATTTACGGAAAAGCTGATCCGGAAAAATACCCGATTCAGCCTAAAAAACACAGCCTGGAGTTCCTGCGCGAAAATGCTCACCTGCGTTTCCGTACGGCTACATTCAGCGCCGTTTTCCGTATTCGCCACGCCATGGCTTTTGCCATTCACAACTATTTTAACAGCAAAGGATTTGTTTATTTACATACACCGATCATCACAGGTTCGGATGCAGAAGGTGCCGGACAAATGTTCCGCGTTTCAACGCTGCCTGCAGTGAATCCACCGATGACAGAAGAAGGCGAGATCAACTACGCAGAAGACTTTTTCGGCCGCCCGACAAACCTGACGGTTTCCGGACAGCTGGAAGGTGAATTGGGTGCAACAGCCTTGGGCGAGATTTATACTTTCGGACCAACATTCCGTGCCGAAAACTCGAATACAACCCGCCACTTGGCTGAGTTCTGGATGATTGAACCGGAAATGGCTTTCTACGAACTGGCCGACAACATGGATCTGGCGGAAGAATTCCTGAAATACCTGATCAAATATGCGTTGGACAACTGCATGGACGATCTGAAATTCCTGAGCAACCGCTTACAGGAAGAGGAAAAAAACAAACCAGCAGACCAACGCTCGATGGAGTTGATTGAAAAGTTGCAGTTTGTTTTGGCCAACGATTTCGTACGCTGTACTTACACCGAAGCCATCGACA
This sequence comes from Mangrovibacterium diazotrophicum, assembly GCF_003610535.1. Lineage (NCBI taxonomy): Bacteria > Pseudomonadati > Bacteroidota > Bacteroidia > Marinilabiliales > Prolixibacteraceae > Mangrovibacterium > Mangrovibacterium diazotrophicum. The sequence goes on along the minus strand of NZ_RAPN01000001.1, from coordinate 3,411,556 downwards.
TTCTGTTGAATTCGAAACCTTACAAGAAAAATAAGTTCCAGTTCCCGGTTGAATGGGGAATTGACCTGCAAAGTGAACACGAACGTTACCTGGTGGAGAAACATTTCCAAAAACCGGTTATCCTGATCAACTACCCGAAAGACATTAAGGCTTTCTACATGAAGCAAAATGATGACGGTAAAACAGTTGCTGCCATGGACGTGCTGTTCCCGCAGATTGGTGAGATCATTGGTGGTTCGGAACGTGAATCAGACTACGACAAACTGATGACCCGCATGACCGAAATGGGCATTCCAGCCGAAGAAATGTGGTGGTACATGGATACCCGTCGTTACGGAACAGTGCCTCACGCAGGTTTCGGATTGGGATTTGAGCGTTTCATCCTGTTTGTTACCGGAATGGGCAACATTCGCGACGTAATCGCTTTCCCGCGTACACCAAAGAATGCAGAATTCTAGTCCTCAACGGATTTGAATTACCAACATTGAAAAGTTGATAAAAACGAGCAGGCCATTTCGAACACCTGCTTATTACGATTATATTTGTTTACCTCTTCGTCATGCTCAATTAAAGGCATCCGAAGAGGTAAATTTTTTATCGACTGATACCAAATGCATTACCCCAAAAGCACGAGTCCTCTTGCCCTCAAGCCGAAGTTGAAAACGTTACATGGCAAACTAATTTTACTGCTTTTGCTGCTGATACTGTTCGTAAATACATCCAAAGGTCAGTCGAACATTCTGTTTTACCACACCAAGGATTTTTACAACGCCCCCGGCTACAACCCCGCTTTTTTAAAGAACCAAAAGGAATTCACCTTCAACATCTTCCCAATGTCGGGAATTGGGGTCAGCTACAACAACCGCGAAGCAATCGACAATGTGGTGAAGATTTTATTCACCGATGAAGTTGATGATGAATCGAAAGTCATTTTCCGGAGCCTGGTTAAAAAGGATCTTTCCTACAACTACATCGATGCCAATCTGCTGAATATCGGGATCAACACCCCATCCGGTGCATTCAATTTCCAGATCAAGGAAAAAGCCTATGTTTTGATGCGTTTTGGCGGCGAGTTTTCCCGCTTCCTGATGAACACAACCGGCGATGAAACAGTCGGCCTGTACGAAAACCAGGATTTCCCGTCCGAGTCAGTTCACCTCAGAGAGTACTCGTTCGGCTATGCCAACGAGCTCATTCGGCATAAACTCGATTTTGGTATTCGGGTGAAATTGTACTATGGAAAATCGTTCATGGCCTCGACCCTGGGGGGCCAAATGATCGACCAGGAAGGACTCTACTATGCGCAATCACACGGCGACGTGTTCTTCTCGATTCCGGCTACTGACAACGAAGAAAACGGCGTGATCACAAAGATCAATGTGATGAACGGCAAAAGCATATCCGATTACCTTTTCAACCGAAAAAATACAGGCTTGGGGATGGATCTCGGAATAAACTGGAAAATCAACCCACAAGTGGAATTTACTGCAAGCGTCCTCGACCTCGGCTCAATCACCTGGAAAGAGAGTGTTTACGACTTAAATTTCGATGAGGGACTGTACGAAATCGAGAACATTCATTTCGACCCCGAGCTTGGCGTATTGGTGAAGGAAACCGACGAAGTAGATTTGGTCGACCACATTGCCGAACTTTACGATATTATCCCCACAGAGCAGAACTATAAAACCAAAATCCCGACAACCTTCCTGCTCGGCCTGAATTACAAACTGTCGAACCAGCTGAACATCGGAATTGTCAACCGGTACATCCAAATTGAAAACCTGGGACACAACAGTTTCTCAACACTCGTAAACTACCGCTATTCCAGTCACTCCACACTAGTCTCCGGAATTGGCGTTTACGGCAAATCATTTGAGAACATTCCGCTCGGTTGGCTTTACCAATGGAGGTCGGCACAGTTTTACATCGGGACCGACAACATGCTTTCCTTTTTCGTGCCCAAATTCTCGGACTACTCCAGCTTCAATTTTGGCGTCGACTTCAATCTTTTCGGCCCAAAAGTGAGGTATAAAAAAGTGAAATACCTGCCTTTCTTCAAATTGAAAAAGAATCGGCGTCGTGGTTCCGACGGCCTGATTTTTGATGGAATCTAGCGAAAACTGCGCAAAGCCGCGGAATACGGATCATTTCTAAATTGTAAAGGTACTTGCTCTCCAACCGGCTTTTTAACAGTATCCGTTCGATGTAAGCATAAAAATTATAATTTTGGAAAAACAGAGCGTGTTTGCAATCGATTTTAGCCAAGTCGGCAGACACAGTCATGAAACAAACAGATTACATTAGACAAGTACGGTATGCCATCTCAGAAACTAAGTTTACAACAAAAATTACTGCAGAAGTTATCACCACAGCAAATACAGGTGATCAAACTTCTGGAGATTCCTACCGTGCAGTTGGAACAGCGCATCAAGAAGGAATTGGAGGAAAATCCGGTACTGGAAATGCTGAACGACACGCCGGACGAAGAAAGCAATATGGCGGATGACGACAGTTCGAGTGACAGCGACGGCGACGAGTTTTCGCTGGAAGATTACATGGACGAAGACGACATCCCCGAATACAAATTAGCAGCGAACAACTATTCAAAAGACGATAAGCAGATTGACGTGCCGTTTTCGGCTGGCACCAGTTTTCACGAATCGATGCACGAGCAGCTTGGTCTGGCCGATTTGGATGAAGACAAACGCAAACTGGCCGAGTACATCATCGGGAATATTGATGATGACGGTTATTTGCGACGCGATTTACTTTCCATCAGCGACGATTTGGCTTTCAACCTGAACCTGAATGTCAGCGAGAAAGAGCTGGAAGAACTGCTCGAAGTGATACAGGAATTCGATCCCGCCGGGGTTGGAGCCCGCGATTTGAGAGAATGTTTACTCCTGCAGATTCAACGCAGAAGAGCAACACCTGCGTCGATGCTGGCCGAGAAGATCATCTCGGAAAACTTTGACGAGTTTACTAAAAAGCACTACGATAAGATTTTACGAAAGTACGATGCATCAGAAGATGAACTGAAAGACGCGATTGCCGAGATTTTGAAGCTCAACCCGAAACCGGGCGGATCTTACAGCAACCCGCTTACCAAATCGAACCAGGTGATTGTCCCCGACTTCATTTTGGAAAACCAGGATGGTGAGCTGCAGCTTTCGTTGAACCAGCGGAACGTACCCGATTTGCGCATGAACGGCCATTACATGGACATGCTGAAAAGCTACAGTGAAAACCGCAAAAACATATCGCGCGACCAAAAAGATGCGATGATGTTTGTGAAGCAAAAGCTGGACTCGGCCAAATGGTTCATCGATGCGATTCGTCAACGCCACCAAACATTGCTGGTAACGATGTCGGAAATTATCGACTTTCAGAAAGACTACTTCCAGGATGGTGACGAAACCAAGCTGAAACCGATGATCCTGAAAGATATTGCAGACCGCACCGGATTGGACATTTCAACCATTTCGCGCGTTTCGAACAGCAAATACATCCAAACGAATTTTGGCATCTTCCCGTTGAAATATTTCTTCTCGGAAGGAATGCAAAAAGATACCGGCGAAGAAGTTTCGACCCGGGAAATCAAGAAAATTCTGGAAGATTGTATTTCGGGCGAAGACAAGCGCCGTCCGCTAACCGACGACCGTCTGGCCCAAATCCTGAAAGAAAAGTCGTATCCGATTGCGCGCCGTACCGTTGCCAAATACCGCGAACAGTTGGGTATTCCGGTAGCCCGTATGCGGAAAGAGTTGTAACGCCGAAAGCCTTTAAAATGATTCAAAAACTAGCGAAAGCTGTCTCCTTCCTGTTTCATCCGCTGCTGATGCCAACCTTTGGTTTTCTGTTGCTGATGAACACCGGATTTTACTTTGCATTGATCTCCTACGAAGCAAAGAAATTCATCCTGCTGATCGTCATTATGAGCACTTTTCTGCTTCCTTTGATCAGCATGAGTTTCATGCTTTTTTCGCCGCGTTTTAAAATTAACCTGGATAAAAGCTCAGACCGGGTTCTGCCTTTGCTGAGCACAGCTGTATTCTACTACCTTGGATATTACTTTCTGGGGAAGGTACCGATTTATCCGATCTACCGAATCGTTTTAATTGCCAGTGTTCTGACGATTGCCATTCTTCTGATCATTTCAATCAAATGGAAAATCAGTGCTCATCTGGCAGGAATCGGTGGACTGATCGGGGCATTTTTGGCACTCTCTCTACGCATGAATATTAACAGCTCACTATTGCTGGCTAGCCTGATTTTCGTAGCCGGAATAGTTGGTACCGCGCGAATTGTGCTTGGTAAACATACACCACTCCAGGTTTACGCCGGGTTCTTTCTTGGCTTTGCGGTCAACTACCTGATCATGGCCTGGATTTAACCCGCTGCATCAACAATTAGAACCGATACGAAATCCCGAGCACAAGGCTGCGGGAATATAGGTCTTCCTCCTCGTCGTTGCTAATATTAAGCAGTCCGTATTGGGCGCTCAGGTTGAATGCCAGACCCAAAGGCAATTCGTAGGTGGCGAGTCCTCCCCAACCAAAATCAAAGCGTTTGAAAGGTGCATCGTCCATCAGCATTTCGGTCGATTGATTTCCCGAATCGTCCGTCCAAACAAACTCATCCTCTTTAAAAAGCTTTTGCTCGCCGGAAGTTTCATCGGAGCCAAGCTTACCATCAACTTTTACCTTTCCACCCAAACCATAACTAAAAACCGGACCCAAACCGAGCGCCAACTTCCCTGTTTTTGCCTCCATTACATTCATTTTGAAATAAACCGGCAAATCCAGGTAAAGCGGTGAAAAGCGGCTCGTCATCTCCAGTTCCAGCGTCGTGTATCCAGTTGTTGATGGAATCGAATAGGTCTCTTTTACCGACGCTTTGGCCCGTCGAAAGCTGAAAAGTAGTTCCGGTTGCAAACTGAAACGTTCACTCAACTGCTGCTCGGCAAAAACGCCTGCTTGAAAACCGGGTTGGTACTTGTACTCCGGATTGAGACCGGACGCACTTTCGGAATGATAACCTGAAAAAGAAGCTCCTGCTTTTACACCCCAGCTAAACTGCCCAAAAGACAAAACCGGGATAAAAAAGGCACAAAAAAGGACCAGAAATACTTTCATAGATAGCGGGATTGATAAGGAAAAGATAATAAAAAAAGCATGACTTTTGAGCCATGCTTCCGAATATCGTTTTGAATTTTACTACTCAACAAACTTGTAACCAATACCTTTCAAGGTCTTGATATGATCGTTTCCGATCTTCTCGCGCAACTTGCGGATGTGAACATCAATGGTACGGTCGCCCACTACAACGTTGTCACCCCAAACCGAGTAATAAATCTCTTCGCGCGTAAAGACCTTTCCTGGTTTCGATACCAGCAATGAGAGCAATTCAAACTCCTTCCGCGGCAGAATCATTTCCTCGCCATTCATTTTAATCAGGTAACGCTCTTTGTCGATCACCAGGTCGCCAATGGCCAGGGTATTGGTATTTTCAACCGGAGCTGCTGCAGCAGTACTGCTTCCACCGGTACGTTTCAGTAAGGCTTTCACGCGGCTAACCAAAACTTTCGGACGAATAGGCTTCGTAATATAATCGTCGGCTCCGGCTTCGAAGCCTGCGATTTGCGAATAATCTTCACCGCGGGCAGTCAGGAAAGCAATAATGCAGCTCTGTAAAGCCGGAATCTTGCGCAGTTCTTCGCAGGCAGCGATACCATCCATTTCCGGCATCATCACATCCAAAATAATCAGATGAGGAACTTTCTTCTCTGCAACTTTGATTGCTTCGGCGCCGTTTTGCGCTGTATATACTTTGAAACCTTCTTTTTCGAGGTTGTAACTGATGAACTCCAAAATATCGACTTCATCGTCTACCAAGAGGATTTTGTATTTTTCTTCACTCATATCAGGTACTTGTTAACTAGCAGCGAATTTATTTCTGGTTTATTTTTGATTTCAACGTCAAACTTCAACTAAAGTTGAATTGCAGGAAATTTACCAAAATCATTTGGACTTTTCAAGCGTGAAAGTGAAAGTTGTTCCTTCGTCCACTTCTGATTTAACATTGATCGTTTGTTTGTGAGCTTCAATAATATGCTTCACAATGGATAAACCCAAACCGGTACCACCTTGTTCACGGGACCGCGATTTGTCGACGCGATAAAAGCGTTCAAAGATGCGTGGAAGGTCACTTTTATCGATTCCTATCCCATTATCCATGACCTCAACCATGAGGTGATCTTTCAAATCGTAGAAGGTAACTTTCACAAAACCTTTCTGACGTCCGTATTTGATTCCGTTGGCGACGAGGTTGGTCATCACCTCCATGATTCGTTTCTTGTCGGCCCGAACTTTAACCGGTTTTTCAGGACGCTCGAACAGTAATTGAATTTTGCGCTCGTTGGCCATCATCTGCTCCATTTCAATCACGTCGTCAACCAGTTTCACAAAATCGAAACTCTCGACGCGTAACCGCAGAACCCCTGACTCCAACTTGGTAATCGACTCGAGATCTTCCACAATCGAAATCATCCGGTCGATACTTTTTTCGGTGCGTTTCAGGTAAAGCATGTTGATCTTCGGATCATCCAACCCTCCTTCCAGCAGGGTCAAAATGTAGCCTTGAATATTGAAAATCGGCGTTTTCAATTCGTGCGAAACGTTTCCGACGAACTCTTTGCGATAACGCTCCAAATCTTTCAACCGCGTAATTTCCTGGGTCTGGTTCTTTGCCCACTGCTCAACTTCCTTGTGCACATCAGCAATCTCATTGGATGGCTGCTGCGGGTTTTTGACAGCTTTACCCTGCAACGGAATCTCCCGAATTACTTTGTAAATCGGCTCAATTTTATCGTTGATATAACGGGTTAGAAAAGAAACGGACAGGAAATAGACAGCGACGAGCAAGCCCAAAATCAATACTATTTTGAAAAAGACCGGCATCGGAATTACGGTCAGAACGACGGCTTCAATAGCACACAAACCTGTTATCAGAATCGTTAGGTAGAGCGCCAGGCGCCGAATTGGATATGTCTTCATTCAAAACTTTTTAGTTGGATCAAAAACAGGCAGAACGCTGAAAAATACCAAATTCACAGCACTTTTCCTGCCCTTCAACCTTTCAAAAATAAGATCTCTGATTTGATTTAAACTGATCCACAGCACAATTTCACAGAAAATTCAATTTAATATTAAAAATAGGATAAAAATTAGTTACTTCGCCTTTAATGATATTTTAATAATCATTTAAACGTTTCTTAAATTTTTATTTCTCAGCCCCTTGACGATAGGGGTTATTTTTGCCCGCGATTCTAATAAAAATCAAAAATGGAACATTTCTATCTTATCCTGGTGGTCGTTCTTTTCGCATTGGCCATTTCAGACCTAATCGTCGGTGTAAGTAACGACGCCGTGAACTTCCTCAACTCTGCAATCGGTTCAAAAGCCGCCCCCAAATGGCTCATCTTCGGTGTTGCCTCACTGGGTGTACTGGTTGGATCCGTCTTCTCAAGCGGGATGATGGAAGTTGCTCGTAAAGGGATTTTTCATCCTGACATGTTTATGTTCTCCGAAATCATGATCATCTTCCTGGCAGTAATGATAACAGACGTTATCCTGCTTGACATGTTCAACACCTTCGGATTACCAACTTCGACAACCGTATCAATTGTATTTGAATTACTGGGTGCCGCAGTTGCCGTTTCGTTCATCAAGATTAAGATGGCAGGGCAATCAATCGGTCAATTATCCGAGTACATCAACAGTGAAAAAGCACTGGCCATTATTTCCGGGATTTTAGTATCGGTGATAATCGCGTTCATCGTGGGAGCTCTGGTTCAATACATTGCACGGATGGTATTCTCCTTCCGTCAGCATCGCACCCTGAAATATTACGGGGCTGTTTTTGGTGGTTTATCCATCGCCGCAATGACCTATTTCATGATCATCAAAGGTGCAAAAGGAGCTACATTCATCACCGAAGACATGTTGAAATACATGACCGAAAACATGCTTCAGATTTTGATTTTCAGCTTCATTGGTTGGACGGTTGTTCTTCAGCTTTTTACCTGGCTATTTAAAATTGACATCCCGAAGATTATTGTTCTTGTGGGTACATTCGGCCTTGCCATGGCATTTGCCGGAAACGACCTGGTAAACTTTATTGGTGTGCCGTTGGCCGGGTTCCAGTCATTCAAAGCCTGGATTGCCGGTGGAGGTATTGCTGCCGATTCGTTCTCGATGGAAATGCTGAAAGGTAAAGTAGCCACACCTTCTTACATGTTGGTTATTGCCGGTTTTGTAATGATCATCACCTTGATTACTTCAAGAAAAGCACAGAATGTTGTTGCTACCAGCGTCGATTTATCTCGTCAGAATGAAGGCGACGAAAGATTTGGCTCATCGATGCTTTCGCGGATTATCGTGCGCAAAACCATGCAAGCCAACAAAAACGTTCACAAAATATTACCTGCCAGCCTGAACCGCTTTATCGATTCTCGTTTTGAGCATCCAAAGGGTGAAAAAATTGTGGCATTGGAAGACGAAGCCGCTTTCGATAAAATCCGCGCAGCAATTAACCTGATTGTTTCCGGAATCCTAATCTCCATCGGTACTTCCCTGAAACTGCCTTTGTCAACAACATACGTGACATTTATGGTAGCAATGGGTACTTCGCTGGCCGACCGCGCCTGGGGCAGAGAAAGTGCCGTATATCGGATTTCAGGCGTATTTGCCGTAGTTGGTGGCTGGTTCCTGACTGCTTTGGTTGCTTTCACTGTTTCGCTGGTAATCGCATTGATTATTTCTCTCAGTGGCAACTTCATGATCTTTGTATTCATCGGATTGGCCATCTTTACCGTGGTTCGTACGCACACTGTATTGCGTAAAAGAGCAGCCAACAAACAAAGCGAGGAAGAGGAGCACATCATTGAAACAGATGGCACCGACAAAGTGATAGACAAGACCAAAAAGCAAGTTCTTAACGCCGTAATCACCATTAATCAAGTATATTCAACTGCAGTAGAAAGCTTCATCGACGAAGAACGCACTCAATTGCGGGAGGCTGTTGAAATGAAAACGGCTTTCGATAAAAAGTCGAAGAAGATGAAGAACAAGGTCTCCAGTGTAATCGAAAAACTGCAACAAAGCGACTCATTAGACTTGGGACACTTCTATGTACAGTTGGTGGATTACATGCGTGAGGTTTCGCACTCGTTAAGCTACCTTGTTGACCCGATGCACGAGCACCTCGAAAACAATCACAAACCGTTTACGGACGCTCAGGCGGCTGAACTAAAAAGTTTCTTAACCGATGCAACGAACTTTGTAAACCTGACCCGCCAGGTTGTTGAAAAAGAACAGTTCGAAGAACTCAACAACGTAATCAAACAGCGCGACGATCTGATCATCAAAATAGGTCAGCTGGAAAAAGCGCAAATTAAGCGGATTAAAAATAAAGAAGTCAACACCCGAAATTCCGTGTTATTCTTCAACATTATTTCGGAAACAAAGAACCTGCTGATGCACTACGTTAACTTGATAAAAGCACAGCGAGACTTCTTCTCGAACGCACGCAAATAAGCACTCGATACAAACAAAAAATCCCGGTTTTAAGCCGGGATTTTTTTATGCTTTAAATTGACCTTCGTTTAGTCAACTTTCTTCAGTCCAACTGTAAAGTGGCGCATAATTGGCGCTTCGTGCTCAATTTTAAAGCCACGACGAATGGTATCGCGACGCTCAAACAGGTTGATTAATCCCGCTGCAACAACATCCATGTGATTGTTGGTGTAGGTACGGCGCGGAATAGCCAAACGCAGGAATTCGTTACCCGGATAGCGGTTTTCGTGCGTTTCCGGATCACGGTCGGCCAGCAAGGTACCAACCTCAACGCCACGCACACCGGCTTCCAAATACAATTCAACAGCCAAAGTCTGCGCAATGTATTCTTCCTGCGGAACAGCCGGCAAAAAGCGGCGTGCATCCACAAATACGGCATGTCCGCCTAACGGACGCTGAACGGGCACACCTGCTTCAATCAGTTTATTTCCGAGATAGTGAACCTGGCTGATGCGAGCTTCCAAATACTCGGCTTCAGTAGCCTCATCAAGCCCCACAGCCAAGGCATTCATATCACGACCAGCCATACCACCGTAGGTCAGGAAGCCTTCGTACATGATGTTGTAAACCGTTGCCTGGTCGAACCAATCTTTACGATGCATTGCCAGCAAACCGCCGATATTAACAATCCCGTCTTTCTTGCTACTCATAGTCATCCCATCGGCATAGCTGTACATTTCGCGCACAATTTCTTTGATCGTTTTATCTGCATAGCCTTCTTCGCGCTGTTTGATAAACCAGGCATTCTCCGCAAAACGAGCCGAGTCAAAAATAACCGGAATACCGTAAGCATCGGCCAGTTGTTTTACATCGCGCATGTTCTGCATCGATACCGGCTGGCCGCCCGACGTGTTACAGGTTACTGTAACAATGATCATCGGAATTTGGTCTTTCGGGTATGTTTCCAGTACTAACTGTAGTTTTTCAAGGTCGATATTTCCTTTAAAAGGGTGATCGATCGTCGTGTCGAAAGCCTCATCAATCGTACAATCTACAGCTTTCGCTTTGCGGAATTCGATGTGCCCTTTGGTTGTGTCGAAGTGTGAGTTTCCGGGAACAATATTTCCCTCTTTCACCAACACCGAGAACAACACATTTTCGGCAGCACGCCCCTGGTGAACAGGTAACATGTACTCAAAACCGAAAAGCTGTTCCACCCGATCCTTCAAATTAAAGAACGAAGATGAGCCCGCGTAACTCTCGTCGCCGGTCATCACAGCTGCCCACTGGCGGTCGCTCATGGCACCGGTGCCGCTGTCGGTTAACAAGTCGATGTAAACCTGCTCGCTGCGCAGGTTAAACAGGTTGTAGTCCGCTTTGCGGATCCAGTTCTCACGTTCTTCACGGGTACTGCGGTAGATTGGCTCTACCATTTTAATGCGGTAATTTTCTGCAAAAGGAAGTTCCATTTCCTATCGTTTTAATTTTTTGATAAACAACTTGAATTAAATAGCAATTACAACACACCAACGTGCATTGTCTAATGCTTCACCGAAGTGAATCGTACGTACATGCGTAGGGAATTAACGCGACTGGAAATGGAAGGAATCGCGTTTTTTAATGTTGACAAATCGTTGTCCGGAAAGAGCTGTTTCTAGATCAAAAATCCACATCGTTATAAAAACTTATCGCCGACAAAGTTACACAAATTGTCGGCTTTCGAGAATGTCAAATGTCAGTTTTTCGTGGCCTTAGTCCTCCAAGCTCAGGAACCAAGCCACTGTCTTCAACCCAAAAGGAAGGACTCCACCAGAGTGATCCTCACCTTCCAGTTTCGTCAACGAGATCATGCTTTCGCTAACCCCGATCGAGCGAAAATCAGTGATAAAATCCTCGGAGATTTCGATTGGCACATAATTGTCGGCATCACCGTGAAAAAGCATTGTAGGCGTGCTCAAATTCCAGGCTGTGATACTATTCCCTGAAAGCGCCGACTTAACACTGGCGTATTGGCTATCGCTGCTGTATCCGCTGATATAATCCGCTTTAAACAGGGCACTGATATCGGTGGTTAAAGCAGCATTGATTTCGCCTCCTGAAGTCTCGAAATCGAACAGACCCGGAATAGCGCTGGCATAGCTGTCAGCAAACATATCCGACAGTGGGTTCGTGATTAATCCATGCAATTCGTAAGCCTGCAACAAATACGCAAAATAGTAAGGCATAGGGTAAGTATCTTTGCCTAAAACAATGCTGTTCATTTGGCTCAAATTATACGGACCGGCGCCACAGGAAGCCGCCTTCAGGTCGAAACCGGTCATCGGATTCTGGTCAATTTCCTTCAACAGTTGCATCGTGCTCCATCCGCCCTGTGAATATCCCGCTAAAAACAGATCTCCACTCAGCTTGGCTTCAATTTCATCTTTCGCCATCAACTCGCTCGCACCGGTAATCATATCGGTAAGAGACGGCAAGGTGTTTTCTTTTTCGAGATAGGGATGGAAAACCGACTCAGAGCTACCAAAGCCGGGATAATCGGGAATTACAACCACAAAACCCAATGAAGCCATGCACTCCAAAACAACAGTCGTATTTTCCGGATCATCCGGATTAAAAGCGTAATTCTTGCTGGGTGCGTCGCTGTATAAGACGTTAGTACCGTTTTGAAATGAAAGAAGCGGGTACTCCCCGGAAGCTGCGGGCACAGCGATCAGGCCTGATGCAATCAATTCTTCCCCTTCAAAAGTAGTTTTATAAGTGACTTTGTAAACATTGACTCCCGACTGTACAAAAGAAGTCAATCCTGAAGCATCAGGGTACTGGTTTTCCAGAAGAGTCAAGGCGCTTTGAATAAATGACTGCGACAAACTCGTGGCCAGAGTACTGGATACAAGGACCTCATCGGTTGTTTCTGTTTTATCGTCATTGCCATCTTTATGGCAGGCCGTAAATCCAACAAAAAGTACAAGTAACAGCGACCAGGAAATCTGCTTCAGCATTTTCATAAGCTTGTTTATTTCAGCGTTAACTATTCTTTCTTAAATCCGAGACTTTCCGCAGCATCCCGCAAAAAGTCACGCGTATAGTAATCTTCGTCTACAATCTCTCCATTCCAAACCACGATATCCAAATCCATGGTTCGCGGGCCGAATTTCGGCAGGCTGCGATCGCGTCCCAGCGCATCCTCAACCGATTTCAGATACTGCTTAAAATCGACTTGGGTCAATTCCGTTTCTACCAATGCAGCTCCGTTTACGAAATCGGGCTGATCTTCAATCCCGATTGGCTTCGTGCGAACGAGCTCTGACACCATCAAAACACGACAATCCTTTTCCATGAGAGCCAGCATTTTTGCAATATTTTGTTCCGGATCGATGTTGGAACCAATGGATATGATCGCCGAATTCAACGGCGAGCCTCCATCTCAAAAGACACCGATTCGGCGAAACGCAGCGCATGGGGCTTATCAACCTCAACCTTCGCATAGGTAACACGCTCGTCTTCCATAATCATATTCAACAGGTTCGAGGTCAACACCTCCAGTAACTTAAACTGCCCGTCCTGAACATGTGCAATTATCTTTTTGGTGATCAATTTATAATCGTAAATACCGTCGGGTTCATCTTCCTGCAAGGCTGAATCGGGCACGGTCGCCTCAATTTCAACATTGATAACTACATCCTGTTTGTTTACCAATTCATCCGGGTTAAAACCGATGTAAGTTCGTAACAACAGATTTTTTACACGAATTTTTGCCATAACATCTATTTGGAGCTTCGACCTGTTTATAAAAATTAAACCAGCGAAGTGGTTTGTTTAGATAACATTGAGCTTTTCAGAATGTTCCCTCTGACTAAATAGTTTGTCCCAGATTTTCGCCTCCGTCGCAGAAAAGCAACTGGCCTGTAAGGTGATCGTTTTCCAAAATGTAATCCAGACTTTTCAGGATCGGCTCAATGCCGCTGGGCTTTTGCATCGGCGTTTTTTTTGCGATCAACCACAGGTACGATTCGTCTTTGTCTTCCGGAGGAAGTGTTGCTCCTGGCGCAATTGCATTGACCCGGATATACGGCGCAAATTCCAGTGCAGCCATTTTGGTTAACTCCCAAAGTGCCTTTTTCGACAGGCTGTAAGCAGCATAATCTGTCTTACTGTTGGTAATGCGGGTATCCACGAAATTCACGATTAATCCCTTGCCTATTTGGCGCGCAAAGTCGCGGATTAACAAAAACGGCGCCCGGTAATTAATCATCATCAAACGATCCAAAAGGTCGAAGTGTGTTTCGAAAATCGATGCCCCTTCGAAAACAGCGGCATTATTCACCAGCAAGTCGAGCTGACCAAATACCCGAAGTACTTCCGGCACCAGGCTTTCCACCGCAAACGGGTTTTGCATGTTCGACTGGAACAACACAAAGTTTTGCTCGGGATAACTCTTCTGTAGTTCTGTAATCAGTTTGTTTGCAGCTTTTTCTGAGCTATTGTAGTGCAACGCCAGGTTCCATCCTTTGGCTGCCAGGTGAAGCGCTACTTCGCGTCCCACTCGCTTCGCGGCTCCGGTAATTAATGCTGTTTGTCCCATCTACTGAATTTCTGTGGCTTTTAGTTTTGGAAAACGAAAATAGCAGAACCTTTTCAATTCCACCAGATCATGTTCTTCTTGTTTGAAGAATATTTCATTCCATCAGTTTTCTATCGAAAAAAGATAACGAATTTCATTTAATTAAACGGTATCGTCGAGCCGGAATTGTGTTTTCACCAAAATTAGTGTCGCCAAAATAACTTAAAAAACATTTTAACAAAGAAACAGGCAATTGTTTGAAACCAAAGAGCTGTTAAATTCGAAATAATAAATAAAACTGTTCATTAAAAACCTGAAGCTATGGATGAGAAACTAATCACGATCGCCCTTCTACCTTATTCCAAAGCTGAAATACTGCGTTCAATGTTGGAATCAGAAGGTATTGAATGTAGCCTCGAGAACATAAATCTGATCCAGGGAGCTGTTGCTTCCGGTGTTAAAGTTCGGATTTATGAGAAAGATGTGAAGAAAGCCTGGCCAATTGTTGACGAATTACTGGGCAAAGAAGATAAAGATAAAATGAAGACCGAAGATACCATCCTGGTGCCGGTTGATTTTTCAAACTACTCATTTAAAGCAGCTTTAATGGCTTTTGAAATTGCTCAAAAGCTGGAATCAAAACTGATCTTTTACCACGTGATTCAACAACCCGACTTCTTCAGCATGCCCTACTCCGATGTTATGGCCTTCAACACCGGACTATACGACCATTTGAAAGAACGCGAGGAATTTGCCAACGAAGAGTTTGTTAAGTTTTTGAACAAGCTGACAGATTACATCGGGGTGAAAACCTGGGAAAAAGTTGAATCGGAGCACATGATCAAATTGGGTTACCCGGAAGACGATATCCTGTATTTTACCGAAAAACACCCGCCAAGGCTCATCGTCATGGGCATCAAAGGGCCAAAAGAAGATGATTTGGATATTATGGGAAGTACGACTGCCGGCGTCATCTACAAATCGGCTGTTCCGGTACTTGTTATTCCGGAAAAAGCGCCCCTGTTGAACCTGGCCTCGATGAAGAAAATCGTTTACGCGACCAACTTCGATGAAAAAGACATCGTTTCCCTGGATAAACTTTTGGGCTTGCTGAAACCGTTCAACGCCAAGCTCTGCTGTCTGCACGTTGGACCGGACGCCGCCCGTGAATGGGACGAAGCCAAGCTGGAAAGCCTGCACAACTTACTTGCCAATAAATATCCGGACACCCCCATTGAGTGTATTGTAAAACCGGGTGCTAACATTTTGCAGGATTTGGAGAGTTTTATTGAAGAAAACGACATCGATATTCTTTCGCTCACCACCCACAAGCGAAACATGATTACAAGAATATTTAATCCCAGTATTGCGCGGAAGATGGTATTTCATGTGAAAACGCCCCTGTTGGTATTTCACTCTTAAAAAGCACAAGATCCGGTCAATTGGCCGGATCTTCGTTTTATCTTGAAAGGTGATCTGCTATTTAAACGTCGCCAGTTTGGCTAGGTACTTTCCAATAATGTCGAATTCCAAATTGATAACCGAACCTTCCTTAAAGGTATGGAAGTTGGTCTCTTTGTAAGTGTAAGGAATAATGGCAACCTGGAAAGAATTGTCTTTCGAGTTGACAACGGTCAGGCTGACTCCGTTCACGGTCACCGACCCTTTTTCAACAGTCATGTAACCTTGTTGCGCTTTCGACTTGTCGAATTCGTATTCGAAGGTGAAATACCAGCTACCGTCCGCTTCTTCCACCTTTTTGCAAACAGCAGTTTGGTCAACATGACCCTGAACGATGTGGCCGTCCAAACGTCCGTTCATCATCATGCTGCGCTCCAGGTTTACTTTCGAACCAACTTCGAGATATCCCAGGTTTGTTTTCAAAATGGTTTCTTTAATGGCTGTTACCGTATAAGTTTTGGCTTCCAGATCAATCTTTACAACCGTCAAACAAACGCCGTTGTGCGACAAACTCTGATCGATCTTCAACTCATTCACAAATGAACAGGTCAGCGAGAAATGGTAATTTTCCTGTTCCCGTTCAATGGCTTTTACAACGCCATACTCTTCAACTATTCCTGAAAACATGCTAATTGATTTTTAATTTGGGCGAATTTACCGAAAAGCAGGCAATCCCGAAAATATTCATTCGCTTTAAAACCGACTTTCAACTGCTTAGCTGATCGTTCGTTTAAAATCCGGTGATTGACGGTGCATCGTACTTTGCTCGTAGGCGAAAGCCAACTTCAATAAAACCGGCTCACTCCAAGCCCGTCCGAAGAAAGAAATCCCAATTGGCAATCCCTTCAGAAATCCAGCCGGAACAGTCACACTGGGATATCCGGCTACGGCGCCTGCATCGCTGCTTCCCCCGGTATAATTATCGCCATTCACCCAATCGATCGGCCACGATGGCCCGTTGGTTGGAGCAATCAAGGCGTCAAGCTGGTGTTCATCCATTAAACGATCAATTCCTTCATTACGCGATTTCTCCTTCGAATTTTTCAATGCTTCCAGGTATTCCGGATCATTCAGGCCTTTTGTTTGCTCGGCTTGCTCAAAAATTTCCTGCCCAAACCAAGGCATCTCCTCTTCCGCATGTGTTTTATTGAAAACAATCAGATCGGCCAGCGTCCGCATATTTTGATCCGTGCGACTCTCCAAATATGAGGCCATATCAGCTTTAAGCTCTGTAATCAGCACGGTCCACTCCGCCGCTTCCCATTCGCTACGCGCCGTCAACTCCAACTTGTCAACGATTTCAGCGCCGGCTCTTCGCAAGTCGGCAATCGCTTGCTCCGCCAAACCAGCCACTTCCCGATTCGCCGGAAACATATTCCGAACCACTCCAATTCGGGAACCTTTGAGACCATCTCTTTTTAGAAACTGGGTGTAATCAGAATAAATTGGACCTTTCTCCAAATGGGTTTCTGCGTCATTCGGATCAAATTCAGCCAAAGCACCCAGCAAAATAGCTGCATCTTTCACCGTACGGCACATCGGTCCAGCAGTGTCCTGACTATGCGAAATCGGGATAATACCATCACGGCTCCACATCCCGAGTGTTGGTTTTACACCAACAATACCGTTGATTCCCGAAGGACAAACAATGGAACCATCCGTTTCCGAACCAATACCAATCGCGCATAGGTTCGCGGAAATGGCAGCACCCGTACCCGAACTTGAGCCGCAGGGACTTCGGTCGAGGCAAAAGGGATTGCGCACTTGCCCGCCTCGCCCGCTCCAGCCACTCGATGATATGGTGGAACGAATATTGGCCCATTCGCTGAGGTTTGTCTTTCCCAGAAGTACCGCTCCGGCAGCGCGCAATTTTTTTACGATGAATGCGTCGTCCGGCGCCGAGGTTCCGGCCAAAGCCAGCGAACCGGCTGTGGTCATCATTTTATCGCCGGTGTCAATATTGTCTTTAATCAAAATCGGAATCCCGTGAAGAGGTCCGCGAACTTGTCCTTTCGCCCGCTCGTCGTCCATTTGCTTTGCAATTTCCAAAGCGTCCGGATTCAATTCAATCACTGATTTCAAAAACGGATCGACCAGTTCAATTCGGGCCAGATATTTCCGGCAAAGCTCAACCGAACTCAGTTCACCGTCAGCCATGAATTGCTGAAACTGGCCGACTGTGAATTCGTTCAAATCGAAAGCAGCCAAATCGACACTTTCCTGATCATCTACCGGTTGTTTTGTTTCAGGTGAGCAGGCACTGATTCCCGCTATTGACAAAGCAGAACCGCCCGCGATAGCGGATTTTACGAAGTTGCGGCGTTTCATAGGATTTCAATGTTTACAAATCCTAAATTAGCAATTAGCCCTTGATTTACAAAACGAAAAAAGAGGCTAAAAAGCCCCTTTTCTATATTTAATTTTATGAATCTACGATTCTAAATTGCGTTTATTAGCTGCGCTTTCTACTAGAATAATTTCAGGAAGCTTCCGGGAATGGACGTCTCAAAACGAAACTTTTTACCGGTTGTTGGGTGTGTAAAAGCCAATACCCAGGCATGCAAACCTAAACGTCTGATCGGATTCGAGGTGGAACCATATTTCTTGTCACCAACGATCGGATGACCTAAATCCTTCATGTGAACGCGAATTTGGTTCTTGCGACCTGTTTCCAGGTTCACTTTCAACAGCGAGAATTCGTCGTTTGATTTTAAGGTCGAGTAATTCGTAACCGCATGCTGCCCGCGTTCGGGATCCTGCGAAGAATAAACGATAAATGCTTTGCTCTCGAACAGATAAGAACTGTGCGTTCCTTCCGTCGGATCCAATTGACCATCGATCACAGCCAAATAGGTTCTTTCACCGACTGTTTCGGTCCATGTTTCCTGCAGCAATTCCTTTACTTCCTTCGACTTCGCAAAAAGCATCAAGCCACTCGTCTCACGATCAAGTCGGTGCACGATAAAAATTTTGTTACCCCGGTCCTGTACTTTCACATAGCTACTGAGCATGCTGTAAACCGTGTCGCGTTTTTCTTTGTCGGTCGCAATGGTCAACAAACCCGCGTTTTTATTCACCACAATCACTTGGTCATCCTCATGTACGATAACCACGCCGGGCATCTTCAAAGCACTATCCGCAGGTCTGCGGCTCAACTCAATAGAATCACCAGGTTTTAAAACGTGATTAAACTGGCTGATAGCAGTTCCGTTCACAACCACCTGCCGCTTTTTCAACATCGTTTTAATGTTATTCCGGTTTTTGTGAGGCATGTTCTCAATCAAAAACTTCATCAGTTCAGCTTCCTGCTTCACTTTAAACTGAGTCGTTTGCGGTTTTTCACGCTTTGGATTCTTATCTTTTCCTTTATTCTCGCCTTTGTTCTTCATGTTGTAATTTTGCACGAACCGACAAATAATCAGGTCGGTTTACGGGGACAAAGATAAAGCTATTCTCTATTTTTTCAGCCTATTAATTTTTAAGCTGAAAGCGAAGCCCCGGAAAAAGAAAAACGGACCCGACCATTGGCCGAATCCGTTGATATCTATTGCAATTTATTTCGGAATTATTGGATGCCGCGAACGCGTTTCTCCCAGTTCCAGGCTGAAAGCAGCGTTTCTTCCAAACCGGTTTCCGCTTTCCAACCCAATTCTTCGTTGGCATAGGTTGTATCGGCCCAGATTTTTTCGATATCACCGGCACGACGGGCTACAATTTTGTAATTCAACTTCACACCTGTCGATTTCTCGAAACCTTTCACGATTTCCAAAACGGAGTAGCCGTTTCCGGTTCCCAGGTTGAAGATTTCGTAACCAGACTTGTTTTTCGCTTGCAGCAAGCGCTCAATCGCAACCACGTGTGCTTTCGCCAAATCCACCACGTTGATGTAATCGCGAACAGCAGAACCATCAGTTGTATCGTAATCGTCGCCGAAAACTTTCAGCTCATCGCGTAAACCAGCAGCCGCCTGTGTAATGAAAGGCACCAGGTTTTGCGGAACGCCCAGCGGCAATTCGCCGATTAAAGCTGTCGGGTGTGCGCCAATCGGGTTGAAATAGCGCAAAGCGATGCCCTTCAATTGCGGATAAGCCTTAATCGCGTCGTTCAGAATATCTTCGTTCACACGCTTCGTGTTTCCGTAAGGCGACTCGGCATCTTTACGAGGTGTGGTCTCCGTCACCGGCAGCTTATCCGGTTGTCCGTAAACAGTACAAGACGAAGAAAAAACGATATTCGGGATGTTGTATTTCAACTGGCAGTCGAGAATGTTCATCAACGAAACCAGGTTGTTTCTGTAATAGTGCAGCGGAATTTGAACCGATTCACCCACAGCTTTGGACGCCGCGAAGTGGATGATCGCAGCAATATCGGTGTTCTTTCCGAAGAACTCGTCGGTTTTGGCAGCATCAGAAAGATTCAATTGCTCGAAAGCTGGCTTGATACCCGTGATTTTCTCGATATTATCCAGAACTTCAATGCTCGAGTTTGACAAGTCGTCAACAACCACAACATCGTAGCCTGATTGCTGTAATTCAACTACCGTGTGGGAGCCAATGTAACCGGTTCCGCCGGTCACCAATATTTTTGCAGTCATAAGTTGGTTTTAAATTTTTCGTAAAAATAAGCATAATTGAAGCATCCTACTCCTTTCAACTTGTGAAGGTTAATACAACCAAGGTTCAAAAAACACTTAATATGTTGAAAACTTTCAGTTGGCGGGCCATTAATTTTTCTTTATTTTTGATTTCAAACACGAGAATCTGTGGAATTATTAGCCTACATCAAAGAACTATTATTGCTGAATGATTGCGTGATTATTCCGGGCTTTGGCGGTTTTGTAACCAACTACAAACAAGCCGGATTACATGCATCGCAGTTTACGCCTCCCGCAAAATCGGTCAGTTTTAACAAGAAACTGAACTTCAACGATGGGCTGCTGGTTAATCACGTTGCTTCGGAAGAAGGACTGAATTATATCGCTGCCCGTAAAAAGGTTGATTTGATGGTTCAGGAACTAAACTACCGCCTGACTGACGGAGAAGATATCAACATCCCGGGATTGGGTGATCTGCACTACGACGAACAACAACATCTGGTATTCACTCCTAAAATTGAAGGAAACCTGAATATCGATGCGTTCGGATTGGATGCTTTCAGCTACGAAAGTTTGTTCTCTCGCCAGGTAGCCCGCAAAGCTATCTCGCAACAAGATCGTCAGGTCGTAGAAGTAATTTTCCAGAAACGCAGCTTGAAAAAAGTTTTGCTGGCTGTTCCGTTGTTGTTTGCATTGGCTGTTATTCCATTGAAAAACAACACCACGCACATCCAAAAATCTGATTTGGGCAGCATTCGTGAAATGATGATGCCAACAGCAACACCTGCTGTCGCGGAAGAAACACCGGCAGCTGAAGAAACGATTACTGCTGATGCAGAAGAAGTTGCTGAAGCAGCGCAGGCTGAAGAAATGATAGAAGAAACACCTGCCCGCTATTTCCTGATTGTCGGAAGTTTCCGCGCTGAGGAAAACGCACAAACCTTTATCGGTCAACTGGACAAGAAAGGATACCAGGGAACCGACTTGGGTGTCATTAAAGGACTACATTACATTTCGCTGGGAGCTTACGTCACCATCGACGACGCGCTTTCGGCCAGAACAAATTGGGAAAAGCAAACAGGATCGGGATCCTGGATCTATAAAAAGCTAAACTAAATGTGCCAAGCCCCTTCTCAGGGGCTTTTTTATTATACAACTTTCCTACGACCGAATTAGTTTGAAAGCATGTCCCCATTGGTGCTCTAATAATCCGGGGATACACCAAAGCACCGCCAGCATCTCAATTGGTCGCGCCGCTTCAACGCCTCCCATATCGGCAGTCTCCCAACCAAACTGAGTCAAAATTCCGGCTACCTCTTCTTTCGCCTTATCACTGTTACCACAGATAAACATAGTTGGCGTGCCGCCCTTCAATTTCGGATTGACCATTATGGCATTCCCGACGCTGTTAAAGGCTTTCACAAAATGAATCCGCGTGTACTTTGCTTGCAATTGCTCCATCAACGATGAGTTTTGCGGCGTGAAATAACGAAGCACGCCATTGTCGGGCGCATCGCTGCTGATTGGATTACAGGTATCGATGACCGTTTTTTCGTGCAAATTGGCAGCTCCCGCTAAGTCGAGCACAAACTCGGCGGCACTGCCCTTTACAGCCAGCACAACCACATCTCCAAAGCGGGCTGCTTCCTCAAAAGAGCCCAACGAAGCATTTTCTCCTCCTTCCTTCAACCAATCCCGCAAATTTCCCGGTTGGCGTGTCCCAACCATTACCTGGTAACCATGTTTCAGGAAACCATCCGCCAAAACCCGGCCAACAATTCCGGATCCCAGCACACCGACACGATTTCTCATCGCTTTTTATTTTTTAATTGTTTGACATAGAACGCTGTCAACCGATTTTACGATAATTTGGGTCTTTAGTTAAAGCCGGCGTATTCTGAAGATTTGTATCTTCATGCCAAATTCAAAATTCATGCATCAACCTGCCTTTTTAAAGCCCGGAGACCGAATCCGGATTGTATCGCCAGCTGGGAAAATAGACGCCGAGAAAGTAATGCCTGCAGTAGAACTCTTGAAACAGGAAGGATTTGAAGTTCTGCTTGGACAACATACCTTCGACCGACATTTTCAGTTTGCGGGAACCGATGCAGACCGCCTCAACGACTTTCAAGAAGCACTGGATGATCCGGACTGCCGCGCAATTATCTGCTCACGAGGAGGCTACGGAGCCATAAGACTGGTGGATGAATTGAATTTTGAACGCTTCCGCCGATCTCCCAAATGGCTGGTTGGCTTTAGCGACATTACTGTTTTACACGCCAGGTTTCAACAGGAAGGTTTTTGCAGTATCCATGGCCCGATGACAGCTTTTTATCTGAAAGACGGAGTGCAAACTGAAAGCTACCGGAAACTGATGCAAATGGTTCGGGGAAACTTTTCAACTGACACTTTCGACGCTCACCAACTGAACCGGGGCGGCCATGCAGAGGGCGAGCTTTGCGGCGGCAACCTGTCGATTGTTTACAGCTTGTTGGGCACTGCATTGGCACCAGACACAGCTGGCAAAATCTTATTTATTGAAGACCTCACTGAATACCTGTATCATTTGGACCGGATGATGCACGGCTTGAAAATGGCCGGAAAACTGAAGGATCTGAGTGCATTACTGGTTGGAAGTTTCACCGAGATGAAAGATAACGACTCGCCGTTCGGGCAAAGCGTCGAAGAAATTATTTTTGAAGCTGTAAGGGACTACGATTTTCCGGTTTATTTCGATTGTCCCTCCGGTCACATCGACGAAAATATGCCGCTACTATTCGGGGGCCAATATTCGCTGACTGCACAAAACGGACAAGTTATTCTTACCCCAAAGTCAATGTAACCAGAAGGATACTAGCGACCAGTTTTATCTAAATACTGAATTGTTTCCCGGATACCTTGTTCGTACGACGTTGGGGTAAAGTCGAAATAGCTGTTGAATTTCGTTGAATCGAAGTGATAATCCATTTCCTGCTGATACAGCATTTCATACACCTCCGAAATAGTTTTGTCAAAATAACCCATCAACTTAACCATCCACTTTGGAATCAGCATGAGCTTGGGATCCGTTTTGTACTCATCCGCGATCAGCTTCACCCATTGTTCTGCCGTCAATCCCGGATTCGTCGTTGGTAAATGCCACACCTGATTCCGCGCTTTACTGTCGTCGGCCAAAAGCCGCATCGCTTTGGCGCAATCAATGGTGTAGGTGAACGAATGAGGCTGCGTCATACTCCCCATCCACTGCGCTTTTTTACCGCTTTTGAGGTTTTTCATCATCATCAGATACAACATACTCGTCTCGACTGAATGAGGTCCGTATAAATCCGCTGAACGGGCAATGATCGCATTGATATTCCCCCGATGCATTTCCTCTTCCAGTTCCAAAGCAATCTTAGCCCGAACTTCTCCCTTTTTACTAAAGGGATTATAAGGCGTCGATTCGGTCATTTTACCTTCAACTCGCCCGTACATGTACACATTATCGAAAAATATCAGTTGGACATTTTCCTTGATGCAGGCTTCGATAACGTAATCCATAATGCGCGGCCACTGTTTTTCCCAAATCTCATAACGATAAGGCAGGCCGGCACACAGGTGCACTACATCTGAATTTTTAACGGCTTTCAGTGTCGCCGGATAGGAGGTGAGATCAGCCTTCTCTGAACTGGCGCCGGACATGGTAAACCCGCTGCGCGAAACCAGTTTTACGATCTGATTGTGCTGCAGTAATTCTTCTGCGAGGCTATTGCCAATTGACCCTCCGGCTCCTAATATCGTATGTCTTTTTACTGTATTTGAATTTGATATGCTTCTCCCCATAATCGCGGATTTCCTTCCAAAAAGTTCTTGTATGTCTTGTCAAAATGTGAAATTCAAGTTACCAAAAAAGCTCCGCGTTTGGGTTACAGTCCGGTTAATTTGACAGCATATAAAGGTTAAAGGTTCTTAATTTAAAGCGTTTCCGGGGAACCCGACTTCCCATTCTTCCGGCTACGTCCTTCAACCCAAAGGTAAATCGTTGGCAAAACCAACAAAGTCAGGAAAGTCGACGTGATCAATCCACCAATTACAACTGTGGCCAAAGGACGCTGGACCTCGGAACCCGGGCCTGAATTGAACGCCATGGGAATGAAACCCAAACTGGCCACCAAAGCCGTCATCAGCACCGGGCGAAGCCGGTCGCCGGCACCCTCAATTACCAATTTCCGCAAGGGCAGTGAGCTCTCTTTTCGCAGTTCGTTGATGTGATCGAGCAACACGATACCGTTCAGCACCGCCACCCCGAACAAGGCTACAAAGCCGATACTGGCCGAAACCGACAAATACATGCCGCGCATCCAAAGCAAGAACACCCCACCGGAGAGCGCAAAAGGAAGATTCAAAAGAATAATCATCGCAAAACGCATGCTGCCGAAGTTGAGATACAGCAGGCCAATAATGATGAACAGCGACAACGGAACGACCAACAACAGGTGGTTCATGGCACGACGCTGGTTCTCGAAGGTACCACCGTATTCGAGAAAGTAGCCAGGCGGCACATTCGCCTTCTCATCGATAGCTTGCTGAAGATTGGTTACATAAGTTCCGATATCGATATTTTTAATGTTGACGCCGACAATCAAGCGCCGCCAGCCATTTTCGCGCTGAATTTCTCGGGGCCCTTCCTGCGCAACGATTTTACTGACCCGTTTCAGCGGAATAAACTGCCCATTGGCCAAATAGACCGGGATTTCCTGAATCTGCTGCAACTGCTCCCGGATATCTTTCGGATAACGCACCAAAATATCGAAACGGCGCTGTCCTTCGTAGACTTGTCCTGCAACCTGTCCGCCGATACCGGCTTCAATCACCTGCTGCACATCATCCACATTCAACCCAAACGAGGCAACGGCCTCCCGGTCAATCTCAATCGTCAAGTAAGGTTGCCCGATTGGCTGCTCAACGAAATAGTTATCCGTCCCCTCCATTCCAACAGCAATTTTCGAAATCGCTTCACCAATACGGTTCAACTCGTCCAAATCTTCACCATAAATTTTAACAGCCAAATCTGATTTCACCCCACTGGTTAATTCATCAACACGCATGGCAATTGGCTGCGTAAAGTTGTAAGCCAAACCAGGTTCTGTCTTCAAATAAGGTTCAATCTCAGCAATAATATCTTCCTTTTCGATGCCTTTTCGCCATTCCTTCGGATCTTTCAGCACCACCCAAACATCGGTTTGGTGAACGCCCATCCAGTCGTTTGCCAAATCTGAGCGTCCGGTTTTGGGGACGACTGTTTTAATCTCCGGAATATTTTTCATCAACTGACCTCCCAGCCAATTGGCATTTTCAATCGACTCTTCCAAGGTCACCGATGGCATCCGAACCTGTTCCACCAAAATGGAACCTTCTTCCAACTCGGGCAAAAACTCGCTCCCGAGCCGAACCATGACAATTATAGAAAATACAAAAAGGAGTAAGGCTGAAGTCAACACTAAAAAGCGCTTCTGCATATGCCATTCCAAGGTCTTCAGGTACATCGGCTTTAACCAATCGATTAGGTAATTGCGCCGCACTTTCACCCCTTTCCGAAATATAATAGAAGAGATGGAGGGAATAAAAACCAGTGCCAGCAACAGTGAACCCAGCACGGCAGCTGCAACGGTAATGGCCATCGGCCGGTACAAAATTCCTTCCATGCCGCTGAAAGTCATAATCGGCACATAAACCATCAGAATGATCAGGACGCCAAAAAAGATAGGCCGAACCACCTGTTTCGCAGCCGAAATAATCGTCTCATCGGGCACCTCATCATCCTTTCGTCCCTGCAGGCGATGCACAATGTTTTCAACCATCACCACCGAACCGTCGACCACCATACCAAAGTCAATCGCTCCTAAACTCATCAGGTTGGCAGCCAAACCAAACTCGCGCATGCCAATAAATGCAAACAGCATGGAAAGCGGAATAACCATGGCCACGATCAATGCACCCGAAATTTCACCGAGCAGCAAGAGTAAAACAACAATAACCAGGAATCCACCTTCCATCAGGTTTGTTTTAATGGTTCCCGTTGTCCGGTTGATCAGATCCGACTGATCGTAGAATTTTTCGACCTGCACACCCTCCGGCAGATTTTTATTGATGGATTCAATTTTTGCTTCAATATCCGAGATCACTTCGCGCCCGTTTCCTCCGCGCAACATCATCACGATACCTGTCACAACCTCACCCTTTCCGTCGCGGGTAACGCCGCCCTGCCTAATCTGCGTTCCGATTTCAACATCAGCCACATCTTTGATAAAAACAGGGGTGTTGTCGCGTTTGGCAACGACAATATTCAGAATGTCTTCTTTCTTGTTGATTTGCCCGAAGCCCCGAACAATGTACTGTTCACGATTGTGCACCAGGTAATTTCCGCCGGAAACGGAGTTGTTACTGGCAATAGCATCAATAATATCCTGAATATTGATACTGTACATGCGCATTTTGCCCGGCTGAATCAGAACGTTGTATTCTTTTACAAAGCCTCCAAAAGAATTGATCTCAGTGACTCCTTTCACAACCTTTAACTGCGGTGCAATCAACCAGTCCTGAATCTCCCGAAGCTCGGTGAGCGAATAACCTTCACCTTTGACCTGGTACTGGTAGATTTCACCCAGGGCTGTGGAAATCGGCCCCAATTGGGGAGCGGAAACATCAGGCGGCAATTCGTCGGATATGGACTGAAGCCGCTGACTAACCATTTGGCGTGCAAAATAGATATCCGTATTTTCTTCAAATTCCACGGTAACAGCAGAAAGACCGAACTGCGAAATGGAACGAACCTCTTTTACATCGGGTAAACCATTCATAGCTGTCTCAATCGGATAACTGACCAGCTTTTCCACATCGAACGGCGAGTAGCGGCCTGCCTTGGTGATCACCAAAACCTGAACCGGAGTCACATCAGGTAACGAGTTGATCGGAATCTGCATCAACGAATACACACCGGCGGCAGCCATTAACACAACCAGCGAAAGGGCAACAAACTTTTGGCGAACCGAAAAAACGACAATTTGATTGAGCATCTTGATGATTTTGGGTTATTCTTCGGAAATCAACTCGTAACGGGAAAGAGCTTTCAGACTGAATATTTGCGAAACGGCCACCTCTTCATTTTCCTGCATGCCACTTTTCACAATGGCAAACTGATCGCGGATTTCGGCAACATCGACAAAACGTTTTTCAAAAACACCATCGTCTTTTTTCACAAAAACCACAGCCTGGTTACCGTCATACGTCACCGCTTTTAACGGGACAGCGAACACTTCTCCGCTCGAAATGGCACTGATCGCCAATCGAACATTTTCGCCCGGCTTCGGCCACTCGTTTTCCGGCGCCACCTCCACATTGACGACAACCGATCGGTTATCCTCGTCCAAGCCGGGATTCACAGAGGAAATGTAGGCTAATATCTTTTTGCTGTCATCATCACGACGCGAAATCCGAACGGTATCACCGGTTTGCACAAAGCGGGCATCCTCGGGACTCAAATATCCTCTGACCAACACTTTTTGGAGATCGATAATTCGCCCCAACTTGTCGAGCGCATTCACCGACTGCCCCAACTCCACCTGCAACTGGTCAAAACTGCCAGCTATCGGCGCATGGATCTTCAAGCTAGGATCAATTTGATCGGCATTTTTCAGTGCCTCAACCTCGTGATCCGGAAAACCGATGGCTTTCAGCTTTGCAACAGAAGCGATCGAGGCAGTTCTCGCCCGTTCATAATCAGACTGTGCGCGATCCAATTCCGACTTTGAGCTGATGGTTTGATCCACCAATTGCTTCACCCGCTCCAAACGGGTTGTCTGAAACTTTTCCTCTGCTGCAGCCTGAAGGTATTCGGCAACCAAATTTCCAAACACAAGGCTTTCAAGCTTGAACAACTCCTGCCCTTTTTTCACCAGTTGTCCATCGCGGACCATGATGGCACTTACCCGACCGTCAACAGGCGTACTGATTACACTAACATGATTGGTTGCCGGAAAAACAACCCCCGAGGCCATCAAACTGTAGTTTTTGATGTCGGTCGAAACCCGCTGCGTTTCGATGGTCAACTCTTTTTTCTCTTTATCACTTAAGCGAATTAAAAGTTTTCCTGTTTCTGTTCCGGAGACAGACGGGGGTGTTTCGCGAACATCAACAGTCGCTTGCGGAGACTTCTCACCCGACGAACAGGAGAGAGCGATAGCGAACAAAAAACAAGCGCTGAGGCTGGTTAATTTACTGTAAATCATATGCATTGTGATTAATAAACTAATTCAAGGTTTAAATATTTCTCCAGCTGGGTAAGCTGCAAATAGAAATCGTGAAGGGCATCAAGGTAACGTCGCTGGTTATCCAAATAAGTTTGCTGGGCTAAAATCAGGTTCATCAGGTCAATCTCACCCAAACGGTAAGCATCAATACTCAACTGCTGCAAACGGGCTGATTTGGCGCTCATCGTTTGGTTATAGCGATCGATAATCTGCTTACTGGAGCTGTAGCTGTGCCAGGCGTGTTCGATCCGCTCCTTCATTTCCTGCTCAATGCCTTTCTGCTGCCATTCAATCTCATCCTGGTACGCCTTGGCCATCCTAATCTTTCCGCTTTGCTCAAACGGTAGCCAAATCGGAATACTCAAACCGACCTCAAAGCCATTGTACTTAAAACCATCTCCGTAATTCTGTTTGTACAAGTTGAATCGAATATCAGGCAGAATGTTACTCCTAGCCTCACGGATTTTATTTTGACTGGCTTCGTAGGCCGCCATTGCCGCCAGGTATTCCGGTTGTTCATGCAATACCGACAAAGCGGTAATCTGACTAACAACCACTTCGCGGCTACTCAATGTATCGACAAACTGAATGCTGTAGCTGATATCTGCAATCTCCATCCCCATCAACCGAAACAGGCTGTATCTCCCCATGTGCAGCATTCGTTCTGCCTCACTCTGAAAATTCTCCGCCTCGGCAACCTGCAGCTCAGCTTTTGTCAGGTCAATTCCGTTTCCCATCCCGGTTTCAAACTTGGTATAAACCGCTTTATAGAGTTCGTCAGCCAGTTGCTTTTGCTTTTCAGCCAAATCCTGCAACCGCGAAGCGTACAGAATATCGATATAACGCGATTTTACTTCTGCGCGAATATTGTTTCGCTGAGCCTGGATTTGGTATTCCAGAGCTTTTGCTTCATCACCAATCGCCTTTAACCGATAGACTGTTGTTAAAGGGAAATCGATGGTTTGAGAAACGGTCCACCTGCGCTCTTCAAAGGGTTTGGTTGCCGAACTGTTACGACCTTCTTCAAAATAGCTGATTTCGGGCGCCTCTATTCCCGTCATCGTACGCCATTCATTGCGTTTTTGCTCCATGATGGCATTGGCTTCATTCAACACGGCATTATTGGCAAATGCGGAATCGACTGAGGCCTGAAGTGTCAAGAGTTTTTCTTGTGCAAATGAACAAACAGGTATTAGCAGCAGAATAAAGGTTAGTCGTTTTATCATAGCGGTTTTTTAGAGCAAATGTTTATTAACAGACAATTCAGAACTCCGAAAGTTCACTATTAAATTTACAACATTTGATTGTTTATTAAAATGCTATAACTTTCAAAATAAAAAGGAAAAATGCCGAAACAGAAAGAGATAGGCGACAAAGGCGAAGAGATCGCTGTGCAATATTTAAAGAAGTTGGGTTATCAAATATTGGAGACCAATTGGAGGTTTCACCATTATGAAATTGATATTATTGCCCGGGATGGAGATGAACTGGTCATTGTTGAAGTCAAAGCAAGAACGGGTACAGCTTTCGAGCATCCCAGCGAAGCAATTGGTCCTCGCAAAATCCGTTTTCTTGTAGAAGCCACAGAGGCGTACATCTTCAAAACCAATAGCCGATCAGATACCCGATTCGATGTAATCACAATCATTTTCTTGGGTGAAAAATACGAATTGGAACACTTCAAAGATGCATTTTATCCGACGGCCTGAAATAAACCCTAATTTTGCACCATGAACATCGAAGAGCTCCGCGAATACTGCTTGTCGAGAAAAGGAACAACCGAAGATTTTCCTTTCGACGAAACCACCTTGGTTTTTAAAGTAATGGGGAAAATGTATGCCCTAACCGATCTCGAAAGCGAATTGAGTGTCAATCTAAAATGTGATCCGGACAAAGCAATAGAGTTACGTGAACAATACGCCTGCGTACTTCCGGGCTATCATATGAGCAAAGTGCATTGGAACACGATACGCATTGACGGAAGCGTTTCAGACGAACAGATACACGAATGGATCGATCACTCTTACGACCTGGTTGTCTCTAAACTAACGAAGAAACAAAAGACAGAATTAGAAAAACTTTAATGGAAAATCATGATTGAATTTGAATTGACCTCAGAATATATAGAACTCATAAAACTACTTAAGCTCTTAAACCTGGTTGAATCCGGAGGGCAGGCGAAACTTGTTGTTGACGATGGATTTGTCAAGCTCAACGGAGAGGTCGAATTTCGGAAAAGAGCCAAAATACGCGCTGGCGACATCGTTGATTTTGACGGCCAACAAATTCTTATAAAATGAAGAAAGCCGGCAGGAATCTGCCGGCTTGGAATGCTTGTGCGCTTAAGAGTGGAATGAAAGAGAAAAAATAAAACTGGTTTAACTATACGTGGTATATTCTAAAAGCATAACAAAGTTAAGCAACCACTACCATTCAAGTCAAGCAAACTTTAATTAATTGGATGAAGGCTAACTTTTGAACCATGAATCATAAATCTCAAGACATGAGTTCAAGTTCAAAATCACTATTTCCCGAAAAATGGAGTAAAATCGAAACTTCTAAGATCCTTGAAACGAATTTTTTAGACAAAAAAGAAGCCGACAGGAATCTGTCGGCTTGAATGCTTGTGCGCTTAAGAGTGGAATGAAAGAGAAAAATAAAACTGGTTTAACTATACGTGGTATATTCTAAAAGCATAACAAAGTTAAGCAACCACTACCATTCAAGTCAACACGATTTCCCACTGATTGTACGAACTACCATATCCGCTGTACAAACAACACCTCTCGCAACTCGGAGAGCAACTATCAGTGATTAAATCCCTATAAAAACTTGCCAAAGAAGCATTGTCTACGCAAATCCGTTCAACTCCTCAAATTCTCTTTGCAAGACTAAAAGAAAGTGAACCGTGAGCAACAACTGGGAAAAAGGCAAGAAAAAAGCCGGTAAGGACTACCGGCTTGGAATGCTTGTGCGCTTAAGAGTGGAATGAAAGAGAAAAATAAAACTGGTTTAACTATACGTGGTATATTCTAAAAGCATTTCAAAGTTAAGTAATCACTACCATTCAAGTCAACACGATTTCACCCTATTGTACGAATCATCCATTCCGCTGTTCAAACCACAAATCTGAACAGGTAGAACGATTGTTTCAGCTATTGGAAAAAGCGCTGAATCGTCCGAAAACAAAGGGGAATTGATTGAATTGTCAGGCAACCTCTCGTGAAAATTTTTATATCACTTGCCATTAAAATAATTGTTTTGAAAAGCCTGAAATTTGGACAAAAAAATAAGCCGGTAAGGGATACCGGCTTGGAATGCTTGTGCGCTTAAGAGTGGAATGAAAGAGAAAAATAAAACTGGTTTAACTATACGTGGTATATTCTAAAAGCATAACAAAGTTAAGTAATCGCCTCCATTCAAGTCAACACGATTTCCCCTCATTGTACGAATCATTTATTCTACTGTTCAAACGAACGGTTTCAGCACACAAAATAGCACTTTTGACTATTCGGCATCCTGTTGTATAGCCCGAAAACAATGGGAAACAGGTAAAATCACCTCCATAACTTTCTTTAGAAATATCACTTGAGATGAAAAAGATTGTGTTGAAAACCTTAAATTTTGGAAAAAAAATAAGCCGGTAAGGGATACCGGCTTGGAATGCTTGTGCGCTTAAGAGTGGAATGAAAGAGAAAAATAAAACTGGTTTAACTATACGTGGTATATTCTAAAAGCATTTCAAATTTAAGTAACGAAACGAAACCTGTCAAGCCAAAGCCAATGCCATTGTGCAAACAGCAAACTCTACTGTACAAATAAGCTATTTCAGGAACCGAATGACTTATTTTAATGATCAAATTTTAGAATTTTACGTTCAATCCAACCCCAAATAATTCTTTAAATTGAACTCTTGGCCCCATCGAACCATCACTATCCTCTATTTTGATGTCGTTGTCGTAGATTAAATTTGTGATGAGATTTGCAGACAAGTAGTCATTTACCTTCATATTAATGGTAACATCCCAGTTGACATCCATATTCTGGGGCTGATCCAGATAGTTCGAGAAAATATCAAATTTTGACTCGAAAGTCACATTCTTCCAGACCTCATATTTTACCGCTGTTTTCACATAGGCACCGAGCTCCCATCTTGTTTTACTTCCGGGATCAACACCAAAAGCTCCTGCAGTCGACAAGCTATCGTCTGCAACAACTGTAAGTTTTCCGGTTAAGGGAGAAAAGAACAATGAAAAATGATCATCTGGTTTGTAATCGAGACCCAAGGCTAAAGTCAGGTAAGCAGGCGCCAGAAAACGAGAAATCGGATTATCGCGATCCGGATACTTATACCCGTCGGTAAATTGAGATTTAAAATTAAATAACGCTGAATAATAAAGATGACCCGAGGCTTTGTATCCGTATTTGGAGCTGAAGTCAATCTTATCATCTGATTTAACCAGCTTGCTGTCTGATTCTTTTAAAAGACCGTAACCTAAATCCAGGCTATTCTCCCAGCTTACTTTTCCTTTTTCGTAATTGCCAAACAAGTTGACCAAGAAGGTTCCAGACGCAGAACTCTTACCTCCGGCAACCCAGTTCGACAAAGACACCTGACTGAAGTTAAGAGAAATATTTCCACCGCTCTTCCAAACTTTAGTTGAATCTGCGGCTTCTTGTGCTACACCTATCAGAGGTAACAGACACAAGATTAACAGTAATTTTTTCATAGATTGTTATTTATCCAAATGAACATCCAATTGAGGGAATGGGATGTGAAGACCGTTTTTATCAAACTCTTTATATACCTTTTCGTTCATGTCGAAGAAAACACCCCAATAATCTGATGCTTTCACCCAAACACGAACGGTAATATTTACCGAACTGTCGGCCAGTGCCCCCAATACAATAAAAGGTTCCGGAGTAGACATGATTCGCTCATCCGCAGCAATCAATTTTAACAACAAAGCTTTTGCATCGTCATAACTGTCTCCGTAAGCGATGCCAAAAGAAAAGTCAACACGACGGGTTTCTTCGGTAGAATAGTTGATAAGCGATCCCGTTGACAGGCCACCATTTGGAATTATGATTGTTTTGTTATCCGGTGTTTTCAAAACGGTAATGAAAATCTGGATCTCAGACACAACACCTGCGTAGCCCTGTGCTTCAATGAAATCTCCAACCTTAAAGGGTTTGAATATCAATATCATCACCCCACCGGCAAAATTCTGAAGGGTTCCCGACAAGGCCATACCAACGGCCAAACCGGCAGCACCAAGAATCGCCACAAAGGAGGTCATCTGAATACCCAGCATTCCAATTACGGTGATGACCAACATTACCTTCAATAAGATTCCGGCCAAACTGTTGATAAACCCGCGAAGAGAAGGATCTACAGACTTTTTCTCCATTATTTTCGCCAGCGCACGAACAATTGCCTTAATAACCCAAAGACCTATAACTAAAGTAATCACTGCGGCAATTGCCTTGAGACCATAAGTCAGCGCTATCCCTTTTATAAATTGGGAAAAAGTATCGAACATTTCCATAACTATAAATTAATTTGATTGATTAAATTTCTTAACTCAAAGATACAAACACAAGTTATTGAATCTGGTTTAAATCGGCGGTGATTGTATTAAAAAAGGGATATTTCAAACGAAACACCCCTTTCTAAAACTAACTAAACTAAATATACCTCTCTAGGCAATCTTTTCTAATAACTTCAATGAATCTTTAACCTGGTAAAGTTCCGATGCCTGATCGTCCTCGATGCTGGCATTAATTGATTCTTCAAGATAAAACAAGAACAAGGTCCAATCCAACTGGTCAAATTTCAGGTCTTCCTGAAATGAAGCTTCCAGCTCGATGTCATTCCTCGAAACCCCCGTCTTTCTCAGAACTTTGTACAGGGTTCTTCTAGCTGTCTTATTTTCCATTTTTCTCGTTTTTTCGATAACTAACTGGCTGTATCAGTTACCAATTTCCGGGCCAAAATTAAAAAATCGAACAATTTATTAAACGATTCTAACTTTAAAATTGTTTTTAACAACTTGACAGCATGAGACAAACGGAATACACAAACAAACAAAAGAAATCAAATATTAATCCATTTGATATATAAAGGCGCCAAACAAAATCTTTTTGGTTTTATAATGATGTCTTTTCAAGCAAATGAGAATGTAATTTTTTCACAATCTTTTGTATTCTTTTTTTAACAGACTGTAAACTTCCAGGTCGATAAATTCAGTCTGGTGCTTCTCCCCCTGGCGCTCAATTCCTTCAAAAACAAAGCCCAAGCGCTTTGGAACCGCAGAACTTTTGGAATTTCCAACACCACATTTAATTTGAATCCGATTCAATTTCATCGCTTCAAAAAGAAACTCGATTAACGCTTTTACTGATCTTGTGGCTATGCCCAATCCTGTCATTTTTTCAATCAACCAGTAACCAATTTCTGTTTTTTGGTTGATGTAGTCAGTCTCCTTTAAACCGATGAGACCCGCAAAATTAGACTTGTACCAAATCACAAAAACATCGTCTCCCCGGGTATCTCCATCAGCCAAAATGGAGCGGATAAAGGATTCAGTGTCATCCTGTGAGTGCGTTTGCTGAACAAAGGGCAACCACGGCGAAAGAAATTTGCGATTGGTATCAATAGCCTGAAAAATCTGAAAAGCATGTGAATACCTGAGTTTTTCAAGCCGAATAGAATCATTCACTACGAGTGTTTGCATATTGAAATTGCAATTTCAACAAAAATAGAGTTTTCCCGAATTAACTACTACCCGCGATGATTGAAACAGGGATTTTTTCGCCGAAGCGGAATCATTATATTTGTGACTCACACAACTAGCTGTTGCAAAAATTCATAGATCATAGAAATCAAACATGACAAAAATTTTTAACTCAATTCTTCTGATTCTCCTGTTATTTCAGGTTTCGTGCGCCGGTGGTGCCGACAAAAAAGAAGGACAAAAAATAGAAATCGATACTAATTTCGGGAAGATGGTTTTTCTGCTGTATGATGAAACACCTCAGCACCGTGATAATTTCATCAAATTGGCACAGGAAGGCTATTTCGATGATTTGCTGTTCCACCGGGTTATCAATCATTTTATGATCCAAGGTGGCGACCCGCAGTCAAAAAATGCACCGTCCGGTCAACGTTTGGGAAACGGTGGCCCTGATTACACGATCCCAGCTGAAATCAATCTGGCATTCTTCCACAAAAAAGGAGTGTTGGCTGCAGCCCGAAAAGGCGACAATGTAAATCCCGAAAAACGATCTTCCGGCTCTCAATTCTACATCGTCCAGGGAAAAACATTTACCGATGCCGGATTGGACTCACTTGAGATTGAAATGAATAATCGACAGGCTCAGCAAATCAACCAGGCTGTTTTTAACGAACACAAGGCAGAACTGAATAAACTGATGCAAGCTGGTCAGCGCGATAGTTTTGATGTTCGGATTGCTGAGATCAAAGAATTGGCTGCTCAAAAGGCTGCCGAAGCCGCCCCTTACAAAATTTCGCCCGAGAAACGGGAGGTATACAAGACAATTGGGGGCTACCCGTCGCTCGACGGCGGCTACACTGTTTTTGGCGAGTTGATAGAAGGGTTTGATGTGTTGGATAAAATTGCTGCGGTTGAAACAGACCAATTCGACCGACCAGTGCAAAACGTAACCATGAAAGTGAAAGTTTTAAAATGAAGTATTTCCTGATAGCTGTAAGCTTTTTCTTTTTCCATTCGGCCATTGCGCAAAACCAGGTTGACCACCTTGTAGAAATACAAACGAACTTTGGGACGATGCGTTTTCGCCTTTACAACGACACCCCAAAACACCGCGACGCTTTTATGCAGCTGGCACGCGAAGGCTACTACAACGAAACACTTTTCTACCGGGTTATTCAGAATTTCCTGATTCAAGGTGGATCCAGATCGTCACGCAACGCACCTCCCGGAAAACGAATTGGTTACGGGTCACCCGATCACACGGTAGATGATGAAATTGTACCTGGACATATTCACAAAAAAGGAGCCCTCTGCGCCCCTCGTCAGCCCGATGAAGTCAATCCGTTTAAACAGTCGGATATTTCGCAGTTTTACGTTGTGAAAGGCCAGGTTTTTACTGAAGGTGAACTGGACACCATGGAAATGGCCGTGAATCGTCCCATCCGGAAAAAAATTATCAAAGAAGTTTACACGCCCGAAATCAAGGCGCAGCTTAAACAACTGAAGGAGGAAAACAAGGTTGACGAGTTTCGTGAAATTGCCGACCGGGTGAAAAGCGACATCAATGCTAAAATGGCGCTCAACCCAAATGTATTGGAATTCAACGAGCAACAACGAAAGGCCTATACAACCGTTGGTGGTTACCCCGATCTGGATGGCAAATACACCATCTTTGGAGAATGCATCTCTGGTTTCGATGTGATTGATAAAATTGCCGAACTGAAAGTTGACGAAAACAATCGCCCACTGACCGACGTGAAAATCACCGTTAAAATCATCCAATGATCGTTTTGAAAAGAATATATGTTCTTATTGCACTGGCAACGCTCGCCGCCTGCTCTTCAGGCCCTCAAAAGGCAGATGAAAAGGCGAATCCGGAAACACCAGCCACAAAAACCAAGAGCCAGGTCGACTACCTGCAGTATGTTCCTTCGATTGTTCAAATTGAAAGCTTCGACCAATCACGGTTCCTCGAAAGTGAAACTGCTTTCTTCGTGGATAGCAACCTGATCGCCAGTCGGCTTACTCCCGTCATTGAAGCCACGAACGCAGTTATTGTTCCCTGGGATGAAGAAAAGAAATACAAGATTGAGGGCTTTGTTGCCGTCGACCGGATCAACGACCTGGTTTTGCTGAAAGTGAAGGGAATCCATCGGGCCGCAATTCCGCTCGAAAATAACACTGCTCCGAGCCTGCAAAAAAGCATCTACCTCACCAAGCCGCAGGGAAATGCGCTTCCGCTGCACAACGGAAAAGTCACCAAACACGGCAATGTTGCTGGCTCCATGCGCTACCTGGTTACAAACCAATTCCGCTCCAAAACTTACGGTACGCCTGTTTTTATCGGTGAAAAATGCATCGGGTTGGGTTACGCCGACGTGATTGATTACGAAAACCAGAACCTCGTGATTCCCTCCGACCTCGTCCTCGCAATGATGGCGAAAGCCAACACTACACCGCAACCATTGGATCAGCTGAAATCTTCGGCTGACCGGGCAACAAGCGAGGCGAATAAAAAAATAAAGGGCTTGCTGATTGAAACTGACATGGGCAACATCAGGATCCGCCTCTACAACGAAACTCCGGAGTACCGTGATAATTTCATCGCCCTGGTAAAAGAAAACTATTACGACAGCCTGCTCATCCATCGCGTGATCAAAGGATTCTGCATCCAAAGTGGTGCCGCCGACACGCGCTATGCCGGTAAAACCGATGTCGTCGGGTGGAAAGGCCCCGGCTACACACTCCCGGCCCATGTTGTGTCCGGCTTGTTTCACAAACGGGGTGTGATTGGTTCTCCTCGAAAACCGGATCGCGGGAACAGCAAGCGCCGCTCCGATGGCTCTCAATTCTACATCGTAACCGGCCGAAAATATTCCGACCTCGAACTGGATGAAATATCCAAAGAAACGGGTTACAAATTCACTCCAGAACAACGCCGGATGTACAAAACCATTGGCGGTGCGCCACACATTGATGGCAGTTATACCATTTTCGGCGAAGTGACCGAAGGAATGGATGTAGCCGACAAAATTAATGCAGTCGCCGTCGATAGCGACTTCCGGCCACTCGAAGACATTCGCGTGCGTCGAATCACAATCATCAAATAAATCAGCAATCGTTTAATTATTCTAACTTCAATAATTATCTTTGCGCCTTCATTCAACAGCATACGAAGATGTTAGACAAAATCAAGCAATTAAAGGAAGAAATCGAGAATATCAGCGTTTCTGCGAAACAGGAAGTTGAAGAACTTCGCATCAAATACATCAGTAAAAAAGGGTTGATCAGTCAACTTTTTGCTGATTTCAAAAACGTGGAAGCTGAGCAAAAAAAGGCTGTTGGACAAGCGATTAACGAACTGAAAGAATTTGCTTTAAACAAGATAAACGAACTGAAAGAGAATTTCGAAGCGGCGGAACAAACCGGTGGAAAAACCGATTTGACCATGCCTGCCGAGCCATTGCGTGTTGGTTCCCGTCATCCCCTTTCAATCGTTCGTAACGAGATCATCGAGATCTTTGCCCGCCTAGGTTTCACGGTTGCTGAAGGACCTGAAATTGAAGACGACTGGCACGTATTTTCTGCTTTGAACTTCCCGCCGGAACACCCGGCCCGCGATATGCAGGATACTTTCTTCATTCAGAAAGATCCGGATGTTTTGTTGCGCACCCACACTTCGAGTGTGCAGGTTCGCGTGATGGAGAAAACACAGCCGCCAATCCGCGCTATTTTCCCGGGACGCGTTTTCCGCAACGAAGCCATTTCAGCCCGTGCGCACTGTATTTTCCACCAAATTGAAGGTTTGTATGTTGACGAAAACGTATCGTTTGCCGACCTGAAACAAACCTTGCTTTATTTCTCACGCGAGCTGTTTGGCGAAAAAACACAAATCCGTCTGCGCCCTTCCTACTTCCCGTTCACCGAGCCATCTGCCGAAATGGATGTGAGCTGCTCGATCTGTGGCGGAAAAGGCTGTAACGTGTGTAAATACACCGGCTGGCTCGAAATTTTGGGTTGCGGTATGGTCGATCCGAATGTTTTGGATCTTTGCGGTATCGACTCAAAAAAATACACCGGATTTGCATTCGGAATGGGTATCGAACGGATTACCATGCTGAAATACGGAATCAAAGACATTCGCCACTTCTTCGAAAACGATGTCCGTTTCCTGCGTCAATTCCAATCTACAATTTAGAATAGCGCTTCACAACATTCGAGAAAAACGGCCGTTACTAATCTCTGAAAGAGAGAATTCTGCGCTGCAAATTTGCGGTATTTAAACTTTTTTGTTAATTGCAGCAGGAATGTTTTTGTGACTTATGAAATAACGGTATGGAAGTAGTTTTCTATTTTGGGACCGCTGTACTTTACAGCATTTTTGCTGCGTACACCTCTGCGTATTTTGCAGCAACTCAGTATTGGGGTTTAAAGTTGACGTACACCAAATCGACCATCGATAACTTGGTGGCTAATGACAAAATCAACCATTACATGCAAACCATTAATGTGAATGGCTTGCAGAAGGCGATCACCACCAGGCGCCAAAAATTGAAATGGTACTTCCGTTTTTCCTTGAATTTCCCCCTGTTTTTGGTTGGAGCGCTATTATTCGAATGGTACATTCCGTTTTTAACCCTGCTCGGTGTTTTGTTCCTGAAAAATACAATCCGCCAGTTTCTGCCTCCGGCCAATTCTACAACCTATCTACAGAAGATTATTCGCGATTTGGAGGAACAATCGGTTCATTTCGAAAATCGCCTTCAGATGGAGGAAAAAGAAGCGTCAGACTTCTTTGTGCAGCAATTGCGATTGAAAGAAAGCGCTTAACCCAACAGTATTTCAGTTAGATCATCCACGTCGTCTGCAAAATAGTCGGGCTCCATTTGTTTCAGCTCTGCTGAATCGCCAAATCCGTAATCAACGGCAATCGTGGTCAGCTCGTTGGCTTTCCCGCCAACAACATCAAATTTGGTATCACCGATCATCGCAATCGCATGCGACGATTTCAACCGGTTTCGATCCATGAGGTTTGTGATTAACTCGGCCTTGGTTTGCAGCTCACTACCTTCGGCACCCTCTGTATCGTCGAAGTATCGGTCCAATTCAAAATGCCTTAAAATCGTCGACAGGAAAACCTCGTGTTTCGAGGTGGCAACATATAATTTTACCCCCTGCTCCACCAACTCTTCCAGCAAAAGTTTAAGCCCGGCATAAACTTCACCTTCATACATTCCGCGTTCACCGTAGTATTCACGAAACAAACGTGAACTAATTTCGATTTGCTTTTCGTTGAAGCCCAAAACCTCCTTCATCCCTTGCTGAATAGGCGGACCAATTAACCGATCGATAATTTCATCCGGGTCG
Source organism: Mangrovibacterium diazotrophicum (assembly GCF_003610535.1). NCBI lineage: Bacteria > Pseudomonadati > Bacteroidota > Bacteroidia > Marinilabiliales > Prolixibacteraceae > Mangrovibacterium > Mangrovibacterium diazotrophicum. Next base: position 3,370,973 of record NZ_RAPN01000001.1, on the reverse strand, counting down.
TGATCCAGTCCCATCTGCTTTAAAACAAAGCGAAGTGCATTCAGCAAACCCGGTTTTGAGTTTATCAATGTACCGTCGAGATCGAAAATAAGATGTGTGAAATTGGCCATGTGCAAATCTTTCAGACAAAGAAAATGGAAAAATTGCTCTCCGTAAAACGAAACTCACACTCTTTCCCAAATAATCGCTTTTGTATTGGAGATTCAGCATCTGCAAAGGCCAAAAATGAAAATCATCAAATCATTTCAAACGAAACAATTAACAAAACTCACATTAATCGAATCCAGACGCACAATACTGCAAGCCACAAGTTCGTTTAGTCTAACAATCAGAGACAAAAACAACGACAATCTCAACCTAACCTCTACCCAATACGTATTTTCCAACGCTCAAAGCAGATTTCTTCAAGGCTTCGATACAGCAATGTAACTTCGAGGTTATGAAACAAAAATTTTACAGGTGTTTATCAGTAAAATACAATTGGAAATATAACTTTACAGACATACGAAAACCTATTTTAAAAGCAATTATTCATGAACGATCATTTTCTCTCAACACTCAAGCAGGTAACAGGGACCGAAGATTTGGGACGAACTGAGAACATTCAGAATCTTTGGAGTGGTTACGGAAAAATCATCCGGTACAATTTGAAAAATGCTCCGGAGAAGTCGGTCGTCGTCAAACACGTGCGACTATTGGATGGCAGTAAAAACCCCCGCGAATGGAACAGCGATCTCTCACACGAGCGCAAGTTAAAATCGTACCGGGTTGAAAGTTACTGGTACCAAAACTACAGTAAGAAATGTGACGAACATTGTCGCGTTGCCAATTGTCTGGCCGTAGAGCATTACGGCGACGAGGTACTGATGGTTTTGGAAGACTTGGACGACGCCGGATTTCCGAAACGCAAGGATCGGGTTACCTGGAACGAAGTGGAGATTTGCCTGGAATGGCTGGCCAACTTCCATGCTACTTTTCTGGGTGAAAAACCGGAGGGATTGTGGGAAACCGGTACCTATTGGCACTTGGAAACCCGTCATGAAGAACTGGAGGTGCTCAAGGACCTGGAGCTAAAAGAAGCTGCAGAAATAATCGATCAAAAACTGAGTGAAACGGCCTTCCCGACTTTCGTTCATGGTGATGCCAAACTGGCCAACTTTTGTTTTTCAGCCGATGGTAAATCGGTTGCAGCAGTCGATTTCCAATATGTTGGCGGTGGCTGCGGCATGAAGGATGTTGCCTACTTTATCGGCAGTTGCATGCTCGAAGAAGACTGCGAAGTGTTGGAAAGTCAAATTTTGAATACCTACTTCATCGCCTTGCAACAGGCTTTGACCAGGTTGGAGAAACAGGTTGATTTCGTTGCTCTGGAAAAGGATTGGCGGGCATTGTACTATGTTGCCTGGACCGATTTCCACCGCTTCCTGAAAGGTTGGAGTCCCGGCCATTGGAAAATCAACAGCTACAGCGAACGAATCAGCCGGAAAGTGATTTCTGAATTGACCACCCTCTAACTGAAAATAATGCAATTAACCGATCACGATTTGCAAATGCTGCGCGAAGCAGCCACTTCTGCGGCCCTGAAAGCCGGAAACCTGATTTCCTCTTACGCCACTAAAGAGCTCGATGTAAAACGGAAAGGAACCGGCGATTCGCTGGCTTCCGACGTGGTAACCGAAGTTGACGTGATGGCACAAGAGATCATCCTCGGAATGCTCGAAAAAGTGACGAAAATTTACGATTTGGGTACATTGGGAGAAGAAAGTGAGGACAACCGCGAACGCTTCGAGAAGGACTATTTCTGGGCTATCGATCCCATCGATGGAACGCTGCCGTTTATCAATCGTGAACACGGTTATTCGACCTCTATCGCCCTGGTTTCAAAAGAAGGCGAACCGGTTATCGGGGTCATTCTCGATCCCATGACCGGCAATCTGTATTACGCCGTGAAAGGACAGGGTGCTTTTTTCTGCGGCCTACCCTGGAAGGTTGAAGAACAAACCGATGCGCCATTGAGCTTCCTCAACGGTAAAAGCATGCTGGACTATCCGTTAAAAGACACCATCCTGAGTGAGATGGAAACGGTGAGCCAAAAACTGGGCTACACAGGAATGACCACCCAGTTTCAGGGCGGCGCGGCACTGATTGCCTGCTGGGTTCTAGAAAAAGCCCCAGCCTGTTACTTCTATTTACCAAAGAAAATTGAAGGTGGCGGAAGCATTTGGGATTTTGCCGCCAGTGCCTGTATTTTCAAGGAAGCCGGTGCCTGGATCAGCGACATCTACGGCAATCCACTCGATCTGAACCGCGCCTATTCAACCTTTATGAACCACCGTGGTGTGGTTTATGCAACTAGCGAGAAACTGGCTAAGGAGATTATTGCGGTTGGAAAGAAGCTGATTGAGTAGCGAGTCTTGAAAATAGGAGACACGAGTAAAAAGATAGAATCATCCCGAAGCAAGTTCGGGATTTTTTTTGCTATTGAGATACTGAACTAGATCAGGAACAAGTACCCCAACACGATCACCACCACCATCACCACAGTCGTAGCAGTATTCACATAAGCCGCAAACCAAAAATCACGGGTGGTGATTTGCTTTTCATGATGGCCGATGTAGGGCTTCTCGACCAACTTCCCATGATAAACGTTCGGGCCACCGAAACGGCATTTCAAAATACCAGCCAAAGCAGACTCAGGGTAACCGGCGTTGGGGCTGGCGTGTTGATGTCCGTAACGGAAAATATGCGTTAGCCCGCTCCAGCTCAGGCTAACCAAAACCATCAACAAAGCAGTCAGTCGGGCAGGGATCAGGTTGAGCACATCATCCAAACGGGCGGCAAACCAGCCATAGCTTTTAAAGCGCTCATTTTTGTACGCAATCATCGAATCGAGGGTGCTGACCATTTTAAAAGCGAAAAGCCCGGGAACGCCTCCTAAAGCATAAAAAAACAGGGGAGCGATCACCCCGTCGCTCAGGTTTTCGGCCATGGTTTCGAGCACTGCTGTGCGGATTTGCTGCTCATTGAGCTTCGTTGTATCCCGACCAACAATGAAGCTCAATTGTTTACGACCTGCTTCCAGACCGTCGCTCTTCAGTGCCCGAATCACCAGCCACGATTCGTAGATCAGGCTGCGATTGGCCAAACCAAAGAACACGCCACCCGAAGCGATCACGATGTAAATGATCGGGAATTGTTCCAACCACCCAAACGACAGGAACAGCACCAACCAGGTACCGCCCACTAACAGAACAGATGTCAGCGCACCTTTCAATTTGCGGTAGTTACCCTGATTAAATCGCTTTTCAAACCAACTGATCAGCCAGCCAAACAACCGGATGGGGTGCGGCAACCAACGCGGGTCGCCCAACAGGCAATCCAGTGCAAAACCAATTATTAAGGGGAGTATGAAGAGTTCCATGAGTTTTTCTTATTGAGGGTTTCACTCAAAGTGAAGCCCTCAATTGGCAATCTATTTATTCTTCTATTTTCATCACCGAGTACACGTAATCCATGTCCACATGGGCACGAACGTGATCGGCCAGTTTGTTGTACTGTTCTTCTTTAAATTTCGCGTAGTCGAATTCGGTCACTTCAGCCTTCAGCTGGTTGGCCTTCAACATTTCTTCAACTACTGCTTTGTTATCGAGGATTCCGTGCAGATAGCTTCCCCACAATTTCGGCGAAACCAGACAACCGTCGGTGCCACCCTCGTGCAGGGTACACAAGGGTTGCCCACCTTGCAGATCAGTAGTTCCCATGTGGATCTCGTACCCTGAGCAATCTTCGTCGCGACCGGCAAATTTGAATGCGGTCTGCACCGTGCGTTTGTCTTTGGTGAGTGTTGTAACTACCGGCAACAAACCGAGTCCGGGGATAGCTTCCACATCGCCTTCCACATGATAAGGATCGCGAATTTCTTCGCCCAAAATCTGGTAACCGCCGCAAATACCGTACACGCCTTTGCCCGCTTCGGCAGCCTGCAAAATCGCTTTCGCCAGACCACGCTCGCGCAAATACATCAGGTCGGAAATCGTGTTCTTGGAACCCGGAACCAGCACCAGATCAGCTTTGTCAATTTCTGCCGGGTTAGCCGAGTAATACAGGTTAACATCGGGCATACGCTCCAACATGTTGAAGTCGGTAAAGTTGCTCATGTGCTTCAGCAAAACCACCGCCACATTCACCTTGCCATCGTCCTTTACACTGCCGCGTTTGTAGTCGATCACCACGCTGTCTTCCTGCTCAATGTGAATGTCACTGAAATACGGAACCACGCCAATCACCGGAACACTGGTCAGCTCCTCCAGCATTTTGCGGCCATCGTGAAACAGCGCAATATCGCCCCGAAACTTATTGATGAGAATTCCTTTAATCAGCTTTCGTTCGGCCTCTGGCAGCAGTTTGATGGTGCCGTAAACACTGCCAAACACGCCTCCACGGTCGATGTCGGCCACGAGGATGGTTGGCGCACCGGTTGCCAGCGAAATACGCATATTGGTAATATCCTTATCCCACAGGTTCACTTCCGAGATACTTCCCGCCCCTTCCATCACAATCGGGTTGTATTTCGCATCCAGCGAGCGCCAGGCCTTCATCGCTTCGTCGAACAGAAACTGACGGTCGGTTTTCAGGAAATATTCCTGCGCCGATTGGTCGCCCAGCGGCTTACCGTTCAATACCACCTGCGACTTGGTATGGCTGGTTGGTTTCAACAAAATCGGGTTCATGGCGCTGAGGCAAGGTATACCACAGGCTTCAGCTTGAACTGCCTGCGCCCGTCCCAGCTCCAATCCTTCGGCACTGGCAAATGAGTTCAGCGACATATTCTGCGCCTTAAAAGGTGCCGGCTGGTAACCGTCCTGCTTAAAGATGCGGCAAAAAGCAGCGTTAATCACCGACTTGCCCACGTCGGAACCCGTACCCACAAACATGATGGGTTTCAGTTTCGAGTTATGCGTTGCGTGTTGTGTGTTATGTGTTTTATCGTTCATCTTCTTTTTTAGTCGTGAGACTTGAGTAATGAGTCTTCAGACAAGAACTCGTTACCATTTTACCCCCTAAAGGGGACTTAGCTCAAGCTTTTCAAATCATATTTCGCGTCGCCAATGTAGTCCTTGTTTATTCCCCCTTTAGGGAGTCAGAGGGTAAAAACAAGGACGAGCGTACTGCATCTCGGTGTTCTTTTTTAACCACTGAGTATAATGTGCTTTGCACAGAGTTTCGCAGAGTAGTCATGAGTATTGAGACATGAGACAAAACCTCAATACTCGTTACTCGCATCTCGTTACTTTCTTTTAACTAAAAGTTGCACCGGGTACATCAATTATTGACCACTAATGACTACTCAATGACAACCCAATGACCAACAATGACTATCAATGACCTCATCCAACTGAATACTGCGACTGATCACTGACCACTGATCACTTCTCCGCCTCTTCTTCAAACCGAATATGGCTGGTGTTTGTCACCTGACCTTCTTCAAACGAAGTCATCTCCGAAAGCACGGCTACCGCACCTTGCATCATAGGGTAAGCCAGTGCACCACCGGTTCCTTCACCCAAGCGGAGACCAAAAGCCAGTACCGGATCAGCGTTCATATATTCCAACATCTTATGGTGTCCCTGCTCGTCCGAAACATGCGCAAACACGGCATAATCAAGCACGCGTTTGTTCAGTTCCTGTGCCACCAGCATCCCGGCGGTGGTAATAAAACCGTCAACCAGGATCACCATGCGACGGACAGCTGCTTCGAACATGCCCCCGGCAATCGTGGCAATTTCCAGGCCACCAAAACGAGCCAAGTTCTCCATCACATTATCCGACACCCCGTGCTTTGCAAGGGCTTGTTCAATCACACGTCCTTTGTTCGACACGCCATCTTTATCCAAGCCCGCGCCCGGACCAACACAGTCCTTCACCGGGAGCCCGCAGATAATCGACATTAGTGCCGAAGCAGGCGTTGTGTTGCCAATTCCCATTTCGCCAAAGCCGATGATGTTGGTACCTTCGTAGTTAAACTTCGCCACAATGTGACGCCCGTTGTTAAAGGCCGCCATGCATTCTTCCATGGTCATGGCCGGCTCAAATAAAAAGTTGCGCGTTCCTTTTCGAACCTTGGCATCAATCAGTTTCGGGTGCGGGTCGAAATCAAAATTCACCCCGGCATCCACCACGTGCAGATCCATGCCGTACACCCGCGACAGCAGGCCGATGCCTCCACCGCCCTGAAGGAAATTGAGCACCTGTTGCCAGGTTATTTCCACCGGGCAGGCACTCACGCCCTCGGCACAAATCAGGTGGTCCGATGCCACCGTCAACATCACCGGTTTATGCAATTCCGGTGTCAGTGTATTTTGAATGAGCGCCACTTGCATGGCCAGCGACTCCAGGCGTCCAAGCGAACCTACTGGCTTGGCCTTGTTGTCGAGTTTATGCTGAATGGCTTCGCGTAATCCCTCGTTTATTTCAGGGACTTCAAATTCGTTTTGTTGCATTGGTTTTTTATTGATTTTTTCAGAAAAATACTCGTTGCTCCAATCTCAAAATACAATCCTGAAAGTGCGTCCAAAGATAGGCTTTTCAACCCGAAAAAATTTTGAAATACCAATAGGAATCCTGCTGTTTTAACTGGATTTAACAAGACCAATAAACCGATTTTTCTTATAAAAGCAACTCTTAAAAACTGACTTTATCCGATCCGAAAAAAACGTCCAAAAAACTTATTCGCCGAACCTGAATAACCAAGCATAATTATTGCTACTTTTAAAAGTCCTAACTAAATGAAACCATTATGAAACGCGTCATCCGCATTGTGGCCGGAATATTAACCGCCCTTCTTCCAATCACTGGTGCCGGAATGTTCTGTATTCTAATATACAACCAACTCCAATCAATTACCGGAATTATTGTGGCTTCGCTGCTCTTTTTGGGGGCTGTCTGGTTTGGAGTAATTGTCTTCAAATCCATCTACGCCCAGGGCTTCGTGAAATTTATTACACCGGTATTCGCCACGCCCGATCTGGATGAGCTTGCACCCGCAGAGGAAGAGGGGAAAAAGTGATCAGTTTCAGTGTTCATTTGGAAGAGGTCATTTAGTGTCATTCGGTTGTCATTGATGAAAAGAGAAATGAGTCGCGAGATACGAGTATCGAGTTTTTGCCTTATTACTTACGACTACTCCGTGCCACTCTGTGCAAAACTCATTATACTCTGTGGTTAAAAGAAAAAGAAATGTGGTATGCTCGTCCTTGTTTTTACCATCTGACTCCCTAAAGGGAGAACCAAACAAGGACTACATGGCGAAGTGTACCAAATCTTGAAATGTATTGAGTAGATTGTCTCAAGACTCAATACTAAACTCCAGTACCTGCCCGTAATCCACTTTATTTTGAAAGGCATCCAACGGAGAAGTGCCGTTAATCAGGCAATCCAAAGCCCGAAGAATACCACCATGAGCTACGATGGTCACGCTTTGAAAAGGGTGTTGCCGCAGCTCGTCCAAAAAATCCTTTGTCCGGTTAATCTGATCCTGAAACGACTCGCCATTCGGTGTTCTCACACGAACGAAGTCAGCAAACCAAGCCTGCGCTTCGGGGCTGTCGTCAATATCATTCCATTTCTGCATTTCCCAACTGCCGAAATTCAGCTCCATCAACCGGTCATCAAACACGATCGTTTCACGTGGAAACAAATCTTCAGCTAGCCTCCGGCAACGCGTCAACGGGCTACTATACACCGCATCATACTGATACCAATCGGCTTGCGCCTTTACAGCAGCCATTTCTTCGTCGTATGTTTTGGCTAAACAAACATCCGATTGGCCGTAACAAACGCCAGACGGCACATCAACCCGGGTATGTCGGATAGCTATGATTTTCATGAGATGGCTAGTAAACACAGATAAAACAGCACCTCAACCATTTGCTGCAAAGCACCAAGGCAATCACCGGTGTATCCGTCGATTTTGCGTTCGATGTATTTTTTGAATCCGAAGGTTAACAGCAATCCCAAAGGCAATACCACCGCCATCATTTGCCAGGGCAGAAAAGCCGTTGGCACCAATGCAAAAAGGATAGCCAAGAAGAGATCAGACTGCTTTCCCCGTTTCCCGATGGGCTTGGATTTACTGAGTTCGTCCTCGCGTGAATAGCGACTTGTAAAGATGATCATGACCGGCATCAGGCGGCTGAAGCCATGTGCAGCAACCATGGTTAACGGAATGACATAAACCGGCAGCGACTGAAGCGAAAGAAACTTTGTTCCCAACATGCCGATTAGCCCAACGGAACCATAAGTGCCGATCCGGCTATCCTTCATAATTGTGAAGATCTTTTCGCGGGTGTACCCACCGCCAAAACCATCGCAAAAGTCGGCAAAACCGTCTTCATGAAACGAACCGGTCAGCAGAATGGTTGCGAGCATACTCAGAAACACACTCAACGAAACAGGGAAGATCTGCACCAATCCATAGAAAACAGCAGCTCCAACTCCCCCGACAATCCAGCCAATCAGCGGCAAATAGCGCGTTGACCGGTTCAAACGTTCCGGCGAATACTCCAGTGTTTTCGGCACCGGAATGCGCGTGTAAAACATCAGCGCTGTCAGAAAGAGGTTGAGTTGTGTTTTCAAGATATTTGGATTATTAGATTATCAGAGAGTCGGATTGTCAGACAGTCAGAAGATCTGATAATCTAACGATCCGACAATCAGTTTTTACTCTTTATTCGAAACGCCGGCAGCTTCGAAGCTCGACATTTCATTCAGGAATGTCACCGCCGATTTGATAACCGGATAGGCAACTGCTGCACCTGATCCTTCGCCCAAACGCATGCCCAGTGACAAAACCGGCTCTGCCTTCAAGTGCTCCAAAACCAGTCGGTGCCCCTGTTCTTCAGAAGAATGGCAGAAGATACAGTTCTCGCGAACCGATGCATCAAACTGAATGGCGGTCAGGCAAGCCGCTGTTGTAATGAAGCCATCAACCAAAATAATCATGTTTTGCTTTTTGGCTTCCAACATGGCACCCGTCATCATGGCAATTTCGAATCCACCGAAGGTAGCCAAAGTTTCCTCAACTGATTCGGGTGTATATTTCTCAGAAACGGTCTTCAGCACCGAAATTTTGTAATCGAGCTTATCGCCCACCATGCCCGTACCACGGCCGGTACACTGCTCAATCGGCAAGTTCAAAAAGCGGTGCATCAGCAGTGACGACGCTGAAGTATTCGCGATTCCCATCTCCCCAAAACCAATGATGTTACATCCGCCGGCAGCTTCAGCTTTAACCAGTTCGGCTCCACGTTCAAGGGCATCACGACACTGAGCAATCGTCATCGCAGGTTCTTCCAGCATATTTTTGGTACCGTTGGCAACTTTACGATTCACCACCGGCAGATCAACCGGGAATTGGAAATCAACACCAGCATCAACCACTTTTAGGTCAATCCCGTTTTGCTTACAAAAAACATTGATGGCCGCTCCACCGGCGCAAAAATTCATCACCATTTGCCAGGTTACTTCCTTCGGATACGGACTGACTCCGGCATCAGCCAAGCCATGGTCGCCGGCAAATACCAGCATAGCCGGATTTTTCAATTCAGGTGTCAACGTATCCTGAATTTCTCCGATTTGAAGTGCAATCCGTTCCAATTGCCCCAAGGAGCCAGTTGGCTTAGTTTTCAAATCAATCTTTTGTTGTAATTGGTCTTTTAAAGAAGCTGTCATTATCTGGTTATTTGTTGTCATTGTTAGTCATTTTTCGTCTCGTTTCTCACAACTCATTATTCGCTACTTTATCTTCACCGGGATTCCGGAAACGAGTAAGTAAACGGCATCCGCTCCTTTGGCAATATGTTGGTTCATCCAGCCCTGCAAATCGGCGAACTTACGAGCCACTTCGTGCTCCGGATGAACGCCCATGCCCAACTCGTTGGTCACCACAATCAGCTCCATATCCAGCTGAATAAATTGTTCCCATTCGGTTTTCGCTGCATCCAGCGCTTCATCAAGTTTGTAACCGCTGTCGTGAAAAAAATTGGTAAGCCACAAGGTCACACAATCCATCAGGACCACCTTGCCACAGAAATCATGTTTCGAAAGCTGTTTTTCTTCCTCCACGTTCTCCCAACGCTCATCGCGATCGTCCTGGTGCCGTTTCACCCGTTGCGCAAAGTCCTCGTCCCAAATACGGGCCGTTGCCAGGTAAACGGGCCGTTCGCTTTTTTGCTCCGCCATTTCCTGGGCGAAGCTGCTTTTACCCGATCGGGCACCTCCGGTTACGAGTGTGATTTTTGCCATACCTTTAGTTCAAAGTTTCGAGTTTAAAGTTCCCAAAAGTAGTCTTGAGTCGCTAGTCATGAGTCGTGAGATATGAGAAAAAAATTCTATACTTGTTACTCGAGTCTCGTTAGTTTCTTTTAACTAACGAGTTGCACAGGGTACAACAACTAATGACCATTAATGACTACTCAATGACAATTGAATGACCACAAATGACCGTTTCAACTCGCGACTCGCATCTCATGACTCATGACTTCTTTTAACCACAGCGGGTAATGATTTTCACAAGGTAAAAACTGAACACTGCGACTGATCACTTCTTATCAACCGTGCAGGAGCAAACATCCTCCACGTAGCGCCAGCTGATGGTATCGCCGGGTTTTACGATTTGGCTGATGGCCAGTTTCGGCTTCTCCCCATTAACGGTGTAGTACCAGGCCATTTCACCACGGACACCATTCACGCCATTAATACCGGTTACAAAAACATACTGGCTGACCGGGTGCGTTTTAACATCGGCGGCATATTGCAAGGCTTCGAGAGCAGTCATTTTCTCCTGACATTCAACCTGAACTGTTTCTGTTTTCTTTTGCTCGCCGTAGTTAATTTCAACTGTCACGAACCGGGATTTACCGGCCACTGCTGCCAGGCTGATGGTCAACATCAGCACAACGGTTGATAAAAATGCGGTTAGTCTCATTTTGGGTTTGTTTTGGTTTTTTATTGAAACACGAACACTACCCCTGCAAAACAAGGGTAGCATTCGCATTTATAGTCAATTTATACTAGTCTAAAAACAAAGCCATAGCTGGCGCTGCACCGACTGTCTTCGTATCCTCGTAAGTTCCGTCTGCACTGTAAATTTGCATTGTACCCTTTGTGGTGCTACCGTTGCTTACAAACACATAAATATCTCCGTTTTCTGGATTCACAGATACACCGTTGATACCAGTAACATCACTCAATAAGGCTGTTGATTCAAAAGCACCCGAAGCAACATCGAAAATTTGCACTCCTCCAACCAAATTCCAGCTGGCATCATAGCTCGCAGCTACAACGTATACTTTCGTCTCATCCTTGCTTAACGCAATAACCGAAGCGTAAGCAGTGCTCACATTATCCAAATCATAAACCGTTAATACATCTGTTGTAGTATTGATGTAACCCAAACCAGTTTGTGTTGCAGCGTGTGTATATGAACTAATCAAAGCAACGTAAAGGTTTCCACTGTCATCTTTTATTAAGCTGCTTGCAACTGCCGGAGTTTCGATGTAACTGATAGCTTCTGTCGTCAAATCTATAACTGCAACCGATTGGCTGTAGTTCAGTGCCGCATACAGTTTCCCGTTCGAGATTTGAAGTCCTTCTGGACCTCCCGGCAAACTGATTGTTTCTTCTACGTTGCCCGTCAGTACGTTGTATTTTACGATGTAACTGTCTGGCAAATCAACCCAATCCGGATTTGCTCCCCAGCAAGAAATGTACAGGTAGTCACCGTATCCTGCACAGGCACGTGGTTTCACGATTGATGTTGTGATGGTGTCCTGGATAACGAAAAGCTCATTTACTAAAATAATATTGTCAGGCTCATTATTCATTAAATAAATTGTCCCATCGTAATTGTACGCAAATTGAGGAGCTGAAGTAATTGGTGAATAATCATTCTGAAGTTGGTAATAGTACTGCGTTACTTCGTCATCGGTATAATTGTACTTTGTGATTGACGAAGATCCAACTCCGTAGCCACCATAGTTCACAATGTAAGCACCTTCAATCTGATCGCTGTATGATGAATCTCCGTTGTCATCATCGTCGTCGGAACATGAGCTAAACAAAGCTACTGAGGCCAAAAAGAAAGGTAAAAGTTTAAGTAATTTTTTCATGATGTATCTCTATTTGTTTTTATTGAAATTTAAATCCGTAGAAAGGGTGAAACGATAGTTTCGCCCCCACATAGCATAGTCTGGCTGATTTTGATAATCTTTATCCAACAGGTTATTGATCGCAAAACTCAGTTTAAAATCCTGACCTTTTATTTTCAGCCCGCGTGACACGCCACAATTCATCAGAACATAAGCATCCAAAACCGTTCCATCAGGTGATAAAGCGTTACCGGTATGATCTGCCAAACGCTCGCCCGTGTATACGGCATCCGCAAAAGCCGACCAAAGTCCCCGTTTCGCCATCAGGTACGCATTCCCCATGTGTTTAGGCGTATAAATCAGCTCGGTCCCAACCAAACTCGAAACTTCGTCTTCTTTTATTTCAGTTGGGTTGAAGGTGTAGTTTAGTCGAAAGTTCATTGTCGTTTTATTCAGGAAAATATCGCTATTCGAAGTAAATTCTATCCCTTTACTAATCACCCGAGAGCGGTTTTCAGGTTCCCAACCCACACTTCCTGGTCGCCATTCAATCCAATCTTTCACATCCATATAAAAACCACTGACTTTGATGTCTGACTGGAATGAAGCCGAGCAATATTGATACTGGAGTGCCAGCTCATAATTCATTCCTTTTTCCGGCTTCAAGTCAGCGTTACCAACTTCAGGCCAAAATCGGTCGTTAAAGGTGGGTATGCGATAGCTTTTCGCCAGATTACCGGTTAGTTTAAACGCCGAAACATCCGTAAGCAACAACCGGTACTCGGCTCCAAAAGAAGGTGTTAGAGGCGCTTTGAAATCAGTCACCAACTCCTGACGCAGGTTCAAGGTCAGCTTCAAGGTATTCAAAGGCAGGTAAAAAGACGATAGGTAGAAAGATGCTCGCTGTTCATAGTCGATATCATCCGACGAGTAAGCATATACATTCGGTTTGATGTAGGTATATTTTGCACCAAACTTGTAGCCAAAGTTAGCCTGCACATCCTGTTTGGCCTCCACCTCTGCGATCAGCCGATTTGTTCCGATTTTCTGCAATTCATTTGAATTGTACAGCTGCATGTCATGCACAAAACCCAAGCCTCCTTTATATTGAAGGGCGTGTTTCCGGTTCTCATATTCCGACCAGATGCGGATGTGTTTATTATCCAGCGTCTCTCCTGCTGCATTTAATGGATGTTCACTCATCAGGGCCTGTACCTGGTGCCAGTCGTGTTCCAGCCAAACCGCCGTTTTCCACCATTCTTTCGCATTAAACCGGTAATTCAGTTCCTGTATCATTCCCATGTTCTCGATCATCGCATTTTGCTGGTCAAACTTTTTCCCATCGCTAGGCCGTGTAAACGGAAAGTCGTTCTTTAGCATGTGATAGTACAACCGTGTAACCGACTCAAACTTGCCATTTCCAACAAACACCTTGGCCCCATACAATTGCTCACCAAACGATCCTTGCGAAACAGTTGCTTTTACGCGGGCACCATCCGTCCAATCGTTGCTCAGGCCCAGGTAAACAGCACCACCAATCGAACCGGAACCGTTCACCGCCGAGGATGATCCGTACTGCAAATCAATACCATCGAACAAGTAGACCGGCACACTCGAAAAATCGGAATGCCCCAGCGTCAGTGAGTTGATGTTGATACCCCCAAAGTTCACTGAGGTGTGATCCGCAGCAGTTCCGCGAATCCGGATTGTTGACAAACCACCTGCATTTGACTTCAGATAAATCGGCGTGAATTGCATCAATAATTGATCGAGGGCCCCCGATTGGGCAGTTTCAATTTGATCAGTGGGGATGGACTCCACCTTTGCACCAGCCTGGTACTTTTTGTAAGGGGCATAGGTCGCCACCTCGTGTAAGAGAACAGAATCGGCCAATTGCTCTTCCTGGGCAAACAAACTACCCGATAAAAAAGCCAACAAACCAAAAGATAGAACAAACCTTCTCATTTCTTTTTTCAGAATATGAGCTTAGGATAAAATTGTGAAAAATACCTGATTATACTATTTCACCAGCTTTATTCCCGAAGCTATTGTTAATACTTAAAAAGATTATGGCAGGTCTTCTGGCTCACCTCTCTTTCTGATGCCTTCCCGTCTCGCTTGTTTGGAAACAGTGGCAGGGGTTTCAGAAAGATTACCGAGGTTTACAGCTGCGGGTACAGCTCCGGATTTACACCGGATTCCCTTTTCATCCGGATCCGACAACTGCCGGATCGCTGGAACCAAATCCGCGACAAAAGTAGGAATTATTTTTGTCGGACTTCATGAAGTCCTTAAAATTCCTTAAAAATTCAAGTTCTGCTAACGATCACCAATCACCGGAAAGACCATCCGTCAGTGCTCTGTTGTAAACATCCAAATCGAAGCTGTATAGATAAGGTGCCTTGTAGGCAACACCTGTCCGGCGTTCGGGCAATCGCTTCACAATTTTGTAGCTTAATATTTTACGTTGGAAGTTGCGACGATCGAGTTCACGTCCCAAAATCGTTTCGTAGAGCTTTTGCAGCTCGGGCATGGTAAATTTCTCGGGCAGCAAGTTGTAACCAATTGGTTGATAGCGCAACTGCAAACGAAGCGTTTCCAATGCCGCTTCCAAAATTTCGTTGTGATCCATCATCAGTGAGCAAACTTCCTCAACGTTCTTCCATTCGCATTTCGACGAATACAAATCAGGCTGCGGGTTGACTTTCGAAAACTCGATCAATGCATAAAAACCAACCGACAAAAAGCGTTGATTTAACCAATCGAAGTTCTCCATGCTGATGCCTGCTTTCTGCATCGAATCGGGTTTGAAGCCGGGGTTTTTCCGCTCCGGATCGCTGAATACACGGAATTGTGTCAGGAAGATTTCGTCGACTCCGGTTCGTTCCTGCAGAATGCGGGTAGCTGCCTCCTCAAGTGTTTCTTTGTGGCGAACAAATCCGCCCGGTAATGCCCACTCTTCGAAGAAGTTTGACTCGAGCAACAACACTTTCAACTGGTTTTCGTGAAATCCGAAAACCACACAGTCAATCGATAAATGAGACAGGTATTCTGAAGAAGGAGAATTCAGGTTGATTTCGCTTTTGATAGTCATGCTAGTTAAATAATTTAGCTCAAATTAAACATTTTCAGCAGACTTCTCAAAGATTGTGTCACTGAAACATCATTTAACGATTCTTCATCATTTTCTCGCTAACCAAAAAGATCACCGGTTTATTGGAATACGGGTTGATTCGGGTGATTACCGGGGTCTTGTAAACCTCTTCGATCGTTTCGAAAGTAAGTACATTTTCCGGTTTTCCTTGCAGAAATATTTTCCCCTCCCGGAACATAATTAACTGATCGCAGTACTCGGAAGCCAAATTGAGATCGTGAACAACCATCAAAACTGTTAATCCCATTTCGTCATTCAACCGTTGAAGCAAATTCAGAATGCGTACCTGGTGGGTAATATCGAGGTGGGATGTTGGTTCATCAAGCAAAAGCAACTCCGGTTCCTGTGTTAATGCCCGGGCAATGGCTGCACGTTGTTGCTCACCGCCACTGAGCTCGGTCATCAGCTTGTCTTTGTGCTTCAAAACACCGGTCAACTCCATGTATTTTTGAGCCAGCTCGTAGTCTCGTTTCGTCTCGAAAAACTGAAATCGTGAATGATACGGCATGCGCCCCATCAGCACGTAATCCTCGACAGTGATTTGCCCGGCATCAACCGTTTGCGTAACAATGGCAATATTTTGCGCGCGTTTTTGCAGCGAGAGTTCTTTCAGATTTTTACCCTGCAGGCGAACTTCTCCCGCCAAGGTTGAAAGTGTCCCGGTGATGCCCCGGAACAAGGTCGTTTTGCCCGATCCGTTCGGGCCGATGATGCCGGCAAAAGTTCCCCGCTCCAAACTGAAGCTGATATCCGACAAATGGAAGGACGGATAGCCACAGGAGAATTGCTTTATTTCGAAGAAGTTTGCGCTCATACCAGGTTCTTTTTACGGCTCATCATCAAAATAAACACCACCCCGCCGATGATACCGGTAATAACGCCAATCGGCAGTTCGTTGGGCGCAATAATGGTTCGGGCAACCACATCCGAGAGAACCAAAAACGACCCGCCAAACAGAAACGAACTGATCAGCAGAATGCGGTAGTCAGATCCGAAAACCAATCGCAACAGGTGCGGAATAATGAGGCCCACAAAGCCGATCACACCGGCAACTGCTACACAAATACCCGCCAGCAAAGAGGCCAAAATAAAGAGCACCCTGACTGCCACATTGGTATTGATTCCCAGATGCATTGCTTTTTCTTCACCCAAACGCAAAGCATTTAAAGGTTGAACGAAGAAGTACGACAGCACCAGCACAATCAAACTTGTAATCAGCGTGAGCCAGATCAGGAAAGTGTCCGGTTCGTCCAGCGAGCCCATGATCCAGAAAATAATACCGTGAAGGTTTTCACTGGTGCTGATGGACATGAGGAACATCATGGCTGACGAAGCCACAAAACTCACCATGACACCGGTTAGCAGCATGCGTTGAATATCGATTGTTCCGCGACGGGAACTGATGGTATAAACAAGGAAAATAATCAGGAAAGCGCCGATAAAACCCGAGACCGGCAACATGAAAGAGCCGAGCGACAGCTGCAAGCCAAACACGATGGTTATGGCCACCCCCAGGGAAGCACCGCCGGAAATTCCCAGTGTGAATGGCTCGACCAGCGGGTTGCGGTAAATACCCTGCAGAATAACACCTGCCAGACTCAAAGCACCGCCAACTGCCAAACCCAAAATAATACGCGGCAAGCGAACCTGCCGAACCAGCATGTATTCAATGCTCGTGTGATCACCTCCGGCAAAAAGCATTTTCAGCGCGTCGCCGAGGCCGATTTTCATTTCACCTGAGCTTAACGACAGCAGCACCGCAAAAAGCAGCAAAGCTGCCAGTCCAATCACGGCTAGCAACCATTTCAGGTATTTCGGGTTATTTTTCAATATGCAAATTCCAAGTTTTAAATTCCAAATTCTAAGAGCCTCAGCTAGCTTTCTTCTCTCCTTTTCATACCCTCCCAGCACTCACAATCATTCAGATTGACCTCAGCGAAAAGGTAATTGCTAAAACTCGATCCCTTTCCGGCTCGGAATACCTTGCTGGTAGGGATGTTTAACCATGTTGATTTCGCTGACGTAATCGGCCCGTTCAATCAGCTTTGCCGTGGCACCGCGACCAGTCAATACAAGCTCAGTTCCTTCCGGTTTCTGATTCACGAAGTCCAAAAGTACATCTTCTTCCAGAAAACCGTCGCGAACAGTGATCAGAATTTCGTCCATGATCATCAAATCAGGCTTTGCCGTTTGCAGGTAGCCCGACAAAAACACCAAAGCTTCGGCCACCTGTTTTTGCAACATTTCGGGCGTCACTTCCTTGTTGAAATGCGGGTGGCCATCGGTAAATCCGAAAATGGTTGCACCCAAGGCTTTCAGGCTGTCAATCTCGTGATAGCCGTACAATTCAGGGCGTTTCATAAAGTGGCAATAGGTCACTTTAAACCCCTGCCCCAACGCCCGAGCACCCAAACCAACCGAGCAGGTCGTTTTCCCCTTCCCAGTTCCGGTGTATATGTGAACAAGTCCTTTTTTCATTCTTAATTTATTTAGTGTTGAGTCGTGAGACACGAGTAATAAGACTTCTTTTCTCATTTAAACACAGAGTATCCAATGCGTTGAAGTGAAACGACCACTGAAACTGCGACTTTCTCACTCACGACTCAATACTCGTGTCTCACGACTTTTTAATTATAAATCAGTCCAATCATTTGCTCCAGCGCATCAACGAAATCGAGCGGCGTGGGGCTGCATGTTTTTTCAGAATCGAGTACAAAAATTTTCTTGTTTTTCACCGCATTGAGGCTCTTGTAGCTCTCCCACTTGTCCTTCTCATCGGCGCTGAGTGAGCCCATCAGAATGACAAAAATGACATCAGGATTGCGTACCAACACACCTTCGCGGGTGATGCTTCCTATTTCCAGGTCACCGGCAATGTTCTCGCAAGCCGAGAAGTCGATAAAGTCCTGCATAAAGGTATTTGGAACCACCGTAAACAGCGGATTGGCACCAATCTGCATAAACACCCGTGGCTTGTGATCAGTCTTTGGAACTGTAGCCATCACCTTTGCCAAGCGTGCCCGCGACTCTTTCACCAACTTTTCAGCCAGTTCTTTTCGGCCTATCTTTTCACCCAAACGAAGTAAATATTGACACATCTCCTCGTACGATTTCGGATAAGGGAAATACATGGTTTCTACGCCAAGTTTCTCAAAAGTCCGTGTCGTTTCGGGGCTGGTCAGCGAACTGGTCAATACCAAGTCCGGCTTAAGCATCATGGCTTTCTCCAGGTTCACTTTTACGGCCGAGGCCACCACTTCAGCATCATCCGGATCCTGCAAGGTGCAGAAACTGGTACAGCCTACCAACAGATCTTCGGCGCCCAACATGTACAGACTTTTGGTCAGCGAGGGAGCCAGCGAGATAATGCGCTTAGGCGTCTGCGCCTGCCCCGACAACACCAAAAGGGCAAATAACAGGGATAAATAAAATTTCAATTTCTTCATTAATTCAAGGGTAAATACCAGTGGTTTTTATCGAAATAAGACTGTCCGTGTTTTACGGATACACGATGCCGAAAGATTGGACCGTCGATCACAAAGCTGTGAAACTCGCCATTCTCGGCACAAATGTCCACGCCCTCCATCGCCTCCAGCTCAGCAATCATCTGCGCGTCGAAAATTCGGCCCAGATATGATTGCGGCAGCGGTTCATTCCGCACAGCAACCACCAGCGGCTGATAGCCTTCCAATAACAGTTCGCGTGCCAAACCATTGGTCGTGTTACCCCAAATCGGGAAAATGGCTGCGATACCCATTTCGCTGCAAACACGTTCAATCCAGGTTCGATGCTCCATCAGGTAGATGTCCCCAAAAACAACACCTTCCAGACGCTCAGCTTTCAGTTCGGCAATGGCTGCTTTGAAATCTTTTTCGTACTCGCCGTTGCGCGTTTCGGGTTGGATGAGACGCAAACCCAAAGCATCGGCCTGCCGCTGGATGAGTTCTTTTTTCAGCCCGTGTGAACGGGATAACTGCGAATCGCGGTCGCACATGTTCAGCAAGCCCATCACCCGGTGGCTTCCTGATTTGAGCGTACGATGCAAAGCCAACATACAGTCCTTGCCGCCGCTCCATGAAACAAATACATTCATTTCGCTTGAATCGATTATGATCCGGGGATAGATAGAGATGGAATGTGTATTCCAACGATCTTGTTCCCCGAAGATCCGGTTAATACTTGTTGTTTGCGGCAGGTCTTCTGGCTCACCTCCTTTCTGCGGCCTTCCCATCCCGATTGCAATCGGAACAGTGGCGATGGTACAGAAAGTATTACGAGGTTTACAGCAGCGGGGACTGCTCCGGATTCGCACCGGATTCCCTTATTAAGGCAGCTGCTTCTTGCTAAATGAAAGCAGCAAAGCCACCGAAAACTGGCTCAAAAGTAGGAAAATTAGTGGAAGAATGTCGAAAGTGCCGTTCAATTAAGTGATCAGTTACAGTAAACAGTGTTCAATCTGACGTGGACAGTTTTCGGTCAACAATTGACGGCTTTGAACCCTATTCCAAGATTTCAAAAAATTCCGAAATGAATTCAGAATGACATCTCAAACTTTCCGGATATTCCTCCGTTGCGCAAAATGATTATCGATTTTGAGATCGTTTTATCAAACTGAGAAACAGAAGCGATGATGCCAAAACAAACATCTACTGATTATGTGCGACTTACGCATGATGCTACTTTTCGGCACACAAATTGGTTTTAAAAGGACAGTTGCAACATAGCATGAGATCTTCGAACGAGAAGAGAAAAGGAAACAAGATTGAATAAAGTTTAGAAAGATTAAGCCATGATCAGAAAACATGTCAGCAACATATTTATCGCTTTAGCCATGTTACTTGCTGTAATTGCCGGCGGAGTTTATTTTATGCTCTATGCCATTTTTTCGAGCCCTTACAGCAGGGTACAGGCAAAGCCCATTGAAGTTTGAATTCTGAAAAGAACAAAGATATCCCTTACCTCGAATAATTGCGTTAAACAAGTCGAAAGCCGCTCCTGCCACTCAGGACGGCTTTTCTTTTTTTTACCGTTTGTGCTTATTCGAATTCCAGCTCGCCGCTTTTTACTTTTTCACGTTGGCGGAATCCGAGGTTGTCGAGGAAAACGATGATGTTTTGAGATTCGGCTTCCTGCACGTCGTAATTTTGGTCGGCGTAGCGGGTAACTACCTGGTAAGCCGAATATTTTTTCTGCAGTTCCACAAACCGTCGAATCTTATCCCAATTCACATGATTTTTGAAACGTCCCAGCTTGAAGTAAGGGTAGCCGGGCGTAAAGAAATAGCAGGATAGGTGCCCGTCGGGCTCTTCAATAAGGTTTAAACGCAGCTTTTTATCACCACTGAAGGTTTGCCAGCGATGTAAAAACACGAGCGTACCGGAAGCATTGCACTTTGACTCAATTTCGAGGTAAAACACCAAAGGTTCCATGTCGGGATCATCCGGTACATCTACCGAAACGCCGATCCATCCTTTGAAATACTTGTCGATAAACTCCTGGTTGTATAAATCTGCACTAAAACTCATGGCTGTTCTCATTTATTTTCTCTATCCAACGAACGACTAAAATTATCCAATTAAAGCGAAACGATACTAGCATTTTAACAAATGATCGCTGAAAGGGTTGAACATTCGCTTCAAATCGCGAAAACGACCAGCACAAAAATGAGTGTGAACAGAAGAATTCCCAAACAATATGATGCCAGGGCCAGAAAAATGACCTTCCACTTTTTCATTTGCCAAAACAACTGCACAAAAACCCAGCAATACAAACCGATCGATATTAAACTTGAAATCGCGGTCTTGCCGGGGTAATCCCCCTCAAAAATATATAACAAGGGGAACATTGCCAGACTAACCACCAGTCGTTGTGCTGAAACAAAGGTGATAATCACCAAATTCTCGGCAAAACTGTAGCCCCGGCTTCGAATCAAAACAAAGGTGCAGACCGCCAAAAAGGGGATCGATAACAAGATAAAAAGCGAATATTGATCCTCGAAAAAATTGTAAATCAACAGCGTTCCATGGGCAATTTCATCCTGATTGGCACTTAAATCGGTAAACAAATGCATGCCGAAATAATGATGAACAAAAGCATAAATGGTAGCCAGGATCACCACCAGCGAAACAGGCTTAAAATGATGTACGCGCTTTCCCTCGATAAACTCCCGGATGGAATGGCCCGGGCGGGTAAACAGCTCTTTGATCGTATAAAGCATACCCGAATCGAAATTCAACAGGCCTTGCTGCAAATCGTAACCAATAAAGCGCAGGTTTATTTTCTGAACACCGGCTTCCTGCCCGCATTGGTTGCAGAAGTTTCCTTCAAATTGATTGTCGCAGTTTTTACAGGTTTGCTGCATGCGCTTCACTTGTTTTGAAAATGGGCGGTTTCAATCAAAGATACACGAAATCTGCGTTTTACACGTGCTAGAGGTTGATGACTTTTTCGGCTACTTTCTGAAGTTCAATAATGTCCATCATGGTCCCTTCAATACCGGTTTCCCTTTTTTCCAACAGGTCGTAGTATTTCAGGCAGGTTTTACAGGCCAGCAAACGGACACCTTTTTTCTCCAGAACTTTCAGCTGTTCAATCACCGGCGATCCACTGCAAATGAGCTGCACGCCGCCATTGTAAAAAGCAATTACGCGGGGCATTTCGCTTTCTTCGGCCAACAATGTCAAATAGTTTTTGAGCAGTACGAGACCAAGTTCATCATCTCCCTGTCCCATTCCTTTTTGGGTAATCTGAATGAGGGTATTCCTGAAGTTTTCCATGATTTTGTTTTTCGGCAAATTTAGCCTAAAACGAACAAAAGTGTTCTATCAAAACGCATCCTTTAAAGCCTGAAAAGCTAGGATTAGTTCTCTGGTCACCGGCCCGGGGGTGCCTTTACCCACCTTTCGTCCGTCAATCTGAACGATCGGAAGAATATGTTTGGTCGTGCTCGAAAGAAACACCTCGTCGGCGCCGTTGAGCAATGCCAGGCTCACTTCCGCCTCGGCATGCAACAAACCGTGATGTGCCAACAACTCGATGACCAGCCCACGGGTAACTCCCATTAATACGTCATCGGCCGGCGTAATCACCGTATTGTCCTTCACCACAAAAACATTTCCCCGCGAGGTTTCCTGCACCGAATACCCGTTGTGAAACAGCACATCCACCACCCGATCATCCGTCTGTTCGTCCATCCAAAATTGCCCCGCCAGGTAACTAGTCGACTTGGCTTCGGGCATAAACCGCCGAAAGTTCTTTAAGGCCAGCCTGGCTCCTTCCTCGTACAACACCGGGTCGAAAGCGGGCATATCCGTCGGAAAAACATACAAACTGGCATCGCGGAAACCTTTGCCTGCAGTTGCATGAGGCAAGGCAAAAAGCTTCATGTACGCATGTTCCAAATGATTCCGTCGAATCAGGTCGCCCACAATTTCGTCCAACTGATCGTCGTAGGAAATTTTTAGTTTCAGCAGCTCCAGGGTATGCCGAAACCGGTTTAAATGCCGATCGCCATAAAAAGGCCTCCCGTGGATAATCTCGAAGAACTCGAAGCCTCCGTAACCGCGGTTTATCGACAGACTGGTAATTGGTATATTGATTTGGGATAGGTCTTGAAAGACACCATTATTAAATCCGATCATAGTTTTCTTGTTTGTTAACACCAAGATACAAAGCTTTTTGTGGTTTCACACTGAATCGGCCTTCTAAACGAAATATTTTTAATATACAGATCGATTTATCTGAATAATAAATACTATTCAAAGGATAATTTCAGAGAATGGCAAAACCAAATGCAACCAGTAGGAAGCACTTTTAATCAGTTACTTTCAGAAACAAAAAGCACTCGCTGTTTCCAGGAGTGCCTTGTCGTATGCGGTAGTCTGTCTACTTTTGCTTCAATAGATCGCGGATTTCAGTTAACAAAACTTCTTCTTTGCTTGGAGCTGGCGGTGGAGCAGGTTTCGCTTCTTCTTTCTTCTTCAGCTGGTTCATTGCTTTAATCATCATAAAGATCGCGAAAGCAATGATGATGAAGTCGACGGTCGTTTGCAGAAACGTTCCGTAGTTGATACTCACAGCTTTCTGAACCACTTCTCCGGCTGCATCCACCACTTCGTCCTTCAACACCAATTTAAAGGCTCCGAAGTTCGAACCACCCAGCAATAAACCAATTGGCGGCATTAGCACATCATTCACAAACGAGGCGACAATTTTACCAAAAGCACCACCGATGATGATACCAACCGCCATGTCGACTACATTGCCTTTCATGGCAAAAGTCTTGAATTCTTTCATGAAACTCATAAATGTCGATTTAAATTAAAACAGAGGGTAATTATTGAAATCAGAAGTTACTACATATTCGTTTTAAAAACAATATCAACGAATTACAAAATCAACGAATTAGCGAAACAAGCCGAAGTGTGCATCCGTGAAAAAAACTATCTTTGTAGCCCGTAAAAAATTAATCGCAGAAACGACGAAAAAAAGATAAAATGAGCCAGTATAAACGTACGCTGATTACTTCGGCCCTTCCCTATGCCAACGGGCCGGTACACATTGGTCACTTAGCCGGAGTTTACGTTCCGGCCGATATTTATGCCCGCTATTTGCGCATGAAAGGCGAAGATGTGCTTTTCATTGGTGGATCCGACGAGCATGGTGTGCCAATTACTTTGAAAGCTAAAAACGAAGGGATTACCCCGCAGGATGTTGTCGATAAATACCACAACATCATCAAAGACGCGTTTTCACGCTTCGGCATCTCCTTCGATGTGTATTCGCGTACCAGCGCTCCGATTCATCACGAAACAGCTTCCGAATTCTTCAAAACGCTGTACGAAAACGGCAAGTTTGTAGAGCAAACTTCGGAACAATATTACGACGAGGAAAACAAACAATTCCTGGCCGACCGATACATTGTGGGTACCTGCCCGAAATGTTCGTTCGAAAAAGCTTACGGCGACCAATGCGAAAGCTGCGGTACTTCGCTGAGCCCAACAGAACTGATCAACCCGAAATCGATGATCAGCGGAAACACACCGGTATTGAAAGAAACAAAGCACTGGTACTTGCCGCTCGATCAGTACGAACCCTGGTTGAAAGAATGGATTCTGGAAGGCCACAAAGAATGGAAATCGAACGTGTACGGACAATGCAAAAGCTGGATCGACAGTGGTTTGCAGCCTCGTGCCGTGACCCGCGACCTCGACTGGGGTGTGCCTGTTCCGGTTGAAGGTGCAGAAGGTAAAGTGCTCTACGTTTGGTTCGACGCGCCAATCGGCTACATTTCGGCTACGAAAGAATGCACACCGGAATGGGAAAAATACTGGAAAGATCCGGAGTGTAAAATGGTACACTTCATCGGAAAAGACAACATCGTTTTCCACTGTATCATTTTCCCAAGTATGCTGAAGGCTGAGGGAAGTTACATTCTGCCTGAAAACGTTCCGGCCAACGAATTCCTGAACCTCGAAGGCGATAAAATTTCAACTTCGCGCAACTGGGCAGTTTGGCTCCACGAATACCTGGATGAATTCCCCGGAAAAGAAGATGTGTTGAAATACACCTTGACTGCCAATGCACCGGAAACAAAAGATAACGACTTCACCTGGAAAGACTTTCAGGCCCGCAATAACAATGAGCTGGTTGCCGTGCTCGGTAACTTTGTGAACCGTGCTTTGGTGCTCACACAAAAATATTACAACGGCGAGGTTCCGGCTTTAGGCGAAACCAACGAGGTGGACAAAGCTGCTTTGGCCGAGATTGCCAAATTGAAAGCTGACGTAGAAAAGAGCCTGGAAACTTACCGCTTTCGCGAAGCCCTGAAACTGGCGATGGATTTGGCTCGTTTGGGCAACAAGTACCTGGCCGACGAAGAACCATGGAAAGTGGTTAAAACCGATCCGGAACGTGTGAAAACGGTGATGAATATCTGCTTGCAGATTACCGCCAACCTGACCGTTATGCTGGATCCGTTCCTCCCATTCAGTATGGAAAAACTCCGTGGTTTCCTGAACATGGAACAACTGCCCTGGAGCGAACTAGGTCGTACCGATTTGCTGGCTGCAGGTCATCAGACCAACAAACCCGATTTGTTGTTCGAGAAGATCGAGGACGCAACCATCGACACTCAGGTTCAGAAATTGCTGGATACCAAAAAAGCCAATGAAGCGGCAGCTGCTGTTGCTAAACCGGCTAAAGAAAACTGCAGCTTCGACGATTTCATGAAAATGGATATCCGTACCGGAACAATTCTGGAAGCTGAAGTGGTAGCGAAAACCAAAAAGCTGATGAAGTTGCTGGTTGATACCGGTATTGACAAACGCACTGTGGTTTCGGGTATTGCCGAATACTACAAGCCCGAAGAAGTGATTGGACAACAAGTTTCAATCCTGGTGAACCTGGAACCTCGAAAACTACGCGGAATTGACTCTCAAGGCATGATCCTGATGGCTGAAGATGCTGACGGAACGCTGAAATTCGTTTCGCCGGTGAACAAGGTTAAAAACGGTTCTGAAGTACGCTAATTCAAGAGGAAACAAACAATGATCCGGATAACACGCACCGATTCCACCAATGCCGACTTTGTTAGTTTGGTAAAAAAACTGGACGCCGATCTGGCAATCCGGGATGGCGAGGATCATGCTTTTTACGCTCAATACAACAAGATTGATCTGATCAAACATGTGGTTGTCGCGTATTTAGACGAAAATCCGGTCGGTTGCGGTGCCATTAAAGAGTACTCGGAAGGTGTTACAGAAGTGAAACGGATGTTCACAAACCCGGAGCTTCGGGGTAAAGGAATCGCCTCTACTGTTTTGAAAGAACTGGAACGCTGGGCTGCCGAATTACACTATTCCAGGTGTATTTTGGAAACCGGAGTTAAACAACCGGAGGCCATCGCACTGTACACCAAAAACAGTTACCATCGTATTCCCAATTACGGTCAATACGAAGGTGTTCTGGACAGTGTTTGTTTTGAAAAGGTACTGAGGAAATGATTTAAAAACAGTCGTTGCCAACTCTTGTTGGCGGCGCTTTCGTAAGTTGCAGTACTGCACTGCGGATCGGCAACTTACTCTACATATTTTGAACCGCTTTTGTACGCAAGAGCGGTTTTTTGCATAAAAAAAAGGTTCGTTTCTTCAACGAACCTTTTACACTAATAAACCAACTAAACCTAAACTAAACCTGAATCTATCTGCTAGAAAATCTTCTTTATCTTTTTCAAAATAGTTCGACGTTCCCTCACTTCATCTCCACGATCATTACCTTTTCTCTCGACCTCTTCAACATCTTTCTGAACATCGAACTCTGACATTAAAACAACATGTTGCAGGGATGGTTCAAATCTGGTATGAATTTTTATCTGTTTTTTTTCTATTTTCTTGTAAACGCAGATTATTTCGAGCATTATTTTTGTTTAATATTACGGGCAATACTATAAACAAATTGTAATTAAACGTTGTTCATCATGGAAATTAAAGTAAAGTCCAATGATTGAATTTCGCCGCCATTCGGGTATGTTCACCTTAGAAACCGAACAATTCGTACCCATTACCATAGACAAAGCCTGGGAATTTTTTTCATCGCCTGAGAATTTGTGCCTGATGACACCGCCCCACATGAAATTCAGGATCACATCGGGAAAACCCGAAAGAATGTATGTGGGTCAGATCATTAGTTACACCTTATCTCTATTTCCCGGAACAAAAACGAATTGGGTAACAGAGATTACAGTAGCTGACATCGGCAATTACTTCGTTGATGAACAACGTTTTGGACCTTACAAAATGTGGCATCACGAACACCGTTTTAAAACGATAAAGGATGGCGTGTTGATGACTGACAAGGTTTCCTATAAACTGCCTTTCGGGTTTCTCGGGCATTTCGCTCACGCCCTTTTCGTTAAAGGACAACTCCAAGCCATCTTCTCCTACCGACAAAAAACATTGGAAAAATTATTTCCTCCTGCAGTTCGAAATAAGTCAGATCAACATTAAATCACCTGTTTTTTATCAAATAATTTCAAAACATAATTGTGATTTAAGTATAGTTGTCGTAACTTGATTCAAACTTAAACTATACAAATCATGTTAGAAGCAGGTGCTGGCCATATCGCGGATATGATTAGCCGATTAAAATTCAACCGTGATCTATTAAAAAAGCGCAGACATTTTGGAGAGGATGAAGAAGGATTTATCTATTTTGGATCACATCTGGAGTTAAAATTCAAAGAAGGTACAGAAGCTGAAAAGCAACGAATTCAGCAACAAATTAAAGCCGATCTGAAACGACGATACCGCATTGAAGCAAGTATGTTGGTACTTTCAATCGTGCTGTTTATTGCTGCATTTGGATGGTTTGCAAGAAACTTCATTTAGAAATGTAAAGTTCCGGATCAGACTGAAATACTCCTTTTTTTATTGCTGCAATCTATTTCAGCACAACTGTTTTCGCGTTTACAAATTCGCGAATACCCAGTAACGACAATTCGCGTCCATAACCACTTTCCTTGACACCGCCAAAAGGTAAACGTGGGTCCGATTTCACAAAATCGTTGATAAACACACAGCCCGATTCCACGCCGGTTTCAGCTAATTTCAGGCCTTTTTCATGGTCTCGTGTGAAGACCGCCGCTCCTAGGCCAAAAACAGTGTCATTTGCTATCGAAACGGCTTCTTCGAGATTGTAAACACGAAAGAGCGACGCCACCGGTCCAAACAGCTCTTCGTGATAAGCAGGCATTCCCGGTTTTACATTTTCGAGAACCGTTGCCGGATAAAAAGCTGCTTCTGCTTGGGGAACAAACCCTCCACACAAAATGGCTGCTCCTTTCTCCACACTTTTGGTCACCTGTTCGTGCAATTCATCCCGCAAATCGGTACGCGCCATCGGACCAATCGTCGTTTTATCATCCATCGGATCGCCAAAAACAGCTGCCTGCATGTGCTTCAAAAATTCGGCCTTAAACTCATCGTAAACAGCATCCATCACGATAAAACGCTTCGCCCCAATACAACTCTGCCCGGCATTTAGCAAACGTCCGCTGGCACACAAACCCGCCGCTTCAGCAATATCAGCGTCTTCCAGAATCACATAAGGGTCGCTACCGCCCAATTCCAAAACCGTCTTTTTCAGTACAGCACCAGCCGCAGCGGCGACGGCCTTACCTGCAGGCGTGCTGCCAGTCAGGGTAACTCCTTTTATTTTGGCATTTTCAATAACCGACTTTGTTTCAGAACCGCTGATCAAAACCGCTCGAAAGACATCTTCCGGAAAACCAGCTTCTCCGACCAGTTGCTCGATGGCCAGTGCACAGCCGGGTACGTTACTCGCATGTTTCAGCAAGCCTGTATTTCCGGCCATCAGGTTGGGTGCCAAAAAGCGGAAAACCTGCCAAAACGGGAAATTCCACGGCATGATGGCCAATATCGTTCCTACAGGCTGAAAGCTAACAAAAGACAGACTGGCCTCGGTTTTTATCGTCTCATTCTTCAGAAAAGCCTCTGCATTCTCTGCGTAGTACCGGCACACCCACGCGCATTTTTCAACTTCTCCACCCGCTTCCTTTTTAACCTTGCCCATTTCAGTGCTGATCAGATCCGACAGCCAATCCTTCTTCTCAAGAAGCAACTCGCCCAATCGGAACATGTATTTTGCACGATCAGCAAAAGCAACTCTTTTCCAGCTTTTAAAAGCCAAATCAACCTTATCAATAATCTGAATAACTTCCTTCTCTGTGTGTTTCGGATAGATACCACAAACCTTGCCTGTAAACGGATTAATAGCTTTCATGAACCTGAATTTTGTATGAGACAGTCAAATTTAGCAGGAAAACCGCATGAAAAAAAGGACCTGCTGTCGCAAATCCTCTTTCAGTGTGTTTTATAGCTACGGCCTGACGGCAAGAATTGGTAAATCTGTTAATTCTTCAATTTTTACCATTCGCCCTTCTTCAATACTTTTACGAGCCGCAATTCCAATCAGAATAGACATCGCGCCATCACGGGTTCCGGCCGAGTGTTTGTACGGATCAGCCATATTCGGATCTTTAAAAATTTTGTCATGCAGGCGAACATCACCACCTCCGTGGCCCGACCGGACTCTCGGCACTTTCACCAGGTTGTAATCCTGCCAGTTTTTCATCACCATTATTTCGTCGTATTCTTCGGGTTCTTCCGCTCCCTTTTGACTCATTTCAGCTGCGTGCAATTGTGATTGGCTCACCAATTTTTCAGTTTCCCATGGAATACCTTCCCAGGAATCAATGCGTCCGTCCATTCCGTTAAACGCGATCCGCCATCCCTCGTAAGGTGAATAGGTCGTGAGTGAATAACTGACCTGCACGTTGTTGGCATATTTAATCTGAACAGCCATTTTATCGTAAATGTCGATCCGATCGCGCCACAAACAGTTATCACGAATGTAGCCATCGTACTTTTCGTTCTTCACGTACAAATCTACCATATGCGGTTCGGCCATGATGTCCCAGTAAAATTTACATTCTTTTGTATGAGGGCATGAGCGACAATTTTCACCACGAAACGCGTTGTTTTTTCCGTAATGTTCCAGTGCACCAAATGCCACAACTTCCATCGGATCAGAATCGATCCACCAATTCAGCAAATCGAAATGATGGGTGGCTTTGTGCAGCAACAAAGTGCCGCTTTTATCACGCTCGCCATGCCACCGACGGAAATACGATGCGCCGTGATAAGTATTCAGATACCAGTGAAAATCGACGGAAGTCAGGCGCCCGGCTTCCTGTTTCACCAACAATTCCTTTAATTTGGTAAACTGCAAACCGTAGCGATAATTGAAGCCGACAATCACCTTTCGCCCTGTTTTTCGCTCGGCATCCAAAATTGCCTGACATTTACCTTCATCCGTCGTCATTGGCTTTTCCGTAATCACATTACAGCCCATCTCCAAGGCCTTGATGATGAACAAGTGGTGCGTCGCGTCAACCGTGGTGACAATGACATAGTCGGGTTTTGTTTGGTTGATCATCGCCTCAAAATCAGAAAACACGGGACACTCGATTCCCATGAACTGTTTGGCAAACTCAAGCCGACCCGGATTGTGATCAAATAAAGCCACGAACTCGGTCACGTCCGGATAGCGTTCAACGATCGCCTTTCCCCAAAAGCTCGTGCCGCGAATACCGGTTCCAGCCAAAGCCAATTTCATTTTTGTTTGCGATTTATTACCGAAAGTTTGAAGCGGGTTGGATAGAAGAGTGCCAGCCGTAAGTACTCCAGCTGTGTTTAAAAACTGACGACGATCCAGATTTCTCATATGTTTAGTAATTATTGTGGTTAGTGGCCTTCAATTTAAAAGTAACTTTCTGAATACCAATCAACACATGCCTACTAACATATCAAATTAGACGAATTTACAGGGAACAAAAAAGGAGCCCTATCAAAGGCTCCTTCAATCTATTTTAGGATGAATTTTGACTATTCAACAATCCGAATCTCGGTCGTGAGATCCAAGGCTGCTTTGTAAACAGCGCTCACACCGCAGTACTTTTCTTCCGACAGGTTAACCGCCTTTTCTAATTTATCCATTGGCAGATTTTGCCCTTTAAACTGGTAAATCACCTTCATTTTGGTATATTTTTTCGGGTGATCTTCCGCTACATCTCCTTCAACAATCACATTAAAAGCTTCGGGCTCAACCTTCATTTTCTTCAGAATCATGATCACATCCATGCCGGTGCAACCCGCCAGCGCCGCGAGCATCAACTTCTTTGGACGAGGTCCTGTATCGCCACCTCCCGACTCTTCCGCAGCATCGATAACCAATTTATGCCCATCCATATCAGTTTCAAAGGCCATATTCTCTTTCCAGGCTAAATCTAGAACGTGTTTCATAACAAACTGGTTTATATTCTAATTTGAACTATTTTTGTCCCATAATTGCGGATATTTCAAATATCCATCTATCTAAATTTGTTTTACAAATATAAGGTATGAATGCATATTTAGTTTAATTTTAAAATGAATACTTTATCAAAATTAATTCAATTGGGTAAATGAAAAGTTCTTTAAAAAGACCAGTAGAAGAAGAATGTGATTTATCTGGATTTCAATTATTTAAAAAATTGACAGAACAAGAATTCGTTCAGCTTAACTACGATAAAACCTGCTCTCTTTACAAGAAAGGTAGTATCATCTATCGTGAAGGAAGCCGGTTAACAGGGTTTTACTGTGTTACCAAAGGTATTCTGAAAATATACAAGACCGGTATCGACGGAAAGGAACAGATTATTCGTTTTGCTAAAAAAGGCGAAATTGTAGCCTACCGTTCACTGTTGAGCCAGGAACTGGCCTGTACCACGTCGAAAGTAATTGAAGAGGCTGTGTTGTGCCATATTCCATACCAAACACTGCTTTACCTGATTCAGAACAACTGGGAATTCTCGCACCACATGCTGCAGATTGTTTGCAAGGAGCTGCGCGAAGCGAACGATTACATCACCGATATTGCACAAAAAACAGTTCGCGAACGACTGGCGGAGGTACTTTTGTTGTTGAAAGAAAGCTTTGACTTGGATAATTCGAATACCCTCCAAATCTCGTTGACGCGTGAAGAACTGGCAAACATTGTTGGTACAGCTACCGAAAGTGTTATTCGTTTGTTGTCGGAATTTAAACAAGACAAGCTGATTGAGTTGCAAGGGCGGAAAATTAAACTCCTGGATGTAAATGCATTGACGAAAGTCGCCAACTTATAAAACAGACCCGCTGCAGGCGGGTTTTTTTGTACCCCTTAATTGGAGATCCATTCTTCCGGATCGAGTTTCTGGCTCTCCTTCCAAATCTGGAACTTCATTACCGTCGTGTTGCCGTCGGCGGGATCGGTGAAAATTGTGCCTATTTCCTGCTTTAACGCTACTTTCTGCCCCGGCTTGACCGTTACCTCCCGCAGGTTGGAGTAAACGCTTAAAAAGCTCCCATGGCGAATAATAACGGCCATGTTACCACCGGAAATTGCAAACACCCGACTCACCTCTCCTTCAAAAACTGCACGAGCCTTTGATCCGGCAGCTGTGCTGATATCAATCCCGTTGCTGCGAACCTGAATTTGCTTCAATACCGGATGACTGTGAACCCCAAAATGTTCGGTAATAATTCCACGTGCAACCGGCCAGGGAATGCGTCCTTTATTCTTCTCAAAATCACTGGCAATCAATTTTTGCTCGGGCGTCAGCGCATAGCCTGATTTCTTGGCTTCTTCTTCCAATATCTTTTGAATCTGACGATCCAACTCGTCCTGTATTTTCTGCTGTTCTTTGATTTCAATTCGGAGTTCCCGCTGCTTTTTCTGAAGCGTGGCAACCGTGCTGTTTTGCTGCCCTCTCTCCTTTTCCAAGGTCTCGAACTCAGTAATTTTAACTTGAAGCAATTCTGTTTTCAGTTCTTTTTTCTCATTCAACTTGACCAGATTTTCATCCAGCGACTCGGATACAGTGCGGATAATATCAGCCTGCGAGCGGCGGTACTTGGCATATTGACGAAGGTAAAGCCATCTTTTGTAGGCCTGGTTGACATTATCGGCTGAGAACAGAAAAATCAACAGGTCATAACTGTTCTTGTTCTTCTGAGCAAACCGGATCATCGATGCATATTCCTTCTTCAACCGATCCAGGTCGGATTGCAACATGCCGATAATCTCGTTGTTGTTTGCAATGCTCCAATCGACCACTTCAATCTCGCTGTTGATACTTTCAATGATTTCGGAACGATAGGCGATTTGCGACTTCAGCAATTGCAGTTTGGAAAGTGAGGCCTTCTCATTCTTCTGAGCTTCTTCCAACAAGGAGTTGGTCAGGCGAATTTGCTTTTCAGCATCCGACTTCTTCGCTCTCAGCTCAGCAATTGATTGCGCCTGCAAACTACTGATTGCAAGTAGAAAACTGAAAATGAAGAGCAGTCGTTTCATGCACAAAGCTATCAATTCGCCAATTTATATTTCTCCGGAATGTTAAAATTAATGGTTGGATCGGGATCCAGCGAAAATTTACTGAGTTTAATTTTCATTTTCAAGTCATTTTCTTGGCTCACGAAATGAATATCGATACTTCCCGGGTAGAGCTGCTTCTCAACGGGTGTAAATTCATCAAAATTCACCGATACTTTTCGCCCTTCAGTAACATCATCCATGATAATCTTGCGCACTTTAAACGTAACGGGATCGACATACAAGTACTGAACAATGA
Source organism: Mangrovibacterium diazotrophicum (assembly GCF_003610535.1). NCBI lineage: Bacteria > Pseudomonadati > Bacteroidota > Bacteroidia > Marinilabiliales > Prolixibacteraceae > Mangrovibacterium > Mangrovibacterium diazotrophicum. The sequence goes on along the minus strand of NZ_RAPN01000001.1, from coordinate 3,337,444 downwards.
AACTTTCTTCATCCAGCTTCTTCAGATACCGATCCACTTTATCGTCCTTCCCTTTGCGGCTTATTTTATCGAGTTTCCGGTTTTTAACCGATTGCAGCACATAATTCCCGCTATCAGTGTACGAAACGAATTCTTTAAAATCGTTGTCTTTTTCGTCCTTCCGATACGAAAACACATCGTTTGTTAAAATGGATTGAACAACCTGAAAATCGACGGCGGCCCCAAGCATTTTTTCTATGTACGAGTAGTCGCCCAAGAAGTATGTCTTTTGCAGGTAATTGATCATTTTCACACTGTCGGGCGTCAGTAAAATGCGGGCAACCGGCAAGTTCAATTTGCTAATGGTCACCTGGATGTGTTCGTCCAATTTGGATGAAAGGGTCGCCCGAAACGAGGTTTTGTTATCAGGTGTCTCGTAAACACAGGCTATACGTTTAATGTCGAGTCCTTTGTACTCGAAGGCGTTGTCCTCAATATTTTTAATCAGCCGGTTCGTGCTGATCGGTTTGAGTTTTTCGTAAGAGGTAACTGTTTTGGTGGCTTTACACGAAGCCAATAACAGTAAAACGAAAAAGAATAATAGGTTTTGAGTATTTAATATCGATCTTTTCACTATTCGTCGGTACTTTCAATGTAGCGTAATTCCTTAATTTTCTGTGGTAAAACACTTGATCCGTCGCCCAGATCCAGCGCTTTTTTCCATTCTTCAACAGCCTTGTTTTTCTCACCTAGCATAAACAAAATGTCGCCGTAATGCTCTACCAAAACTGCATTGTCGCTTCCGCCGTTTTCCAAAGCACTTTCAATGTAGAACTTGGCCAAACTGTAGTCTTTGCGCTTAAAAAGTACCCAAGCATAGGTATCCAAATAGGTTGGATTGTTCGGATTTGCCTGAACAACTTTGTTACCAAAACGCTCTGCCTTATCCAAATTACGGTTTTGAACCGATAAGTAGTAAGCCAGATTATTCATCGCCATGAAGTTTTCAGGATCCATTTTGATGACATCTTCATAAGCCTGAAGCGCTTCATCAATATGCTTCAATTTATAATTCGCCTCGGCTCTGTAAATAGCCAGCTGTATTTTTAAATTGACGTTGTCGCCGGCATAAGTTTCGCCCTCATCAACAATCTTCAACGCTTCTTCATACTTTTCAAGTTGAAGGGCTGCAACGGCATTTAAAGCGTAAAGCGCCGACTGATTTGGAAACAGCTCAATGGCTTCATTGCTGTCGGAATAGAGCGCATTCCAATCTTGCAAATCGTTACTGATGAGCAAATATTGCCACCAAATTTCGAAGCTGCTCTTGTCCGAATCCAGGTATTTCTTCAAATAGTCGCGAGCTTCGGCCAGTTTATTTTGACGAACCAAATGATCAGCATAAATGGCAAACATGCGGTTATCATCCGGGTATTTGTCGTGTAAAATATCCAGCAATTCATCAATTTGCGCATCTGTCCAGTCCGACTTATCAGCTTGGGCAGTTTGCATCATGTAATACTGAATCTTCGTATCGGCATCCAGTTCATCGTTTTGGAAAGCCAGTTTGGCATGCTCAAATGCTTTATCGAAATCACCCTGTTCTGTATAATAACCAGCCAAGGAAAAGTGTACAAAGCCGTTGCCCGGATCAATTTCCAGTATCTTCTGGTAGTATTTCAGTGCGTTCACCGAATCTCCTTGACTCTGGTACATTTCAGCCATCAAACCGTAATACTGAGGCTCAGTCGGATTGGAATCAATTAACCGTTGAATTTCCTCAAAAGCCTTGTCCGGCTGATTCATTTTAAGGTACAAATTCTGCTTGGCAACTGAGATTTGATCATTCAAACCAATCTGTTTTTCAAGCTGGTTGTAGGTGTCAATTGCTTCCTGATAGTTCTCAGCCATCCCGTATAAAACAGCTTTGCTGTACATGAATTCCATGTTATCCGGCTCCATTTTGACCAGCTGATCGTAAATAGCAGCTGCTTCGGAAAACTGGCGCCGTTGCTGGTATACCTGAGCTAACGAAATTTTATACCACTTATTCTGAGGCTCGATTGTGTTCGCTTTTTCAAGCAACAGCGCTGCACTGGTCAAATCTTTGTTGGCGTAATGCAAAGTACCCATTTCGTACATCGCAACAGCCGATTGCGGATCAATTTCGAGACAGCGGGAGAAAATAGAAACCGCGTTGGAGACATTTCCAAGCTTCTTTTGCTTTATTCCTTCGATAAACAAATACTCGAACTCGTTCTTCTGATCCTCGGTTAATAAGGTTTCGCGGCTTGTTGTTTTTTCGGGAGCCACTGGTGTAGCAACTTGTTTGCTTGTTGCACACGATGCCAGCGCCAAGCCAAGCACTACAAAATATCCAAATTTCTTTACGTTCATTCTTTCCCTTTGCGGTCGTCCGACCTGATTATTAAAAACTTCCGGAACACGAATCAAACTCTATGTACTAAATAACCCGGCAAACAGTTTTTAGTTTTTACCTGTGTGGCCAAATCCGCCTGCGCCCCGTTCTGTTTCAGCCAGAATTTCAACTTCATCCCAGCTGATTGTTTCGTGTTTGGCAATGACCATTTGGCAAATACGTTCGCCATGCTCAATGGTAAATTCTTCCTCTGAAAGATTGATCAAAATAATACCGATTTCGCCGCGATAATCAGCATCAACAGTTCCGGGGGAGTTTAAAACGGTAATTCCTTTCTTTAAAGCCAAACCACTTCTTGGGCGAATTTGAGCTTCGTAACCCTCCGGCAATTCAATAAACAAACCGGTTGGGATCAACGCGCGTTGAAGTGGCTTCAGCGTCACTGCCTCTGACAGATTTGCCCGCAAGTCCATTCCGGCCGATAAAGAAGTACTGTAATTTGGTAAAGGATTTTCTGATTTATTGATGATTTTAATTTGCATAAATCCGTCATTTTAAAGGTAATTCAACCGTTTCAAATTTTTTCAATTGTCAAATATAGGTATTTATCCGGGAGCCAAGCCCTGCGATTTCATCTATTAACACTATTTAAATCAATCCTCCACATAGAGCAACTGCTCCATAATCTTGTCGGAAATAAACAGCCCTTCGCGGTTCAGTTTGTACGAACCATCATCGAAAGCCAAGTGATGACTCGCAATGAACTTTTTAGCTTCCTGCTTAAAATGATCATGAAACCGACCTTGAAAATGGTCTTCCAGGTACTGATCGGAAATACCCCAGATTGTTCTCAAAGAGGTAATTACATAATCGTTATACTTATCCTGTTCGGTCAATATTTCGTTTTCCCAATAGGGTGTGTTTAGCTCAAAAGCCTGCAGGTATTTTCGTAGTGAAGAGACATTCCATCGCCGGGTTTTCAAGTCGAAGGAATGAGCCGACGGACCGAATCCGAGATAGCTCTTCCGTTGCCAATACGCCCGGTTATGCCGCGAATAAAGCCCTGACTTGGCGAAATTGGAAATCTCGTAATGTTCAAAACCAGCATTCTCAAGTGCTGCTTTCAGCAGCTTAAACTGGTCGAAACTGAGTTCATCGGGCAGTTCTTTGATCTTCCCTGTTTTCAGATAATCGTAAAAAACGGTGCCTTCGTGATAGGTTAGGTGATAAGCTGAAATGTGGGAAACGTTGAGTTGAATGGCTTGCTCAACATTCAGCTTCCATTGCTCGAGCATTTGGTTGGGAAGCCCGTAAATCAAGTCGATGCTGATGTTTGAAAAGCCGCTTTCCTGCGCCAGTTTCACCGCCGTAATCGCCTGATTTCCGTTGTGGCGGCGGTTCATACTTTTCAGATCCTGATCGTTGAATGACTGGGTTCCGATGCTCAGCCTGTTAACCGGGCTTTTCCGAAGTTCACTTAAAAATGCAGCCGAAAGATCATCGGGGTTGCATTCCATGGTAATTTCAACGTCTTCAGCAACCGGGTAGTTATTGAAAATCTGATCTAAAATTGCGGATATCTCGCTTACTTTCAAAACAGAGGGTGTTCCTCCACCAAAGTAGATGCTTTCAATTTTCTCGTCCGAAAGTTCGTTAGTGCGACTTTGGATTTCGATCTTTAAGGCCGACAAAAAGTCGGGACGCGATGCAAAATCTGTCGATTTATAAAAATCGCAGTAATGACATTTCGTTTTGCAAAAAGGGATATGAATATAAATTCCAGCCATTTCGGTAAATAACAAATCAAATCACAAACACTGCCGAGAACCAAAAGTTTTCGCATGCCTTTCAATACGCGCCGGAAATGACTGAAATTTCAGGGAATTCAAGGACGAAATCAATCAAATTTTAATGACATCTTCGTGTCCCTTCATATCGGCAATAATCTTGGCGATACTTGTTTGGGAATAGAATTCCATCAATTCAGCACGCACGGCGCTAAACTGGTTGTGCACAGCGCAAGGTTTACCCGAGGCATGGTGCGTTGAGCAGGGCTCCAAACTAATCAGACAGTTATGGAAAAAGTCTTCGCCGTCGATTGTTTTCACAATGTCGTAAAGCGTAATTTCCTCGGCTGCTTTACCTAAACCAAAACCACCATTTGGGCCTTTTGTTGAAGAAAGAATTTTTTGCTTCACCAGGTTTTGAAGGATTTTACCTAAAAACGGGGTAGGGATGTCCAAATCGCCCGCGATTTTCTTGATACCGATTTTCTCGCCGTCCTCGCTGAATTTTCCGAGGTAAATCAGCGCCCGAACAGCATATTTACACGTATTTGAAAGCATATAGATAAGTTTTAAGTAACGTCCTTTTTTAGTTATTATCCTTGTGCGTTGATTTCCATTGTTGACTGAATGATTTGTCGGCAAAATGCGGAACTTGCTTTTGCTCGCCCAATGCATTTTTACCAAATCCAGCCAGAGTGTTCTTCAATTTACCGCCAACCGCATCCAAACGGCTTCGTTTGGCAAAAGCAAATTGGTAGGCTTTCATTCCCTGATTCCACATAAATGCTCCGTTGCCTTGTTCCACCGCATCGCGACGATTGAACAACAACAAATTGTGCAACGGTATTTTTACCGGGCAAACTTCGGTACATTTACCACAGACAGAGCAAGCTGAACTCAAGTGATTGTAATCCGAAAATCCTTTGAAAAACGGTGTGATTACTGAACCGATTGGGCCGCTGTAAGTCGCAGCATAGGTGTAACCGCCAATGTTTTTATAAATCGGGCAGGCGTTCAAACAAGCACCACAACGGATGCACTTTAACGCCAAATATTGTTCTTTTTGCTGGTACAATTCGCTTCGTTTGTTGTCCAAAAGAATGACGTACATTTTTTCAGGACCATCTTTCTCGCCTTCGCGTTTCGGACCCGACACGATTGAATTGTAAACCGTAATTTGCTGACCGGTTCCGTGAGCTGCCAAAAGCGGCCACATCAAACCCAAATCATTCATTTTCGGAACCAGTTTTTCAATACCTGCGATCACGATGTGCACCTTTGGAAAAGAAAACGTCATCATCGCGTTACCTTCATTTTCGGTTAGGGCGATCCCGCCGATATCGGCAATCAAAAAATTAGCACCAGTAACACCTACGTCTGCTTTCGTGAAATTTTCACGAAGCTTACTGCGCACAAAAGCAGTCAGGTACTCAGGTGTACTTTTCTCCGGCGTATCAAATTTTTCGTGGAAAAGCTCTGCAATATCTTCTTTCGATTTGTGCATACAAGGTGTCACAATGTGGTAAGGCTTTTCGCCCGCCAGCTGCACAATGTATTCACCCAAGTCGGTTTCAAGTGAATGAACACCTATTTCTTCAACATGCTCGTTCAAATCGACCTCTTCCGTCGTCATCGACTTACTCTTCACGATGAGCTTTGCGCCATTCTCTTTCAAAATTTTGACAACAGATTGAATCGCTTCAGCACTGTCTTCAGCCCAAATCACCTCAGCTCCGCGAGCTGAAATATTCTTTTCAAACTGAACCAGGTACTGATCCAGATTTTCAACAGCAGTCTGTTTTACAAAGGATCCACGTTCTTTGGCCAACTCCAGGTTCGAATAGCGTTTCATACCTTTGTCGACAGCTAAATCGTAGCGCGAAATGTTGAATTTTATCGTTGCTCTGTGTTTTTTATCGAAAGCAATTTTGTCAGCATCGTGCAGGAATTTTTCTTTTACCTCGGTCATAGCACGGAATTTTCGGTTTTACAAGTGCATAAATAAAGAATGCTTCCCGGGAACAGCATTATTCCAATTATTTCATTTTGGCAAATAAACTTTTAAATCTTAAACAGTTTGAATCGCGCAAACAAAATTTGGTAAACAATATCCTGTTTTCCTTAAGCAAACTTAAAAACAAAAATAATACTTAAAAGTATTTATATGCGATTTTTTACCTTAGAAACTTTCTGAATTCCTTATTTTCTAACATAAACGTCACAGAGACGAAAATACCGAACAATACGGCGTTCAGCAGGTAAGACAAAACTGAATTGGAAATGGGGATTATGACCGAAAGTGCATATAAGCCCAACGCCAGCAAAAAGTACAAACCAATTCGCTGAATCGGGTAGTCAACCCGGAAATATTTTTGACCTATGAAATAAGACATGACCGACATGATGACAAAGCAAATCAACACCGCCCAAGCTGAAGCCATATAGCCAAATACAGGGATGAAGATGATGTTAATCGTTAAGCTGATAGCGGCGCCAATCAAGGCAAAGTACGCTCCAAACCGGGTTTTATCTGTGAGTTTGTACCACAATGAAAGCGTGTAATAGATTCCCAAGAATAAATTGGCCATCAACACAATTGGCACAACTTTCAGACCCGAGAAATACGATTCATCCAAAATATGGAGGGTCTTGAAGAGATCCAAAAACAGACTGATTCCTAGAAATATCAGCAAGCCAAAAATGACAAAATATTTCAAAATTAGCGCATAGCCGCGTTTGTTATTATCGGACTTTACCTGCGAGAAAAAGAACGGTTCGAACGCATAGCGGAAGGCCTGGATAAACATGTTCATCAGTACCGCCAGCTTGTAATTGGCACTGTAAATACCAACTTGTTCCCAAGGTCCCTGATCGTCGGGAATCAGTTTCGGAATCAAAATCTTATCGATATTCTGATTTACCATTCCGGAGACTCCAACCACCAGAATCGGGAACGAATACCAGACTATTTCCTTGAGAAGCCTTCCGCTGAATCGCAATTTGATGCGAAGGTCGGGTAGAAGCATCAAAAGCGTCACTCCACTGGCAATCAAATTCGAAATAAACACATAGCCCACACCGATCTCTTCATTATAAATTAAGCGAATAGCACTTTCCGGATTGCTTTTCAAGATAGCCGGGCAAATGCTGAGGAAAAATATATTGAAGAAGATATTGGCAAAAATGTTGACCAATTTCAGAAAGGCAAACTTGATTGGCCGGGACTCAATCCGCAGCTTTGCAAAAGGGATCGAAGTGAAGGCATCGAAAGCCATGATGAGTGCAATCCAGCGAATGTACTCCGGATGACTGCCGTATTCGAGCCATCGCGCAATGTCGCCGGAGAAGGCAAAAACAACCAATACAAAAGCCAGCGAAGTGGCAAACAAACTGATTAACGAGCTCGAGTAAACCAGCTTTTTATCCTCAGCCTGCGAAGCGAAGCGGAAGTAGCCGGTTTCCATACCGTAGGTGAGCAAAACCAGCAAAAAAGCCATGTACGAGTACAGGTTAGCCACAATACCATACTCAGCCGCTAAAAAAATGTGCGAATAGTAGGGCACAAGCCACCAATTCAGAAAACGACCTACAATACTGCTAACTCCGTAAATGGCGGTATCGCCGACTAATTTTTTAAATGAGCTCAAAGCGCTGAAATTTTCTGCCAAAGATAGCTATTCGCAATTAACAAGATATTCAAACAGTAAGATATTTAATTCCATCAATTTCGGTAACAAACTTTAAAGTAAATACCCGCGGTTTGAAACGGAATTGACTATTTTTACGCTTTCGGATAAAAATAAAAAAGAATGAAATTTAAAGTTTTTGTACTCGTAAGTGTTTGTCTGCTTGTCATTACCGGAATCTCATGTAGTAATACGTCTCAAAAATCACGAACTCCGGTGTCCAAAATTGATATTCTTCCTAAACGACAAAAACTTGCTTTGGGTGATACCGTCCATGTTGAAATTAAAGTAAACCCAAAAAACGGCGAATTGGCAAAAGCAGAACTTTATTTGGACGACAACTTGCTGACGACATCCGAAAATGCTGAATTTAACTACCCAGCACTTGTTCTAAACAGTCTGGGAAAACACCAGTTAAAAGTGATTGCCACCAAAAAAGATGGGGTAGAGGGAATCAGCTATCAAAGCCTGGAAGTGGTTTCAAACCTGACTCCGGAGCTCTATACCTACGAGATTGTGAATACCTACCCGCACAACACCGACCACTTTACACAGGGCCTCGAGGTGCACGAAAATAAATTCTACGAAAGTACAGGCCAAAACGGCAAATCGGGTATTTACCTGTTCGACCTGAAAAGCGGAGATGTGCTGAAAACCTTCAATATGGAAGAGAAATATTTCGGCGAAGGGATCACCATTGTGAACGACAAAATCTACCAGCTCACTTACAAAGCACAAAAAGGTTTTGTGTACGATTTAAACAGCTTCGCCCGCGTCGACAGCTTTACTTATGCCACTGCCGAAGGATGGGGATTGACGCACGACGGCGTGTTTTTGATTAAAACCGACGGCTCTGAATTCCTTGACTTTATGAATCCGGATACCTACGAAGTGCTGCGAAGACAAGCTGTTTACGACAATAACGGCCCGGTGCGCAACCTGAACGAGCTGGAATACTACGAAGGTTATGTGTACGCCAATATCTGGCAAACAAACTTTGCCGTGAAGATTGATCCGCAAACCGGTCGAATTGTTGCGAAGATCGATTTTTCAGGCCTCATGTCGGTCATGTACAACCCGGAAAAGCCGATCGATGTACTAAACGGAATTGCTTTCAATAAAGCGAATGGCAAAATGTACGTTACCGGTAAACTTTGGCCCAGCCTGTTTGAAGTAAAATTGCTAAAGCAAGAATAAAAATCGCAAAAGGAGTAGGGAACCTAACAGCCTTCCTTGCTCCTTTTGGTATTATAAAGCGATTTTTCGCCCTTTCTTTCGTCTGACCAAACATCACCTCTGGCGAACACCAGTTTTCCCCTAAAATCCTTTTATTCTCCCCAGTATACGCTTTCAGTCGTTGATTTCAGAATTGCCTGAAAGATCATCTGTTTTTTAACCAAAGCTTATCATCAAAGGATGAAGCGTTTGCGACTTGTTCGACTCGAATTCGTTAAATTTGTTAGAACACGTATTGCGAACCGATAAATCCTGCATAATGAGAGCCATTCTTTTTTCTCTGTTTACTGCTTTATGCTTTGCTGCACCAAACCTGGCATCCGGCCAATTAACTCCAGCTGAACCAACCAGCACCAACACCGACACTGTTGTTGTAAAGACACAGCACTCGTACAAAACAGCTGAAATTGCCTACGAGATTGAACGGGCAAGCCGGGACATAAAGGATGCGACCAAGAAAATAAAAGCTTATGAAAACACGCAGAAAATTGATACATCGTTCGCGCTTCTGAATACGCTGATTAAAACCGAATTTGAAGAGTTCGACAGTTACAACATTCAGAACTTATCCAAATCGTTTCTGATTAACACCAAACGAGTCTGGTCGAATTACAGGGCCCAGCTTGACGATTGGCAAAACGAGCTTTCAGGCCGACTTCAGGATTTAATGGAGATTTCTGATAAAATCAAAAAGAGAGAGAGCCTTTGGGTTGAAACTTCGAAAAACTCTGCCACTGACTTCCTACCCGATGAAATCAATAATCGCATAAACACGACAATTGATAACCTGCAGGAACTGGAAAAAAGCCTGTACGAAGCGGTGGAAAAAATAGCTGTGCTCGATTCGAAAATCATTGATCAAATGATTGACCTGGACCAGTACATTGAAACCATCGAAGAACTTCACAAACAATATCGTGCAAGCCTTTTCAAAGCAACTCAAACTGTAATCTGGAAAACAAAACTCAAGGAGACCTTCGACGGCACGGTGACTGAACGAATGAAGAAAGCCCTGCATGAAAATCTCAAATCGATGAAAGATAGCCTTCCTATTTTCATGGGACATATCAATGAATTTATTACCTGGATTATCATCATCTTAATCGTCATTTTTGGGCTACGCTACTTCTACATTAAGCAGAAAAAACCGAACAATAAATCGGATGAACAGGATATCAAAGAGCTGATTATCGATCATACAGCAGCTTCAATCATGTACTTGGTGCTCTTCACATTCTATCTCCTGTTCGATAATATTCCAATCGTTTTGTCCGGAGTTCTCGCGCTCAGTATGCTTGTAATCACCTACTTTTTACTGCGTCGCTACATCAATGTTCAGGGCCAGCGATTGATTCTAATCTTCATACCGCTTCTAATTGCCAATCTCGGCGAGATCGTTTTTTGGTATTTTGGAAATTATGCCCGGCTCTACCTGGCTTTTGAGGCTGCATTAGGAGTGGGGCTTATACTGTATTTCATGACACCTGCCTTCGCCAGAAAAATCAATCCAACCTTTCGATATAAACTGATTGTCAATTTACTGCGATACCCTATTTTCTTTCTGTACACAGCGGCTTTTATTGTCAATCTATTTGGCTTTCAAAACCTGACCGTTTTCTTTTTGCGTGTCGGTACACACACTTCGTACGCCATCATCATTATCCTCGGAGCCTGGGAAATTACTGCCAGCGCTATCCATCTGTTGTTCCAGGTATTAACCCGATTTGAAAAACATAAGTCCTACGAGTATTTCCCAATTCTGCGGAAAAGATTGAATCTATTTGTCAGCTTCCTTTTTTCCCTTGTAGGCTTTCACATCTTTCTGGTGACGCTTGAAATTGATACTCTTTTTTATTCCAGCCTGGATCAATTCATGACGATCGAAAGACAAGTCGGCAGCTTTATTTTTACCTGGGGGGCTATTTACCAGTTTCTGATTATCATGTTGGTTACATGGGGCTTGGTTACGATCATCAAAATTAGCCTGAACGACGGTAATTTTAAACGAACACAACGGCTTAGAGGAGTTCCTGCAGCTATTTCAATTACCCTTCGCATGCTCGTTGCCATCGGGGGATTTTTATTTGCGTTGTCTGCTGCCGGGATTGATCTTACAAAGATAAGCATCATGCTGGGCGCATTCAGTGTGGGTATTGGTTTCGGTCTCCAAAACATCGTCAACAACTTCATATCAGGATTGATTCTGATCTACGAAAGACCAATACAAGTAGGTGATACGATTGAAATAAATACCTTGATGGGAGAGGTGAAAAAAATAGGGATTCGCAGCAGTAAAGTGCGAACTTACGATGGAGCAGAGGTAGTTGTGCCGAACTCAATCCTCGTATCCGATCAATTGATCAACTGGACCTTGTCAGACAACCGGCGTAGGCTCGAAATAATCATCGGAGTGAAATACGGCAGCGATCCGGAAGAGGTAATTCGCATCTTGAAAGAAACGGCAAGTAGTCACGAACTTGTCGCAAAATTTCCGGAACCGATGGTACTTTTTAATGAATTCGCAGATAGTTCACTCAATTTCAGATTGTTATTCTGGGTATTGTTTGAGCAAGGCATACAGGTAAAAAGCGATGTGTCCGTCGCGATTGACAAAGCTTTTAAAGAAGCCAATATTGAAATTCCATTCCCGCAACTCGATTTACACGTGCTCGATGTGCCCAACCACGAAGATCGAGCGACAGATAGTCCACGTGAAACTACGAGCGAATCCTAAAATTAAAAGAGCGTAGCATCCCCACCAGTTCTGAAAACGCCCAGATGTTTGTATGCCAGATCGGTAACTTCGCGTCCACGCGGTGTTCTTTTAATGAATCCTTCTTTAATCAGGAAAGGCTCGTAAACTTCCTCAATTGTTCCGCTATCTTCTCCAACGGCGGTAGCAATCGTGCTGATTCCAACAGGACCCCCTTTGAATTTCTCGATAATCGTGCGAAGGATCTTGTTATCCATTTCATCCAAGCCATGCGTGTCGATATTCAAGGCTTCCAGCGAAAACCTGGTGATTTCCATGTCAATTCGACCATTTCCTTTCACCTGCGCAAAATCGCGAACTCTACGTAAAAGGGCATTCACAATACGCGGCGTTCCACGGCTTCTGGAAGCAATTTCAATCGCTGCACGTTCGTCAATTTCGATATCAAGTATCGAAGCAGAACGCTTCACAATACCCGTTAAAATTTTAAGATCGTAGTACTCGAAGTGAGCCTTGATTCCAAAACGAGCGCGAAGGGGACTTGTCAGCAAGCCGGAACGTGTCGTCGCACCGACCAGGGTGAAGGGATTTAATTCGAGCTGAATTGAGCGTGCTGAGGGCCCTTTATCGATCAGTATATCGATTTTGTAGTCCTCCATTGCCGAATACAAATATTCTTCAACTATGGGGCTTAAACGGTGTATTTCGTCGATGAAAAGAACATCGCGTTCTTCAAGGTTTGTCAGAAGGCCTGCTAAATCGCCAGGTTTATCCAAAACGGGGCCGGAAGTCAGCTTCAAACTAACACCCAATTCGTTTGCAATAATATTTGAAAGAGTTGTTTTTCCTAGTCCGGGAGGACCAAACAGCAGAACATGATCCAAGGCTTCACCACGCATCTTTGCAGCCTGGACAAAAACTTTAAGGTTTTCAACGACCTGTTGCTGTCCCTTAAAGTCATGAAAAGACAGGGGACGCAAACGTTTGTCAATTTCGTTGTCCCTGTCGGAAAAAGATTGGTTGTGTAAATCAATGGAATCCGCCATAAAATTATTCTTTCACTTAAAGGAACAAATATAATTTTATTTCGGATGGGGTTAAAGTGAACCTAAGCGCTATTAATTCGAAGTTCACTAAAAATCACCGCAAGTTTCTCCACGTCAAATGGTTTCGCCATAAATTCATTCATCCCGTACGAAAGGCATTTTTCACGATCGTTGTCCATCGTGTTCGCAGTTACAGCAATAATAGGGGTTTTGTCTAAAATGTTGTTTTGCTCTTCGTACTCACGGATTTTGAGAGTTGCTTCCAAACCATCCATAACAGGCATCATGATATCCATCAGGATAACATCAAACTTGTTGCTTTTGAATACCTCCAACGCTTCCAATCCATTGTTGGCAATTTGCACCGAATGGTTGTATTTTTTTAAGCTGAAGGTTACAATCCTCTGATTCAACACATTATCTTCCACTAGCAATATGGAAAGCTTCTCATTCATTCACGTATCTGTTAAACCGTTCGAAAATTAATCCTGTTTTCGTTTAAAAGGAAACCCTGTAAACATGACTATTTCTTATTATTATTCATTTTTAATTTAAAAGAAAGAATATTGATAATGATAGGCTGTTAATTCCTTTGATAAAAAATCCAAGAATTCGTTGCTTTTTCAATAAACGCATATTTCTCTTGTTTTGTTAACGGTGAATTAACAACTCTATTTCATGAAAATCAATGTATTTTGAATGTAATTAACAATTGTTAGAAAAGCTGTGTTATCAGTAAATACTGGTTGTGTAGGCATGTTGTTAGTGTTGAATTTTGCTTTGTTTTTAAGCGGAAATTTTACTTTGATTTTTCATTTTTAGCTGTCTTTTAAAATTTATTTAGGATTGAGGAAATATTACCGTAACATTTTTCCGTAAAAATTTCAACAGATAGCGACAGTTAATTAACAATTATTACCTGTATTTTTAGGCTGTAAATAAGTATTTTGAAAATCATGACTAACAACTATTCTCAAATTGTTGATAAACTCAATAAATTCAGTCGTAGCTATTACTTACTTCTACTGATTAAGGGATTGATGTTGTTAATAGCTTGTGTCAGTTTTTATATCTTATTCGTTTTATTTATTGAATATCAGGTATATACTTCGATAGGATGGCGCGCTTCGTTTTTGATTTTCTTAATTATTCTTGTATCGTTCCTTTTTATAAAATATGTTGGAAACTCTCTCTTGGTCTTACTCGGTTTTAAATCCTCTTCTGAAATACAGAAAGCACGACTCGTGTCAAGTTTGTTCCCGGAGTTAAAAGACCAGTTGGTGAATATTATTGAATTGGGTCAAATGGACGATAGTAACTCGTTGGTAGCATCCAGTATCGATCAGAAGATAGCGAGCTTATCGCCGTTTGATTTTCGGAATTATTTCCATTTTAGGTTAATTCGCAGGAATAGTATCTTTTTAGTTTCTTCTTTGATACTTCTGGTCGTTTTCAGTTTTGCTTTTCCAGGTATGGTTTCAACAGCTGGGTTTCGCTTGGCTCACTTTAATCAGGTTTTTCTGAAGCCAGCGCCATTTGATTTTGTTTTATTAAACTCGAATATCAGGGTTAAAAAGGGTACCTCAATCGAATTGAAAGTTAAATGTGTAGGCGCAGATTCTCCCGGTAATTTGTATGTGAATATCGGTGGAAGTAATTTCATCATGTCATCTGCTGATTCTGTATTCAGTTATCGTCTGGAGCATGTTCAAAATTCTTTTCCTGTGTTTTTCACTGACCTCCGATTTTCTTCTGATCGTTATTTTGTCGAAGCCGTACCGGATCCGTTGCTTCTATCTTACAAGGTTGAAGTTAACGCACCTAGCTATACGAATTTACCGAAAGAAGAGTATGATGACGTCGGGAATCTTAAAGTGCCATTTGGCAGCGAAATTAAATGGAAATTCAATTGTGCTGATACAGATTCTTTATTCTTAAAGATAGGGGGTGAATTGTTTGCAGCTGCTAAGAATGGTGATTCTTTCGATTTCAGCTATAAGTGTTTAAAGGATACGAAGTACAGTGTGTTACTCTCTAATCAATTTGAAGATCGAAAAGAACTAATTAGTTTCGATATACAGCTAGTACCCGATCTTTTCCCCGATATCACGGTGGTTCAACAGCAGGACTCTGTCTTTTTAAGTCGGTTTTATTTTAAAGGCGAGATCGTCGACGACTATGGTTTTCATGATCTGTACTTCAACATTAAAAATATTGATTTAGACAGTGTTTTTACCCTGCCTGTCGTGCCTGGTTTAAACGTTCAGGATTTCTACTATTACGTTGACTTCAAAGACTACAATAGTTTGGGTATTTCTTTCAGCTACTACTTTACGGTGAGAGACAATGATTATTTCCATAGTTACAAACAAAGTACTTCGGATGTTTTCAATTTTCAATTTCCTGATCGGAGGGAACTGGAGGCTGCAAATGATACATTCTTCAATGATATTGAGGATCTTATCGGTCAAAGTAAATCAATGGTTGATGATATTAACAGAGATTTAAATAATTTAAATTATCGTCGTATTTCCGGTGATATAAACGATTGGGAGAATCAACAGTTAATGCAGAATATTCAGGATAAACGCTCGAAACTTGAGGAAACATTAAAACAACTTCAAGACAAGAATGCGCAGATGAATAATATGAACGATTCTTTTGGTAATCAGCAGGAAGCGTTGGCGGAGAAACAAAAGCAGATTCAACAATTGCTTGATGAAATTATGACGGATGAATTGAAACAGTTATTTGATGAGCTCAATGAATTGGCTGATAATTTCAATCAGGATCGTTTTAATGAAATGATGGATCGTCTGGATTTCCCTATGGAGGATCTGTCGAAGCAATTGGATCGGAACCTTGAGATGCTGAAGAAACTTAAGATTGAGCAAAAGTTAACTAATATCGCCAGTGAATTGAATGGTATTGCTGATAAAGAAAAAGTAAATTTAGAGTTTCTTGAGGAAAAGGATTTTACTCAACTGTCAGAAAAAGAGTCGAGTAATAGTGAGGGAATTGAAGAATTAGCGAAAGAGTTGGAAAATGTTTTCGAGATGAATCAGCAACTGGAAAAGAAAATGAATTTGTTTCCGGTTGATAAAGAATTAGATAATATTCAGCTGAATTACAAGGAGATACAGAAAAATATTCAAGATAAGCGTCGCAATAAACTACAAGATCAATTGCCTCAAAACGAGGATGCTATCCGTGGTGTTGCATTCGCTGTCAATCAAATGCTTCAAAATAATGAGATGCAACAGAATGGTGAAAACCTTGCTAATCTGAAACAAATTCTTAAGAATTTAATTTATGTATCCTTAGATCAGGAAGAAGTATTAAATTTGACTGTCGATCTTGATGTAAATGATCCGCTACTTGGTGTGGTTCAAAACAGACAGGATTTGTTATTGGAGCAGTCTAAAGTGATAGAAGACTCGCTTTATGCTCTGGCATCACGGACCCCCGCTGTTAATTCGAAGATTAGTAGCGAGCTTCTGAAAATCGATTATTCGATTCACCAAACGATTAACGACTTGAAAGAGGGTTTAATCAATAATGTACCGAAACTCCAACAAAATACAATCACTGCCTATAACGAACTAGCGCTTCTGTTAAACGAGGCGTTGGAAAATATTGAGAAGGCAATGGCAAATGCTATGCCGGGTGATCAGGAATGTGATAAACCTGGTCAGGGTGGTAAAAGTTCTATGAAAAAATTGCAGGATGCACAACAGTCCTTAAAAGATCAGCTCCAACGAATGATTGAAGGATTGAAGAATGGAGAAAACGGGCAACTTGATCAGCAGATCGGAAAATCTTTGATTCAGCAGGAAATGATGAAACAGATGATTTCTGACTTGATGATGGACGATGGGATCGGAAGCTCTGCAAAAGAGCAACTTAGAGTGATTGAACAGTTAATTGAACAAAATAGACTTGATTTAATTCAAAAAAATATATCGGATAACATGATTGCCCGTCAAAATTTGATTCTCGATCGGTTATTGAAGGCCGAAAAGTCTGAAAGGGAGAGAGACCTCGATGATCAGAGGGAGTCAAAAACGGCAGATCAGATTTTTTACAGTAACCCCGAATTAATTTTCGAGTATAACCCCAAAGAGAAAAATAATTTGGATGGTATCATGTATAATGATTTCCGGTTGCGCAAGTTTTATGAAGAGAAGTTCAGAAGCTACATTAATAAGGTAAATCAGAAAGATTGAAAAAGTCTATTCGTATAAAGTCAAATTACATTTATCTTAGGGAGGTCGAAGATTTCATCGAAGACTTTATAGATAATTGCAATATCGATCACAAAAGGATTCCCTTTATTACTTTGGGAGTTTGTGAATCGGTGAATAATGCAATTAACCATGGGAATAAGTGCGACGAAGGCAAATTCGTGACGTTGTTCGCTGAATTGACACATGAGTCAGTTTTGTTCGAGGTGCACGACGAAGGAGAAGGTTTTGATTATACGCAAATTCCGGACCCTACATCCAAGGAGAATATCAAGGCCGAGGGTGGGAGAGGGCTTTTCATCATACACAACCTGGTTGACCAGGTATCTTTTAAAAACAACGGTTCCGTCATTCAATTAAAATTCAATATCGATCGTGCCCATTCTATTTTATCATGAGGATGTCAAACCTCTAAAATTGGAAAGAAGAAAAATCAAAACTTGGATTTCTTCTGTTATTGCTTCAGAAAATAAAAAAATCGGGTCTATCAACTTTATCTTTTGCAGCGACGAGTATCTGCTTCAGGTTAATAAACAGTACCTGGATCACGATTACTTTACGGATATAATTACGTTTGATTATGTAGAAGGAAAGCTTATTTCCGGCGATATTTTCGTTAGTGTAGACCGGGTTTCTGAGAACGCCGACAAGTTTCAGGTTTCTTTTGACGAGGAGTTAAGACGCATACTAGTTCATGGTGTTTTGCACCTTTTGGGTTACCCCGATAAGGAGCCCGAACAGAAGAAGGTGATGACCCAAAAAGAGGATCATTATTTGGCAACTTTCTAACCTTTTGTAATTTAAGCTTTTCTATTAATTTTGTGGCTCTAAAATTTAAGTAGATGTTACCATTTTATGATGTCATTGTAGTAGGAGGAGGGCATGCCGGTTGTGAGGCTGCAGCTGCAGCTGCCAATTTGGGATCGAAGACTTTGCTCATCACAATGGATATGGGTAAATATGCCCAGATGTCCTGCAATCCCGCCATTGGTGGAATTGCAAAAGGACAAATTGTACGCGAAATTGATGCTTTAGGAGGATACACCGGTATAATTACCGACCGTACTTCCATTCAGTTTCGCATGCTGAACCGCTCGAAAGGACCAGCTATGTGGAGTCCGCGCGCTCAAAGTGACCGTATGCGTTTCTCGGAAGAGTGGCGTAACGAGCTGGAAAAAATTGAAAATCTTGATCTTTGGCAGGACGCGGTTATCCACCTATTGTTGGAAGACGGTGTTGTAAAAGGGGTCAAAACGAAGATTGGCGTTGAGTTCAAATCGAAGACTGTGGTGCTAACGAACGGTACTTTTTTGAACGGTTTAATGCATATCGGACGTGCTCAGATGGAGGGTGGTCGGATAGGGGAGTCTGCTTCCTATTTCATCAGCGACCAATTGGCAGAAGCAGGTTTTGTAACCGGTCGTTTGAAGACAGGAACACCCGTTCGGATCGATGGTCGTACTATTGATTTTTCGAAGTTAACAGAGCAGGAAGGAGATAAAGAACACTATAAATTTTCGTACTTACCCTACGAGAAATCAGAGCTGACACAGCGTAGTTGTTGGATCACTTATACGAACGAAGAGGTTCACAAAACACTAGAAGTTGGCTTTGAAGATTCTCCAATGTACAACGGCACTATTAAGGGTTCTGGTCCCAGATATTGCCCTAGTATTGAATCAAAAATTGTGACTTTTGCTGAAAAATTGCAGCATCAGTTGTTCCTCGAACCAGAGGGTGAGACAACGGTTGAGTACTATTTGAACGGTTTTTCGTCGTCTCTGCCATGGGATGTTCAGTATAAAGCGATGCAATTGATTCCTGGATTGGAAAATGCTAAGATTTTCAGACCTGGTTACGCCATTGAATACGACTATTTCGACCCGACTCAGTTGTATCATACCCTGGAAACGAAAATGATTTCTAACCTGTTTTTTGCGGGTCAAATTAACGGTACTACAGGCTATGAGGAAGCAGCAGCGCAAGGTTTGATGGCCGGTATTAATGCGCATCAAAATGCGCATGATTTGGGTGATTTTGTATTGAATCGGGATGAAGCTTATATTGGGGTTTTGGTAGATGACTTGGTTACAAAAGGGGTAGACGAGCCCTATCGTATGTTTACTTCGCGAGCAGAATATCGCATTCTTTTGCGGCAGGATGATGCGGATTCTCGACTAACTCCGAAAGGATTTGAGCTTGGTTTAGCCAAGCAGGAACGCATGGATTTGCTTCAGGAGAAGTTGAAATTTAGAGACGAAATAGTAGAGTTTGTTTCTAACTTCTCAATCAAACCGCAATACATCAATGAGCTTTTAGAGGCTAAAAATACCTCTCCGTTGAAGCAAGGAGTAAAGTTAAAAGATGTCATTTCTCGTCCTCAAATTTCTATTTTTGATGTCATCGAACCAGTCGTTCCATTTCAGAAGTTTTTAAAGAATATACCTCAGGATAGGTATGAAGAGATCGTTCAGTCAGCTGAAATTTTGATCAAATATTCGGGTTATATTGAACGTGAAAAACAGATGGCTGATAAGTTTAAAAGGCTTGAGAATATCAATATCGAAGACAAATTTGATTACGAAAGTATACACACTATATCTACCGAGGCACGACAAAAATTGACTAAAATTAAGCCTCAAACAATCGGCCAGGCTAGTCGTATTTCAGGTGTTAGTCCGGCAGATATTAATGTTCTTTTGATCATGTTAGGTCGCTAATGTTCCACGTGGAACATGAAAAATAAAAATATGGATTTGAAAAAATATATCCGCGAAATTCAGGATTATCCGATTGAGGGAATCAATTTTAAGGATATTACAACACTACTGAAGGATGAAAAAGCCTTTCGCCAGGTTGTAGAAGAGATTAGTTCTTATTTCGCAAATAAAGGAATTACAAAGATTGTATCCCTGGAATCCCGTGGATTTATTGTTGGTGGGGCAGTAGCATATTGCATTAATGCCGGCTTTGTACCTATTCGTAAGAAGGGAAAACTGCCATCGAAAACGGTGAAGGAATCCTATGAATTGGAGTACGGAACCGACACGATCGAGATGCACGAAGATGCACTTTCGGAAGATGATGTCGTGTTGATTCATGACGATTTGTTAGCTACCGGAGGGACAGCTTTGGCAGCACTGAAGTTGGTGCAGCAAATGAATGTGAAGAAAGTTTATTTCTCTTTTATTTGCGATTTGAAGTTTATCGAAAACGGAAATAAGGATATTTTGTCGCAGTACGAAACCCATAGTTTGGTCGAATATTGATCATCGGTTTTTTAGTGACAAACGATAAAATTTGTTTTAATTTGAAGCGGATATTCTAATTTAGAAAGATCCGCTTTTTTATTGAAAGGAGTTTAGAAATTTGAAATATTCGAGTGTAAATAGTCGCGCAGATCATCTGAAAAAGTTGGTTTCGGTGTTGCCGGATCAGCCGGGAATTTACCAGTATTTTGACAATACGGGGAAGATTATTTATGTGGGAAAAGCGAAGAATTTGAAGAAACGGGTGTCTTCCTATTTTAGCAAAAATCATGAAAATCGGAAGACAGCTTTGTTGGTTCGAAATATTTACGACATCAAACATCTGGTGGTGGAGACGGAACAAGATGCGCTTCTTCTCGAAAATAACCTCATTAAAAAATATCAACCTCGGTATAATATTCGGTTGAAAGACGACAAAACTTATCCTTGGATTGTTGTCAAAAATGAAGCTTTTCCACGCGTCTTTCAAACCCGAAATGTAGTTCGCGATGGCTCCACTTATTTTGGTCCTTACACTTCGGTGATTGCTGTTCGTACTCTGCTCGATCTTTTCCGTCGATTGTATAAACTGCGCAATTGTAATTTGAATTTGCAAAAGGATAATGTGGATGCCGGCAAATATAAAGTGTGTTTGGAGTATCATATCGGAAATTGTTTGGGGCCTTGCGAAGGAAATCAAACGGAGCATGAGTATTTTAAATACATTGAAGAAATCAAAGATATTTTAAAAGGAAATATCGCGGGTGTGATTAAATACCTTCGGGAAATGATGAAGGAATTTGCTTCGAATTACCAATTCGAGGAGGCGAACCAGGTAAAGGAAAAGCTGGATATTTTGGAGAAATTTCAAAATCGCTCGACGGTGGTTAGTGCGACGATTACCGATGTTGATGTGTTCGGGATTGAAGTGGTGGAGAAATCGGCTTTTGTAAATTACCTGAAAGTGATCAATGGCGCAATTGTTCAAACGTACACAACCGAGATAAAAAAAGCGTTGGACGAATCGGCTGAAGAATTACTTGAATATGCGATCGTGGACATTCGCCAAAAAATTTTCAGTAATGCGAAAGAGTTGCTGGTTTCTTTCAAACCCGATATTCAATTGGATGGGGTAGAGTTTAAAGTACCTGTTCGAGGGGATAAAAAGAAATTGATGGATCTTTCAGTTCGTAATGCAAAATATTATCGACTGGAAAAGGAAAAGCAATTTGCGCTTTCGAAGCCGGCAACGAGCACAAACCGAATTTTAGAGACGATGAAGAAGGATCTTCAGTTGAAAGATCTTCCTGTTCAGATCGAATGTTTCGATAACTCAAATTTACAGGGAACAAATCCGGTTGCTGCCTGTGTTGTTTTTAAAAATGCAAAACCCGCCAAAAAAGAGTATCGCCATTTCAATGTAAAAACAGTAGAAGGGCCGAATGACTTTGCCTCGATGGAGGAAATTGTTTACCGACGTTACAAACGCCAATTGGACGAAAATAAAACATTGCCGAATTTGATAATCATCGATGGGGGAAAGGGGCAATTGGGTGCTGCTTTAAATGCGCTCGAAAAATTGGATTTGCGGGGGAAGGTTCCGATTATTGGAATCGCAAAAAAATTGGAAGAAATATTTTTCCCGGGAGATTCGGTTCCGTTGTATCTCGACAAAAATTCAGAAACCCTAAAAGTGATTCAGCAAGCGCGAGATGAAGCACACCGTTTCGGAATTACTTTCCATCGACAGAAACGATCAAAGAATTTTATTCAATCGGAGTTAAGTAATATTCCCGGAATTGGAGAAAAGACCGTTCAACACCTTTTGCGAAAATTTAAGAGCCTTGAGAATCTTAAAAAACAGGCCTACGGTACGATCTCCGCTGAAATAGGCGATTCTCGTACGACTAAAATTTTCGATCATTTTGGCTTAAAACGCTGAAATAAAGATAAGAATGCAATAAAAAACCCGCTTTTGGCGGGTTCATATTTTAGTTTGATCTAGATCAATTTCTGTATTTTTCGTCTGCTTCGAGTAAACCGAGGTAAGAATAGTAACGACTCTCTGCAATTTCATTTTCAATCACCGCTTTTTTGACCGCGCAACCTGGTTCGTGTGTATGGGTGCAATTATAGTATTGACAATTTTCGAGGCGCTGGAAAATTTCTGGGAAGTAATGGCCAATTTCCGATTTTTCCATATCCAACATCCCGAATCCTTTTATCCCGGGAGTGTCGATAATGTAGCCGCCAAAACTCAATTCGAACATTTCCGAGAAAGTTGTGGTATGCATCCCTGAGAGATGGTATTCTGAAATTTCTTTCGTCTTCAGATTTAAGGTTGGTTCAATTTTATTAATCAGCGAAGATTTGCCTACACCGGAGTGGCCGGAGAAAACATTGATTTTATTTGTCATCCAACCTTTCAAGGTATCCAAACCGATATTCTTTTTAGTTGAAGTTTTCAGGCATCGGTAGCCAATTGCCTGGTAGGTTTCGATCAATTCGTCTAAATGGGCTGTTTGTTCTTTGTTGAAACGGTCTATTTTATTGAAAATCAATGTGCAAGGTATTCTGTAGGCTTCTGCTGAAGCTAAAAATCGGTCTACAAATGTAGGAGTGGTAATCGGGTAGTTGATTGTGACCACCAGGAACGCCTGATCGATGTTTGCCGCGATGATGTGAGATTGTTTGGAGAGGTTGGGAGCTTTGCGCACAATGTAGTTTTTACGGTCAGCAATTTCCGTAATCAAACCGACGGGTTTGGTCGTATCATCTCCTTCCTGATCATCGAGGCGGAACTCTACATGATCACCTACTGCGATTGGGTTGGTACTTTTAATATCTTTGATGCGAAAATTCCCTTTGATTTTGCATTCGATAGTTTGTCCGGACTCGGATTTCACACTGTACCAACTACCGGTTGATTTTATGACAATGCCTTTGTTCACGGGGTTTTCTGAGTTAATTGTTTCTGTTATTTTTGAAAAGATAAATCAAAATTACGAAAATTTGTGAAACGTATTCTATCCTATAATGTTAATGGCATTCGCGCTGCGATAAAGAAAGATTTTTTGGGTTGGTTAAAGCAGGAAGATCCGGATATCATCTGTTTGCAAGAGATTAAAGCGCTACCCGGTCAGATGAATGAGTCTGATTTTGAGGCGTTAGGTTATCATTTTTACAGTTTTTCAGCGGCAAGGCCTGGCTACAGCGGTGTAGCGATTTTGAGTAAAGAACCTGCATTTCACGTGGAAAAGGGAATTGGCAATGAGAAGTATGACGTGGAGGGAAGGGTTATTAGAGCTGATTTTAGCGGTTTTTCGGTGCTTAGCGCCTATTTCCCCTCGGGAACGACTGGAGGGCCCAGACAGGACTATAAAATGGATTTTTTAGCTGATTTCACGGCTTATTTAAATGAGTTGCGTGATAGCTTACCAAATTTAGTAATTTCGGGCGATTATAATATTTGCCGCCTTTGGATCGACATTCACAACCCGGAAAAGCAGCAAAATACCTCTGGATTCCTGCCGGAAGAGCGAGAGTGGTTTCAGCAATTTGTGGAGTTGGGCTACGTCGATTCGTTTCGCGAGATTGTTTCCGAGCCTGATCAGTATTCCTGGTGGAGTTACCGAGCGGGCTCCAGAGCCCGAAACAAAGGCTGGCGGATTGATTATAACATGGTAACAGAACCATTGAAAGAAAAAATAAAAGCAGCGGGTATATTGCCGGAAGTTGTCCATTCGGATCACTGTCCGGTATGGCTTGAGCTGGATGTCTAGAAAATTGAATGAAAAGGGGATTGGTGATTCTTGCACTTCTTTGTGCTGGAAAATTTGTTAGCGGGCAAGACTTGGGGGAAAAGAAAACGCCCAAATTTGATTCGAATTACATTGATTCGTATTATGATGATGTGGTTGTTCGCTTGTACACGGCGGACAAAGGAAATCACGTCTATTTCAGTGATCGGGCCAATAATATCGGAATTCGCTATCGATCAAACGATTCCTTTAAACTGGGTGTCGGTGTAAACTACAAATGGTTTGGGTTGAAGGTCGGAGCTGACTTACCCTTTTCACATAGCAATCCGGATATTTACGGAAAGTCGTCCAGTTTTGGCTTGCAAAGTTACATCATTGCCCGGCCCTTCATTTTGGATGTTGTTGCTTTGCGTACAACGGGTTATTACCTCACTTTACATGGTAAGAACGCGAATCAGTTTGACGCTGACGCCTCTGGTGTCTATCACGTAAATAGAGGGCTAAAA
Organism: Mangrovibacterium diazotrophicum; assembly: GCF_003610535.1. Classification (NCBI taxonomy): domain Bacteria; kingdom Pseudomonadati; phylum Bacteroidota; class Bacteroidia; order Marinilabiliales; family Prolixibacteraceae; genus Mangrovibacterium; species Mangrovibacterium diazotrophicum. The sequence continues at coordinate 3,312,858 of NZ_RAPN01000001.1, read as the reverse complement.
ACGAGTAATTTGGGCGTCAACTTCATTTACGTTTTAAATTCAAAGCGATTTTCCTATAAGGCAGCTTTCAACCAGACGGATTTACAAAAGAAAAGCGCCGGTTCTCTGATTTGGGGCTGCGGTCTTTCATCCTTTAAAATTGAAAACGGAGAGGCGATTATCCCGTCTGAGTTCACAGAGCAGTATTTCAAAGATTGGGATGGATTGATGAATTTCCATTCCTACTCGATCTCCGGTAGTTTGGGCTATGCCTATTCGCTGGTTCCTTTCAAATATGCAATTTTAACAGCTTCAACTTCTGCTAAATTCGGCGTTCGTTACAACCAGTTAGCCTTTACTGACGAAAACGACATTTCGCAAACGAAGCCCGGTTTAGGGGGTGAAGTGAGATTATCCGGGGGTTATCACTTCCCTTGGTTTTACTTCGGCGCCTCTTTCGTGCAAACACAGTTCAACTCGGATGTGCGGTTTAATTCGTTGCAAATTGCCAATGGCACCAGTTTTCTGGAGTTCACGATAAGCAAAAGGATCAAACTCTAGAGCCTGATCCTTTTTCGTTTTATCTAAAAATTGAATGAAAAGCTATTCCCAGTTCAGAATAATTTTCCCGCAGTTTCCTTCTTCCATAATATCGAAAGCTTGCTGAAAATCATCTGCTTCCATGCGATGGGTGATGACCGGTGAAATATCGAGGCCAGTTGTCAGCATCATTTCCATGTGATACCAGGTTTCGTACATTTCCCGTCCGTAGATTCCTTTTAAAGTTAATCCTTTAAAAATCAATTTACTCCAATTTATTTGAGTGTTTTTAGGCAGCAGGCCGAGCAGGGATATTTTGCCACCGTTGTACATATTCTCAACCATATCGTTGAAAGCGACTGGCGAACCACTGCATTCCAGGCCGATGTCGAAGCCGGCAACCATTCCGAGGCTTCTCATGGCTTCGTTCACATTTTCCTTCATCGGGTCAATAACGAGCGTAGCGCCCATTTGACGGGCTAAATTTCGTCGATAGGGGGAAAGGTCAGTTCCGACAATGTTTCGCGCTCCTGCGAAGCGAGAGACCGCTGTAGCCATTGCTCCAATCGGGCCGCCGATACCGGTGATCAGCACATCTTCTCCCAAAAGCGGGAAGGAGAGCGCAGTATGTGTGGCATTGCCGAGCGGATCCATGATCGAAAGGATTTCGTCAGGAATGCGGCTATCAATCTTCAGAACGTTTTTTGCAGGCACCGAAATGTATTCGGCAAATCCACCGTCGCGCTGAACCCCGATGCCAAGCGTGTGGTCGCATATGTGCTGGCGCCCACGGCGGCAATTTCGGCAGAAACCGCAGGCAATGTGGCCTTCAACAGTAACACGTTCGCCCACATGAACCCGGTCAACTTCGGATCCGGTTTCAACTACCTCACCCATGTATTCGTGGCCAATGGTGACCGGCGTTTTAATGGTATTTTGCGCCCATTCGTCCCATTTGTAAATGTGTAAGTCAGTTCCGCAAACAGCAGCCTTTTTCACCTTGATGAGAACGTCGTTTGGACCGACAGCAGGCATGGGAACCTCTTCCATCCAAAGGCCGCGTTCCGGCTTGCTTTTGACAATTGCTTTCATAAAAAATCCCTTGATGTTTCCCGCAAGTTATGGGAATTTCAAGGGATAATACAGAATGAAAATCATGTTTCCGGGCCTAATTTTCGTAGGTCTTCGGGTCGAGCGCAGCCGGTGACCACTGCTTGAAAAAGGCAAGTACTTTGCTCTTGTCGTAGCCTACTTTAGCTTCTAAATAGGCTGAATTCTGCGTATGAATGCGGTTTCCTTTTGCGTCGAGGATGACGAATACCGGGAACCCAAATCGTTGTGGAAACCCCAGTTTTTCCAATACATCTTCGTTTTTGTTTTCCTTGCTGTAGTTTACGTTCACAACGACAAAATTAGCTGAGATGTATTCGCTGATTTCAGCGTCATCCTTAATGAACTGATGAAACTGGCGACACCAACCGCACCAGTTTCCGCCAATTTTCAGAAAGACGTGTTTACCTTCTTTGGCAGCTTGTTCAACGGCGGCGTTAATGTCTGCCTGAGCATCTGCTTCGGGGTTGTAAATTGGCTCTACCTGAGCTTGCGCAATTACAGCAAGTGCGAAAAAAAGTACCGTCAAAAATTGTTTCATAGCTTTTAATTATTGTCTGTTTTAGATCGTAATTTCTATTCGACTTTACTCATGATGAGTTTGCCGTGTTGAATGCCTTTTACAGCAATCAACTGGTCCGAAAGTTCAGTTAGTTTGGAGGAGGGACCTTTGACGGCTACGATTTCCATGCAGTTTTCCGGGTTTAGGTGAAAAAGTTGAGAGGATAGAATAACCTCGGTGTTATCAGCTTGAATATCCTGAATTCGGGAACGGATTTCTTTCTTTTTTGTATTGTAAACCAAGGTGATGGCACCAGCGACAATGTTATCGCATTTCCACTTTTTTTCCACAAGGTTTTTTTCCACGAGGAACCGGATTGCTTGCGACCGATTGGAGAAATTGTTTTCCTGGACGTATTCATCCAGTGCTTTGAGTAACTCTTCGTCTAACGATACGCCAAATCGTGATACTGCCATGATGTGGTTCTTTTTGTTGAACAAGTAAAAATAGATTTTTTAGAGCAGAAAGGCTTCTGAGAAACAAAAAACCCCTGCAGGTTATTGCAAGGGTTTCGGTATGTTGTTGATTGAATTTACTTCAATTCCCAGGTCGAACCTTCTTTGGTGTCTTTAATTTCAAAACCCAGTCTGGTCAGTTCGTTGCGGATTTTATCAGCAGTAGCCCAGTCTTTATTGGCTTTTGCATCCTGGCGCAGTTGCAACAACAAGTCAATTGCAGAATCAAATGCTTCAACGTTTCCGGAAGCTTGTTCAGGCTTGTTCAGGCCAAACAAATCGAAAACGAAGGTATTGAACAACGATTTCAAGGCCTCCAGATCTTCAGCTGAAATTGTTGCTTTGCCGTCTGCAATCGAGTTGATCAACTTCACACCATCAAATAGGTGAGCAATAGCAATTGGGCTGTTCAAATCATCGTTCATGGCCGCATAGCATTTTTCTTTCAGCTCTGCTACGTTTACCGACGCTGATGATTGATCGCTGGCCGTTAATTTGTCCAGTGTTTCCGATGCTTTCAGCAGACGCTCCATGCCCTTTTCTGCTGCTTGCAAAGCCTCATTCGAGAAATCCAGTGTGCTGCGATAGTGAGCTGTCAGCATGAAGAAACGAATAGTCATCGGGTTGTAAGCCTTTTCGAGCAACGGATGATCGCCTGCGAAAAATTCGTCCAAAGAAATCGCGTTGCCCAATGATTTTCCCATTTTCTGCCCGTTCAGCGTAATCATGTTGTTGTGCATCCAGTAGCGAACGGCATCGTGTCCGTTTGCTGCTTTTGCCTGAGCTATCTCAGCTTCGTGGTGCGGGAAAGTCAAATCCATTCCACCGCCATGAATATCAAAGGTTTCGCCTAAATATTTGCAGCTCATCGCCGTACACTCGAGGTGCCATCCCGGAAAACCGTCGCTCCATTTGGATGGCCAGCGCATGATGTGTTCCGGCGAAGCTTTTTTCCAAATGGCGAAATCCAGTGGAGAATGTTTTTCATCCTGTCCGTCTAGGTCGCGGGTGTTAGCTTGCAGGTCTTCAATTTTACGACCCGAAAGCTCTCCGTAAGGGTAGTCTTTCGCGTATTTTTCAACGTCGAAATAGACCGAACCTTTACTTTCATAAGCGTATCCGGCATCCAGAATTTTCTGAACAACGTCGATTTGCTCGATGATGTGCCCTGTTGCACGCGGCTCAATGCTTGGAGGAAGCACATTCAGCTTCTCCATATTTTTATGATAATCGTTTGTGTAAAGCTGCACCACTTCCATGGGTTCCAGTTCATCCAAACGTGCTTTTTTGGCAATTTTGTCCTCACCTTCATCGGCATCGTTGGCCAGGTGACCAACATCGGTGATGTTGCGCACGTAGCGAACCTTGTAGCCAAGGTGTTTTAAATAGCGGAAAAGAAGGTCGTAAGTGACCGCCGGACGCGCGTGTCCCAGGTGCGCCTTGCCGTAAACGGTAGGGCCGCAAACGTACAATCCGACTTTGCCCGGATGGAGCGGTTCAAAAACCTCTTTTTTGCGTGATAATGTATTGTAGATCTGTAGTTGGTTGTCCATCGATTTGAGAAATTTTTGCAAAGGTAGAAATTTCTCGAAAACTATTCTGTTTCTGAGCCCCCAGAGGGATTTTTATGCTTTTGTAAATTCACCATTTTTTCAGGAACTATCCATTCATCAAACTGCTCGGCGGTCAGTAGGTTGAGAGCGAGCGCCGCTTCTTTCAGACTCGTGTTTTCTGCATAAGCCTTCTTGGCAATCTTTGCCGCATTTTCGTAACCTATGTGCGTATTGAGAGCTGTTACAAGCATCAGCGACTGCTCAACCTGTTGCTGAACCCGGCTGGTGTTTGCCCGAATTCCTGAAACACAAAGTTCTGTGAATGATTTGCAAGCATCGCCCAAAAGTGTGGCTGATTGCAAAAAGGTGTTGATCATGAGTGGTTTGTAAACATTTAGTTCGAAGAAACCATTGGATCCTGCAATGCTCATGGTGGTGTCGTTGCCCATTACCTGAACACAGACCATGGTGAGCGCTTCAATTTGAGTTGGATTTACTTTCCCGGGCATGATGGACGATCCCGGTTCATTGGCAGGCAGAATAAGTTCGCCGATTCCGGAGCGCGGTCCGGATGCCATCAGGCGAATATCGTTGGCAATTTTCATCAAACTGACGGCAATTTGTTTCAGCGCTCCATGCGATTCAACCAAGGCATCATGCGCAGCCAGGGCCTCAAATTTATTTCGGGCCGTCCTGAAGGGCAATTCGGTCAGTTCTGCTATGGTGTCAGCTACTTTTTCAGCATATCCATCGGGCGTATTCAAGCCGGTACCAACAGCTGTTCCGCCCAAAGCCAGTTCGAGGAGGTGCGGCAAGGTATTTTTCAGCGCAACTAATCCGTGTTCGATTTGAGACACATAACCCGAGAACTCCTGTCCAAAAGTGAGCGGGGTAGCGTCCATCCAATGGGTGCGTCCAATCTTCACCAGGCTCATCATGGCCTCGGATTGCTCCTCCAAAGCATCGCGCAACATTTCCAATGCAGGAATGGTGTGATCCAGGAGTTTGATGCAGGCCGCAATGTGCATGGCAGTGGGAAAGGTATCGTTGGACGACTGCGATTTGTTGACATCATCATTTGGGTGAATGGCAGGTTTGCCTTCTCCCAATTTATTGCCCGCTAGCACATGTGAACGGTTCGAAATCACCTCATTCACATTCATATTTGTTTGCGTGCCCGAACCTGTTTGCCAAACGACTAGTGGGAACTGGTCGTCGAGTTTGCCGGCTACAATTTCATCGCAAACAGCGATAATCGCTTTCTTTTTCTTAGTAGTCAAAACGCCCAAACTGCAATTGGTAATAGCTGCTGCTTTCTTTAAAATTCCATAAGCATGAATAACTTCGATCGGCATGCTTGCCGGTTTTCCGATTTTAAAATTTTGAATTGATCGTTGTGTTTGTGCGCCCCAGTACTTGTCGGCAGGTACATTGACCTCACCCAAAGTATCGTGTTCAATACGGTAATTCATCACGTGTAGCTTTTCAGGTTCAATAAAATAGACATTCGAGCTGTACAAAAGTTCTGCCACCGCAAAAATGCTTCGCTGAAAATGCAAGCGGCTGAATCAAGCGATTCATTTTGAAATTATATTTGCGCCAAGTTATTTGAAGTACTGAATGAATGGGTTAACGCCTTTAAAACAGCGGCACTTGCTGAGGAATCAGGAAGAATATCAGGTGAAATACAACTATTTGAAGTTCCCGTCGCCCGATGAAGCTGCTACCGCGATGCTGGAGCGCCAACAAATTTTGGAGGCCATCGGCGACCGCGTTGAATGGGGATTTCATAAGAGTAAAGTTGATGTAAAAAAACTTTCACGGGGCTGCCAGCTTTGCGGCGAAGGGCAGTGGTCGTGTCTTTTCATCAACAACCTGTGTAACGGGAAGTGTTTTTACTGCCCGACACAGCAAAACGATTTGGCTCGGCCAGAGACGAATACACTTATTTTTGACGAACCGGAAAGCTATGTGGAATATATTCGGCAGTTTGGCTTTAAAGGCGTGAGTATTTCGGGGGGCGAGCCGCTGATTAGTTTCGACAAGAGTCTGGCTTTTGTAAAAGCGGTGAAAGAGGCCTTCGGCGACGAGGTTTACGTCTGGTTGTACACCAACGGAATTCTGTTGACTCCGGAAAAGGTTGAAGCTTTCAAATTAGCTGGTTTGAATGAAATGCGCTTCGACATTGGAGCAACGGAGTACAAGACAGATCAGCTGCAACTGGCGGTTGGTAAAATCCCGGTGGTAACGGTCGAAATACCGGCTGTACCGCAGGAAGAAGATTTGTTGAAAGCAAAGATCCGCGAGCTGAAAGATCTCGGCGTGAGTCATCTCAACTTCCACCAAATGAGGTTGACACCTTATAATTTCAATCAATTAGTAGAACACGATTACACCTACACACACGGCGAAAAAGTGACGGTAATCGACTCGGAATTAACCGCTTTAAGATTGATCCAATACAGTTTGGACGAGGGGATTGACTTACCAATCAACTATTGCGCCTTCGTGTATAAGAATCGTCATCAGAAATCGGCGAACCGGCAAAAACATGCACACATTGTGGCATATCCGTGGGAAAATGTCACCACAAATGGTTTTATCCGCAACCTGTTTACGAAAGTACCTGCTGATAAAAAGTCGGAAATAGAAGCTGTTTTTGCACCTGAAATTGCAGCCGGAAAAGCGAGTTTTTCAGCGCGGAGCGGTCGACTGGATTTTCACGTGGAACAACTCGAAAAAGCGAGACAGTTGGGTTTACCGGTATATGTTGAATACCATGTGAGCCACATTTTTCCGCAAGCTACAGGCTTGAACGATCTCGAAACCATTTACCTGAATGATGAAAAAGAAGTAGTTGTGGAACGGCGTGCGGCTTGTTTGCCTGTTGAATTGAATGAACTCAGGATGAGCGTCATGGATGCTATTCTGGATAAAAGGGAAACCTACGCTGAAGTAGAAGATGCAGAATTACAACACATTATGACCTACGAATTTATTCCTGAAGGTTTGGGAGATTACTTTTAACATGAAATAAAAAAAGGCCGGTTTTCCCGGCCTTCATTTTTATATTTTTTCGCGATTAGAATTTCATGGTCAATCCCAGCGAAGTGTCGAATCCGGTACCACCGCCAACTTCCAGGTTAACACCCCAACGATTGCTCCAGTAGTAGCGTCCGCCAAGTTGAAGTCCGAGGTTCAGATCAGCACCGTTGTTGCTTAAAACTCCGACGTTTGCACCCAGGTAAAAGTCCCAGTTTGAAGGGATATCCAAAAGGCGATTCCAGTGATAATCAACACGTCCGAGAGCTGCAAATTTAGTGTCATCATCAAGAATGAGCTTCAATACCGGTCCGGCAGTCCAGTCGTTGTGAAAAGCAAAATCGGCCCCGATGTAAACCGGCAATCCGTGATCGCTGGCGCCAAGACCAAAATTCAATTGCTGTTCTCCTTTTGATAGCGGAGCTGAGCCTTGTGCGAAAATACTTCCCGAAATTAATACCAGTGCGATAAATAAAATTCTCTTTTTCATGGTTATCTGTTTTTATTTAATTGATTGTAATATAATCAAAAGGCATTTTAAACGAGCTTTTGATCACATACACGAGAGCTTTGTCATCTAAAATATCCGGCAACTAGAACGTTGATTGACCTATTTTAGTTTGAACAAAGGTACAGATGTTTCAAAAATGGTGCCATCGGATCAAAGCGGTTGGTGCGAGAGGTGCCATTTCAACAGCTCTAATTTTGTTGCGCTTTTGGAAAATAGGGCGGTGTTCGTTAATTCTTTGATTCAGGTCGGTCGCTAATTTGAAATTTCAGCCTTTTGCAGTTACATTTGTCAGCAATTATTATCAATCAGGTATTTTGTGGGTGACAACTCCTTACCTGAAACTTATTTGAAGTATGAAGACACGACGTACAACTGTTTTATCGCTTTTCCTGTTAAGCTATCGCCACTATGCGAATAGTTGTATGCGCTGATTGGCGCGTGTGTTTGACTTTCAGGGCTATGAATGGCCCGCAAAACTTTCCTTATTTTTTAAACCAAAGGCTAAAAATACCGTTCAATCAACGGGTTTTATTTTCTTTTAAAAATGAATTGATCAGGTTATGTTATTTGAACCGAGAACATATCGAAACTGCTTCCCAAAGGAGCGTTTTCAGTCGTTTGTTGTAGAATATCTCGACGCCGATGTTTGGGTTGGGGTTGACCCGGAGTCTTTTCGGCCCGAAATGGAGGCTGAAGTATTCGTGACCTTAAAGGAAACGATCGATGAGCTGCGGGCTTACGTGGAAACTGATCCGCTTTTTCGGAAGAGTTTAAAGCCTTGTCCGGTGTCGGAAGAGGCTCCCGATAATATCCGGAAGCTGGCTGAATCGTCGGCACAGGCAGCAACCGGGCCGCTGGCCGCAAAGAGCGGTTTGCTGAACGAACGCATCGGTCAGGCCCTGCTCGAAAAGTTCGAAATCAACGAATTGATCCTGGAAAATAGCGGAGATTTGTATTTAAAGCTTCGAGATTCGCTGATTGTGAGTATTTTTGCCGACGATTTGGAAGATTCGGGCCTGATGGGCCTCGAAGTGCTGCCCGAACAAACCCCGGTTGGTATTGGTACCGGCTTGGGAACCAAGGGCCACCCGATCAATCACACCAAAGCTGATGCCGTGATGGTTATGGCTCAAAGCGGGGCCGATGCCAGTGCATTTGCCGTTGGCGTGGGCAACCGGGTGAAAAAGGTCGACGACCTGGACAAAGTGCTGAAGCATTTGAAACTGGTGCCCGAAGTGTTGGCAGCCGTTTTTATTGTGGAAGACCAAATTGCCGTGCATGGCGATAACGAATTGAAACTGATTTTTTAAGATGACACAAAAAAAAGACATACGTGAGGAACTGAAACACCGCGTGCTGGTGCTCGACGGAGCCATGGGAACCATGATCCAAAAGTACAAGCTGACGGAAGCCGATTTCAGAACGCCTGAATTTGCTGAATTGACCAATGAGCTGTTCGGAAACAACGACTTGCTGTCGATTACCCGTCCGGACATCATCAAGACCATTCACAGCCAGTTCCTCGATGCCGGTTCCGATATTATCGAAACCAATACCTTCAACGCGACCAGCATTTCGCAAGCCGATTATCACACCGAAAAATGGGTGTACCAAATCAACTTGCAATCGGCCATCATTGCCCGCGAAGTCGCCGACGAATACACGGCTAAAAATCCCGATAAACCGCGTTACGTAGCCGGTGCGTTGGGACCAACCAATAAAACACTCTCGCTGTCGCCCGATGTGAACGACCCGGGTTACCGCGCTACGACCTTCGATTTGGTGAAGGAATCGTACCGCGAGCAGGTAAAAGGCTTGCTGGATGGCGGCGTGGATTTGCTGCTGGTGGAAACCATCTTCGACACGCTGAACGCCAAAGCGGCCTTGTTTGCCATTGAGGAAGAACTGGAAGAACGTGACCTGCACCTGCCGGTGATGGTGTCGGGAACAATTACCGATGCCAGCGGACGAACACTGTCGGGACAAACCGTGGAGGCATTCCTGAACTCGGTGCGCCACATCGACCTGCTGAGTATTGGTTTGAACTGCTCGCTCGGTGCGAAAGACATGCGTCCGTACCTGGAAGAAATGTCGAAAAAAGCGCCTTTCTACATCAGCGCGTACCCGAATGCGGGCTTGCCAAACCAGTTTGGCGAGTACGACGAAACGCCCGAAGAAATGGCTACCCAGGTGAAAGATTTCCTGGATAACCACTTTGTAAACATCATTGGCGGTTGCTGCGGAACTACGCCCGATCACATCCGGAAATTTGCCGGAGTGGCGGCTGCTGCCGAGCCACACGTGAAACAAAAGAACGACGAGTTAACCCGTTTCAGCGGACTGGAGCCGGTGACCATCACGCCCGAAACCAATTTTGTGAATATTGGTGAACGCTGTAATGTGTCGGGTTCCATCAAGTTTGCGCGCCTGATTCGGGAACAAAAATACGAAGAGGCATTGGCTGTAGCCCGTGATCAGGTAGAGAACGGCGCACAGGTGATCGACGTGAATTTGGACGATGCCATGCTCGATGCCGAAAAGGAAATGGTGACATTCCTGAACCTGCTGATGGCTGAACCGGACATTGCCAAGTTGCCGGTGATGGTGGACAGCTCCAAATGGACGGTGATTGAAGCCGGTTTGAAGTGCCTGCAGGGGAAAGCCATTGTAAACTCGATTAGCTTGAAAGAAGGCGAGGAGCAGTTCCTCGAACACGCCCATAAAATCAAACTCTACGGTGCTGCCGTGGTGGTGATGGCCTTCGATGAAAAAGGTCAGGCCGATAACTTCGAGCGCCGCGTGGAGATTTGTACACGCGCCTACAAGTTACTGACCGAAAAGCTGAATTTCCCGGCCGAGGACATCATCTTCGACCCGAATATTCTGACCATCGGAACCGGTATGGAAGAACACAACAACTACGCTGTGGACTTCATCGACGCGGTGCGCTGGATCAAACAAAACCTGCCGCATGCCAAAACAAGTGGTGGGGTGAGTAACGTGTCCTTCTCGTTCCGCGGAAACAATCTGGTGCGCGAGGCCATTCACTCGGTGTTCCTGTTCCACGCCATCAAAGCGGGGCTGGACATGGGTATTGTGAACCCGGGGATGCTGCAGATTTACGATGAAATTCCGAAGGATTTACTCGAATACATTGAAGATTTGGTGATGAACCGCCGCCCGGACGCCACCGAACGTTTGCTGGATTTTGCCCAAACATTGAAGGCTGATGAGGGCAAAGTCGTGAAGAAAGACGAATGGCGGGAACTGCCCGCAGAAAAGCGTCTGGAACACGCCTTGGTAAAAGGTATTCCGGATTTTGTGGAGCAGGATTTGGACGAGATTATTCCATCATACAGCCCAACGCTGAATATCATTGAAGGTCCGCTGATGGACGGCATGAACGTGGTGGGCGACCTGTTTGGATCGGGTAAAATGTTCCTGCCACAGGTCATCAAATCTGCTCGTGTAATGAAAAAAGCGGTGGCCCACTTGCTGCCATTCATCGAAGCCGATAAAGCGAAATTCAAGGATCAGCAAAGCAACCAGAAAAGGGTGCTGATGGCAACCGTGAAAGGCGATGTGCACGACATTGGTAAAAACATTGTGGGCGTGGTGCTGGGCTGTAACAACTACGAGGTGATCGACCTGGGGGTGATGGTGCCAACCGAGAAGATCCTGGAAACAGCTATCAAGGAAAAGGTGGATATGATCGGCCTTAGTGGTTTGATTACGCCATCGCTGGAAATCATGGTGAATGTTGCTGCCGAAATGGAGCGCCAGGGCTTTAGCTTGCCACTGTTGATTGGTGGTGCCACAACCTCGAAAATACATACAGCCGTGAAAATTGCCCCGCAATATTCGCATCCGGTGGTGCATGTGAAAGATGCCAGCCGTACGGTGAATGTGGTGGCCAATTTGCTGGCTAAAAACGAAGAATACATGCAGTCGGTGAGGGATGAATACGCGCAGATTCGCGAATTCCACGGGCAGAAAAAGCAGAAGGAATACCTGACGCTGGAGGAAGCCCGTGCCAATAAATTCACACCTGACTGGAGCGCCGATGTAATCTATAAACCGAAGCAAACCGGGGTGTTCGAGCTCATCGACTTCCCGCTCGAGGAGCTACGCAAATACATCGACTGGAACTTCTTCTTCTTTGTGTGGGAGCTGAAAGGTCGCTTCCCCGAAATCCTGGACGACGAAGTTCAGGGTGAACAGGCACGCAAAGTGTATGAAGATGCCCAGATCATGCTCGACGAAATCATTGAGAAGAAAATGTTGCAGGCGAACGGCGTTTACTCGCTTTGGCCGGCACAAGCGGAAGGCGATGATATCGTGTTGTTTGAGGACGAAAGCTGCAAAACGGAGCTGGGACGTTTCTACCATCTGCGTCAGCAAGAGAAGAAGAAAGAAGGTATCCCAAACTTCTGTCTGTCAGACTTCGTTGCACCGAAAGAGAGCGGTAGAACGGACTATTGCGGTGGATTTGCCGTAACTGCGGGTATTGGAATCGAGCAATGGTTGGAGCAATACAAAGCCGACCACGACGATTATAAAGCCATTATGCTTGAGGCGCTGGCCGACCGCCTGGCAGAAGCTTTTGCTGAGCTGCTGCACGAGAAGGTGCGTCGGGAATACTGGGCTTATGCCCCCGATGAAAACCTCAGCTGGGACGATATTTTGAAAGTTCGTTACCAGGGAATTCGCCCGGCGTTGGGCTATCCGGCTTGTCCGGAACACCAGGAAAAAGAAAACCTGTTCAACCTGTTGGGAGCCGAGAAAATCGGCATCAAACTAACCGAGCACTATGCAATGTACCCAACAGCTGCGGTTTGTGGCCAGTACTTTGCACATCCGGAATCTCGCTACTTCAGCCTGGAGAAAATCAGTAAAGATCAGGTTGAAGATTACGCTAAACGAAAAGGGGTAGCAGTGGATCTGGTGGAGCAATTCCTTCCGGTAAATATCAATTACAAAGGAATTTAATATCGAACTAAAACACCCCAAACGTTACCAAACAAAGAACTAAAAACGTAGTAATATGCCATTTAAAAGAATTCTGTTTTTTGTGTTAGGAATGATTTTCATGTTCATACTCGACATGATTTTCCATTTCAATAACTCGGTTGAAAAAGAAATGCAACGTCAGAGCCAGAAGACACAGAAGAAGATCGAAAACATATTCAAATAAACGGAGAACAGACAAAAAGGCCCGGAAAATGAAAGTTATAGATATCATCAATCAAAGCGATAAAACGGTATTCTCATTCGAGTTGCTTCCGCCGTTGAAAGGAAACGACGCGAGCAACATTTACCGAACTATTGAAAGTTTAATCGATTACAATCCGAAGTACATCAACATTACGACTCACCGCGATGAGATGATTTACAAGGAAATGCCGGATGGCACCATTGTGAAGCAGGTGGTACGCAAGCGCCCCGGAACGGTGGCCATTGCGGCGGCTATTCAACACAAATTCGGAATCCCGGTAGTGCCGCATATTTTGTGCGGTGGCTTCACCAAAAGTGAGACCGAACACGTGCTGATTGATTTGCATTTCATGGGTATTGAGAATGTGTTGGCTTTGCGTGGTGATGGTCTGAAGTCGGACAGCGTGTTTCGCCCCGATCCGAACGGACACGGCAATGCCGACGAACTGGTGAAGCAGATTGTTGATCTGGGCAAGGGCAAATACCTCGATCCGGATCTGAAAAACAGCACGCCGCTGGAGTTCTGTATCGGAGTGGCTGGCTACCCGGAGAAACACTTCGAAGCGCCAAACTTCGACACGGATTTGGCTTATCTGAAACAAAAAGTTGATGCCGGTGCCGAGTATATTGTCACACAGATGTTTTTCGATAACCAGGTGTATTTCGACTTTGTGAAGAAGTGCCGCGAGGCTGGAATCAATGTACCGGTTATTCCGGGCATTAAGCCGATCAGCAACTTGAATCACCTGACGATCCTGCCGAAGATTTTCAGCATCGATATGCCACAAGACCTGGTAAATGAACTGAAAAAATGTAAGAATAATGCCGATGCCAAATTGGTGGGTACCGAATGGGCTATTCAGCAGTCAAAAGAGTTAGTGGCAAATAAAGTACCCAGTTTGCACTTGTATACCATGGGTATGTCGGACAATGCCCGCAAAATTGTTGAGGCTGTATTTTAATAGAAATTCAATTCAAACCATAGAAGAAATCCGGGGCATCTGTTCCGGATTTTTCTTTTTCCGCTGGCTCAGTCTTTGGTCTCTTTCAGAATTCGCTCGATTCGTTTATCGGGTATCAGCCAAATCAATGCGACCAGCACATATCCGCCACCGGCCAGCCAACCCGATAAGAAGCTGGCTGCGATGGAAATCAGGTAAATGATAGGCGAAATTTTGCCTTTGATATCCTTGCCAACTGCCTTTTTGAGAATGGAATTTTCTCCTTGGGAGACGATGATACGCCGTTGCAGCAGGAAGTAGGCGAGGGCAGCCATCAGCAATACAATACCGTATAGCGCCATGGGCATTGCCTGAAAATGGTTTTCTCCCATCCAGCCGGTCACAAAAGGAATCAGAGACAGCCAAAACAGCAGGTGCAGGTTGGCCCAAAGCACATCGCCGCGAACTTGTTTGGCGGTGTGTAACATGTGATGATGATTGTTCCAGTAGATTCCGATGTAGATGAAACTGAGCAGGTAGCTCAGGAAGATCGGGATTAGTGGTTTTAGATCCTTCAAATCGTGTCCGTGCGGGACTTTAATTTCGAGCACCATGATTGTGATGATAATGGCCAAAACGCCATCGCTGAAAGCTTCCAATCGTCCTTTATTCATCGTCCTGGGGGTTTAAATGATTCGGGGGCAATAACTGAATAACAATTATCGCCCCCGAAGTTTACAGGAAGGTGCTATATTTAATCAACCGAGTTGACAAAGGCCATGGCTTCGTTCATTTGCGAAACGTCGAAATAACGCTCTAAACGGCCTTCTTTGGCGCGCTGGAACAACAGGTTGTCGATCGGAACAAAAGCCTTCAGTATTTTCGAGTGTGCAACAATGGCCATGTGACCGATACTTTTGTAGTTTCTCAAAGCCCAAATAATGTCCTCCATGAACGCTTTGGTTTGAATGTGACTGATCTTCATCTCGTCGAGTTTGACCAAAACATTCACCTGTTGAAAGCCTTTTTCCAGCTTTTCGTTGAAAAATTTCTGGCATATTTTTTCGTCTGTTTCGGTGAAACTGTCAATCACTTCGATGGCTAATACATTATTTTCGAAGATTTTAATTTGTTCGAGCATGGTATTTTTGATTTAAAAGTTTGTGTCTGATTTCTGTTCTTTTTAACGGGGCGAAACGTTTATTGTTAGTTAAAGGATGTTTATGTTCTGTTAAGCCTTGTTAAGCTGTTTGGCAACGGTTTCTTTTCAAAAATCCGTACCTTGCCGGGAAAATCAACAACCATGGAGAATCTGCCCGATATTCATTCCAATAATGTTCGTTCGTACCTCGATCGCGAGGAAATTATTTTGGACACCATTGCCCAGATTATGAAGGATTTTGGGATGTTTGGTGTGGAGATTGAGTATTCGGGATCGATCGAGGATGCTTACGACAAGCTGCATCGGCAACTGGTTGGGCAAATTGATCACCTGATGAACTCGAATGCCGATCTGCTCATGTCGATTCTATACCAGGTAGACATCAGCCAACGCGACATCGATCGCACACAGGCAGAGTTTCCTTTCTACAATCATGTTGAAATTATCGCTCATCAAATCATCTTCCGCGATCTGAAGAAGGTGCTTTTCCGTCGTTACTTCAGCGGTAAGTCGTAAAGATATCTCGCTCTTTCTCCGATCCTATGTTTTTAAAATTAAATGGCTTGTAAAATGTTTTGCGCGGATTTTCGTTAGTTTTAAAGCAGAATCTTGTACCACTGTGAAGAAACTCTTATTTGCGCTTATTCTATTTTCGCTTTGTCCGTTTCAAATGAAGGCAGATCACGATGTGTGCCAGCGTTCAACCGAGGGCACCGAATTTTGGTTTGGATTTATGGAAGGGCGTCATGATAATCCTTATGGGCACGATCTGACTATTACCGTAACTTCTGCTTACAACACCAGCTTTTCTATTTACACGGAAGGCGGAACCAACCCGATCGCAAGCTATTCGATTACCAGTAATATTCCTCAAGCCGTTACTATTCCCTGGAATGCAAACGAAGTAATTGGCTCAGAAACACCTGAAAACAAAGGTATTTATCTGGTTGCTAATGATCCGGTGAATGTTTATGCGATGAACAGCGACTACAAGTCGTCGGATGCAGCGGTCATTTACCCGTTGGAATCTATCGGGAAACAATATTTTGCCATGTGTTACGAACCGCATTATGCCACTTATTCTGCCAATGTCAATGGTACGATCGTCACGGGGTACAACGGCCGAAACAGCGAATTTTTGATTGTGGCTACGGAAGACAATACACTGGTGACGATAACACCGTCGAAAGTGACAACAGGGTTGAAGCCTGCCGGCACAGCGTTCACGGTCACCTTAAACAAGGGGCAAACCTACCAGGTGCAGTCGGCAAATCAGGAGAATTTAGCTGGTCAGGGAGATTTGACCGGGAGTTATATTTCTGCAGACAAAAATATTGCTGTATATGCCGGTAATTTTGCGACCACGGTTCCGAATTTGGCGAATGCCAGTGGATACGATCATCTTTACGAGCAAATGCCACCACTCTATTCCTGGGGAAAAGAATACTATGCGGTTCCTATGATGGGACGGAATGCTGATCGATACCGGATCTTGGCCAACCAGGATGGAACCTCTGTTTATGTGGATGCGCTGGGACAAACTTATCAATTGGATAAAGGTGAATTTGCAGAGATTATTTTGAAAGAAAGTGAGCCTTCACGCATTTTGGCAGATAAGCCAATTTTGGTTGCTCAGTTTAGCCAATCGCAGTCGATAGATAATCCTTTCGATGAAATTTCGAAACCTCATGGCGATCCATCGATGATTGTTTTGAGCTCAACGGATCAATCAAAAAATAACGTGACTTTCGTGGCCTACGAATCTGCAAGTATATCTACCTACCACGTCAACATTGTTAGTTTGACCGATCAGGTCGCCAATTTGCGCCTGGATGGAAACCCGGTTAGTGCGACTCCTTTTGCCGGAACGGATTATTCCTACACCCAAATATTGCTGAGCAGCAGTGGTTCTCATACGCTGGTAAACACGGATCCGAACCAGGGATTTTTGGCTTACGTTTACGGTCAGGGCGATAAGGAGTCCTATGGTTATCCGGTTGGTTTTAACCTGAATATTGTGCTGGATTTGGGTGAAAGCATCGACTTTGACGGCGATACCTTGCTTCTTTGTGAGGGTGATACGCTGACGCTCGATCCGGGGCCGTATTTCGATACCTACACCTGGTCGACGGGGGAGACTTCACAGGTTATTCGGGTAACCGAAGAGGGATTGTACAAAATTACAACGACCGTGAGCGATTGTCCTGCGTTGGAGGATTCTGTTTACGTGTTGTACAGCAATCCGCAGCTGACCATCACTCCCGACCAGTTTTACGATTGCTTTCCAAGCCAGGTAACTTTGCAGGCCGATGCAACCACTGGTTCGTCGTTTCTTTGGCAAAGTATGGAAGGGGATAGTTTGGGCTTCGATCAGAGCTTGTACGTTGATTCTACGGCGCTTTATCGGGTCACCGTGCATGATCTCTTTGGCTGTGTTGCTACCGATACCGCCGATGTGATTATTTTCGGCCGACCACCCGTCACGATTCATGCAGATAGTTTGGTTTGCGGTGATTTGCAAACAACCGTTACGGCAGATTTGGGGACCTACCCGGATTCGCTGTGGACCACTGCTCCGGGTGGTTTCGAATGGAGTTCGAATGACCCTGCAGTTTCTTTTAGTGATGAATCAGATTCTATGGCGATTGCATCGGCTACCACTTACGGCGTTTATGAAATCTATTATACCTTAACAACGAAGGACGGCTGTATAAGTGGCGATACACTGCAGCTCCGCTTTACCCCCGGGCCTGAATTTACAATTGATCCTAAAAACTATTACGCCTGTGCTCCGGCTGCGGTTGAATTGACGGCTACCGTGACATCCGATCAAACAGGTATTAGCTATCTCTGGGAAACTCTGGATGGAAAGACCTTGGGCACCACTTCAAGCCTGACGGTCGATTCAACGGCACTGTATGTGCTGACTGTTACCGATCAGTATGGCTGCCAGTCGACGGATACAGCCGATGTGATTGTTTTCGGCAATCCGCCGGTGAATTTGCAGGTTGAGGAGATTGCCTGTGGCGACTTGGAAGCGAATGTCACGGTCGATTTTGCGGGTTATCCTGATTCGTTGTGGAACACTGCTCCAGGCGGTTTCGAGTGGTTGTCCAATGGACTTACAATTGGTAATTCGACCGACTTGCAAGCTACGGTTACGGCGCCTGATTATGGTGTTTATGAACTTTATTACATATTGACAACGAAAGATAACTGCGTGAGTGGCGATACGCTCGAATTGCAGTTTTTACCCCTATTCTCGCTCGATTTTGAAGCCAGCGATACAACTGCTTGCGGTCAACTGAATACGCAGCTTACGGCTAGTTCAGATGATTCTTCATTGTCTTACGAGTGGTTCGCTGCCGGAAATTCAGGATTTGGGCAAACGGTTGATTTTACGATCACCGATGCCGGCTTGCACGATGTGCGTTTAATCGCTTCTTCTACCTCCACCGGATGTGTAGACACGCTGACAAAGTACAATTACCTGGAAGTTGTTCCGTTACCTGTGGCTGCTTTTGAGGTCGATCGTCAGCAGGTGCCGCTACAGGATGCTACTGTTACTTTCTACAATAATTCGAATTACGCCGATTCTTTCAGCTGGATATTTGGTGACGGCGAACGCTCTGATTTGTTCGAAACGGATCATACCTACACAGATTTGGGCACCTACCGTGCAACTTTAATTGCCAGTATGGACGCAGGATGTTCCGATTCGACATCGATGCTGATACAGGTTGTGATGGACCAGATTTATGCGCCGAATGCCTTCCGGCCTGATAGCAACATTCCCGAAAACCGCGTATTCATGCCAACCGGTTTGGGACTGAACGGAACCAACTTCATTCTGCAGATTTACGACCGTTGGGGACAGGTTGTTTTTGAAACCAGCTCGACTGCCAATCCTTGGGAAGGCTTTGATAAAAGTGGAAAAGAGGCGCCAATGAGCAACTACATCTGGATGGCAACTTACAGCGATATCGACGGGCAGGAGCACCGCCAGTCCGGGCAAATTCTACTGATCAGATAGGTCTTACTCTCCACCGAAACGTTCCTCGTACGGAACAAAAAAGGGCAAACGACCCGGATCACGCCGCTTATTCAATACAAATGACAAGGAGATCTCACTAGTGCCACCGGTTTGTCCGGCCAGTCCCGAAACTGTCCAGTCGTAACTGTAGGTGAACTGCACCCAGGGCGTGGTGTAACCGACCAGCAAAATTACGGCATCGTAGCGCAGGCCAAAGTTTTGGCGAAACCAGGCACCACCGGTAAAGCCGTGTTTGGTGGCAAACATACCGTAGTTGATTTGATCCGACACGCCCTGTTTTTGAAAGATGATTTGCGGCGAAACATCGAACTTTTTGCGCAAATGGCCGTGGCGGAAAACCGGTAAACGGGCACCTGCATGCAGGCTGTATTTTCGGGGCAGTTTACTTTCTGAAGTACTTTCTTCTGAAAAAGTCAAATCGGGCTCGGTGAGGTGATGAATAGCCAGGCCGCCAAACACACGTTTGTTGTAAACCAAAAGTCCGAATGAATAGTCGAGGTAGGAGAACTTAGGATCGGTAAATACTTCGGCTGATGTACCCGGAATACCGTTGTTGTTTTCCAGGTTGTCGGCAAAAACGAGCTGGTTGGTTTTCAGCGTATTTTCGGCATAACCAATTTGGATGCCCCCGTGAAAAAAGTAGTCTTCGTTTAACTGTACTCTAACCGAATAAGCCGCATTCACTTGGAATGAATTCAACATTTGGCTGGCCTGCGCATCATTCAACAGGTAGATTCCCAAACCACCTTGCAGCTTTTTTACAGGTGCATCGAAAGCGGCACTGTACGAGGTGTAGGCACCGTCCATGTGCTGCCATTGATCGCGGTATTGCAGTGCCACGCGAGGCGCGCCAATGGTACCTGCAAAAGCGGGATTCAAATAAAGTGGATTGCTGTAATATTGCGAAAAGGAAACATCCTGGCTATTGGAAACAGCCACAGCCGACAACCAGCATAGAAGTGTTAGGTTGAGCTTAGTCAGAATACCCGTTTTTCCCCTTTTGCGCATATGCTAAAAGTAATTAAAATCCAATAATTCCGTTCGATACTGATCAATAAAATGCTGTTTTACAGCTCGGTATTTTCAGATTTCGATCCCGGATTGATTTTAAATTTCCTTCCGGTGATATAACCGCAAATTCGGATGAAAATTGTTTCCATCGCCTGAAAATTAGCAGGTTGACCCCGATTTTCCTTAAAGAGTGTGAATTATTGTAAATGATTCCTAAGCAACTGCGGCTTTCAGCGGGTAATTGTCCATTTTACACGAAAATGGTTCGGATTTTGCATTTCATGGCTGTCCGTGCCAAACGGGCCATTAAACAGAAACTTGAAACATTCAAATTACATTGAGTATGATTAAGACGACAGTACACCGGGTTTTAGTGCCGATAACGCTGGACGATCAGGGCGCGAGTGCGATCCGACGTGCACAGGAAATCCACGAAAAATTTGAAACGAAAATTACCTTGTTATATGTTGTTCCCGAGGAATCGGTGATTACCGACTGGTTTCGCCCAATCCGGAAACAATCGAATTTGCTGGAACACCGCAAAGCTTTGAAAGCTTTCATCGCGAAACATTTTGACGGGAAACTTCCGTCCTATGTTCGCCTGAAGGTTCGTTCCGGTTCGCTGACCAAATGCATCGTCCGGATGCTGAATCACTTCCGGTACGACCTGGTTGTGTTGAATAAGAAACTGGAACAATCGCCGAAGTTGCAATCGGCCTGGGCCAATGGGATAAAACTGATTGTAGGGGAAGCGCTTTGCCCGGTATTGACTTACGATGGCGACGACAAACCGTTCAACATCAAAACAATCATGGTTCCGGTTGACATTTTTCAACCCCACAAGCACAAGGTTGCCTGGGCCATTCGACTGGCAAAAGTATTTGGCTCGAAAGTGCATGTTGTTTCGGCTTTGAAAGCGAACATCGAAGAAGAAGACAGTATGATTTATAAAAAGATAAAAGGCGTTCGGTATCGACTGGAAGAAGAGGGGATTGAGACCGAAGCGACGCTGTTACGCGAGGAGGCGGGCAGGAAACTGCACGATCTGATTCCCGAATTTATCGACGAAACCAATCCGGATCTGACCTTGATCATGACGCACCAGGAAAACATTTTCGATTTCAACTACATCGGAAAGCTGGCGTCGGAAGTGATCCTGCGAACGAAAGCTCCGGTATTTAGCATTACTCCTAAGAAGGAGACCATTGTAGCGACTCTCAAACAATAAGAAAAGCCGGCATTTGCCGGCTTTCTTTTTATCTCGTCTTCTCTGGAAGTCGTCGTTTAAAACAGTTTTTTGAAACCGATCAGTGCTTTCACCTCTTTCAAGGTTGCCTGAGCCGATTCACGGGCTTTTTCAGCGCCCATTTTAGCCACTTTGGCCAGGTAAGCTTCATCAGCCAGGATTTCGTTGATACGTTCGCGAATTGGCGTTGTAAAGGTCACGATATCCTCGGCCAGCTGCTTTTTCAGATCACCGTAACGGATACTGCAGTCTTTGTAAGCCTCGTCAAATTGTTTCACAATGGCCGGATCTGTCATGATGTTCATCAGGGTGAACAGGTTCTGAATTGGTTCCGGTTTCGGTGAGTTCGGCTCAGTCGGGCCGGCGTCGGTCACGGCGCGCATCACCTTTTTACGGATCGATTTCGGATCTTCTACAAGGGCAATGGCGTTGCCTTCCGATTTACCCATTTTTCCGCTGCCATCCAGTCCCGGAATTTTCACCATGTCGCCACCATCGAAGGTAAACGGACGTGGAATCGGGAATACTTCAGAGTTGTACATGCGGTTGAAACGACCGGCAAATTTACGGGCCATTTCCAGGTTTTGTTCCTGGTCTTTTCCAACCGGCACAAATTCCGCTTTGTGGATGATGATATCCGAAGCCATCAAAACCGGGTAAGTCAGCAAACCGGCGTTTACGTTTTCCGGATTTTTGCGGGCTTTTTCCTTAAACGAAGTGGTTCGCTCCAGCTCGCCCAGGTAGGCGTTCATGTTCAGGAACGTGTACAGTTCGGTAATTTCCGGCACATCGCTCTGGATGAAAATTGTGGCTTTCTCCGGATCAATTCCGCAGGCCAGGTATTCAGCCAAGACCTGTTTTACCCCTGCTTGCAGGTTCTCAGGTGTTGGGTGCGTGGTCAGTGAATGTATGTCGGCAATGAAAAAATAGCAATTGTACTCTTCCTGCATTTTCAAAAAGCTGCGTACCGCGCCGAAATAGTTTCCCAGGTGCAGGTTCCCGGTTGGCCTGATGCCGCTAACTACAATTGGTTTACTCATTTTGTGCAATGATAGAGATTAAAAATTCCCGTTGCCAAAGACGCCTTCTGAAAAGTGCAAAGAGTGCAGTCAGAATTTGGCAGTTGTAAGTTCTTCTCAAGCAATTGACCCCTAAATCCCCTGAAGGGGACTGTAAGCCTCACCTTTAGGGGAGGTTTGGAGGGGTTATACCACAGATTTCTTTCAATTTGAAATTCGACGGTTTCTCATTTCAAGCTTGCAGGACAGCCTTCATCAACGGTTCTTGTCGAATCAATTTCAGCTCGCTGATTCAATTCGATCAGCAAAATTAACCTGATTCCTTGAAACACAAAATTTTATTTTGAAGATTGGATTGTCGGATGTCGGATTATTGGATTTTCGGACGACATGCCCAACGACATTGGGATTTTTCAAAGAATGACCAATGACAAGGAATGACAATCAATGACCTTCATTCCTTGAGGAGAAAAAGCAATAATACCGCCGATTTTCCCTGCATTTCCGCTCGTCATTTCGCAAAATATTCGCTAGATTTAAAACCCAAAATCAAAAAAAGAGAATGTACCAATCGCCCTTATACGGAACCGAACAAGCATGGCGCAACGTGAAAAATGAAGTGCGGGATGCCGTTCTGATTTCCGGTTGAAGGCGGAGAGAAGGGATTTGCTGTTTATGCGGCAAGTCCCTTTTTGCGTTTATTAAAAACCTTTTAACCATACAATTATGACAAGACAGAAGAAGATTTTTTTGGATGAAGCCGACATGCCCAAACAATGGTATAACCTGGCGCCCGACCTCCCAACAGCGTTGAACCCGCCGCTGGGGCCCGGTGGAGTGCCGGTGACGCCTGAAATGTTGGCGCCAGTGTTCCCGATGAACCTGATTGAGCAGGAAGTGAGCCAGGAACGCTGGATTGATATTCCCGAAGAAATCCGTCAGATCTTGTTTCGCTGGCGCCCAAGCCCGCTGATTCGTGCTTACGAGCTGGAAGAAGCGCTGGGAACGCCCGCTAAAATCTACTACAAGAACGAAGGTGTTTCGCCGGCCGGAAGTCACAAGCCCAACACGGCGATTGCACAGGCCTGGTACAACAAGCAGTTTGGCATTAAGCACCTGACTACTGAAACCGGTGCCGGACAATGGGGATCGGCCCTGTCGTTTGCCTGTGCACTGATTGGCGGCATCGACTGTAAAGTGTACATGGTACGCGTCAGCTTCGACCAAAAGCCTTTCCGCAAAATGATGATGCAAACCTGGGGCGGAACCTGCGTCGCCAGTCCGAGCATGGAAACACAGGCTGGTCGCGATATTTTGGCCAAATACCCGGATACCCCGGGATCGTTGGGGATTGCTATTTCCGAAGCTGTTGAGGCTGCCGTGACCGACCCCAAAGGAGAAACGCGCTATGCACTGGGATCGGTGTTGAACCACGTGATGCTGCACCAAACCATCATCGGTTTGGAAGCCAAGAAACAGCTGGCCAAAGTGGGCATCAAAAAACCGGATGTGGTGATCGGCTGCTGCGGTGGTGGTTCCAACTTTGCCGGTTTGTCGTTCCCGTTCATGTACGATAAAATCAACGGTGCCGACATTCAGATCATTGGTGCCGAGCCGTTCAGTTGCCCAACGCTGACCAAAGCTCCTTTCATTTACGACCACGGCGATGTGGCCCAAATGACACCGCTACTGGCCATGCACAGCTTGGGACATAACTTCATCCCGGCGCCGATTCATGCCGGTGGCTTGCGCTACCACGGTATGGCTCCGCTGGTAAGTGGTGCCCTGCGCGACGGCCTGATGGAAGCCCAGGCTATTCACCAAAGTGAGTGTTTCGAGGCGGGCTTGCTGTTTGCGAAAACCGAAGGCATTATTCCTGCTCCGGAAACGACCCACGCCATTGCCGCTACTATTCGCGAAGCCAAAAAGGCGAAGGAAGAAGGCAAAGAGAAAGTGATCCTGTTCAACTTCTCGGGCCATGGTTTGATGGACCTGGTGGGCTACGACAAGTACATGTCGGGCGCGCTGTCGGATTACGAATACCCGGAACACGAAATCGCGGAAAACCTGGCCGCGCTGAAAGGCTACCCGCTTCCGAAATAAATTGAAAGTTCAGTTAAACGGTATACGTTTACCAAGCCCCTCGTTCAAGCAATCTGGCGAGGGGCTTTTTTATTGAAAATGAGTCGTGTTTAAAGGAAGATCCTGATCCCAGTATTAAAGAATTTATTGATTTGAAAAATATTTTATGTAAATATGAATCGGGGTGTTTTTTTCGTTTAAATTTGTTTTGTTAACCTTTTAATCACCCCTAAACATGAAAAAGATACTTGGTTTTGTTTTTATTTTCAGCGTTTTGCTGAATTCGTGTTCAAAAGAAAGTGTTGAAAATGAACCGACTTCTGACTTAGAAAAGATTGTAGGTTCTTATTCTGGACAGAATAATATGATAGTTTCCTATGGAGATGACATGTATTTTGATTCTGAATCAGTTTTAAGAGTAATTAGCGAAAGCGATGTGGAAGGAGAAATAGTCATCGATGGTATTAAAGGAGCCGCGATCCATGGGACGATTTCGGAAGACGTAATATCTATTTCAGAGCAAGCAGTTGTGTATAACGGTTTGCAGTATACAATCAGCGGCCATGGTGATAATAGCGGAAAATCGTTACTTCTGTGGTTAACGGTTTCCTGGACTGCTGGTGACGTAGATTATATCGCCGCTTGTACCGAAGAATTGCAAAAGAACTGAATTGTCGGATTGACGGAATGTCAACCAAATATTTTTACAAAGAGCCATTCGTCGAAACTGATTTCGGGGAGTGGCTTTTTTTTCTTTAAAAAATAGTCGAAAACCCCGTCGGCAGGAGAAGTCAGAGCTCCGGCACGCATCTAATTTCAGAGCGCAGCAAGACTATTCCGTTTGGAATGATGACTATTCCCGATGGAATTGCTCCGCTGCTGTTTGGAATAGCTATGATTCCACATGGCAGGATCATTATTCCATGTGGCAGAACGATCATTCCCTTTGGAATCATAGTAATTCTCTATAGAATATATTTGCTGCCTTCGAGAATATCTATGGTTCCACGTGTCAGCAAAGTTGTTCCATCGGGCAGAATGCTTATTCTCGGAGGTTGAGGCCGTGAGCGGGATACGGGCACAAGCATTCTTTACACCCGAAGTCAAATCAAATCAGACCGTCCGGTATTTTTGATTAACTTTGGCGCGGACAATTTTGACATAAAAATGGAATCGACAAGACAACAAAAGATAAGTCGCCTGCTGCAAAAGGAGTTGGCGGAGATTTTTCAACGCGAAGCCCGCACCATGTTCATGGGAAAAATGATTAGTGTGACCGTGGTTCGCGTGACCCCCGATTTAGGTTTGGCGCGTGCTTACCTGAGTATTTTCCCAACGGAAGGAATCCGCGAAGTGCTGAAGGAAATTCGGATCGTGAACCCCAAAATCCGGTATATGCTGGGTCGCAAAGTGGGTAAGCAAATCCGCGTAATTCCCGAGCTGGAGTTCTATATCGACGACAGCCTGGATTACATTGACAACCTGGATAACCTCCTGAAATCGTAAATTAAGTCGCAGTTGACAGTCTCGGTTGCCCAATGCGCAACTTGGAACTTGAAACTTGAGACTTGGAACTCTTACTCAACCATGCAATACGATCCCATTAAACGCTCGCTGGGGAAAGTTTTTAATCAAACTCCGGCCCTGAGAAAACTGTTTTACCGCCTGCTCGATTTGTTGCTGCTGCGGGCCTGGCATGTGCGCAAGGAACTGAAGAATTTACCCCTGTCGGCCGACTGCTCCATCCTGGATGCCGGCTCTGGCTTTGGGCAGTACACCTACCGCATGAGCCGCCTGTTTGCCAAATCGAACATCCTGGCAGTTGATGTGAAAGAAGAACAGATTGCCGATTGCAACCGCTTCTTTGCGCAAATCAACCAGTCCGATCGCGTTCGCTTTGAAGAAGCCGACCTGACCAAATTTGTGAAGCCGGAAGCTTTCAACCTGGTTTTGTCGATCGATGTGATGGAACATATCGAGGAAGATGTGCAGGTTTTCAAAAACTTTTACCACTCGCTGAAACCGGGTGGGGTAGTGCTGATTTCCACACCGTCGGATCAGGGCGGATCGGATGTGCACGACCACGATCACGAAGAAGGTGGCGTGCAGGGCTTCATTGACGAGCACGTGCGCGATGGTTACAACATCCAGGAGATTGAAGATAAATTGAAATCGGTTGGTTTCACTCGTGTTGAGGCTCGTTATTCGTACGGTTGCCCCGGCAAAATCAGCTGGCGCCTGTCGATGAAATACCCGATCCAGTTACTGGGAGTCAGCAAGCTGTTTTTCATTTTGCTGCCTTTCTACTACATTATTGCTTTCCCTGTGTCAGCCGTGCTGAATTATTTCGATGTGAAGGGAACGCATGCCAGCGGAACCGGGTTAATCGTCAAAGCTTTTAAATAATTGAGACTGGCGTTCCACATAGCGCGTCGTTACCTGGTTTCGAAGAAATCGGTGAATGTGATCAACCTCATCTCGGCCCTCTCGGTCGTTGGTGTGGCGGTTGGCACGATGGCGCTCATTGTGGTTCTTTCAGCTTTCAATGGCATCGACGATTTCATCCAGGGAATGCTTTCGAGCTTCGATCCTGATTTGAAAGTGACCGCAACCGAGGGCAAAAGTTTTGCACTCGACAGTCCCGAAATTAAGGAACTGATGCAAACCGAGGGAGTTGCTTCGTTTATGCAGGTGGTGGAAGATAACGCCCTGCTGCAGTACGACGACCGCCAGAAGTACGGCATTGTGAAAGGCGTTGAGGAAGGTTATGCCGAATTCTCGGGCCTGGATTCCATGGTGATTGACGGCAGGTTTCTGCTGAATTACGATAACCGCATGTTTACCGTCATTGGTCAGGGCGTGGCAGTCGATCTGGGTGTCGGACTCAATTTCGTAACGCCGATTCATGTCTACTATCCGAAACGTGATGCGAAAGCGGCTTTGGTACCGCAAAACGCGTTTAACCACGACTACTTGTTTCCGACCGGTGTGTTCTCGGTGCAGCAGGAAATTGATGGCCAATACATTTTGGTGCCGATTCAATTTGCCCGCGAAATCTTCGACCTCGATGGTCGTGTTAGTTCGCTGGAACTGAAATTAAAACCGGGAGTTGAAGTTGCCGAACTGCAGAAAAAAGTCAAGGAATTGCTGGGGCCTGGCTACAAAGTGCAGGATCGCTACGAGCAACACGAGTTTCTGTACCGGGTGATGAAATCGGAAAAGTGGACGAGCTTTTTAATCCTGAGCTTTATCCTGATTATCGCCTCGTTTAACCTGCTGGGCTCGCTAACGATGATTATTCTCGATAAGAAAGACGATATCTATATTTTGGAAAGCATGGGCGGTAATCAAACGCTCATTCGCCGCATCTTTTTATTCGAAGGCTGGCTGATCTCGATTTCGGGCGCTATTATCGGCGTTTTTGCCGGAATTGGACTGGTGTGGGCACAAACCCGTTTCGAGCTCTTAAAACTGCCCGGAAGTGGCGCATTTGCCATTTCAGCCTACCCCGTGAAGCTCGAGCTTTTCGATGTGCTCGCAACCGTGCTGATTGTTTTAACGATTGGCTTCTTTGCCGCCTGGTATCCGGTTCGCTCCATCAAAGGGTAATTCAATGTTGTCGTTGTTGTCATGAGCGTTGTCGGGTTGTCTCCGAACTTTATTTAATACAAATCAAGCATTACTACGACTTCGCGTCTCTGCGAGGATCAGCTTTCAAAAAATGTATCTCGAAATCCAGTCTACTGCAGCTAGGTTTTTCATGGATTGGAAAAGTAACAGCAGTCCGGTTTGAGGACGATTAATGACGCATGCTGGTCGGTTGCAGACGATTAATTTAGACTTTTTTATCAGCAGGATTCTGCCGATTTCCGAATAAGGATAGAATTTGGATCGTTTTTCCCTTTGTTCGGTAGTAAAGCGAGTAATGTTTGTAAACGACCGCTCTTCTGATATTTTTGTGGTGTTGGCTGGCCTGAAAAATAGCCGGGTTTTTGGAGATCAGCTCCAGGATATGCTCTAATTCTCGGGCGAAATTCTTCAGTTCCTTTTTCGTCCAATTAGCTTCAAGGTAATCGAAATGTTGCTTCAATTCGGATAGTGCGTGATCAGTCCACTGAATTTTATAACCACTTTCCATAGAGTTTGCGAGCTTGAGCGTGTGAACTTAATTTTCCCTGATCGGCATCTTCAATTCCTTTTTCCAGGGATTCCCGCTCGCATACGGAAATTTTATTCCACCAATCCTCTCGTTCACTATCCCTCAAGGCCATGATTTTTTCAATCATTGCTTTATCCTCCAAGGTTGACAACCATTGAATCAATTCGAGTTTTTTATTTTGAATGTCGATAGCCATACTCAAAATTAGCACTTTGATTGTAACTGCAATAACAGTTGGTCGACTTTTATGGTTTTTAAAGTAAAGACCCCGAACCAATTTTCGAGGTCTTTTTATGATTTGATTGCAATCTATTTCAACAGGAAATTAAAGTCGTCGCCGGGATTCAGCTCGTAAGCATCCAAACCTTGGATGAAGATGCGGGCGGAGCGGTTTCCGATCAGCTCCAGTTTTTCATTTTCCAATTTTAGCAAGGTACCTTCGCGTAGCCCCACAACAAAAGTCAGCGGGTTTATTTCGATGAACTCGTTGATGCGTTGTTCACGGGTTTCCCCGGCATGACCGTCCGGATTGGCATCCATGTAGTGCGGGTTGATTTGGAACGGCACCAAACCGGTTGTATTGAAGCTAGTCGGGTCGATGATCGGCATGTCGTTGGTCGTACGCAGGGTAGGGCAGGCCACATTTGAGCCGGCACTCCAGCCAATGTAAGGTGTTCCGCTTTGCACATTCCGGCGGATTGCCATCATCAGGTTCTGATCGTGGAGCATGCGCACCAGCTGCCAGGTATTTCCACCGCCAACAACGATGGCTTCGGCTTCTTCAATCGCTTTCGCCGGGTTGTCGAAATGGTGAATACTTACCACGCTGTGTCCTCCACGTTGAAAAGCTTCGTTCACTTTTTGCTCGTATTCGTCGAAGCTGAAAGTGACTGCAGCATAGGGGATAAACAGCGCTTTGACGGGTTTTTCGCCTAAAAATGTTTTGATATATGGACTTGGAAAACCCAGGTATTCTTCGCCGGGCATGGTCGAATTGCTACTCAGTAAAAGTTTCATTTTTTCGTGTTTTCAGTTCTGAGCTAAAATAAAACTTTTGGCGCGAAGTGAACAGAAAATTAGTCAGTATTTCTAAAAAGTGATGAGAGCGACACCTACAGAGAACGGGTAAAGTTCGGGTCCCTTGCCGTCTTTAAACAGTGGCTGAAGGTCGTAGGTGGCAAACAGGTTAATCCAACGGTAACCCAGTCGAACCGTTCCGGCAAAGCGAATATCGCGCAAATAGAAGTCACCCGGTTCTTTCAGCTTTTGCCGTTTGTTATCGACCCGGTATTTCACCTTGGTGTGCGTTTCCAGTCTTACACTAGTGATGACACCTGCCGAGAAATACATGCGGTTGGAGTATTGCCCCATCGGGATCTGAAATTCCAGGAGTACCGGAGCGCTCAGATATATCGATGAAAACTTCGATTTCAGGTTGTCCTCGTAAGCCAGTTGAACCGGTTCAACCCTGTCCGTTCCTTTTTCGAGGCTGTAGTTTTTATCCAGCCGATACGATTGGAAGTCGGCACCCAAGCCGGTAACCAAACCGATGAAATTTCGGTTACGCTGCAGACCCAATGAAGCCTGAATGAGGTTAATACTTAAACAATTTGAACGCCAGATTTCCGGTTCCATAAAGCCGTCGTCCATTTCAGCATACATGGAATAATCGGGTTGGGCGAAACCGTTGACCGCGATAAACACGCCGGCCCAGTTTCCTTTGAAACGTTCTTCCCAAAAATTAAACCCATCTTTGGGTGTAACATCAATGATCAAAGTGGTATTGACCGAGTCGTTCGAAAGGGAATCGGTTTCCTGCAGCAGGCTGTCCTGTGCCTGGATTGTACCCAATTTAGCGGTCAGCAAAGAGATAATCAGAAGTAGAAAGACTTTTTTCAAGATCATTGGATTAGGTAATTCAAGCGTTCTGACAAAAGTAACCATCAATTTCATTTTTCAAGCAGTTTCCCTCCGCCTCGAGCAGGCAAGTTAAAGCATTCAAACGAAAAAGACCCGCTTTCGGCAGGTCTTTCTTTATTTTGGCTTTGAGAAGGCTTAGAAGTTTACCAGGCAGATACCAATGGTGAATGGTGTCAGTTCCGGGCCTTTGTTATCTTTAAACAGGTCTGACAAGCTGTAGGTCGCGTAAACCGAGAAGTCGCGCAAACCGATACGGCCAATCACCGAATACTTGAACGGGTTGATGTTGAAGCTTCCTTTGTCTTTTGACTTGCTGCTGTTGGCTTTGATTTTGGTATGCGATCCCAGGTTGAGGCCGCCAACCATACCACCGCTGATGAAGAAATAGTTTGAGTGGTCGTTCACCGGAATTTGCCATTCGAGCATAATCGGCAAGGTCAGGTACGAGACGGTCAACTTCGATTTTTTGAAGTTTGAATCGTCAACCGGAAGCCATTCAATGATGCCGTCGTCGCCTTTGTCAATGGTCACCGGGTTGTCGAATTTGTAGTTGTTGTACTGCAACCCAAAGCCGGACACGATACCCAAACGCTGCGGAACCAAGGTAATGTTGTACTCTACAAAGTTGAGATTTACTTCGAGCGAAGCCGATTGGTTCAGGTCCATAAATTCGTTGGTTGGATCGTCGTACATGCTGTAATTGGTGTCGTAAAAGCCGTTCACACCAATTTCAAAACCCGACCAGTGCCCGTTGAATTTCTTTTTGTAACGTCTCCAGGTGCATTCGTTATCGTCGCTGTCGATAGCTTTGGTCATGTTCACGTAGGTTTTTGACCCGCCTTCGATGATTTCAATGTTTCGTCGGCCAACGCGGATGGTGGTGGTGTCACTGAAATTGTTATCCTGGATGTTGATTTTGTCGTTCATGATGCTCACTTCCGTTTTATTGGGCTCTTCATTAACGGTGACGATGTTTTTCTTCAACACCTTTACGCTGGTGGTATCCTGAGCCTGAATTTGAGCAGCGACGAGAACGATGGTAAATAGTAAAATAAACTTTTTCATAGGTCAAAATTTGTTTGTTTCTGTTTTCATTCTGCCCTATGACGGATGGTTGTCGGGGTTTGTTACAGGGCTAGCGATTTTTTTTGAAAGGAATTGAAAAGGCGATAAGGCGGCTTTCAAATTTGATTTCTTCAACCTTGCCTTTGTTATTGCGTTCCACTGCGAGGCGATCGTTGGAAATGTTTTGAGCGGCTTTTAAACCAGCATTTGCCAGGTTGTTGAAGGTGAATGATTCTCCCTTTGGGGCATCAATCAGCTTGTAAGCCAAAAATTCGTCTACACTCAAGCTTTCTCTGGGCACAAAGGCAGTTTGACTTGGCATATGAATGGATGATACGGCCATGCTGTTCATGTCCAAATGGGCTGTTAGCGGCTGCATTTTATCCGGCACCTGATCGCGTGTTGCAACGAGTCCGGTGCTCTGTGGTTCTGTTTTCAGTTGAGGTTGAATAGCGACTGTCTTTTTCGGACTAATTTGCTGCTCTGTCTTTTCCTCGGTTGCCGGAAGTGTTTGTGCCATCTGGCTCTCAACGGTGTTTTCAGTCGCCACATCCTTCGGCAATTCTATTTTTTCGCTTTTCTGGCTTTGGTCGATCTGTTGTTCTGCTACCTGGTTTTGCGGATTGTTTACCTGTTTGCGGGGAACCAAGGCCCAAACCGAGAAGAATAACAGCAACAGTGCAGCCACGCGGGTCGCCCACAGGTATATTGGCGTTCTTTTTTTTCGAAGCAGTTTCTCTTTGTCAGGAAATTGGACGGACAAATCGGCTTGCAAGTGCATCTTTTTCAACAGGTGCAGGCTTTTCAATTTTTCCGAATCGTCTTCTACTTCAGATTCAAATTGTTGTTTTTTTTCAGCGCTGAAATCGCCTTCCAGGAAAGCGACGGCGCGATAGTCGAAGCTATCGTTAATATTGGATTCTGATTTGAGAAGTTGTTCCTTGCTTGCAAAAATTACTGTTTCTGCTTCCAGTTTGATGTCTCCGACGGCTTTCAACTCTGCGGCCAAATCCGGGTTGTTCTCCAGAAAATCCAGAAATTCATCAACCAGATCGGCAGGCAGGTTGCCATCGATATAGTCGACGAAATAACTTTCATAATTTGACCGGTCTATTCTCATCTTTCAAACTAAAACGTCCATTTTACCAATGTAATTCTTCAAAAACACCCGGGCGCGGTAAATGTAAACTTTCACCTGCGACTCGTTGAGGGTGGTAATCTCGGCTATTTCTTTGTAGGAATAACCTTCGTAATCGCGCAACAGCAGTACCGAACGCTGATCGTCGGGGAGCAGAAGAATAGCTTTGTTGAGGATCTCGTGAAGATCGGAATATTGCTCGAAGTGAACTTCTTCCGACTGAACTTCTTCCACGATACTCAAGCGACTGTCCTTCCGAATCAAATCGATTAAACGATGGTAAGCCGTCGAGTAGAGATAAGCTTTCACTTTCTCTCCAGAAACCTGCTCCCGATGAAGCCAAAGCTTCTCGAAACTGTCCTGAACAATATCGCGCGCTTTTTCTTCGTCGCGAATATTTTTCAAAACAAATCGAAAAACTCCGTCGGCATGTTTGTTTACGGCCTCGTTATAATCTTCAACGGTCATGGGGTTTTCTGCACATTTCCCCATATGACGAACGAGATTTTATTTTGTTACAGCCAAAAGTTGAGTTAATGTTTGATTTTCTTCGGAAAGTTCGATCGCTTTCAACAATGTTTTGTCTATTTCCTGTATGATTGGGTAGAATCCTACGTCGCCGATAATGTTCCGGGCAATGTAAGCCATGAGTTGGTGTTCGATAATGTCGCCCGAAATTTTCAGGTCGGCCTCATTGCGTTTTACACCTTTACCGGCAGCGAAGGCAATAAACTGATCCATGATCTTCACATCGGTCAGGTATTGTTCAAATTGTCTGGCAGAAGTCAGTTTAAGCAATTTGTCGCGGTTTTTATCGGCGTAGTCGAATGCAAAGTTGTAGACCAATGCCTTTTGAACGATCTTCGAATAGTAATCGGAATAGCCCATGGTATCAAGCGGAACGAAATAGTCGGGCATAATACCGCCTCCGCCGTAGACAATCCGTCCGCCTTTTGTTTCATACTTCAGTGAGTCGGAAAAATGAATACTGTCTGCTTCCTGGAATTCCCCGTGAACAGCGCGGTTCATGATGTCGTGGTAATATTCGTCGGTTCCGTCGGTGTACGGTTTCTGGATGCTACGTCCGCTGGGGGTATAGTAGCGGGCAACAGTCAGGCGCAAAGCCGATCCGTCGCTGAAAGGAATTTGCTCCTGAACCAGGCCTTTCCCGAACGAGCGGCGTCCAACAATGATACCTTTGTCGTTGTCCTGCAGTGCTCCGGCAAAAATTTCACTGGCCGAAGCTGAATATTCGTCCATCAACACAAAAACCCGTTTGTCGGCCCAATGCGCTTTTCCGGTCGCGTTGTATGTTTTGCGTGGTTGCGAGTGTCCTTCAGTGTAAACAATCAGGTCGCCTTCATCCAAAAATTCGTTGACCATTTTTACGACAGCCATCAGGTATCCTCCCGGGTTTCCGCGCAGATCAACGATGATTTGCTTGGCACCTTCGCCATTGATGGTGCTCACCGCTTTCATGAATTCGGCATATGTTTTTTCTGCGAAGCGGCTAACTTTCACGTAACCGGTTGTGTCGTTGATCATGTAGCTCACATCGACACTGATGATTGGAATATCACCCCGTGTGATGTCGTAACTCATCAGATCTTTAAACCCTTTCCGCTTAATGCCAACGTTTACCTGTGTCCCTTTTTCGCCGCGCAGCAAATTCAGAACGGTTTCGTTTTTAACACCATTGCCGGCGATGAGCGAGTCATCAACCATGACAATGCGGTCGCCCGGCTGAATGCCAAGTTTTGAGGAAGGACCACCGGAAATCACATCAACAACCTGAACGGTGTCGTTGTGAATGGAGAACTGAACGCCGATACCGCCGAAATTTCCCTGCATTTCTTCGTTCACTTCCTGCATGTCTTGAGCTGGAATATAGGTGGAGTGTGGATCCAGATTTTTTAAAAGAACCGGGATGGCATCTTCTTCAATTTTATTGATATCGACAGAGTCGACGTAGGCATTGGAAATCAGATCTGTGATTGTGCTGAGTTTATCCGGCCTTGGAGCCGACAAATTTTGAAAACCAATTTGCGGGGACTGGGTGCTTAAGTGGTTGCCCAGAAATATACCTACGATTACGGACACTGCTATCAGCAGTGGTAAATAGATGCCAATTCGCTTGTTCATTTTTTGTTTTCTGTTTTCGTATTCCTAATCTTCAATTTCTACCTGAACTACTTCAATATTTGCTCTTTTCAGTAGTTCAATGCCATCTTCCAATCGGTAATTGTCGGTAAAAACAACGCGTTTAATACCGGCCTGAATAATTAATTTGGAGCATTCCATACAAGGTGAAGAGGTGACATACATGGTAGCGCCATCGCTGCTGTTGCTCGATTTGGCAACTTTGGATATCGCATTCGCTTCAGCATGCAGAACGTATGGTTTGGTTTTATTGTTTTCGTCTTCACAATTATTTTCAAATCCGGAGGGTGTGCCGTTGTAGCCGTCGGAGATAATCATTTTGTCTTTGACCAGGATGGCTCCGACTTGCCGACGTTTGCAATACGAGTTTTGCGCCCAGATGGCGGCCATTTTCAAATAGCGTTTGTCTAAAAGGTATTGTTTGTTATCCATTTTCGGTTTTGTGAATTCTCAAAAGTAATAAATGAGATTGCTTTTGAACGATTCCGGCAATAAAAAACGTTCACCTCTGCAAGGAAATGAACGTTGACAATATTCAAAATGTAGTCAGTTTCAGACGTGCATGAACTTTTCGACCAAGTTCAAAAGATCTTTGGAACGAATTGGTTTTGCCAGGTATTCGTCGCAGCCGGCTTCCAATGCTTTTGCCCGGTCTTCGGCCATCGCAAAGGCTGTTTGAGCAATGATCCGGATATTCGGATTAATCGATTTAATCAAACGGGTGGCTTCGTATCCATTCATTTCCGGCATTTGAAGATCCATTAAAATGAGGTCAAAATTTTCGTGTTTTTTAAAAAGCTCAACAGCTTCCCGCCCGTTTTTGGCCCATACAATTTCCGCTTTGATTTTACTAAGCACAGCATTCAGATAGAGGAAATTGGATTCCACATCCTCGGCGATCAATATTTTTAGCGAATCCACCACAATCATGTTTTTGCTTTTAATCTTGATTAACAAAGATATTGCATCTGACTTTCAAATGCTATACCTCGGTGTCGTTTTTTACGGAAGGTATGACGAGTAACGATTCTGTTCGTGTGTAAAGTATTGTTTGTGAGTGTTTAAATGATATGTTTTTGTTAGGTCCATGTTTTTCGAGGATTATTGACTGTTTCGGTTGTTCGAATTGGATTTTTTAGTTGAAAAGTACAGCTCCCGGTGTGGTTCAGTGGTGTGGTGCCTGGCTATTCGATATGAGAATATAAAGGATAGTTGTGCCAGCTGATTTTTGGGGCGGGTGTGAAAACTGAGTTTTTCACATTGTTATTGCAACGCGTGAGACTTGCCGGAATTTTGCCAGGCAGAAATCGTCACAGGTTGAATTTTGTTTTATTGGGATTTCGATAAACGGCTCAATTTCGTGCTTTTGACGACCAGTGTGTTAAATACTGTTAAATACCGGTTTGTTTTTCCGTTTCAATGCTTTGCTGTAAAGCTTATAGATAGTCGTTTTCTCGCGTATAAGTTCTTCATCGGGAGTTATTTTGGCGATTTTGGTTGGTCGATCTTTATTTTTGTATTGCAATAATTATCGTAAATTGAATGGGAGATATGAATCCTTTTCTCTGAAACAGGTCATTCGATCTGCGCATGTCGACGTTTACTTCGCCGGCAGTTATCCAATTTTTTTCAGATGAACAACAAAATTTAAGAACTTATGGCAGTTCAACCCAGCTATCATTGGACTTTTCAAGAGCGCGAAGGTTCAATCGTCAAAGACAGCGTAAAAGGAATTGAAGGGAAGTTATTTGGCACTTATTACGAAGGTTACGGTCGTTTTGGCGATGCCGTCAAGGTTAACGGACTCAATCAAAAAATTGTATTTCCTGCAGAAATTGGGCAGTTTGGCACCAGTGATTTTACGATTGCTTTCGGTGTACGCATTTTTCATAATCAAAGACAGGATGATTTAGATCTTTTCGGAAACCGATCGGTGAGTGGGCACGGCAATTTCTTCGCCATCCGGAGTAATCATCAACACAACCTCTGGTTTGAGGTCGATCAGGATGGCAATGGGACCAATTACATTGTGGCCAAAACCAATGATCTTAAGCTATCCGACGGTAAATGGCACCATTTGGCTTTTGTTCGGAAAGGAGTTGTTTTGCAGGTTTATTTCGACGGGCAGTTTGTTGTTGAAGCCAAATCTGAAACCGGCATTGCCAATATCACTA
The DNA here is from genome assembly GCF_003610535.1 of Mangrovibacterium diazotrophicum. Taxonomy (NCBI): domain Bacteria; kingdom Pseudomonadati; phylum Bacteroidota; class Bacteroidia; order Marinilabiliales; family Prolixibacteraceae; genus Mangrovibacterium; species Mangrovibacterium diazotrophicum. The sequence continues at coordinate 3,275,761 of NZ_RAPN01000001.1, read as the reverse complement.
ACAGTGCTGAAGTGCGTCTGGGCGACTGGAAGCGAGGAACGCCGATTGCCAGGTACGAAGATCTTCGCATTTACCAGAGTGCACTAAATCCGGTAGAGATTCAAAACCTTGTCATCCCGTTTAACCGAGCTTTGAACCCCGGGGAAATTGAATTGATTGGTACCGACGACACGGCCGTAATTTTATCCATTGCCCGTGCAAATCTCGACGGCTTCGAGACACAGTTTAGGGAGATCCGCCTGGGGCCAAATACCGGAGCAACGCTCTACCAATATGTCGATTTCAAAGGGCAGGCGTTGAAACTTTATGCTGATATCGATAATATTCCATCGACAAAGATTGGTGCCTATCTGCGTTCCATTCAAATTTGGTCGAGCCGTAACGATCCATTTACGGGCAAGTGGTTGTTGCAGGCGCCTAATGGTGAATACCTGAGTGCCGACCGCGCCCTGCTAACTACAGCTTCCAGCCGAACGGTCAACGAGCTTTTTCAGTTTCAATTCAATGATTCGCTGCAACAAATTCAGTTGGTGTCGCCTGGTCAGCCTGAAGGGTATTTCAGTCAGTTTTTGATCAACAAGCAGCGCACTTCGTTGCTACTTATCGACGATAGTGACGGTGACGAAGGTTTCTTCTCGATTGTTGATTTTAAACATGAACGCTGGTTGCGGCTTCGCGAAGAGGATAAATTATTTGTCTGGACATCCAAGCCCGAAAAACGAAGCCTTTTTTACCGGGCATCGAAGATAGCCGAAACTGAAGGGCAGGTGGGGGAGCTGTCGCCCGGAGAAGTAGCCTTGTACGAACATTCCTATTACCATGGGCGGGCATGGATTTTAAACGATGGTGAACCTGGCCTGGAGGGTGTGTATCGTAACCTAAATGTGTTTCCGAACCTGGATAATGTGGCTTCGTCAATTCGGCTGGGGCCGGGTACCGGAGTGAGTTTGTTTGCTAATCCGGATTTGAAAGTCAATGAAAAGAATCGGGAAAATGAAATTGAGGATTACTTGAAAAACAGCAGTAGCTTAGGGGAGGGACAGATTGGGCACGACCGACTTTCATCGTTGCGCATTTTTCGTACGCTTGCACCCGAAGATGTGTTTGAGTCGTACAGCGCCGTGCTTGGGCAGGACTACCGCATGGTGGACAATGAGCTGGAGGAATTTAGCTCCTATCGTACCATTGTTGCTTTTCCTCCGGGCACGAACGAAGAGGTCGAAATTTCGGCTACCGACTTCACTGTTATTGAAATAGATGACGAAACCTACGAAGTTGATGAAGTAAGTTCGGTAAAAGTGAAGCCCAACGCGATGGGGCGAATCATGATAACCTCCGAGGCAGAAGGGCTGAGCACCCCGGGCCTGAAGTTTAAAACCCAATCGATGGCGACCAATGAGCGCGTGGTATTGTTCCCCGATCGCGAAGTGCATCGGAAAATTGCCAACATGCAGCCCGATGAACTTTGGAATGCCAAGGACGCCGAGGGTAACCCGCTTGTAGATCAAAATGCGTTCACTCAAACCGAGATTGCTGCTGCCCAAAACACCATTTCTCGGGTCATGGCAACAGTGGTGCCTGAAAACGCACCTTCGGTAACCAAAGCCGACGGAGTAGATAAAAACGAGTTCAGTGCCAAAACATCGGCGAGTCGGCTGGTTTCTGATGCTACCGAGCCCAAGCCCTGGGCAATTAAATTTTCGGATGCCGAAACAACTTCAGCCCCGGCTAATAACAACCCGTTGATAATGTCGTCGGTGAGTGCCACTAAAGCCATTTGGGAAGAACCAGTTAAAGAAGATGATTTCCTGAAAATACTTGCAGAAGCGAGCAGTGGAGCAGATGATGAACTTCAATCCTTGAGCGCCGCCGCCGCCCGGCTTAAAATCGGAAGGGCGATCAAGAGTGCGGTGAGTGGAGCTAAATCGGTCACCATTGGCTTTGCGAAGGATCTGGCTGGCGTAGCCTCGGCAGCAGCAAAAAATACGATGAACATTATTGTTGATGTAGGCGGGAAACTCGTTTCTTTTGTGCTCGACACGGTGGAGAAAGTCGCTGGATTTGTCGAAGGATTGTTCGAGAAAATTATGGGTGCCATTGAAAAAGCGATTGAATTTTTACGGGCCCTCTTCGCCTGGAAAGATATCCTGGATACCCAGCGCTACCTGGTCAAAGCTGTAAACTCGGGCTTCGTTGCCATGAAAGATGGTATTGAAAATGCCAAAGACGCGGTCGCCGACTTTGTGGATGGTTTGCAGGATTCGGTCGAAGATGGTATGAATAAACTGGTGGAAGCTTTGGGTGTCGAACCGTCGGAAGTTCAGAGCAGTCGGTCTGTTTTACCCGAATCGGTGGAGTGGTTTTTTTCCAAGTTGTTGAGTGGCAGTAAAAAGAAAGGTGCCCAAACCGCACCTGATGCACCGGAGCAGAAGGGGGCCGGCGGACTAGCCGACTTCATGGGCGTCTTTTTCGAACGTATCAAAAGTATTACCGACTTACTGTCCATCGGCATTGGAGGACTTGCAGATGCCCTTGTCGCCCTTGTTAAAAATCCGCTTCGGCCGCAACTAGCCCTTGCTGTTTTAATCGAAGCTGCCCGCGATTCCATTATTCAGCTGTTGGAAATTGCAGGGGATCTGGTGGGCGATTTTCTAAATGTGCTCGAAGAAGCTGTTCAGCTCTTTCAAAATTTACTCAATGGCGAGATTAAGATTCCTTTCATTTCCGATTTATTCAAGCTCATTGGTGCAGGCAAGCTTAATATTCTTAATCTTACATCGCTGCTTGTCGCCATACCGCTTACAGCCATTTCTAAATTGATATCCGGAGAAAAACCTTTCGAGGGAGAGCCACTGCCCGATTTTGCTGCTTCGGATGGGGATAACCTCAGTGTGCAAAGCACCTTGCTCTTGTCTATCTCCGTTGATTCGACTGGTGAAGATTCCGCCGCAAACGAAGATGAGAATCAACGAGCCAGCGCTGCAAGAATACGATCGGTGAAGGTTTGGGGCCGTGCAGCACTTACGGTTGATGTTATGAACGGAGTCATTAACTGTATTCTGGATGCTTTTGCCGAAGGCGAAGATGATAAGTTAAACGAGGTAACAGCAGGTCTTGGGCTGGAAATCGTCAGTCTGGCGTTGAGCGGAATTAGTTGGCTGGCCAGCTTCCCCTCGTCACCGGGTTTTCCGGGAGGTCGGCCTTACAATCTTTGTAAGCATAAGTTAAGAGGAAGCAAGTTTGATGCATTGGAGAATGATGAAAAGGAAATGCTCCGCAGTGAACGGGTGATGTGGGGATGGCGAACCGCTGTTTATTGGCTCGACGTAGCTTTAGTTATGTTTTCTATCGGAAAGGCTGCTAGCAGTTCCAAAGAACCACCAAAAATACAACGTATGAAACGCCGTGACGAAATTTCAATCTTTTGTTATTGGGTTTTTTCGTGCGTCGACTTGGGACTCACTATGCGCCATCTGAATAAGGTTCCCGAAGACGATAACCCGGAAGATGAAAAGGTGAATGAAATTTTTGCGGCGCTGCCTGGCATGTTATCCCCGATTCGGATGATGGGCGGGGAAGGCGCTGTCTCTCTGGCTGCGATTGATCTAATTTCGACTGCATTAAATGCTAAAATTGGTAGGGGACTGCTCGATGATGACTTGGCCGAACTGCGCGGTGCCTCATAAATTCGAGGACCCGTAGTAGGCTCTTGATCCGAAGATCGAACGCTTTTGAATCTGAATTTATCGATTTCAATTCGTTCGATCTTTTTTTTGATTTAAGCTGGTTGCAGCATAGTCATTCTGCAGAGCGGTCAAAAAATGGGGGCTTCGATTTTCAATCTGCAAAGGATCATATTTGAGGGACCTTGGAGTGAGATGCAAATTCCTTCGTCGACTGAATTTGTTAATTCGTCTTCCGGAACCCAACCATGAGCGACATCCTGAAAACCGCCAGTTCGTGTATCGTAATTTTAGATCAGAAACTCTAAAAATTACGATTATGAAAGGCAATTTCAAGGTTTTGGCTTACATGCTTTTGTTGTGTGTAGCGATCGTTGCTTGTGAAAAGAAAAACGATTTTGTTGATAGCTCCGATTTTTTGGGAAACGGGGTCGTGAAGTCGTACAGTGGCGATATGGTGCTGAAATGGTCAGAGACAACCAGCCTCGCAATAGATACCAAATTACCTGCTCCGGCAGAGGCGAGAGTCTACGCGATGGTTTCCATTGCGATGCACGATGCGCTGAATAATGTTTACCCGATGTTTCACACGTATGCTTTGGACAATTCGGGCACAGGCTCGAAAGAGGTTACTAAAAAGACTGTTGCTGCGATTTCAGACGCAGCAGTGTCGCAGGCCGCTCATGATGTTTTGGTGTCACTTTTTACGTCATATACAGCAAAAGCTGATTCTGTTTTGCAGACTTGTTTGGAAGGAATTGACGATTCGGAGTCTAAAGATTTAGGAATTGAGATTGGTAAAAGCGCTGCACTGGCTGTGCAGGATAAACGTGCCAGCGACACCGGTTTTAGCTTCTCCAGTTACCCGCAGGGAACCATACCTGGAGAATATCGTTCAACGATGCCTTATGCTGTTGCCTTTCCTCCTGTTTGGCCGGATAACGCAGTGTACGGTGCTACTTTGGGTAACCTGTCGCCTTTTGGGGTTATGGCCGGCAATCAGTTCCCGGCTTCCGCGCCATATTCCATCAATTCACCTGAATACACCGCTGATTATGATGAAGTCAAATCAATTGGTTCCAACACTTCTGCGGTGCGTACGGCAGAGCAAACTGCCGATGTTATTTTCTTCACCGACAATATGCCCAGTATGATTAACCGGGTGGCGCGCTATGTTGCAATCTCTGAGGGATTGGGCGGTTGGGATGCAGCCCGTTTGCTGGCACTGACTAATATGGTTCAGATTGATGCCATTATTTGCGGATTTCACGAGCTCTATTTCTACAACTTTTGGCGACCATTTACTGCCATTCGTGAGGGGAATAACGACGGAAATGAAGACACGGAGGGAGATGCGGGTTGGAACGCCGTTACAGCGGCCAGAGCTATTCCTCCTTTGCCTGCCTATCCGTCAACCTATGCTGTAGCGGGAAGAGGAGGTGTTGTTATAATTAGCGAAGTCTTGGGAAAGCCGGTTGGGCCGGTGGTTGTGGGCAGTTATTCTGCTCCCAATGAGCAACGAACTTATAATGATATCGCTGAAGTCGGAGAAATTATGGGGCTGTCGCGTCTCTATGGAGGGCACAATTTCAGGCACGATATTGAAGAAGGCAATGCATTGGGCGAAAAAATAGCTTCATATGTTTTTCAGAATAACTTGAGGCCGATTAAGTAGCGGTTTATTCTTGCGGTTAATAATTGCACCTGTTCATGTTTTGCCAATGAGCAGATTGGCCTATTGCCGGTGAGTAATAAATTCGGCAATTGCCCGGCACAAGGCATCCTGTGTGTGGTGCCGGGCAGTTCTATTCTTTTAAAAGTCGTTTGTTGTCTATAGGGCGCCGTCAACTGTCAGTCGTTTTGCAACCTCCGGATAGCTCCTTCCGATGGGGAGTTCGGTTGTGCCAATTTCCACATCATTGTTGGTGAATGCTGTGACTTTAGAAATTGATACAATGAAGGAGCGGTGGATGCGCAGAAACTTGCGTTGCGGCAGCATGTTTTCGACACTTCCAATTGGGTATTTCACTTTTAATGCGGGCAAACTCAGTCGATGAATCACAATATAATCTTTGAAGCTTTCAATGTAAGTAACGTCATTCAAAAACACTTTAACCATTTTTCGGTCGGAGCGGAAGTATAGAAAATCGGGATTTTTATTCGTCTGATCCGTCTGGTCGAGGTCGCAAAATTTGTTGACAGCTTTCAGGAAACGTTCGAAGGATACCGGTTTTAGCAGGTAATCGACGGCATCGAGTTCGAATGCTTCAATTGCCAGCTCTTTGTGTTCGGAGGTAAAAATGATTTTTGGAGGGTGAAGAATAGAGCTGAGCACCTTCGTTCCTAATAGAATGAGGATGTTGATGTCGAGAAACATCAAGTCAATTTTTACTTGGTTGAGAAGAGCAATAGCCTGAAAGGCATTCTGAAAAGTTCCGACCACTTCGAGGTTAGCCAGGGAATTTGCGTAGTTTTTGATGGTCTCGAGGGCGGGTGGTTTATCTTCAACAATAATACACTTGCATTTCATCGGAGTTCTGTTTTTGGGGTAACTTAAACGTTCGTATATCGCGCCGATTTTATGCGGAACGATTACCAATTACCAATTGCTCTCTCATCAATCGATATCCATCAAGGACGGTATGAATCGGTAAGAATGAGAGAGCTAGTTGAGCTACTTTGTTGTTTGTTTTAAGAGTATATCAAATTTAATATAAAAAAAGAATATAGAATCCGTAAGTGTTCTATGCTTTGTGTTGTTCTACGGTTTGACTGAGATTTAGTTGTGCTTGTAAGTTGCAATGTGTAATTTGAGTTGGGAGGTGTTAGGAGGTTATATTGTAAACATAAAACATGGTTTTTAGGGTGAGCAAAGAGGTTGAATTCATGGGTTTTGTGTAGACAAAGGTTTGGATTTCGTCGACGAAGGGGTGGGGATGTAAAACAAAAAACCCCAACCATCAGTGATGATTGGGGCTCTGTACCCGGGGCGGGAATCGAACCCGCACGATATTGCTATCACTGGATTTTGAGTCCAGCGCGTCTACCAATTCCGCCACCCGGGCGTGTGGTCTGGGTTTGGTTTTCTTTCGAATTACTTACCCGTGGCTGAATTAGCGATGCAAAAATAGTGGAAATATTATTCGCTCAAAGCATTCTCAGAAAAAACTTTTGAAATTCAATGAGCTGATTTTTCAGGTGTGTTTAAAAGTCGTTGTATTTCAGTTGTATGTGCGCATTTTGTGTTTGAACTTTTTTTGAAAAATATTTTCGCATTGACCGATTTTTATGGGAGTTTAAACTGAAGCCGCCGGTTTTTGCTTCACCAAGTAACCGTAAATCAACAGTGCAATCGCCGAAATTAAACCGATTCCGACAAAAACGAACCAAATGTAGTGGGCGTGCTGCGTTGCCACTCCGTATGCTTCGGTTGAATCGAACAAACGAGGATCAGGGCAATACTTATCCAGCAGGAATCCACCCAAGCCGAAAGCGAATAAATAGGAAACGAAGGAGTGTAGATGGCTAAATCCAAGGTAAAGCCCTTCCTCTCCTTTGGGCGATTGCAGTGAGAAATACTCCAGGTAACGGGGAGTGATGAAACATTCAGCAATGGCCTGCATTGCTATTCCGACGATCATCATAAAAGCAACCGGGTGCATCCCGAGGATCGCTTCTTTGCCCACCTGCGTGCCCAGCGACATGACCAGGGCGGATAGTGGAATGATCAACATTCCGATCGTCATGGAGCGCAAAGCGGTATATTTTTTCATAATGGTCGTAACCAAATTCACTAACAGGAAAACCACCAGCGGGTTAACGTTAGCATACCAGCCCGGTGATGCGTCCTGTCCGATCATGCGGATGACGTATTTCGGCATGGTGGCGTACATCTGTCCTTGAATCATCCAGAAGCCGCTGATGATCAGGATCAGGATTACAAGCTTCACATTGCTGACTACTTTGACAAGCCCGTGGCCCAGCTCGCGGAATGTTTTGCCTTGTCCTTCGGTTTGAACCGATTTATACAGGAAGAACACCGCAACTAATGCGAGTGCAGTCATGGATGCCGAGAAGAAGTTCAGGTAAACCAGCCCTTGATCGCCCAAGCTTTTGCGCAGCGGGTCAACCACTGTTTTACCGATAAAAGCGCCGATGTTGACCATCATATAGAAGATGGCATAGCCGCGGGCACGTGTTTCGGAAGTGGTTTCGCGGGCGACAGTTCCCGAGATCACCGATTTGATGAATGAGCCACCGATCACGATCAGTACCATAACCGGGACAATGGTCCAACGGAGCGCGCTTGTGTTGAGTCCGTTGAAAGTTGTTTCCATTCCGTAGCTTACCAAACCGGCACTTTCGAGCAACGTTGGAAGGATACCCAGCCCCGCATATCCGGCTGTTAACAGAGAAAAAGCAATGATAATCGCATTCCGGAAGCCAATTTTATCAGCATAAGCGCCGAGGAAGGTTGGTAGCAGGTATAAGGTAGCCGAAAAGATACCACTGATCCAGCCCGCTTCGATGTCGGAGAAACCCCAAACGTTGGATAGGTAGATGGTGATTACGATGAAAACGGCGTAGTAAGCCAGTCGCTCGAGCAGCTCAACCGAGTTGGCTACCCAAAATGCCCGGCTAAACCGCGCTGAAGATGATGATTTTTGCATAGTGTTCGAATTTTCAGGATTATTGCAAATATAGAATCTTTGCTTATGTTGAAAAATATAGTAACATCATCTTCGTTTTGTCGGTTTTAAGCCATCTTTGAAATTTGCACCCTATTTTCCCTAAAATGAACACACAGACTGACCTGGAACTATTCGCGAAAATTTTGCATGACGATGAAAAAGCGTTCAGTGAGCTTTTCAATCGGTACTATTCGGGGCTGTGTGTGTACGCGTTCCAGTTTTTGCACGATGACCAGAAAACCCAGGAGCTGGTGCAGGAAGTTTTTGTGCAGGTTTGGGTGAAACGCAAAGAAATCCAGGTGCATTCGTCGGTCAAAAGCTATTTGTTTCGGGCAGTCAAGAATCAGTTGATTAACTGGGTCAATCATCAGAAGGTCGAGCAGAAATACCTGGAGATGATTCGGTCGGAACAGGAGCAGCTTCAGCCTGGGCAATATTTTCTGGAGGTTGATTTGCAGCAAAAAATTGAAGCGAGTGTTGAAGCACTTCCACCGAAACGGAAAGAAATATTCAAACTAAGTCGGGAAGAGGGATTGACTTATCGCGAAATAGCGGAAAAACTGGAGGTTTCAGTAAAAACCGTTGAAACACAAATGGGGCTCGCACTGAAACAACTGCGCGAGGATCTGAAGGAATACCGCCATCTGCTGATCGGAATCAGCATTTTTCAAAAATATTTTTGATTTCCATTCAGGGTGTTTCGGGTAGCTCCTTGTCATAGGGGCAAATGGAAACAAACCGAAACAATACCGACGAAAAATGGGCAGCATTGGCCAAGCACTTGTTTGACGAACCAACTGCCGAAAATTCCGAATCGCTCGCTGCGGATTGGGATGAGGATGAATTGAAAGACATCCGCGAGACTGCTCGTCAAGTTGACCTTTATTTTCAGCAAAAACGATTTTCAGCAAAAGAAGCTTTCACAAAAATTGATGTGGCCAGGAATCAGGCCGCGACCTTGAAGCCAAAGAAAACGATCCAATTCTGGAGCCGGATTGCGGCGGTTGTAGCTATTGCGCTCTTTTTAGGCGGTGCCGGCTATTGGATGAGTGGAAGAAACGGATTCAATACTCAAAAAGAAATCGCCTCAGGCCAAAATGCTGACATTACAGAAATTGTACTGGCCGACGGTTCGGTGGTGACTCTGAACTACGGAAGTACCTTGACTTACCCGGATGAGTTTAATGGAAAGTACCGGGAAGTGACGCTCGACGGCGAGGGCTTTTTCGAAGTGCAGCCCAATCCGGAACAGCCATTCATCATCCACGCCGGGAAAGCGGATATCCAGGTCTTGGGAACTTCCTTCAATGTAAATGCCTATCCTCAAAATGGCGAAGTATCGGTAGTTGTACAAACCGGTAGGGTGCGGGTTTCGTCGAACGAGCTGACTGAAACCGGTGAGAAAGTGGTTCTCATTCCCGGCGAAAAAGGGGTCCTGGCTTTGAATGACCAGGTGGTTCAGAAGAGTCAAAATACCGATGTGAATTTCCTGTCGTGGAAAACCCATTCATTTTCTTTCAATAAAACAAGCCTCAAAGACGTCATACAACAATTAGACAAAGTTTACCGTGTGCAGATTTCAACAGCTGATCCCGATCTGGAGCGGCTGTTGTTGACTGCCCGATTCGATGACCGGCCGGTCCGGTTTATTTTAGAGGTGATCGCCATGACACATGGTCTCGAAATTCAGCAAACCAACGAAAACGAATACCTCTTGCAGAAAAATTAGAAACAGAAAACCAATAAAGCTATGAAAACGAAAAGATGGAGTGGGAGATTGGCTACTGCGCTGGCGACCGTCCTGATGATGTTCGCTTCGTTTACAGCTTTCGCCCAAAATGATCAACCTAAATCGATATTGGACCAGAACATTAGTATTGTTGCTGAAAAAGAACCCTTGTCCAATGTCATTCAACGCATCTGTGAAATCTTCAACCTCGACTATTCCTACAACTCAAAACTGGTTGAGGGAAAAGAAGTGAGCCTGAATATTTCGAATGTGCCCATTCGTGAGTTGCTTCGAAAATTGATGAAGGATTATTACCTCATTTTCGAAATTGAAGACAACATTCTTGTCGTGCGGGATTATGTGCCGCTAAAAGAAACCCTGGATTACGAACGGAAAGTCAAGTTTCAGCCGGGGAAAAACCGGTTCGAATTTGTGAATAAGCGGACAAAAACGGTGACGGTTGATTTTAAGTCGGCCAGTAACCTGATCATCATTCCGGTGATCATCAACGATTCCGACACGTTGAATTTTATCCTCGATACCGGCGTTCGTTTTCCGATTATTACCGAGCTTCCGTTTGTCGATAAATTGAGTCTGAACTACATGCAGCCGGTTCCGATTGCCGGATTGGGTGAAGGCGAAGGCATGACGGCCTATCGCTCGGGCAATAACACCATGAAAATCGGTTCGGGGCTGGTTTCGTTCAACCAGGAAGTGCACATGGTAATTGACGAAGATTTTCAGATTTCACAGATTTTGGGAATTCCGGTTCATGGGCTCATTGGGTTTGACTTGCTGAAAGATTTCGTCGTCGAGATCGATTACGACAATCATAAATTGACCCTGACGAAACCTGAGTATTATCGGGATCGGGTGGTGAACCGCGACATTGTGATGCCGATCCACTTTGAGCATAACAAGCCGTACGTGCGTACCACAATTGTGACCGATAAAAATGAATATGTTCCTGTCAAATTATTGGTGGACACAGGTGCCAGCGATGCGATTTGGTTGTCGACAAAATCGGACGACCGCATCAATTTGCCCGAAAATCACATCGAAACTTTCCTGGGAAGAGGGCTGAATGGAGACCTGTTCGGACAGAAGGGCCGAATCGGGGGCATTTGGGTTGGACCGCTCATCCTCTATGAGCCGATCGTGTCGTTTCCCGAAGCAGAATTGGTGGACCAAATCATCACCGACGACCGTAACGGAACACTCGGAGCCGAGATTCTTAGGCGCTTTTATGTGACCATCGACTACCCGAATAACCAGATCAAACTGAGACCGACCAGCAAGGTGAAAGACGAGTTCAACTACAACATGAGCGGTTTGGAAATTTCGAATCCGTTCCCGGGAATGCCCGTGTTTACCATCGATATGGTGCGCGAAGGTTCACCGGCTGAGCGGGCAGGCCTGCAGGAAAATGATCAAATTTTATCGTTAAATCATGCTAACCATAAAAGTTTGTCATTAAATGATATAAATTTGATCCTGATGAGTAAAGAAGATCGGAAAATCGACATGACCGTTCTTCGCGACGGGGCGGAAATTGAAACGACCTTTTATTTGGAGAAAGTTTTTTAATGCATAAATGCCGGCAAATAATCAGCTTCCTTATCTTTTGTTGTTTAGCGCTTTCGGGTGCAGCACAAGGTAACGAAGCTGTTTTTTTAAATCGCCGGTTTAGTTTCTCGGAGGAAGGTGAGTCGTTGGATCGGGTTCTGGAAAGAATCTCGGAACTGGCAGGCATTAACTTCTCCTACGATCCAACACTGGTCGACACTGAGCAGAGTATTGACGCTAATTATGTCAATAAAAGCCTGCAATTCATCCTTTCAGATTTGCTTGGGCCTGAATTCACTTTTCAGGAACTGGGAAACCAAATTGTGATCCGGTTGGAGGAGTCGTCTTTTGATTTGGTGCCCGATTCGGAGGAATACCAGATTTTCAGCGGACTGATTATGGATCGCGAATTTAACGAGCCAATTCCCTATGCCAGCGTATCGATTTTGGATAAAGCTTTCGGAACGATTACAAACACGGAGGGCAAGTTCGAATTGAAGATTCCGCCGAAGTATCAGCATGAAATGATCGTTGTTTCTTGTCTCGGTTACCAGCGCGAATTACTCGATTCAACGTTGTTGCCTGCAGAAAACCTTCTGATCACGCTGAATCCCATCAATATTCGCCTGAAAGAAATCAAGGTTCGGGCGATTAAGCCGATGTGGGTGATGGAGCAGATGGTTGATCATATTCCTTTAAACTACCCGAAACAAAGCCGATTGATGACAGCTTTTTACAGGGAGGTTTTAACGCAGGATGACGCATACATCAACGTCTCGGAAGCGGTGCTCGAGGTGTTAAAAGCGCCCTACAATATACCGTTTCGTGATGATCGGATTCGCTTCATAAAAGGACGAAAAAGCGCCGACGTAGAAGCCTTTCAGTGGGTCGATTTTAAGATGCAGGGTGGCCCGTATTACACCAATCAATTGGATGTGGTGAAGACCATGGACAGTTTCCTGGACCAAACCTATTGGACGGACTATAAATACGAGGCCGGGAGCATGGTTGATTACCTGGGGCGGCCAACTTATGTGATCTACTTTTCACCCAATGGGAAAAAGGACTTTTTGACCTACGAAGGGAAGCTGTTTATCGATCAGGAAAACTTTGCCTTGGTTCATGCGGAATTTAGTTTGTCGAAATACGGCATGCGCATGGCGCGGGAGACGCTCATTCGCAAGAAGCCGAGAGGTTTTTTTGTGCGGGCGCTCGGCCTTCATTACCAGGTTAGCTACCGAAAAACCGGAGAACTATGGTATTTAAACAGCGCGCAATCGTCGGCGAGTTTTCGGGTTCGCAACCGCGAGGATAACGTTAATTCGGTGTTTCACAGCGTTTCCGATTTGCTGATTACGAAACACGAACCCACGCGTTTGCGGCGATTCCCGAAAGAGGAGCAGTTGAACAGCTCCGATATTTTTACGGAGATTATTTCCGACTATGACCCCGAGTTTTGGGGGAGCTACAATATCATTCAACCCACCGACGATTTGCGAAAAGCGATCCGAGCACTGGGCGTCGAAAGTGGCAACAATCAAACCCAATAAACCCAACAACATGAAAAACCTGCTAACCTTTTTATTCTGTCTCTGTTTGTTCGCCGGTTCGGCCCAGGACAACAAGGTATTCGACAAGATTCAAAAAATGCTGGATAAGCATTCTGCTAACCAGCCCTCCGAAAATATTTTCGTCCAAACCGATCGCGATTTGTACAAAGGCGGCGACATTGTTTGGTTCAGTGCGTTTGTCCGAAATTTGGGCTTGAGTGCACTCGGTTCTGTCTCTGATAATCTTGTGGTCAGTCTTTTTGACGAAGACGGGGAGGTGATCAACGAAGACAAATACAAGTTGGTTGGCGGCATTTGTCGTGGCGATTTCGATTTGCCGGCTGACATTGCTCCCGGTCGTTACGTGTTGGTTGCCTACAGCGGTGCAACCACCCAACCCGATGACGTTTTTATGAAGTTGATTTTTGTCGACGATTTCAACTCGGGTGCGCTGCTGGTAAATGCTGAAGAGGAGCCGCAAACATTGGCTCCGGGAAAGCAAAGCAGCTTGTTATTCCGGGTAACCGAGATGGATGGAAAGCCTTTTGGCGGAAAGTTGAGTTACGAGTTGATGGATGGAGACAATCTGGTGGTTGATGGCAAAGCAAAAACCAACGATAACGGGATCTTAAAACTCGAAATTGACGTTCCGGACAAGCCGTTTGAACTACCTCTGGATTTAATTTTGCGCGACGGAAGGACGGTTGTTTATTCGTCTCCGTTCCATGTTGAAAGCGAGAAATTGTCGGTTCGCTTTAGTGCTGAGGGAGGTAAGTTTTTGGCTGGCGCCAACCAGAAAATTGCTTTTACTGTGACCAACCGATTGGGACAGCCGGTGGCGGTGAAAGGTGTTTTGGTTGAAAAAGGGGAGAGCAGTTCAATTATGCAGTTAAAAACCTTGACTCCCGGCTATGGCGTTTTCCCATTTTCGGCGGAGCAAGGAAAACTATACCAATTTCTGGTAACAGACGGTATAGGGCAAGGTCAATTGTTTGATTTACCCAAGGTTGAAAGTACAGGTGCGGCTTTGGCTGTAACTCGTTTGGACGAAGAGTTTATCAACTGCAGTGTGCAGTTGGCGGGGATGCCTGCGACTGATATGATCCTGGCGGCCTATGCCGGTGGTCGGTTGATTTGGGGAACGGAACTGAGCGTGGAAGGAGAGCAGAAATTGAAGATTTCCAAAGAAGGGTTCCCGAGCGGTTTATGCGAATTGGTTGTGCTCGACCAATCGTTGGTAGAGCTGGGAAGTCGGTTAATTTTTATCGGTAACGACAGCGAACTTCAGGTTGAGGCTGACGTGGCCTTGAGCTCGATTGAAAGAAATACACCCAATAGTTTGAAAGTCAAATTGAAGGGAGAGGCGGAAAAAGTCCTTTCCGGAATTATCAACGTGAGTGTGGTGCCTGAGGTCCTGATTTCGGACGCTGCGCCTTCGTTTGTTGGGTGTTTAAATGTAAATGGGTGGCTCGAAACGACACTTGCCGGTGTTGATAAGTTAGCTGATGCTGATCGGTTAAATGAGATGTCGGTCAACTATATGCTCATCGGGAATGAAATTAAACACAATCGTTGGAGTGACGTGCAGGCTTCGCAGAAACTGGCAAAACAAGCCGAAGGGGTCACTCGGGCACATTTGGAGAAAGTTCTCCCCGTTGAGGTAAAGAACTATTTTTCGCTTCACGCCCTCGATTTGAAACCATCCTTTTCGCCGGAGTTTTACAAAATCAATCCAGGACTATTTCAAAAAATCAGACCACAACGAACGGCTGAAATGGCAAAAGATGATGCCTACAAGAAGCAATTGGCATCGGGAGGCTCACTGCTGGACGTGATTAAAATGATTAAGCCGTATACGCTTGATGGAGATAAAATCATTTTCCCGGGAGGAAACAATTCACTGATGTTTCAGGATGGTGCACTGATCGTGTTGGATGGTCAAAAAATGGGAACCAGTGCCAGCTTTTTGAGCTCCATTTCGCCCTATGATGTGGAGTCAATCAGTGTTTCTACCAAGCCGATCGACATTCAGCAATACACCGGTTTGAACTCGGTGGGCTTGATTGAGATTACAACCAAGAAAGGCGAGCGGGTAGTTGTGACAGACGATACACCGGCCAAGCAATATGAAAACGGGAACCGCATACCCCGCGAATTTGCGGAAACAATGCTAAATAGTGGTGATCAGAATCGTTGTGTGCAGTGGTGGGAAGCCTTTGCTGCTGTTGATCCGGTTTATGAGCGCGAGCTGCCCGGAAGTCCGGTGGCCGGGCAATTTAAAGTACAGGTACTGGCAACTGACGATGCCGGGAAAATGGTTTCAAAGACGATTTCGTTGATAATTAAGTAGCTAGAACCGGTTTCAAAAAATGGATGATTGGGCGGAAATCCGTTCCTGCTTGCTAGCATAAAGAATGTTCAAACAGCTTGTTTTAGGCGTAAAATGCGCATTAGGGTATTCTTTCGTTTCTTATTCCTTTCATTCTATTTGCTTTTCAATAATTTTGGAAATCGCGTGCCGAAACCAGGAATGCACGTTCGAATTTGTACAATGAAGCGTTCCATCGAGACATGTCGGATTGATGGAGCGGCTTAATATATTAAAATTTAGACCCATGAAATTTGTGACCCAACTACTTTGTTTTGTCTTTTTTTCCATTAGTATTCTCAGTTGTCAGCAGCAAACAGAACAGTTTGTTGATCTCGACGGCAAGGTTCTTAATAAAGCTGATGCAGCTTCCAGCGAGGTTCCCTACCTTCAAATTTCGGACTCGAAGTCTACGAAAGGGATTGTTGTGCTTTATCCAAGTAATGACGCGAATGATTCTTCTGTTTCGTCGGTATTTCAGCAAATGGGTTTTGCGGTTGCCACCCTGCGAGGAGACAGCCTGAAAACAGCCGATGTGATTAAAGCTTTTCGCCTGGTTAAAGCGGGTACAAATCTCAATTTGAACTCAGATTACACCAGTTTGGTTGGTTGTTCTGATGGTGCGAAATTGGTCGCTTTGGCGGAAAACAATTTGAACGAAAGCGAACGCCCGGACAATTTGATTCTGATTAACCCTTCCAATTTTGAGGAGACAACTTTCGGTACTGTCTTTCCGGTCGTGAATCCTCCGCTGGGCACAAAAACAAATTTGTTGTGCATTGCCGATACTTTGGTTTTGGACCAAACAGCGTTGATAGCTGCCAGTGAGTACACCAAAACCTGGATTGGATACGATGGTGTGGCCTTCTGGAAAGAAATTGGCGATGCTGAAGACAAGGGGCTGGCCGAAGCTTTGACTTCTTTTTTGAACGGAGAAATGGTTTTTCCGAGGGAAGCTGAAAACCCGGCAGCGGTTCCCGTTGAAGGTTATTCGCCACAGCGCCACGCTGAAAAGGTCGCGCTGGTCAAAAATCACAAATACGATTTACTGTTTGTTGGAAACTCGATCACCAACAATTTTGAGAAACCGGAGTACCAGCCGATTTGGAAAAAATACTACGGTTCGCGCAATGCTGTCAACCTGGGTTTTTCAGGCTATCGTACCGAAAATATTATCTGGAATATTGAAAACGGCGAGTTGGAGAACCAGTCGCCGAAAGTGATTGTGCTGGAGATCGGAACCAACAATATTGATGAGAAGAATTACCCGACGCGCCATACAGCGGGGCAGCTGGCAGGGGGAATTGAAAAGATCGTGAGCCTGCTTCGCGAAAAATGTCCCGAGGCGAAAATCATCGTGCTTCGCTGCTTCCCGGGATGTTACGGCGGACCAAACCCTACATCGCACCGCCGAATACTGGAGCGCGCTTCCGATTTGGTGTCGCATTTGGCGGATAACAAGCACGTGTTCTATTGCGATGTCAACCACGTTTTCCTGAACATGGATGGCTCGATCAATCACGACATGCTGGGCGATTGGCTGCATCCAACGCCGGCCGGAGCGGAAGCCTGGGCACAGGCCATGGAGCCGCTGCTTTCGGAATTGATGGGCGATAAATCACATGACGATCAAAAGCCACAAAACACAGCGATTATCCCGGCTTCGAAACTCGAACAGGACAGCTACGACTGGTGGGTGCGTCATCACGATGTGCTGGCGGTTAAAGATTCGCTGAATCCGGAGATTGTGTTGATTGGAAACTCCATCACTCATTTCTGGGGAGGCCAGTATCCGCCGCTGAAATATGCCGACGGAGCGGCCCGCAAACCGAATGGCCCGAACTCGTGGGAAGCAACTTTCGGCGGTCATCGGGTGCTGAACCTCGGTTTTGGCTGGGATCGCACGCAGAATGTACTGTGGCGCCTGGATCATGGTGAATTGGACGGCCTCGACCCTAAACTGGTTGTGATACACATTGGCACCAACAATACTAGCCAGACGCAGAATGCGCGCATGAACACGGCTCCCGAGATTGCAGAAGGAGTGAAAGCTGTTTGCATGCGTGTTCGGTCGAAAGTGGCACGAGCCAAAATTGTGTTGATGCAGATTATGCCACGCGAGGAAATGCCTGATAATCCACGCCGGGTGTTGATCAATGAGACGAACAAAATCCTTCAGCAGTTTGCCACCGAGAATGAAATCACCTTGCTGGATATTAGTTCACAAATGCTGACTCCGGAGGGAATTTTGACGAAGGAAATCGCCGGTGATTTCTGCCATCCAACCGATGCCGGATACCAAATCTGGGGAGACGCTTTGCGGCCGTATATTGATGGGATTGTGAATTAGGTTTGGCAGGAGAGCTGTTGTAACTTAATATTTATAAAACAATTCAGCCGACACCCTAGCAGGTATCGGCTGAATTGTTTGCTTGGAGCTCGATCTCAGTTCTTATCAAAAGAGCTCCTTGATGTATTTCATATTTGTTTTGGCGCTTTCCAGCACTTCCGAACCACGTCCGTTCAGCATCAGTTTTCCCATGGTGAGGGCAAATCCGCGAACTTGTTCAAAGGTTACTTTCGGAGGCATGGCCAGCGCGTTGGGATCGGTAAACACTTCAACCAGTGCCGGGCCATCGTAGGCAAAGGCTTCTTTTATTGTTTTGGCAACGTCTTCGGTTTGGTGCACCGCAAATGATTTTATATTCATTGCTTTGGCAATAAGTGCATAGTCGGGGTTGACGTTGTCGGTCTGCCAGTCGGGGAGTCCTTGTACTTCCATTTCCAATTTGACCATGCCCAACGACCGGTTGTTAAAGACAATCAGTTTGACCGGGATTTTGTATTGGCTAATGGTCATCAAATCGCCCATCAACATGTTCAGGCCACCGTCGCCGCAAAGGGCCACTACCTGTCGGTCGGGGTAGGCCAGTCCGGCACCAATGGCCATTGGCATCGCGTTAGCCATCGATCCGTGGTTGAACGAGCCGGTCAGGTAACGGTTTTTCTTGCCGCTGAGGTAGCGGGCCGCCCACACGGCCGACATGCCGGTATCAACAGTGAAAATGGCATCGTCGGTGGCCACATTGTCAATGACGGAGGCAACAAACTCGGGGTTGATAGCTTCTTCTTTCGCTTTGGCATCCACGTATGAGAGGTAATTTTTCTCTACGTCCTGGGTGATTTTCCGCATTTCTTTCAGGAACGCGTCGTCGTATTTCTGCTCAATCAAGGGGAGCAGCACTTCCAGGCTGGCTTTAATGTCGCCGGCATAACCGTAGTCCACTTTCGCCCGTCGGCCAATCCGTTCGGGTTTTTCGTCAATCTGAACGATGGTATTTTTATCGGGTAAAAAGTCGGAGTAGGGGAAGTCTGTTCCAAGTAGTACCAGTACATCGGCTTCGTGCATGGCCGCATAACCCGATCTGGTACCGAGCAAACCATTCAAACCAACGGCATAAGGGTTGGTGTCTTTATCGTAGAAAATTTTACCACGGAAACTGTAACCGATTGGTGCGTTTAATCTTTTAGCAAGCTCCAATACTTCTTCCTGGGCATCTTTGGCACCGTAACCACAGTAAAGCATTACTTTTTTATTCGAGTTGAGGACGTTGGCCAGCTGGTCTATCTCTTCGGTTCCCGGCGTTACAACTGGTTTCGGGAAGTAGTTACGATCCGATGAAGGGACCGATTTTACTTTGGCCGATGCAACGTCGCCCGGCAATCCTAAAACGCCCACTCCTTTTTCGGATATCGCGTGTTGAATGGCCCCCTGCATGCCGTGAATGGCTTGTTCGGGGGTATTGGCCATGAAACAATATTTACTGCAGTCGTCAAACAATTTAATGACGTTGGTTTCCTGGAAATAATCGGTTCCGAGCTTGTTTGTTGGGGCTGTTGAGGCGATGGCAATCACCGGGTTTCCCGAGCGGTTGGCATCGTACAAACCATTAACCAGGTGAACGTGGCCCGGGCCGCTACTACCCATACAACATCCAATTCCGTTCAACTCGGCTTCCATCGAGGCGGCATAGGCACCCACTTCTTCGTGGCGAACCTGAATCCATTGTAAACGGCCGTCTTTCCGAATGGCATCATTTACGGGGTTTAAACTGTCTCCTGTTACTGCATATACACGTTTTACGCCGGCTTTCACCAGCATTTCGACTAATAAGTCTGAAACATTTTTTGACATAATTGCTTGTTTTAACACGGCAGGTACAACGATCTTGTCGTGTGTGTGTTAACTGGTATCTATAACAAATCGGATCTTTTTGTGTTTTATAGCATGCCGGCTTATTTGACCAAAGAATTGTTATCAATCCTTAATGAAATCTGAAGCCAATGTTAAGTGCTTCGATACTGCCAAATCTTCTTCGGTTGGTTATCATTTTCGCTGAAATACTGAATTCTGTTGTTTAAAATGTTAAATTGAAGCTGTTTTCCGACTGGTCCGCATTATAGATTTAAGAAGAACAAACTGACGCGACAGCCTAGCCTGTTTTCGGAGAAATTACGACATCTTGAATGAAACATAGAATCCTGCATATTTTCTTTTTGTTTCTTTTTGCCAATAGTCTTAAAGCACAAAATAATAGAGACTCATTGACAACAAAATTTATAGATACTCATATTGAGATTTTAAACCTTGAAAGGAGCGATTCAACGACTAGCAGCGAAATTTTTAGGTTGTGGTTTGACGACTATCAGGTCGTGGAATTAGTTTCAGATGGAGAAACTGGTGTAAAAGGGAAATTAATATGCTACGTGAAAAAAATTGCTCGCAAGGAGAAGAAAAGCAAAATAATTAGTCAGTGTTTGACAATCCCAGATGATACTGCTCAAAGATTATTTGAAACCTTTAAAGAAAATCATTTTGAAACTTTGCCTGACTGTAGAGATATTGAAGATTATGTGTTTGGATGCGATGGAAGTTCGGTAACATTCGAAATAAAAACACCTGAGATTCGGAGAAACTATTACTATTGGGAACCTGAATTTCAGATTTCAGTAGTATCCACAAATGTTAGTCTGCAGGCTGTTACTCGAATTCTAGTTGAGCTTAACAAGGATATAAACAGGTCGCAATTGTTCAAGAATTTCACAAATACTCTGGCAGTCGGGAGATATCGTTATGGGATGATTGTACTGCAAATATTGTAAGGGACATGTGGTGCGCGAGTTTTTAAAAGTATTTGTAAATTGATTTTGTTATCTGACTCTTTTCTCATCGTGACTATCGCTTCCCATAAATACTTTCAATATCTGAACCACTATGAAAAAGACGATCTATGTTTTATTTGTGATTTTGTTTATAAGTTGCCATCGAGAATTCCAATCAAGTAATATCTGGACGGTTGAATTTGATACAGTATCGTCAAGCTTCTATATGAAAGAAAGAAGTAACCAAAAAACTCAGTCAGCAGACCAGATTGTTCAGATGATTAATCGGGAAAATCCCAGTATCCAGATCGAGTTATGCAAAGTTTCTAATGACACAGCTTACGTCAGAATTAGTGACGGAGAATTTTTAACCCAGCAAAGCGGAACAGCTGGAGCTGATTCCTATTTAGCGATCGTCGTTTATAATTTGAGTGAATTTGAAAACATCGAGTATATAAACTTCGACTTTGAACCCGGGGATCATGCAATGCCAGGGACCTATTCGAGGAAAGATTTTATTAATTTCTAGATTGCACGTTACAACATGAGTAGAAGTACTACCCCATGGGCTTTTGGATTAGTTTTTATTTCTGTCTTTGCGTACTTGGCATGGAACAATTTTGAGCTGCCAACGATTTTTTGGGAAGAAACCAAGGTAACAACAGGCAAAGTAGTAGACCTAAGTCTAGGCTATTCGACACAAGGTGACGGATACATCCAAAGTGTAAAATATGCCTATTCTGTCAATGGTATAACTTACTATGGCTTTAAGAAAGTTGGCAAGCGGTTTGGGATACAACAAATCGGTAACCGAGTCAAAATTCAGTATTCTGGGCTAAATCCTGAAAAAAGGAAAGTGGAAGGGTTTTATCGAGACTTTAAGAATTCAGATCCCGATAAGTTTCATTCGAATGAAAAAATTGGCTACTCAGAAATATCTCTGGTAAATGGGATATTCAGATTTAAGAAGTTTGGACGCGAAGGAAAAACCGTCGAGGAATTCACGGGAGAGTATCGTGTTACGAATGATTCATTGATAGTGAACTCGTTTGAGAATAATCACCCGATATATTTCTTCTATATAAATTTCAATTCAGGCAAACAACTAATTGACAGTGCTAGCGGAATGACGTATCAAAACTAATAGATCGTCCTTTCGGTAATTTAAAAAACACCGCCCGAAATAGTTGAGACTGACGGGCCTATTTTTATCGAAACCGAAGTCAAACTAAAAGCTTAGTGCAGACGGGAAGTTCCGACGTGAGGAGGAAATCACCCGCCGAACTTAGCTTTTAGAAAGATGGAGGTTGAAGATAAAAATCAGCCTAGACTTTTTTTGCCTACTTTTTTGTGTTATGACAAAAAAGTGGGTGGGGTTTGGGGCAAAGCCCCATTTTAATATCTCGACATCATAGCTGAAATACCGCCTCCGTTGGTCACATTCGAGAAACCACGGCTTTGCAAAATCTGTTTCGCATAGGCCGAACGGGCTCCACTGGCGCAGTAAACGATAATTTCGCGATTCGTGTCTTCTCCCAGATCGGCTTTGCCCTGCATCAGGTCGTCCAGTGGGATGTTGATGGCATCAGGGAAGGCACCGCTGCGGAATTCGCCGGGTGTACGGACATCGATCACCAGTCGTTTTAGTTCAGTTGTACTGACCTCGTTGTTTGTTTCCACTGTTTCAGCTGCTTTCTCGCCAATAGTTTTCTTCTCAATTGGCAGCGCAACCATGTTGATGTTTTTGAAGCCAACAGCAGCAGCGTGACGTTGCAATGAGGTGTGTCCTCCTGAAATATTGTTCACTTCCGGGTGACCGGCGCCAATCAACATCCGGACAGCCTGGTGTCCTTTTTTCCCCGTTTCATCGTAAATCAGCACCGGAATATTCGTTGGTATCCGGTCCAGGTTCGGATGAAGCATTTCCAGCGGAATGTGATAGGCTCCGTTCATGTTACTTTTCTGATGCGCAAATACATCGCGGATATCCAGAACAATCAACTGCTCTTTGTCCTCGAGGTAATCATCCAATTCCGAAACCATAAGGCTCGGTCCGTAGCCCGAGATCTTGTTTTCGGCAACGTAAGCAGCCATGTTCATGGCGTCGTTGGCTGTGCCGATTGGTGGTGAATAGGCAAAATCGATATCGGCGATATCGGCAACAGGCAGTTTGGCGGCACATGCGGTTGCAATTACATCCAATCGTTTGTCGGCGCCTTTGTAGCCGGCGGTTTGGCCACCAAGCACAACGCCCGTGTTTTTATCGTAAACCAGTAAAACGGTCACGGTTTCGGCGCCCGGGTAGTAAGCGGTGTGGTGTTCTTTGTGTACCACAACAGCGTCGGCGTCGATACCGGCTGCACGCGCTTGTTTCAGCGATAAACCAGTGGTTCCGGCAACGGCTTCGAAAACACGCACCACCGATGTGCCAATCGATCCTTTGTAGCTGTGCTGACCTCCCAAAGCATTTTCAGCGGCAATACGTCCCTGGCGATTTGCAGGGCCAGCCAGCGGAATCCGCACTTTCTTGTCGCTTACCCGGTGTTCAATTTCCACCATGTCGCCTGCAGCGTAAATATCCGGGTCGGAAGTTTGCAGCTTGTTGTTGACCAGCAAGCCACCTGCTTCACCAATTTCCAAACCGGCATCTTTTGCCAGTTGCAATGTTGGGCGTACGCCGATCGAAAGCAGAACCATGTCGGCATTCAACTTTTGCCCATTCTCCAGTTCAACGGAATTTGCGTTAATCTTCGTCACTGCCGTTTCGGTATGGACACCCACGCCGTAAGCTTTCAGCTCGCGGGTAATAAATCCGGCGATTTCAGCTTCCATAATCGACATTACATGGGGCATCTTTTCGACGACATGCACTTTCAAACCTCGTTTTACGAGCGCTTCCACCATCTCCAAGCCAATAAAACCGCCACCAACGACCACTGCCGTTTTCGGATCTTTATTGCTCAGGTGATTGTCGATTTTATCCATGTCATCCAATGTCCACAGACTGAAAACATGGTCGGCTGTAGCTCCGGGTATTTCCGGCTGGATTGGCCGGCCACCCTGTGCCAAGATGAGTTTGGTGTATTCGAAAGTATTTTTCGATCCGTTCACGCTATCTGTTGTCTGTACCTTTTTATTCGCCCGGTCGATCGCGTTGACCAGTGTATTGGTGTGTACTTTTACCTGGTATTGCTCGTCGAAGCTCTCGGGGCTTTGAAGAATCAATTTCGAGCGGCTGTCGATATCACCGGCGATGTAGTAGGGCAGTCCGCAATTGGCGAACGAAATATCCGGGCCGGCTTCGAGCATCGTGATTTGTGCATCGGGCGATAAGCGTCGTGCTTTTGCTGCTGCCGTTGCTCCGGCTGCGACTCCTCCAATGATTAGTATTTTTTCCATATTGTTATTATCCTTCTTTATTTTATCGAATAGTCCAAATATATAAATATATCGATGCGAAAATAAAAAACTTTCACGAATTGGGGATATTGAACGAAGAATCTTGCGTTATTCTTTAACCTTGTGTTAACCAATCGGCGTCAAAATCTCCAGCGTCAAATGATTTTATCTTTGTTTTGTGTTGAATTAGAATGTGTTGTGTTTGGTTTTCAATTAAAGTAAACCGCGAAGTAATTCTTTGGGTTTTAGTCCTTCCTGTTCCAGATTGGGCTGTAGCATTTTTAGTGCTGGTTTCAGTGTTTCGTGGGCGTGGTTTTTACCGCGTAGCAGTTCGGTTAGCTTGAATTTCAACTCGTCTGAAAGGGGACCTTCCCATTCTGATTGGTCAATTTTGCCTTTTACAATACGCAGCGTTACTTTCAGTTCGCCGCCATCTATGTTGATGGTGTTGCGGTAAATGTATTTGGGTGAATAGCCGTAAATCCATTCCCACTGACAGTATTTTTCGTCGCGAAGAATTTGAATGGCCGCTTTGTCTTCTTCGGTGAGTTCGGCAAACTGACAGCCTTCAAAACTTGTGGAGATGGTTTCGAACATGAAATTGCGAAACGCCTCCACGGTCATCGGTTTTTTCAGGTAGTCGGCAATGTTGGTTACCACGCTTCGGTTTGATTGCACGGCTTTGTCCTCGAAGCGCGAAAGATCAACTTTCAGCGCGCTTTTTAGCTTGGCCAAGTGACTATCAAAAAGAAGTGTACCGTGGTGCAAAACCCGTTTGCGAAACACATGCTGGGCATTGCCTGAGATCTTTTTACCGTCAATCAAAAGATCGTCGCGTTTGCTACTTCCAATCTCCAGTCCCAATTTTTCGAGGGCTGCTTTTACCGGCGCCAGAAATAGTTTGTAGTTCACTTCCTCAATCTTTTCAACCTTTTTCATAAAGGTGAAGTTGAGGTTTCCAGGGTCGTGAAAAACCGTTCCGCCACCTGAAAGACGACGGGCTACTTTGATCTTGTTCTTTTTGACATACCGGTGGTTGATTTCGGCCAGCGCATTTTGGTGCTTGCCCACAACAATCGAGCTTTCGCTGCTCCAAAGCATGAAAATATCTTCCTCGTAGTTTTTCAGCAAATACTCTTCCGTAGCGAGGTTGAAATACGGATCCGGATTATTCAAATGGTAACAAAGTACAGTCATTCTGTTCTAATAAAGCAATTTTCCGCGGTGTGCAGATTTCAAATTTTGGTGCAAATATAGCCAAGGCTATGCAAAACCGCTCAATTTAAAATTGAAGGATTACCCCAACTGTTGGTAAAACCGTGCCGGATTCGTCTTTCACGCGCTTCAAAACATAGCGGGTTCCCCCGTCGGTCGTGAGATACGCGCCGTTGGCATCCTGTTCGCGAACCAAAATATCCTGGTTTACATTTTTGAAGTTGTAGAAATTCTGAATATCGATGTAGAATTTTGCCGTCAGCTTGTTGAGGTAGTACGCTTTGTCGATGCGCAGGTCGAGCTGGTGAAAGGCTTTGAAGCGTTTGGTGTTCCAGTTGTCGGTATCGTAATACGGTCCGTTATTCGCATTCCAGGCTTCCACAAGGCTCGATTTGTCTATGTCCCAAGGCGTGTAGGGCAGTCCGCCGACATAGCGCCAACGTGCCCCGATTTGCCAGTTTCGTTTCAGCTTTTTGGTCGAAGTTAGCACCAGCACATGGCGGCTGTCCCAGCTCGAGGGAACCAGTTTCCCGCTTTTGTTTTCAAATTCACTTCGCACCAAGGTGTACGAGAGGTTGAAGTTAAATTTTCCGGGGGCTGAATAACGACCCTGCAGTTCCATTCCGTAAGCTCTGCCTTTGGAAACCGAACTGACTTCCTCGTTGCCAATCACCCCGTAATCAGCTCCCAGGTTAGCCAGGCTAACTGAGTCGTTCACAGAAAACGGGTAATCAGCGTAATTTTTTCGAAACCCTTCGAGGCTGAAAAACAAATTGCTGTTGGGTTGAAATGAAACGCCGGCAATGTAGTGATCAGCCTGGATGTATTTTAGTCCGTTTTGCTTGTTGACGAAGGTATTGTTTTCGCGGTAGCCCATCGCCGTGTAGGGCGGCAGTTGGTAGTAACGTCCGGTGTTAAGGTTGAGGCTCCACGCCGAGGTCAGTTTCCACGAAGCTGAAAACCGGGGCGAAAACTGGTCGAAGGGTGAACGCATGTCTGCCGAATAGCTGTTAGCATCCAAGCGAATGCCGAGACTCAGACTCAGACGATCATTAATCAGACTTTGACTGGCTTGCGCGAACAGGCCCCATTTCACAAAGTCGAGCGTTGTGTTGTAGTCGACCAGCAGCGGGCCATCATCGTAATAGCGGGTTTGGACTGTCTGATTGGTGTAATGGACAAAATCAAGGTTGGCGCCGAAGTTTAGTTTAGCGCTGCCCGAACGAATGGCATTCTCGTAGCGGATTTTGTTTTCAGCTTCCTGCGAATTGTAATCCAATGTTTTGTTGGCCTCCGAGCTTTCGTCGTTGTCAAGGTATTTTTCGGCTTGGTTGTTCAGCTGGTTTCGGCTCACAACAAAGGTTTGATAGCCGTTATCGTTGTAGCGTTTGTAAACAGCACCGATCGTGTACGTCCATTGTTTGTTCGTAGGGAGACTACTCAAGATGTATTGCTGTTGTTCATCCGGATCATCAATCCCGGTGTTCAGTTTGGTAATGTCGTAGGCGCCGAGACCGATAATCGAGATCTCGTTTTTCCGGTCGATCCGGGTTTTCACTTTAAACTGAACGTCGTTAAAAGTTGGTAAAAACGGAAGTTCTAATGCGCTAAAAAGTAATTGCAAATAGGATCGGCGTACAGAAAAAATGTAGCTTGTTTTGTCGCCAATTGGCCCGTCGATGGTGCCACTTACTTCGGACGCGCCCAGGGTTGTCTGGCCCCGGAATTTATCGCTGTTGCCGTCAACCAGCGAGAATTCGAACACGCCACTAAGCGCATTACCTCGGTCGGCCGGGAAAGCGCCCGAGTAATATTCTACTTCACGCAAGAGGTCCGCATTGATAATGCCTACTGCGCCGCCCGATGCACCCTGGGTGGCAAAATGGTTGATGTTCGGTACTTCCACATCATCCAGAAAAAAGCGGCTTTCGGAAGGGCCACCACCTCGGATGATAATATCGTTGCGGAAATTCGGCGTGGACTGCACCCCGGCAAACGACTGAATGACTTTTGAGATATCGCGATTGGCACCGGGGCTGTTTTCAATTTCTGAGAGGGCGATGGTTTTCAGGGAAAGGGGACTTTCCTCGGTTGTCCGGTAGGGCGAGGCTGACACGGTAACTTCCTCGAGCTCTGTGTTGCTCCGTTCCATGGCAATTTCAACATGGGCTGTCTTCGCGTTGCTAATTTCAATCTCGGGCGATAGTGTATTCTTGTAGCCAATCACCGAAACCTGAATGCGGATAAATCCGGGTTGAAGTCCGGAAATCTGGAAGTTTCCGTTTTCGTCGGTTGTTGTTCCGGTAGTTGATCCAGACACGACGACATTCGCAAACGGCAATTCCTGGTTGCTGGACTGGTCAAACACCCGACCGACGACACTTCCGTTTTGGGCGAAGCCAATAAAAGGGATCAGCAATAACGCGAGAAAGAGTCCCGTACTTTTCCTAACTTTCATTGTATTTTGAGAAAAGACATTCCTAACTTTTCGATACATCTTTATCTTTGCCATTCTTCCCGAATATTCTGGTTTGTTCTGTTTATATTTTCTTTTTGATGCTTAAACAAAATAAGCTATTTCTTGTTCGGAACTGAAACATAAAATAGACAAAAGAAAAATAGATGAGGGTAGTTGTTCAACGTGTTTCGTCGGCGTCAGTGACCATAAATGGCACCGTAAAATCATCCATCGAGAAAGGTTTGTTGATTCTTTTAGGTATTGAAGATGCAGACACGGATGAAGATATTGATTGGCTGGTGAAGAAGATTTGTCAACTCAGGATATTTGATGACGAGAGCGGCGTGATGAATAAGTCGCTGGAAGAAGTTAACGGCGACGCCTTGGTTGTGAGTCAGTTCACGCTTCATGCGAGCACGAAGAAAGGCAATCGTCCTTCGTACATTCGGGCGTCGAAACCCGACATCGCCATCCCAATGTATGAGAAATTCCTGAAGGCAATCGACGCAAAGTTGGGCAAACCGGTCGGTAGCGGCGAGTTTGGTGCAGACATGAAAGTGAACCTCTTAAATGACGGACCTGTTACCATCATTATCGACTCGCAGAATAAGGATTTTTGAGCGGGTTAAACTAGGATTGCTTAACTTCGTATAAACAAACGACAGATGGAGGGCATTAAAGAGCAAATGAAACCGGTTAGCATACCGGAAGCGCAAGAAATGGTTGATCACTGGATTCAGACAATTGGCGTTCGGTATTTCAGCGAGTTAACCAACTTAGCCATTCTGACAGAAGAAGTGGGAGAGTTAGCGCGAATTATGGCTCGTACTTACGGCGATCAGTCGTTTAAAAAATCGGACTTGGGGAAAGATTTAGGTGAAGAGATGGCCGATGTGTTGTGGGTGTTGATCTGCTTGGCAAACCAAACCGGTGTTGATCTGAACGAGGCTTTCCTGAAAAGTATGGAAAAGAAAACCGTGCGGGATAAAGACCGCCATCAGAATAATTCGAAACTTAAATAGAAAAGCGATGACGATTCAGGCTGAATTGGCTGCTTTGAAAGCAAAAGCCGACATAGACAACATCAGCGAGATGCAGCAACTGGCATTCTCTTGTATTGATCTTACAACTCTAAATGCAACCGATACCGTTAGCTCTGTGAAGGCGTTCACGCAACGGGTGAATGACTTTGCAAACGACTACCCCAATTTGTCGAATGTGGCAGCCATCTGCGTGTATCCGAATATGGTTCGCAGCGTGAAGGAGGTTTTAAATGTTGAAGGCGTAAACATTGCAGCCGTTGCGGGCGGTTTTCCGAGCAGCATGACCTTTATTGATGTAAAAGTGAAGGAAGCTAAAATGGCGGTGGATTACGGCGCTGATGAGATTGACATTGTACTTCCGCTTTGGGCTTTTCTTGAGAGCAATAAATTGGTTTGCCAGGAAGAAGTAGCCACGATTAAAGAGGCAATCGGCGATGCTCATTTAAAGGTTATTTTGGAAACAGGGGCTTTGGTTGAAACCGACAAAATTCATCATGCCTCGATGCTGGCCATGGAGGCCGGAGCCGATTTCATCAAAACATCAACCGGTAAAATGAATCCGGCGGCCACTCCTGAAGCGGCGATTGTGATGTGTCACGCGATCAAGGAATTCTGGATGAAAACCGGAAAACAGGTTGGCTTTAAACCGGCGGGAGGTATCGCAACAACCAACGATGCAATTCTTTACCTGAAAATTGTCAAAGAGATTTTGGGTGACGAATGGTTGAACCCGAAATTGTTCCGTATCGGTGCAAGTCGGTTAGCCAATAGCTTGCTGAGTGATTTTTTAGGTGAAGAAATTAAATATTTTTAGTTCGGACTGAACGATTTTAGAAGGTGTTGGCTGTATTAGTTGACACCTTTTTTGTAGTCCGAACGGCGACAGGTGGTCGTTTTGTTTCAAGTTCGTACAAAAAAGAACTTAATTCCGGTGAATTGAAGCGAATACACGAAAAATTATTTTAATTTGTGCTAATAGAGGTAGACCGAGTACAGTTATGGCAGATATGAATGACATCTTTCAAAAAATTGGGACGACACAAACGTTAAGTCAGAAAATTGAGCGAAACATCGAACGTGCGATCCGAGAGAAGAAGCTTCCGATTGGCTCTAAATTGCCGTCGGAGCGGGAACTTTGCGAAATGTTCGCTGTAAGCCGCACAGCGCTGCGTGAGGCTTTGCGCCGTTTGAGTGCCCGCGGTTTGATCGAAATCCGCAAAGGTAGTGGGATGATCGTTAAGAAGATCAACATGAAGGATGCGATTGACTCGTTGAACCTCTACTACGATTTAAAATTCGATGTGAATCTTATTTCGCAGATTATTGAGCTTCGGATGGCGTTCGAGCCGGAGATTGCGAAAATGGCTGCTTTAAACCGCACCGAAGAGGATCTTCAGAACCTGCAAAGCAATTTGGCCGAGTTTTCTATTTGTGATCCGGATAACACACAGATGGAGTCGGATCTGGATAATAAATTTCACCTGGCCGTAGCGCGTGCTACAGGAAACCCCTTTGTGATTGTGACGATGGAGCCGGTGCACAACTTGCTTCCCCGCATGCGGAATTACATTTATGCCAATATAGAGGGTGAAAAAGAAATCACGCTAGGCTATCACAAAGAGATTGTGAATGCCATCGGCGAAAGAGATGCCGACCGCGCTTACGAGAAAATGCAACTCCATTTGGAGCACAACCTGCAGGTTTATAATAAGTTCCTGAAAAGTAGCAATGCCGATTGATTTAATCGGCTTTATTGGCTTCCAAAACTTTCTGAACAGAGCCGTGTAGCAGTAGAAGGCGACGTGCTTTCTCCTCATCGAAACCCAATTCTTCCATAATCATCCGGGTGCCGCGTTCCACTAGTTTCTGGTTGGTGAGTTGCATGTTTACCATCCGGTTTCCTTTAACGCGATCCAACTTAATCATCAGGGTTGTGGTGATCATATTCAGAACGAGTTTCTGTGCCGTACCGGATTTCATGCGGGTACTACCCGAAACAAACTCCGGTCCCACGACTACTTCGATGGGGATGTCGACATTAGCAGCTAACTCACTGCCCGGATTGTTGGTGATGCATGCAGTAAGTATGCCATTTTCCCGAGCTTTTGCAACGGCGCCGATCACATAAGGAGTACGACCGGAAGCTGCTATTCCAACAACAGTATCATGCTCGCTGATATTGAAAGCCTGCAGTTCCTGCCATCCCAGTTCGCGATTATCCTCAGCTGATTCTACTGCTTTCCGGATGGCTTGATCACCTCCTGCGATTAGCCCAATAACCAGATTGTATCCGACGCCGTAGGTTGGGGGGATCTCGGAAGCATCAAGTATGCCCAGTCGTCCGCTGGTACCTGCACCGATGTAAAACAGTCGTCCGCCTTTTTTGACGCGGTCCACGACTTTTGAAACCAATTGCTCAATTTGCGGGATCGCTTTTTGAACTGCCGGTAGCACTTTGCAGTCTTCTTCATGTATGCCTTCCAATAGCTGTCTGACAGACATTTCCTCTAAATTGTTGTACAGTGATTCAGATTCTGTTATGCTGTTTATGCTCATAAATAGTGGCTGTATTTCGGTGGTCACCGGTTATAATTCAATTTTTAAAGTTCGGTAAACTATTGACTTATACTTTTTTGTGCTTGTCAATGATTCAGGTTTGTCCCTGAATTTTTTTTCAATATTATGATTTGAAAGATCTCTTATGCTTTGTACAAATATAGACCAATTGATCAAATAAATTTCGTTCATGTAAGATGTATTACAAATATTTTGAGGTTTATTTAACGTTTCAGTTTTTCGGCTCGGGTAAATTCACTGGTTAGATTTCTAAAAGCTTATTGATTTTCTGTCGTTTTCCGACTGTCTTGCCAATTAGTGGTTTTGTTATCATTCATATGTCGGTTCAGCTGTTGAATTAGTCTTTATGGTAAAATATAGGATTTATCGTGTCAATATGGTTTTTGATTCGAGCTTCTGATTACTCTATTTTAGTAATTTCTGAATTTTTGAGACTTTCTTTCAAATGTCATGATTTGATATTCTCGAATTGCTATATTTGTGACATGTCATACAAGTTAGCATGAAAAATCGATATCTCCTACTAATACCCGGAATTGCGGTCATTTCGCTTTTTGCTTTCACTTCGCTTCGCGACGTAAACCGAACAGCATTAAGTTCTTCGATCGTGGAATCGCAGGTTGCTCTTGAGTCGAATCCTGATTCGATTCAGGAGATCAATGATCGGATTCTGCTGGATTTTTCGTTGACTGAACCGGAAGTGAGGAGACAAATTGAGAAGCGCTATGGAGCTGTTTCAGATTCGCAGATGCAGGATTGGGAGCAATCGGGGAAACTTGAGATGCGGGTAATTGGCGGAGAGAAGCGCTATTTTAAAAACGCTGTTGCCAATTTGCAACGCCTTTTGATCTTCGATTCTGCTATGTTCACACCGGAGGTTTCAGCATTGGATTCGTTTTGTCTGGAGCATACTGCCAAGGTGATTGCGGCCAGCGACAAAACTTATGCTCCGGTGTTGCCTCAGAATCTGGTTGTGAGCTATACGATCAGTGTAAAGCCCGATGTTGTTCCCGAGGGCACCGTGTTGCGCTGCTGGTTGCCTGCACCACGCGAGGGCATTGCCAGGCAGAAGAATTTTAAAGTGCTTTCTTCGGAGGCGGATAACAGCATTTTGGCACCAAATGAGCATTTGCAGCGTACATTTTATGCGGAACAGAAGACCGTGAAGAACCAGCCGACTGTGTTCTCCGTGAAATACGCTATTCAAACATCAGCGCAGTATTTCGACATTGAGCCTTCGGATGTGCTGCCTTATGATACAACCAGTGCCGTTTATATGCACTACACGCAGGAACGGCCGCCGCATATTCTTTTCTCTGATGAAATTAGAGCGTTGGGGAGTCGAATTGTGGGTGCAGAAAAGAATCCATTGCGGAAAGTAGAAAGGATTTACCAGTGGATCAACGATTCGATTCCATGGGCCAGTGCGTTGGAGTACTGCACGATGGCCAACATTACGGAGTATGTTTTATCGAACCGGCATGGCGACTGCGGTATGCAGACCTTCCTGTTTATGAGTCTGGCGCGTTCGCAGGGCGTTCCGGTCAAGTGGCAGAGCGGTTTCATGCTGCATCCGGGGCATGTGAATTTGCACGATTGGTGCGAAGTGTTTTACGAAGGAATTGGCTGGGTGCCTTTGGATCAGTCCTTCAAACTTCAATCTAGCGACGATGAAAAACTTCGTCAATTCTATGTGCATGGCATTGACGCTTATCGCTTGATTGTGAATGACGATTTCGCGCAGGAGCTTTACCCGCCGAAGAAGTTTTTGCGAAGTGAACCTTACGATTTTCAACGAGGTGAAGTGGAATGGGAAGAGGGCAACCTGTATTTTAACCAGTGGAACTGGGATATTGATGTGGATTATCAATAAGCTTATTGAGCAAACTTTTACATATTTGTAGCGCAAGCTCTAACCAAACAATTAAATTCTGATGAGTACTTTATTGATTGCGATCATAATTCTAGCCTTTTTTGCCGTTTTAATGGGGGTATCGTGGTTTACCTCGCGTAATGCCGACAGCGAGACTTTCTTTACCGGTAACAGGCGCTCGCCGTGGTATTTGGTCGCTTTCGGGATGATCGGATCGACAATTTCGGGGGTGACTTTTATTTCTGTTCCGGGAGAGGTCGGCAATTCGGCCTGGACTTACCTTCAGTTTTTAATGGGGAACTTCATCGGTTACTGGATTATCGCGCTCGTCTTGATTCCGCTCTATTATCGGTTGAATTTAGTTTCCATTTATACCTACCTCGACGAGCGCTTTGGTGTTCGTTCGTACAAAACAGGTGCTTTTTTCTTTCTGGTTTCACAGACAATCGGAGCTTCCTTTCGTTTGTACCTGGCGGCCGGGGTATTGCAGCTTGCGTTCTTCAACGACCTGGGTATTCCTTTTGGTGTAACGGTCTTGATCACCCTGTTTTTGATCTGGGTGTACACTTACCGTGCGGGTATTAAAACCGTTGTTTGGACCGACTCGCTGCAAACATTTTTTATCCTCGGAGCGATCGGCATTACCATTTGGGTGATTCTGAAGCAGATGAACCTTGGCTTTGGTGACATGTTCACCGTGGTGGACCAGCACCCGTACAGTCGCATTTTTGATTGGGACTGGAAATCAGAAACAAACTTCTTCAAGCAATTTTTGGCCGGTGTTGGTATCGTGTTGACAATGAATGGTTTGGATCAGAACATGATGCAGAAAAACCTCACCTGTAAGACGCGCAAAGACGCACAGAAGAATATTTACTGGTTCAGTTTTGCCTTCATTATTGCCAATATTTTCTTTCTATCGCTCGGTGTTTTGTTGTATTACTACGCGCAGCAAAAAGGAATCAGCCTGCCTGAACACACGGACGATTTGTTCCCCTTGCTGGCCATGAAATACTTTGGGCCACTTGCAGGTGCGCTGTTCTTGCTTGGAATTTTGTCCGCTGCTTACTCCAGCGCCGATTCGGCCTTGACAGCTTTGACAACCTCGTTTTGTATTGACTTTTTAAACCTGGACCCCGCTGGTGCGAAAAGTAAGCAGACCCGAATGCTGGTGCACGTTGGGTTTTCATTGCTGATGTTTCTGGTGATTGTTGTCTTCCGCATTATCAATAACGAAAGTGTGGTGTCAGCTGTATTTCGTGTCGCCGGATACACTTACGGACCGTTGTTGGGCTTGTTTGCATTTGGTATCCTGACGAAGCGCCAAGTGATAGATCGCTACGTGCCGGTGATTGGTTTGCTTTCTCCGGTTTTATCTTACATCCTGAATGTGAATTCCGAAGCTTGGCTCTTTGGTTATAAAATCGGATTCGAGCTGTTGCTGGTGAATGGGCTAATCATGTTTCTCGGCTTGTTGATCGTTAACCGCAAAGACAACCCGGCAAACTAGAATGTAGCCGGGTCGTATATCGTTCCCAATAAAACTTTCGATTTGGCTCCCGTAACAGAAGGCAGGTTGCCGTGTTGGTTTGTCATGCGGCGCATGGCCAGCCAGGCAAAGGCAATTGCTTCAACCCATTGCGGGTGAGTGCCTAGTTCGGCTGTTGTGCCGATTTTTACACCATCTAAATTTGCGGAGATCCGCTCCAGGAGGTAGGGATTGTAAACTCCGCCGCCACACGCATAAACTGCACTTGTTTGCGGAGCAGTCACAAGAATGGCGTCTGCAATGGATTTTGCTGTCAACTCCAAAAGCGTTGCCTGGATGTCCCCATCTTTATAATGTTGCAAATCTTTTATCTGGGTGTTCAACCAGTCCAGGTTGAATAGTTCCCGACCAGTACTTTTCGGTGCCGGAAGACTGAAATACGGTTCCTTTAGCATTTTGTCAAGGAGTGGCTGAATAACTTTCCCCGATCTGGCCCAATCTCCATTGTCGTCATATTCCACCCCTTTTTTCATTTTAATCCAGCTATTCATCAGGCAGTTGGCTGGGCCGGTATCGAAACCAACAACTTTGTTGTCGTCGTTGTCCAGTATGGTAATATTGGCAATGCCCCCCAGGTTTAAAATGCAGCGGTTCTCCGAATGGTCGTTCAGAAAGTATTGGTGAAAAGCCGGTGCTAGCGGAGCGCCACCGCCGCCAACCGCCATATCCATTCGTCGGAAGTCGGTAATGATTTTAATGCCGGTTCGGGCAGCAATCAGGTTGCCGTCGCCTAGTTGCATGGTGAAGGGGTGCTGCGTATCGGGCGAGTGAAAAACAGTTTGCCCGTGGCAGCCAATAGCTTCAATGTCAGTTGCGGCTACTTTGGCCTTTTCGATTAGTTCGTTGGCCGCTTGAGCGTAACAGAGAGCAAGTCGGTGATCAATCTCGCCCAGATCTTTCAAGCTTGTTTGGAATGATCCAATTAATTTGTGAAGATCGGCTTGAAGCGCTTCTGGAAATGCCATCGTGTGGTCAGCTAAATGGCTCAGTTTGCCATTTTCAAACGAGATCAGAACTGCATCGATTCCATCCATGCTCGTTCCCGACATTATGCCAATGTAAAGTTTGCTCATAAAAAGAAAGTTATCGTTTGATGTCAATATTCTTCAAATTTATATATAATTTGTCATACCAGATTTATTTGTCTTGGGCTGTTATTGTTTTTGTTGTTTTTGCGAAAGTGATAAAATGATCGAATAAGTTTGTCATGGCTGTCTTTGCGTTATGTTTAAACAGCATTGGGCTATCAAAAAGCCTGTGTTAAGTATTTTTTAAGAATACTCTGTTTTTGTGAAGACTTCGTTTTTATCATGTTGTAAGATGTAATACAAGTTGTAATATTGAAAAAAACGAAGAGTCTTAAACTTATAATCGAGATTCCTATGAAAAAAACTTTCTTGCTTATTTTTTTACTGGCATTTCTAATAAATGCCTTTGCTCAGGGGAAAATGGTCTCCGGAGTTGTTACATCTGCTTCTGATGGTACTACGTTGCCGGGTGTGAATATATCGGTAAAAGGGACCACAAAAGGGACTGTTAGTGATATTGATGGAAAGTACAGCCTTGAGGTCGCTGAAGGTGATGTACTACTCTTTTCATTCATCGGTATGAAAACCCAGGAGGTTAAAGTTGGTGCAAGCGCCGTGTTGGATGTTGCGATGGCAGCCGACGCGTTGGGCTTGGATGAGGTTGTTGTGACTGGTGCCGGTGCACTGACCAAAAAGAAACAGCTGGGTAACGCCATTTCTACGATTCCCGCGATTGATATTCAGGAATCGGGCGCTATCAGCGTTGGGAGCGCTTTGTCAGGTAAATTAGCCGGTGCGCAGGTAATGCAGAACTCGGGTAATCCATCGGGTGGTATTTCTGTTCGTCTTCGCGGTGCCAGTACGGTATTGGGTAGTTCTGACCCGCTGTACATCATTGACGGTGTAGTGGTAAACAACGAATCGCGTGAGTTGATCAATCTCGGCGGTTATACGCAAAACCGTTTGGTTGACATTGAACCACAGGATATTGAACGCGTTGAGGTAATTAAAGGTGCTGCCGCTGCAGCGATCTATGGTTCTCGTGCGAGTAACGGGGTTGTTCAGATCTGGACAAAACGCGGAAGCTCGGAGCGTTTGGATATCAATGTAAATTCACAACTTAGCGTTTCGGAAGTGCGCAAAACGTTGCCCTATAACGATGTGAACCTGATTTGGGATGGCGATGGAACGACTTCAACCAATGCTGATGGAACACCGGTTAAACGCTACAATTACCAGGATTTGATTTTCCACACTGCAGTTGGTACGAAAAACTACGTTTCACTTTCACGTGCCAAAGGCGATACCAAATACTTCTTTTCAGCATCACACTTCGATAACGAAGGTATTGTGAACGGCACGAATTTTAAACGGACAACTGCTCGTTTGCGGATTGATGATAAACTGACTTCGTGGATGGACATGAGTGTTGGTACAAGTATTTCATACAACACCAGCCAAAATCAGTTCAACAACGAGGATTTCAACTACGGACTTTTAACCAGCTTGTTGTTTGCCGATAACTCAGTTGACATGCGTCCTACTGATGGAGTGTACCCAAGTTTCGGATGGATCACAAACATTCAGGAAGCCATTGACCTGGTAGACGCGCAACAGATTAATAAGCGGGCGATTACCGATTTCAAATTGGCATTGCATCCGTTTAAAGGATTCTCCATGGATTATACCTTTGGTTACGACTACTCAAACTCGCTGGGTAAACTATATGTGCCGGTAGGTTTCAACACAACACCGCAAGGGGTTTCGCAAAAGGAAAGCCTGGACGAGATGAAGTTGAACAATGACCTGAATGCCCGTTACATGTTTAACATCAACGAAGACATTGTGTCGACAACAGCAGCAGGTTATAGCTTGCAATACGAAAAATACCAGATCCTTTCACTGTCTGCCGAGAATCTGATTCCTGCAGTTGAATCATCGAACGCCGGTACAGTTACCGGAAGAAATGATTACATGGCTGAAAAGTCGATCCGCGGCTATTATCTGCAACAGACTTTTGGCTACAAGGATAAGTTGTTCCTGACCGGAGCGATTCGTGTTGATGAATCATCGGTTTTTGGTGATGATGAAAGACGTCAGACTTATCCTAAAGTGAGTGGATCGTATGTTGTTTCTGACAATGACTTCTGGAAAGAAAGTTCATTTGGCAATATTGTCAATACCTTCAAACTGCGTTCTTCCTGGGGGCAGGCGGGTAATATGACTGCGATTGAAGCTTATGACCGTTACACCAACTACAGCACGGTTTCGATTGACGGAACAACCGGTTTGATCAAACCTTCAACTTTAGGTAATAAAGATGTGAAGCCGGAAAGACAAACAGAGTTTGAAGTTGGTACGGATCTGGAATTCCTCTCCGGAAGATTGGGGCTGGAGATGACTTACTACAAACAAGATATCGAGGACTTGTTGCTTGAACGCACACTTTCTCCTTCAACCGGCGCTGAATACCGTGTTGAGAACGTTGGAACAATGACCAATAAAGGTTTCGAGTTGTTGCTAAAAGCTGCAGTCATTCAGAAAAAAGATTTGAACTGGGATTTAACCGCAACCTTCAGTACAAA
Source organism: Mangrovibacterium diazotrophicum (assembly GCF_003610535.1). Lineage (NCBI taxonomy): Bacteria > Pseudomonadati > Bacteroidota > Bacteroidia > Marinilabiliales > Prolixibacteraceae > Mangrovibacterium > Mangrovibacterium diazotrophicum. Next base: position 3,237,284 of record NZ_RAPN01000001.1, on the reverse strand, counting down.
CAAAAACAAGGTTGACGGAATTGAAGGTGATATCATCACTTACGCCTGGGGTGAATCGGCCGCGAAAAACGGCTATCCGCTGGGTGTTTTCTACGGTTACTACTATGCACGTAACGACGATGGTAGTTTGTTGCTGACAGCCGACGGTCTTCCGCAGCGTGAAAAAGGACATTATGAAAATAATGAACCTGTTTCTGAGCGCGACGCTAACGGACAGCCAACAGGTGAAAACCTGAAAAAGGTAATTGGTGATCCAAACCCTGATTTCATTGCTTCGTTGATCAACGAAGTGCGTTACAAAAAATGGTCATTCCGTGTGCAGTTTGATGCTGTGCAAGGTTACGATGTAATTAGCTGGGATAAACGTATTTTGAACCGTTATGCTGGTGGTGACGGTTATGCCAAAGAGTTGCGCGGCGATCGTCCGAAAGGCTGGGGGGTAGCTGAGTATAGTATTTACGATTCGTTCATCGAAGATGGATCATTTGTGAAGCTTCGCGAGCTGTCGTTAGGCTACCGGATTAAGCCGGCTGTTGACTGGTGCGAATCAATCAAGTTGAGTCTGACAGGGCGGAACTTGTTCTCATTCGACAATTACTACGGAATGGACCCCGAAGTTAACCGGGAAGGTCAGTCGAATGTGGTACGGGGTAACGATATGGCCAACGTGCCAATTCCGAGAACCATCATTTTTGGTGTGAATGTTAACTTTTAAAATCCCGAAGAACTATGAAAAGAATACTTAAAAATATAGTGATGGGTTTGTTGGTTGTCAGTTTGTCGGCATGCGACACGGAGTTCTCGAACCCCAACCAGCCCAATGAAGAGAACGCATACAACAGCCTTGCCGGTTTTTACGCGGTTTGCGTTGGCTTGCGCACGCATTACTCGGTAACTTCACTCCGGTATGTCATTTACGTTCCCGGTGTGACAACGCGCGAGATCGGTACAACCAGTACCTATCAAACACCGATGGACTTGACCTACGGAAGTACCTCGCTGACCAACATCAACACGGGTGTTGGTAGTCTGTGGTCGGCACTTTTAAAAGACAAGGGCCAGGCGGAAGATTTGATCGGGAATGTTGAAAGTATCACGATGGAAGACGGAACCCGAAACGGTATTCTGGCCTTCGCGAAATACTTCAAAGCCTTGACGCTTTGTAACCTCTATCAAAATTTTGAAGAAGCTCCCTTGATGAATTCCGCTGATGGCGATGCCGAATTCTCGGATTTCGACGCCGGAATGGCTGAAATAGTAAGCTTGCTAACAGAAGCGAAAAGTGCTGTTGCTTCAGGCCTGTCAAGCGATTTCATTTCAAATGTGATGGGAAATATTGATTTGGAAAGTTGCATCGACGCTTTGTTGTCCAGGGCTTATTTGTACCAGGGTGATTACACCAGCTGTATTAGTACTGCTCAGGGCATCGACCTGACAATGACTTCAACTTTTTCGTATGACAACGAAAATTATAACCCGGTATATGATTTTGCAGTGAACGGTTCTCCCTATCTGTTTCCGAAAGATAATTTCGGGTTGAAGGGTGATTACATTCCAGCAGATGGCGATGGTCGTTACGACTTCTATTTGGCGGCCCCGGATACCGTTGAGTTGGCCGAGCTGGGTGGAGCGACAATGAAACAAATTAAAGGTTTCTTCTCGACCTACAGTTCAGAAATACCGGTTTACCTGCCGGGTGAAGTTTTGTTGAACATTTCAGAAGCGTATGCGCGCTCTGGTCAGTTAACGCAAGCCGTTACTTATCTGAATGAAGTGCTCACCAAAACAAATGATGTGTATGGTGTAGAAGCGGGTTTGGAGGATCAGACAGACTATTTGAGTTCTCTGTCTCAAGCCGATTTATTGGAGGAGATTTACAAAAATCGCTGTATCGAGTTGTTCTTTACTGGTCAGCGTTTGGCAGATAGCCGACGTTTCCATCCCGATTTAGTGATCACTTCCGGAACTGATCTAACAAGTGAACGAAACCGGAATTACTATCCTTATCCGCAGGAGGAGCGGGATAATAATCCGAATTGCCCGGAGGATCCGGAAATTTAAAAAGATGATTTGCTACATAAAGAGGTCTTTCAAAGATGCCTGGGTTTTCCCCGGGCATCTTTCGTGGCTTCTGGAGCATTGAAAGAATTGATACGAGTAAGGTTTAAATTTATTGAATGAAAACAACAACGCGATATTTAGCACTTGATGTGCTTCGGGGGATAACAATCGTTGGAATGATTACCGTTAATAACCCTGGAAGTTGGGCGCACATTTACTCGCCTTTGCGACACTCGGAATGGAACGGTTGCACCCCGACCGACCTGGTTTTTCCATTTTTCCTTTTCGTAGTCGGCGTTTCCATGTTCTTTTCGTTTTCGAAATATGGAAATGTTTTAAATCGCGAGTCGCTGATTCGACTTTCCAGGAGAACCCTGCTGATTTTTGCCATCGGCTTATTTTTTAATTCGTTTCCGCAGTGGCAGAAGGACTTTTCGCATGTCCGGATTATGGGCGTATTGCAGCGGATTGCCGTGGTGTACGGGATATCGTCGTTGATTGTTCTTACAGTTGGCCGTAAAGCCTTGCCCTGGGTTACGGCTGCCATTTTGCTGGCTTATTGGGCAATTCTGTATTTCGGCGGAGGGTCCGAGCCATATAGCCTCGAGGGAAACGCAACAATTCCGTTTGATATGTCGATTCTGGGAGAAAATCACATGTACAAAGGATTCGGCATTCGTTTCGATCCGGAAGGGTTGCTGAGTACTTTCCCGGCTATCGCGACAGCCTTGCTGGGATACATGGCTGGGATGCTCATTAAGAGCCGAACCAAGACGCAAGTTCCGTTGATGTTGATTTTGTGGGGAGCAGCAGGGATTGCTATTGGTTGGATTTGGGGGATTTATTTTCCGATTAACAAACCTCTGTGGACCAGTTCGTATGTGATTTATGCCGGCGGATGGGCTTCACTTGTATTGGGCGTATTAGTCTGGATTATCGACGTCCGTTCGTACGAAAAATGGACTTCTTTCTTTGTTGTTTTCGGTAAAAACCCGTTGTTTATATTTTCGCTTTCTACCTTTTGGGCAATTTCGTTGCTTCGGCTGATTAAGTTGAAAACGCCCGAAGGAGATGTGCAAAACGGTTATAATTGGCTGTACACGCAGGTTTTCGAGCCGTTGGCGGGACCAATAAACGGCTCGTTGTTGTTCGCATTGGCGCACGTGGTGCTTTTTTGGCTGATTGGTTATGTGATGTATAGAAACAAAATATTTATCAAAGTCTAACAAACAATTCTTACAACGTTCGGTCTGTTTACACGAGCAGGCTTTAAAATTGACATTATGAAGAAACTGATCTTCCTGTTTGGAATATTATTTACGCTAGCCGGGCAGTGTCTGGCGCAATTCAATACGCAAAACCCGGAGCAGGAGCAATGGGTAGATTCTGTATTTCAATCGCTAACACCCGATCAGCGCATTGCGCAATTGATTTGGATAAATGCTTATGCTGATGATAAAGTCGAGGCGCAAATGAAGGTTGCCGACCTCGTTAAAAAATACAACCTGGGTGGGGTAATCTTCTTTACCGGAAACCCGGAGAAACAGGTTCAGTTGACCAATTTGTACCAGTCGGTAGCTCAAACACCGCTGTTGATTGCAATGGACGCGGAGTGGGGCGTTGGGATGCGACTTTACGGCGTAACCAGCTTCCCGTACAACATGATGATGGGGGCATCGTACGATCCGGAGTTAGTTGAACAAGCCACCAACCAAATGGCGCAGCAAATGAAACGTCTGGGTGTTCAGGTGAGCTTTGGACCCGTTGCCGACATTAACACGCAGCCGCTGAACCCGATTATTGGAATGCGCTCTTTCGGTGAATCTCCCAAGGAAGTGACCGAATTGAGCCTTGCCTATGCGAAAGGCCTGCAGAAGAATGGCATTATTGCGGTTGCAAAGCACTTCCCCGGACACGGCGATACACAGGCCGACTCGCATCTGACTTTACCGTTGGTTCCCTATGATCGCGCTCGGTTGGATTCGGTGGAGCTTTACCCGTTTAAACATATGGTTGAGCAAGGGGTGACCGGCATCATGTCGGCGCATTTGCATGTACCGCATCTTGATGATCACGATGGAATTCCGTCCAGCTTATCGCCCAAAGTTATTACTGGAATTTTGCGTGACGAGTGGTCCTTTGATGGCCTGGTGGTAACCGACGCGATGAACATGGGAGGTGCCAAAGCATTTGGCGAACCCGGCGAGCTGGAAGCTTTGGCGTTGAAAGCAGGCAACGATGTTGTTGAGTTTCCGAAAGATTTTGTAGTTGCCTTGGAAGGAATCAAGAAGGCATTGAAGGAAGGCAAATTGACTTGGGCTGAAATTGACGAAAAGTGCCATCGTGTGCTAAAAGCTAAATACTGGGCCGGGTTGGCAGACTATTCTCCGCTGAGCGCGAAGAACCTGATGGCCGATTTGAACAGTCCGGAGGTAGAACTGGCAAAACGGAAGATGATTGAAGCATCCATCACTTTACTGGAAAATAAAAACGAAATTTTACCCCTTCAGGGATTAGATACCTTGACGGTTGCTTGCGTGGCGGTTGGAAGAACGGAGGAGACGCCTTTCCAAAAGATGTTAGGCAAGTACACCAAGACCACGAACTTCTTTTTACCGGAAAGATTTACTGCAGAGCAACTGGCTGAATTAAAAACAAGGCTGAAAGACTATAATTTGGTTGTTGCGGGTGTTCATTTGTACGAAGCCAAGCGCCGCCATTCGATGCAGGTGGGTAATATGCAGGCGGTAAAGCCTGAAAGGCCTTACGGACTGACCGACGAAACAGAAGCTTTGCTGGAATATTTGGGCACCGAAAAGAAAGCAGTTGAGGTGTTCTTTTCGAGCCCTTATGCATTGGCAGAAGTGAAAGATTTTAAAGCTCCGGCAGGCCTGATTATGGCTTACCAAAATGATACACTGGTGCAGGAGCTGTCGGCTCAACTGATTTTTGGAGGGATTGGTGCTAAAGGGAAATTGCCAGTATCGCTTGGCAATTATTATCGTGCAGGCGACGGCATTCAACTGGACGGCGTGGGCCGTTTGAAATACACCATTGCGGAGGAAGCTGGAATGAGCAGCGCCCGTTTAAGTCATCGGATCGATTCGATTGCCAATGACGCCATTGCACAACAAGCAACGCCCGGTTGCAGCGTGTTTGCTGTGAAGGATGGAAAAGTCATTTTCAGTAAAACATATGGTTATCATACCTTCGACAAGCGCATCCCGGTTTCCGAAGACGATTTGTACGACCTGGCTTCAGTGACCAAAGTCTCGGCAGCAACAGCTGCTGTTCTGAAACTGACAGATGAAGGGATGATTGACCTGGATGACCGGTTCTCGGATTACTGGACGGATTGGAGAAAAGGCCTGTTCCATCGCTCCAACAAGGAGGATCTGGGATGGCGCGAGATTTTGGCTCACCGCTCAGGTTTGATCCCTTACATCCAGTACTGGAAAGAGACCATGAAGGACAAAGAGCAGTTAATTGAAAAGTGGTACATGCCACAATCCGAAGACGGATATAGTTTGGAAGTTGCTCCGGGGCTATTCCTGAAAGATAAATTCAAGAAAACAGTCTATCGGGATATCCGCTTGTCGAGCATCAATCCTCCCGGAAAATATGTGTATAGCGGGATTACCTTCCTGTTGATCCCTGAGTTGACCGAAAAACTTTCAGGGAAATCCTATGTGGAGTTTCTGGATGACAACTACTACAAGCCGCTCGGGGCTTACCATGTGACTTACAAGCCGCTTGAAAAGTATAGTAAAGACCAGATTATCCCCACGGAATACGATTCGCTTTATCGTAAACAGTTGGTGCAAGGTACTGTGCACGACGAAGCCGCTGCTGTGATGGGCGGGGTTTCGGGTAATGCAGGTTTGTTCGCAAATGCCAATGATTTGGCGAAGATGGTTCAAATGTACATGCAAATGGGAAGCTATGGTGGCCGGCAATATTTGAGCGAGGCAACGATGAAAGAATTCACACGCTACCAGTTTCCGGAAGAAAATAATCGTCGCGGACTAGGTTTCGACAAACCATTGGTGAACAACAAAGAGGTTGATGCCGAAGACAGCTATCCTTGCCCCGGTGCCAGCCCCGAAAGTTTCGGCCATTCCGGTTTCACGGGTACATTTATCTGGGCTGATCCCAAATACAAACTCGTTTATGTGTTCCTGAGTAACCGGGTGTACCCAACGCGCGACAATAATTTGCTGGGCAAGTTGAATGTGCGGACAAATATTTTACAAGTGTTTTACGACGAGATTAACGGCGATTTGTAATACAAGTGATTTTCAGCTAATTTTAGAAGTGTTTGCAGTCTCTATAGGACTCAGTTAGTAAGGTTTTTAACTCAATCGATTGGGAAAAAGACGTAAGAGTGTTAAAATTTTTAAGAAAATTTGTAATACATATTACAATGTACTTGATTTATTGATTTGAAAAATTAAATTTGATCGTTGAACGCGTGTTTGTGAATCGTTGCGATAGTAAAACAACGTACGACGAAGCAAAAAGATCAAAAGCCAAACTCAAAAGAAGCAAAATAGATCGAATCAATATTTGCAGTTTTCAATCCAGAAACTTGAATAGTTAATGGATGTATTACTTAACCCAAACAAAAAGGTGTCTCATGAAAAAACGATTAATTTTTCTCTTCCTTTCGTGTTGGATCGCCATCATGGCAACAGCACAAGACCGAACGATATCCGGAGTCGTTCAGGAAAAGACGACAAAGGATCCTCTTCCGGGAGTGACTATCCAGGAGAAGGGAACGACCAATGGTACAGTGACCGACATGAGTGGTAAATTCACTTTATCGGTGAAGCCAGGTGCTGTTTTGCAGGTTTCATTCATCGGGATGGAGTCTCAGGAAGTAGCCGTTGGCAATTCAACGAGCCTTCAAATTCAGCTCGAAGCTTCAACTGAAGAGGTGAACGAAGTGGTTGTAACAGCCATGGGGATCAAAAAAGAAACCAAAGCCTTGGGCTATGCAGTCCAGGAGGTGAAGGGTGCTGACCTGGTGAAAGTCAAAGAGCCCAACCTGGTAAACTCATTGAATGGTAAAATTGCCGGGGTGAACGTAACAAACTCGGGCGGTGCGCCAGGATCTTCGTCTCAGATTATTATTCGCGGGGGTACTTCGCTGACGGGCGACAACCAGCCATTATTTGTAGTTGATGGTATTCCAATCGACAACTCGGCTGTTGGCGGCGACTCGAGTACCGGTGGTTTGAGTGCCACTTCAACTTACTCGGCCAACCGTGGTTTGGACCTTAACTCGGACGATATCGAGTCTATCTCGGTGTTGAAAGGTCCTGCTGCTGCAGCGCTTTATGGTTTGAAAGCTGCTGCGGGTGCTGTAATCATCACGACTAAAAAAGGGAAGGCCGGTGTACCACAAGTTACCGTGAGCTCTAAATTCCGCATGGATGTGGCTAATAAATATCCTGAATATCAAAAAATGTACGGACAGGGTAACAACGGTGTCGCCGATGATGGAACAGCCAGTTCCTGGGGTGCTCCTGTTTCGGGTTCGATATACAACAATATGGAAGATTTCTTCCAAACAGCGTGGTCCTATGATGTGACCGGTAGCGTATCGGGTGGTAATGAAAACGGGACTTTTTTCATCTCCATGAACCGCTCTGACCAAAACGGTATCGTGCCGACTACGAATTACATTAAAAACTCATTCCGTTTTAACGGTGAGCAAACGAAAGGCATATTTACGGTTGGGATGAATACAAACTACATTTACTCTCAATCAAACAAAACATTGACCGGTGATGGTCTTTACGGATCTTCAGGCGATGGTGCGATGATCAGCCTTTACCTGTGGCCGGTGAATAACAACATGTCGAATTGGTTGGAAGGTGGCAGCCGTGTTCCTTTGGTAAACAATGTTGAACCGGTAGATGATGTCGACAACCCTTATTGGACAGTAAACCGCAACCCGGTAACCGACGACGTTCACCGTTTTATTGGTTCAGGTTACGTTACAATTGATCCGACAGATTGGTTGAGTGGTACTTACCGTTTGGGGGTTGACCATTATAACATGTATACCCGCAGTATTTTGTACCCGGGATCTGCTGTAGCAGACACTTATACTGACGGTTCCGTTAGCGAGATTCAACGTGAAAACAACATTTTGACATCGAACTTAACTTTATCAGCCAACAAAAAAGTAAATGACTTCACACTTGGTTTGTTGCTCGGACATAACTACGAGCAAACAACTTATTACAGAAACAAGCAGCAGGCGATTGGTTTATTGAGCGACTTCCTCAGTATCAATAACGCTGATGAAGACAATAAGAGCTATTCAAATTATCGTTCAACAAAACGTTTGTACAGCTTCTTTGGCGAGTTTTCTGCCGACTACAAAGGCATTGCATATTTGAGTGTTACCGGTCGTAACGACTGGTCATCAACTTTGTCTGCTGAGAACCGCTCTTTCTTCTACCCATCTGTAAGTGGTAGTGTTATTGTCTCAGAACTGTTCTCGGATGAGTTGAAAGATAAATTCTCATTTGCTAAACTTCGTGCTTCTTGGTCACAGGTTGGTAAGGATGCTCCGGTTTACCAAACAGCTACTTATCTGAATGACCCTGTAACGACAGTTGGCGGTGGATATTCGAACAGTTACACCGGTGGTAACCCGAACCTAAAACCGGAAACAACCGAATCAACTGAGTTAGGTTTGGATATGCGTTTCCTGAAAGGTCGTTTTGGAGTTGATTTCACCTACTATGATACACGCAGTAAGGACCAGATCATCTCTCCTCGTGTGAGTATGGCAACCGGTTACATCTTCCAGTATGTAAACTTCGGTACGGTTATCAACAAAGGGGTTGAAGTTACCTTGACCGGTAAACCGGTTAAATCGAAAGATTGGACTTGGGATACTTCGTTGAATATTTCACACAACGATGGTACGGTAACGGATCTTCCAGAAGGTGTTACCCTGCTTTACGTAACTGACGTGCAAATCGGACCGGCCAAATCGGCATCAATCGGCGAAGGAGACTTCCTTGGCTTGACTGGTCAGCGCTGGACGGCGGATGAAAATGGAAAAACAATCCTGGATTCTGATACCGGTTTGCCAATTACTTCAACAGATGCGACCAATATCGTTGGTAACCGCGAGCCGGATTTGTTGCTTGGCTTCAACAACAGTATCACCTTTAAAAATTGGAATCTTTCATTCCTGATTGATATCCGCAAGGGCGGAGATGTTTACAATGCAACCGAATATGCAATGGTTTACTCGGGTACAAGTAAAGAAACCGAAAACCGTGGTACAACAGGGCAATTCAGTGGTGTAATGGTTGATTCGAATGGTGATTACCAGGATGCAACCAGCTCCGTGGAATTGGATCAAAGCTACTATCAGAATGAGTATGTTGCGGATGCTTCTCACTTTATTACCGATGTGAATTGGTTCCGTTTGCGTTCTGCGTCGTTAACCTACTCTTTGCCGGGTTCTTTCTGTGATAAACTCGGATTTGTTAAATCAGCAGATATTTCGCTGTCGGGAACTAACTTGTTGTTATTTACCAACTATAAAGGAATGGACCCTGAGGTAAGTGCCGGAGGTTCAGGTGTTGTTGGTGCCGGTTCTACAGCGATCGATTATGCAGGCGTACCAGCTACAACCAGTGTTGCATTTGGTGTAAATATTAAGTTTTAAAGCAATCAACTATGAAAAAGATAACGACAACTTTAATCATATTACTCGGATTGATAATCACGTCCTGTGATTATGATCTGGACATTAATACGTCCCCGAACAGCGCGCAGGAAGCTTCTCCTGATCAGCGACTGCCCTATGCTTTGACGGAGACTTTCGACTTTTATGGCAGTCACGGAACCCGTGTTGCCGCCCTGACCCAGCAAATGGGATATATTTACAGCCCTAGTGCCCGTTATTACCAGTTGGAAAACTGGCAATTTCAGAATAATGCCGACGCATGGGTTTGGCAGTGCTGGTACGGCTATGCTTGGGTGAACATCGACGAAATGGTGCAGGATGCAGAAGATTTGGGTGCATGGCATTATGTTGGTGTTGGTAAAATTTTGGAGGCATTTGGTTGTGGCGCTTTGGTTGATGCCTACGGCTACATGGCCTATCAGGATGGTTTGGCAGGAAACATTCAGCCGGATTATGATGATGCAGAGTACGTTTACAGCCAGGTGTTGCCATTGTGCGACGAAGCGATTGCTGACTTGCAGAAGACTCAAGCGGAAGATGCTCCAACTTTAGCCGCCGGCGATATCATGTACAACGGTGATGTAGACAAATGGATCAAGTTTGCATACGGCGTAAAAGCCCGTTTGATGAGTCACCTGTCTAAAAAAGCAGAGGGTACCGATCTGTTGTCTTATAATCCAAGCGGCATCCTGTCAGCTCTTTCAATGTCTTTTAGTTCGAATGACGATGATGCTTCCTATCCGTATGAGATTAGCGATATTTCGGCTCGCCGTTCTATTCAATATCAAAACATGTCGGCCAGCTACAAGCCCGGTAAATTATGGATTGATTACCTGTTGAATACAGTTGACGGAACAGGAAACAGCTGGAATAGCGGCGTTGAAGACCCTCGTGCAGCCTTGTTGATCCCGAAAATTTTAAGTGGCGACAATGCAGGAGAGTATTCCTACGGTGTTGATTTGACAAAGGTAGATTCTGAGCCATTGGCTTCGGATGTAAACTATGTTGGGCTTCGCTCGACTGATGACAATGTGTTGTTCTACACACAACAAAATTCACCATATTTCCTGCTTTCCTACTCTGAAGTGAAGTTTATCGAGGCTGAAGTTTATTTCCGCGAAGGAGACAAAGCCAGTGCGTTAACAGCTTACAAAGCAGGTATTCAGGCAAACATGGATAAAATGGGAATTTCGTCGACTGAAAGTGCTGCCTTCCTGGCGAGTGAAGCAGTGGCACAAAGTTCGACTGAGTTGACCCTGAGCCACATCATGATGCAGAAGTACATCGCGTTAACTTATAGTCCTGAAGTTTGGACTGATATGAGACGTTGTGACTATTGTATCGGTTCAGCGGGAACCTACGATCTGGATGCCGGTGTCTATAAAGGCTTTATGCGTCCTGAATTTGTTTATGAAACCGCTTTCCCAACCGAGACGGATTACATTCGTCGTTACCAGATGGCTTACTACGAACGATATTATAATGCTGCCAAAGTAACGGCATTGGGTGTTTTCGAGAATACTTATATGACTGAACCCGTTTGGTGGGATACTGCAGAATAATTAGATTGTTAAGGACAGTTCTCTGCAAGAGAACTGTCCTTTTTTTAAATCATTTAGTCAAGGGGGTTATTCTTTTTATTTGAGCTGCTCTTTTCAGAGCGGATCTTCCATTCATTCCTTTTTTTAGTCGCTGTTCAGGTGAAAAGCCACAAATTCTGTTGGGGGACAGTAGATGGTGTGCTGCAACCGGGTTCTGTGCAATAGTTGTATTGGAGGAAGATCTTGATGATGTTTGGTCCCGAATTCCGATATAGGTTGGACGTGACTATGGGAGTGAAATCTCAGGAGTACGGAAACGGAGTCGGGTTCAAATTCCGCAGCAGATTATCTTTCGAAAAACGTATGACTAGTATGTTTGGGAACGGCAAAAAAGCGGCTGTTCAATCTTAGCAAAATGTTCCTTCGCTCCTGTTTTACTTGATGAGGTTTTTCTTCGGGATGCCTCAAAATCAAACTAGCACCGAGACACCGCAGCCTCTCTCATTTTTAATTTTTAAGAATAGAATATTACCAATTTAAAAAGACAATTCATGTACGCGAAACTGAGTTTGATTTCCTGTTTGATTCTTCTGGCTTCTATTTTAACAACCGGATGCAGCAATTCAACTGAACAGTCAGAACCCGCGGTGATCGTTGGTGCTGACCGTTCTGAGATCTACCTGCCGCTTTTGGAAAATAAAAACGTTGGCTTGGTGGTCAATCAAACATCGATGGTCGACTCGGTTCACCTGATCGACTACCTCTACAGGAAAGGTGTCAACATTAAGGCGATTTACGCTCCCGAGCACGGTTATAAAGGAACCGTCGAGCGTGGCAAGCATGTTGATGGTACAACCGACCCGGATACGGGTGTTCCGGTTTATTCGCTTTACGGCAAGAATCGGAAACCCGGTCCCGAGATGCTTGAGGGCGTCGATGTTGTTGTTTTCGACATTCAGGATGTTGGTGTGCGTTTCTTCACCTACATCTCAACACTCAATAAAGTCATGGAGGCTTGTGCCGAAAACGGGATTAAAGTGATTGTTCTCGACCGTCCAAACCCGCTGGGCTATTACGTTGATGGGCCAGTGCTCGATTCTCAATTCGGTAGTTTTGTGGGCCTGAACCCGATCCCGGTTATCCACGGGCTTACAGTGGGTGAATATGCGCAAATGGCTAACGGCGAAGGCTGGCTGAAAGACAGCATTCAATGCGATTTGGAGGTGGTGAAAGTGGAAAACTACACGCATGCGACGAAGTACCAGTTGCCGATACTTCCTTCGCCCAACTTGCCCGATATGAAGTCGATTTACCTTTATCCTTCAATTTGTTTGTTCGAGGGTGCCAATGTGAATGAAGGCCGCGGAACTTACAAACCCTTTCAGCAATTCGGTGCGCCTTACTACACGCCGACCGATTTTTCCTATGTTCCGAAATCGATCCCGGTGCTGGCGCTTCATCCCAAGTTTGAAGGTGATACCTGCTACGGCTACGATTTATCGGGTGTGGCGCTCAGCCAGCTCCAGGAGATAAGGCAACTCGAAATCAAATACGTCATCGATTTTTACAACAAGTGCGATGACAAGGAGAACTTTTTCATCTCGTTTTTCGACACCTTGGCCGGCACCGATCAGTTGCGCAAGCAAATTATCGAGGGGCAGAGTGAAGAGCAAATCCGTGCCAGTTGGCAGCAAGATTTGGATAAGTATAAACAGATGAGAAAGAAGTATCTTTTATACGATGAAAATTAGCTTTTTAAGTCAGTCGATGAACGCAATTTTACACCGCTTTTTTTCGCTGTAAAGTTGAAACTAGTTGAATAATATGTCACGGAAAGAATATCAAATAAAAACGTTCCTGTTCCTTTTAGGTATTTACTGTTTCTCAGGTTTGTATGCTCAGACCGACAGTCTTCAAACGCTCAATGATAGCCTTTTTCTGAAAGGAATAACGACCGGAGATTTGCCCTACCTGGAATATGGACCTGGAGCTGACCGCCTCGGTGGTGCAAAGATGACTTACCTGGATACCGCGGTGGTTTTGCAGGTAGTCGATAGTCTGGCTGATGACTACATTGTGCAACTCTCAAAAAATCACAAAGCTTTTATTCCGAAAGCAAATATTCAACTTTCGGGGGTCTACCCAAAAACTCCGTACCACCTGACGTCTTCCTGGAAAGTGGATGGAGACGCACAAAGTGACCTGGTGTCGATTCGACTGGACGAAAGACTGCCCTATAAAAGTATTCAGATGATTAACCCATCGCGGATCGTTGTGGATATTTACGGTGCGACAAGCAACACAAACTGGATTACGCAACGCCGGTCGGCAACCGAAATAAAAAATGCGTATTGTGAACAGGTGGAAGACGATGTTTTCCGAGTGATCATCGAACTAAAACATCAGCAAATCTGGGGATATTCCATCGGTTATAAAGACAAATCCTTACAAATTTCGATCAAGCGGCAGCCGACTCGCACCGCACTAAAGCATCTGAAGATCGCTATCGATGCCGGGCATGGTGGCTCAAATACAGGTGCAGTTGGCGTTTATACTCGTGTTCAGGAAAAAGATTGCAATCTGCAGGTGGCGAAACAACTCGAAAAGTATTTGAAACGCCGCGGAGCGAACGTATTTATGACCCGAAATGGTGATGAAGAACTAAGTATGACAGATCGTACATTGATGTTACGGGAACAAAACCCGGATCTTCTGATCAGCATTCACCACAATTCCTCTTCCAATCGATCGGTAAGCGGGGTGAGCACTTACTATCGTTATATCGGATTTAAACCTCTTTCGGTAACCATTTTAAACCGAATGTTGGAACTGGGGCTGGATGAGTTCGGCAATGTTGGCAACTTCAACTTTGCCTTGAGCGGTCCTACCGAATATCCAAACTGCTTGGTTGAAGTGGCTTTTTTAAGCAACGAAACGGATGAAAAGCAGGTCATCGATCCGCACTTTCAAAAGAAAACGGCGAAGAAAATTCGTAAAGGTATCATCGACTGGCTAAAAGATAATAAGTAGATTTTACGGTTAGCAAGTATTTCAAATTCATTAACCAAATGAGAAAAATTATATTCCTTTTCATCCTCGCTTTTCAAATAGGAATACTCTCTGCACAAACATTGCGGTTTGCGCATGTTACTGATACGCACGTTGGTTCGGGAACCGGTGCTGAAGATCTGGAAAATACGGTTAAAGATATTAATGGGCAGGATGACATCGATTTTGTGATCCTTTCGGGCGACATTACAGAGTTTGGTTCCGACGAAGAATTGAACACGGCAAAGGCAATCATTTCAAAATTGAACAAGCCATGGTACATCGTGCCGGGAAATCACGATTCCAAATGGTCGGAAAGCGGAAACAACAGCTTTGTTCGTATTTTCGGTTGCGAGGAGTTTAGTTTCGAAGCCGGCGGCTATTTGTTTATCGGGACAGCCAGTGGCCCCAACATGCGCATGGCTCCGGGTCTTGTTCCGCACGAACAACTGGTTTACCTCGATTCAATTCTAAGCCACATGCAAGATCCCGAGCAACCGGTCATTTTTGTCAACCACTATCCGCTCGACAATTCCTTGTCGAACTGGTACAAGATTATCGATCTGCTGAAATCGCGAAATATCCAAGCCGACCTCTTGGGGCACGGGCATGCCAATAAATTGTACGATTTTGAAGGCATTCCCGGCGTGATGGGGCGCTCCAACCTACGGGCAAGAAGGGAGATTGGCGGCTACAATATCGTCACGATCCAACAGGACACGATGTTTTACGCCGAACGAACCCCGGGCGTAAAGACAAATGACGTTTGGTGCAAAGTACCGTTGGTGAATCATCATTTTGAAGCCGATACGAAAACATACCCTCGTCCCGATTATTCGGTCAATGAAAAGTATCCGGGCGTGTCGAAAGTTTGGGAGTTTCAGGATGTGAGCGATATAGGAACCGGACTTTCTGTTGTAGGCGATATTGCCGTTTACGGAAATGTGGCAGGGGCAATTGTGGCGCTCGACACAAACACCGGCAAAACTGTTTGGCAATTTCAAACTGGCGGGAAAGTCTATTCGACACCGGCAGTCTCGGAAAACAAAGTCGTTTGTGCGTCGACCGACAATAACATCTACTGTATTGACTTAAAAACGGGGCAGGAGCTTTGGCGTTTTGAGACCGGAAAATCAATTGTTGCTTCACCGTCAGCCGATCAAAATTCAGTTTATATCGGCTCTTCCGAAGGTATTTTCCGGTCCGTCAGTTTGAAAACCGGGAAACTCAATTGGGAATTCAGCGGGGTGAGTAACTTTGTTGAGTGCAAGCCGCTGGTTTACGACGGCAAAGTCTACTTCGGATCGTGGGGCAACTCGTTTTACGCGTTGGATACCCAAACAGGAAAACTCATGTGGAATCGCGAGAAATATACCAATCGGATGTTGTCGCCGGCTGCGGTCTGGCCGGTGGCGGCAAACGGGAAAATCTTTATTGTTGCGCCGGATCAGCACATGACGGCGCTGGATGCCCAAACCGGGGCAGAAGTCTGGGATTCGAAAGCATATTCCTGCCGCGAGTCGATTGGCATTTCGGATGACGGGGAGTTGGTGTACATCAAAAACATGCACGAGGGAAATGTCGATGCTTTTTACACCCTGTGCGACGAACAAAAGCTAGCCTGGGAAAGCAAGGCTGGTTTGGGCTACGAGATTGCACCTTCGCCAATCACCGAATCCGGCGAATTGGTGTTCGTGCCTACAACCGAGGGCATTGTTTGTGCAATCGATAAAACGACACATCAGGTTGCCTGGAAATACAAAGTTTCGAATGCATTGGTTAATTACATCTTGCCTGTTGGAAACAACGAGGTTTTGGTCTCGTTGCTGGATGGAAAAATCGTGTGTTTGAAGTATGTGAATTAAATTGATAGTAATCAAAAAAACGAGAATAAAATGAAATACAAATGTTGCCATCGAGGCCGTTTTCTGCGGCAATCCATGTTCATCGGTATGCTGTGTTTAGTGGTTGCCTCCTGTAAGCCGGGGAGCAATCAGGAATCGTACGACACGTTAGCAACTAGCGTTACTAAGCGATTTGTGCCCGATAAGCGAGTGGCTGTTTTAGACGTCGACATTCAGGAGACGAGTAGTGGGAAAGTCGTTTTAAAAGGTGAAACGAGTGTAAAAGAAGCGCACGATTTTTTGCTCGATACACTTGCTTCGATGCAGGTTCAGGTAATCGATTCGGTTCGTATTCTGCCGGATACGGTTTTAGGCGATAAAACCTGGGGGCTGGTCACATTATCGGTTATCCCGATGCGTTCGGCCCCGAAATATTCAGCCGAAATGGTGTCGCAAACACTGATGGGTACACCGGTGAAGTTGCTCGACAAAAAAGGCGGATGGTACCGGATTCAAACGCCGGATTCGTACATCGGTTGGGCGAGTTCGAGCGGTGTGGCAACTTGCACTGAAGCGCAAATGGCCGAATGGAAAGCTTCGGATCGCTATGTTTTCAGCCAAATAAGTGGCTGGGCTCTGGCTGCTCCTAAAGGGGATGCAGAACCTGTGTCTGATTTGGTTTTAGGGAGCATTGTTCAAAGTGAAGGATCCGTCAACGGTTTTCTTCAAATCAAGTTTCCCGACGGACGGGCCGGTTTTGTGAAAGCCACAGAATGCTTGCCGATTACTCATTGGGAGGCGATTCAGCCTGAAGCCGCGAACGTAATCGCGACTGCGAAAAAGCTGTTTGGCAGCCCGTATCTTTGGGGTGGAACTTCAACCAAAGGAATCGACTGCTCGGGATTCGTGAAGACAGCCTATTTCTCGCAGGGCGTAATGCTGGCCCGCGACGCTTCCCAACAAGCACGTTACGGCGAAGTTCTTTCTGTTGACAGCATCGATTTTCAACCCGGCGATTTGTTGTTCTTCGGGCGAAGTGCCGATCACATCACGCATGTTGGGCTGTATATTGGCAACGATCATTTTATTCACTCTTCCGGACGAGTGAAAATCAATAGTTTCAACCCGAAGGATGACGATTACGACCCCGACCGGCGAGGACAACTGGTCGCAGCGCGTCGCATTCTGAACTCGTTGAATACCGGACAAATTATCCAAATTAAAGACCACCCCTGGTATAACTAGCGGGTGCGGGACAACACAAAATGAACGAAACAGAACAAAGCAAAAGACCGCGGAACGGTTTAAAGTTGAGTTTTAAACCGTACGACTTGCAGTTGAGGCATGCATTTACGCTGGCCGAAAGTTCGCGGACTGTTACGCCATCGATGCTCGTTGAACTTGAGTTTGACGGCTTGGTTGGTTATGGGGAGGCGGCGATGCCTCCTTATTTGGGTGAAAGTTATGAGACGGCCGCCCGCTTCCTGAATTCAGTCGATCTGGGGCAGTTTAACGACCCGTTTCGGCTCGACGAGATTCTTGGCTATGTTGACAGCGTTGCCGTCGGGAATTGCGCCGCAAAAGCCTCGATTGACATTGCCTTGCACGACTTGGTTGGTAAAATGATGCAGCAGCCCTGGCACCGCATTTGGGGATTTTCGGCCGAAGATGCCCCGATTAGTTCGATGACCATCGGCATTGATACCGACGAAGTGTTGCGGCAGAAGGTGAGAGAGGCGGAGGGATTCAAGATTTTGAAAATTAAGCTGGGACGAAGCAGCGATAAAGAGATGATCGAAACTATCCGCTCCATGGTGGATGTGCCGTTGAGTATTGACGCTAACCAGGGATGGAAGAATCGGATTCAGGCACTCGAGTCAATTTTTTGGTTAAAAGAACAGGGGGTGGTGTTCATTGAACAACCCATGCCCAAAGGCCAGGTTGACGATATTGCCTGGCTCACGCAGCACAGCCCGCTACCGATTATTGCTGACGAAGGTGTTCAGCGGTTGGCCGATTTGGAGCGCTTGCGAGGCGTTTATTCCGGCATCAACATCAAACTGATGAAGTGCACCGGTATGCGTGAAGCTCATAAAATGTTGACGCTGGCAAGGGCACTTGATATGAAAGTAATGATTGGTTGCATGACGGAGACTTCCTGTGCCGTGTCGGCAGCAGCTCAGTTATCACCAAAAGTGGATTGGGCAGACCTGGATGGTAACTTGTTAATCAGCAACGACCTGTTTGACGGCGTGAAAATCGTTGATGGAAAAATTCAATTGAACGGTGAACCCGGAATCGGGGTTAAACGGATAGAATAACCAATTTTGAGATGTGTACAAATGGGGGTATTGCGCTTAGCGTGGTGCCCTTATTTTTTACGGGTAGTCACATAGTTGACCAGTTCGATCAGGGCCGTGCGAGCATCGGTCTCGGGGAATTCCATGATTTTCTGAATGGCCCGGTCGCGATAAATGTTCATTTGTTCGGTGGCGTAATCCAGTCCGCCACGGTCGACAACCAGCTTCACCAACTCCTGAACTTTGGCGGTGTTCTTGTGCTTGCGTTTTACCTCATGCAGGATTCGGCGGCGTTCTTTTTCGTCCGAGTTACTCAGCACGTAAAGCAACGGCATGGTGATCTTTTTCTCTTTAATGTCGTTTCCGGTTGGTTTGCCGAGAATGCCTTTTGCCTGGTAGTCAAAAATATCGTCTTTGATTTGGAAAGCGATGCCCACATCAATACCAATCTCGAACATGCGCTCTACGATGCACTGATCTTCTGTTACCGAAGCGGCACCAATAGCCAGGCTGGTGGCAATCAACGAGGCTGTTTTCTTTTCAATAATTTCGAAATAAGTCTCGTAATCAATATCGAGCTTGCGGCTTTTGCGCATCTGCAGAATCTCGCCCTCGCTCATGTCTTTCACTGAGCGGCTGATGAGTTGCAGGAAACGGTAATTTTCGTTGTCGATGTTCAGCAACAGGCCTTTTGCGAGGATGTAGTCGCCTACCAAAACAGCCAGTTTGTTTTTCCACAAAGCATTGATTGAAAAGCTTCCACGGCGTTCGTACGATTCATCAACCACATCGTCGTGAACCAAAGTTGCTGTATGCAGCAATTCGATGGAAGAGGCGGCCATGTGGGAGGTTTCGTTGAACTCACCATTCATTTTGGCGGCCAGGAAAACAAACATCGGACGCATTTGCTTGCCCTTCTTGCGCAAGACGTATTGAATGATCAACGAGAGCAGGGGAATATCACTTTGAATTGTATTCTTAAAGTAATCCTCGAATTCGTCCAGTTCCTTTTCGATCGGTTTTCTAATGATATCCAATGATCCCATGCCTATTTGTTTTCCTCCGGTCAAAAATAGTAAATTAAACGGTTTTTCGATTTTTTCGACTTTTCTTCTTTCTGATTCCGGCTGATTTCTTTGAGAGGCACGAAAATTGTGTACTTTTAAGCGATTTTTGTTTATGTTATCTTAATCCTATTTAAAATTTTTCTAAAAATAGTTTTTAAGCTAACTTATTCTTTTAGAAGAAATAATATATTTATATATTTGCATCTGTTATAGAATTTTGATATGGCTGTAATGAAAATACAAGAATTGGATGCAGACCGTCTGGATATGGCTGCAAACATGTTGAAAGCGATTGCCCATCCGATGCGTATTGCGATTTTGAAGCACTTGGAAGCGGGCAAGAAATTGACCGTAACCGAGATTCATGAGTTGCTGGGGATCGAACAATCAACGACTTCGCATCACTTGGGAATTTTGAAGGACAAAGGGGTACTTTGCTCACGTCGTGAGGGGAAAAATACCTTTTACTATCTCAAGCACGATACCTTGAGTCAGATTGTTGATTGTCTGCAACGTTGCACTTGCGGGGAATAAGATATTTCAAAACACATACATTTTGAAGGCTGTCAAATTTGGCAGCCTTTTTTTGTGAATATCGATGCACGCAAAGACGCAGAGGCGCAAAGGGCAATGTTGTTGCTGCTTAGTTGTCAATTGACAAGACTACAACTTTCGACAACTTCGACAACAACCGGGATACCCGGTTATTCCCCGATTTTCATCCTTGCCCGGTAAAACCAATATTGACCTCCGTTTTATTTATTGGCGGGAAGTTCCTAATTTCGGTCATTATTCATAGGGCGGATCAGTTTCGGAAAACATCATCAGGTGTTTTCTGTTTCAATTTCCGAACTTTGATCAACATAAAAAATTCAACCATGTCAGATACTGCAAGCCAGGATAAACGTTTGTTTTTACTCGATGCTTACGCGCTTATTTACCGTTCGTACTTTGCATTTATTCGCAATCCTCGATTCAATTCCAAAGGGCTGAATACCTCGGCGATGCTGGGCTTTACCAACACCCTGGAAATGCTGCTGAGCAAAGAAAAGCCGACGCACGTAGCCGTGGTATTCGACGTGCATGCGCCGACCTTTCGCCACGAAATGTACGAACCTTATAAGGCAACTCGTGATGAAATGCCCGAAGATCTTCGGAAATCGATTCCTTGGGTGCGCAAGATTATTGAAGGGTATAACATTCCGATTATTGAGAAAGCCGGTTTTGAGGCGGACGACGTCATCGGAACGCTGGCGAAAAAGGCTGGCGAGAACGGCTACACCACCTACATGATGACCCCCGACAAGGATTATGCGCAGCTGGTTACCGAGAAAACCTTCATGTACAAACCGGGCCGCGCTGGCAACGACGTTGAGATTTGGGGTGTCGACGAGGTGAAAGAAAACTTCGAGGTTGAACGCCCCGAGCAAGTCATCGACGTGTTGGGTTTGATGGGCGATACCGCAGACAACATTCCGGGCTGCCCGGGAATTGGTCCTAAAACAGCGATGAAACTGATCGGGCAGTACGGCTCGATTGACAATTTATATGCGCACATTGACGAACTGAAAGGCAAGCAAAAGGAAAACCTGCAAACACATGAAGAGCAGGTTCGTTTGTCGCGCAAATTGGTGGTTATCATTCAGGATGTACCGGTTGAGTTTGACGAAGCCAAGCTGACGATGGATGACCCGGATTGGGGCAAATTGAGGGAGATTTTTACGGAATTGGAATTCCGCTCGATGGTTCAAAAGATGGAACCGGCGAAAGCGGCAGAGCCATCATTTGAGCAGGGAACTTTGTTTGGAGCAGCGCAGGCTCCTGCAGCAGCAGAAGAAGCTATTGTCGAGACGAATTTCGCGACCATTAATGATACGCCCCACGAATACTATCTGGTTGAAAACGCCATGCAACGTGCCAGCCTGAAAGCAGAACTTTCAGTGCAGGAGGAATTCTGTTTCGACACAGAGACCACCGGATTGGACACGAATAATGCGGACTTGGTTTGTCTGTCGTTTGCGTTTCGGAAAGGGGAGGCTTTTTGTGTGACGCTGCCCAAGAAGCGGGAAGAAGCGCTGAAAGTGCTGGAAGAATTCCGCTTGATTTTCGAAGACGAGAATATTCGCAAGATCGGGCAGAATATCAAATACGATATTTCGATGTTGAAACAATACGGCATGGATGTGAAAGGGCCATTGTATGATACCATGATTGCTCACTACCTTATTCAGCCCGAGTTGCGCCACAACCTGGATTATTTGTGCGAAACCTATCTGAATTATCGCAAAGTGGAAACCGAGGAGTTGATAGGCAAGAAAGGAAAAAACCAGAAAACCATGCTCGATGTTCCGGTGGAGCAGCTGCGTGACTATGCCTGCGAGGATGCTGATCTTACCCTTCAACTAAAACTAGCCATAGACAGCAAGCTGGATGAAACAGGTGTTCGTTCGGTTTTTGAGAGAATTGAAATGCCACTGATCCCCGTACTCGCGGATATGGAGATGGAAGGGGTGACACTGAATACGAAAGCACTGGATGATTACGCGGATTTACTGCGCAAACAAATCATTGACCTGGAAGCAGAGATCAAGGAGCTGGCTGGTGAAGATTTCAACCTTTCTTCACCCAAACAATTGGGGCCAATTCTGTTCGAAAAGCTGAAAATCGACAGTAAGGCGAAAATGACGAAAACCAAGCAATATTCGACTTCGGAGGAAGTCCTGATCAAATTGGTGGACAAGCATCCGATTGTATCGAAAATCCTCGATTTTCGGGGTTTGAAGAAGCTGCTTTCAACCTATGTTGAAGCTTTGCCGCAACTGGTTGATGCAAAGTCGGGGAAAATTCACACCACCTACAACCAAACTATTGCTGCCACCGGCCGTTTGAGTTCTACAAACCCGAACCTTCAGAATATCCCGATTCGTGATGAGAATGGCAGAGAAATTCGCCGGGCTTTCACCGCATCGGATGATGAGCACTTGTTCCTGTCGGCCGACTACTCGCAAATTGAGTTGCGCATTATGGCAGCTTTGAGCAAGGATGAACACATGATTGAGGCCTTTCGAAACAAGCAGGATATTCACGCTACAACTGCAGCCAAGATTTACAAAGTGCCCTTGGAAGAGGTGACTTCGGACATGCGGCGGAAAGCGAAAACCGCCAACTTCGGGATCATTTACGGTATTTCGGCGTTCGGTTTGTCGGAGCGCCTGAACATTTCCCGATCGGAGGCGAAAGAATTGATTGATGGCTATTTCGAGAACTTCTCGCGGGTGAAGGAATACATGGACGAGTGTATTCAACTGGCACGCGAAAAAGGTTATGTGGAGACGATCAAAGGGCGTCGCCGCTACCTGAACGACATTAATTCGGCCAATGCCGTGGTACGCGGGGTAGCGGAACGGAATGCCATTAACGCGCCCATCCAGGGATCGGCTGCTGACATCATCAAATTGGCCATGATCAACATCTGGAACGAGTTGAAAAAGCAAAAGCTGGAAGCTAAAATGTTGCTGCAGGTGCATGATGAATTGAACTTCGATGTTCCGAAAAATGAGTTGGAACAGGTGAAGCAAATCGTGAAAGAGCAAATGGAAAACGCCGTTGACGTTGGTTTGCCACTCGAAGTTGAAATGAATGCGGCACAGAACTGGTTGGAAGCTCACTAAAAGAGAACATTTTTTTCGAAAAATATCTACGAATATTGAGGGTTTGACTTTGAGTCAAGCCCTCAATTGTTTTACAGCCAAACTGAAAAAGCAGAACCCAAATCTGGATCCTGCTTTTCAGAATAAAACAAAAAACCGGTGATTTACTTCACCCCTGACTTCTTCAGAATGTACTCCAGCGGGCAAAATTTAGTGAATGATGATTGCAACAGGTTTAACCCCACAAAACCTGTAAAAAACAACCAGTTGATGTTCACATAAACCGCCAGTAAAATGCTGACTAGGACAAATGTGCCTGCTACAGCGCGAATGATTCGTTCTACCATATCTTTTTCTTTTTTTTCTAATTTTTGAATGCGATTGAAAGTAGTTGAAGGCAGTGGGAGACAATTGCCTCCAATCGCCTTCAAGTGTTTTCTTTTTCGTTCTAAACTGATTTTTCAACTCCAACGATGTACGCATTGATCGGGCTCATGCCCTGAATGCTGTTGTTGAAATCATCAACACGTTTCAGCAACTCTTCTGCTTTGTCGGCAGCCAGGAAGCTAAACGAAATCATGTAGTTGTATGGATTCTTGGTCGATCCAAACCAGTTCGAGTAATCGGACGTACCGTCGGCGTTTTTCATAAAGCCTTCTACATCCATTTCGCTGTAAGCGTTGATCTGGATGGACTTGAAAATTTGTTCAAGCTCATCTCGGTACGCTTTCACGCATTGAATAATGACAAACTTCATCATAGTTCTTCCGTTTTTTCCGTTTTATTGGTGTCTTCCGTTTCCGGGTATTTTTTCTTTTCAGTCATATAGTAGATCAATGGGACGATGATCAGCGTCAGGAAGGTTGACGCGATACTGCCGCCCATGAGTGAGATGGCTAATCCCTGGAAGATCGGGTCGAACAGAATCACCACGGCTCCGATGACCACTGTTCCGGCAGTCAGCAGGATTGGCGTTGTACGTACAGCCCCGGCCTCAATTACAGCGTCTTTCAGCGGTGCGCCATCGGCCAGCCGGAGGTTGATAAAGTCGATCAGCAGGATGGCGTTTCGGACCATGATCCCCGCGAGCGCGATCAAACCAATCATGGATGTCGCAGTAAAGAAGGCGCCCATCAGCCAGTGGCCGACCAGGATACCAACCAGCGAAAGCGGGATAGAAATCATCATGACAAACGGCACTTTGAAGTTTTGGAACCAACCGATGATCAGCATGTAGATGACCAGCAGCACAACAGCGAAAGCGGTACCGAGGTCTCGGAATACTTCGTAAGTGATTTGCCACTCGCCGTCCCATTTTACACTGTAGTTATCTTGCGTGAAGGGTTGTTCAGTGTACTCCTCACTCAGGGAATAACCTTCAGGCAACTGGATGCCTTTCAGTTTTTCCGACATGTCGAGAATGGCATATACGGGGCTTTCCAGGCTACCGGCAACATCGGCCGTAACGTAAACCACGCGGCGTTGATTTTTCCTGTAGATGCTCTTGTCCTGAACGCCTTTGTCAACTTCAATCACATCTCCCAGAGCCACCATTTGGCCGGTTCTGCTCATAATGTTGATGTTTTTCAGTTCGTTCAGTCCCGAGCGGTCTTTCTCGCCCAGGCGTAGTTTAATGCCCGTTTGTTCGTATTCTTTTTCCTGGTACAGTTGCGATACTTCCTGTCCGCCCAGTGCCATAGCCAAACTTTGAGTGACCTGTTGTGTGGTCAGTCCCAGCAAGGCGGCTTTTTCCTTCAGTACATTGAATTTGTATTCAACCTGGTCGTCTTCCGGATACCAGTCAATGTCTACAACATCAGCTGTTTCGGAGAAGATTTTTTTCACACCCTGGGCAATCTTCGTTTGCGTATCCATGTCTGGCCCGTAAACTTCGGCTACCAGGGTAGACAATACCGGAGGGCCCGGAGGAACTTCCACAACTTTCACATTGGCATTGTATTTTTTACCGATTGCCTGTAATCCCGGGCGAAGGGCTTTGGCAATGTCGTGCGACTGTTCCTTGCGATCGCCTTTATCGGTCAGGTTCACCTGGATGTCGGCAACATTGGCTCCCTGGCGCAGGTCGTAGTGACGCACCAGGCCGTTGAAGTTCATCGGCGAAGCCGTTCCAACGTAAGTCTGGTAATTCAGCACGTTGTCCTGAAGAGCGATGTAAGCAGCCAGCTCTTTTGTAACAGCGGCAGTGCGTTCCAGTGTCGTGCCTTCCGGCATATCGACCACCACCTGGAATTCATTTTTATTATCGAACGGAAGCATTTTCACAGCAACCATTTTGAAATAAATCAAAGTCATGGAAGCCAGCAACAACACGGTTACGCCAATAATGAATCCCCAGCGCTTGAACGGCGATTCCAGCATCGGGCTGATCGTTTTCTTGTACATCTTGTAAATCATCGAGTCTTCCATGCGGAATTCCTTGTCTTCACCTTTATCGTGCTTCAGCAGGCGATAAGCCAGGTACGGCGTGATGGTCAATGCGACCAAAAGGGAGAAGATCATGGCGATGGAAGCGCCAATCGGCATCGGGCTCATGTAAGGCCCCATCAAACCGCTTACGAATACCATCGGCAATACAGCTGCAATTACGGTGAAAGTTGCCAGGATGGTTGGGTTACCCACCTCGTCGATGGAGCGTAATGCTGCCTGTATGAACGGCAGTTTCTTCATCTTGAAGTGCCTGTGCATGTTTTCGGCAATGATGATCGAGTCGTCGACGACGATACCTGTAACGAATACCAGTGCGAACAGGGTAATCCGGTTCAATGTGTAATCCAGGAAATAGTAGCTAAACATGGTCAGGGCGAAGGTGATTGGTACCGATAGGAACACAACCAAACCACCGCGCCATCCCATGGCCAGCATCACAACAAAGGTTACCGAAATGATCGCACCTGCTAAGTGCATCAACAATTCCGATACTTTGTGCGAAGCTGTTTCTCCGTAGTTCCGGGTTACGGTTACGTTGACATCGTCGGGTATCAGGTCTTTTTTCAGGATATCTAATTTCTGTAGGATCTCGTCGGACACGCGCATGGCATCAGCTCCACGGCGTTTTGCAATTGAGATGGTCACGGCCGGATATTCGCCCGGGTATTCTTTCTTTTCGTTGTCCATTTGGGCGTAGCCAAATTCTACATATTGAATGGGCTCTTGCGGGCCATCAATGATGTCGGCTACTTGTTTCAGATACACCGGGTGATTGTCGTAAACGCCGACAACGAGGTTCTCTACGTCTTCGGATGACTTCAGGAACTCTCCGGCTTCAACGAGGTATTCTGTGTCGTTTTTGCTGAATGAACCAGCCTGGAACTGACCGTTGGCCAATTGGATTTGTTGGGCAATCATCAACGCATCGACGTGAGCAGCGGCCATTTTTTCGTTGTTCAGTACCACGCGAATTTCGCGTGAACGGCCTCCAATCACTTTGGTTTCCGAAACATCGGTTACCTGTTCAATCTCGTTGTTCAGTTCCTGCGCCATGCGCTTTAGTTGGTAATCGTCGTAGTTTTCGCTCCACAAGGTCAACCCAAGTACCGGAACGTCATCAATTGAACGCGTTTTTACCAGAGGCAGAGAAGTTCCGGCCGGCATTTGGTCCATGTGCTTCATGATCTCGTTGTACATTTTTACCAGCGAGCGTTCAATATCTTCGCCAACATAGAACTGTACAATCAGCATGGCTTGGCCTGGCATCGATGTTGAATACACATATTCAACACCCGGAATATTGGCAACGACTTTTTCAAGCGGTTGCATAACACGCGACTCAATTTCCTTGGGGCTAGCACCCGGATAACGGAAAAAGATGTCGGCAATTGGTACGTCAATTTGAGGTTCTTCTTCCCTCGGAGTAAGGTACGAGCTGTAAATCCCGATGATCAGGAAAGCGACCATCAAAAGGGGCGTCAGCTTCGAGTTTATGAATAGTTTGGCGATTCCGCCTGCAAATCCTGTCTTCATGATGTTCTGCTTATTTGTTTACAACCAGTGCTCCGTCGAACAATTTTCCGTCGCTCGACAAAATGTATTTTTCGCCATCGCTTAATCCCGAAAGAATCTCAATCGAGTCGCCATAGCTTTTACCCGTGCGGACCCAGCGCAGTAGCGATGTTCCGGCTTGGCTTACGGTGTACAAGCCAACCAGCTGACCGCGGGTTACCAGGCTGCTTTTCGGGATTAAAATCATCGGTTGTGTTCCTTCTTCGTAGTTCACAGTGGCAAACATGCCGCTGTAAAGTTGCTTGGCGTCGGCGCCGGATGTATTTAGCAGAACTTTGGCTTCGAACTGGCTTCCGGTATTGGTTGATGACGGGTTGATTTCGGAAACGGTACCTTGAACTTCCAACCCGGCAATAGAGGTGAATTGCACGTTGACAGGTGCGTTCAATTCCAGGCGGGCAATGTCGCTTTCGGGAATGCGGGCGTAAACTTTCCATTGGCTGGGGCTTTCGATGCTTAGCAAGGGCATGCCCGGGTTGGCCATGTCGCCTTCCTGCACAAACTTCCCGGTAATGACACCGCTGTACGGAGCGCGAATACCGGTGTAACGCAGCGATTCTTCTACTTCCTGTTCCATTTGGTTAACAGCATCCAAGCGCGCTTTCGACATCTGGTAACGGGTGCGCATGTCGTCCATTTCTTTGTCCGAAGCACTGTTGTTTTTGTAGAGCGCTTCGTAACGTTTCAGGTCTTTCTCGGCGCTTTCGTAAGCGGTGGTTGCTTCCACTTTGCTGGCTTCAACCTGTGCTTTTTTAGCCAAAATATCCTGGTTGCGAATTTGAATTAACAGATCGCCGGCATTTACTTTTTGACCGGGTTTCACATAAACCTTTTGCACTTGTCCCATGACGCGGGTGCTCAGGTTCGATTGTTTGTCGGCCTGCAGCTTACCCGAGAAACTGTATTGTACCGGGTAGTTGGTTTCCTGGGCCGTTGCTACTTTTGCAGTGATGGTGTGTTCAGGGGTTCTCTCTTGCTTTTCCTTGCTCCCGCAAGAAGTCAGAGTCAGGGTTGCTGCTGTTACAGCAAGCAGCATAAGCTTGGTTTTATTCATACGAGTTTTCATGTGTTATCGCGGCGTTTATTCGTTAATATCTTTTTCGAGTAATAATTCAAGTTGGAAGACAGCTTCCTTGTAGTTGTAAATGGCTTGGATGAATTCGAGATTCTTTTGTGACGACAATGCTTCGGCCATCAGTAATTCGGTTGTTTTTTCCAGGCCTTGGGCAAAGCGGTCGTTGCGGATGCGGAACGATTCGGTAGCTTGTTCTTTAGCCAGTTTGCCCGATTGCACCTGTTGGTATTTCAGTTCCACATTTCGTTTGGCCTGGTTTAATTGAATTTGGCTTTGAGACAGATAGTCTTCGTAATTGTATTGTGCTTCCTGTAATTGAGCTTTGGCATGTTGTGCGCTACCCACATTCTTGTACCCGCCGAACAGGTTCCAGCTCAGGCTTGCTCCAACCAGGTAGTTGTTGGCCGAAGTTCCCAGCAATTTGCTGTCGTTCCACTCGTAGGCACCAAAAGCGTTGAGGCGGGGTACAAACTTCATCTTTTCAGACTTCAGCATGTTCTCAGCTCCCTGTATTTGCTTTTGGATTGCCTGAACATCGGAGCGGCCTTCGATGGTCGTTTCCGATGCTTGCCACACCGCCAGTGCCGGCGATTGGATCATCGAGTCGGTTGTTTCTATGGGCGTATTTAAATCCACACCCAATAGATGGGCAAGGAACTCATTTGCTGATTGCAGGTTGTTTTGGGCTTCCAGCAGTTGGTTTTTGCGCTCGTCAACCCGAACCATCGCCTCCAGAACGTCGGCATGCTTCACGAAGCCTTGTGCTTCATTGTCTTTGGTTAATTTCAGGGCATCTTCGGCAACCTTTACCGATGTTTCCAATACGCCAACAGCGTTTTGAGCGAGCTCCAGCATAAAATAGGCCTTCTTCACCTGGTAGCGAATATTGGCTTTCACGCGTTGGGTTTGCAGGCTCATGGCCTCGTACTGGTTTTTGGCGGCCTTGCGGGCGTAGATACCGTCGAGATTCAGTAGCGGCTGCTGAACTTCAAGTTTGGTATTGAAGTTGTCAATACGGTCCGGATCATTCAATAAAGTCGGGTCGAAATCGGCTTGAGTTACAATTTCCTGTTTCAGTTTGAAGCCGAAAGAAGAAAGCGGATCGTTGGTAGTGACACCGGTGGTGCTCACCGTTAGTCCGGGGAGGAAAACGGAATTGGTCATTCGGTACTGACCGCGGGCTGCCAATTCACGTGCTTCGGCACTTTTGGTTGCCAGGTTGTTTTCTTCGGCTAATTGAAGAGCGTCCTGTAAACTTAGTTGCCGTTTGGTTTGGCTGCTGGCTAAAATGGGTAAAGCCATTACAGCTAACAAGAGCAAGAGGTGATCGATTTTACGCATATCTGATTTTTTGTTTTAAATTCCTGCGACAAATATATCTAAATATGCAGAAATATAAATGTATAGATGTTATCGGTATTTTCTATTGTGCGTTAGTTTTTCTCTATATGGAAAGTAAGCTGTTGGATATAATGCAGATGCGTATTTTAAGAACGATCTCTTAAATGATCAAAAGTTAAGAATACTTTAACGGAAAGTCAAGGAGTAGAGTTAATTAAAGCTCGAAGTTGTGAAATATTTCCGGGTAGTTGGTTTTGAATTTTGCAAGGGACGACGCTTTTTTGACGGGTTTGAATGCTTTTGAGGGATTTGAAAAGGAGTTCGCGAAGTAAGACCAAAAGGCTTTCATCTTCATCAATACCTGGCCTTGGTCGGAAAACTGTCGTTGGTATTCCTCGAAAATGGAATCATGAAATTCCCTTTTGAGCTCGCGTTGTTGTTGAATTTCAGGAAGGCGGTGATCGATTTTCCGGATCAGGAAAGGATCGGAGAGAATACCTCGACCAAGCATCCATTCTGATTGAGTAGGGTTGAGTTGCCGAATCTGTTCCAAATCAGCCGGGGTGTTTAAGTCGCCGTTATAGACAATGGGGAGGTTTATTTCCTGCACAAATCGGGCATACAATTCGCGGTTGGCCGAACCTTTGTAAAGTTGATCGGCTGTTCGGGGGTGAAAGATGAGTTTGCTGAACGGGTAGTCTTTGAGGATGGGAATCAGCTCGAAAATACTGTTTTCGTCTGTCATGCCCGCCCGAAACTTGAGGGATACTTCAAATTGAAAATTGGAGAAAAGATGGTCGAATATCTGTTTCAGCTCGTCCCGATTTTCGAGTAATGCTGATCCGCGTCCGCGGTTGGTGGCCATGGGGTAGGGGCAGCCCATGTTCAGGTTCAGTTTCGTGTATCCGTAATTTTTAACGATTTCGGCCAGGCGGTGCATTTCCTCGGCATTGGAACACAGAATTTGAGGGATCACGGGGATATCCATGTTGTTCTCGGGAAGCAGGTCGCGCAGTTGGCTGTTCCGAATTTTGTTGCCGGGACCAAAACTGATGTAGGGGATATAATAGGCCTGAATGTCTCCAAACACCCGGTGATAGCAGCTGCGAAAAACGAAATCGGTGAAGCCTTGCAGAGGGGCCAGAGAATATGAATTGCTTTCAGGCATAGTGATGTAAAAAATAATAAAGCACAAAGTTAATGAATGATCTGTTTTGCATCACGAATTCATTATTTTTGCAAAGAAATTCACACTGAGTAAGGAATGACAGCGTTTTATTTGCAGCAAGATAGTCTGAAAAATACCCTTCCGACTCGAACGGTGCAAGCGGATTCCAGCCTGAAAGTTCAGGAGAAACCGCAATTGCGCCAGGCGAAACCGCTGTCAGCTCAGTCTACCAGCAATACGGGCACCGCCGGTAATAAAATGGCAAATGCAGTTCCCGCTCAGCAAAAAAATTACCGTTATCGTCCGGAAGAAATGAAATTGCTGGAGATGATTCACCCGGTCGATTCCATCCAGGTTCAATTAAGTACAACGACAGAGTCCCCGAGGTTAACATTACCGATGCGCAATTTGCAGGGACGGAAAGCCGATTGGGTTGTTGGTGTTTTAATTCTGGTTTTCGCACTTTTCGCCACGGTGCGGTTGTTTTTCGGTAAATACCTGGTGCAATTATTCCAGGCTGCCGTTAATTATGGAACTGCTTCGCGCCTGTTTCGCGAGCGGTCGGTGAGCCTTACCCATGTTGCTTTCCGGTTGGACATCATCTTCTTTTTAACTGCCAGCCTGTTTTTGTTCCAGATTTTCGGGAAAGAGATCGATTTTTACGTCAAACATAATTTGTTGAAATACTTGCTGTTGTTTTCCGGAACAGTCCTCTATTTTGTTGGTAAACAATTCTTGTATTCGCTGCAAGGAAAGATTAGTGAAACCGTTTCAGAGACCCAGGAGATCCTGTATAACATGAATCTTTATAACCGGATTTTAGGCTTAGGCTTGATCCCGGTTACGCTGATTTTGGCCTTCTCGCGACTCCCAAATCCACAAATAATCATTGGATTAGGTGTCGTGATGGCTCTGGGATGCTATATTTTACTGGTGTTTCGGGGTATGAAAATTTTAGTCCGGAAAGATTTTCCGTTATTTTATTTGATTTTGTACCTTTGTACCCTTGAAATTTTACCACTATTCTTTATCTACAAATTGGTGTTAGTATAAAGTTGGTATATAAATTTTTAAAAGTAAGAAATCTTGAAAATCAAGAAAATTTTAGTATCGCAACCCAAGCCTGAGACCGCAAAATCCCCCTATTTTGATTTAGCCGAGAAAACGGCTGTTCAGGTGGATTTTAGGCCTTTCATTCAAGTAGAAGGAGTCTCTTCGAAAGAATTCAGGCAGACACGGATCCAGATTCTGGATCACACGGCTGTAATTTTTACAAGCCGGACAGCTATCGACCACTTCTTCAGAATTTGCCAGGAATTGCGTATTACCGTTCCTGATACGATGAAATATTTTTGTATTTCGGAAGCAACAGCCTTCTACCTGCAGAAATATATCGTCTACAGAAAAAGAAAAATCTTCTACGGAAACGGTGCTTTCGCTGATTTGGTAGAGGTTATGAAGAAGCACAAGGATGACAAATTCCTTGTTCCTCTTTCGCACATTCACAAACAAGAGATCCCTGTATTACTCGATAAAGGTGGTTACAAATACACCAAAGCGATTCTGTATCGCACAGTAAGCAGTGATTTGTCTGATTTGAAGGATGTGAACTACGATATTCTGGTATTTTTCAGTCCGTCAGGAATCAAGTCATTGAAACAAAACTTCCCGGACTTCCAACAAAACGACACGAAAATTGCCTGTTTCGGTCCAACAACAGCGACTGCTGTGCGCGAAGCAGGGTTACGTTTGGATATTGAAGCTCCAACAGCCAAGGCACCATCGATGACGATGGCGTTGGAACAGTTCATCAAAGAACACAACAAAGTAAAGTAAACACACGAGTTTATACACCGGAATGAAAGGGGAAGTTGATTCCCCTTTTTTATTGTACTTTAGTTTCCTAATGAGCGAATTCAGCCTTTCAAAAAACGACCGGCTCTGCAGTCGGAAAGCTATCGGTGAGTTGTTTGCCGATGGTGAATCGTTTTTTGTATTCCCGTTAAAAGTGGTGTACCGCGAGTTGTCGTTTGAAGATGGTCGTCCGGTAAAAGCAGCATTCTCGGTTTCCAAGCGAAACTTTAAGCGGGCCGTAAAGCGCAATTACCTTAAACGACTGATGCGAGAAACCTACCGTTTAAATAAAAGCGAGTTGTTACGCATTTCGGTGGAAAAGAACGTGCAATTAGCCATCATGTTTATTTATGCGGGCAAGGAGCTGAAAGATTACGCCGTAGTTGAAAAGGGGATGGTCAAGTGTCTTGAAAAGCTCTGTTCAATTCTGGCTTCCAAAGAAGTTTCTGCCGACAACAAAACAAGTATAACTTTTGAGAATAAAAAGTAGGAATCGTTGTTGGAGAAATCGGTTGAAGGCAATAGGATGCAGTTGAAAATAAACTTCTAAAGGCCTTTGCATTCCAGATCACTAAACAATGGGTATCTTGGCGACTTTGCGTCTCTGCGTGCATCGGTGCTCGAAAAAAAAGGACCACCGTCCGGCAGTCCTTCTCAATATCGATTCAGCAATGCTTATTCAGCATCCATAATTTCAGTTTGCATACGTACCGAGTCTTCGTGAATCAATTGGAAAAGAATCTGTACGAACGTGCGGTTCAAATTCATTTTCTCCCCGGCAGAAACGCGTTTGTTCATCAATTCAGTCCAACGGCTCATTTGAAGCGCAGTCACGTTGTTATCTTTTTTGTACTGACCAATTTGGCGAACAACTTCCATGCGTGACGAAAGGATTTCAAGCAATTCAGTATCCAGTGAGTCGATACGGCTACGCAGCATTTCCAGCTGATCTTCAAATTGTTTGTTGTCAACTTTCTCGTTGCGGATTACCAATTTATCCAGCAATTTGAACAGGTCGGCAGGTGTCAGCTGTTGTGCAGCGTCACTCAACGCGCATGACGGATCGCGGTGTGATTCAA
This sequence comes from Mangrovibacterium diazotrophicum, assembly GCF_003610535.1. Lineage (NCBI taxonomy): Bacteria > Pseudomonadati > Bacteroidota > Bacteroidia > Marinilabiliales > Prolixibacteraceae > Mangrovibacterium > Mangrovibacterium diazotrophicum. The sequence continues at coordinate 3,203,516 of NZ_RAPN01000001.1, read as the reverse complement.
TCATCAAACCGTCCATACCCATGTCAAATGCCTTTTGAGAGATCTCGGACAGGTATTCGCGTTTTCCGGCAATGTGGCTCGGGTCGCAAATAACCGGCAGATTTGGCATCAGGCGGCGTAGCTCGATGAACGATTGCCAGTTCGGATAGTTGCGGTATTTGGTTTCGCGGAAAGGAGTGAAACCGCGGTGAATACCTACCAGTTTGGTAATACCCACTTTCGACAGTCGCTCGATGGCACCCATCCACAATTGGGTGTCCGGGTTAACCGGGTTTTTCACCATGACCACAGCGTCGGTACCTTTCAGTACGTCAGCAATTTCCTGAACAACGAACGGGCTGGCTGTTGAGCGGGCTCCGATCCAAAGTACATCCAATCCTGCTTTTAAAGCTTCTTCAGTATGTTGAGCATTAGCAACTTCAGTACCCACCAACAAGCCGGTTTCCTGCTTTACTTGCTTCAGCCATTCCAAACCCACAGTGCCAATCCCTTCAAAGCTTCCCGGACGCGTACGTGGTTTCCAAACACCACCGCGGTATACAAATACACGCGGGTCTTTAGCCAGTTGACGCGCTGTGTCCATCGCTTGTTCTTCAGTTTCAAGGCTGCAAGGCCCGGCAATTAAAAGAGGGTTATTCAGCTTCGGTAACCACTCTTTAATTGGTTTAATGTCAATTTCTACTCCCATTTCTACTTGGTATAAAGTTTAATAATTTTTTCTTCGTTTTTAATGAGCGACGGGTTTGCACCACCCAGCACTTCGCGGATCTTGGTCGCGTTTTCCATCAGCTCGTACATTCGCTGTTCGTCGTTTAAAATGCTCTCCCGAAATTCTTTCAGATGCTTTATATACGTATCCAGCGATTCAATGATATACTTTTGGTTGTCCTGAAAAATTGGCCCCCACATCGAAGGTGTACTTTTTGCCAGGCGAACCGTTGAATTGAACCCCCCGCTGGCAAGGTCGAAAATGATGTGGCGGTTTTCCTTAGACATCGCCGCGTTAGCCAGCGCGTATGCTACAACGTGCGGAAGATGTGAAATGTAAGCGGTGCTGTGATCTTGTTCGTCGGCCGACATGTAGGCAATGTTCATACCCAAGCACTGGAACATCTTCTCAACCAGAGCCAGGTGTTGAGGTCCGCTTTTTTCCTGGTCGCAGATGATGGTGATTTTGCCCTCGAACAAGCCGTCCATTGCAGCTGAAGGACCGGAGTTCTCGGTTCCCGACATCGGGTGGGCAGCCACGTAGTTGCGACGTTTCGGGTGTCCTTCAACCACATCAGCAATCAATTGCTTGGTCGATCCCAGGTCTGTCACCGTAGTGCCCGGTTGGATTTGGTCCAAAACCTGCGGAAGGATTTGCCGAATCTTGTCCACCGGAATGGCGATGACCACCAAATCGGATTTGGCCACGGCGTCATTCAATGGAAGTACTTCGTCGACTAAATTAATGCGCAAGGCCTCCTCTGCGTGTGCTTCGCTGGCTTCGACCCCGATGAGGTGGGTTGCAAAATTCGCTTTTCGCAAATCTTTGGCAACCGATCCGCCAATTAATCCAAGTCCTACAATGCTTACATTCATGTTCGTTTGTTTCAAAAAAAAAGTCCCGAGTAATCTCGGGACCTTCTAGTATTTTATTCTCTGCTTTTTTGACAATACAATTACTGTTCGACCCCGTTTTTGGAAGTGAAGTAATAAAACCAGTAATAAAAAGTATTAGCTAAAAGCATTTGTTTCTGTCTAATTTGCTGACAAAGATAGAGATTTATTTTAAAATCAAAATTTATCGGCTGTTTTGTTTCTATTTTTTCAAAATTGCCCCCGGATTATTAACAGAAATGAAATCTCAATTCAACCCTGTTCCGACTATTCCCGCACAATTTTACGCGAAATCAATTGCCCGTTTTCAAACTGAAGATTGACCAGATAAATACCGGATTGCCAGTTCGAGATATCAAGCTCGGCATTAAAGTTGGCGGTGCTTCCCTCGATTTTTCGCTGCAGTAATTTTTGCCCTGTGTTGTTGTAGATCGAAAGCAGAATATCACCTGGAGCTTCTTTCAAAGATCCCTGGATATTCAACTGATCTTTTGCCGGGTTTGGGAAGAAAATGACTTCGCCCGGAGAGATTTCGATTGTTGCAACTGCAGTTCCCGGATCCTGAATCACCAGATCGTCGATGGACCAACCCCAGCCGTAAGCGAAAGGATCGGAGAACAAGCGGAAGCGCAGGTACACCGTTTGCCCGGCGCTAAAATTGCCGTTTCCGGTTAGCGAAATTGTTCGTGCAACGTACAGGTCTTTCGTTCCTGTTGCCGTTGAGTTATCGCCATCCGTTGAAGAGTTGTAGGTTGTGAGCCAGGAGCTGTTTGCCCGCGAGTCGTAGCCATCGATAATTGGCAGCCAGTTGGTGCTGCCATCCAGCGATCCTTCAACAATAACATAGTCCCAAAAATCGTCGTCACTATAGCTTGTCCCTGTTGCGCCGGGCTCAACCAGGACGACCTCGTTAAAGCTCATCTCGCCGTTTTCCTGTAAAATGATCGGGTGCTTCAAAATGCTTGTGTATTCAAAGTTTTGATCTGATTTTTCGGGAGCCAGGTAAGGATGGGGACTGTTGAGAGAGGCATTGTCGAAGCCTTCTTCGGTAGCGGTGTAAAAGCTTGTCGAAATAAAATCCCGATCCGGGGTGTCAAAGTTGTTGCTGTAATTCGTCACTGCGTCGTAAAATCCCTCGATTGTAACGACAAAATAACCGTTTGAGGGTAGTATGGTCGTTAATGCCTGACTGGATGTATCGGTCGCGATTAGGCGATACCGGATAGAGTCGCCGTCGGTAATCGTCGGCAGGGTGATTGTTTTCTGGTAGGCATCATCCGCCTCGTCGAGCGTTACTGTTTGGAAGTCCTGGTCATTGATTGCGTACTCCATTTTGACGTTGGCAACACCAATGTTGTCTTCTGCTTGTGCCGTAATTGTTAGTGTTTGGTCACTTTCCATTTGCAGGACAACCGGTTCGTGAGTCAATGTCGGCGGAGTTTGATCCACACCGATCAGCACATTGAAATAGGTATCCGGCGCTTGTGTTGGCAAGGCGAATAAGTTCCCGTCAACGTCGTTTGCAATGAGGTAATAGCGAATTTCACTCGCGCCGTTTATCGGAATTTGGTTTGTAAACAAGCTGGTTGATGCTTGATAATTCAGTTGAAGGGTGTCTGGTGTTGTGAAATCAGAGTAAGTGTAAACTACTTTTACACTGGTACTGTCGAGACCATTGTCGCTTATGACTTGGGCCTCCACGGTCAAAGGTGTTGTCGTATCTTCCGTATCCGGTAATTCATCGTGAATGATCGTGGTATAAACCCATCCCATTTCGTCGAAAATAGCCAGTGTAACCGGTCCCGGATTATGAATCGCTTCGCCGCGCCCAATACTCGGGGTCATCAATGAACTCGGGTTTCCGGGAAAGTAGGTGCTTTCGTTCAAGTGATAAAGACTTGATCCCTCGTCGTAGGTCAGTGGAGCGTAAAGGCGAGGATAGCTGTTGTTGGTTTGCGACTTTGTTTCGTCATTTTTGAAGATCAGGTAGCCGGATTCAAACTCGTCAAAGAGGGTTGTTGAGAAGTTCGGAAACTTCGTCTGGTCAACCAGTTTGTCTCCGTCAAAGTTGATCATGTAATCGTCAAAAATTCCCGGATGGTCTTCGATCCAGCCGTAGCCTCCAACGGTTTGATTACCGCTTGTACTTTCGTAGCACAAGCCTGTAAAGCCCAACCCGTGCGCGATTTCGTGCAGAACCACCGATACAAAATCATATTTTGTGGACGGCGTATTGCCGTCGGTTCCAAAATACCACGATTCGTTACTGCTGTTGAATTGGGCAGATATCTCGTATTCATACGAATTATTCAGTTCTTTGCCGGCGAGTTTTTCAGCCAGTGCAATTGGGTAGTAGTAATTTTTGAGTGGGGCGCCGTCGAAGTTTTCGAGGTAGTCGGTCGGGGCGCAACTTCCCAGAACACCTGATTCCAGTGGAGTCCAACGCGCCAGGATGTTGATGGTGACAGGTGAATTTATCAGTCCCTCCCAAATGTCGACAGCATAAGCAAAGGCGGTTTTTGCTTCATCCGAAAAACCAATGTAGGTAACGTTAATGGTTGCAGCAGTCGTTTGGGCCGACTTAAGTCGGATCCGCGTCGGCGGCTCCACATAAACCCGGTGCACCTCGTCGGATGCGTAACATACGGGTGCATGCACATGTGCTTTGCCCATTGTTTTGAGTTGTCCTTTCGCCGGGCTGAAAAGCAGAATTAGAGATATGGCTGTAAAAATAAACTTCATTGGCTTAACCGAAATTGCGTGAAGCAATTTATGATTTATATAGCGTTTTTTTGCTTATTTTGCTAAGCAAATTGAAAATTTCAGCCATGATCAAACCTCTTTGTTCTGCTTTATTACTGTGTTTATTTGTTGTTTTTGCGCGCGCTCAGGAGTCTGAACCTGATTTCACGCAATCGATGAGACCGCAATTTCATTTTACTGCGCCTGCCAATTGGATCGGTAACCCGGCCGCTACGGTTTACAGTGATGGGCTTTATCACCTGTTTTACGAATACAGCCCGGTTGGAAATACAGCCATTTACACCAATATGGGGCATGCTGTGAGTAAGGATTTGTTGCATTGGGAGGTGAAGCCGATCGCCGTTGTTCCCGACAATGACACCCGCGATTTGTATAAGTGTACTATCCGCAGCGGTAGCGCCCTGGTAGATGAGCAAAATGTACTCGGAAAGCAAGCAGGAGGCTCGCCAACGCTGGTGATTTTTTACACGAGTTACGATTGTGGGATCCGCATGGCTTACAGCAGCGATAACGGAGAAAACTGGACGAAGTACGGTAGCAATCCAATCATCCCATATAAAGCGGACGAAAATGCCCGCGATCCGAAAGTATTTTGGTACGAACCCGGAAAATGCTTTGTGATGGTGCTGGCCCGAAATCCCGAAGACGGCGATATTGGCGATGGCTTTTCGTTTTACACATCGACTAATTTGACAGATTGGAGTTACCAAAGCCACATTGTTGGACCAAAAGGACGCCCCGATCTTTTCGAGTTGCCGGTTAACGGACACCCGGATGAAGAACAGTGGGTGCTGACGGATTCGATCGGTGCCTATGTGATTGGTGATTTTGACGGTAAAAGTTTTACGGCGCTCACCAGTTTGATGAAAACGGACTATGGCACATTTAAAGGTGGCTCGAGCTGGATCGTGCCTGGCGAGGATGGTACGCAGCGCGTTATTCAAATTGGTTCGATTTCGGAAAAAGAGTTGGCTGAAATGCCATTTGCCGGCCAGATGTCGATCCCGGTTGAGTTGTCACTTCATAAGTATCCCGAAGGCCTTCGTTTGGTAAAAGAGCCGGTGAAGGAATTGGGACAACTTCAGGACAAATCATTCAACATTAGCGAAAAAAATATCTTGCCGGGTCTGGATAAAAATCCGGTGAAGCGGTTGAAAGGAGATTGTTTCCGTTTCAAAGGAACTTTTGATCTGAAAACCGTGAGTAGTTTTGGTTACGTTATTCGGGCAGCGAAAGGACAGAATGGTGTGGAAATACGCTACGATGCGACCCGCAATCTTTTATCCTGTCTGGGTAAATCGGCTTCGTTGATGCCCGAGGATGGCAAGATAAAACTGGATGTTTTGGTTGATCGGTCTTCGGTCGAGATTTTCGCAAATGACGGTAAAGTTGTTCTGTCCGGACAATACTCGTCTACCGGAATTGGCGACGAATATATTCTCTACAATACAGGAGGAGAGTTGTTTATCGATAACCTCGACGTTTATCCAATGATTTCCGTGTACCCCAAGAAGTAATTCGATCAAAAATTTTACAATAAAAATTCCGGAGGAGGGCGATTATTTGCTTTCCTCTTTTTTTATATCCTAAATAAATAGTTTTAACTTCAATCGCGAATATTCAATGTCGAAACATGAAGAAAAGAAATAAGAAGAATCGACCGAAGTCTTCGACTTTCAATAAAAAAAATCTCAAAAACGCCATATTAACCGTTTTCTACGATAATCCCCAAAAGAGTTTTAATTATAAGCAGTTAGCTTCGGAGTTGGGAGTGAAAGATCCCGAAATTCGCCGGCTGGTCAGCGTTGTTTTGGATGAACTGTCCGAGGATCAAACCATCGAGCAGGTATTCCGTGGCAAGTATAAAGTGACCTCGCGCGGAGGACAAATCTGCGGTCGGGTAGAGCTGCAGCCACAAGGTTTTGGGCTTGTTGTCTCCGACGAAATTGATCAGCCGGTACTCGTATCGCAACGTAACCTGAACCACGCGATGGAAGGCGATAAAGTTCGGGTGACGATGTATGCGCGACGCAAAAAGCACCAGTTGGAAGGTGAGGTCACCGAAATTATTGAACGTGCGAAAACCACATTTGTAGGGACGATAGAACGCTCGCGTAACTTCGCATTCCTCATACCGGTCGGTAAAGTTGGTTTCGACCTGTTTATACCGAACGACAAGCTGAATGGTGCTGTTGGCGGACAGAAGGCGGTTGCGCGGATCACCGAGTGGCCAACCCGGGCGAAGAATCCGTTTGGGGAGGTGATTGAAGTATTAGGAAATGCCGGCGAGAACGATACGGAAATGCACGCGATTTTGGCGGAGTTTGATTTGCCTCTCCGTTTTCCCGAAAACGTGCTGAAAGCGGCAGAACGCATTCCGCTTGATATTCCGGATGAAGAAATTGAGAAACGGCGCGATATGCGCGATGTAACGACGTTTACGATTGACCCGGCCGATGCCAAGGACTTCGATGATGCTTTGTCGGTTCGGCAGCTCAAAGAAGGTCTTTGGGAAGTTGGTGTGCACATCGCCGATGTAAGTCACTATGTAAAACCCAACACGATTTTGGACGATGAGGCGTACTCGCGGGCCACTTCGGTTTACCTGGTGGATCGGGTTGTGCCGATGTTGCCTGAGAAGCTGTCGAATGGCGTTTGCTCGCTTCGTCCTAACGAGGATAAACTCTGTTTCTCGGCTGTCTTTAAAATGAATGAGGACGGAGAAGTGTTGAAAGAATGGTTTGGGCGCACCGTTATCCATTCGAATCGCCGCTTTACCTATGAAGAGGCTCAGGAGATTATTGAGACCGGCGAAGGCGACCTGAAAGAGGAGATCTTACAACTAAATACGCTGGCGGTAAAATTGCGCAGCAAACGCTTTAAAGAAGGATCTTTGGCCTTTGATCGCATCGAGGTGAAATTCGAAATCGACGAAAAAGGAAAACCGCTTTCGGTATTCTTCAAGGAGTCGAAAGACAGTAACAAGTTGATTGAAGAGTTTATGCTACTTGCCAATAAACGAGTAGCTGAGTCGATCGGGAAAGAGAAAGGTGGCAAGCAAGCCCGAACCTTTGTCTACAGGATTCACGACAAACCCGATCCTGAAAAGCTGGAGAACTTTAACCACTTCATCAAGAAATTCGGTTACGGTATTCAGACAACCTCTGCCAAAACCATTTCAACATCGATGAACGAATTGATGGAAACGGTGAAGGGTAAGAGTGAGCAGAATGTGGTGGAAACACTCGCCATTCGCTCAATGGCCAAAGCTGAATATTCGACCCGGAATATTGGACATTACGGGCTGGGATTTCAGTATTACAGCCACTTTACATCGCCCATCCGGCGTTACCCCGATGTGATGGTGCACCGCCTGCTGGAACGCTATTTGGATGGCGGACGATCGGCAAATGCGCAGAAATTTGAAGACTACTGCAAGCACTCGTCGGAGATGGAAAGCCGTGCAGCCAATGCCGAACGGAGCTCCATCAAGTACAAACAGGTTGAGTTTATGAAGGACAAAATAGGGCAGACCTTCCCGGGCGTCATTTCGGGAATTACCGACTGGGGACTCTACGTTGAGCTGGAAAATAAGTGCGAAGGCATGGTGCCTATGCGCGAACTCGACGACGACTTCTACATGTTTGATGAGAAGAATTATTGTTTGGTTGGTAATCACAGTAAGCGCACTTACCAATTAGGTGAGTCGGTTTGGGTCGAAATTATGCGGGCGAATCTGGAGAAAAAGCAGCTTGATTTTAAGCTTGTTAAAAAGCCAGATGTTGAGTAGTTAGATTTTTGGCAAAAAACATTCGAAAATTTCAGCTATATTTACGCATTTCTAAATAAGACTATCCAGTTATGGTGATGAACCTCGAAAATGGTGTAAATAAGAAAGACGCCAACCGGGAGACAATCCTGAAAATTGCTCAGGATATTTTTAGTAAGTACGGGTATAAGAAGACCACCCTGGACGATATTGCCAATGCCGTTCGGAAGGGTAAAAGTTCGCTTTATTATTATTTCAACAGCAAGGAAGATTTGTTTCAGGCGGTGATTCTGAAAGAAGTGGAGATTTTGAAACGCGAGTTGGAGAAAGTTGTGATGCGGAACACCGATCCGGTGGAGAAACTTCGGGAATATATTCTGACCAAGCTGACAACTTTCCGTGGTTTGGCGAACTTTTATCATGCACTGGAGAATGACGTTACCGCGATTGAATTCATCGATAATATCAAGAACAGATACAACCAGGAAGAGATTCGGATGATTAAACGGATCCTGATTGAAGGAGTCCGGAAAAATACCTTCGAGATCTATGATTTTACCCTGGCTGCTATCGGAATTACAACGGCTATTAAAGGGCTTGAAATGCCGCTGACAGCCGGTGACTATGGGACTACGAACCTCGAAAAAGGAGTCGACAATATTTTAAAGATACTTTGCTACGGAATCATGAAACGCAGCTAATAAAAAAGAGGAGCCGAAAGCTCCTCTTTTTGCATTTTAACGTTGAAAATTAAAACGTTCTTTCGCTAAGGATTTGACCATCGGCTCCGAATTTTTTCCATGTGCCCGATTTCTCGCCATTCACATAGTTCATTTCGTAGATCATTTTGCCTTGGTCGTTCCATACTTTCCACTCGCCGTCTTTTTTACCGGCTTTGTAATTGGCTAAACCGACCTGAACTTCATCCTCATTGTAGGTGATCCAGGTACCGTCCATTTCATTTTTCTTATAATGGCGGATTTCGTTCAGTTTGCCATTTTGGAAATAAATACGCATTTCACCGTCTTTCTTGCCATTTTTCAAAAACAGGCTGAATTTGGTGTTGCCATTGTCGTAAGTGCCAATATAACTTCCGGTATAAGGTTTTGAATCGAAATAGTAAATACCATCTTTTTCAATTACTTCTTGTGCGTTAGCTCCCAGAGCAACGAAGAAAAGTACACCGATCATTAAGATTATCTTTTTCATATCTTGCGCCTCCTTTAATTGGTTGATTCTTGTTTCTAATGTTAAGCCAAAGTTAACTGCCCTATAAAAAATTAAGAAACGATTACGATTAAATTTCACAAAATGAGGTAAAATTTAATCCCTTATGTAAAGCAGACGCGTAATTGCATGAAAAAAGCCACTCCTGCTCTCAGAAGTGGCTGCAATCTTAAGTATATAGAAATCCGCAAATACTAGTTTGAAGATTTCAAGCTAATAATCATTTCGTTCTTATTCGGGTTTACCGAAACCTTTTCCATGCTTTTCTTTTCGTATGAAACGTAGCTTGCAGTCAGATTATAAGTTCCCGGTTTTACATCTTCGAAACTGTAATTTCCGTCGAAGTCGGTATAAACAACTTTGTTGGTACCTTCCAGTTCAACTTTTACACCAACCAAAGCTTCGTTTGTTAGCTGGTCGATTACTGAACCGCTTAATACGGTAGTTGCGCTGGCGTTGGATTCAACAGCTTCTTTGTCTTTTTTTTCTCCGGCCATTGCGACGCTAATCGCAAATACCATCAAGACGGTTAAAAATAAATTCTTCATGATCTCGTAATTTGTTGAGTCAAAAGTATAGGAGGACGATTACGATGGAGTTACAGCAGAATTAAAAATTGATTAAACAGTACGATTCTTTTTATAAAAAAAAGAGACCGCCCAATGGACGGTCTCCCAACAAATTTACGGGAATTGAAGTCAACACTTCAATTATTGTACAATCATGAAGATTAGAAGTTTGTGAAGCCAGTCCATTCAAATGCTGAAGAAGAAGCACCTGTGTTTCCGGCTTCGATAACAACACTTGAATACGTGTCGCTACCTGTATTGATTTCGTCATTACCATCAGGAACAGTTGTTCCGTCAACAGTTAAGCTGATTGCAGAAGCAGTGTTGGCATTACCTTTACTGTCAGTCATGTCGATGATGTTTTTAGCTACACCACCAACGATCAAAGCGTTTGTAATAGTAGCAGTCGCGCCACGACGGATTTTAATACCATCTTCCATTACATAGTCTGATTTGTTTACAATCGAGATGTTTGTCATCGTGAAGTCAGACTGACCTGAGTCGCTAGGGTAGTTACCATCCAGGTTACCGTCAGCTTCGATACCACGAGGGTCAGATTCAGAGCTTGTGTAGCCAGACTCCCAAACGCCGTAAGCGTTATCAAGTGTACCAGTCCAGCCTTGAGTCACATCGAACATATCGTCGTCGCAGTTAACAGCCAATAAGTTGGTTACATTAACTGTACCACCGAAGAATTCAACCGCGTCATCAGCACCATTCATCACATAAATGTTGTTGATTGTTGTTCCGTTACCAACAGCGTCCAAAGTCAGACCGTTGTGTTCAACGCTTTCGCTTACTTGTGCTCCTGAGTAAAGGATTTTCACATAGGTCAATGTACCTGAGTTGTCAGCTGCGTCAGTTCCACCGTAAGGAAGCGTTGCGTCAATTTCTGAAGTTCCGGTACCACCACCAGAGATTGGAGCATAACCGTTGATCCAGATACCACCCCAGTCTCCAGCTGCAGGAGAAGCTTCAGCAGAAGTAAACGTAATAGGTGCATCAGCAGTACCAGCTGCTTCGATCATACCACCTTGTTCAACGATCAGGTAAGAAGCAAAGCCTTTTGTAGCCTCAATTGTTGTTCCGGCAGGAATGATCAAGGTAGCACCATCTTTAACGTTCATGGTACCGTTCAGGGTGTAAGTGTACAAAGCATTCAGGTACACATCTTCAGTTACATCACCACTGATTTCAGCAGTCATATCTGCGTCGAAGTCGTAACCAGTCCAGGCAAATGCACCAGTGCTTGCACCAGTGTTGCCGTCTTCGATTACCACGTTAGCGTAAGTAGCGTCAGCATGAATTTCGTTAGAAGTGTAAGAAGTTCTGTCTACAGTCAGGCTGATTGAAGTGGTTGTTGTAGCATCACCCGATGAGTCAGTCAAATCGATCAGGTCTTTTGCATTACCACCGATCAACAGCGCGTTTGTGATTGTTGCAGTAGCTCCACGACGGATTTTGATACCGTCTTCCATCAGGTAACTTGACGCATTTTTGATGGTGATGTTGGTCATTGTGAAATCAGATTGACCTGATTGGCTTGAATATTTACCATCGAGGTTACCGTCAGCTTCGATACCACGTGGGTCAGATTCCGTACTTGAATAACCATCTTCCCAGATACCGTAAGCGTTATCCAGTGTACCGGTCCAACCTTGGGTTACATCGAACATATCGTCGTCGCAGTTAACAGCCAACAAGTTTGTTACGTTTACTGAACCACCGAAGAATTCAACAGCGTCATCAGCACCGTAAGCAATGTACAGGTTGTTGATTGTTGTACCGCTACCAACAGCGTCTAAAGTCAAACCGTTGTGTTCAACGCTTTCGCTTGATTGTGCTCCTGAGTAAAGGATTTTCACGTAGGTCAGGGTACCAGAGTTGTCAGCTGCATCAGTACCACCGTAAGGCAGTGTAGCATCAACTTCAGAAGTTCCGGTGCCACCACCTGAGATTGGTGCAAAACCGTTGATCCAGATACCACCCCAGTCACCAGCTGCAGGAGAAGAAGCGGCAGAAGTGAAGGTAATTGGGTTGCTGGCAGTACCGTTTGCTTCCAGTTTACCACCTTGTTCTACGATCAGGTACGAGCTAAAGCCTGAGGTGGCTTTAATCATTGTACCGGCAGGGATTGTCAGAGTAGCGCCGTTTTTAACGCTCAGTGTGCCATTCAAGGTATATTCAACTGAGGCATCCAGTTCTGTATCAGTCGTAATGTCACCTGATAGGGTAGAACCTTCAATAACGTTCGGTCCACTCGGCTCATCGTCGCTACAACCAGCGAAGATCAGAGTCACAATCGAAAGGAAAAACAATAACTTTTTCATTTTGTAAAATTTAATTTTCATAAGGTATTTTCGAGACTTATTTTAAAATTCATAGGATAAACCCAAGCTTAGGTTGATTCCTTTTTTGTAGCTGCGCAACACGGTTGGTTCAGCTCCTTCGCTGGCCGGTTTGCGTGTTAGTTCGAAGTCGGGGTCGAGAAGGTTTTTTGCTTTGAAGCTAACTCCCCAATGATTTTTTATTTTGACTGACGAAATGAAGTCCAGCGTCACCAGGCCGTTTTCTTCAATGTCGTTATATCCTCCCACTCCAATAGCATATATGCGGTCGCTGAAGTAGTTTGCGACCACCGTGCTGTTGAATTCGAAATTGTTGCTTTTGTATTGATATGAAAGGTCGCCGTTAGCCAGTATTGGTGATGCGCCTTCCAGTTCCGATTTGGTGTTGGTAAAATCAAGCGGAAGCGAACCGCTCGCGTTACTCAGCGTTACACCGGTTTTGATGTACGAGAAGTTGATACCGGTACTTAGTTTCTTCCGGGTTTCTTCGCCAGTGGCGAAAATGTCTTTTCTGATTTCAACTTCCACGCCGCCGAGTTTAGCTTCTTCGGCGATGTTCCCGTACGATTGGTAGCCGTTAGCCGATGCGATCTCAACTTTGGAAATTGGATCCTGAATTAACTTGCCAAATACAGTGATGGAGATGAGTTCACCTGGCGTCATGTAGTAATCCCATTTCAGATCCACGTTGTAGTTAGTTGATGGTACCAAATCTTCGTTACCTTGAGAAGCCCATTGGGGACCTTCGTATAACATTGGCGAGATTTCCTTCGACTGCGGCAAAGTGTAAGTTTTGCTGGCGCCTAATCTAAGGGCATTTTTGTCGTTGAGGTTATATTTCAGGTTTAAACTAGGAAGCAAATACAATTCATCGATTGGAGGTGAAGATTTGGCAGGACTCTGGTCGTTCAGGTCCAAATCATAGTCCACTGTGATGTCTACTTTATCTACTTTCACACCTAAATTGGCGATCAGCTTTTCAGTAAGTTGGTAATTCAGCAATACATATCCGCTATGAATAGTCTTGTCAACAGAGTAGGTCAATACTTTGTAGTTGTTGTTGGCGAATTTACCCGCAGCAAAACCCTCTTGGTTGAATATTGCATCCAGGGAGAAATCATTCAGGTCTAACTGAGGCGGATTTGACGTTTGCCATTGGTTATCCCAGGCACTGGCGTTGTATTCGTCATTTAGGAAACGACCGCGGTAGCCGATCTCTACTGAAGAGATTTTTTCCGAATCATCTGTCAGTTTGTAAGTGACATTCGCTAGTGCGTTGATGTCATTTTCTTTTAGATCGCCAAAAAAACGGTGTTGGTTGCCACTTCCTTTTAGTGGCTGAATAATGTTTTCTCCATTCGACGCCAAGTAGTTGACACGTCGGTCGGGTTCTTTACCGTTGGTGTAATTATAAGCTACGCCGGCGCTAGCTGCAATTCTTGAGTTGATTTCTTTTTTCAACTGAAGTTGGTTAACCAACAGGGTGTTGTCGTTAATTTGCTGGCGTCTGACCAAACCGGTATTGCCGGCTTCGTCATCAGTGAAGGAGTTCGTGTTGAGACCTAGATCGTCACGGAGACTTTGGTTAGCCGAGTGGATCGCCAGAAAATTATAAGTCAGATCGTATTTGTTGAATGAATAGTTCACGTTGGCTGTCGCAAAGTGAAGCGAATTCTTTTCGTACTCTGTTGTTGTTTGGTCGCGGTAGATTGTACCGGTTGTTGTTGTTTGGCGGGTAACCCCGTCGGTATAGCTGAAGTCGGTTGAGTAATTACCGATAAGGTAGAAGTTGAGCGGGTTTTTGTTCGCTCCTACCGAGAAACGCTTTCCGCCCGAGAAACTCAAACCTTTACCAATTTGAAGGTCTTGCGACGACGGATCCAATGAGTTTGCGAACGAATAGGTGTCGCCGCTGGTCGGGCTTTCGGTGTTTTGAGCAAAACCAAAGCTGCTCACACCGTCAGGCAGCAGGAAGTCTGCATTGTAGGTATTGGTGTTGGCCGAAGCTGATACGCCAACATTGAATTCAGAACTGCCAACCAGCTCTTTCGAGTTGATATTGATTTCGGCACCACCAACGTCGCCGGTCATGCTGGCATCAAAAACCTTGCTTACATTGACTGCCTTGATGATGTCAGAGCCGAAGAAGTCCAACGAAATGTTTTTGTACTCGGGGTCTTCGGAAGGTACCGGAAAACCATTCAAACTGGTGGAGTTAAAACGGTCGCCCAAGCCACGTACGAAAACGTTTTTCACGCCTTCCTGTTTCGATATCCCCGACACTTTTGTAACCGCAGCTTCCGCATCGCTGGCACCTTTTCTCGAGATCTCCTGCGCACCGATGGCTTGCGTTGCCACAACAGCATTTTTTTGCTCCACAAGCAGCATGCTTTCCGACTCGCGGTTCGCTTTAGCAACCACTTTTACGTCGCCGATTTCCACTGTAGATTCACCTAACTGAACATTCAGCTCAGTCGGTTGACCTGCTTTAATGACGATGTTTTCGGTGAGTTTTGTCTCGTAAGAAATGAATGAGCAACGAACGGTGTAGGTTCCGGGATCGATGTTTGGTAATTCGTAATTCCCGTCAAAGTCCGTAATAATACCTTTGGTTGTGCCTTCGAGCATGATGGTGGCCCCCACCAAAGGTTCTTTAGTTTTCAGGTCTGTTACCAGCCCTTTAAGTGTCCCTTTTTGAGCAAACGAAATAATCGAAAAACTCACAAAAAGACATAGTAATGCTAATCTTCTAATTCCCATAAAATTTGTAAATAATTTGTACATATCTAAAATCAACTTGCGTTGAATTTTATGTCACTTTGCCCGGCGCTTTGTCAGACGCCTTTATATCGATTGGTTTTTATTGGCCGCTCTTAGAATGAAGGTCAAATTCCGATTGCATTTCTTTAATCTCAAGCTTGTTGTGACCTTTTTCCGCCGCTAAATACGAGCCTTTATGTTGCAGTATGATTACAAATTATTTACTCTTAAATTACATCTTGATTTGTAAGTATTTGAAAGCCAATGATATTAATAAAGGATTACAATAGTATTAAGCAAAAAAGGTCCCGATGAAACAAATCACCGGGACCTTTGAGAATTATTTAACAAGTTAAGCTAGCTTTTTGAAAGGGAGAACAGGAATTCGAGGCCTCCTTCGGGGCGATTTCGAACTGATATTTCACCTTTATGCAGGCCAACGGCATTCTTCACGATAGCCAGTCCCAGGCCGGTTCCACCGGTATCGCGGGTGCGACCTTCGTCAACGCGGTAGAAACGCTCGAAAATACGGGTTAAATGCGCTTCCGGGACGCCCTTTCCACTATCCGAATAGCTGAAGTAGTAGAACTTCTCATCTTCCAGGTATTGGCGGATTCGGATCGTTACTTTCGGTCCGGCATAGTTGATACTGTTTTCGATGAAGTTTTGGAAAATCGACGACAGCAAACTATCATTTCCGTAGACGGTGACTTTTTCATTGATGTCTAGATCCAGTTTGATTTCTTTTTTGTTGATGCGCGACTCGAGGTTTTCGATAACATCGTTGATCAGCGGGCGAAGTTTCACTTGTTTAAACTCGAACAGGTCGCCGGCATCTTCGATATTATTTAGCAACGAAATATCGTTCAGCAATTCGTTGAGGCGTTCACTTTGCAGGAAGGCACGCTCGATGAAATAATGCATTTTGTCCTCCGGTACATTCTTGTTGGAAAGAATTGTTTCCAGGTAACCTTTAATCGACGCCAACGGTGTTTTTAGCTCGTGGGCGATGTTCGAGGTCAGCTGTTGTTTCAGCAGGCGGCGTTTTTCCGGCCGTGTGATATCTTCGATCAGTACTTCGAAACTGCGGTCGGCAAACACAATCCCCTGGACCCGGAAGAACATTTCATTTTTTTCCACGGTAATCTGTACATGTGGCGGGTTTTTGGGGTTGATAACCGTTCCCGGTTTCAGGTATGCCTCAATTTTTTCAATCAACTCAGCAAATTCCGGAATTTCAAACAGCGATTCCGCCGAGATGGTTGAATGTTCCGAAATCATGTTGATGAATTGAATAAAGTGGTTGTTGGCCAGTATTTTTTCTTTGTTGGTTGTAAAAAAGGCAATCCCTTCGTTCAATGCGTAAAGGTGGTTGAACAGCCTTTCTTTTTCAGCACTCAAATCGTCTTTGGCACGCTTCAGGCGGTTGTAGATACGAACAATCTGAAGCTGAATATCGCCAAACTCTGAATCCGGGAATTTGAAATTCGGATCAATGTCTTCTTCTTTGCCGGCACGCACAGCAAAATCGCGCAGCTTGGTAATGAATTCGCCAAGGCGTTTGGTTACCAGATACAGCATAAGCCACATGAGCAGGAACAGGGCGATCATGAAGAAAATGAATACCCGCGATGCTTTCAGGAAATGCTGAATTTTGATGTTGTAAAGAGCCGCGCAACGAATAAAGTAGGTGTCGTAGTTACGGGCGTAATAATAGAAATCCTGACCAGTGGTGGCTGAGTGCCGGATATTGGCGCCGCGTTCGTTGTAAAGTGCCTTTTGTACTTCGGGGCGCTGAAGGTGGTTTTCCATGGCCGTGTATTCTTCAACAAAACTATCGAACAACACGACGCCCTTCATGTCGATGACTGTAACACGCATTTCAGGGTCTGGTACCAGGTAAACGATCGAATCCAACTCACCGAAATCACCCGTCTCGTTCAGCTTGTGGTGCTTGATGTACGCGTTGGTCATGTTGGCAACGTTGTCTAGCGTGCTTTCCAGTTCGCTGCGGCGGTATTCCTTTTCGCGGCTGTATTGAAATGCCAGGATAGACAAGGTGAAAACCGTGAATGCACTAAAAAAGTAAATGAAAATGCGTTGTTGATATGTTCGTTGTTTTAGCACGGCTAAACTGTTTTAAAGTGAATAAGCAATGAATTATTTCTCAAAGCAATAACCATATCCGGAGCGACCGATGATTTGGCTACCGTAGTCACCAATCTTTTTTCTCAAGCGAGCGATGTTCACATCGACGTTCCGTTCGGTCACGATCACGTCGTTGCTCCAAATGCGGTCGAGTATTTCCTGGCGGCTGATGAATTTACCTTTGTTGCGGAGCAGCAGCGCCAAAATTTCAAATTCTTTCCGGGTCAGAGCCACCGCTTCAGCATCGATCGAAACCATTTTGCGGTCTACGTCCACCTTCATCTCCTCGTGTTCAAGAGTTGTTGACGGCTGTTCGGTTGCCCGGCCGCGTTTCAGGATGGCACGGATGCGCACGATAACTTCCTTGATGGAGAATGGTTTTACAATGTAATCGTCGCCGCCCACATTGAAGCCGGTCAGCAAATCATTCTCCGAGGTTTTTGCGGTCAGGAAGATGATTGGTACATCCAGCTTGTGCTCTTTGCGAACGATGTCGGCCATTTTATAACCCGACATGCCGCCCATCATCACATCCAGGAGAATGAGGTGATAGGTTTCCAGTGGCTTTGTCAAAGCTTCCTCCGCAGAAGCAGCCACGTCAATTTGAAACCCTTCACTGGATAAGTTGAATTGGAGGATTTCTCTCAGATCCTGCTCGTCATCAACAATTAATATTTTAGGTATAAAATCCATATTATTCTTCTATGTTATGGTGTCTGATATCTTTTCCTTCAACAGCATAAATCGTTGCTTCGGCAATGTTGGTTGCGTAGTCGCCAATACGCTCGAGGTTGCTCATCATTTCTTTTAAAGTAACCATGCTTGTTAGCAAGTGCTTGTCTGTTTCGGCACTGTTGGTTTTTTTGACCAGTTTTTTCAACAGCTTCGAATTCACTTCGTCCATCACATCGTCATTCTTAATGGTCCAGATAGCAAATTCAATGTCATTATTTGAGAACGCCCAAAGCGATTTACGTACCATCTCGACACTCAGGATAGCGGTGTTCGAGAAAATCTCGTGGAAGGAGTCGTAAAGCTCAGGGGTCTTAATTTTCTTGATGAAATTGGAAACATTGATCACCCGGTCGCCAATGCGTTCAAGGTTAATCAGGATCCGGTAGCACGACATTAACTTTCTCAATTCGGATGCAAACGGATTCTGCAACACGATGGTGTTGACAATCTTGTCGCTGATTTTAACCTCGAGCTGATTGATGGACTCCTC
This sequence comes from Mangrovibacterium diazotrophicum, assembly GCF_003610535.1. NCBI lineage: Bacteria > Pseudomonadati > Bacteroidota > Bacteroidia > Marinilabiliales > Prolixibacteraceae > Mangrovibacterium > Mangrovibacterium diazotrophicum. The sequence goes on along the minus strand of NZ_RAPN01000001.1, from coordinate 3,185,105 downwards.
ATTTTTGTTGAGTTGAGCCAGCATTTCATCCGAGATATTCAGTTCGCCCGAGGTAATAATGTGCTCCATGTTGTCGAGCTGCTCGAGGACTACATTGGCCAGCTTTTCAAAATCGTTGAAGATTCCTTGGATTGCCTCGTCTTTTTTTATGGTCATGGTCGAAAATTTTTAAGTTAAGTGTATGGGTTGATTAACCAAATTTACCGGTCAGGTATTGCTCGGTTCTCGGGTCTTTCGGATTGGTAAACATATTTTTTGTCTTGCCGTATTCCACCAACTCTCCAAGATACATAAATAAAGAGTAATCTGAAATACGGGCCGCCTGCGTCATGTTGTGCGTTACCAGGATGATGGTGTAGTTCTCCTTCAGCTTCACCAAAAGGTCTTCAATTTTCGAAGTGGCAATCGGGTCGAGGGCTGAAGTTGGCTCATCCATTAAAATGATTTCAGGGCCAAAAGCCAGTGCGCGGGCAATGCACAAACGTTGCTGCTGACCACCCGAAAGGAAGGTTCCTTTTTTGTGCAGGGTGTCTTTCACCTCGTCCCAAAGGGCTACGTCGCGCAGGGAGCGTTCCACGATTTCCTCTTTCTCATTTTTCTTCAATCGAATGCCGTTTAGCTTGTAACCCGCGATCACATTTTCGAAAATGCTCATGGTCGGAAAAGGGTTGGGGCGTTGGAACACCATTCCCATTTCACGGCGCAGCTTAATGGCAGGCACATCGTAAATGTTTTCGTCGTGGATCAACACTTTCCCTTCGGTGCGGATGTTGTCGTAAAGCTCGTGCATGCGATTCAAGGCACGCAGCAAAGTACTTTTTCCACAACCCGAAGGTCCCATGATCGCCGTTACGGTGTTCTTTTTTATGTCGACTGAAACATTTTTTACAGCTTTGTTCTTGTCGTAATAAACGCTAAGATCCTGAATGCTCAGTGCTGGATTTTTTATTTCAGCAATTGTATCTGTTACCATTTCTCTTGAGTTCTGTTTATTTTGTTTTCTTAGCAATTTGCTTCGAAATCATGTTCAATACTAAGACCAGAATCATCAGCATCAGCGATGAGCTCCAGATCAGGTCAATCATGTTTGGGTCGTTGTAAAATTCCCAGATCAACAGTGGTACGGCACTGGTTGGCTTGGTAATGTCAAGGTTGATCATCGAACTTCCCAGTGCAGTCAGCATCAATGGAGCCGTTTCGCCCAAAACGCGCGAAATACCCAGTAGAATTCCGGTGAAAAGTCCGCTGAACCCGGTTGGGATCAAGACCCTTAAAATGACTTTGTGATAAGGCGTTCCCAATGCCAGCGCAGCTTCTTTCAGGCTGTTGGGAATCATCTTCAATGTTTCTTCGGTTGAACGTACAATCATGGGCAGCATCATGATGGATAGCGAAACGCTACCGGCCAATGCGGAATACCCGTTTGTAACGTGTTTTACAACCCACAGGTAACTGATCAAACCCAAAACGATGGAGGGAACCCCCTGCATCACATCCGAAAGGCTTCGGGTAAAATTGGCCAGTCGTTTACCTGGATTTTCATATAAATAGATGCCGATAATAATACCGACAGGAATGGCGATAGCAGCGGCTAAAACAACCATGATTAATGTACCAACAATACCGTTGGCAATACCGCCCGGAATGCGTTCTCCGTTGGCAATGGCGGTCATGGCTGAATAGGTGTCCGGTGTATTTTTAATCAGGAAATCGAGGCTGATTTGGCGGTAACCTTTGCGCACCAGTTCGCCGATGATTAAAATAATCGGGGAGACGGTGACCAGCGAGAAGAAAACAACCATGCCAAGAACAAGTTTGTCCTTTAATTGGCGGCGTTTCGATGTGTCCTGAAGTCGTATGTTTTCTGTTGTGTTCACGTTTTCGACTTTTATTGCATCCGTTTAATAATCAGTTTTCCGATTCCGTTCACAATTGCTGTGATCAGGAAGAGCAGCAGACCGATGGCGATCAGGGAACTTAATTTAAGTCCGTCGGCTTCACCAAATTGGTTGGCAATCACACTGGCCATAGAGTTGCCGGTTCCGAAAAGGCTATCCGGAACTTTGTTTGAGTTACCAATCAGCATGGTTACAGCCATGGTTTCGCCCAATGCGCGCCCAAACGATAGAATGTAGCCGGCAATAATTCCGGAGTGCGCGCTAGGGATGGTCACCGTTTGGATCACTTCGAGACGGGTTGCTCCCAGTGAATAGGCAGCTTCTTTCAGGTCGTTGGGAACCATCGCGATAATCTCGTTACTCAGCGAGGTTGCATACGGAATGATCATGATGGCGAGGATGAGGCTGGCGGTAAAAACGCCAAATCCCTGGCTACCGATCCCGAGTTCGATCATCAATGGGCGCAGGACGTAAAAGCCCCAAAGTCCGTAAACGATTGACGGGATACCTGCCAAAAGGTCGACCAGCATGCTCAAAATGCGGGCAACACGGGTTCCTTTGAAATATTCACCTAAAAAAAGCGAGGCTGAAAAGGATAGGGGAAGACTGATGAGAAGAGCCAGAATGGATGAAATCAATGTTCCGGCGATAAACGGCAGTGCACCGTAGTTTTCTTTTCCGTAAGTCGGATCCCAGTTATTGGAGAAAATGAATTTAAACCCGAAGGTTTTGAATGCAGGAATGGATCCCATTACCAATGAGTAAACCATTCCTGCAGCCACAATTATTAGGATAAATGAGCCAAGGGATAAAACCAGTCGGGTTATTTTATCACTATTCATAAACAAGCTTCAATTTTCAGTTTTTATTCTGGATTGAATTTGAGGAGCGTGTTCCGGTCGCTCAATTATCCGGTTTAATTTATAAAGGGTTTCCGTTGTAAGTAACGGTGCTCAAAATCGCTTTTGCTTTTTCTACTGCTGCAGCGGGTAGCGGAGCGTAGTGTACTTTCGGAGCTTCGTTTTGTGCTTTTTCGCTTACCATCCATTTCAGCAAGTCAACGGTTTGTTTGGCTTGGTCTTCCGAACGGTTGTTGTAAGCTTGGTCTTTGTAGAAAATCAACCAGGTGAAACCGCTGATTGGGTATGACGCCGGATCAGATGAGTTGGTCAACATGATGCGGGTGTCAGCTGGGATTTCGCCTTGAGCAGCAGCGCTGATTGTCTCGATTGTTGGCAAAACATAGTTACCGGCTGAGTTTTGAACTTTTGCCATTGAAATTTTCTGAGCAAAAGCAAATTCAGAACCGATGTAGCCGATTGAACCTGCTGTTTGGCTGATGGTACCGGCAACGCCTGGGTTTCCTTTAGCGCCCATTCCTACAGGCCAGTTCAATGATTTGCCAACACCAACCTGGCTAGCCCATTTCTCGCTGATTTTAGTCATGAAGTCGGCGAAAATCTGAGTTGTACCGCTACCGTCTGAACGGTGTACAACAGTGATGTCCATCGCTGGAAGCGTTACGCCTTCGTTGTTTGAAGTGATTTGAATGTCGTCCCATTTGGTGATGTCACCCATGAAGATTTTTTCCAGCAAATCGTTCGACAATTTCAGAGAGTCAACTCCCGGAATGTTAAACGCGATAACAACAGCACCCATACAAGTTGGGATGTGTAATACTTCACCCGGCATTTCAGTCAATTGCTCATCGTTCAGATAGCCGTCGGTTGCACCGAAGTCAACAACCTGGTCTTTCAGGCTGCGGATACCACCGCCAGAGCCGATACCACCGTAGGTGACGGTCGATCCGGTTTCTTCGCCGTATTGTTTGAAGACCATGTTGTAGAATGGCAGCGGGAATGTTGCACCTGCAGCTGTCAGGTCTACAGCTTTACCTTCTGTTGTTTTTTTCGAAGAGTTTGAACAACTGCTAAGTAGAGCAACTGCTAAAACCAGGGTTAATAACTTTCTCATGATAGATTGTATTAGAATTTAATTTCGCAATTCAATAAGACTCCTGTTGTGAAGGCTTGGCTATCGTCAGCAGGACTCCATCCGGTAAGTGTTGGTGCCAAACGCACGCCTTTTACAGGGCTGTATTCCATACCTGCAATAAACAGGTCTCCGTCGCTTGACAAGTTCCAGTCGTCTTTCGACATTCTTTTGTCGTAACGACCGAATACAGATACTTTTTTAGATGGTTTTAAATTGATGTAAGTTGAAATACCGTCCTGGTCTTCACCAGCAACGAATGAGGTATTGTTGCGTTGGTTATATTCGAAACCAAGCGAGAATTTTTCTGCTTTATAACCGGCAAAAAGTGCCAGGGTTGTCATTGTTTCATCTTTGCTGATGAAATCGTAATAAGCACGAAGTGTTAGCTTTTTAACAGGATCGATGGTTGCTCCGAATCCTACACGCAGTGCGCTGTCTTTCTGCATACTTTTATAGCCTTCACCATTTGCGATGAAAACATCGGCACTAACAGCATCGCTGAATTTGTAGGCTGCCTTAATTCCAAGGTCGCGGCTCGAGCTGTATTTGTATAGATCCTGGTATGATTTGGCAACGTACCGGTAGCCCCAGAAATTTTCCTGCATATTGTATGCGTTGGCGGTGATAACACCAAAATCGACTGTAAAACCGTGGTCGCTGTATTCCAGGTAGGCGTTACGGGCAAAAGCGGTGAAGTCGAGGCTACCTCCGTCTTTCGGATTTTCAATGTCGTAACATACCCTGGCTGAGATTACCGGGCTGAACTGGTATTTGTAACCGAGTTCAAGGCGGGTGAGGTTAAAACCTGAGGCAGATTCTCCGTCAGATATCGTCGTGTAGAAGTTCGTGAAGACTGATCCGTACATCTTACCTGTTGGTTTAAATTCGTCGGTTGTCTGAGACATGCCGATAATAGCCATGCAGAGCATAGCAAATGTGATGATTACTTTGCGTTTCATATATACTTAAGATTGAAAAGGTTAATTCCTGTGACAGAATTCGGAAGCAAATCAAGATCTATTTCGTTACAGCCGGATTAATGAAATATTACAAAACGATTAATTGTGTTTTTGGATAATGTTTTTTTAGAAATTTACCGCTGTTTACGTTCAGTCAATCAGAATGTTGTGGTATGTTGCAAAAATATTACACGATGTAATGTTTATCGACATATTCTTGGAATTGTGCTGCTGATACTGGCAGAGAAATCTGCAAGCTGTAACATTTGCGTAACCGTTTTTAGCCGGATTTGGATGGGAGAAGCGTTCAGCAAAAGGCCGTTTTTAAAATAGAAAAGCCCGACCTGATAGGCCGGGCTCGGTATTTTTGTTTGCGGTAAGCGGATTAAATGCCGAATACTTTTTTGATTTCGATAACGTAGTCGAGTTTCTCCCAGGTAAACAACTCTACTTCTTTTTCAAGTTTGCCCCAATAGGGTGATTCGAATACTTTGGTAACGGTTTGCGGCGTACGACCCATGTGACCGTAAGCAGCTGTTTCTCGGTAAATCGGGTTACGCAGTTTCAGGCGCTCTTCGATAGCTGCCGGACGTAAGTCGAATAGTTTTTCAACTTCGCGGGCAATGGCGCCATCGTCCATTTTTACATTGGCAGTTCCGTAGGTATTCACATAGACACCTACAGGCTGAGCGACGCCGATAGCGTATGCCAACTGCACCAAAATCTCGTCGGCAACACCTGCTGCTACCAGGTTTTTGGCAATGTGACGCGATGCGTAAGCGGCTGAGCGGTCTACTTTCGACGGGTCTTTACCCGAGAAGGCACCACCACCGTGAGCACCTTTGCCACCGTAAGTATCTACAATGATCTTACGGCCGGTTAAGCCTGTATCTCCGTGCGGCCCGCCAATGACGAATTTACCGGTTGGGTTGACATGATATTTAATGTCTGATCCAAACAAAGCCTGAACACGCTCCGGCAATTGGGCAATTACGCGAGGCATCAAAATATTGATAACGTCTTCTTTGATTTTCGCCAGCATCGGTTCGTCGGCATCAAACTCGTCGTGTTGAGTCGAAACCACGATGGCTTCAACACGCTTCGGAGAGTTGTCGTCGTTGTATTCAATGGTTACCTGCGATTTCGAATCGGGACGCAGGTAGGTCATTACTTTTTCTTCGCGGCGGATTACAGCCAGTTCCTTCAAAATGCGGTGCGAAAGTTCCAGCGGCAGTGGCATATAATCTTCGGTATCCTTGCAGGCATAACCGAACATCATTCCCTGGTCGCCGGCACCCTGGTCCATTTTGTCAACTTTGTCAACGCCACGGTTAATATCATCACTCTGTTCGTGAATAGCAGTCAGCACACCGCACGAGTCACCGTCGAAACGGTAAGCGGCTTTCGTGTATCCAATTTCGTTAATCACTTTACGGGCTGTTTCCTGCACATCCACGTAAGTCTTCGATTTTACTTCGCCGGCCAACACCACCTGTCCGGTAGTTACCAACGTTTCAATGGCTACTTTTGAGTTCGGGTCAAATGCCAGAAATTCATCCAGCAGGGCATCAGAAATTTGGTCAGACACTTTATCCGGGTGCCCTTCTGATACCGATTCGCTTGTAAATAGATAGCTCATATCTGTCTTTAACTATTAAAATTTGCCTGCCTGTTTGAGCAGTTACAAATGAATTGATTCAACAAGTTGTGTGTGGATGAATTGGATTGAAAGGAATGCCTCAAAAGGTAAAGCGACTGCTTTAGCATTTTTTTATGTGGTTGCAATCAATCTCAAATTTGTCCACAAATACGGCGGCAAATGTAATATCTTTTTTTTGTTTGCCAAACAACTGGAAATCATATTCAATTCGCTGACGAGCGAGAGATCGAATTGTTTCGCTTTTTCGTAACTCCCATAGTTCTTTCAAACCGGTCGGTCTGCTTGCAGTATATCAGGGTAGAAACCGGAATTATCAAATGTAAATGCCGATAAATTTTAGTATCGGCTTCGCCCCGATGGCGCAGGTTTGTGACCTGTGTTCTGCTTTGGTGAAGCAAGTGTCAACGCTGTTCACCAGGCAACTTTGAGTCATCCGATGAATAGGGAGATAGGCCCCCAATTGTTTACAGGTTTTGCACCAGCTCCGAAAAAATCCGGTACGAGTCCACTCGTTTTTGTTGGTCGTAGATGTGCGATGAAACAATGATTTCGTTGGCGCTGGTGTGTCCAAGTATTTGCTGTAATTCCCGTTTGATCCGTTTTCTTCCACCAATGAGCGAGCAGGCTAGCATCAGGTCAATCCGATCCTTGATGATTCCCCAGTTTTCGTAACCCAGGTCATGGGTTGGTGGCTGCATCAACTCGCGGCGACCGGTAACAATACCCAGGAAACTTCGTCGCATGGTGCTGGCCAGGTATTCGGCTTCGTCATCGGTCTCAGCAGCGACGACCTGGCTACCCACAATCACATACGGCTCTTCCAGTTGAGCGGATGGCTTAAAGTTTTGTCGGTAAATGTTGATGGCCGGGATCAGTTGCTGCGGTGCAAAGTGGCTGGCAAAGGCGTAAGGCAATCCTAACTCAGCGGCGAGGTAGGCACTGTCGGTGCTCGAACCGAGAATCCAAACCGGTACGTCGGCACCTTCGGATAAAACAGAGCGAACGGCCGCTTTGCTGTTTTCCGGCGAAAAGTATTGTTGAATCTTGCGCACTTCGTTCGGAAAATCCTGCGCAGCGCGCATGCGATCATAGCGCAGTTCGGCGGCGGTCACCTGGTCGGTTCCCGGTGCTCGGCCCAGTCCCAGGTCAATTCGTCCGGGGTAGAGGGCTGCCAAAGTTCCAAACTGCTCAGAGACGATTAAAGGCGAGTGGTTGGGCAGCATGATACCGCCGGATCCTACCCGGATTGATTTTGTGCCTTGAGCGATGTATCCAATAATGATTGAAGTGGCTGCACTGGCAACACTGATAATGTTATGATGTTCGGCAACCCAGTAGCGGGTGTAACCAAATTTCTCGGTTTGTTGGGCTAGTTCGAGACTGTTTCTTAGGGCATCGGCTGGGGTTGAGCCTTCGGCTACCGGTGCTAAATCCAACACCGAAAAGGCGATTTGTTTTCTGCTTTCCATTCTGTTTTCTCCTTAGGCTGTTTATAACAATGCAGCGCGTGAATTGATTAAATTTTGTGATAAAACGGAGACCGGTAATCTTTGTACTGGTTCGGATGTTTATCTTTCGTCAACAATTCGAACACAAATGAAAATGAATAGACGGATGTTGCTCATAATTTTCGTAGGGGCTTTGATCGCCGGGGTTGCCGGAGCATTCTACCTGAAGCGTCATTATTTCGATTCCATGAGTCTGAGTCGGCTTAATCTGGTTGATCTGACAGGTGAAAAGGTTGATCCGAAACTGTTTGTTGGAAAGCCCGTCGTTTTGGTTTTCTGGGCAACCTGGTGCCCGTCCTGTCGGAAAGAGTTACCCGAATTTGATCGCGTTAGAAAAAGCTTGGGGGACGATGTCCTGTTTGTTGCGATATCGGACGAAGATTTAGGTGAAATCAATGAGTTTGTGAGAAGCAAAGAATACGGATTCGATTTTTACAAAAGTGATAGCAACCTGCTTTTTTACGGAATCCGGACAATTCCCCGGACATTCTTTTTCGATGCAAAAGGCAAACTGGTTGCCGAAGCTCAAAAATTGATTACCGCCGACGAACTGCTCGGGTATATCAAACAAATTCAATAGATCTGTGTCTGCGTAGGTCTTCCTGCAGCGATGGAGTGCTTGAGTGCAAGTAAAACCATCAATAGGGAATTAGCAGAGCTTAGTTTTTTGTTAGCTTGTGGAAGATATTTTCGAGGCTGGTTTGTTGTTCCTGAAGTGTCAAAATAGTCAGTCCCTCGTCTACGGCAAAACGAAATAATTCCGGTCGAATATCTTCATCGCCCGGTGCATGTACCAATAAGCTGTTTGGTGAGATTGTGACAATTTTAACAAGTTTCAGGCGCGATGGCAGCATCTCCGGGCTGATCGTTTCAGCAAATTCAATCAACACTTGTTGAGTCGAAAACAGCTTGCCGCTTTTTAGGTTTTCTACCGGGTTGTCCGCAATCAACTTTCCCTTGTTGATAATGAGAACACGGTTACAAATCGCTTCCACCTCCTGCATGATATGTGTCGAAAAAAGCACGGTTTTCTCGCGGCTGATTTCGCGGATCAGGGCACGAATGTCTTCCAGCTGGTTCGGGTCGAGACCTGTTGTTGGCTCATCCAAAATCAGGATTTTCGGATCGTGAATCAAAGCTTGTGCAAGACCAACCCGTTGGCGGTATCCTTTGGAGAGCGCGCCGATTTTTTTGTGTTGCTCGGGACCGAGCCCTGTCATCTCAATAACACGTTCAGCCTGCTTTTTCTTGTTGTCCAGCCGATACATACCAGCTGTCAGTTGCAGGTATTCTTTGATGTACAGATCGGTGTAAAGCGGATTGTGTTCCGGGAGGTAGCCTACTTGTTGCCGGATACGGTGATTGTCGGGCGAAACTTCTTCGCCGTTGATCTCAACTTTTCCCTCGTCGGCAGCCAGGTAGCCGGTAATAATTTTCATCAGGGTTGATTTGCCGGCACCGTTCGGACCGAGAAAACCAACCAGTTCTCCGCTGTTTAGTTCGATACTGAGATTATCAACAGCTTTTTGCTTCCCGTAATATTTCGAAATATTGTCGATCCGGATACTCATGGATGTAAGTTTGATTCCAAAAATAAAGAAATCGGGACGATTTGGTTAAATATTGATGTCTCAAATTTAATTTTCAGGTAATCTCTTTTTCCCGCAATTCCGCTTCCTTTGCGCGAAAACACACTAACAAATATCCTTTTTTATTGAAAGCCAACGAAAAATCAGTTAAAGTGTCGGGTAGTAGCCGGAAAATGGTCTAATTTCTTATAAATTAGGTCTGGACATTTTGTATTTATTAACTTTAATTTAACTTTGTGGCTCTCAAAAATGCTTGACTGACTATGGAAGATCGGAATTTTAATTACATCAAAGATTTGACAAAGTATCAACGCCAGCAAACCTCTGTGGTACAGGTTGGTAAGATACCAGTGGGGGGAGATTATCCGATCAGAATTCAGTCGATGACTGATACCGATTCAAAAGATACCGACGCGACAGTAGAGCAAATTATTCGTATTATCAAAGCTGGTGCCGACTATGTTCGGGTGACAGTAAAGGGTATGACCGATGCGGAAAATTTGAAAAATATCAAGCGGGAGCTCGTTGCTCGCGGCTACGAAAACTCACTGATTGCCGACGTTCATTTCAACCCGAAATTGGCAGAGATTGCTGCCAAGTATATTTCGAAGATTCGGATCAATCCGGGAAACTTCTACGATAAACGCGCTCGTTTCGAGCAGCATATTTATTCAGACGAAGAGTATAAGGAAGAACTGCAAAAGATCGAGGAACAGTTTGTTCCATTTTTGGAAGTTCTTAAAGAGACCAATACAGCGCTGCGAATTGGTGCAAACCAGGGATCGCTTTCTGACCGCATCATGAGTCGTTACGGCGATACGCCTGCGGGCATCTCTGAGTCGGTGATGGAGTACCTGCGGATTTGTAAGAAAGTTGATTTCAACAACGTCGTGATCTCGATCAAATCCAGCAATACCCGCATGATGGTGTACACCGTTCGGTTGCTCAACAAGCGGATGCGACTGGAAGACATGGAGTATCCGTTGCACCTGGGAGTCACCGAGGCCGGCGAAGGCGAAGATGGCCGTATCAAATCGGCTGTTGGTATTGGTGCACTGTTGGTCGACGGTATTGGCGATACCATTCGTGTGTCGTTAACCGAGGCTCCTGAACGGGAGATTCCGGTGGCAAAGAAGATGGTCAACCACATTAAAACGTATCAAAATCACCAACCTATAACAGCTCCGCTTTTTGCTCAAATCAATCCGTTTGAGTATGAAAAGCGCTCAACTCGGCCTGTGATGAACATGGGAGGCAAGCAGCTTCCTGTTGTAATTGCAGATTTGCGTGACCGTAGCTTGTCGGAAATTCTGCCGCTGAGAGGCAAGCAGATTCCTGAATATTTCTTCGACCGGGACCAGATTCTGGATCTGGAAGGCAACGCTTACCCGATTCTGGATTTGGAGGAATACCTGTTTGGCGGAAGCCACTGGGGACAGATGAAATTCATCCGAACCAACAAGATGGAGTTTGACCGCTTTATGTCCGAAAATCCGGAAATCATCATGAAGCTGAAGCAAACGCGCAAAACGGTTCTCATTCTCGAGAGTTTCAACAAAAACCCGTATGCAGAGCTTCGTGCTTTCTTCATGACGCTGGAATCGCACATCTGGAAAGTGCCGGTGATCATTTTGCGTTCGTACAAGGAAAGCAGCCTGGAAGACCTTCAGATTAAAGCATCAATCGATTTGGGAGGTCTGCTGTTGGATGGTTACGGAGATGGTATTTGCATTACCAACGAAGGAGATAACATTACTTTCACAGACTTGAAAGATCTGAGTTTCTCGATTCTGCAAGCGAGCCGCATGCGTGTTTCGAAGACCGAGTTTATCAGCTGTCCGGGCTGTGGTCGCACGTTGTTTGATCTGCACGAAACAACCCGAAAGGTAAAAGCACACTTTAAACACCTGAACCACCTGAAAATTGGCGTAATGGGATGTGTGGTCAACGGTCCCGGCGAGATGGGAGACGTTGATTACGGATTTGTTGGTGCCGGAAACGGAAAAGTTAACCTCTACAAAGGACAGTCGTTGAAGAAGCGCCACATTCCGTACGAGAATGCCGTTTATGAATTGGAAAACCTGATTCGTGACAACGGCGATTGGAGCGAGCCGGAAGAACAGAACTAATCGTTAGAAAAAAGATAATAAATCAGATTCGGGTGTGAGCCAAATGGTGTTCATGCCCGTTTTTTTTGCGCTTTCAATATTGGCATCCGAGTCATCGACAAACAGTGTTTCTTCCGCTTTCAGTCCGGCATCGTTCAGTACAAAATCAAAAGAAGCCGGATCAGGCTTGCGCAAACCAATTTCGCTTGAGTAATAATCCTTCTCAAACAGTTCGGATAATTCGTGTTGGAAAGTCCGCTTGAAAAGTCCTTGGAAATGGCGGATGTGGATGGCGTTGGTATTCGAAAACAGGAAAACGCGGTAGTTGGCCGAGAGTCTCCGAACCAGCTCAATTCGTTCGGGGAAATACTCCAGAATCATGGCACACCAGGCGTTGTCGATGGTTTCGTTTGAAACAGGTTGAGGCAACAATTCCTGAATGCCAGTTCGAAATTGCTCATCACTTAACTTGCCGGCTTCCATTTCCAGGAAAACGGGGTGGTTGTAGCCCCAGCCTCCGGGACGGATCATCTCGGGCATTCCCAGTTCGCGAAAGGCCTGAATACTTCGTTGCGCATCAATTTGTAACAGCACACCTCCCAGGTCGAAGATGATATTTTTATACGTGTTTGCCATTGTTTCGGATTTTGGGGTTGTAGCGCAAATCTAATAAACCAAGGGGATATTACGGCATAAACTGTTCGGTTCAGTTTCTAGAGCGATTGGATGAAATCGGAAAGATTGTCATCGTGCCCCAGGTTTAGTTTTTTGCGCAACCGGTACCTGGCCGTTTCAATGCTCCTAATAGATGTATTAAACAGGGATGCCATTTCTTTGCTGCTGAGACCCATGCGTAAGTACGCGCAAAGCTTACGATCATTCATCTTCAGATGTGGAAATTGTTCGGTGAGTTTCTTCATGTAGTTGACATACACGAGGTTGAAGTTTTCCTCGAATTTTTCCCAGTTTTCATCCTCCTTTATATTGGAATGAATGCTCTTGTGGATATTCTGGATTTTGCGGTTCAGCGTATGTGTTGCTTCCTGATGCCGTATTCCGTTTGAAATTTCGGAGAGGTCATTGTCGAGCATTTGAAGCATGTCGTTCTTGCGAATCAGGTTCATCGTTGAATCGGCAAGTAAGCTGGTTTTATGCTTCAATTCGATTTCAAGCTCTTCTTTTTTCATTTGTATCAGCTCCTTTTCCTTTTTCTGACGTTCAATTTCCAGTTGCGTTTCGCGTTCGCGCAGTTGGCGTTCGCGACGCATTTCAATCTCGTGAATTCTCCGGTCGTAGCGATTTTTCAGAAACTTGAAAATATAAAACATCATAATGATGAAAGTTACCAGGTAGATGGCGTAAGCGAGCAACGTCTCATACCACGCCGGAAGAACGGTGAACTTGATCATTGTTTCCTGAACCACGCCTGTTGCCATATTGTGGCCGCGAAGGTGAAAAGTGTAGGAGCCTTTTCTCAGCTGGGTGTACTCTTTGGAGACAGCGTCCTGCTGATTGGTCCACTCGTTGTCGTAGTTTTCAAGATAACAAGAAAAGGATATCGATTTGTCGGAGCTGTATTGGGGCCAGACGTACTCTATTTTAATGGAGTTCTGGTCGTGCGGGATTTGAATATTTTTCTGGACATTTTTAGTGGTTCCGGCGTAAAAAATGGTGTCGGTGGATTTCGTTCCAAGAATACGGCGTATTAGTATTTGGGCATCGTTCCTTTTGGAGATATAGTCGTTGTTGACACTGATAAATCCGTTTTCGACGTTGAATATCGTGTGGTTTTCATCGATGAAATCAATATGGCCGAGGTTGGCCTGTAGTCTTTTGGCGATACTTCGGAAAGTTAGTGTATCAGTCTCGTAGTTGCCGGTGCTGTCTCTCTTGGCAAGGGATAAGGAACCGGTGTTTACGGCCCAGATATCGCGCCGCGGGGTTTCGATGAGGCGAAGCGGATGTTCCAGTGATTGGAATGTCGCATTAAGCTTTGCGTCTTTGACGAGTTTTCCGCTTTCGCTGTCGTAGCGATAAAAGCCATCGGCAGAGGAGATGTAAATTTTGCCGTCGATCTTCGAAATGATGTTGTTGTCGTTTGTCGGGAGTTCGTTCTCCGAGCTGTAAAACTTCATCTTTACAACCGTTGTGAGGTCATCCGACAACCACAGATGATACACTCCTTTTTGCCAGTGCGACACCCAGATGCTACCATCTGAGTCTTCCTCAAATGCTGTGCTCGTTTCGTTGAATCCTTCCACCCGGTTTGAAAACACCCATTGGTTCTCAACCTCCTTTAAAATGTAAAGGCCCTGATAATCGCAGGATAATACAGATCCCGGATGGTGATGAAGTTCTTTGAAGTCCCATGTACCTTCAGGTCCAGGTATTTTGCGGGCCTCAGTTCCGGTAATTTGGTACGCACCGTCATCATTTCCGCACAGCACCGAATGGGAGATATTGCGGAGACTCCAGGCCTGTCCGGTCATGTTCGCCAGAAGTTGAGGCTGGGGCGGTATCGGGGTATCCGGCATTGGAAACGGAGTAAAGAACAGCCCTTGATTTGTCGCGAGGTACAATTTGTTTTCAAAAATCAGAGACGAGTAACCGGTACCGTTTTGATTGTTGTGACCGAAGAGTTCTTTGTATGGTGCCTCCGTGAGCACGTAAGATATTCCCTGATCCAGCCCAAGCCAGATGTTATTGAGGCTGTCAAAGAATAAGGACAACACCGTATTGTTCTGTAAGCCGGTGGATACATTGGCATATGAGTTTTGTCCGCTGCTAATATTCTTGACCACGAGTCCTCCTCTGACAGTGCCAAAGGCGAGCATGTCGCCGTGAATTGCACCACAAAATATCTGGTTGTTCTCCAGAAACGGACTTATATCAAGCATCAAAGGTGTGGTCGTAAATCCGTCATAGGTGTAGAGGCCATCCGATGCGGTGGCAAAAATAATCATCCCGTTAACGTAAGGAAGAATAGCTCTGACGCTTTTCCCCTGCAATAGATCCGTGTTGTTCATCGTGTGCAGCCGGTTGTTGAAAATGTAGTAGGTCGCCTCTTTGCACGCAATGATGATCTTGTCGTCGACAACAGTGGAAGTTTCTATCCGGTATTTTGTGTGAAAAACACTGAATTCCCCGTCTGGCTTTAGCAGGAAGATGTGCCGCTTGCACTGAAATGTGATCGCATCTTTGTATTTGTAGATATTCCATACTTCGTCAAAAGACTGTTCTTTCTCCGGTAAATTTATCGACAGTGACTGATAGGTCGTTTTAAAGGTAATCGAGTCAGTGTAGTAATAACCGAATTCATTGCTTGCTCCCGCATATATGTAATCTTGTTCCCCATCGTAATACAGAGAGCGTACATTGGTGTTGTTTGCTATATTGAACAGGAACCACCGGTCGCTATCATAGGTTAGCAACCCGCTGTTGTTGGCAAACAACATTCGCTTGTTATCCGTTTGAGAAATGCACCAGTTTTGTGTGCCGCCACCATATATACTTGTTGCAAAGTTTCGTATAGACGGTTGTTGTGCTGTTGTTTTATCTACCGAAACAAGGAGGATCAGGAATAAGATTATTAATGTTCTCGCCATACCATAAACTTAACTCAAATTCTACTACTAGTTGAGGTGGCGCTGATGTGTTATTTAGCATGATAAACTAATTAAGTGATTGAAATATAGAATTTAAAGTTATTAAAAGTGAGGCTTACATTTATTAAAAGTGAGTTTTTTGCGTAGTGTTTTTTTTGAATAGCGACATTGTTCAGGATAATTTCATGCTCTGAATTAATCTACGATTGAGCTATGAAAAAAACACTATTCATTCTTCTCATTTTGACGATTTCTATTTCTGTGAAAGCGCAGGGAATAGAAGAGAAGATCGATTCACTTATTTCTAGGATGACACTCGATGAGAAAATTGGTCAATTAAACCAATTGAGTTATGACAACATCGACAGTAATATTACCTCACAGGTTGAAAATGGAAATGTCGGTTGTATTCTGAATGAATTAGACGCTAAAATAATTAATGCGATTCAAAAAGTCGCGGTTGAAAAAAGTAGGTTACATATACCTATTGTATTCGCTCGCGATGTCATTCATGGTTTCAAAACAATTTTTCCGATTCCGTTGGGACAGGCTGCATCCTGGAACACAAAGGTTGCTGAAAACGGTGCTCGTGTTGCTGCAATAGAAGCATCGTCCGTGGGTATACGTTGGACATTTGCCCCGATGATGGATGTAACCCGCGACCCTCGCTGGGGACGTGTCGCGGAGTCGTGCGGAGAAGATCCTTACTTGACCACTGCCATGAGCTCCGCCATGATCAAAGGATTTCAGGGAGATGATCTCGCGGAGGCTACGTCAATTGCAGCCTGTGCCAAGCATTTCGCAGCTTATGGTTTTACCGAAAGTGGGAAGGATTACAACACCACACACATCACGGAACGAGAACTGCATGATGTGGTTTTACCTCCTTTTAAAGCGGCAGCCAATATGGGCTGTTCCACTTTTATGTGTTCGTTTAATGATATTGATGGAATTCCTTCCTCAGGTAACCGTCACTTATTAACGGATATTCTGCGTGATCAGTGGGGTTATGATGGCGTGTTGGATAGCGACTGGGCTTCTATCCAACAGATGATCACCTGGGGTTTCAGCGAAGATCTCTATCAGGCGGCCGTACAGGCTATGAATGCTGGCGTGGACATGGACATGGAAAGTTATGCCTTCGTACAACACTTGCCAGAAGCTTTAGCAAACGGAGATGTGAAGTTGGCAGATGTTGATGAAGCCGTACGTCGCATTTTAAGATTAAAGTTCCGATTAGGATTATTTGACAATCCGTATGTGGAGGTTTCGGATGATTCTAAATTTTATCTACCGAATTCATTGGAGCAGGCAAAAGAAGCAGCCATAGAAGGAGCTGTTCTTCTGAAAAATGACGGCATACTACCCTTGCAAAATGTAAGCAGTGTAGCTGTTGTTGGTCCGCTGGCAGACAGTGGCGCAGATCAGGTTGGTACCTGGTGTTTCGATGCGGAACCA
The DNA here is from genome assembly GCF_003610535.1 of Mangrovibacterium diazotrophicum. Lineage (NCBI taxonomy): Bacteria > Pseudomonadati > Bacteroidota > Bacteroidia > Marinilabiliales > Prolixibacteraceae > Mangrovibacterium > Mangrovibacterium diazotrophicum. Next base: position 3,168,325 of record NZ_RAPN01000001.1, on the reverse strand, counting down.
GAGCACAGTGTGACTCCGCTAATGGCTATCCGCGATTTGTGCGGAAGAGACACCGAAGTTATTTACGAAGCAGGTTTGACCTACAGCAGGGACACGAATGAGGATGAGATGATGAAAGCGGTTGAAAGTGCTAAAAAGGCGGATGTCATTCTGTTTTTTGCTGGAGAAGAAGCTGTTCTTAGTGGTGAAGCGAGATGTCGGGCCGACATTTCGCTGCCGGGAGCACAATCCCAAATGCTCGACGAATTGAAGAAAACAGGCAAACCAGTAGTTATGATCGTAATGGCTGGCCGACCTCTTACAATTGGCGCCGAAGTTGAATTGGCTGATGCCACACTTTACGCGTTCCACGGGGGAACAATGGCAGGCCCGGCTTTGGCTGATTTGCTTTTCGGAAAGGCGGTCCCAAGCGGAAAGTTGCCAATCAGTTTCCCGAAAATGGTTGGCCAGGTGCCGGTTTACTATGCGCATCCCAACACGGGACGTCCCGCCGAGAATATCACTTTAATCAACGAAATTCCTGTTGGTGCCAAGCAGACTTCCTTAGGGTTTACGAGTTATTTTCTGGATGCAGGAGACGGGCCTTTGTTCCCCTTTGGTTACGGGAAGAGCTACACTACCTTTAGTTACGGCGATGTGAAACTTTCGGCCAATACCATGGCGATGGACGGGAGTTTGACAATTTCCTGTGAGGTGACGAATACAGGTAGCTACGATGGTAAAGAGGTCGTGCAGCTTTATATCCGGGACAAGGCCGGTTCTGTTGTTCGGCCGGTGAAAGAGCTGAAAGGTTTCCAAAAGCTATTCTTCAAAAAAGGCGAGACTAAAACAGTGTCCTTTCAGCTTTCTGCCTCTGATCTTGCTTTTACGCACAGCGATATGGAAAAATATGCAGAACCAGGGGAGTTCAGTGTTTGGATTGCTTCCGACAGCCAATCCGGCACTCCTGTTGTGTTCGATTTAAAATAGTACAATTTAACTAATCAAAACAGAATAAACATGAAAAGCTTCAAAGTCTTTTATTCTAATTACTTTGTGAGGTGTGCTTTGCTGGTTTTACTGATGACAGTATCGGCAGTTGCATTTGCTCAAAAGGTAGACATAACAGGAACCGTTACCGACGTTTCCAACGAACCGATTATCGGTGCAACTGTAGTCGTGGAAGGAACCAACGACGGCACTGTTACTGATGTAGACGGTAAGTTTAGATTAAGTGCCCAACAAGATGCAACACTGGTTATTTCATTCATCGGATATAAGTCCGAAACGGTGAAAGCGTCAGCTGGTAACCTCAAGGTTGTATTGACAGAGGATTTACAATCGGTTGATGAAGTGGTTGTGGTAGGTTACGGTGTTCAGAAAAAGAGCGTCGTTACAGCTTCCATCGCCAAAGTATCAGCCGATGATTTGACCAAAGTAAATCCGATTCGGGTTGACGATGCCTTAAAAGGATTGGCTGCCGGTGTGAGTGTTACTTCCGTATCCGGACAGCCGGGCGCTGGTTCTACAATCCGTGTTCGTGGTACAGGAACAATTAATAACTCCAGCCCACTTTATATTGTCGACGGGATGCCGGTTGACGATGGTATCGGTTATTTGAATCCGAACGATATCCAGTCGATAGAAGTGTTGAAAGATGCTGCATCTGGTGCGGTTTATGGAGCTCGCGCAGCCAACGGCGTTATTTTGGTGACTACCAAAAGTGGTAAAGCCGGTAAAGTGAGAGTTTCGTATGATTTTTCATACAGTCTGCAAAATCCCTGGCGTCAGCGCGACTTGCTCAACGCTACAGAATATGCCATTATGATGAACGAAGGCTCCTTGAACGGAGGAGGTAGTATTCTGTATAACGATCCTTATTCATACGGTACAGGAACTGATTGGCAGGATGAAGTTTTCTACAAGAACGCTCCGCAACAAAATCACCAATTAAGCATTAGCGGAGCCAGCGATAAAGTTGATTACTACGTGTCAATTGGCTATTTAAGTCAGGATGGTATCATCGGTGGTGATTGGGACCGGTCAAACTACGACCGTTTAAGTGTTCGAAGCAACACCAACTACACGGTGTTTGACGATTCGAAAGACCGCACATGGCTCAATAAAATGAAAGTGGGTGTGAATGCCAATTACTCACACATCAATCAACGGAGTATTACAGCAAACTCCGAGTTCGGTTCCATTTTGGGATCGGCGGTTACCTTGTCACCAATTTTGGGTGTTTACTATGCAACGCAGGAAGAAGAGGATGCTGCTTATGCCTATTATGAAGGAAACAGTGCCTTTACTGCGGTAACAGACGAAGACGGACGTTTGTACACCATCGCGGGATCTGACTATAACGAAATTACGAACCCGGTTGCTCAATTGTCCTTACCGGGCGCCAAGGACTGGACGGATAAACTGATAAGCAGTACTTATGCTGAACTTAGTTTGTGGAAATCGTTGAAGTTTAAAACAGCTTTGGGGATCGAACAAAACTGGTACGGCGAGGATGGCTGGACAAAAATGTATTACCTGAATAACAACAACAACGCGACCTATTCATCGGTGTATTCATCCATGAACAAGAGCCTTGTTTGGCAGCTTGAAAACACCTTGTTGTACGACTTCAAAATAAACGACCATAGTTTCAGCATCGTGTTAGGACAAAGTGCGCAAAAGAGTACCGGGCGTAGTGTTGGTGCATCTCGCCAGGATCTGATTGAGGAAGACGCGGATAAAGCAAACATCGATTTTGCCACAGGGCTGCAAGCTGATGGCAAAATGTCGGCATCAGGGGGTGAATGGGATCCGCACTCACTGAGTTCCATTTTTGGACGAATCAGCTATAACTATGCTGAACGTTACATGGCCCAGGTGACTGTCCGCCGCGACGGATCTTCCAATTTTGGAGCAAGTCACCGCTACGGGGTATTTCCATCGTTCTCGTTAGGATGGAACCTGACCAACGAAGCCTTTATGGAAGATCGCCCGGAATGGTTAACCAATTCAAAACTGCGTTTCTCCTGGGGGCGAAACGGTAACGAAAACATCGGAAGCTTTGGATACATCGCTTTGACGGCCACCGGGAATAATTACGTACTCGGGAGTGGTAGTTCTCAAGGCGCAGTTAGCGGTGTAACGTCGAATGTGATTCCAAACGCAGACCTTCGTTGGGAAGAATCGGAACAAACGAACGTCGGTCTTGATTTTGGTTTCTTCAAAAACGCGTTAACATTCAGCACCGACTATTACGTGAAGCGTACAAACGGTATGTTGATTACCATGCCAATTCCTTCATATAATGGAGACAATGCACCGACCGGTAACGTTGGTAAAATGGAGAATCGGGGGCTTGAATTTGAATTAGGCTATAAATTCAAAATCCACGATTGGAATTTCCAGGTTAATGCAAACACATCCTATGTGAAAAATAAACTGATTGACCTGGGTAACGAAAATGGTTACCAGGGATGGGATAATGTGCAAGGGCTTGGATATGTTTCTTACGCCGAAAATGGCAAAGAATTCCCTTATTTCTACGGATATAAATCGGATGGAATCTTCCAAAATCAGGCAGAGATTGGCGCATATGTAAATGCTGACGGCGAGGAACTGCAACCGGATGCTGCTCCCGGTGATGTTCGTTGGGTTGATGTGAACGGTGACGGAGTTATTGACAGCAACGATGAAACAAAGATTGGAAAAGGAACACCGGACTGGATCTACGGATTTTCGTTCAGTGCGAATTACAAAAACTTCGATCTCAGTATGATGATTCAGGGAACAATTGGCAATGATATTTACGATGCAACCCGCCGTGTAGATATCAACTCAGCCAACTTGCCAAGTTTCATGCTTAACCGTTGGACCGGAGAAGGTACTTCAAACAAATACCCAAGTTTCGCTTACAACGATCAGACAAACTGGGGTGTTTCATCTGACCTTTACGTGACTGATGGTTCTTACATGCGTTTGAAAAACGTCCAGCTGGGCTACACTTTGCCACAGAGTCTTTCAAACAAACTGTTTATTACGAATTTGAGGATCTACGTTTCAGCCGAAAACCTGCTAACATTTACTAAATATTCAGGTTTCGACCCGGAAATTTCAAATGGCTCTTCCTCAACCTATGGTTTGGGAATCGATCGTGGTCTTTATCCGCAATCAAGAACCTACACATTCGGATTTAACATTAATTTCTAATCAGCAAACCTGAATTATCATGAAAAAATATTTAATCATAGCAAGTTTGTCGTTGATATTTGGAATGATCTCTTGCAGTGATGACTTTCTGGATTTGGAAAGTCCCACAAAACTGACGATTGACGATTACTACACGACCGAAGCACGTATTTATGAAGCTTTGATTGCCGCATACAGCCCGCTGGAATGGTTCGACTGGGGTCAGGGCGAATACAACCCAATCAATATCATGTCGGATGTGATGGGCGACGACATGTGGTCCGGTGGTTCCAGTGCAACCGACAACGAATCCTGGCACCTTCAGGCCAATTACAGTGTAACGCCGATTAAAGTGATGTCCGGTATCTGGACTTCAGCTTATAAAGGTGTTCACCGTTGCAACAACGTCATGTACTACATGCCGGGAGTAACCGATATTGATGATGCCACCAAGAATTTGTACGAAGCAGAGGCCAAGGTATTGCGCGCCTACTACTATTCACTGTTGTGGAAATTCTGGGGAGCAGTGCCATATTACACCACAAACCTCACAGATCCCTACGTTAGTGGCAAAAGCCCGGCAGATGATGTTTACGAAGGAATTATTGCCGATTTGGAAGATGCCATTACAAACGGAGGCTTGCCCATGAAGCAAACAAACGCTTCGCTGGATGGTCGCGTAACATTGGCTACGGCTTATATGATCTATGCGGATGTGGTCATGTACCAAAACGACGATAGCCGCTACGCGCAGGCTCTTGCTTACATGAAAGGAATTATCGCCGACGGAAGTTATTCATTAACGGATGATTTTGCTGATATCTGGACCGAAGACGGAGAGTGGAACGACGAGTGCATTTTTGCGATCAATTATTTCAATGACGGTGCCAGTCGTAGCTGGAGCAATCCTTACTATGCAGGAGGTACCGTTCTTCCCCAGTTGATTAGCCCTTACGGTTTGGTTGACGGAACGGATGGCTTTAACCAGGGGTGGGGATTTGGACCGGTTCGCGAAGCAGTATACGATATGTATGATGATGGCGATACCCGCAGAGATGCGACTGTTCTTGATGCCCGCGAATACAGTTACACCGAACGTTATGAAGATACCGGCTTTTGGCTGAAAAAATATTGCGCCCGCACCGGTTACAACGACGGACAAATTGCTGATGCACAATTGAACTACGGTAACGACCTTCGCATTTACCGTTACTCCGAAACTTTACTGAACGCCGCTGAATTGCTTATTCAGACGGGGGGAAGTACCGGCGACGCTCAAACTTATTTGGATGAAGTTCGCACCCGAGCAGGTTTAACTGCTGGTTCTGCAACGGTATCCATCGACAATATCATTACAGAACGCCGCCTTGAATTTGTTGGCGAAGGAAAACGTTACTGGGATCTTATTCGCAGTGGCAAAGCAGCATCAACACTCACCGCTGGTGAATATCGCACTGTCAGCTGGACATCGAACAAAAAGTATCTGCCTATTCCGGATACTGAAATCAGTGCTTCTGATGGCCAACTTGAACAAAACACTGACTACTAATTAGCAAAAACAAAAAACATAATACGATGAAAAAACATCTTATAAATATATCACGTGTACTGTTCTTGCTATTTGCAATTACAGCCTGTGCTCCTGAGGACTGGACTTCTCCGTCGGAAGGCGATATCCCGTTAGCTGCGAATATCAACGCTACAATCACGGTTGACCAAAGCATAAACCAGGTAACGTTCTCGATTGACAACCAGGCCTGTTATCCGATCTGGATTTTCGATGGCGAAACCTATTCAACGGTAAACGGACTTTCGAAGATCTACTCTCAAAGTGGAACTTACGAGGTGGAAATGAAGCTGGGTAATGCCAACGGTATCAGCGATGGTTCTATCACCAAGTCTTTCACCATTGACAATACACTGGTTGACTTTAGCAGTTTTATCACTCGTATGGCAGGCGATGCGTCGAAAGAATGGGTCATTGCCAGCGATGAAGCGGGCCATATTTCATACGGCGATACAGGAACTGACGGTACGAATTTGTACAGCGCAGCGGCCAACGAGAAAAAGTCATTGGGGATCTACGACGATATTGTCACGTTCTCAGCTGACAGTAGTTATACATACGATCCGGGTACTGGCGGTACAGTGCTGCTGAATGCCGATTGCTCGTTGTTCAGCGATTACAACACAACTGGTTCGGATTACACGGTACCGGTTGAAACACAAACTGCCAGTTATGGATTTGAAGTTGAAGGAGACGACGTGTACCTGACGCTTCCGGCCAATACTTTATTCCCGTACATCCCTTACGATGATTCGTATGAAAATCCGAAATTCAAAATTGTCAGCCTGACTGCGAACAAGATGGAACTGATTGCTGACAATGGCAGCATTGCCTGGCACTTTATCCTGGTAACTAAGTCCAGTGTTGATGCAGAACGTCAGGGATATGATCCGGATAGCGATTGTAACCTGTGGAAAACGGCAACATTCACAAACAGCTATTACTATGCTCCGGGATGGTCTCAGATTGCAGATCCGGAAATGACACAAAACGGAAATTCATACACCATTAGTCTTCCGTCAGCAACAAGCGACCAATGGCAGGCACAGTGCTTCTTCAATACCGACTTGACTACAAACTCTGTTACGAATTACGATTTCTCCTGTAAGTTGAATTCAACCAAAGATATCAGTAACGTAACGGTTAAATTGTTCGCAACCGGTGATAACGACACCTTCTATTTTGTCGAAAATCTTTCGTTGAAGGCCTATGAAGACAGTTATGTGATTATGACTGATATGACCGGATTGGATATCGATAATGTGAGTTTGGTGTTGGACTTCGGCGGCAACCCGGACGGTACGGAAGTGACCTTGAGCGATGTAGTTTTGAAAGAACACAGTTGTGATGATGGTACTGTTATAGAGGATGATGACACCACGGTTGATTGGGATGAAGATTCGGATTGTAACTTGTGGAAGACGGCTTCCTTCACCAATTCGTATTACTATGCTCCGGGATGGTCTCAGATTGCCGATCCGGTGATGACTGCGGATGGGAATTCATACACATTCAGTTTGCCATCTGCTACATCCGATCAATGGCAGGCACAGTGTTTCTTCAATACGGATATGGCCACCTCTGCCGGTACTACCTACGACTTCCACTGTATCTTCAATTCGACAACGTCGATTGGAAATGTTACCGTGAAGCTTTATAAGAATGGCGATGATGATACCTTCTTCTTTACCAAGAATATTTCGTTGACTGCTTATGAAGATTACGTATTCGAGATGACGGATATGGACGGTATCGATGCTGACGCGGTTAACCTGGTGCTCGACTTTGGAGGCAACCCGGCCAACACAGAAGTAACGGTTAGCAGTGTGATTTTGAAAGAATCTTCTTGCGGCGGTTCAACTACAGTGAACTGGAATGCAGATTCGGCTTGTAACTTATGGAATACAGGTACTTTCACCAATTCGTATTACTACGCACCGGGCTGGTCTCAAATAGCTGATCCGGTGATGACGGCCGATGGAAATTCCTATACATTCAGTCTACCGTCGGCTACAACCGACCAATGGCAGGCGCAGTGCTTCTTCAAAACAGACATTGCAACCTCTGCTGCAAACACCTATGATTTCCATTGTGTCTTGAACTCGACCACGGCTATTGGAAACGTCACGGTGAAACTGTACAAAAATGGTGATGATGATACTTTCTACTTCACCAGTAATATCTCGCTGTCGGCCTACGAAGATTACGAATTCGAGATGACGAGCATGGATGGTATCGATGCCGACCAGGTCAATCTTGTTGTCGACTTTGGAGGCAACCCGGCTAATACAGAGGTAACGGTTAGTGAAGTTATCTTGAAAGAATCCTCTTGTAACGATTGAAAAACAAAATGAAACATGAAGAACAGAATGTCTATATTAAGTTTATTTACAATGATCCTCGCTTTGCTAAGTTGCAGCAAAAGCGATGACAATATCACGGGAACCTCTTCGGTTACGATCACAGTATCAACGCACGATATCTCTTTTGAGAACACGGCTGATACGGCGACTGTCGATGTTAATGTGACCAACGAGTGGACGATTTACACTACTGAAGATTGGGTGAAATGTTCACCGAGTTCGAGTATCAACACTGAGGAAACGGTGACTGTAACTGTTGAGAAAAATTCGGGTGCTGCGTCCAGAACTGCGATGCTGGTTGTGAAATCAGCAACCGCGCGCGACACGATAAATGTTACGCAAAACGGCGACGTTTCGGACGATATTGATACTCCCGATGGTTATTCTCTTGTTTGGCATGACGAGTTTGACGATGCACTTTTGTCCGACGGCAAAGCCGCAATGCCCGGATCCGACTGGACTTATGAAGTAGCCAGTCCGGGTTTTGTGAATAACGAGCTTCAGTATTACGTAAGCGGAATTACCGGCACGGGAGATACGCTGGCTTACATCACCGATGGTACCTTGAAAATCAAAACGGCCAAAATAAACGGTAATGTCTATTCGATTCGGATGTATGGTAAGCAAAGCACCGGTTGGAAATATGGGTACATTGAAGCCCGTTTGAAGCTTCCTTCAGGACTTGGAACCTGGCCGGCATTTTGGATGATGCCTGTAAATTATACTGCTTGGCCAGATGACGGCGAGATGGATATCATGGAAGAAGTGGGATACGACCCGAATGTAATCCATGGTAGCCTGCATGCGACCAATCACTACGGTAGCAATCCGAAAAGCGGCACGACCACTTGTTCGACATCTCAAACGGAGTTCCACAAGTACGCGATGGAATGGACTTCTTCGAGCATCAGTTTTCTGGTTGATGATGAAGTGTATTACACCTATAATAACCCGGGAACCGGAACGGATGACTGGCCTTATGATGCACCTTTCTATATTATCCTGAATATGGCTTGGGGAGGCAGCTGGGGAGGCGCGCAAGGCGTTGATGAAAGTGTCCTGCCAACTACCTATGAAATAGATTATGTCCGTGTATTTCAGAAAGACTGATCCGGAGATAAACTAAGGTTTTACTTACAATCCTCTGCATACAGAAATACCTGGATGCAGAGGATTTTTGTTAAACGGTCTTTCTTCCTTCCGGATGTAAACTTGGTTTCACAATTGGGAATCCCCGAAATACCGGTATCTTTGGTAGCTTCAAAGTCAAATTGGACAGACAAAGCAAGAGATTGCTTTAGCTTAGATGTTTGAAAAGCATATAATGAAATATATAAATCAAATTTATTTGCTTGATAAACAGTCTTGTAATAAATTCAAAGGATATTTCCAAAACCATTCAAATCTTGTTACAATGAAAACCGGTTTAATAGGTGCTATGCGCGAGGAGATTCTTCTGCTCGAACACGACATTCAGAATCTGAAAGTTCATCAATATGGAGCTCGTAAGTTTTACGAGGGTACCATCGGAGGAAAGGAGGTTGTGATGTGTCTTTCCGGATGGGGAAAGGTGGCGGCAGCATCAACGGCGACAACTCTTATTAATGTTTTTAATGTCGACCAACTGGTTTTTATCGGTATGGCCGGTTCGCTGATGGAGAATCTGCAGATCGGCGATATCGTGGTGGGCGATCAGCTGATTCAGCACGATGTAGACCTGTCTCGTTTGGATGGTTTTCATGGAATTGAACCACCGTTTTATAAGAAATTCCGGTTCCCGGTGCGACAGGCAGCGCAACGTCGTGCGCTGGAAGCAGTGAAGCAGTTCACTTACAATCTGCACGACGACAAATATCCGAATATCAATAAACAGTACCGCCCGAAGATTCACATCGGGGCAATCGGCACTGGCGACCAGTTTGTAGCTTCCCAGAAAGGGAAAGATAAAATTGTAGAGCGCCATCCTGAATTGTATTGCACCGAGATGGAAGGCGCAGCGATTGGCCAGGTTGCGGCGGATTACAATGTGCCGTGTTCGGTTATCCGCATCATCTCAGACAATGCGGATGAGGAAGCTCACAGCACGTTTGCCAAATTCCTTTTTGAAGATATCAGCAAAATTTCGGTCGAGATTGCCCGTCTCATGTTCGTTTAGAAAGTAATGCTCAGTCCGGCTCTCCAGCTCATGCCTTTGCCATACAGTGCCAGGTTTGAGCCGAAAGCATCTCCGCTTTTATTCGAATAAATCTGGTTGATGTATTCACTTCCCAGTATATTTTGCACATCCGCGAACACGTGGATGTTTTGCTTCTTGCGGAATTCATGGTAGTAGCTCACTCCGGCTCCCAGCTTATCGAATGCAGGGAGTTTAAGCTGCTCTGGAACTGCGTCGTTATCAAAATCGTGAACCAGCAGCGGGGCATAGCTCGCAAAAGAGCGATAATAGTTGACGTTGATTTCCAATCCTTTCAACAGGTTAAACTCATTTCGCGCGTACAGGCTGATTGGCGGACAGTTGTCTGTTTTGTAGCCATCAAACGGAAGATCCGATTCTGAGAGCAGTTGGTTGCTTTCGTCATATATTTTCGCATTGGCCGAATTCTTAAATGTCCATTTTCCGTACGACGCTGATACATGCAGGTTGTACCGCTTGAAGTAAGTTATTTGACCGCTCAGCTCAACACCGCGGTGAAACTGGTTCAATCCTGAAAGAACGGCGTATTCTTCATCTGCATTCAGCCCGTAGCGTTGAATATCGGTGCGGTTTTGCTGGTACATGGCGTAGCCACGCAGCGAAACAAAAAACCGCGCACTGTTCAACACATAGGCAAGTTCACCGGTATAGAGATTCTGGTTTTTAGCCGATGTGTTTTCCCAGTTGTTGCCAGCAGGGAAAAGTACGTCGAAACGTGTCGGACTTCCGGATGCTCCTGAATTAAAGCGGATCGAATGAAATTCGTTCAGGCGGTAGGTGAGGCCTGTGCTCAGGCGCCAACCGAATTGTGTAATCCAGTCCGTCGTTCCATGCGAGTCGTTTGTTTCGTACGAAAAATAGTCTTCGCGCTTCAGGCTTTTCACATAGATCCCGGTTTCAGCGTAGCCAAATGCCCGGTTTCCGCTTCTCTCCAATTTCGCTGCCAAGCCTCCTTTTCGAATGAAAGAGCGATAATCGTAGTCGACCTTATCTGCTTTACCGGTTTTGGGTAAAAAGTTTGCCTCCACGAAGTTTGTTGCCGCCTGATCGTTGCCGTTTATATCGGCGTTGCTCATAAATCCGGAAGCGCCCAATAAATCGGTTGCGCCTGCGAAGTGGTCAGACGTGTATTGTTCGAGGTCGGCAGACAGGAAGACTTTGTTGTCGTCGTCAATCTCATGAATCAGTTGTGTTTGCAAACCATATCTTGTTGTCCGACTTACGCCGGCCAGAGTTGAAATGCCATCGGTTTCGGAAATTGTCTGTTCCGAATTGGCCGCTGAGATAGCATCGAAATCAACCAGCCCACGGTCGGTCGCTGGTATTTCGTAGGGGGTCATCCCATTCATCATCCCCTGCGGATAGGTTTGGGCGCTGTTCTCCAATTCCAGGTAAAGCTGGCTCACCAGTCGGGTGTGAACGCGCATGTGCCAGTTGTGGGTTAGTACCGACAGGTTGGCGATGCCGAAACTTCCGTTCCATCCCAATTCCGAATTGTCCAGAAAACCCCAGCCACTGTTGTGGTCGATACCGTAGCTGCTGATTCGGGAGATAGAATCGGGGCGGTTGCGCAGGTCTGCTTTCCACGTTTTCATGACCGAGGTGAGCAGAAAACTGTGCATGTGGCTGTATTCTTTGAAAAGGTTGAGGTACATGCCGTAGCTTTCAAACCCGGTGAAATCGGGAATGCCATCGCCTGCAGTTCGGTCCAGTTTCAAAGTGAAAGCTATTTTGCGGTCGCTGAGCCCGGAATGCACCGTGGCTGCTGTTTTCAGGTAGCCGTTCATTCCAGCTGAAGCGAGCACGTTAACACCAAATTTTTTGTGAGGCATGAAGGGCAAAACATTGATCAAGCTGGTTTGTCCCAATTCGCTTTGTTTGCCCGATGCAACACCGCTTGTAAACTGGGCCTGATGTCCCCAGTCACTCAGGCCCGGATAAAGTGCGGTATTCATTCGTCCTGTTTCCGGGTTATTCAGGCTAATTCCGTTAAAAACAACCTGGTTTTGATTGGCGGCGAAACCTCGTACGCTAATTTCCGAGCTTCCGTATCCGCCTCCGTTTTCAAGCAGGTAAACCGACGGCTCCCCTGTGAAGAGCTCGTTAAAATCAGTTCCGCCTTGTTGCGCCATCATGTTTATGACAGGTGTATTCCGGGTTGCCGACGGGGTTTTCGTGATATCAATCCGGGAAGCGATGTCGCGTTGCTGAAGCCGACCAACTGCTACCGGTTCCAGTCGAACCGCGCCCATAGGCGTTAAAATACCTTCGTAAGTCGAAACATTGTAGAACTCACTGAAGATTCCCGGGTGGATGGCCTCAAGCTCAAAAAAAGCCGGTGGCAGTTTCATACGGAAGTAGCCAAAGCGGTTGGTTATGGTATAGACACCCGATCCGCGGATTTGTACGATGGCTTTCTCCAACGGCTCGCCAAACTCTTCCTCTGTTACCCGGCCGTCAACAATGGCTGGTTCCACATCCTCCTGGGCATAAACTTTCAATTGGATGCTTAAGATTACCAATAGTAGTGATAGTTTGACTAATGCTTTTAGCCGGCAAGCAAAGCCGTTGTTTGGCGTTTTCATGTTCTCTTTTTGTTTCATGTCTTCATTCATTCAACCGTGTATTGAAAACGCACAAAATGAATTTGAAGTATTTACCGGCTCGATTTTGGGACATTCTTCTTAATAAATCTTAACGCGGGGTAATTTGAAGACGGATTTTGGTTTTTGGCACGCATCTTGTTTTATGAATAGCAGAAGTTTACTCAAAGCCGTAAACGGAAACAGAAACAGAGTTTTTTCATACATACACAGAGAGAAAAGGTGAGAAGGCAAGTGCAGAGGCACTTGCTTTTTTTATGTTCCGATTTTGAGGGGACAACTTCTTTTTTGATAGTAGAGAAGATTTTTGATGTTTTCGAAGTCGAAGGGGACTAGACAAAAGAATGGTGCTTGAGTTGGATTTTGAGTGAAAGTAGGGGAGGAATTCTTAATAAGTCTTAACAAGGTGCTAATGGCTATGTTGATTTCAGTTTATGGCACGCATGTTGTTTTATAAAAAGCAGAAGTTTACCTCAAAGCCGTAAACGGAAACAGAAACAGAGTTTTTTCATACATACACAGAGAGAAAAGGTTAGAAGGCAAGCGCAGGGGCGCTTGTCTTTTTTTATGCCTATTGCTAAAACGAAGTGAGGGTTTCACTTCAAGTGAAGCCCTCACTAACAGATCGATATGTCGATTATTTCGTTAATCCGCTGCGTTCCAGCAGTGCGTCAACTGTTGGTTCCTGTCCTCTAAAGCGTTTGTAGAGGATCATCGGATGCTCGCTTCCGCCTCTTTCCAGGATATTTTCGCGGAAAGAGTCTGCTGTTGCTTTGTCGAAAATGCCATTCTTCTGGAAGACCGAATAAGCATCGGCATCCAGTACCTCGGCCCATTTATAGCTGTAGTAACCAGCATCGTAGCCGCCGGCAAAGATGTGGCTAAAGGCGGTGCTCATCAGCGATCCTTCAACCGGTTCCAGTAATTGTGTTGGTTTCATTGCTTTTGCCTCAAACTCTGGAACACTCTCTTTTAATGGTTCTGTCAGCGTGTAATAAGCCATATCGAGCATGCCAAAGCTCAGTTGGCGTTCCTGGAAGTAGCCGGATTGGAAGTTTTTAGCCTCAATAATTTTGTGGATTAATTCCTCGGGCAATTTTTCCCCGGTTTCGTAATGAACGGCAAACTGGTCGAGCCATTCTTTTTCGTAGGCCCAGTTTTCGTGCATTTGCGAGGGTAGTTCCACAAAGTCCCAGAATACGTTAGTGCCTGATGTACTGGCATATTGGCATTGGCTGAGCATGCCGTGCAGCGCGTGTCCGAACTCGTGCAGGAAGGTTGTCAGTTCGTCGAAAGTCAGCAACGAAGGCTTGGTTTCGGTGGGCTTGGTGAAGTTACACACAATGCTAATGTGTGGACGTTTATTCACACCGTCTTCTACATATTGTGAACGGTAGTCGGTCATCCATGCTCCCGAACGCTTTCCGTCGCGCGGGAAGAAGTCCATATAGAACACCGCGATGAACTCACCCTTGTCATTATAAACCTCGTAAGGCTGCACATCGGGATGATAAACTTCAATTTGGGTATTCTGTTTGAACTCGAGGTTGTAAAGCTGTTTGGCGAGTCCGAAAATGCCTTGGGAAACGTTTTCCAGTTTCAGGAACGGCTTCACTTCTTCTTCGTTGAAACCGTAGCGCGCATTCTTTAGTTTTTCGGAATAGTAGGTCCAGTCCCAACGTTGGATGGTACCTTCAAAACCGTTTTCGTTGGCAAATTTTTGCACTTCTGCCAAATCTTCGTCGGCAAATGATTTCGATGCCTGGTGCAACTCATCCAGGAATGTTGCTACTCGTTCCGGAGTTTCGGCCATGCGGCGTTCCAGTTTGAACTGAGCATGACTTTCAAATCCTAAAAGCCGGGCTTTTTCAAGCTTCAGATCCAGTATTTTTTTGATGATTTCTTTGTTGTCGAACTCGTTGTCCTGGTTTCCTTTGCAGGAAGATGCCCGGAATAGCTTTTCGCGCAAATCCCGGCGATCAGAATATTTCATGAACGGGATGAAGCTCGGATGTTGCAAGGTGAAAACCCAGCCTTCTTTTTCTTTTTGCTTTGCTGTTAGAGCAGCGGCTTCGCGAACAAACTCGGGTAAACCTGCCAAGTCGGCTTCGTCGGTTAAATGCATCTCGTACGCATTGGTTTCAGCCAATACATTCTGCTGAAACTGCAATCCCAGCTTACTGAGCTCTCCTGTTATTTTACGGTAGGTGTCCTTATCTTCGGCGCTGAGGTTGGCCCCGTTGCGCACAAAACTCAGGTAGCTGTTATCAAGCAAGGTTTGCTGTTCGATGTTCAGGTTTAGCTCGTCTTTTTTCGTGTATACTGATTTTACCCGGGCAAACAAGTCTTCATTTAAGCTGATGTCGTTGCCAAATTCCGAAAGCATCGGTGCTACGTCCTGCGCAATTTTCTGCATCTCGTCGTTGGTTTCGGCCGAGTTCAGGTTGAAGAAAATACCACGGATGATGCTCAGGCGCTCGCCGGTGCGTTCCATCGCTTCAACGGTATTCTCAAAAGTCGGCTCTGCCGGATTGTCGATGACTGCTTGTATCTCGGCTTTTGCCAGTTCCATCGCTTTTTGAAAAGCAGGCAAATAATGTTCGTTTTTAATTTTTGTGAACGGAGCAGAATCGTGCAGGGTGTTAAAATGCTCCAGTAGCGGGTTTAACCCGATTGCTGTATTGGTGTCCATTTCTATTTCTGATTTTTCGTTTATCAAACTCGATTATTCTTTGTTCTTTTTTGCCTTTTTCTTCTTTTCGACCGACCAACCGAACTTGCCTATCTGATCGCCAACTTTAAAGTAGTGGCCATGCACGTAGCAAATCGGGTCGGAACTTTTCAGGCTAAATGCGCCTGTTTCGGGGTCGAGGTAGCGCTCGTCGGCAATCACGTTCACTACTTCCGAAATAAACATATCATGCGTACCAAGGTTCACAATGTCCTTCACCTTACATTCAATTGAAATTGGCGCTTCAGCCAGGATGGGGGCTTTCACGATGCTGGCCGGGGCAGGGGTGAGGCCCATCTCTTTCCACTTGTTTACTTTCGATCCCGATTTCACCCCGCACCAGTCGGTGGCACGGGCCAGTTCTTCGGTGGTCAGGTTGATGACGTACTCGCCGGTTCGTTTAATGATTTCGTAGGAATGGCGCGAGGGGCGCACCGAGATGTAGCACATGGGTGGGTCGCTGCAGATTGTTCCGGTCCAGGCAATGGTAATCAGGTTGTATTCTTCCGGGGTTTCGCCGCAGCTAACCAAAACGGCCGGCACCGGGTAAACCATCGTTCCCGGTCTCCAGTTGGTTTTTTTTGGTGTCATGTTGTCAAGTCAAAAGTTAAAAGTGAAAAGGCAAATGCAGCGATCCGTATTCTTCTTTTGGAATCGGAAGTCAGCCCGCCAGTTCCACCAGTCGTGGAATGATGCCTTCTGCAAAGTTAAAAATCCACAGCGGATGAAGAAAAGCCCAAGCAATTTAGATGATTTGTACCCTCAGCGGTGGGCACTTTTCTGTAAATTTGGAATCTCCTAAAAACCAATAATGATGATGAAGAAGCTTCTTTTTGTTTTTCTGCTGGCCCTGACCAATGTGGCCTTTGCCCAAAACTCGCCCGCACCAATCAAGTTAGTTGATGTTTTATTAACGCCCTCGCACGCCGATTGGACCTACAAAACCGGTGAAAAAGCCGAAGTTGAGGTGCAGGTATTGCGCTTTGGTGTTCCGGTGCCCAATGTGGAAATCAGTTACGAGGTTGGACCGGAAATGATGGACGCGGAGAAAAAAGAAAAGCAACTGTTGAAAGACGGAACAGGAAAAATTAACGTCGGAACGAGCAAAGTTCCCGGGTTTCGGGATTTGAATGTATCGGTCAAGGTTGATGGGCATACTTATAAATCACAGTCAAAACTGGGGTTTTCTCCCGAGGCGATTGAGCCCACTGTTGAAAACCCGAAGGATTTTGATGCGTTTTGGACCGAAGCTGTTGCTGAAGCACGACAAGTTGATTTTGATGCCAATCTGAAATTCTTACCGGAATATTCCACCGATAAAGTGGACGTGTATTTACTGGATTTGCGCACTGGCTGGGGCAAAAAGCGCCTATTTGGTTACCTGTGCAAACCAAAAGGCGAAGGCAAGTACCCGGTTTTGTTTGCTCCTCCCGGCGCCGGTGTGAAGCCGGTAAAACCGTACACGGGGTTCGCCGAGCAGGGATTCATCAGTTTAACGATCGAGATTCACGGCATCTCGCCTTTATTGGATGCCGATAGCTATAAACAGGTGAGCAGCGCTTTTGGCGATTACATGTTCGCCAACCTGGACAACCGCGACGAGTACTACTATAAAAATGTTTACCTGGGCTGCGTTCGCTGTGTTGATTACTTGTGCAGCCTGCCCGAATTTGATGGCAAAAATGTGGTTGTTACTGGTGGAAGCCAAGGCGGAGCGTTGACGATTGTTACTTCAGCCCTGAATGAAAAAGTGACTGCCCTGGCCGCGTTTTACCCCGCACTTTGCGACATGACCGGTTATCTGCATGGCCGAGCGGGCGGCTGGCCTCATGTTTTCCGGGCGGATAAACAGGCAACGATGGCCACTCCCGACCGGATCAAAACAGCCGCTTATTTCGATGTGGTTAATTTTGCTCGCCGTGTAAAAGTCCCGGGATTCTATTCGACAGGTTATAACGACCATACCTGTCCGCCAACTTCCGTTTTTTCAGCATTGAATGTGATCTCCGCGCCAAAGGAGATTGTCATTACTCCGATTTCCGGACACTGGCGGTTTGGCGAAACCAACGACAGGTCGCTTGACTTTTTACGGGAACAGTCAGGATTGGAATAACCCCTGAACTTTAGTTGAGGATGTGTTCGATCTCGTCATTCAGCTTTCTTACCGGTTTCGGTGCTTTCAACCGGAAACCAAGGTAGAAACTGACGTAGAAATGATTTTGATTGATGACACCTCCCGAATTTTTAGATTGGTTGTAGGTTTCTCCGGTGAACTGGACCCGCGTTCCGGCAAAGAATTTCGGCGAGTTGTAGCCAAGGGCTCCAAGTACCTCTCCTCGGAGAATTGGAAGGTTCTGGATTGTCTTGTATTTGACGTCGATGTAGCGGGTGTATAATTTCTGATGAATCACCCCACCGGCGGCTCCGGCTCCACAGGTCAGGGAAAAGTCCCGGTGCAGAACGAAGGTTTGGTAATATCCTCCGCCTGCCATCAGCTCAATGTTGCTGGCTTTTTGCGAGCTGTTTGTTTCCGTCAGCTTGGTACGGTCGTCGTTTTGATACAGCTCGTACGAAAAAGTGCCGATAAAACTGCCGGTTGTTCGCAGTTGCTTTTCCGTTTGATCAAGGAAAGCTTTGGTCGAAAAATTCGGATTCCATTTGTACGATGTTCGTCCGTAATAATGGTGGGTAACCAGCTCCGGAAACTGCGGGTACGGATCGCCTTCTGTCCAGCTGGGGTCGAACGGTTTGGGATTGTCCAGATAGTAGCCTTTGGTACGCGAGTAGCCGATTTCCTGGATAATTTTGTTGAATTGAAACCGTGGACTCAGGTTGAAGTACTTCGTTTTACCTTTCAGATCATCGTCCTTGTTGCTGTTGAAAAGCGGGGAAATGTAACTGTAACTGAGCGACAAAAAGTGATAGTTCAGCGAGATCCGGGTTGCCCACCGGGCGTTGGGTTTTATTTTGTAACTCAGATCGTCATTGGCACTCACTTTGAATCCGTCAATTTGGTTATTGAGGTCGACCTTGATGACCATGTTTTGATTCATTGGGCGGAAGTAGTTCGAATATGAACTGGATTCAACTTCTTGTCCACAGGCATACTGGTTGGTTGCAACAAGTACGCTGATTAGAATTAAAACAGGGCAGGTTACTTTTCTAATCCTTGCCATTCGTTGGAAATGTCTATCGTCAGAACTTCATCACTAGACCAACGCCATTTGGGCCGGTCTGAAAAAGCATACTAACATCCTTTGCTTCGCGGTATCCACTGTTGTAGTAGGCTATTGCCTTACGGGCTTTTTTGCGGAATGCTATTTTGAAGGGGATTGATGCGGCGAGACAACCGGCCCCAATGTAAGCAAGGGACCAGTTCGGGTCGGAATCGCTGCCAAAACTGTCGAGGATGGGAAGGGTAATCAGAATGCCAGCCGAGGCACTCAGAATTTTCCCCGCCGAGTAGTTTAAGGTAAGCGGCTTGGCGTAAGAAGCCATGTTTGGATCTTTCAGTAAAAGCTTGACGAGCTGCTCGTCATTCATTTCAACATCACATCTTACGTAAACATCTTTCTTAAACAGAATGCCTTTCTCCATAAGTCCGATCGGTTCAAACTTGATTTGAGCAGTGGTTTTGAGACTGGTTAAAATCAGGATGAACCCGATGCAGAAGATCAGTTTTCGCATGTTATTTGTTTGTGGTTGCCAATACTAAGTCAGCCAATCCTGTTTATTGTTACAATTTACTGCCTTTATTGTTGATTCCAAGGAAGGCATCGAATAAAAGTTCGTCTATTTTAAAAAGGGTATCTTCCGCCCTCTCCTCTTTTTATTTAGAATCGAAGGAGCATGCAGACGCCGGTTTGTTTGCCGTTGCTATACGGGACCAAACTCTCCAGCGATAATTTGTCCGGGCCTTGAGGTTTCTTGTTCTTGCTTTTAAAAACCGGGTGCACCCAATAGGCAATTTTGGTACTTAAAATTCCGATGCCCGCGCCGGCAGCAACATCGGTGAGCCAGTGCCGGTCGTTGTACATGCGGTAAAATCCGGTAGCTGCTGCCAACGAGTATCCGGCAACGCCGTACCAAATCGATTGGTCTTTGTATTCCTGGTACAGAAACTCAGCTCCCATAAACGCTGTTGCCGTGTGTCCCGAAGGAAACGAATTTCGGGAACTGCCATCCGGGCGCATGACTTTGGTGGTATTTTTAATCGTTGTCACCGTAACTCCCATAATGAGGTAAGCGGTGGCAATGATTACGGTCCGATCCTTCAGGTTGTGCTTGCCTTTTATTCCCATCGCGTTTAGCGCATAAACACTGACCATGGGCATGTATTGCGTAAAATTGTCTATTGTAGCACCTTCGTCGACATTCTCATTAATTTCCTCTTTGATTTCCCCGTTGATGCTTTTTATCCAATCGCTTTCAAGCCCAACCACTCCAAAACCAATTAACACCGAAGGTACAATCAGGGCTTGCGGTTTAAATTTGAGTTCTGCGGGTGTTTCAATGGTTTGTGTGCTGTCTTTTTGAGCCGAGTTTGCCCGGAGAAAGGCGGGGCTAATCATGCTGAACAGCGAAATTGTCAGCACGCATTTCAATCGTAGGGTTCTGGTCATGTAGTCCTGTTTCGTGAGTGGTTGAGGTGTTAAGACATCTAAAATGATAAAAATAAAGAATACCTGCAACTCTGTTTTTGTGAACAGGGACTTGACTATCAGTGAAAACAACAAAAGACCGCCGTTTGGGCAGTCTTTTGTTTATGTTTCGTAGTTCGAGTTTACAATCCTTTTTTGTCAAGGATGACTTCAATTTCATCCATGACTTTGTTCATCGCCGCAATCGCTTTTTCGAAAGGCTCAGCGGTGGTCATGTCAACTCCGGCTGCTTTCAAAAGCTCAATCGGGTAGTCGGAGCTGCCGGCCGACAGGAATGTCATGTAGTTTTCCAGCGCTTTTTTATCGCCGCTCATCACTTTTTCAGCCAGCGAGATCGATGCCGTGAACGAGGTACTGTATTGATACACATAGAAGTTGTAGTAGAAATGGGGAATGTAGGCCCATTCCATATCAATATAGTCGTCAACAAAGCAGATGTTTTGATCGTGTCCGTAATAGCGTTTTACGATGTCGTCGTAAATTTCAGAGAAGCTGTCGCCGGTAAGCGGGTTCCCTTTCTCTGCTTCTTCGTGGATTTTCAGTTCAAATTCGGCGAACTGGGTTTGGCGGAACAGTGTTCCTTTAAATCCGTCGAGCCAGTTCATCAGCAATGAAAGTTTTACGTCTTCGTCTTTTACCGTTTTCACCATGTAGTTGAATAGCAGTTGCTCGTTGAAGGTTGAGGCAACTTCAGCGACAAAAATGGCATAGTCGGAAGTTGGGTAAGGTTGGTTTTTGTTGCTGAAATAGCTTTGCATGGTGTGCCCCAGCTCGTGTGCCAGGGTGCTCACATCGTCGTAAAGGTCGTTGTAGTTGAGCAGGATGTAAGGATGGCCGTCGTAGAAAGCTCCGTTGGAATAGGCACCGGTTACTTTACCCTCGGTTGGGTAAACGTCGATCCAGCGCTCGTCAATCGCTTTTTTAACGGTTGAGGTGTATTCTTTACCCAGTGGTTTTAAGGCTTCCAATACCAGCTTGCTTCCTTCGTCGTAAGTGTAATTCAAATCAACATCTTTCACCACCGGGGCGTAAAGATCCAGGTATTTGAGCGTGTCCACACCCAGCATACGTTTTTTAATCTCAAGGTAACGATGAAATGCCGGTAAGTTCTTGTTGACATTTTCAACCAGTGAATGGTACACATCAACCGGGATATTGTTGGGGTAAAGTGCAGACTTCAATGAGGATTCGTAACGGCGGGCCTGTGCCTGGAACATATCCGATTTCACGTTTCCGTTCAGCATTTCACCGATGCTGGCTTTAAACTTGGCGAAGTTGTGCCAGTAAGCTTCAAACACGCGCTGGCGATCTTCGCGGTTCGACGAAGCCCGGTAGCGGCTGTACGCGGCGCTTGTCACCTCAATGGTGTCGCCGTTGGTCAGCACAGCTTTGGGCGCCGGCATTTCTGCATTTCGGAAAGTGCCGTAAATGTCGGCAGCAGTACCGGTAACGGTGCTCGATAATGCCATAATTCGCTCTTCGCCTTCACTCAGCGAGTGCGCCTTGGTGCGGAACATGTTTTCAAGACCCATGCGGTATTGTTCCAGTTCCGGTTTTTCCTTGATGAAACCGTCGATGGTTGCCCAATCGGTTGCTAAAATCTCCGGCTCAATGAAAGCAGCCTTCGCGCCGAAATTGGCAAACAGGTGTTGCAATTCCTGTTTCATGCCGTTGTATTTACTGTCGCGGCTATCCAGATCCGAGTTCATGCTGGCGTAGATGTACAGACGCGTTGCTTCTTTTGAAACATTGCTGTTGAATTTCATCGCCTTCAGCAGGTTTTCAGCCGATTTGGTGAGCGTTCCCTTGAAGGTTTCAATTTGATCCAGCTCCGAGGAAAGGGCATTCACTGCATCGCGCCAGGCCTCGTCCGAAGGATAAATATCAGTCAGGTTCCATTTGTATTTGTCATCGATCTCAGCCCGGTTGGTTTGCTGGGCAAAAGAGCTGATCGCGAGTAGTGCAAGAACGAGTGCAAGTAAAGTCGTTCCGAGGATAGTTCTAATTTTTCTCATAGTTGAAAGGAATTATTTCTGAGTTAATAAGTATCAACTTGTTCAAATCATTACAGTGTCTCCCAATATTTGTGATGCAATAACGATTTGTCTGACTTTCATTTACCGCAGAAGTGGGCTCCGGATTCCTGAAAATAATTACTTTTAACCCGATTAATATTGAAATTGACTTATGAAGAAATTCCTCTTTTTGCTGGCATTGGGTTTATACCTGAACGTGGCGTCGGCCCAGAATTCGAAGAGTATCACCGGTATTTGGTGGAACGAAGAAAAAACGTCGAAAATTGAAGTGGTTGAGCAAAACGGAAAGTACGTTGGAAAGATTGTTTACATGATTCCGGAAAAGTACGAGAACGGTCAACCGCCGAAGGATACGAAAAATCCGGAAGAGTCATTGCAGAACCGCTCAATTCTGGGACTTCAGATTCTGGATGGTCTGACTTTCAATCTGGACGAGAAGCAATGGGAAGAAGGTCACATCTACGATCCGAAATCCGGTAAAACCTACGATTGCTATGCCTGGTTCGACGGATCGACCGACAAGCTTTACCTGAAAGGTTATGTTGTTGGTATTAAGTGGTTGGGCAAATCAACTGAGTGGACACGCACCAGCCTCAACTAGGCTGAAACCTGCACTTCGAAGCCGGCTTCTCTTACGCGGTCGGCTATCTTATTCATCTCTTCGGTGCTGATTTTTTCCAGTCCCTGGGCAGGGGTGTCACGCGCGATGGTGTAAATCATCACCTGTCCCGGCTTAATCTTTTTCAAAGCTGCCATCCAGGCGTCCAGTTCCTCGGGCGTGGTGTTGTCGATTTTTTCGCCTTTGTGGGTGCCTCGCACAAACAAGGTTTGAATTGAAGCCGATTCTCCGAATTGAGCCAGGCGATCAATAATGGACTCCAGGTCGAAACGGCCCATCGGGCAATCGAGCAGCTCAACGGTCCGGGCGATTGCCGAGTCGAGCTTCAGGATGTTGTCGTCAATTTTCAGCAGGGCATTGAAAACGCTTTCCTTCTGGATCATCGTGGAATTGGACAGCACCGCAACACGGCACTCCGGGGCATATTGATTGCGCAGGGCAATGGTGTCGTCAATAATCTCAGCAAAATCGGGATGCATGGTTGGTTCACCGTTTCCGGCGAAGGTAATCACGTCCGGAAGTTCCTTGTTTTGCTTCATCTTGGCCAGCTGCGCTTCCAATCGTTTGGCAACTTCCCCCCTTTGCGGCAACTCTGCTTTGTGTTCCCGTTTACGGGGAGTCCAGCCACACTCGCAGTAGATACAATCGAAGGAACAAACCTTGCTGTCGGTTGGCAACAGGTTGATCCCCAGGGATACGCCGAGTCGGCGGCTTTTTACCGGGCCAAATATGATTTGATCAAACAGGAATGTGGACATGTTTGCTTGTTTTCAGTTCAAAAGTAAAGATTATCTCAGTTTTCGGATTCGCGAGTCCTCGGTCAAACGCAAATTTTGGTAATTCATAACGTTGAGTAAAACTAATCCGGGGCGTTTGCCGATTTCGATCGTTCCTGTTTCGGGCTGGTTCAAAACCTCTGAAAGCTTTTTGCAGAACAAGGTGATGAGTTCCGAGAGTTCTGTCTTTGGATCGTTCAATTGAATATTCTTAATCCAATTGAAAACAGCTTTGGGATGGCTAATGTCAGCAGGTAAAAACGCTTGGTAGGGTCGAAGTTCCGGAACTTTCTCAAACAGTTCGTCAAGCTGAAGGTGTTGGAATATATCGGGGAAGGCCGGACAAATTACACCACTGTGAAACTCCATGCCTGCTTGTTCGCGCAGTCCTTTTTCGTTTGAAATAAGGTTGATGATGCGGCCGTCCTGATCGACTTCAACGATTCCTTTCGGAAGGATTTCTCCCGTCCCGGTAATGATGTAATGAGCGGCGAATTTCATTCTTTTGCTTCAGGGCTTTCAACTTTCAACTCGCTCTTTTTTTTCATGTCCTCGATTTTTACATTCAGGCGTTCAACGACTTTTGAGTAGATTTTTTCGTAAACTTTTGGCTTGCCCGAATAATAAATGACAGACATCGCCATGATCGAATCATTGAGGCCGTGTTTCTCGAGCACGGCTTGATACATGTCATCCGATTCGATTTTGGTACTGTCGCGAACGGTGTAACGATTGCGGTTGGCGATCGCTTCTGCCAGATGAATTTCGTAAAGAATATCCACCATCTCATTCTGACTTGGTAGCCCGTCAGGCTTTGGGTAGCCCTTGTTCTGGCACGAAACTCCAACAAGCAAAATCAAAACCAAGCTAATCGAAAGGATGTTTTTCATCTGAAAGCGTTTATGCAATTATGTCGCCAAAGTTAAAGTTTCGGCGCTCAAGTTCCAAGTGTTCATTGGCGACAGAAAAGCTTCGTGAATTTCGTGCTTTATCGTGTCTTAATCCATGAAAATCAAATTGTGAATTTCTCCGAAAATTAAGTTGAATTTAACCTGTGGGTGGTCGAGAAAGCTTATTTTTGCGCCTGTTATCGGTTCCGCAACTGTGCGAGCAGTTCGGATGAAAAGGGAATCCGGTGTAAAACCGGAGCTGTCCCCGCAGCTGTAAGCCCGTGAACGATTTCGGAAATTGACGCCACTGTTCCCAATCCCGTCTGCCATCGGGAGGAGCGGGAAGGCATCCGAAGTTGGGTGAGCCAGAAGACCTGCCGGTGATTCGAAGTTTTCGGGGTAAAGACGCTGCCGATCGAGGCGCATCCCTGGCTTCATTGGCTCCCGCTTTCTGCCAATCGTTGGGAGCAATGTAACTGTTAAAAGCTGCGGTCAGGGGCCACAGCTTTTTTTTCCCGTCATTTGCCGGGCCTTTCTCAAAACGCATTTCTGAAAAAAAAAGCGAACACAAAACGTCGTTTGCATTCGCTTCTTTGGTTTGAATTCTGAATTTATTGCCAACCTCCGCCAACTGCCTGGAACAGCTTGGCGTAAGCGGATAAAATATTTTGCTGATTTCCCACCAGGTTCATTTGCGCGTCAAACGCCTGCCGCTGGCTTTCCAGGTACTCAATGTAACTGGCGATTCCTTTATCGTAGCGTTCCGACGACAATTCCATGGCGCCGGTTGCAGCCTCAACATGTTCTTTCAACGCAATTTGTTCCTCCTTTAAAGTAGAAATTTCAATCAGTACATCTTCCACTTCTTTAAAAGCATAGAGCGCGACGCTCCGGTAGTTTTCTTCTGCTGATTGCAGGCGACTTTGTTCGGCTTTCACGCGGTTGCGGTTTTTACTCCAGTTAAAGATGGGTGCCAGAAGGCTGCCGCCGAAGTTCCAGATGGGATCACTCAGCGAAAGCGAGCTCAGTTCGTTGCTGGCAACTCCAAATGTCCCGGTTAGGCTGATCGAAGGAAGACAATTGGCTTGGGCTACACCAACATTGGCGTACTGCGCCACCAGGTCCTGCTCTGCAATCAAAAGGTCGGGGCGTCGGGCAAGTAGATCAGATGGCAGACCTGGAGGGATATCCGGCACAACATGAACGGCGTCCAGCTTTTGTGTTGTCATGATCGTATCGGGAGCCTCACCAATCAACACGCAGAGAGCGTTTTCGGAGTAAGCGGCCAGGCGTTTATAAACCGGTATGGCGCTGGCGGCAATCGACTTTTGGATTTGTGCATGATGCAGATCAATCTCCGGAATGATCCCGGCGTCGAACCGCTGTTTGATCAGTTGGTAGGAATCGTCGCGGATGTCAAATGTTGATTCTGCAATTTGCTGCTTTTCCCGGTACTCCAATAGTTGAAAATAGGTGGTTGCTACCGTTGTAATCAGTGAAAGCCGAAGCGAAATCAATCCGTATTCAGAAGCGAGGTATTGCGCTTTTGCCGCCTCGTTTAGCTTCCGGTATTTGCCCCAGAAAATCAGGTCCCAACTTGCCTGTCCGGCAACCAGGTAGCTGTTGGTCGTTTCGGGTAAAACACTCCCGATAAAATTCCCACGCATGGCCTGGCCCGACACATTCAGTTGGGGGAACATGTCTGCTTTCTGGATCGCCATCTGCTGACGAACTGCTTCTACATTATAAGCCGTTGCCTGTAAATCGCTATTGCGCTCGAGTGCTGTTTTGATCAGCGTGTCCAAAACCGGATCATCAAAAAGATCCCACCATTCCAAAGCGGTGTTGTAGCTGGTATCTGCTTCCGAAAAACGAAACATATCCGGGGTATCAACTTCCGGGCGAACGTAATCCTTTGTGCCCAGACAGCTGCTGAGTAAAATGAGGGTAGTGGCTACTATTCCCAGTGGTATTTGTCGTATATAGTGCTTCATGATTGTTGTTTTTTTGCTGCCAGTTCACGTTTCTTTTCGTAGCCGGCAAGTCTGCCGATTAGGATGAAGAGCATCGGGTAAAGTAAAACGCCCAGTACTGTCGCGAGCACCATTCCTCCCAACAGGGCCATCCCCATTACCTTGCGGGCTTCGGCCCCGGCGCCTGATGCCATCACCAGGGGGAACACCCCGAGGATGAAAGAGAAGGCCGTCATCAGGATTGGGCGGAAACGCAGGCGGGCCGACTCGATAGCAGCATCGTAAAGACTCAGTCCTTCTTCAAATTTTAATTTTGCAAACTCGACGATCAGGATGGCGTTTTTAGCAGCCATGGCGATCAGCATGACGAGCGAGATCTGCATAAAAACATTGTTCTCAAAACTTAAGCTGAAGAACCGCGCGATCCACACAAACAGCATAGCTCCGAAGACGGCAAACGGTGTTCCAAGGAGAATGCTGAAGGGGAGTGACCAACTTTCATATTGAGCGGCCAAGATCAGAAACACAAAGATCAGGGCGAAAACGAAAACGATGGATCCGGAACCGGATGCTTTCTTTTCCTGGTACGACATACCAGACCACTCGTAACTCATGGTTGCCGGCAGAACTTCGGCAGCAACTTGCTCGAGTGCGTCCAGAGCCTGTGTCGATGTGTAACCAGCGGCCGGTGTTCCCGACAATTCGGCCGATCGGTACAGGTTAAACCGGTTCGTGAAATCGGGGCCATAACTTTTGTCGACCTCAACCAGCGAGGATAGCGGCAAGCTTTCGCCATCGCGGTTTTTCACGAAGAAGAGATTGAGTTGATCTCCGTTTTGCCGGTATTCGGGTTCAGCCTGGATGTAGGCTTTATACAGCCGGCCAAAACGGTTGAAGTCGTTCACATAGGCACCGCCGAGAAAGACACTGATGCTGGTGTATAAATCGTTGAGCGATACGCCTGACTTCAAAGCTTTGTCGCGGTTGATGTTGAGTTTGCGTTGTGGCACATTCGCCCGGAAGGTGGTGAAAATCCGGGCGATTTCGGGACGTTGATTGGCTGCCTGGATAAATTTGGCAGCTTGTTCGGCCAGGTACTGCGGGCTACTTCCCGATTTGTCCTGCAACATGAGTGAGAAACCGGAGCCGTTTCCCAAACCCGGAATTGCCGGTGGACCGAAAGCGTAAACCTGGGCTTCCTTGATTTGGGAATAGAACAGGTAGTTCAGATATTGAGCGATTTCGTTAGCCGTTTTGTCACGTTCAGCCCAGTCCTTCAGGGTGAGGAAAATGACGCCGGCGTTGGTTGAGTTGCTTCCCGAGAGCATGTTGAAACCGGATGCTGAAGTTGCACTTGCTACGTATTCAACCTGGGACAGAATTGCTGTGGCTCTGTCCAGTACTTTGTCGGTGCGTTGCAGCGATGAGGCATCGGGCAACTGCACATTGATAAACAGGTAGCCCTGATCTTCCTCCGGAATAAAGCCACCCGGAACCATTTTGCCCAGTACCATCATAAGAACGACCACGATGCCGATGTAGATGACGCTGCGCTTGATTTTGCGGGCAAAGATGTTGGTCGCATTCATATACGACACCGATGACCTGTCGAACGCTTTGTTGAAGCCCTTGAAGAATTTCCCAAGTAGTCCTTTCGGTTCTGCAGGTTTGCGCAAGAGCAGGGATGCGAGCGCCGGGCTCAGGCTTAAGGCATTGATGGAAGAGAAGCAAACCGAAACGGCAATGGTGATGGCAAATTGCTGGTACAACCGACCGGTAATCCCTCCCATGGCAGCAACCGGGATGAACACGGCCACCAAAACAAGCGTGGTGGCGATCACGGGCGCTGTAACTTCTTTCATCGCTTTGATGGTAGCCTCCTTGCTGTCCATTCCGTTGGCAATGTTGACCTGAACGGCTTCAACCACGACAATGGCGTCGTCCACCACGATCCCGATGGCGAGCACTAATCCCAATAGTGAAAGGGTGTTGATGGAAAATCCCAGCAAAGGGAACAGCGCAAAGGCAGCAATGAGCGAAACCGGGATGGCAATGGTAGGAATGAGCGTTGCCCGCCAGTCCTGAATAAACAGGTAAACCACCAGGATTACCAACAACAAAGCGATAACCAGGGTGATGGCTACCTCTTTCAGCCCGGCCGTGATGGGGGCAGTTGCATCGAGTGCGATATCGTAGGTGACACCTTCGGGGAAAGAATTGGATAGTCCATCCATAGCTGAGATGATGTTTTGTCCCAGCTCAACAGCGTTGGTTCCGGGTGCCTGGTAAATGGTGATGAGAGCACAGTCCTGTCCCTTAAACTTGGCATTGGTGGTGTAGCGTTCCACGCCGAGTTCAATGGAGGCCACATCTTTCACTTTTACCTGGCTTCCGTCTTTGTTGTTGCGGATCACGATGTCGCCAAATTCTTTTTCCGAAACCAGGCGTTCGGGCAGGGTAACGGTGTAGGTGAATTCGGTTCCCGGTGGCGCCGGTTCGGCACCAAACTTACCACCCGGCACAATCACGTTTTGTTCTTTTACAGCCCCCATGATCTCGGGAACCGTGATTCCGAGTTGGGCGAGCCGGTCGGGTTTCACCCAGATTCGCATCGAATAATCCGAAGCACCAAGTACATTTACCCGTCCAACTCCTTTAATCCGTGCCAGGATATCCTGGATGTTGATGAGCGAATAGTTTCCGAGGAATTCCTGGTCGTACCGACCGTCAGAGTAAACAGCCAGCGCAAGCACGATGCTGCTCATACTTTTGTTGGTGGTTACGCCAAGTCGCTTCACCTCTTCCGGTAGTTTGGCGGTAGCAGCCGATACGCGGTTTTGGGCAAACACGGTGTTCATGTCGGGGTCGGTGCCCACTTCAAATGAAATCTGAATAGCCATGGAGCCGTCGTTCGCATTGGTTGATTTCATGTAAATCATGTTATCCACCCCGTTGATCTGTTGTTCCAGCGGCGTGGCTACCGATTGCTCCACATTCAGGGCGTTGGCCCCGGTATAGTTGGCCCGTACTTCAACCATTGGCGGCGTAATGTCCGGGTATTGCTCCATAGGGAGCTGCAACATGGACAAACTCCCAACGATCACCATGACAATCGCAATAACAATGGCAACGATTGGTCTTCTGACAAATATATTTCCCATAGTTATTGTGCTTTCGTAGTTCTGACTGATTTGAACTGAGTGAGGTCAGGTTGAATAGTCATCCCGGTTCGGACACTGTTGAGCCCTTCCAAAATGATTTTTTCGCCGGCTTTCAATCCGGATGAAATCACCCACATATCTTCTATTGTTTGGGCAACTGTTACTTCCCGAAATTCGATTTTGTTTTCATTGTTGACAACAAACACATTGTATTGTCCCTGGATTTCCTGCACACATTTTTGAGGAATAAGGATGGCGTCGTTTTCAATATCGACTGTTCCTCGTAGCTTGGCAAACTGCCCGGGGCGCACCGTACTTTCCGGATTTGGAAAAGAAGCCTGAAGCATCAACGTACCGGTGGTCGGGTCGATGTTACGGTCTACAAAATCGAGTTTGCCGGGATAGGGATGAACAGAACCATCAGCAAAGATCAACTCAATATCGGCATCCCGTTTTTGAGGGTTGGCAACGGCATTTTTAGACTTGGCGTATTTGATAAACTCCAGGTATTCCAGCTCCGACAAAGAGAAACGTACCAGGATAGTGTCGATCCGGGAAATGGTATTCAGCACAACCGGGTTGGGAGCCATGCCGACATAGTCGGATTCGCGGGCTTCAGAACGTCCGATAATACCCGAGATCGGGGCAAAAATACGTGTGTAGCTTTGCTGGATTTTTGCATAGTCGAGCGATGCATTGGAGGCTTCCAATGCTGCTTCGGCGGCTCCAAGATTTGCCACGGCGGCGTCGTAGTCGCTTTGGCTCACCGCATTGGTCTCCGACAGGGGCTTGTAGCGTTGGTAGTCGCTTTTGGCCTGAACAACGCGGGTTTTGGCTTCAGCGACCTTACTCATTGCTTCGGCCACTTTCGCATCAAATGGCGCCGGGTCGATGGTGTACAACAGTTGTCCTTTTTTTACGCGTCCACCTTCTTTAAAGTGAAGATTTTCGAGGTAGCCATCAACGCGGGCTCGAATCGCAATATCGAACAAGCCGTAGGTCTGCCCCACAAATTCTTTGACGATGGGGATGTTTTCCGTTTTGACTTCGACTACCGGGTAGCTTGGTGTTGCTTGCTGTGGTTTAGGGGAGGAGCAAGCCGAAAATAAACCTGTTAGGATTAACAGCGCCAGGGTTTTTTTCATGTTACAAGGAGTTTGGTATGTTTTGATCTATTAATTTAAGACAATTCATCCAAACTAGCAGGTTGTTTGCTGTTAAATTAGAGTAATAGAATGTTCAATTTCAGTGTATTAATTAGCGAAAAGGATTTTTATTAAAGCTTCCGTCCCGGGCAACGTTTGGGTTTCGTTTAATGGGGACATTGTATCCGACCCACCGCATCGAATGATTTCATTTTAATTGAACAACTTTCTCGCCCGTTTGCACAAAGTTTTCCAGTGACTTCTTATTACTCATTACTCGTGTCTCACTACTCTCGACTAACAACTATTTCCGAAACACTTTCCTGAAAAACTCATCGACCCTTGAAACGGGATCAATCTCAATTTTGTATTTGCTGAAGTTGAGGGCTTTGCCGTTGGCCGGAACAAAGATTTTTTTCATGCCTAGCTTTTCGGCTTCAGCGATGCGTTGCTCCAGGCGGTTTACGGCGCGGATTTCGCCTGAAAGGCCAACTTCTCCGGCAAAGCACTGCGACTTACTGATGGATAGATCGAAGTTGGACGAAAGTACAGCCGAGATCACGGCCAGGTCGATAGCAGGATCGTCGACCTTGATGCCCCCGGCAATGTTGAGGAAGACGTCTTTGGCTGCCAGCTTAAAGCCGGCGCGTTTTTCCAAAACAGCCAGCAACATGTTGAGGCGGCGCAGGTCGAAGCCTGTAGAGGAGCGTTGCGGAGTTCCGTAGGCTGCTGTGCTCACCAGCGACTGGATCTCGATCAGCAGCGGGCGGTTTCCCTCGATAGCGCAGGCAATGGCTGTTCCGCTTAAGCCTTCGTCGTCGCGGTTGATGAGCAGCTCCGATGGGTTGCTCACTTCGCGCATGCCGGTGTTATTCATCTCGAAGATACCCAACTCCGAGGTAGAGCCAAAGCGGTTCTTAATGGAGCGCAGGATCCGGTACATGTATTGGTTTTCGCCTTCGAACTGCAGCACCGTGTCGACCATGTGCTCCAGTACCTTGGGGCCGGCAAGGCTGCCTTCCTTGGTAATGTGCCCGATGAGAATAACCGGGATGCGGCGCTCCTTGGCAAACTTGAGAATGCCGTTGGTGCACTCGCGGATTTGTGACACTGAGCCGGGCGACGATTCAATATAAGAAGTGGCCACGGTTTGGATGGAGTCGACCACGAGCAATTCCGGCTCCATGTGTTCGCAATGTGTCAGGATGTTTTCCAGCGATGTTTCACTCAGGAAATAGCAGTTCTCGTTTTCGCGCTTCAGACGGTTGGCACGGATCTTAATCTGTTGAATGCTTTCTTCACCCGAAACATACAGAATTTTGCGGCCGGTGAGGTCGAGTGCCACCTGTAACACTAGCGTCGATTTACCGATGCCCGGTTCACCGCCAACTAAAACCAGCGATCCCGGAACCAGTCCGCCACCAAGGGTGCGGTTCAGCTCGCTGTTGCGCGTGTCGATGCGTTCTACCTGTCCGGCACCAACTTCCGAAAGCCGTTGCGGTTGGGCGCCACTTGCCGAGCGTGAGGGAAGAGGCGATTGCGTTTGCTTCACTTCCACCTCTTCAACGTAGGTGTTCCATTCGCTGCAATTGGTGCAGCGGCCCACCCATTTGGGCGAGGTGTTGCCGCAGTTCTGACAGGTATAAACCGTTTTTATTTTAGCCATTCCTTGGATGCTGTTTGTATTCGGAGAATAAAAGTAATTAAAGGAAGGCAAAAGGCAGAAGTTAAACGGCAAAAGTTATTAAGCACCGACGGTGCCGTGTCATCTTTCAAATGGAATAAGGTCTGCCATTAATTTAAAAGTTGAGAAATCAGAGAAACGGAGAAAATGGTCAGCATAAACCAGCCGATGAAACCCTGCACAATGGCCAGGTAGCGAGGAAGACCTTTAATGGGGATTTCGCCAAAACCAAGGGTGGTAAAGGTGTTGATCGAGAGCATCAGTGCGTTCAAAATTTTGATAATAACGTCCCAAGCCAGCGCCATTAAAAAGGCGCCTATTAGCAGTAGGCCTTTCCACCAGCGGTGAGCAGGTGGCACTTCCTGCCAGGTTCCTTTCATGACGTCGACTCTGCTAAGTACAGCCGCAGTCAACTTTGTGCCTGACAACGACCATTTGTAGAGCGGCAAGGCTGTAGCCCTGAAAAAGCGGGGAACTTCATATTCCGATTCCTCAATCATCTGCCTGAAATGTTCGTAGCCCAGTAACTCAGGCTGCTTTTCCTCGAGATACACTTCATGGATGCCCTGGTTGCGTCGCAGATACTTCAGGAAAAAGCTATAGCGGTGAATGATACGATGCTTTCCGTGGCTGTCCCAACTGTTGGGAAAGAACAGGTAGAAGAGGGCAAAAATGAGGATGACGTATAACGAAAAAATGATGGCGCGAGATGGTTTGGTTCCGTAGGCAGAAAACACCTTCAGAAACTGGTTAATCTTCCAGGTGAAGAAAGTGTCGAACGTAGGATTGTTTTTATAAAGATATGCCAGCCTTTTCGTTTCCAGGTTTTTCAAATTAACATAGACCGCGTTGGCGTTTTCGTTATCAAAAATCGATTTGTAATGATTGTAGAAAAATCCCCGAAAGCCCATCTCCCCGGTATAGGCATCTTCATCGGCAATCCGGATTGAGTCAATATATTGTTTGAGATACTGATCGTCAAAAGGGTTGAATTGGATGTTTTTTTCGTAAGCAATTTTCGCCAAATAAGGGCCAAGTCCCATATCAGCGATCAACTCATTATCAAACTGTTTCCATTCAACGCTGTATTTTACCGGGTAAAATTTGTCGATGTCAAATATGACGGGTTTTTCAAACGTGTTGGATTTGACAATTAAACGGTTTAGCCCATGCATATTGCTGATGGAGATTTGAGTCGTTGTATTGAAGTTATTATCCCGAAAATCGACCCATTGGCAGTTGTTCTGGCTCAAGTATACCAATCGCGAACCGTTGATCCTGTTTTTACCAAAAGATGTAAGTCTGTTGTTGTTGACGATAAAATTCAGACTGAAGCGCCGGTTATTATTGTCAATATCGAATTTGTTATTGAAAACGATAATATTTTCCGACTCACAATTAAACCGGAAGAATGCATTTTTAAATTCGTTGGAGGCGAAATAGTTTGAGTTCGAAATTCCGGCAATCAGCGACTGGTCAGTCGAACAGATTTCTTTGTTCTCGTAGTAAAAACTGTTTTCGAATTTCGAATTAAAACAATTAAAGGCGTAAACATCAACCAGGCTGACCGCTTTTAAAAAATGAAAGTGAATAAAAGCGCCTTCAGTAACAGTAACTTTTTCGCCCTTGTATTTCTGACTTTCAATAATCCGGCTTTTGAAAATGACATTTTGAAGCTGAATTTCTTTATCGACGACTTTTTCAGGAAAAGATTCAGATTGAAAGATCGAATCGCGTTGTTTAAAGAAGCCTTTAAATTCCTCGTCGGTTGCAGGGTTGAAGGTGACGATGGCATTTTCAAACACGAAAACGGAGTCCTGCTCTTCCTGAATGAGCCTGAAGAATTCGGAATAGGAATATTCCAGAAACTTGATTTCCTGGCTGTAGCCCACAATAGTACTAAGGAGCAGTGTCAGTAGAAGGATAGGTTGTTTCATGTTATCGCGGGTTTTGCGTGTTATACTTTGGTTTCGTTCCGGTTGTTCACCTTAATGCGATTGAAATCCCTGTGTTCGTCCTTAACCTCAGGTGCTTTTATCGTGGTTAAACTCGTCTAACAAACGAAGTGTGTTCCTGATGTGTGTCAGTAGGATTTGAATTTGCTGCGTATAGGTTTTGTATAGGATATGCCGGGTGCTTATAATGCCAAAAAATCGGGGATTGAAATGGAGGGGATCAACATTTTCCCAGGATAGGTCGGTGATATAAGCCTGGTGAGTTTTATGTCCAAAAACGATCGGGTATGTTTTCTGAAATTCAGCCAGACGTTCCCGGTATTGATTGTTTAGATCTTCAAAAATCTTATTCGAAAAGTTCTCTTCGTTGTAAAGTTTGGACAGTGCGACTTTTAGAGAGTCCGGAACCTTTTCAATGAGTCCGGTAGATTTTAAACTTTCGTAGGTATCCGTATTGAACTTGGGAATCGGCATCCAGGTATAACTGAATTCGTGTGCTGCAATTTTTACCAGGGTATCCAGGTTTGCTTGTTCGCTCAATACCCTGTCCCGAAATTGATTATTCAATGCCAGCTGTTCTGTTGAGTTGACTGCGAAATAGCGGGTTAAAAACAAACTGTCTTTCACCAGGTCGTTGCTAATAGCTTTGAGTGCTATTTTCATCCGCTTGTGGTCGTTATTCGAATTGTTCCAGTTGTTCACTTGCAGGGCAATCAAGATGCCGATTACGACCAGCAGTATTTCGCCAACGGCATAGCGCAGGTATTTGCCCACCCGGTTTTCGGCAGCGAGTTTGTAGCGGATTGTTGAGAAAAAGCGGAGCATCGTATAATTTTTATTGAATGATTAAATAGCCGTTTCGGGTGCTTCTGTATTTCCGAACGTTCCCGTTTTTATCGCTGTATTCCCAAATATCGCCATGGTTGAGGTTTGGGAAAAAGTAAAATTCAGGACTGTCGGGAAGGGTGTAGGTTGTTGTTTCGCCATCATCGGCACTGGTTCTTTTTAAGGTTACCGCGCTGCCAAGGTTATTGTATATCGGGAAGCTCATGCGAAACTGCGTGCGATATTCAAGCGAATCGAAACTTGCGTTGCTGTCTTTTTCCTCAAAAGGAACAAAACCATGCTGTTTCATAAATGTCATAAAGTCAATCTTGTCCGGGTTGACTTTCACCGCATTAATCAACCATAACAAGGCAACAGATAATGAGCTTATTTTCGTGGCATCGTAGGTGTTTTCGTCAAACTGGAGCGTGGCGTACCAATACAAGCGGTTGATATAGTAGGGATCGTTGAGGTAATAATCCAGTTTTGCTTCTTTCGATGCCGGATCGGTTTGATGTAGCCAGGGCAGATTGTCGTTTTGATATTTTGCCCAGTTTTCATTGAATTCAAGGACTGCGGTTTCCCACTTTTTCTGAGACTCCAGAAGGACTTTCAACTCTTTTAGGTCCGGAACCAAACCGCTATAGCGCTCCGGAATGTAGTTTTCTCCAGCCAATATGTCGTTCAGGTTCTCATCCGGGTAACGCCTTGTCGCTGATCCTCCTTTAATAATCAAATTCGGGTTTTTAATGAGCATTTCGCGCGTGACCTTTTTAGTTGTAATCAGTTGGAAAATCGAGTCCCTTTCGTAGGACCACTCAATAAGCTCGGATGAATGGACAATATTAAATTCGAGATCTTTGGTTAATACGGTGATGAGTTGTTCCACTGATTGGTTTTTCTTTCGGTTTTCATTCCAGTTATTAATCTGGACGGCAATCAAAATCCCGATTACGACCAGCAGTATTTCACCAATGGCATAACGCAAGTATTTGGCCACCCTATTTTCGGATGCCAATTGGTAGCGGATTTTTGGGAAGAAATGGAGCATATATTGGTTGGATTTAATTCAAATTCGATTTAACTGTCCTGAATTTGCCGTTGTTTCTCTTCCAGTTCGTTCAGTTGTTGCTGGTGCTTTTTGAAATTCAGGAAAGGCATAATGGCCAGTACCAGTCCGATAAACACCAGGTAGGCCATGAACATATGCTGCCAGGAAAAATAGGTTTTCAACTGGCCCATAATCCAGGCTCCGGCCGAGAGTCCCAGGTTGGCAATGGTCATGTAAAGCGTAAACTGGGTGGTGGCTACCCTTCGCCACGACAGCTGCATTGCTACGGCCAAAATAGCGATGGTGATGAAGGTACTCAGGGTATGATAGATGAAGAAGAAACCGGTAATGAACGTTGCGTTGCTCCAGTAAAGGGAGAGCAGCGACATGGCCATAAGCAGCGCGACGAGTGCAAAGGCATATAACACCATCATCCTGATTTTGCCGAAGCGGTCGATCATGGCTCCGCCGATGAACATCCCCAGGATACCTCCCGCCAGTTTGGTTGTTGCAAAGACATGTGCGTATTCGATATCTGTCCATCCCAGTTTTTGGACGGTAAAAACAGGTAGAATGGAGCCGATAAAACCGTCTCCCATGCGATAGACGAAAACGGCAACTCCCATATACAGGCTTACCGGTAGGGTGAATGCTCTGATCAGGCTTTTCAAAATAACCTTCCAACTGCAGAGTTGAATCTTTTGGGCTTCGGGCGATGTTTGTCCGGCGGTCCAGGGAGCAACCTTCTCGCCGGGACGTTCCCGGAAGATCAGCGGGAACAGCATGATGACCGTCACAATGGCGCCAAACAGGTTCATGGCAACCAGGAAGCTGTAATGCTGGATGATCCAGCCGGTAATTGCAACGGTCGATGAAACACCAACGGCTTGGGAGCCCCACATCAAGCCATTGGCGCGGGCCTGCTGGTCTTCCGGTAAAAGGTCGATGGCGAGACTGTCGACCGATATATCCTGGAAGATGCTGGCGAGACTGGCCATAAAACCGGCCACAGTGAGCAGCGGGATATGCTCGAGTGGATCACTCAGGGGGGCTAGCAGCAAGAAACTGGCAACAATGCCTACTTGTCCAAACACGAGCCAGGGCCGTCGGCGTCCCATTGGCAGGTAAGTAAAGCGGTCCATCAAGGGAGCTACTAAAATTTTGAAACTCCACGGAAGCGATACGGCGGCAACAAAACTACCTATTTCGGCTGGTGTTTTTCCGTTCGCAGCCAGCCACGCCGGGATGGCATAAAACATGAGTCCCATGGGAATTCCCTGTGCGAAGTACAGCGCTGAAAAAGTCAAGTAACGTAGAAAGGCATTTTCGGACAAAGCCGGAAGTTTGAGTTGGCGAGTCAGCGTTTTTTCAACCGTCATATGCAATGGGTTTTAACTGGGGTTATTGGTGTTATCCTTCAGTCATGAGGTGTGTTTTAAAATTTTCGGAAGTCGTTCTGATTGAATCAGCGCAAGGGGCATTTGTTCGGGGTGGTTGTCATTGCCATTTAGCGGACAGGTGGCTAGAAGGGCGGGGTGATGACGGAGGATTGGGAGAATCGGAACACAGTCCCG
This sequence comes from Mangrovibacterium diazotrophicum, assembly GCF_003610535.1. NCBI lineage: Bacteria > Pseudomonadati > Bacteroidota > Bacteroidia > Marinilabiliales > Prolixibacteraceae > Mangrovibacterium > Mangrovibacterium diazotrophicum. The sequence goes on along the minus strand of NZ_RAPN01000001.1, from coordinate 3,130,350 downwards.
GATGTCGCTCCCGACAGGGAGGCCTGGTGTGCGAGCGTTTTTTCATCGGTTTAAGGTATTGGTTGAGGTTAATAACCAATCAAATAGATGTTTTGTTTAATCCGGGTGTGTCCTCCAGCCGGACGGGCTGTTCATTTTGTCTTGACACAAAACGAACCAAAAGGTCAAGACTACCCGAGGCAATTGCTGCGCACCGCTCACTCTCAACACTTCATGCCTGACGCTCACGCGTCGCAATTCCGTGTTTCCGTTCACTATTGCTGCGTGCAGTCGGCGCCTTGATCGGCTATTTGTGGAATTTGAGGCTTCTCGCCCCAGCGGGGTGAAATAATTGTAGCCCCGGGTGTTAACCCGGGGCTAAGGTGCATTGCGGATTTTAGGCGCACCGATCATGTGTTTTGATCGCAACGGCTGCATGCGCCGCATGGAACGATTAAGCTATCTCTTTTGTCCTCGAGCCGGGCTGTCTATTTAATCCGCGAACTGCTAATCCGGGTATCGGCGGTAGCCCAAACTTCGGCCAGTTGCTGATCGACTGCTTCGGCCTTGTCGGTTTCGCCAAGGTTGTTGTAAGCGAGTTTCATGCCGTGAAGGGCCCAGCCGTTTTTAGGCAGGTTTTTGAGATCCTGGGTGTAGGTTTCAATGGCGTCGTTGTAGTGTTTGGCTTCAATTTGTACCGCGCCGAGATGATGGCGTACCGAGAAGAACCAATCGGGCGGCTCGTTGTAATTCAGTCCGTCTTCAATGGCAACTGCTTCGGTTAACAGCTGAATCGACTCGTCGTACTGTTGCTCGCTGGCCAGGATTTCAGCTTTCAATACTTTTTCGGCAATGTTGACCAGGTCATAGGTCGAATTGATTTCCCAAACTGTCAGTTCTTTCAGGCTTTCGTCGGTCGCGTAGTGTTCAAGTTGGGCCAACTCGTCTTTTGCCGCTTTCAGGTCGCCTTTTCCGGCAAAGGCCATTCCCCGCGCATAAGCACGAATTGCAGAGGGGTAAGTCAAATCGGGAACTTCGTTTTTCAACTCCAGTATTTTATCCCATAAGCCAAACTTGACATAGACGTAATCGGGGATGGTGTAATAATGTTGAAGGGTTCCCCAGCCGGGTTCCTTCATCAATTGAATGCTGACATCCTTTGCCATTTTCTCGGCGGCACGGACACCCCACCCGGCATTGCCTTCGAGGGTGGCCGTTGCAGCTAAAAAATGATAGTTGTGCGGGTAATAGGCCAGCGGATAAACGCCCTGGGCATGGCAAGCTGTGGTGTAAGCGCTGTCCACATCAACGGCATTGATGTTTGCCAATGTACCTTTGTGGTAGTCGCCGGTGCGAATGTAGATGTGTGAAGGCATATGCACCAGGTGCCCGGCTCCGGGAACCAGCCCCTCGTCGTACAGACGCGCCGATTCATAGCCGAGCTGCGGGGTGGGTGAAGCTTCAACGGCATGAATGTAGAAATGATTGGCTCCGGGATGTTTCGGATTTAGCGCAATCACTTGATTCAGTGTCTCTATAATTTCCGGCGTCCATGCCTTGACGCTTCCGTCCGTCTCATAAAGGTCCCAGGGGTGAAGGTTCAACAGCGATTCGGCATAGAGGGTGCCAATATAGGGATCGTCGGGGTAGCTGCCCCAAAGTTCTTTTAACGCTGCCGAGTATGCTTCATCCAATAGTTGGCGCGACTCGGGCGGCTCCGGGGCATAGCGCTTAGCCATGGCTGCGATCAGTGCCTTTTCCTTTGGGCTTGCCTGGTCGGACAGGGCAACGGCTTTTTGAATAGCTTTATAGGCGCGTTGGTAATGATCGGGTTCCATGCCCGCATTGTAGTTGGGACCGAGTACGTAGGCATAGCCACAGTAGGCCATCGCGCAATTGGGATCGAGCTGGGTGGCGTAGTAGAACGAGCGGGCAGCCTCGGCATGATTGAAGCCGTAAGCCAGTACCAGCCCCTGATCGAAATAGCGTTGCACCAATTCGTTGCTGGTGGTAATCGGGTAGGAGTAATTGCCAAGGTTGTCGAACAAAGGTGCTTTCTTCCCGGAGCTGTACCAATCCTGATCAGTGGTTGCCGGTACAGCACAAGTCACGGTGGTGTAACTCAATTGTTGTTTGTTTTTCTTCGCCTGGTTGCATGCTACCCACACAACGGCAGATAGCAACAGCAAAGTCATTAATCTTAGTTTCACGGAATTTGATTTTGTGTAAAGTTTTAACAGAAAGTGAGATCTCGTACAATGTGGGTTGGGGGAGAGGATGTCCTTTTCACTTCACGGAGGTTGGGGAAAAGGTCGTTCAGAGGAATCAAAGGGGGCTAATAAGCCGGGCAGCTTAAATCTTATTTCAGATAAATAAGTGTTTTATTCTACGTACGATTTCCGGAAGGGTTATCGGCGCTCGAAATTTGGACCAGGTCACAGGGCTGTCTGCCGGTTTATCCCTAAACTTCCTGAAGGAGACTTGAGCCTTTGCTGAGTCTGGAGATACAATCAATGATTTGAAATGATTCCAATTCCTACGGCGATGCCGCAGGCTGTTGCTTGCAGTCCGTTGGACTGGACTGGTGCAGTCGAGCGCTTAACCCCTAAATCCCCTGAAGGGGACTTTGCCTTCGCTCAATTTTTGACGACAGATTAAGTTGATTTGGCTGACAACTTTGTCCAGATTGTTTGCTACCTCTTCATTGGTAAACCGAATGACCTGGATGCCCCATTGGTTTAGTTCTGCTGTCCGTCCGATGTCATATTCCTTATGTTCCGGAGCCAGGTGAATACCGCCATCAATCTCGATGACCAGTTTTAGTGGATGGCAGTAGAAATCAGCAATGAAAATGTCAATTGGATGTTGCGGACGAAACCGTAGTCCAAGGACCTGTCTCCTTTTTAGTTTTTCCCAGAGGTTGAGCTCCGCAGTGGTCATATTTTTCCGCAATGTTTTAGCCTTTTCAAAGATATGAGGCTTAGCATTATAGAACATGGATACCTGATCGCTTATACTCATCTTGTAAATAGCTTAAGCCCCTTTAGGGGTTTGGGGTCGAACACTAAGATAAACGATTGTTTCCTAAAACTCAAGATGTTGTTATGCGTCGCACTTCCGAGTTTCCGTTCGTCCCGAATCCTCGGGACTGCGCGCAGTCGAGCGCTTTGATCAGCTTGCGATGTATTCCGGGCAGTAAACATTAATCACCGACGCACCAACGGTGCCGGGGCATCAGGGCAGGGCAACGCCCTGTTGCAGGGATTACGGAGGATCGGCCAGAGCCCTGAAGGGGCGTGAGCTATTTTTGATCGTGAATCTTTAGCCCCTTCAGGGCAATTCAATCTACAACGATTCCAAAACCTACGGCGATGCCGCAGGCTGTTGCTTGCCGTCCGTTGGACTGGATTAGGGTTTTACGAGTGATTTCTCTTTGCGATTCTCCGGATTCACGTTCCGATGTAGCCCTTGCCGGTTCTCCCTTCAGGGAGTTAGAGGGTGGCAAGGACGGGTCTATGCCATTGATGTTTTTAACCCCTAAATCCCCTGAAGGGGACTTTGCCTTTGAGCAGGCATGCAAAATCTTTCTCCCATGCACCAACGGTGCCGTAGCATCAGGGCAGGGCAAAGCCCTGTTGTTGGGACCATGGAGGATCGGCCAAAGCCCTGAAGGGGCGCAAGCTATTTTGTTTATACTGCTTTGTACCTCTCACGGGAGACCAAAATGGAATGATTCAACTCAGCGAAGAGTCCGTCCAAACCACACCCATTTCCTCTCCAAACACCATGCTCCTACCTCCATACGCTATGATCCTATGTCCTAAAACACTTTAACTTACGCTGGTTGTTTTCATAATTTAGTTACGAATAAAAGCCGAACCCAATCAACTTCAAATCCGATGGTTTAACTCGTTTTGATCATTCTATTTTTTTGAACGCTTGATGATCACGCGCACCCCTGGTGTGTGTACACGCCGCGGCAGCCGCCCTGAGTGGTACGAAAAGAGGCCACCTGTGCCCTCGACAAGCATGCAGGTGACCCCGAAGATCAATTTTATAAAACTGATTTAAACCCAAAGTTATGAGTTTAAACGAATCCAAAAAACGTGACTTTGTCACACAGTTAATCGTGGTATTGGAACAAAATACCCAGTTACTAACCGACAAGGGTTTCGACCCGACGGCAAAAATTACCCAGTTAAAATCCGAAGTGCAAGCGGCCGACACTGCCGAAGGCAAGCAGATTGAAGCCATGGCTGCAGCCAAAGATGCCACCCAGCTGGCCAACGACACGCTTGATGTGGCTTACTCCGATGGTTCGGCCACCGTTGACCTGATTACGGGCTTGTTGGGTAAGAACGATAACCTGGTGCTTGAAATTAAAAAGCTCCGGAAGTCGCGAACACCAAAATCCAGTTCGGCTCCTACGGAAGCCTGATCCCGGGAAATCCGCTTCGGAAACGAGGCGGATTTTTTTTGTTGTATTACAGCGATGCGCCGACTGGCCGCTTCGCTAAAACGACTTCGACGAGAGGATGAAATCGCTTGGGAATAATCGTTCTGCGCTTTTGCCGAGGCTTCCTGCCTCGTGGAATGATCGATATTCCTAATGGCAGCAAAGCAATTCCATAGAGAATATCAATGGTTCCATCTGGAATGACCCTGCTGCCACGTGGAATCATAGATATTCCAAACAGCAGCAATATAATTCCATCGAGATTCTCTATGATACCATGCGGAATGGCGTTGCTGCGCTGTGGAAGAAGGGCTATTCCCAACCTTTGAATTTCTTGAAAGGCTCACTTGATGGGGGTTTTAGCGGTTTTATCCCTTAAAACTCGTACACCTCAAACTCGTTCACGCTGATTTCTTCCGTTCCCGAAAAGCCAATCTCCACGTAGCGGATTTGCTCGGTGCCGGATTCGTCGCGGGTTTCGACGGAGCGGCAAACGGTCTCTTTGCCCGCCCGTAAAAAGCGAAAACTGGAGGTGTAGAAACTGATGAAAGGACTCCAGGGAACACCGTATTTAAACCGATCAGTTGCACTTAACTTCGAAATGCTGACAATCTCGAGCCCTCTCTGTTCATAATGCTCGTGCAGCAGTACCTCCATTTGCTTATACATTTGCCACCAGCGGAGGTAAACAATGAAGGAATAGATTGCGATGGTGGCAAAAATGCCGAGGTTAATCAGCTGGTCCATGGGGTGCTTTACGTCAATAACTCCAATAAAAGTAGAAATTTTTCGATGCTTGCAGTTGGACGGTGAATTTCAATTTCCTCAATTTTTTCAAATTCATACCAGGAATGATCATCGTTATAGCGGTGGAATAGGAATTTTCGGATTCCAACTTGATCCGGATCGAAAAACTCCGTACTGATCAATCTTTCCCGAATTGCCGTTTCAATTTCCGTGAGCGGTATTTGTGTCGGATTCGAAAAGTCCTTGTGTCCAAACTTTTTGTAGTTGCCGGAGTCGCGGTAGAGATAGTGAAAGCGGATACCTTTTGCCATTTTTAGGGCTGAAGGTATCCAATAGTCGAATGGTTGTCAACGGACAATGCGTCACATAGGACTAACCAATAGCCATTTTAGCTGAACTTTTCCAAAGATAAGCAGGCAATGGTTCTTCTAGCTTCCAAATTATATTCATTGGTTTGGCTCCTGAATGTTCCACAATTTTCCCCTCGCCAATAAACACATATCCCATTGTGTTGTCGAATTGATCTTTTTTTCGTTCTCGGACAAACAATAGAACTCGTTTTTCTAATTCTACATGCTTCACATAACTTAAACCTTTCCCTTTATCTGGGCGAGAAGCATTTTGCGACTGCCAATGGAATAGGTAATCATCGATTGCGTAGTCATTATATAGTGTTGTTGGGGAAAAGTCTTTTTCAGATTTATCTAAGTCAATAAAAAGAACGTCGGTCTTTAGTTCTTTGTTTTCTGCGTTTCCTTCTCTATTGCTTGATTTTTGTTCGAAAGTACTGTGCCTGAAAGCAACCAATATCTGGTCGCGCGTATACCGGGCGTGTACCTTTAGAGGTTGTTCAAACGGCAAATGGATGTCCAACTCCATGAAGTCGATTCTATCAATTAATATTTCTATCAATTCTATAATCTCATCAACTAAGACCTTATTTTCGCCAATCGCCTGAATACTCTTTTCCAGTGAATCAAAATTTCCTTGGTTGTGCCAGATGTCGTAATGCAACATAAGGCACATCGTTCTTTCGTTTTCATTGAGTTCGTGGAAATTGACATTGAAATGGTTTTTTGCCAGTTGAAGGATAAATTCGAAATAGGATATTGAACTGCATGAGAGCCATTTTTTTGTGATTGCTCGTGTTATTTCGGCTTCATTTATTGACGCGAAGTTTTGGATTAAACCAGCTTCTTGACAGAGTCTTTTCCAACTTGCCTTTTTGTAAACTAATTGGAGTGGGATATGATTGAAATTAGTGAAATTTTCTAGCGTAAGAGGCAGATTCGTTTGGTGCTGGAAATTCTTGATTTTTTGAATGAGTTTTTTCTGGCTTATCGAAGTCGCCTCAATGATATTGCTCAGGATAAAATCTTTTGCTTTTTTCTCAAGAACGATAGAACAACCCAAAGGAAGGTGTGGGAAGTCGTCATTGATTTCTTTTTGAATGGATGTATTCGTTTTTCCAACTAACGCCCTAAACTTTCCCTCGAAGTCATACTCGGGGCGCGAATTACCAACGAAATCCAGTACGGTCAAACATTCTTTTCCTTCAGAAAGACGTAAGCCTCTTCCAAGTTGTTGAAGGAATACCGTTAGGCTTTCGGTTGGTCTCAGGAATAGAACGGTGTCAATTTCGGGTATATCAACTCCTTCATTGAAAATATCGACAACGAACAAGTAGTTGATTTCTTTATTAAGGAGTTTTAACCTCAGTTCTTCCCTTAAGTGACTTCGAGAGCTAGTTAGGAAGTCTGCCTTTAATCCTGCGATTTTAAATTTCTCTGACATAAACTCGGCGTGTTCTTGAGAAACACAAAATCCAAGAGTGCGGACTTGCTCTGGGTCGGTCAGATACTTATTCAGGTTTTGGATTATTTCTCTACCACGACGGTCATTTTCGGTATAGAGTTTAGTCAGTTCGCCGGTGGAGTATTTCCCTGCTTGCCAACTTACTTTTGAAAGATCGACGCTGTCTGTGATTCCGAAATACTGAAATGGGCAAAGTAGTTTCCCGTTTAGTGCTTCTGGTAGCCGTATTTCCGCCGCGATTGTATTCGAGAAATCTTGGAGAATATCTTCGTTATCCATTCTTTCTGGAGTCGCTGTCAGACCGAGTAGAATTTTGGGACTAAACTTTCCTAGAATTGGTCGATAGCTAGATGCCGCAATGTGGTGTACTTCATCGATAATAATGAAGTCATAAAACGATTGAGTTAAGGTTAGTTCACCTATCCGGTTTTTCAATGTTTGGACAGATGCAAATACATACTCGTAAGATTCAGGTTCGAGACCATCGACCCATAATTCTCCGAAATTATTGTCTTTTAAAACACCTCTGTAGGTGGATATCGCCTGTTGTAAGATTTCTTTTCGATGAGCTACAAACAGCAGTCGGGCTGAAGAGTTCTTCTTTTTGAAGTTTCGATAATCAAAAGCTGAAATTACGGTTTTACCGGTTCCTGTGGCTGCTACAATCAGATTGCGAAATCGCTTGTGAATGGTTCGTTCAACCTCTAACTTTTCTAATATCTCCGTTTGAAAGTGGTGAGGGGTGATATCAAAATATGCACTTAGAATAGTTGTGTCTCGGCGTCTTTCTCTTTTTAATGCCGATCTTAACTTATCAAAATCACGCTCCTTTTCGAATAATTCGAATTCTTGATTGTGCCAATAAGTTTCAAAAGTCTTTTCGAACTTTTGAATGATATGCGGTACTTCTTGAGTGGTTATTTTCATGTTCCATTCCAATCCGCTGGTTAAAGCGGATCTCGAAAGGTTGGAGGAACCAATATAGCCAGTATCAAATTTTGTGTTTCGCTTAAATAAGTAGGCTTTAGCGTGTAGACGTTCGTTTTCTGTGTTGTAGGAAATTTTGATTTCTGTGTTATGGAGACCACTTAGAAATTCGACCGCTTTTAAGTCAGTGGCTCCCATGTAGGAAGTTGTTATTACCCTTAGTTGACCGCCTCTTTTTGTAAACTCCGTAAGTTCTTTCTCGAATATTCGAATGCCGCTCCACTTGATAAACGAAACAAGGAAGTCGATTTTATCCGACGAAAGAATTTCCTTTTTGATTTCGCTTTCAAGCGAAATTCCCGCATTGCTCCCTGTGAACAGTTCGCTTTGAGATAATCGGGTATAAGGTGTTATTTCTTTAAGATGTCTGTCAAAGTCGGTGAATGGCGCGTCAATTTTAGAAAATATAGCGTCGAGTATTCTCGCTTTGGTGTCAATTATGTCTTCTTTGAAATCCTCTTCTTTGAGCTCATCTTTCAGTAGCATGATAATCTTATTTGCTAGCTCAATTTGGAGTTCGAGTTTCTTGGAGCCAGTAAATAGGTTGAATGCTAGTTTTAATTTGTTGACGAGATATTGTGAAAGAACATCAGCGGCTTCATTTGGGTCGATAACGCTTTCTGCAATGTAATATTCGGTTCTATCAAGGTTATTTAGTTTGGTTTGGACGAGGTTGTTTATTAGTTGCTCGTAAAGGCCCAGTTCTTTCATTAAAATACGACGTTAGTTGGAGTGTTGTTATTTGATAGTTACGAACATAAAATTAGTATTATTTTCAATATATGCACGCGTTTGTTGATCGTGTACATCGGCCATAGCGTAAAGGTAGGAAAAGAAAAAGGCAAAGAGCATGGAGCAGAGGGCATGGGGCGGAGAGAAAAGGTCAAAGTGCCGTTGCTGGCGGCAAGCAAACCCCAACTCAACCCAACTCGAAAGTTGTAACGCCGAAGATTTTAGGGAGGGGGAGTTTGGGTTCGGGGCCGTAGTACATCCGCCCGCATTCGAACACGTACTCGGCATTATAGCTTTTCACCAATTGGCAAGCAGCCTGGTTAATGACCGGGATGTCGAGGAAGACCGCGTCGCCGGGGGCGGCACTTAAACAGGCCCGGTACAACGCCTCGGCAATTTCGGGGCTGTCGGCAAACAGCGGCCCGATTTTGTAGCCGTCGGTAGCTTTCCGCATGTGCGCCATTCCGGTGAGCCGTCCGTTGGTTGAGGCTTTGAAGGAAAAGCTTTCGGGCATGGTGAGCCAGTTTTTCAGAAACGTTTCCCGCTTGAAACCGAAACATTGCCGGTCGTATTTCAGGGCTGCCGGAAAGTCGTCGGCAGTCAAGAGCGTGATGCCGGGGGAGGGTGGAAAGCTTTCGCCGTTTCGCCGGTAGCGCTCGTCGCGAAAGACCAGCCGGAAACCACCTTTCGCATAAAAAGCCTGCATATCCACCACGCCCTCCATGCCGATGGAAGCTCCGGGGCGGAGTCGGCTCAGTAGCAGGTCGCGGCGCTGAAACCACAGTTGGCGACCAATGCCGGTTCCCCGGTATTCGGGTTTCACAATAAAAAATCCCATAAAGCCAAATTCACCCTCGTAGGAAACCACCGAGCCACCGGCAATCAGTTCCCCTTGGTGGAAATAGCCGTAAAAGCCATCCGGATCGGTGCGGTAAAACACCTCGGCATCGTGCGGCCCCGGGTTCCAGCCTTCCTGCCTCGCCCAGTCCACCAGGGTGAGTAGTCCGTTAAAATCCAGCTTTTCGAATTGAAGTGTTTCGGGATTGATCTCCTGCATGGCTCCTGATTAATGATTGAAATGGTAAGTTACGAATATTGACGGAGATGAAGGTTTGTTTTCTTGTTGTCAGACCAGGCTTGCTTAAGCCCCTTTAGGGGTTTGGGCTAAAAAACATTGATTTGGATCACAGAGATCGGGATGGTGGTTGCAACCCTGTGTTTTTCGTTGAGCCCCTTCCGGGCAATTCAATTTGCAATGATTCCAACACCTACGGCGATGCCGCAGGCTGTTGCTTGCAGTCCGTTGGACTGGGTTGGTGCACGCTTAACCCCTAAATCCCCTGAAGGGGACTTTGCCTTCGCTCAATTTTTGACGACAGATTAAGTTGATTTGGCTGACAACTTTTTCCAGATTGTTTGCTACTTCTTCATTGGTAAACCGAATGACCTGGATGCCCCATTGGTTTAGTTCTGCTGTCCGTCCGATGTCATATTCCTTATGTTCCGGAACCAGGTGAATACCGCCATCAATCTCGATGACCAGTTTTAGTGGATGGCAGTAGAAATCAGCAATGAAAATGTCAATTGGATGTTGCGGACGAAACCGTAGTCCAAGGACCTGTCTCCTTTTTAGTTTTTCCCAGAGGTTGAGCTCCGCAGACGTCATATTTTCCCGCAGTGTTTTAGCCTTTTCAAAGATGTGAGGCTTAGCATTATAGAACATGGAAACCTGATTGCTTATACTCATCTTGTAAATAGCTTAAGCCCCTTTAGGGGTTTGGGGTCGAACACTAAGATAAACGATTGTTTCCTAAAACTCAAGATGTTGTTACGCGTCGCACTTCCGTGTTTTCGTTCGTCCCGATTCATCGGGACTGCGTGCAGTCGGCGCTCTGATCAAAAGTTGCACAATCGTGATAATGCTTTGAATCGGCCTATTTTTATCCAGACCGAAAATCAAACTGGAAGCTTAGTGTAAACGAGAAGTTCCGACGAAGGAGGAAATCACTCGTTGAACTTAGATTTCAGGAAGATGAAGGTTGCCGATAAAAATCAGCCTTGACTTTTTTGCCTACTTTTTGTGTCAAGACAAAAAGTTAGGTGGGGTTTGGGGCAACGCCCCATATTTATCAAATCGAAAAGGATAGGCCTATCCGGCCTGAGGATAAAAAAATTGGATCGGAGTGTTGAAGAGAATATTATGTGGCTTTTGGGGCAAGGAATAATTGCAGTTCGGCGGATTTACACCCCTAAATCCCCTAAAGGGGAATTTGGCCTTTGAGCAGGCATGCAAAATCTTTCTTCCATGCACCAACGGTGCCCGAGCATCAGGGCAGGGCAGCGCCCTGTTGTTGTGACCATGGAGGATCGGCCAAAGTCCTGAAAGGGGCGTGAGCTATTATTTCAGTATGGCTTTTGCCCCTTCAGGGCAATTCAATTTGCAATGATCACAGAACCTACGGCGATGCCGCAGGCTATTGCTGGCAGTCCGTTGGACTGGATTAAGGTTTTGCGAGTCTCCGGATTTGCGTTTAGATGCAGTCCTTGTTGGTTCTCCCTTCAGGGAGTTAGAGGGTAAAACAAGGACGGTGTCAGTAGGCAAGTCACCGTCTAAAGCCGGAAAACCCCTAATTCTCCTAAAGGGGACTTTTGCCTTCGCTGAGTGTGGAGCACCGTTTGTTATGGAGGTGCCCGGGGTTTTACTGCATGAAAGTTTATACTCCTGATTTGGCTTGCTTAAGCCCCTTTAAGGGTTTAGGCTAGAATGGTAGTTAATTCTTTTGGGTGTTCGAATGCAATTTGCCTGGGAGCCAGGAGTCAAACCAATAAAAAACCCGAAGCTTGTGACTCCGGGTTTTCTGTTTATTTTGGGAATTGGTCTACCAACTGAAAGCATATCGCATTTTAATGCCGAAGCCTTGAGTGGTTACTTTGTTCACGTAGTTGCTGCTTCCTGCTTTGGGAGAGCTGTTGATCACCGACGAATAGTTGAACGTTGTCGGATTTTCGGTGTTGTAGCCGATAAGCGCTTGCTGCTCGTCGGTGCTTTTGGCCAGGTTGTTCAAGCCAAGTTCAACGTAAGCACTCACATAGAAAGCGCGCATTTCCTGCAGTTGTTGCTTGAAGCCCAACTCGAACAGCCAGGAATAACTCGGTTTCAATTTCAGTTTTTCTTTGCCACTCTGCTGTGTTCCCCAGTTGCCAAACCCCATGAACGTGGGGCTGGTTAGCTCGGCATCCCATTCCGGGAAATAGCCTGATGTTTTTAATCCGTAGGCTGTTCCCTTGTAGTTGGCCGAGATCGGAAGCCCGATTTGAATGCCTGTTGCGGCAAACAGGTTTCTCGATTTGCCGATGGTTTCCCACTGAACGCGAATGGGAATGTTGAGCATGTCGACAGACTGCCGTTCACGGTAGCTGTTGGCAGATGAGCGGAACACCATGTTGTCGCCTTCCGCATCGGTCAGGCTATAGCTGTCAGTAAATTCCTGAAGAATGATCTTTGAGCGGTACGATTGGTATTCGAGTGCGCCCGATAAGCTCAGGTGAGGGGTGAAGTAGCGGCTGTATTGCAAGCCAAAGCCCGCTCCGAAACGGTTGGTGCTCTCGCCGTTTTCCCCCAAGTCAGCTTTCAACTTGGAAAAAGGCCCTTTCAGGTAAACGGAAAATTCGCCTTGCGGCAAGCGGTATTCCTGTGCTGTTGCTGCCCCTGCGGACAACAACAGCACTGCTGCAATGATGAATTGTTTGTATTTTTTGAATTTCAAATGATTCATGTTGTGTGTTTTTTTGAGATAGTTTCAGACTGATTATTGAACAATGATTTTTGCATTAAGGCTGACGCCCGAAGCGACGGTTGTTACCACATAGGTTCCCGGGGCCAGGCTGTTCGGAAGTGTCAACGAAGTGTTGTTGCTTGCCGAAACTTGTTGCATAACGGAGGTTCCGTAGAGGTTGGTTACATGAATGGTGCGATCGCTCAACATATCGTCATCGTAGTTGGTCACAACCTGAACCGTACTTCCGGCTTGAACTGGGTTCGGGGTTACGGTTAACGCAAAAGCACTGTTTAGCTCGATGCTGAAATCACAAGTGTGGATCACTTCTCCTTCGCTGGTCGTCAGTTCTACCGAGTAGCTTGCTGTCGGATCCAGTTGGTTCGATGCATTTTGTCCGGCCGAATAGTATTGTCCGGTGCCAATCAAAACGCCGTTTTTGTACCATTTGTAGGCGACAAAGGTGTAGCCTCCGTTGTTGTCCGGGTTGTTGTTCACCAGTAGGACGTTGTTGTACTTCTGCACCACGATATCGTCAAAGTTGAAGGCCTTTTCAACAACGATGAGATAGGTCTGTTGTGTTGTTCCATCCTGAGAGGTAATCGTAATTGATTGACGATAGATTCCGGGGACAGGTGTATCGATAACGAAAGTACTGCCTTCGCTCGAGCTGGCATTCGGTTCGGTGATGTAGCTGATTGTTACGCTGATCTCCTCTTCGCCGCAATCGATCTGGTAATAGATTTCCTGTTCAGGTTGTTCGTAGGTCTCTCCGTCAATTGTCAGTTGGTGGATGCTGGCATCCGAGCTTTCAATGGTCAGGGTTTGACTTACGTTTTCTGCTGGCAGATAGTTGTTGTCGCCTGCTTGCATGGCTGTAATTTCAACTTCACCGGAAGTGAGCAAGTACACAAATCCTTCTTCTGAAACTTCCGCCGGAGTTTGATCTGCGCTGTAGGTATAGCTGTAGGTGACAGCGAGGCCTGAACTTGCAGTAGCGTTCAATTGGAAGTCGTCATCTGTCTCCAAATGCTTCACAGGAATCGCGTCAAAGCTTATTGTTTGCGCGGCTTTCTCAATAACAAAGTCGGCACTCACAAAACTCAGATCGTAGTTGCTACCTGCTGTTAGAGTTCCAATTTCGATGGCGTACGAGCCCGCATCTTCACCGGCTTCGCGTGTTAATTCACCTGTAAATGAATCACCACTTACCAAATCCGGAGAAACTGAATACGTGAAGGTTGGATCAGTTTCGCCGTACACTTTGCTTTGACTAGCATCGGCGGTTACAGTAATTGCTTTTTGGGTGATGCTGAAGTTATCAGCCACGAAAGTCAGGTCGTAGTTTGTGCCGGCAGTCAATGTCCCTTGAGCGATGGCATAGGTGTTTACATCTTCACCGGCAGCACGGGTTAGTGACCCTGAGAAACTATCGCCACTTACCAAATCTGGAGATACCGAGTAAGTGAATGTAGGGTCAGTTTCGCCGTACACTTTGCTTTGGTCAGCATCGGCAGTAACGGTGATTGGCTTTTGGGTGATGCTGAAATTATCAGCAACGAAAGTCAAATCGTAGTTTGAGCCGGCAGTCAATGTCCCTTGTGCGATGGCATAGCTATCTACATCTTCACCGGCAGCACGGGTTAATGCACCCGAGAAACTATCGCCAGTTACCAGGGCCGGAGAAACCGAGTAGGTTAAAGTAGGATCGGATTCGCCGTACACTTTACTTTGATCAGCATTCGCAGTTACCGTAATTGCTTTTTGGGTGATGCTGAAGTTATCAGCTACGAAAGTCAAATCGTAGTTTGAACCGGCAGTCAATGTTCCTTGTGCGATGGCATAGCTATCTACATCTTCACCGGCAGCACGGGTTAATGCACCTGTAAATGAATCACCACTTACTAAAGCCGGAGAAACTGAATACGTGAAAGTCGGATCAGTTTCGCCGTACACTTTGCTTTGATCAGCATCCGCAGTAACAGTGATTGGTTTTTGAGTAATCGCGAAGTTATCAGCTACGAAAGTCAAATCGTAGTTTGAGCCTGCAGTCAGTGTTCCTTGTGCGATGGCATAGCTATCTACATCTTCACCAGCAGCACGGGTAAGTGCCCCTGAGAAGCTATCGCCACTCACCAAAGCGGGCGAAACCGAATACGTGAAAGTAGGATCAGTCTCGCCGTACACTTTGCTTTGATCAGCATCGGCAGTAACGGTGATTGCTTTTTGGGTGATGCTGAAGTTATCAGCTACGAAAGTCAGATCGTAATTTGAACCAGCAGTCAATGTCCCTTGTGCGATGGCATAAGTATCTACATCTTCACCGGCAGCACGGGTTAGTGCCCCCGAGAAGCTATCGCCACTCACCAGGGCCGGAGAAACCGAGTAAGTCAAAGTAGGATCGGATTCGCCGTATACTTTGCTTTGGTCAGCATCTGCAGTAACAGTGATTGCCTTTTGAGTAATTGCGAAGTTATCAGCTACGAACGTCAAAACGTAATTTGAACCGGCAGTCAATGTGCCTTGTGCGATGGCATAAGTAGCTACATCCTCACCGGCAGCACGGGTAAGTGCCCCTGAGAAGCTATCGCCACTCACCAGGGCAGGAGATACCGAATACGTGAAAGTAGGATCAGTTTCGCCGTAGACTTTGCTTTGATCAGCATTCGCAGTTACCGTAATTGCCTTTTGGGTGATGCTGAAGTTATCAGCTACGAAAGTCAAATCGTAGTTTGAGCCTGCAGTCAGTGTTCCTTGTGCGATGGCATAGCTATCTACATCTTCACCAGCAGCACGGGTAAGTGCCCCCGAGAAACTATCGCCAGTTACCAAAGCAGGAGCAACTGAGTAAGTCAAAGTAGGATCAATCTCACCGTACACTTTGCTCTGATCAGCATCGGCGGTTACAGTAATTGCCTTTTGAGTAATCGCGAAGTTATCAGCCACGAAAGTCAGATCGTAGTTTGAGCCGGCAGTCAGTGTTCCTTGTGCGATGGCATAAGTATCTACATCCTCACCGGCAGCACGGGTTAGTCCCCCCGAGAAATTATCACCACTCACCAGGGCAGGAGATACCGAATACGTGAAAGTCGGATCGGACTCGCCGTATACTTTGCTTTGATCAGCATCGGCAGTAACGGTGATTGACTTGGTGGTAATGACAGCGCTTAGGCTGGGTTGGGTCAAGGTATAATTGGCCGCATCGTCTCCGCTTAGCGTCATGGTAGTTGTTACCACGATGCTCGAACCGACAGCTGCCTGATTAAAGGTTCCAGTGGTGCTGTTGGCTAATGTTACGGCATCGGTTCCCACGACGCCGCTTAAGCTTGCTCCGCTGATGGTGGCTGTTGTTGAGCCATCGTAAACTTTGTCGGACGCCTTGGCGCCGGTTACTGTTAATTCTTTCGTTGTAATGGCTGCGGTTAAGCTCGGTTGTGTCAAGCTGTAATTGGCGGCGTCGTCACCGGAGATTGTCATGCTTGTTCCGACAGCAATTCCGGAGCCGACTGTCGCCTGGGCAAAGGTACCCGATGTGCTGTTACCCAGTGTTACAACATCTGTGTCGACTATGCCGCTAAGGCTTGCTCCGCTGATGGTTGCTGTTGTTGAACCGTCGTAGGTTTTGTCTGCTGCAACGGCACTGGTAACCGTTAGTTCTTTCTTATTAACTACGAGCGTTTGTTTAACGGTATCGGCCGCTGCATAAGTCGCATCGCCGGCTTGTGTTGCGGTAATTTGGGTTGTTCCTGCCTTGAGTATTGTCGCTGTATTGCCGCTGATGGAAACAACAGTTGGGTCGGCGGCAGCATAAGTTACCGTTAAACCTTTATCGGTTGTGGCATTTCCCAGCGAGAAGTCGGCATCACCATACGTTTTACTGTCAATGGCATTAAACGTAATTGCTTGCGTCGCTTTAATGGTTACGTTTACCGTGATCGACGCCGTTTCTGTGCCATCACTGATCTGGATGACAAATGAGTCTGAACCACTATAATCTGTGGTCGGGGTATAGGTTAATCCTGTTGGAGTGACGGCACTGCCGGTACTGGTTGCTGAAGCCGGGAAGCCGCCGAGTGATCCATGAGATGGCGCTGTGGTTACTGTCCACGACAAGGCATCTCCTGAGTCGGTGTCGGTTACTGCGAGGCTGTCGTTAATGGCAGTTGCTGATGCATTCAGCGCAAGGGATAGATCGGTTGAGCTGCCGGCATTAAAAGAAGGAGAAGAGTTTACGACTGCATTGGAGTTGAAATTGGATATTGTTAAAACTCCTCGTCCGCAGCAATCGTCGTAGGAATAAATTCGAAATGCGAAGACGTCACCGGGAGAAACCGGAATTGTTAAGCTTCCACTGTCGTTGTAAGATGCAACATGTGTTTCAGTACTATTAACTACATAGTAGAATGCTTCGATGTCGGGATTTACGAAACTCCAATCAAATGAGATTGAACCATCGGAATAAGAGGAAGGGATTGTAATCCAATATTCATCGTAAAGATTACCACTCATATAGTCTCCATAATCAGAATCATTTCCTCCGAAAACGATCGTCGTTGGAGCTCCAGAGGTGTTGACGTATGCATCAGAATAGGAACTGACACTGTATAAGGCCCAGTTTGAAGGGGCAAAGTCGCCTGAAAATTGAGCGTGCGTTAAATTAGCTAGCAGTGTTAGTAACAGCGACAGGCATATTGATGTTAGACGTTTCATAAAATTACGATCCTCCTATCCGTTAAATTGTAAATGGTGTTATTCGTTATCAGGAGGGGTATAAATTGATCTGTAGATATGCATAGTCCCAAGGGATATCCACTTTTCGATCTGCACTTTGGTAGTCTTTGTTTCTTCATTAGATACTGAGTTTTTGTTTATCGAATATTTAAAGCGTTATTAAGTTCTCGTGTTTGAAAGCGCATTTATCTGTTTCTGTTAAAGCATAGATGGGGCATAAGAATCCCAGTCAAGCTCTTCGAAAAAGAAGGCTCTGAAATTTTAGATACATAAATTAGTGTCCTTGACTAAGGGCACGACGGTTTGTGAGATTTCCGGAATGACAAATACGCCGAAGGATAAAATCCTTTAGCTTTTGAGATAATTTCTCTGGTCAATACCTGAATTTTGGTTCAATGGTTCTTCTCTGGAAATTAATCGAGCGAAATAAGTCCTCTGATAAAATTGCGCGTTGTAAGCATACCTTTTCGTTTTATTGTCCTGTTTCCTCTTATAAACAGGCGTGCGATTCCACTCCACCACGCCTGAACTACGCGTTACCAAACGGCTTTATTCAATAATTGTTTTGTAAATCAAGTTTATTTTTGAAAAAAAATTAAATCCGGATCTTTCGGGAACGCCCGTAGAACGGGAGGTTTGAAACATTTGTCCAATAAAAAACCCGAAGCTTGCGACTTCGGGTTTTCCTATGCTTTTGGGTTGTGCTTACACAATCTTGTTGGTTTCCGTATCCGGGAACACCAATTGCGGCTTGAAGCTTTTAGCTTCTTCAAAGTCCATGGTGGCGTAGGAGATAATAATCACCACATCGCCAACAGCTACTTTGCGGGCAGCCGGTCCGTTCAGGCAAATGACTCCTGAGCCACGTTGCCCTTTAATGACGTAAGTTTCCAGACGTTCGCCATTGTTGATGTTCACAATCTGCACTTTCTCATTTTCAATGAGGTTGGCGGCATCCATCAAATCTTCGTCAATAGTAATGCTTCCTACATACTGCAGGTTGGCTTCCGTAACGGTTACTTTGTGAATTTTCGATTTACAAACTTCAATATACATCTCATTCTCCTTTAAGGTCGTTGACCTGGTCTTGTTTTCTAGTTCCGGGGATTGGCCGGTTTGGGTTTTTTCTGTTATGCTAAAACCAAGTTATCAATCAGGCGAACTTCACCACAAAAAACAGCCACGCAAGCTACTTTGTTTACCGGATCAGTCCATTGTTGAACAGGTTTCAGCTCCACATCGTCCACGATTTCAAAATATTCCGTTTCCAAAAACGGGTTGGCGTTAAGCTGTTCTACCACCTGGCTTTTTAACTCTTCTACGCTTATGCTTTGGGCATTGTTCCTCGCTTCGCAGAGTGTTTTATAAATAACCGCTGCATTCTCGCGTTGCGCTGCAGTCAGGCGTTCGTTGCGTGAACTCATGGCCAAACCGCTGGCTTCGCGAATAATGGGACAAGCAATTATTTCGACCGGCAAAGTTAGTTGTTTTACCATTGCTTTCACAATCACAAGCTGTTGAAAGTCTTTTTGGCCGAAAAAAGCCTTGTCGGGCTCCACCATTTCAAACAGTTTGCTAACCACCTGGGCTACTCCGTTAAAGTGTCCGGGACGGAATTTTCCTTCCATCACACGTTCGAGCTCTCCAAAGTTGAATTGACGGGTATCCGGCTCGGGATACATGGTCGAAACCTCGGGTGCAAAAATGGCCTGGCAAGGGGTTGGCTCCAGCAGGGCCACATCAGCTTCCAATGTCCGCGGATATTTTTCTAAATCAGTCTTGTCGTTAAACTGGGTGGGGTTTACGAAAATGCTCACTACCACGAAGTCGGACTGCTTTCCGGCTTCCTCGACTAACGAGCGGTGGCCGGCATGAAGCGCTCCCATCGTTGGGACAAATCCAACTGTTTTGCCCGCAGCTTTTTGGGCGTGAATCAGCGCCTTCAAATCCCTTATTTCCTTAATAACCAACATGGGTAAAAAATTAGGTGGCAAAATAAATAAATTAATCGGTACGATGTTCCATTTGCGGGTGGCTTTGGGCTAAAATACTGGCCAAACCGGCCTTCGAATTGAAATTTCGCTATATTTTTATTACTTTTGCCGAATCAATTTTCAGCAAACTTTCTAATGGAAAAGAAAAGAATTTTATTCATTTCTCAAGAAATAACACCTTACCTTCCCGAAACAGAGATGTCCGTCAAATCCCGGTTCCTGCCGCAAGGCATTCAGGAGCGTGGTCGCGAAATACGGACTTTTATGCCCCGCTACGGGAATGTCAACGAACGCAGAAACCAACTTCACGAGGTTATCCGCTTGTCGGGTATGAACCTGGTAATCAGTGATGCTGACCACCCTCTGATTATTAAAGTTGCTTCGATTCAAGCTGCACGCATGCAGGTTTACTTTATCGATAATGAAGATTATTTTCACCGTAAAGCTGTTTTGAAAGACGGCAAAGGACGGGAATTCGAAGATAACGATGAACGAGCGGTATTTTTTGCACGCGGTGTTCTCGAAACGGTTATTAAATTGCGCTGGGCGCCCGATTTAATTCACTGCCACGGGTGGCTGAGTTCATTGGTGCCATTGTACATTAAAAAAGCGTACCATGATGATCCGCTTTTCCAGAATTCGAAAGTGGTTTATTCGGTTTATAATGAAAATTTTAAGAAACCGTTAAATTCGACTGCATCGGAAAATGTACTGATCGATGGCATTGCTCCGTCTGATGTTGAATTGCTGAAAGATCCGACTTACGTTAGCATGTCGAAACTGGGTGTTGAATACGCCGACGCAGTAATCCAGGGAAGTGAAATTATCAACCCGGAAGTGGCGGAATATATCGCAGCATCGGGTAAATTGAGCCTTGGTTACCAACCGGAGGAAACCTACATCGACGCTTACAACGAATTTTACGACAAAGTTTTTTAACAAAAAACAATAGACTTATTCCGCTGGCTTTTGCCCGGAACGAATTACACTTTAGCTTGTTTGCCACGCAAAACAGGCTTTTGTGTTATTTGGACGGAAGTTTTCGTCCGAATGAATTGTTAAAATGCAGGTGATTATCCGCCGAAGTTTGTAGATTTGGAACGTCTTTTTGGCGGCTTTAATACCCGGATTCAGGAACGTGATCCGTTCGAAACCTGCAGTCAACAAAGACTTTGTGAAAAAAAAGAGGTTTGCTGAAAATACCTGTTGGAGCTTTCCGCGTCGACAGGACGACCGAACTAAAACTAGATTAAAAACTGGCAGTCGACTGAAACTGCCCCCAAACAAAAGAACATGTGTGGAATAGTTGGATACATCGGAGATAAAAATGTGTACCCGATTCTGATCAAAGGTTTGCAGCGTCTGGAATACCGTGGCTACGACTCGGCCGGTATTGCCATTTACAATGACAACCTGAAAACCTATAAAAAGAAAGGCAAAGTAAGTGAGTTGGAAGCTTACGCTGCCGATAAAGATATTCACGGACATTTGGGCATCGGCCACACCCGTTGGGCAACCCACGGTGAGCCAAGCGACCGGAATGCCCACCCGCAATGCTCGATGCATAACGATTTTGTGCTGGTGCACAACGGCATCATCGAGAATTATGCGGAGCTGAAAAAAGATTTGACAGCGAAAGGTTACACCTTCCAAAGTGAAACCGATACGGAGGTGCTGGTAAACCTGATTGAATATTTCTACCGTATGGAAGAAGTGACCAGCGCGGAAATTGCTGTTCGCTTGGCCCTGTCAAAAGTTGTAGGAGCTTACGGGATTGTGGTGCTTTGTCAGCACGAAAAAGACCGGATGATTGCTGCCCGGATGGGTAGCCCGCTGGTGATTGGCATTGGTCAGGGCGAATATTTCCTGGCTTCGGATGCTACGCCGATTGTGGAGTACACCGATAGTGTGATTTACATGAATGACGGCGATGTGGCGGTGATTGAAAAACACAGCCTCACCCTTAAAACGGTCGATAACGATCCTGCAAATTTCAAAGTAACCAAGGTTGACCTGAGCATTGGCGACCTGGAAAAAGGCGACTTTGAACACTACATGCTGAAAGAAATTTTTGAACAACCTAATACTATTCGCGATACTTACCGCGGACGGATTCGCAAAGATCAGGACGAGATTGTACTCGGGGGGCTGATTGATGTTTTCCCGAAGATTGTTCAGGCAAACCGAATCATCATTTTGGGTTGCGGAACCAGCTGGCATGCTGCCTTGGTGGCCGAATACCTGATTGAAGAATATGCCCGCGTGCCGGTTGAGGTTGAATATGCCTCGGAGTTCCGCTACCGGAAACCGATCATCAATCCCGGAGATGTGATTATTGCCGTGAGCCAAAGTGGTGAAACCGCTGATACCCTGGCCGCCTTGAAAATGGCGAAAAAGCAGGGGGCGATCATCCTCGGTATTTGTAATGTGGTTGGTTCGAGCATTGCCCGCGAAACCGACGCCGGTGTCTACACACACGCCGGAACCGAGATTGGTGTGGCGTCGACAAAAGCTTTTACGGCCCAAGTGACAGTGCTGACTTTGTTTGCCTTCAAACTGGCCAAAGAACGTGGCCAAATTGATGCGGCAACGTTGAAGATGTTTATCAACGAGATGCTGGAAATTCCCGAAAAGGTTGAAAACATCTTGCTGAAACACCCGCACATCAAAACGGTGGCGGCCAAATACAAAGACGCGGTGAATGCGCTCTACCTCGGACGGGGTTATTTATTCCCTGTTGCCCTGGAAGGTGCGTTGAAGCTAAAAGAGATTTCGTACATGCACGCCGAAGGTTATGCGGCCGGTGAAATGAAACATGGCCCGATCGCTTTGGTGGATGATAACCTGCCGGTAGTGGTCGTGTCGGCGAAAGACGATTACTACGAAAAAGTGGTCAGCAACATTCAGGAAGTGAAGGCTCGAAAAGGAAATATTATTGCTGTGGTAACCGAAGGCGACAGCGGATTAAGGACCATGGCCGACGATTTGTTTGAGGTGCCTGAATCGCACCCGGCGGTAGCAGCTTTGCTGACGGTTGTGCCTTTGCAGTTGTTTGCCTATTATATCGCATTGATGCGCGGATGTGATGTGGATCAGCCGAGAAATCTGGCCAAGTCGGTGACGGTTGAATAGCAGTCGCCGAAACTAGAAATTAAGCAGAATCAGAAACAATATATCGATGAGGAAATATTTTTTGACAATGGTTTTGGGCTACCTGGCCTACCTGATTTTTACCACTTCCTGTGCAAACCCGGGAATGCCGACCGGAGGGGACAAAGATTCCATTCCGCCGGTTGTGGTTAAAACAGTACCCGAGCCCGATGCCCGAAACTACAAGGGGAAAACCGTCAGCCTAACCTTTGACGAGTTTATCGTGTCTACCGATGTTTCCTCGGAGCTGGTTGTGTCGCCTCCGTTGAAGAAGAAGCCGGTTGTCAAAACCAAATCAAAAACCTTGATTGTAGATTTTGGAGACCAGTTGCAACCCGACAAAACCTATTCACTCGATTTCCGCAGTTCCATTAAAGACAATAATGAAAGCAACCCGTTAGAGGATTATCGTTTCTCGTTTAGTAACGGAGCAGGATTTGACAGCCTGGTTGTGGGCGGTTATGTACGCATGGCCGAAAACATGGAACCGGTAGCTGACGTTCTGGTTTTACTGCATTCCATGGACAGTATCGGTGCTTTTCGGGATAGCGTTCCGGATTACATTGGTAAAACTGACGAGGAGGGTTTTTATATGATTTCCAACGTGGCACCGGGCAACTATCGTTTGTATGCCGTTCAGGATGCTGACAACAGTTTGACTTACAATTCTACTGCCGAGCTTATCGCTTTTGCCGATTCGCTGATCGTTCCGGATGCGCCACTGGTTCCCGATTCAACCTTATCCCGCCACCTGGAAGAAGAGGCGGAGGAGCATGAAAAGGAAGGAGGCGAAGAGCACGATCACGCGGGGCACCAGTACGATATGAAAGCGCATTACCTTTTGTTGTTCCAGGAAGATTCCTACGAGCAGTACCTGGAAGAATCTAAACGGGAGCGCGCCAATCTGTGTTTCTTCCGTTTTGATGAAGCGGTAACTGATTCTTTTTCGGTTCGCTTGTTGCAGCCTGAGCCAACGTCCGATTGGGCGCTGTTCGAGTTTTCTGCTAAGCGTGATAGCTTGAATCTGTGGATCAAGGATACAACGATCAGCCGGATGGATACGTTGAAATTTCAGCTGAATTACGAGGTTTTGGATAGCATGAAAAATTTCGTGATGAAGACAGATACGGTCGAGTTGGCTTTTGAGAAACCCAAAGAAAAGGAGAAGAAAAAGAAGAAAGCTGAAGAGGATGAGGTGAAAGAGATTCCGCATTTCTCGTTCAAAGGAAACGGGAAGGATGGCTTTGATATTTACAGCAGATTAACGCTGGACGTACCGGAACCACTCGAAAAATTTGATTATACCATGATTCACCTCACCCACAAGGTTGATACGGTGGAGCAAGACGTTCAATTTACAGTGGAACCCGATAGTGTGAATTTACGCCGGTACCGGATTATTTATCCCTGGGAGTTTCAGGAGGAATATACGCTGATCATCGACTCGGCAGCTGCAACCAGTATTGGCGGCTACCCGTCGAACAAATTTGGGCAAAAGTTAAAAGTCAGGGACGAAGGCTATTATGCAAAAATAATTTTGTCCATGGCGAACCTCGGAGGGCCAAGTGTTGTTCAAATGGTAAAGAACACCGATAAAGAGGAAGTTGTGCAACAAATTTCCATCGCTTCCGACGGTGAAATCGAATTTCCCTATCTAAACCCGGATAAATTCAAGATCCGACTTTTCATTGACCGAAACCAGAATGGACGCTGGGATACCGGAAACCTGGACAAAGGCATTCAGCCTGAACGGGTGGTCTATTTTCCCAAGATTATCAAGACCAGGTCGAACTTTGAAGTTCGCGAAACCTGGAATTTGCCAGACGACCTTCAATTTAAAAAAGATTTGATTGATGAAGATCAGCCTGAAAATGACAAGGACAAGAAAGGAAAATCGGGACCGTCTAATAAACGTTCGGGTTCAGGTGGTTCGCGCTAGTTTGATTTTAGCACTGGCCGTGGGCAGCTATATGCCATTAACCGCCCAGACGCAGAAATTTGTGTTTTCACCAGGCGAAGAAATTTCGTACGGAGCTTATTACAACTGGCATTTCATCTGGGTAAACGCGGGGGAGATCGTCTTCAAAGCGGATACGCTTAATCGCGGTGGCGAAAAGGAGTGGCTGGTTGAAGCGACCGGGCACACCTACAAAGCTTACGACCTGATGTACACGGTTCGCGATACCTTTTACACCTATTTGAGTTACCCGGAGTTTGAGCCGCGCTATTTCTATCGGGCCGTGAACCACGGTAGTTCATCGTCACAGCAATACTACAAGTTCAATCACCCTACGGGGCAGACTACTTATTTCCACGATTCGGAGGATACCGATCCGGTGCATACCAAATTTGCCTACAAAAAGGGAATCCATGATATCTTGAGCCAGGCTTACCAGTTTCGAAATTACGACTTCGATAAGCTGACAAAAGACGAGTTGGTTAAGTTCGATATGTTGGCCGACGACAAGGTTTCGGAGTTTTATTTTCGGTACAAGGGAATTGAAACCGTGAAAACCCGTAACGGGCGAAAATTCAAGTGTCATAAAGTTTCGGTGTGGTTGATGGAAGGCGAGTTTTTCCCTGAGGGAGAAGATATGTATGTGTGGTTCACAGCCGATGACAACCACATCCCCATCATGGTGGAAACCAAAATTCAGATTGGTTCGGTGAAAGCCCTCTTTTTAGATGCAAAATCGCTAACTTTCCCCTTGAAATCTGAAATCAACTGAAAATGGCAAATTTGAGAAACCTGAAGAAGGACATTGACTACTTGGTTGGTCAAGTGGTGATGGATTGCTTTGAATACATTTACGTGACACCGGGCGCTGACAGCGAAGGTGCTTACGAGATTGTGGGTGAAGTATTGGTGCTGCGGAACCAGCTTCGCAACCGGGCAAATCATCCCGATGGAAAAGACAATCACAGCTTGATCAAAAAGCACTATCATCAAATTGGTTTGGATTTGGTGCAGGGATGCGATAAATGCTACGACAAGCTCGGCGCATTGGTCAACGCCTGATTCTAGAATTCGGCTCCTTTGCGGACAAGATACAGGGTTTTGTCCGCTATTACTTTTCCTTCCAGCTCGGTGATTAACCGCCACGAACCCAGTTTGTCGTCAAGTGGTTCCCATATGCAGTCGCCCAGAAAGAATTCATAATCATTGCTGTTAATGTAAACTTCGCCCGTAAAATCGTCCATCGGCTCTCCATTTTCGTCGTTAAACGGTGGGTGAATAATCCGGAAGTCTATCTTGTAACCTTTGGCCTTTTTAATCTTCAACACATAGCCAAACTCGGTACCAATGTCGGCCTCAATCGTGTCGGTGATGTTTAAAATTTTGGGTAGTGCCTTGCTTTCCCGGTCCCAGGTCGAATATTCGCCGTAGGTGTAAAGTGTAATATCAAATTTCTTTTTACTCAACTTTTTGATGTCGTTTTAAATCGAATGAACGATTTCAGTGAACGGTCTGCGTTTGCTCTTTTTGATCTGTTCTGCAAAGATAGGAATCTGTAGAAATTCTCCGTTTTGGTTTTAATTGTCACTATCAATACGAGAATTTGTGCAATTCGTTTATCATTTTCACCTGTGCTGCCAAGCCTAATTTGGTACTTCTTTTTTCGACTTCGACGATCCGATTAAAAGAGGTTCTTTGCAGGTTCATTTATCGGCGGTCTAAGTCGCTGATTTTATTTGACCACCTCTAAAATAATGCTATTTTTACGGGCGTTTTTGCTGCTGTGGAATGAATTTTGACGAATCGTTGAAATTGTTTCGGAGCAGTGGTCTGAATACCGGAAAATAGTTCGAATTATGGCAGAAATGGAACAGAAGAAAAGTAAGTTCTCAATAGGGAGAACGGATAAAGAACGTCGCAATAACCTGATTGTAATTTTCCTGGGCGTTGTACTCGTGGTCGTCATCGTGTTGCTTTTTGTGCAACGCAATGAACACAAAATGATTTTGGAGTCGCTTAATGCTGAAAAGAACACGATTCAGGAAGAGTTGAGTCAAATGGTCACCAATTACGACTCGCTGAAAACAGACAACGATACGCTGAATCAGGCGCTTTTTGTAGCACAGGCCAAAGTGAAAGATTTGCTGCTGGAAGTCAACCAGATTAAAAAAGCCAGTTACGACCAGATTAACCGGTACCAGGAAGAAGTAGGCTCACTGCGTCGGATTATGCGCAACTACATTGTTCAGGTTGACTCGCTGAATCAACGAAACCAGCAGTTGATGGCCGAAAATGAGCAGGTGAAACAAGATTTCATGCAGTCTGAAAGCCGAAACAAAGAGCTGGAGCAGGAGAAGAAACAGCTTTCTCAACGAATTCAACGGGCTGCTATGTTGGAAGCACTCAGCCTGCAGGTTGTTGGAATTAACCGGAAAGGGAAGGAAGTGACAGCCAGTTCAAAGGCCGAACAGTTGATGATTAGCTTTACCTTGAGTAAAAACGTTACAGCCAAACGAGGCAACAAAGATATTTACGTGCGGATTTTACGACCTGATCAAATTTTGCTGGTTCAGTCGAAAAACGATCTTTTCCAGTTCGAAGATCTACGCATACCATACTCGGCCATGCGCCAGGTTACCTATGAAGGCAACGAGCTACCAGTGAATATTTATTGGGACAACGCGGGCTTTGATCCTTTTATGACAGGCGATTACACCGTTGATATCTTCGCCGATGGGAATAATATCGGAACAACGACATTCTCGTTTAAGAAGTAAAACGACTACACGATATTCGACAAAGCCGGCTGAAAAGTCCGGCTTTTTTGTTGTTTTCAACTGGGTAATTTCACGGAATTTTAGCTGCAATCAGCTCTCAGAATATGTTCGTAATCAGTTATTTTATATCTTGCCTTCGAAAATACGTCCCATGTATGGAAAGGGAATCGTGGAAGGGGACGTGTTTGTTACTGGTTTATTTTTAGAGTAAGAGCAATTATTAACGAGGGTTCCGCCCTGTTTTGGGTGGTATATTCTTTCATTAAATCGACCAATAAAATGAAAAGCAATAAAGGGAATATTGTGCGCTGGCAAGATGTTGCTTTGTTATCCGTAGCCATTCTTTTGAGTATTTCAGGTTTTTTTAAACTCATTCCGGGCTTAGATTCAGTCTGGAGCCATCGTATATTAGGGGCTGTACCGATTTTTGCGATATTGTTTCATATTCGTTGTCTATTACGTAATTACTATGCGGGTTATAGCTGGTATGCTATTTTTATCATGATCGGGATTCTGCCAGGGAAAGTTGTGCGCTATGAAGATATTGAGATAAATAGTGGGGGCTGGAAGATTGACATGGAGGATGGAGATCAATTGAATATTGATTTTAACGAAGATAAAATGGAAGAAAAGGATATTAGCAAAAGTTTAGTAGATAATTAAGCGGGGTTTAAATCTTATGTTCGGATATTACTACCCTTATAGTATTTGAAGCTCTTTGGGTAGATAAATTGCAATTAGATAAGTAGCTAGTATAAAGTTATATGTTAGTAGAAGTTGACTAAAATAGTCGACTTTTTTTGTGCTCATTTCATCCCCGTAGAATTGGGTAATTTCCCTCAATTATGTCAATGGTTGGTTGTCAGATTGAGTTCTTTTGGTTTCAATTCCATAACTTGCGCTTGAAATTATGTCTGAAATGAAACAGTTTGCTTTTTAATATTTGAGCAGACTGTCAGTTTCCTTTTTATAAAATTCATACTTGACCAAGTGCCTATGATGAAATTCTACCTTCGATTGATCGTCCTTTTGATTTTTTTATCTGCTTGCAGTAACAACACGTGTAAAGATGTGGATTGTTTCTCTCCACCTGAATCGTTCACTTTTGAATTGGTGGACAGGAGTACAGGCGAAAATTTATTCGCAAGCGGAATTTTCAATTCGTCAGATATCGCGGTGGTGAACTCTTTGGATGCATTACCCCGTGAATTTACGTTTATCGATGAGGATGAGATTGATTTGTTGGTGATCTACTCGGTAGGATGGGATACGGAAGTGGTTAATCTCGCAGTATCCGTCAGTGGTCAGGTCGTTTTTAATTTTTATGTGGACGCCGAAAGGCTAAGTGGAAACTGTTGTTCGTATACACGATTCAATGAAGTCAGCGTCGATAACGCAGATTTTGAATACGATTCGTCAACTGGTATTTATACCATTTTTGTTCAACCCCAATAAATTGACTCTATGAAAATTCGCATCGAAAACATTACAAATTGGCGTAATGTACTGCTCTTAGCAGGAGCTACTGTATTCATCTTAATTGGCTTCTTTGAAATTGTTCCCGGGATTGAGGCAAACTGGAATCGCCGCATTTTAGGAGTCGGTTTGTTGTTAGGCGCTTGGTTTAACTTGCGCATTTTATACATGAAACACTACATCGGCTACAATGGTAAGGGAATGTTTATCCGCATGGGGAGATTTCCGGGCCGCCCGATACGCTTCAAGCATGTTCAAAACATCCGAATTGAAAAGGGATTACTGCAGATTGACTTGAATGGCGGCGAGCAGTTGGTTGTTGACCTGGATGAAGCAGATCCGCTGGAACGCAAGGAGTTGACGCAATTCCTGGAAAACCGTTCTTTGGCGGCAGCCTGATACGATTGAGAGAGGATGGATAAAGTCGCAACCATAGATGAATATCACCGGCTCTTTCCCGATGTTCGGGAAGAACTTGATTTGATGCGGAGGTTGATTCGGGAGGAGGCTCCGATGGCCGAAGAACGGATTAGTTACGGAATGCCGACCTTCCGAAGTGGTCAAAACTTCGTTCATTATGCCGCCTGTAAAACGCATATTGGGTTTTATCCAACACCCTCAGCAATCGTTGCTTTTCAGTCCGAACTTTCCGGTTATAAAAGCTCGAAGGGCGCAATTCAATTCCCGTTTGATCAGCCATTGCCGGAGGAGCTTATCCGGAAGATCGTTCGGTTTCGGGTAGCCGAAGTCCTGGAGAAGAAGGGGAAGAAGCCGTTGCAAAAGTAAAATCAATTGAATTCGTGTGTTAATTTTCCGGCGGCAAGCTCCGATTGACTTTCCGTTTTGAAAGAAAATAATGTAATATTGTTCTAGAATATTAAAATACGAACATAAATGACTGGTAAAACAAAATTACAAGACCAAATAGACGCCAAGTTGCTTGGTGACCGCAAGGTATTTTTATGGGGACAGGTGGATGATCATTCCGCAAAACATGTGGTTGAACGCCTGTTATTCCTGGAAATGGAAGAGCCCGGAAAAGAAATTCAGTTGATTATTAACAGCCCGGGCGGATACGTAACATCGGGTTTTGCCATTTACGATACGATGAAAAGTATCAGCAGTCCGGTATCGACGATCTGTACCGGTTTGGCTGCTTCGATGGGATCTATCCTGTTGTCTGCCGGCGAAAAGGGACGTCGCTTTGTGATGCCTCACGCTCGCGTAATGATTCACCAGCCAAGTGGTGGCGCAGGTGGTCAGGCTTCTGACATCGAGATCCAAATGCAGGAAATCATCAAAACAAAGAACCTGGGTGCGAAGATTTTGGCTGAAAACTGTGGCCAATCAATCGAACGCATTATGAAAGATTTTAACCGCGACTACTGGATGTCGGCTGACGAATCGTTGGAATACGGTATTGTTGACGGTGTAAAAACTGAAATTTAACTGAGAAACGATATTCTCCCAAAATAAAAAATCCGGCTAGAAAGCCGGATTTCTTTATGCTTGTTTTAAAGAGACTAGTCTTTTAGAATTTCCTCGATCAACGCAAGTTCTTCCGCCGAAAATGCCAGTTTGTTGATCGTCGATACATTGTCTTCGAGCTGTTTTACCGAGCTGGCGCCGATGAGCACCGATGTCACCCGTGGATCTTTTAGCAACCAGGCGAGGGCCATTTGTGCCAGCGTTTGTCCCCGTTGAACAGCCAGTTCATTCAATTTTTTTACTTTAATCAGAGCGGGTTCCACCATGTGAGGTTTCAAAAATCCCCATGATTTTGACGCTCTGGAACCTTCGGGAATGCCGTTCAGATACTTATCGGTAAGCAAGCCCTGCGCCAGTGGTGAGAATGGAATACAGCCGATTCCTTCTTCTTCCAAAACATCCAGTAAACCACCTTCAACCCAGCGTTCAAACATGCTGTATTTGGGTTGATGGATCAGGCAGGGAGTACCGAGCTCCCGAAGTATTTTCGCAGCTTCTTTGGCTTTCTCTGCGGGGTAGTTCGAAATACCTGCGTAAAGCGCTTTGCCTTGTCGAACGGCGTGATCCAGTGCCATCATGCTTTCTTCCAACGGAGTTTCCGGATCAGGTCGGTGATGGTAAAAAATGTCGACATACTCTAGACCCATTCGCTTGAGGCTTTGATCCAGGCTCGAGAGAATGTACTTGCGGCTTCCCCAGTCTCCGTAAGGGCCGGGCCACATCAGGTAGCCTGCTTTGGTCGAGATGATGAGTTCATCGCGGTAAGCCATGAGGTCCTGCTTCAGTATTTTACCGAAGTTTTCTTCTGCTGAACCGGGAGGTGGACCGTAGTTGTTGGCCAGGTCGAAATGGGTAATTCCCAGGTCAAATGCCCGGTGGATCATTGCCCGGCCGTTTTCAAAGACATCCACTCCTCCGAAGTTGTGCCAAAGTCCCAACGAAAAGGCTGAAAGCTTTATCCCGGAGCGTCCGCAACGCTTATAAGGCATGGTTTCGTAGCGGGCGGGATTTGCAAGATAGCTCATGTTTTAAAGGTTTTGTTGTTATCAAATCAAAGATAGATGTTCATGTTCAATAACAAAAAGGGAAAGTGGATAGAAGTATGTATTTTAGCATAAAAGCAAAACCAACTTATGAAAGATAATTCAAATCGACCCTCACCTATTTATGTTGTTTCGGGCGGAAAGGGACTGGCCGGTAATAATATGGTCCAGTCAATGCTCATTCAATATCCCAATAACAATGTGCCGGTGGTTTTGGTACCGCACGTGATTGAAGAAAGCCAGGTTCTGGATACGATACTGAAGGCCAAGAAAGACGGAGGCCTGATTACGCATACGATGGTGCAACATAACTTGCGTCGCAGGCTCATTGCTTTGGCTGCTGAACATGGTGTCCCTCAAATCGATTTTATGGGGCCATTGGCTGAGTATCTGGACGACAAGCTTGAAATACCATCCTTGCAATCTCCGGGTTTATTTCGTGAGCTGAAACAACAGTATTTTGAACGCATTGATGCGATCGAGTTTACGCTGGATCATGATGACGGATTGAGTCCACAGCGACTTAGCGAGGCGGAGATTGTTTTGTGTGGATTGTCGCGTTCCGGGAAAACGCCGCTCAGCGTTTATTTGGCGTTGTATGGGTGGAAGGTTGCGAATGTGCCATTGGTACCCGGAATCCAGCCTCCAGATGAGCTTTTTCAAATCGATCCGGGGAGGGTGTTTGGATTGCAAATCGGGAAAAATCAATTAGTGTCGCACCGGATGAAACGCTTGCGAAACTTCAAAAATACGGATAATACCAGCTATGTGGACGAGCATCTGGTGAACGAAGAAATTCGGTTTGCCAACCTGGTTTTCCTGAAAGGGAAATTTACAGTTATCCCGGTCACCAACAAACCGGTGGAGTCGTCAGCCAATGAAATTATTGGCTACATGAGTGCCCGCTTCGACTTTGGCGGGCGAAAGGTGCACTCTTCGCCTTTTCATGGAAATGATGTCAACGAGGAGAACAGCTCGGAGTAACACCGGGATGACTTTGTTTTGAATTCATTTAAATTGATTAGAATGTGTAAACAAGACATTCCAGTGCTTCTTTGCTTTTCTCATTTTGTTATCTTTACAAGCAAATTTTAAACCACTAAATCATTGTTTATATGAACAGAAAAGCAACCGTAGGCGTAGATGTCGGAGGAACAAATACAGCCATCGGAATTGTAGACGCTTTAGGAAATGTCTTAGCAAAAGACAATATTGACACTCCTTCTCACGGCGATATCGCTCAATATATCACCGATTTATCAAATGCCATCAAGGCTCTTATAAAATCAGTTCAACTGGTAAACTCCGAGATTGTAGTTTTGGGAATTGGTGTGGGAGCACCAAACGGAAACTACTATAATGGTACCATTGAGTATGCTCCAAACCTTTCATTCCGTGGAATCGTTCACTTCGTTTCGTTGTTGAAAGAGAAATTTCCGGATATGGAATACGTTGCTCTGACAAACGACGCTAACGCTGCAGCTATCGGCGAGATGATCTATGGTGGCGCAAAGGATATGAAAAACTTTGTGATGTACACTTTAGGTACGGGTGTTGGTAGCGGTCTTGTTGTGAATGGTGACTTGGTTTACGGTGCTGATGGTTTTGCCGGCGAGTGTGGTCACACCACACTGATTCCGGGAGGACGCTCATGCGGTTGTGGTGCCAAAGGTCACCTGGAAGCGTATTGTTCGGCTCCGGGCATGCGACGTACTGCATTCGAAATTATGGTTCGCGATAATGCTACCGACAGCATGCTGGCTGATAAATCGTTTAAAGAGTTGAGCTCGAAAATGATTTATGACGCAGCTGTAAAAGGTGATAAAGTTGCCTTGGAAGTGTTTGAGCAAACCGGTAAATGGTTAGGTCAGGGATTAGCTGATACAGTTCACCACTTGAGTCCTGAAGCAGTCTTCCTGTTTGGCGGACCTACCGCCGCAGGCGACTACATTTTTAAGCCTACAAAAGAAAGTATGGAAGCACACTTGCTGCCAATCTTTAAGGGCAAAATTAAAATCCTGCCTTCTCAGCTGAATCCGGGTGACGCTGCCATTGTTGGAGCGAGCGCTTTGGTTTGGAAGGAAATGGAAAAATAAGCCGATAGAATTAATCAAAATATCTGAGGGAGTTTCGCTTGAAGCTCCCTTTTTTCTTTTTAGGATTGCGAGGTTGAACGCTTTTTCTTTTTGATTGGGGGAGTGAGGAGCTCCACATCCTTCAGGAACAGGCGTGCAATGTCCTGTATTGTATGATCGAGGCCTCGGTATTCGAAGGCAATGCTACGCTGAATTTTACTTCCGTTGTAATGGTTTATTCGGTTACTTCCGGAAACAGCCTCTTTTGTGATTACTGGTCTCTTGCCAGAGAAGAAGCTTGCCATTCGGGCGGCTCTCCAGGCTACTTGCAGTATCATGTCGGAAGCAAATGTTTTCGGGCGCGGGCGTTGCAAAGCGTCAGCAATTTTGTTGAAGAATTCCTGGTACCCCATGTTGCCGGCATTCAAAATAAAGCGTTGATTTTTATGCTGACTGAATGTTTCCGGTTGCATAAGTTGAGTCATCACCTCGGCCACATCGCGAACATCCACAAAGCCATTTTCTCCTTTGGTGTAATAGCCCAGGCCCTTCCAGATGGATTGGAAAAGTTTAGGGCTGCCGATGTCCCAATTTCCAGGGCCTAGGATGATGGACGGATTCACAATGACGGCATCCATGCCTTCTTCGATGCCACGCCATACTTCCATTTCAGAGAAAAACTTACTCAAGCTGTAGGCCGATTTTTGCTTGGATGGAATCCAATAGGTCTCTTCGTCGATCTCTGTACCGTCCTGCGTATGGCCAAGTGCTGCAATAGAGCTAACGTGACAAAAGCGCTTAACCTTGTTGAAAATGGCGGCATCGATGAGATTAGCCGTACCTTTCACATTATTATTGAGCATACTGTCGTGATCGTTCGGGTGAAACGACACCATGGCAGCGCAATGATAAACATCTGTTACGCCTGCCAAAAGTTCCTCCATGCTGTGGTAATCCAGAATATCGCCTTCAACCCAATCGATTTTCTGAAAGAGTTCTTCAGCTTGATCCGAATAGTAGGAGAAGGTCATCAACGCAAGCTTCAGGTTGCTGCTGGAGCGTTTGAGCGCCCGAACCTGTTTGCCTGATCGCAGCAAATTGAAAAGCAGATGCGATCCAACAAGCCCTGTTCCTCCGGTGACAAAAATCATCGCTGTCCTCCTTTCTGTACTGAAGTGACCAGGGATGGATTTGGATGGAAGCTTGTTTGAATTTTCCGGGGAATCATTGAATATGCTGAATTGATTAGGTACACAGACAAAAATAATGATCTTCCTCAGATTTCAACACGATAGCCGGAAGTTTCGGATATGAAGGGGAATTATTCCTTATTCTGGTTCCAGGGAGTAACCGCTTTGGCACCGAACTCTTTGGCAACAATCTTGTCGATGTGGACTTTCATAATGCCGACATTCTCTACCGATGGCTTGCTGAACTTGAATTCACGGTCGCTGTATTGGCACATGGTTTTTTCGAGGCACGCCACTTTCTCGTCGAAGTCGTCAATAAATTCAATCGTACCTTCAACCAGAACAGATTTCGATTTTACGCGGTAACTGCATCCCACGCGGACATCCTGCCAGGCCAGGTCTTCACCCAATGTCCAGTTAATGCAGATTTTCGGGTTCTTTTTAACTGTTTCCCACATGCGGCCGTGTTGGGCAGAATGGAGGATCACCGTTTCGCCATCGTAGCCGAAGTTCAGCGGTAATACATAAGGCATTCCTTCGTCGCTCATCGCTACGTAGCAGGTCTTGCACGCTCGGATGACAGCATCAATCTCTTCTCGGTTTTCAATAAAAAGCGTTCTCATCGTTTGGGGGTTAAGGTTAAAGAATGGTGCGGTTGCCCAGTTGTTCGCTCAGGTGTTTGGCAACTTTTTTCAGGTTGATATATTGGTTTTGTAATTCCATAAGGTGTTCCCAATTCTCGCCTTTGCCGGCTTGCTGGATCTGGTTTTCGAGGTCGCGAAGCAGGTGACGAACTTTGCTGAGTTTGTATTCCTGCACAATTTTCGGAACCAAAAGGTCCAAAATCTCGTGTTCTTCTTCCACAAAAGCGCCACCCTTTTTCCAGCGTTTGCTTTCGATGTACTTCTCAGCCAACAAGTCGGTAGCGAGTTGACTGACTTGCGGATCGGCGCTGCGAATGAAAAACGAAGTCGGGTTGAACTCGGGGTTTTCCAGGTTGTCGGCAAACAGGTCGAGAATGCGGTTGATCAGTTCATTATCCGATCGAAGTCCGTCGTTTTCGAGCTCCTCCAACACAAACTGTCCAACGCTGAAGGTGAAAACTTCACCGTTCTCATCTTCTTCCTCGAATACTTCTTCGTTGAAATATTTCAACATGATGCGAATAATTTCCCTCTCTTCAATTTCGCAGGTGTACTGCTGTTTGGGAGGGGGCGCTACCGATTTTGCAGAAGCAGACGCTGGTTCGTCGAAAAAGAAGTCCGGACCCGGTTCCTGTTGTTCTTTTTGTTGGTAGTTGCGGTCGCGGAAGTTCTTCTTTTGCAAATCTTCGGTTTGCTTTTGAATAATCTTGCGAACCTGCGCATACAAAACCTCTTCCTGAACATCCATCAGTCGGCTGCAATCCTGAATATAGATTGAGCGGGTAATGGCGTCGGGAACAATGGCAATGGTGCGGACAATATCGTTGACTAGACGGGCCTTCTCAATCGGATCGTTGGCCACTCCTTTCATCAACAGGTTTGTTTTGAAACGAATGAAGTCGGTCTCATTTTGTTCGATGTAAGCGGTCAGCTGGCTCGAGCTCATGGAACGGGAGAATGAATCCGGGTCTTCTCCGTCGGGCAGCAGAAGCACTTTTACGTTCACACCTTCTTCCAATACCAAATCGATACCGCGCAGGGATGCTTTGATACCGGCAGCGTCACCATCGTAAATGATAGTGATATTGGGCGTAAAGCGCTTGATCAGACGAATCTGGTCGTGTGTGAGCGCTGTTCCCGACGAGGCCACAACGTTTTCGATGCCTGCCTGGTGCATCGAAAGCACATCGGTGTAACCTTCAACCAGGTAACATTTATCCAGTCGGGTGATATCGCGCTTCGCTTGGTAAATACCGTAAAGCACGCGGCTTTTGTGGTAAATTTCCGACTCAGGCGAGTTAAGGTATTTGGCTGTATTTTTATCGGCTTTCAGCGTTCGGCCACCAAAAGCAATCACGCGGCCGGCTACGTTGTGAATCGGGAACATGACGCGCCCGGCGAAACGGTCGCGCACCCAATCGTCGCGTTTGATGGTGAGGCCGGTTCGTTCCAGGTACTCCATTTTGTAGCCCTGTTTTTGGGCTTGCTGGGTGAACACATCTTTTCCGTCGGGGCAAAAGCCCAACTCGAACTTTTTGATTATTTCGTCGCGGATGCCACGTTCGCGCAGATAGCTCATGCCAACGCTGCGGCCTTCCGTTTCTTCGTTCAGGTAGCGGGTGAAATATTTCTGAGCCCAACCCGAGACAATCATCATACTTTCGCGATCGTCCTTTTGCTTGAGCTGTTCGGGCGTTTCCTCTTCCTCCTTAACGTCGATGTTGTATTTCTTGGCGAGCCATTTCAGCGCCTCCGGGTACGAAAGAGACTCGTGCTCCATGATGAAGTTGACCGAGTTTCCACCTTTGCCGCAACCAAAACACTTGAAAATCCCCTTCGCCGGCGATACGGTAAAGGATGGTGTTTTTTCATTGTGAAAAGGGCAGTTTCCGAGCATGTTCACGCCGCGTCTTTTGAGGGTGACAAACTCGCCGACAACCTCCGAAATCTCGGCGGCGTCAATAATCCGGTCTATGGTTGCTTGATCAATCATCGATCCACAAAAGTAGCAAAAAATGAAAGTCTTTTAGGCGGCAATTGCATGCACGAGCTCGAAAATATCGGTTACACCAGTAGCAAAAATGCGGAAAGTGCTGTAATGATGATGACAGCGGCACGGTAGGTTTTATCCGATACAACTTTTACCAGTTTGATCCCGAGAAAGGCGCCAAGTCCGATGGCCGGCAGGGTGATGAGGTCGAGGGTGAGTGACTCCCAGCAGATGGTTTTCCAAATAAAAATGTGCAGCGGAAACTTGCTGTAGTTGACGATCAAGAAGAACCAGGCTGATGTACCGATGAAGCTGTTTTTAGGTAGGTGCATTGCCAGCAGGTAGATGGCGAAAATTGGACCGGCGACATTTCCCATCATGGTTCCGAAACCTCCGAATATCCCCATTCCGGCGGCAAACCACCATTGGTCGGGCATAAATTGTTGCCCTTTTTTTCGGTCGCGCCAAAGCATGAGGCCAATGCAGATGAAAACCAAAACAGCGATGATGTTTTTAAATTGCTCATCATTGACGACTTCGCCAACCCAAAGGGCAAGACCGATGCCTACAAAAGCCCAGGGAATGATTTTCCACAGGTACGACCACTGCGCGTGGCGGCGGTAATAAAGTACGCCAAACAGGTCGGCCATCATCAGGATTGGAAGTAGCACGCCGGTGGATTGTTTCCCTCCGAAGATGATTGCCAGAACAGGTACAACGATCATCGACACACCGGGCACTCCCACTTTCGACATGCCAACGAGAATGGCGCAAAGGCCCATGAGTAGCCACTGAATGAGGTTGAGACCGAGGAAATGTTGTTCCATACTGCTTGTTTTGGATCGCGTAAAGGTAAAAAACATAGCTGATTTTGGGAACGCAGTAGAAAGTCTGGGAGGGACGTTGTAAGGGTGAGAGTTGCAGATGGGCATTGGCTGTGATTGACGTCCAGCTCAAAAAGAAGTAATCGGCTTGCGACTCTGCGTCTTCGCCTCAACGACTTACAAAAAAAGAAGACCGAACACGTCCGGCCTTCTCCATCAATTAAACATTTGAAACAAACAAGCATTGATCAATTTGGAAATATTTTAACCTATAGGTTTCTCTTTCAATATTTCAGTAGACAATCAATCAATTTTATCGGGTGCCAGGCTTGCGAATCACCTGGTGAACCATTTCTTTTTATCTATCCTTTCCCAATGTCCGGGAACCCATTTCCATCCCCGGGGAACTTCTTTCCAGTAGCCCGGTCGCCAAACCTGGTCTTCCTTTTGAGGGACCCATCCGGGTACCACCCAAACGTACATTTTGTTTTGGCGCGACCAAACCCAGTGGCCGGGAATCAGCACATAACCCATACCCGGTTTCGGTGGTGGGATCATGTATTGCTCCGGCGGAGTAGGTTTTGTTTCAACAACCACTTGCGCCGAGCTGTTTTGGATGCTTAAAAGCATCCCCAGCATGGAGAAGAACGCGATCAATGTGATTTTTTTCATGGATGAAGGATTGATCTGTTTGGTAACTTCCAAAAACGATGCCACGATAAATTTTGCTTTGTTAGTTAAAGCTAATAAATGTAAATGATTTGCAAACAGGCTGATAGCCGGAAAGTGTTCCCGCGTTTTGGAAATGGGTGTTTGATGGATGTAACCCGGTGAATGTGAAATCGGCGTCTAGTAGACCTTTTGTTCCAGTTCGTGTATCTCTTCTTTTTTGAGATTTTTGAATAAGCGCTGCAGCTGTTGAAGAGCTTTGATTTTAGTCTCCGGGGTGATGTATTCGCTGATTTGGTTGAGGGCAAAAATCAGCACGCCTAAATCGTCGCTGAATCCCACCAGAGGCGCCAGATCGGGGATGGCATCGGTTGGGAGAATAAAGTAGCCCAGTGCGGCGGTGATGGTCAGTTTGGCCTTCATCGGTACCAACGGATCTTTCATCAAAAAGTATAGGAGAAGGGCTGCATAAACCACCTTGGCGCCGGCTTGCTTCGCCACATTTTGAATTTTGTCCTTGAAGGAAATATCGGTGAAATATTTTTTGTACCCTAAGTCCGTCATTTTAGGCTGACATTTGTATAATCAACCCGCAAGTCGCCGTAGAGTTCAACAATATCCTGCATTATTTTGTCGAGATCTTCAATTTGAGTGGCTTGCAGCATTTTAATCCGGTGATCGCGGAAGTTGTCGATGCCCGGGAAGTAGCGCGCAAAATGGCGGCGCATCATCAAAATAGCGGTGGTCTCGTTGCCTTTCCAATCTGCTGTTACGCGCAGTTGGTCTTTGATTTGAGCAATGATTTCTGCAACTGTTGGTGGCTGCAGAAATTCGCCTGTTTTCAGGTAGTGTTTGATCTCGTTGAAGATCCAGGGGCGACCAATCGCACCACGTCCTATCATCAATCCATCAACACCGGTTTGCTTCAGTAATTCGGCCGCTTTCTCAGGCCCGTTGATGTCGCCGTTGCCGATAATCGGGATTTTAATTTTGGGGCTGTTCTTCACCTCACCAATCATTGTCCAGTCTGCATCGCCGGTGTAAAGCTGGCTGCGGGTGCGTCCGTGGATCGCCAGTGCCGAAATGCCGATGTCTTGAAGGCGTTCCGCTGCTTCCAGTATCACCTTGTTGTTTTCGTCCCAGCCCAGGCGGGTCTTGGCGGTCACCGGAAGCGACACGCTCTTCACAACCTCGGCAGCCATTTGCTGCATCTTGGGCAAATCCTGAAGCAGGGCCGAGCAAGCACCTTTCTTCACGATCTTCTTCATGGGACAGCCAAAGTTGATGTCGATGAAATCGGGTTGCAGTTCTTCGGCAATGCGGGCGGCATTGGCCATCGATTCAATATCGTAACCGTAAATCTGGATGGCGATGGGGCGGTCGTCATCTTCGAGTTCCATTTTCAGGCGGGTTTTCTCCACATCGCGTATCAGCGCTTCCGACGAAACAAACTCGGTGTACAGCACGTCCACACCATTTTGCTTGCAAATATGCCGGAACGACTTATACGTCACATCCTCCATCGGCGCCAGAAACAGCGGCGTTCCTTCCAATTCAATCGATCCAATCTTCACGTTTACCTCACTTTATTTGGCTGCAAAGATAACAGTTTATGGCATTGGTGAATAGCCTGTCGAAATAATGAAAAGTTTTCTCGCTTTTTCGTCACTTAACAGAAGCTGTCACGTAGTTAAAGCTGTCAACCTTAAACAGAAAACCAATGAAGAAGATTTTATTTTTAACAGGCGATTTTACCGAAGATTACGAAACCATGGTACCGTTCCAAATGTTGGAAATGCTGGGTTATGAAGTGCATGCTGTTTGCCCGGGGAAGAAGAAGGGACAAACGGTTAAAACCGCCATTCACGATTTTGAAGGCGATCAGACCTACTCGGAGAAACCGGGACACAATTTCAGCTTGAATTACAATTTTGATGATGTGGTTGCCGCGCAGTACGATGGTCTGGTGATTCCAGGAGGGCGTGCCCCTGAATATTTACGATTGAATGATAAATTGTTAGGCATGGTTCGTTACTTTTTTGAACTGAACAAACCAGTGGCGGCCATTTGTCACGGAATTCAGATTCTGACTGCTGCAGGCGTTGTTCGTGGTCGGAAACTGACGTGTTACCCGGCCGTCGGTCCGGAAGTTAATTTAGCAGGTGGTGAATACCAGGATATTGCCGTTAGTGATGTTTACGTTGAGGGTAATTTGGTGACTTCGCAGGCGTGGCCGGCACATGCCAAATTTATTCGGGCTTTTGCCGATTTGATGGGCGCAAAGATCCAGATCTAGTCATTTCGTTAGTGCAGAATATCAACGGCGCGGTCTGCCGAATCCGCATAGAAAAAAATATTTTAACGCCAGGCTTTATGGAGAGAACAACGAATCGATTTTTGGTGTAATTTTCAACGAAATAACAAGTGTTTTTTAGTATTTGATTTAGGGTAAATTTTAAATGAATACGTTATGACAAAAGCACACGATGCGAAGAAGACGGTAAAAAAAGAGCCAGTCAAAAGTCTGAAAGAAAAGCGGCTGGAGAAGAAGGAAAAGAAAGCCACGAAATCAAAAGCTTGAATTGTGGCTGTATCATTTGGAAGCGATGCTTTGGGTTGAACCCCGGGGCATCGTTTTTTTTTTTTTTAAGTGAGTTTTTAGTTACGAGTTATGAGTTTTGAGTTGGTTGCCGGAGACTTCGACTGATCACTGGGACTAACCACTGATCACTGACAACTATTTTCTATATTTGGGAATTGAATAAACGCAAATCAATCTTATGGCTTTTACTGCATTTCGGGGAATGGGTTCTGTTTCCCAGTTTTTCATGGCCCTGTTTGTTGTTTTGGTATCGGTTATCGTTACAATGATTGTTGCCACGCTGGCTGCAATTCCTTTGTTTGGGCTTGATTTGATGCTGAATACGCTGACGCAGGCCGACCTGGATAATCCGCAACATATTGAGGTTTTGAAATATTTGCAGGTTGTGCAGTCGATCGGGATGTTTGTTTTGCCACCCTTTATTATCGGAGCTCTTTACTGCGGCGATTTCGCTGAATATTTGTCGATGCGCCGTCCGATGAATTGGCCTTTACTGATGATTGCGATTCTTGCACTTTTGGTTGTGACACCTTTCATATCTGTGGTTGGTTATTTGAATCAGCAGATGAGCTTACCCGATTGGCTTTCGGGGGTAGAAGAGTGGATGCGAAGCATGGAAGATCAGGCGGAAGTTGCCATTCAGAAATTTATTGAAGTAAAAACCACCGGAGGTTTGCTGTTCAACCTATTTATGATTGCTGTGATTCCGGCACTGGGGGAGGAGTTTTTATTCCGCGGCGTGATTCAGCAAATCTTCACCAAAATGACCCGCAATTACCATTGGGGAATCTGGATTTCGGCTTTCCTGTTCAGTGCCTTGCACATGCAGTTCTTCGGTTTTGTGCCTCGTATGCTGTTGGGGGCGATGTTTGGTTATTTCCTGGTGTATAGTGGCTCAATCTGGATTCCGGTTGCAGCACACTTTGTGAACAACGCGGTTGGCGTATTGACGCTTTATAGCGCGACCAGTGGTGAAAGCGAATTGGAGAAAGTAATGGATCCGGATTTCTCGGCCGGGATTTCCTATTACTGGCCGATTGCGCTAGTCAGCATGGCAGCTACGCTTTGGTTGGTTTATCGCATGAAAAAGATGCGGGTTGATGTAGTGCCTGCAGGCCTGGCGGAAGAATCTGATTTTTATTACCCTGTATCCGATATCGACGAAACAAAAAAATAGTCATTCACTATTCTTAGAATAATAAATGACCATTAATGACTATGATTGACAACAATGATTGTTGCGTGACGTGTTGTCGTTTTGTTCTTGTGAGCCAGCCCTAAAACAGGTTCGTTTGCAGCTTGTCGGCTTCCATCTTTTTCAATTCGGACGGGCGGTAAACGTAAGTCACACCGTAGTTGGCTGCTTTGTCGCGCTTCACATCATCCGGAAGAAGGGCAAATTTCTCTTCAACTTCGTTCCAGACTTCCTGAATCAGTTTGTCCGCTTCGTCGCGGATTTGGTTCATTTGGTCCGAGGCACGGTTGGTAATATTTTGCAGCATTTTCTGATGGCGGTAGGCCTCAATAAACGATTCAAAATGAACTTTAACCAAGGCTATTGACGGGCTGTAGATCGGGCTTCCACCCTGCATACAGCGTTGTTGTTCGCCTTTGATAATTTTTTCGCCCCATTCCAAAACGTCCTTTTCCAGGTTTAATGCCGGCAAACGTTGTGTGTTCGGATCCAGTCCGTAGTATTTCCGAACGTCGGGCTTCATTTCTTCCCGGATAATGGCAAAGGACATCACCTGGATGAAGTGGGTCAGGTATAGTTTCGATTTTTTAAAGATCTCTCCGTATTCGCGCGATTTGTCAAATTGGTTTTGTTTGGCCGCATTCAACTGTCGGATAGCACCCGACAGGCGAGGGTAGATTGATTGGAGTTTCTCCAGACTTAAATAGCTAAAGGCGAGATCTTTTATAGGCACTCGCTTCCCTTTCTCCAGAGCGGCTTCAATCGCTCGCATCCGGGCTTGATCTGTGTTCGGTAACCTTCTGTACGGCATAATCGCATAATTTTCTGTTATTACGAAGTTACGAAATCAGATAGGGGCCTTAGACTGTTCGCAAAAAAACTAATTAACAAATCACTGTTCAAAAACCTTTGTAACCCATAGGTTTACAGCGCTTGCTGGCAAGAGTTGAATTGTGTTGATAAAAAAAGGGGACGATTTTGTCCCTTATTTTGAGATTTCAAGCATGCGTTTAATTGGCTTCTGTGCTTCGGCAATTACTTCGTCAGGAAGTTGAATTTCAGGTTGTTCGTGTTTCATGCAGACGTACAGTTTTTGTAAACTGTTGAGTTTCATGTACGAACAATCGGCGCAGGCGCAGGTTGAATCGTTCGAAGGTGCCGGAATGAAAATTTTATCCGGGCAAGCTTTGTTCATTTGATGCAAAATACCGCTCTCGGTCGCTA
Source organism: Mangrovibacterium diazotrophicum (assembly GCF_003610535.1). Classification (NCBI taxonomy): domain Bacteria; kingdom Pseudomonadati; phylum Bacteroidota; class Bacteroidia; order Marinilabiliales; family Prolixibacteraceae; genus Mangrovibacterium; species Mangrovibacterium diazotrophicum. The sequence continues at coordinate 3,086,829 of NZ_RAPN01000001.1, read as the reverse complement.
CAATGAATTTTTTCGACGGACTATCCTGCACATATTTTAACAGTGAAGATGTTGATCCGATGTGTTTGGCCAGCAGCAACACCGGTTTTTCACATTCGGGATGAGCAATGAACTCGGCATCCTTGTGTTCATCCATCAGGTCGATGATCTTTTCAACCGCAAACTGCTCGTGAACCATGCAGGCGCCATCCCACAAAACCATGTCGCGTCCGGTCAGGCTATTCAGGTAATTCCCCAGGTTTTTATCGGGCGCAAAAATCAGTTTCTGGTCTTTCGGGAAACTCTCAACGATTTTCACTGCGTTAGACGAAGTACAAACCACATCGGTAACCGTTTTCAGGTCGGCAGTACAGTTGATGTACGAAATGACCTTGTGGTCGGGATATTGAGCTTTGAATTCTTTGAATTTTTCGATCGGAGCAGATTCGGCCAAAGAGCAGCCCGCTTTCAGGTCGGGCAAAATCACTTTTTTCGTTGGATTGATAATCTTCGCAGTTTCGGCCATAAAATGCACGCCCACAAAAACAATCATATCGGCTTCTGTTTTGGCCGCTTCCTGTGCCAGTTGCAAGCTATCGCCAACGTAGTCGGCAATGTCCTGCAAATCGCCTTCAACATAGTAATGGCTAAGAATAACAGCGTTCTTTTCCTTCTTCAAACGGTTAATTTCTTCAACCAATTTCAGTTTCGGATTAATTGGTTCAACAATGTGGCCGTTTTGTTCCAACATAACTTGTATCTGTTCTCTTTCCATTTTGTTTGCTCCTTGTGCTTTAAAAAAATGTGGGCGCAAAATTACAAATTCCTATTCAAAAAACACATAACAGGCTGAATTGTTTTCCAGCTAAGGGGTTCAAAATTTTGCGGTTGGGTATAGGTTTTTGCCCTTGTTCAAGTGCAATTTGGTAAAAAGAAAGAGGCTTTCCCAATCGGGAAAACCTCTTTTGTATGTGGTCTGAAATAGCTTTCTGTAATTAGAAGTTGTATCTCAAAGCAACGTTAAACGTTGTTCCCAGTCCGTACATGTAACCGTAAGAGTCTTTTTGAGTGAAGTACTCCTTATCGAACAGGTTGTAAACGTTAGCTCTCAGGTTGAAGTTACTATTGGCCAAATTGAATTTGTAAGTAGCTCCCATGTTGATCAGTCCGTAGCTGTTAATTTCTTCCGGTTCATATGATTCACCGTTCAATGAAGCTTCAGCTACATCAGCAGCATCAACATCTTCGTACAGCTTGTCGTAGTAGTTCCAGTCCAAATCAACGATGAACTTGTTCATGATGATGTCGTAGCTGGTTGAAATACCTCCTGAGAATTGAGGTGCACTACCAACTTTTGAACCTGTCAGGTCAATTTCGAAGTTGTCAACTACAGAAGAAGTGTTTTCATCTCTTACGTTAACCGGAGTTGATCCGTCGTATTTCCAGTTGCCGATTGAGGTGTAGGCTTTAACTAACCAAGCTGCGGTTGGGCGGTAGCGAAGATCCAATTCAACACCCGAGTGAACTTCACCAATGTTTGGCATCAGGTAGTCTACATCAGTGTAAGTTACTCCACCTACTGTATAGTCAGAGCCACTTGATGATTCGAAACGATTATCCCATTTTGTGTAATAAGCGTTCAAATTTAATTTGAATTTTGCCAGTTCCAGTTTGTAACCGCCTTCAATGCTGAAAATGTGTTCGTTGTCAACAGATGTGTCATACTCTGTTTCGTCATCATAGTTTGTGAAGATAGCATCGCGGAACGGTTGACGAGAATATTGGCCGATGTTCGCGAAAACTACGTTTTGCGCGTTAATAGAATAAGACAACCCACCTTTGATGTTGTAACCCATCTTGTTTACAAAGTCAGATTCTTGTTCAGTTGTGAAGTTACCGCGGTCAATACCTTTGTATTGTTGGTTTGACGCTGCCGCCTGCACAAAAATAGAGAATACGTCGTTGTTCCATTCTGCCTGACCGAAGATACCTTGGTAGTTAATTACCTCGTCGTAGTCGTAGTCAACTCTTTCGTCTTCATCAGCATATTTGAACAAAGAAGCCCATGGATTTGGATTGAAAGTAGCTGAAACTACACGTGTTTCACCCGCGAATGTTTCAGAACGGCCGTCCATTCCAAGCAAGTCAGTAAGTTCGCGGAAGTGTGTTCCCTTATAGAAACGGAAGTCTGCACCAACGTTGGCAGTAAAGTTTTCGCTGATTTTGTTTTCGTAGTTGGTTACCAAACCATACCAGTTGTGGTTGTTTACAGAAGCTCTCAGCAACATACCGTTGTATCCGCTAGCGATGCCACCGCTGATTGTTCCGTTATAGTCAACCACAGCGTCCCAGTCGATGCGACCGTTTGAAGCATAACCACCAGTGATATAACCCGGAGAGTTTCCATAGTTACCGGTACCACCACCACGCCCCCAAGAGGCGTACAATACGGTAGACAGGTTTGATTTGTCGTTAATGCTCCAGTCCCAGTTGAAGTTCATTACCGGTTTGTGGTAGTAGTTTCTTCTCATTGACAGGTATTCGCCATCAAGGAAGCCATAGTTTGAGTTTCCTTTTTTACCTAATATGTCGTAACCAGGAGTTTTGATATTTGTGCCACTATAAACAGTTGTCAATGACTTTGTATAGTTTTGGTCGTGCCATTGAGGAGAACCTAATAATAACAGGTTGAATGTTGAGGCACCGGCTTTTTTACCAATAGAAATAAAGTAGTTTTGACCTTTACCTCTTGTACCATCAAAGTATTTGCGGTCACCTTTCCAGTAGTCAAACATCATTGAGAAACCCCAACCTTTATCGTTGATACCTGTATTGTATGCGATTGTTCCTTTTGCATAACCGTTGTCGCCGCTCATCAGACGAACGTAACCACCTTTTTGTTTTTCTGTCGCTTTGGTTACAATGTTTACTGTACCACCAACAGAAGAGATGGCCAATTTCGAAGAACCCAAACCGCGCTGTACCTGAACGGCGTTGGCCATATCAGTCATACCTGCCCAGTTCGACCAGTACATCAAACCATCTTCCATACCGTTGATTGGCTGACCATTCAACAAGAAGGCTGTGTTTGCCTGGCTAAAACCGCGCAAGAACATTTTTGAGTCACCGAAACCACCACCCTGGCTGGCTACATAAACAGAGGGCGTGTTTTTCATTACTTCAGGGAACTCAACGTTACCAACAGCTTTCGATTGAATTTCCTGAATTGTAATGGTCGAAACAGCAATCGGAGTTTTGCGGTCTTCTTCCATGTCGATTACCCCTTTACCAATTACCACGAGTTCGTCCATGGCAATGGCGCTTGCTTCTAATTTAACGGTACCCAGATCGGTTGTTTGGCCGTTTGTTACAGTTACCGTTTTTGCAAAAAGATCGTACCCGATGAACGAGATTTGGATCGTGTTTTTTCCTTCAGGAAGCGTCATTGAGAAATTACCATCGAAATCGGTAATTGTACCGTTAGTCGTTCCTGCTTTTACGATGCTGGCTCCAACCAGTGGATCGTTTGTTTTAGAATCTAAAATTTTACCTTTTACTGTCCCCTGAGAAAAGGAGACCAATGAGATTAAGCCGAATAAGGCTAGAAAGACAAGCTTTAAAAGTTGTGTTTTCATAGAATGTAAGTGTAAGTATTAGTGTGAATTACTTCCAAGTTAATTCATTTGTAATTCAAATGTTTGCTGTTTAGATCTGTTTTTATCAACCGTTCATCAACAGTTAATATTTGAGATTGAGTTAGGTAGCTTGTTTGGTTAACAAAGGAACCCACTTATAATGAAAGAAATGTTAAGCAACGGTTAAGGATAGAACCAATTTAAATAAGAGTTAACACGACGGGAAACGCTAAAATATTAAAGAATGATGACGAAAATCTCGGTGTTTTTATTACCGGATTTTCATGTTTTAAAGGTATTTCAAAGATTTTCTCACCGGTTTCATTGACCTCTGAATCCCTAATAGTGATCAATTTTCATTGAAAATCACTGTCTTCGTCAAAAATCCAGAAATTTTTATTACTCATTAAGATGCAGTAAAACAGGTGCTTAGTGGTTTTGGCTAAAAATATTTTCAAAAAATATACTACTATGTATTGCAAAGTAGCTTTTAATGGTTGTATATTTGTAATACCGAATTCAGGGTAAAGAATAGAAATAGTTTTAAAAAAGTTCTATATCAAGTGTAACGAAACAGAAAAGCAGTCGTCTTAAAGACAGAAACAACAATAGAAACAGAAACAGACAAAGTCTCAAAGCAAAACGAAACAGAACAATTAAACATCAAGAAAACAAACGAAACAAGCAGGAGGACACATCATGAAAACTAGAAACAACACAACAGGACACAGAAACAATCAATTATCAGGAGTATTGTTACGTGCAGCAGCCGTTTTGGCTAGCGTAGTTTTATTGAGCTTCACCGTAAGCGCACAAGATCTTTGGAAAGAATTATTGAGTTACAACAGTTTTGGTAAAATGGCTTTAATCCTGGTTGATGAAAGCAACGCCGGTGAAGCCACTGAACTTCCGACTACAGGCAACACTGCTGCATTTTCAATCAACGAAGAAACCGATTCACCTTTGACCGTTGAAAGCTGGATGACCAACGACGAATATTTCGGAGCATCTAACATTTTCAACCAGGTTGCACAAGATGAAAAACTGGAAATCGAAAGCTGGATGACCGAAGCTGATTACTTTACCAGCCGCTATGCAAAAGAACTGGACGAAGAATTACCAGTAGAGGCTTGGATGTGCGACGCGAGCTTCTTCAATAACTAAAAGAGGGTATAAGAGCGAACGAAAGAGAATATAATACTGACGAAGAAAGGGGAGTAACTATGAAAATTGAGAATACAAAAGCACAAATGCGTAAAGGGGTTTTGGAGTACTGCATCTTGCTGGTGCTGGATGGCAAGCCCCTCTACGCTAGTGACATCATTGATGAGCTGAAAAATTCGAAGATGATTGTCGTTGAAGGAACACTTTACCCGCTGTTGACCCGGCTTAAAAATGACGGTCTGCTGGCCTATCGCTGGGAAGAATCAACACAGGGACCGCCGCGAAAATATTACGAGTTGACCGATGAAGGAAAGCAATTCCTGGAAGGACTGGGCGAATCGTGGAGTGAATTGGTTGACGCTGTTGAAACGATCAAATCGCGAAAAGCAGTATAAAGAGAAAAGGGAACAAAACTGAATACACAAAATACGAAACAATGAAAAAGACATTCACCATAAATATTAGCGGCAGTGTTTTTCACATCGATGAAGATGCTTACCAAAAACTGCAAAACTATTTGCACATGCTGACGGCCCATTTCGGGGCGGATGCTGACGGCCGCGAGATCCTCCAGGATATTGAAGCCCGCATTGCGGAGCTCTTCAGTAAAAAAATGGAAACCGAAGAAAAAGATGTGGTTATTGAAGAATGGGTTGACGAGGTAATTGCCCGCATGGGTAAACCCGAAGACTTTCTGGAAGCCGAGGGCGAAGAGGTTGACGAAGAGAGCAAAGAAAAAGCCGATTCGCAACCAACCCAGGAACGTGTTAAACGCCGCATGTACCGCGATCCCGATCACCGCGTTTTAGGTGGTGTTTGCTCGGGTATGGGTGCTTATTTCAGCATCGATCCGGTTATTCTTCGCATCATCTTTGTGATCTTACTGTTCGCATCGTTCGGAACAGCGCTGATTATCTACATTGTACTGTGGATTGCTGTACCGAAAGCGAAAACCACTGCTCAACGATTGGAAATGCGTGGACAGGAGGCTACCGTATCCAACATAGAAAAGTCGATAAAGGAGGAAGTAAAGGAAGTGAAAGAAAGTTATAATCGCTTCCGGAGTTCCGATTCGTATAATAAAGGCCGTGAACACGTATCGCGTTTTGGCGAGATTGTTTACAGCGTGTTCAAAGTATTTCTGAAAATTCTGGGCGTTGTGCTCGGAGCCCTGATGATCCTGATCGGATTCCTTGGTTTGCTCGGCTTCATCATCTCCATGGTGGTCGGTCACTCCGTTGTAAGTTCGGCACCGTGGATCAGCCACTGGGGAGGGCACGTTGTAGTACCCGAAATGGCGCACTTCTTTATTGCACCAACATCGATTACCATTTTGATGATCGCGATCGCATTCCTGGTAGGCATTCCTCTGTTGGCCATTCTTTATATCGGAACCAAAATTGTCTTCCGCTATAAATCGAATAACAAAATCATCCTGCTGTCTGGTCTTGGCGTGTGGTTGGTAGCATTGATCACTGTTGTGGTTGTATCGCTGAGCCAGGTGGACGATTACAAGGAAAAGACAACCGTTAGTCAAAGTGTGGTACTGCCGGAGCAAAACATGAAGACACTTTACCTGGAGCTGAATGCCGACGACTACCGCGCAGCTTACAAACGCTCACTCGATCTGGACCGCATGAAGCTGGTGGAGAAAGACGGCGAAGCCATGTTACTGGGACGTCCGCGCTTCGATGTAGAAAAGAGCAATACCGACGATTTTGTTCTGATTGTTCGTAAGAAATCGCGTGGAGGCAGTGAAGAAGAAGCCAATCAGCAAGTACAGGAAATTGTCTACAACTTCACGCAGAAGGACTCTACCTTAACCTTCGACCCGTACTATACTTTGCAGGAAGGCAAACGCTGGTTGGGCCAGGAAGTTGACCTGACACTGAAAGTACCCGAAGGAAAAGCCATCTACCTGGATGACGATATGGTAAAAATCATCTATGATATCGAAAACGTATCGAACACCTGGGATGGTGATATGGTTGGGAAATACTGGGAAATGAAGCCGGATGGCTTAACAATGAAAGAAACAAAAGCAAACGAATAGATCATACCCGATTTTGTGTCCTGAAGTTTTGTTCCCGGAGGGCGGCTTCGGCCAAACTCCGGCAGGACACTAACCTTAAAAGCCGAAAACATGAAAACACGAATAAGCATTCTTTTAATCCTGGTCTCCCTTTTTGCGGGTGGCAGCCTGATGGCACAAAGTAAGTCGGATAAGTTGTTCGATACCTTCCGGAACAAACCCGGCGTCATTTATTTTGCCTTCAATAAGAGTATGAACGACGCCTTCAATATTGATTTGGATGATCAAGGGAAAAACGTTGAGGGCGATATTCAGGAAATTCGTTTCATGACCTACAACCCGGAGAAAGGACAGTTGGGCGTGAAGGAATTCTGCCGGAAGTCAAGCGATCTTCTGCCTTCAGCCTACAAGTTGGTTGAGAGTAACGAAAGTGATAACGCTCAAATCTGGATGCTTGGAAACAACAAAAAGGCCACGGAGTTTCACGTGCTGGTTGGCGGTGATGAAGAGTCGGACCTGTGCTTCTGGATTTCGTTTTACGGCGACTTCAAAGTGAAAGACCTCGATGGTATCAAGGAAATAGGTCTGGATATGACCGCGCATAAATAATTATCAGATTGACAGATGTTCGGATTGTTAGATTTCAGAAAATCGAACAATCGAATAATCCAGCAGTCCAAAGATCCAATAATCTGGTAATCCAACAATCTAAAAAACTAACACTATGAAACGACTTATAAAATCTTACGATCGTGTATTGGCCGGCGTTTGTGGCGGCATTACAGAATACATCAGCCCGGAACTGGATCCGTTGATTGTCCGGATTCTGTGGGGAATCTTCAGTTTTTTCAATCCGTTCCTGGTTCTCGTTTACGTGATTTTGGCCTTGGTTATGCCTAGTCCGCAGGTTATTGAATCGAAATAGATACGCACAGCAATAGTTTTTTATCAATTAAACAGGAAGCAAAAAGAAATCCGGTTCTCCCGAAAGAGACCGGATTTTCTATTGTGTGGTTGAATGTCATTCCGAAATTTTCCGACTGGTGAGGGGTGTTTCGGAATTGTGTTATAGTATCAGAGGTCGAAACCTGTCCGGCCTCACTATATCCGTCTATATTAAAGTAAGCCGCGGTTTTTCAGCAATGGCTTAATGTCCGGGTCACTGCCGCGGAAGTCGCGGAACATTGTTCCATAGTCTTCAGTACCGCCGCGCGAAAGGATCATGTCGCGGAAGCGCTGTCCGTTTTCTCGACTCAGTCCGCCGTTTTCTTCAAACCAGGCATAAGCGTCGTTGTCCAACACCTCGGCCCAGCAGTAAGCGTAGTATCCGGCAGCATAACCGCCACCCCATACATGTTTAAAGTAGCTTGAGCGGTAGCGCGGAGGAACTTGCTCCAGGTAAGCGCCGTTCTTTTTCAATGCAGCAACTTCAAAAGCGTCAGCATCTTCTACATTTTCGTCGGTGCTCAAGGTGTGCCATTCCATGTCGAGGATGGCAGCTTCCAGGAATTCGCTGAAAGCATAACCTTGGTTGAACGTTGCTGATTTCTTGATTTTTTCAACCAGCTCTTTCGGCATTGGCTCACCGGTTTTATAATGTTTGGCATAGTTCGCGAAAACAGTTGGGTACAATGCCCAATGCTCGTTAAACTGCGAAGGAAGCTCCACAAAGTCGCGCGATACGTTAGTGCCTGAAAGGCTTGGATATTCCTGGGCAGCAAATAATCCGTGCAATGCATGTCCAAACTCGTGGAACATGGTCGTTACATTGTCGTAGCTGATGAGTGCAGGTTCGCCCGGGGCTGGTTTCGGGAAGTTGCACACATTGTAAATTACCGGCATGTCGCCCAGTAATTTCGATTGCTCTACGATGTTGCCCATCCAGGCACCACCCGATTTGTTGTCGCGTTTGAAATAGTCAACATAGAACAGGCCGATAGCAGAACCATCCTCGTTGAAGATTTCGAACACGCGCACATCGTCAGCATAAACAGGAATGTCTTTGCGCTCTTTAAAGGTGATTCCGTACAACTGAGTGGCCGCGTAGAAAACGCCGTTTTCCATCACATTGTACATTTCGAAATAAGGTTTGATCTGGCTTTCGTCCAAATCATATTTTTCTTTGCGAACTTGTTCTGCATAGAAATCCCAGTCCCATGGTTCCAGCTTGAAACCACCGTTTTGTTTGTCGATCAGTTTCTGAATGTCGGCTGCTTCCACTTTAGCTTTGGCGCTTGCATCCGGTGCCAGTTGCTTCAGCAATTTCTCGGCGGCATCAGGTGTTTTTGCCATTTGGCTTTGCAGTTTCCAGGCGGCGTAACTTTCGAAGCCCATTAGTTGAGCTTTTTCTGCGCGAAGTGCTGCCAGGCGCTCAATCATTTTGCGGGTATCGTTTTCGTCGCCTTTTTCAGCGCGGTTCCACGATGCTTCGAACAGCTTTTGGCGTGTTTCGCGGTTTTTCAGCGATTGCAATGCCGGTTGTTGCGTGGTATTCAGAATTGGAATCATGTATTTACCTGCCATGCCAGCGCCTTCAGCTTTTTGTGCAGCTGCGGCAATTTCAGCATCTGAAAGGCCATCCAGCTCTTCTTTGGTGTCCACAACCAAAGCTCCATCTTTGGCAGCTGCCAACATGATGTTGGTAAACTTCGTATTTAGTGTTGCTTCTTCAGCGTTCAGCTCTTTCAATTTGGCTTTTGCCTCATCGGTAAGGTTAGCGCCGGCTAGCTCGAACTTCTGAAAATAGTATTCGACCAGCTTTTTCGATTCTGCGTCCAATCCCAAATTTTCGCGGTTTTCATAAATCGCTTTTACACGCTGAAACAGTTTGTCATTCATGTAAATGGCATCCGAGTGTGCAGCCAGTTTTGGTGCCTCTTCCTCTTCAATGCGTTGAATTTCAGGGTTGGTGTAAGCACCCGACAGCAATCCGAATACGCCGTAGGCGCGAGTCAATGTTTGGCCGCTTTTTTCCATGGCAACCAAAGTATTCTCGAAAGTTGGTTCTTCCGAATTGTTGGCAATCGCTTCAATTTCGGCGATGTGTTCTTTCATTCCTTGCTCAATGGCAGGCTGAAAGTCTTCGTTTTTGATTTTGGTGAAATCCGGAGCGCCGTATGGCAGGCTGCTCTCACTCAGTAACGGATTTGCTTCCATTGCTTCTGTTTTAGATTGTTTGTTTGTGCCGCATGCTGCCACGCCAAGTGCCAGCAAAACGACCGGAACATAAAGAACTCTCTTCATAGACTAAAAGTTGTAAGTATATCCACGATTAATTTTATGCATTGGTCGTATCCGGGGCGAATTCATTACAGTTTGTGTTGAAAAATGAATGAAGCCGGACATTTTTGACCGCACGAAATTCCAGATCTGTTCTTTTTGAAAGATGGATGGATATCAGGTTTGGGCTAGCCGAAGCGAAGCGTAAAACTGGTTTCCTGGCCGGGAACTGAACTGGCTTTCAGGCTTCCACCGTGCAGACGCATAATTTGGCGCGACAAGCTTAGTCCGATGCCGGAGCCGTTTTCGCGGGTGGTGAAAAAGGGCACAAAAATTTCTTCCATCAAATCGGGTGGAATGCCCGGGCCGTTGTCGCGAACTACAATTTCGACCTGTCCCGATGAGGTTTCCCGGCCAATCAGTTCAATCTCGCCGGTTTCCTGTTTGTCCAGCGCTTCAACGGCATTCTTGACCAGATTAATCAGTACTTGCGAGATCAGTTTTTCATCAGCCAAAACCAGCAGTTTTTCCGATGGACGTTTAACGGTAATACGGGTATGATCGTCGGGGAGGGCGGCGCGGCGAAGCAGTGCCGTTTTCTCCAACAGGTCCGATACCGAGACCAGTTTTTTCTCGGGCTTGGGCAGGCGGGTGAATTTGCGGTACGACTCCACGAAGTTGATCAAACCTTTGCCTTGTTCTTTAATAATGTCCAATCCGCGGATGGTATTTTGGATCAGTTTGTCGCTCACTTCCGTGGTCGGGATTGGCTCGCCGTCCTTTTGGTAGTAGTTGCTCAGGCTTTCGGATAGCGAGGTAACCGGTGCAATGGAGTTCATGATTTCGTGGGTGAGCACGCGAATCAGTTTTAACCACGAATCCAGTTCTTTTTCGTCCAGCTCGCGGTTAATGTCTTGTATTGAAAGTAGCCGAAGGTGGTCGTTTTGGTTTTTAAAGGCTCCCGATTTAATCAGTAAAGTTGTGGTTCCCTGTTTGCCGGTGTATTGCACCAGTTTTTGTTCGTTGGGTTGAATCTGCTGGAGCATTTGTGCCAGTTTTTCGTCCACTTTTTCCAATTGCTTCAGGTGGGTAAGCTGCTCCAAGCCAAACAGTTTTTTCAGACTTTGATTGGCATGCAGCACAAAACCTTTTTCGTTGAAGGACAGAATGCCGGTACCGACCTGTTCAATCAGCGCTCGGAAATAGTGTTCCTGCTGCTGCGAGTCGATCTTCACCTCCTGAATGTATTCGTTAATCAGCTGCATATTTTGGTGCAGGCTCCGGATGATGGCACTTTTATCACGCGGTTCGAAGTTTTGGCTGAAGTCTTCATTTTTGATCGACTCGAAGAAGTAGTTGATGCGCTCCGTCACCTGGTTTTGGTAATGAATGAGATGACCGATCTGAAATAGTAAGGCAACGCCGAGCAAAACAGACCACAGGATGTGCTGACCAGTGAAAACCGACCAACTCAGGGCGAAAGCCCACGCAGCGACCAGCGCTGCTTTTAGACCAACTTGAAACCGGTAAGATCGAAACATCAGAGTCCGAATTTTTTCATTTTGTTGTACAAGGTTTGACGGGTTATTCCCAGCATGTCAGCCGCAGCACTGATGTTGCCGGGACTTTTGTCAAGTGCTGCCAATATCAGGCGTTTTTCCATGTCTTCCAGTTTCAGCGTATCCGCGTCGCTTTTGATCCCGGTAACAGGGCGCAGGAAAAAGTCGTCCGCTTTTAGCACGTTGTTCTCACCTAAAATTACAGCTTTTTCAATACTGTGCTCCAGCTCGCGGATATTTCCCGGCCAGTTGTATTTCAGTAGTTTTTCCTGGGCTTGGTTGTTTAGCTTCAGCGATTGTTTGTCGTATTTCCAGGCATATTTCTTCAGGAAGAAATCGGCCAAAACAAGGATGTCGTTTCCGCGATCACGCAGTGGCGGAATTTCGATCTGAATGGTGTTGATCCGGTACAGGAGGTCTTCGCGGAACAATCCTTTTTCGACCAGCTCGGGCAGGTTTTTGTTGGTGGCGCAAATCAGGCGGATATCCACGGGAATGGGCTGGTTGGAACCGATACGGGTAATTTCGCGGTTTTGAAGCGCTGCCAGTAATTTGGCCTGCAGGTGGAACGACAGGTTTCCGATTTCATCCAGGAATAACGAGCCTTTATTGGCCACTTCGAACTTGCCGGTTCGGTTGTCGCGTGCATCGGTAAAAGCACCTTTTACGTGGCCAAACAGCTCGCTTTCAAACAGCGACTCACTCACGGCTCCCATGTCCACACTTACCAGCATTTCGTTGTTGCGGTTCGACAGGCGGTGAATTTCGCGGGCGATCAATTCTTTCCCGGTGCCGTTTTCTCCGGTGATCAGCACATTGGTGTCGGTTTTGGCAACCTTGCGAACAATGTTCAGCACATGCATCAATTCGGGCGATGAGCCGATAATGAAATTGTCTTCCTTGTTAATCACCTTTTTCAGCTCTTTCTCTTTTTGCTGCAGGCTTTTTACCTGGTTGCGCGACATGCTCAATTGAACAGCGGAACGGACCGTCGCCAGCAGTTTGGTATTGTCCCAGGGTTTTAAAATGAAGTCGGTGGCTCCCGATTTCAGGGCTTTCACTGCCAGTTCAACATCGCCGTAGGCTGTGATGAGTACCACTGAAATTTCCGGATGATTTTCCTTGATCTGGTTCAGCCAGTAAATGCCTTCGTTGCCGGTGTTCACGCCGGCTTTAAAGTTCATATCCAACAACACCAGGTGATAGCAGCTTTTGCGCAACTCACTCACCAGTTGGTTGGGCGATGAAAGACATTCAACCTTGTCAAACTCGGGCGTCAACAAAAAGTCGAGCGCACTGAGTACACTTTTATTGTCGTCGACAATCAGAATATTCCCTTTCGGCATTTTTTCTTTCAAAGTTAGACTATGGTCAGATTGGATTCAATAATGTGTAAAAAAATAGTACACTTTTTTGTCAATATATTTTACAAGACGATTTTGCGTGTCTGGGTTAAGTTTCAGGTTGTCAATTGTTTGTCGTTTTGGTATTGCCTTGGATATGCATTTGGTACACCGGCTTCAGAAACCGGAAACATCAGAAACAAAAGAAACAAGGAGACAAGACAATGAAAACAACAATTTACAAACGAAACAATTCAGGCAGCCAGTTTCGAAATCACATTTTGCGGATTGGTGCTTTGGCAGCCAGCATGGTGTTATTCAGTTTTGTACTGTTTGGACAGGACGATTGGCAAAAGCTTTTAAGTTACAGCAGCATGGGCGAAATGGCTCGCATTATGGTTGCAGAAAATGAAAAATTGGACGAGACACCGGCAACCACAAACACTGAAATCGCAAACTTTGAATTGAACGAAGAGAGCGATCAGGATTTGGAAATTGAAAGCTGGATGACGGACGCCGGGTTCTTTTCAAGTTTCAATATTGAAGAAGCAGCCGAACCTGAGTTGAACCTGGAAAGCTGGATGAATTCTGACCTTTACTTTCAAAATTACCAAGTGGCAGAAAATGACTGCGAGCTGGAAATTGAAAGTTGGATGACCGATGAAGACTTTTGGGCGGTCAAATGAGTGCCCGGAAACTGTAAAAATAGTTGACAGGCGATTGTCAATATATTTGACGAGAAATGACGCTCTTGAAAGTTAGATGATAGAAAACCAGTTGGTTATGATTTTGGCACTGTTCTCGATACAGTTAAACTGAATGATTGAATTATGAATCGAACCAAATCCATCTTATTTGCTCTGAGTCTCGGTTGCCTGCCGGTAGCGATGCAAGCAGCCGAGCCCTGGAGTTTGAAGCAATGCATTCAGCATGCCGTTGCAAACAACCTGGAGCATTACCAATACCAGTTGAGCGAACAGTCGTCGGTTATTTCGTCGCGGCAGGCTAAGCTGAATCTGCTTCCTTCCATATCGGCATCGTCGGGCGCAGGAATTAGCTATGGTCGGTCAGTCGATCAAACTACCTACGATGTGGTCAATACCGATTACTTCAGCAGCTCTTTCGATTTGGGAGCGAGTGTGGCTGTTTTCCAGGGCTTCGTTCTTCAAAATAAAATTGGCTATGCCCGGTACATGCGCGAAGCTGAACGTTGGCAACGCGTGAATCACGCTGACGATTTAGCCTTCAATGTGATGACTGCCTATTACAATGTAGTTTATTATGAGGGTTTGGTAGAGATCGCCCGCGAGCAACTGGAGTTGTCGGAATACAATGTTGAGAAAACCGAAAAACTGATAGAAACAGGCCTCAAAGCCAAAACGGATCTGGCAGAGATGCAGGCTACTTACGAGAAGGAAAAGCTGAACCAGATGCAGGCGGAAAATAAAGTTGAGGAATCCCGCCTGATGCTTGTACAGTATTTAAATCTGCCAGTCGGGCAGTCGATTGACGTGCAGAACAATGCTGATTCGCTGCTTTTTTTCGATAACCAATCTGACGCTGACTCGCTCTACGAGGCTTATGTGGCGCAGTCTGCTTATGTGAAAATTGCCGAAGCCCAGCTGAATGCCGCGAATAAACAAGTCGCCATTACCCGCGGGCAATACGTGCCGGCACTGTCATTAAAAGCGTCGGTTGGTAGTAGTTATTCCGAAACCGATCTGGATGCTGGTGGAAACATCATCCCGTTTCGCACACAGCTTGATAATAACCTGGGGCAATATGTCGGGGCATCCTTGTCAATTCCGATTTTCGCCAAAAACCAGTTGCGAAGCAATGTGCAGCAGGCGAAGCTGGAACGGGAGCAGGCGCAGACCGAATTGGAAACTTACCGGCAGGCCGTGTATTACGAGTTGATGAATAACAGTCGCGAATTGGATGCGCTGTTTCAACAATACACGCAAACCGGCAAACAATACGAAGCTGAAGAACTCGCTTACCGGGTAGCGCAACGCAAGTACGACGAAGGAATCATGAATGTCATCGATTTGCTGACGGTGAAAAACCGCTTGGCCGAAGTAAAAGCATCGCGCCTGCTGGCTCGGCTTCAGTTTATCATGAAAGATAAAGTGATTGAATTTTATAAAGGCAATCGCTTCTGGGAAGAAGAATAGCGGGGCGGTAAGCGCATGGGACGAAGAGTGCCCAACTTGAAACTTAGAACTAAAAACTTGAAACTTTAGCATATGTCAATGGATCGCGTTATAGAGAAGAAAAAGGGATTGAGACCCAAGCACCTGCTTTGGGGAGCAGGGGTACTGGTGTTGCTGCTGTTGCTTTACCAAATCCTTTTTGCCAGTCACGACTCGGTTTTTCGGGCCGAGCGGGACAAGCTGACGATCAGCTCGGTTGAAAATGGCCAGTTCAACGATTACATCACGATCATTGGCCAGGTTGAACCAATTACCACGATTTACCTCGACGCCGAAGAAGGTGGCCGTGTAAAAGAGCGCTTGATTGAAGAGGGCTCGATGGTGAAGGAAGGCGACATAATCCTCCGGCTGGAAAACCGGCAACTTTATCAAACCATCCTGAACAGCGAGACCGACCTGGCAGAAAAGGAAAACTACCTGCGCCAAACCCGCATCAACTTTGAGACGGAGTTGATTTCGAGTCGACGAAATATTCTGGATAACGAGTATCGGTTGACACGTAAAAAAAGGACTTACGAACAATACGAGAAATTGTATAAAGAGGAGTTGATTTCGAAAGAAGATTACCTGCAAGCGAAAGAGGATTACAACTACGAAGTGAAGTTGCTGGAAATTAACAAGCAGAAGGCGAAGAACGATTCGCTGATTCAGTTGACATCGATGAAGACCTTGGAGACCGACTTACTTAAGATGCGTCAAATGCTTGGACTGGTTCGGGAACGATTGGACAACCTGAACGTGAAAGCACCCGTCGACGGGCAGTTGGGGATGTTGGATGCCGAGATCGGGCAATCTATTTCGCAGGGACAACGGATCGGGATGATTCACGTGCTGACCAGCTTTAAAGTGAAAGCCAAAATTGATGAGCATTACATCGACCGGGTTCGTCGCGATTTGGCAGCCTCGTTCGAAAGAAATGGTGTAAATTACCGGATGATTGTCAAAAAAGTGTACCCGGAAGTTCGTGACGGCCAGTTTGAAATCGATCTGATATTTGATGGTGACACGCCCGAAAATATTCGCGCGGGACAGACCTATCACGTGAAGCTGGAACTCGGTCAAAGTGAAAGTGCCCTGTTGCTGTCGCGTGGCGGATTTTTCCAAAGTACCGGAGGACAGTGGGTTTTTGTGCTGAATGAAAACGGCACTGAGGCCGTGAAACGTTCTATTCGGATTGGCAAGCAAAATCCACAGTATTACGAAGTGCTGGAAGGACTTCAGCCTGGCGAGCAAGTAATCACCTCGAGCTACGAGCTGTTTGGAAACAACGATAAAATCGTGTTTAGGTAGGAGCAAAGTGCTTGGGGCGAGGAGGTAAGGGTTAGAGCGAGGAGTTTGAATTATTGCAATATAAAACATAAACTTATGGCTCACTTTAGATTTATGGATTTGGAGATCTGGAAGGATGCAGTTGGATTGAACGATAAACTTTCGGATTTAGCTGAAGCGATGTCGGATGCAAAGAGCTTTCGGGTGGCAGAACAACTGAGAGCGGCATCCTTGAGTATTTCAAACAATATCGCAGAAGGTTCCGGCTCCTTTTCGTCGAAGGACTTTGCCAACTTCTTAAATATAGCCCGTCGTTCTGTTTTTGAAACAGCCAACATTTCAATAGTCGCTTATCGGAGGGGATTTATTGAAAAAACGAAACTTGACGAGATTCTGGAGGAGATGGAAATCCTCAGTAAAAAGATTACAAATTTTAGAAAAGCAATATTAAAAACTGAGTAATTGAGTAACGGCGGTTGGACTCTGTGCCCTTTGCCCCAAGCTCTTTGCTCTATGCCATTACAGCTATGATACGAACAGTCAACCTAACCAAAGTATTTCGCACGGAAGAGATTGAAACCAGTGCGTTGAATCAAGTGAGTCTGCATGTCCAGAAAGGCGAGTTTGTAGCCATCATGGGGCCGTCGGGTTGTGGCAAGTCAACCTTGCTCAATATCATCGGTCTGCTCGATAATCCTTCGGGCGGCGAGTATTATTTCGACAGCCAGGAAGTTGGCAAGCTGAAAGAACGAAATCGTACGCAGTTGCGGAAGGGCAACATCGGTTTCGTGTTCCAAAGCTTCAACCTGATTGACGAATTGAATGTGTACGAAAATGTTGAGTTGCCACTAATCTACCTGAAACTGAAAGCCAGCGAGCGCAAGGAGATGGTGGAGAAAGTACTCGAGCGCATGAAAATCAGCCACCGGCGCAAACACTTCCCGCAACAGCTATCGGGGGGGCAGCAGCAACGCGTGGCTATTGCCCGCGCAGTGGTAGCCAATCCGAAACTGATCTTGGCGGATGAGCCAACCGGTAACCTCGACTCGAAAAACGGTTTGGAGGTGATGAACCTGCTCACGGAACTTAACCGGGAGGGAACGACCATCGTGATGGTGACCCACTCGCTGCACGACTCTGAATTTGCTCACCGTGTTGTCAACCTGTTCGACGGCCAGATTATTACCGAAGAAGTGAAAAAGCAGCTGGGCGAAGTGTTGCTGTAGTGTTGCTGAGCGTGGGGTAGAGAGCCGGAAGAATTTAGGCTGAATTTGACTTGATGAACGTTGCATCAGTCTCAAAAAAACCAAAGCCATGAAAAAAATCTATATCAAACTAGCCATCCATAATCTGCTGAAGCGGAAGAATAATATTGCCATTAGCCTGATTGGCTTGGCGATCGCTTTTGCAGCCATTTTCCACATCTATTCGACCCTGAGTTTTGAAATGGGCTACGACAGTCACAACCAGAAGGCTGATCGCATTTACCGGATCAGTGGCGATATTGTGGCCGCTGAAAACACGATGACGCACGCTGTGCTTGGTCCGCTGATGGGGCCAGGGCTGAAAAGCGAATTTCCGGCTGTTGAGAATTTCACCCGCCTAGTTCCGGTTCATCAGGCGGTGAAGCTTGAAGCCGATGAGAAGATATTTGAAGTTGAGGAAGCATACACTGCCGACTCGACGGTGTTTGATGTTTTCAGCTTTCATTTCATTTACGGCAATCCGCAACAGGCACTTCGTAATCCAAATGAAATTGTTCTTTGCGAAAGTTTGAGTCACAAATTTTTCGGGACGGACGACCCTATTGGGAAAACGGTCATTCGTGACGGACAGCCACTCACTGTTGCGGGTGTCGTTACAGATAGTCCTGAAAATGCACATCACAAACTCAATGTCTTATTTTCGATGGGTAATCAGTGGAGCGACTTGTCCGGAATTCCGGCGATAAAACTCTCGGAAGCCTATTGGATGCCGGTTAGCTATGTGTTTGTGCTCTTGCATCCGCACGCAAAAATTCAGGACATAACCGATAACTTTCAGCCTTTCTACGAAAAGTACATGGCAACCTTTGGAAAGGCGATCAATGCGACGTTTGAACCGGTTGCTATTCCGCTGAAGGATTTGCATTTTTCGCGAAACATGAGTTACGATTATCCGAAAGGAAGTCGAACTTACTCGTATATTTTTATCGTCATTGCGTTTTTCGTGCTGTTGACGGCCTTTATCAACTACACCAACTTGCTGGTTTCGCAAAACCTGGTACAGTCGAAATCCATCGGTATTCGAAAAATCAACGGTGCTAATCAATTGGGAATCTACCTGCAGTTTTTAATGAATTCGGTGCTCGTTCTTTCTGTAGCACTGGTTTTTGGCGGCATGCTGTACTGGATTTCTTTGCCGCTGTTCGCCGAAGTTTCGATCATTCATGCTGCCCCGCTATCGATAGTAACGATCATCGGATTATCGGCTGTTCTACTAATTGGGCTTGCTTTGCTGGCATCATTCATTCCGTATTTTAATCAGGCGAAAAAGTCCGGGCTGAAGTTGCTTGTCAGTCGAGAGCTGTCGAACACAAATAAAGGGCAGCTAAACTTTGGCCGCATATCCACCGTCGTGCAATTTTCTTTGTCCATCATTTTGTTGATTGCCGCACTGACCATAACCAAGCAGCTGGACTTCCTGACGAAAAGCGATATGGGATTCGATCAGAATAATGTGGTTTTACTGAAGTTGAATAAAACCATTTGCACGACACAGGCAGTAGCGTCGCTGAAGCAGGAGTTGGAGCGAAATCCGTATGTCGAGTCTGCTGCTTTTTCCGCACACTCGCCCGGCGAAGTGCTGGGAAGTTTACATTTCGAGATTGACCGGGATGGAAAAAAGGTGTCGAAAATTGTCAATAGCATGGGCATCGACTACGATTACATTCCACTAATGAAGATGGAGTTGGCTGAAGGTCGTAACTTCGATGTAAGCCGTGCCGATGATAATTTTAAGTCGGTAATTGTGAACGAAGCAGCCGTTGACTTTTGCGGACTTACTCCGCCCATTGCAGGTCAACAAATTGAAGGCGTTACCATTGTCGGTGTATTGAAAGACGTAAGTTTCAACTCGCTGCATAACCAAACGGAACCTTTGCTGTTTTTTCTCGATGCGCAAAAAGTCGGTTATATGAATGTGAGGCTGAAAGCGAATGCCAAGCTTACAACTGCGGTAGAAGGGGTACAGCAAGTTTGGAAATCTTTTTACAAAGATGAACCTTTCGATATGCAGTTTCTCGATAATCGGGTGAAAATGTTGTACAACGACGACTATGCCAAGAGTAAGTTAATCAAGGTTTTTACAGTCGTGATTTTCCTGATCTCGTTGATGGGACTTTTTAACGTGGCTGTGATGCAAACCCGGCAGAAAACCAAGGAAATTGGCATCCGAAAAGTGAATGGGGCCCGCGTATCCGAGGTCATGAATATGCTGAACCGATCCTTTCTTTTGTGGGTAGGCATCGCCTTTATTATTGCCATTCCGATTGCCTGGTACGCCATGCACCGATGGCTCGAAAACTTCGCTTATAAAACCGAACTCAGCTGGTGGATTTTTGCACTGGCGGGCCTAATGGCTTTAGCGATTGCCTTACTAACGGTGAGTTGGCAAAGCTGGCGGGCAGCTACACGAAATCCGGTGGAAGCATTGCGCTACGAATAACAACTAATTAACCTAACTGAAATGAACGTATTGATCAACTTTATATTCCGGCGAATTTGGAGCAGTAAAACCAACTTCCTGATCAACCTGCAGGGTTTGAGCATTGGCATGATTGCCTTTTTGTTCATTGCTGTTTGGATCATCTCGGAGAAAAGCTACGATCGGTTTTGGGATGAAGCTGATAACATGTATCGGGTGGAGTTGCAACGCAGGGCCGCCGGCAACGAATTGACGAATACCGCACGAAATTTTAATGGTGTGGGGCCAGTGCTTCGGAATGAGTTGCCTGAGATCGCGGCTGCCACACACCTGGACAAAGATATTATCACGGTTTTTACGCCAACAGCCAGCGTTCAGAACGTCAATATGTTTTTCACCGATTCGTCCTTTTTCAAGGTGTTCCCGAGACCATTACGGAGCGAAAATCCGGAGCAAATCTTTGGAGATATTCACAATGCGATTATCAGTCGTTCGCTTGGAGAAAAGTTATTCGGAACCGCAGATCCGCTTGGGCAATCCTTCAAGCTGAATGAAGGTTGGGAGTACAATGTAGTGGCTGTTTTTGACGATGTACCTGAGAGCAGCCATATCAAGTTCGACCTCATTCTTCAGCGGAAAGCACTCTTGTATTACATGCGCAATTTCGATTATACAACCGGCATGCTCGATAATAGCCGCCTGTCTTCATTTACGGTGGCCGATCCCTATTCTGAATCGCAGTGGAGAGGAACACGTGGTTACACCTATGTTCGGCTGAAAGAAGGAAGCGACATTAAGCTAGTCGAGCAAAAATACGCTGCAGCAATTGCTCCTTGTGTTGGGCAGTTCGTGGCGAATAACGAAACCATTCAATTTAGTTTCAAGGGCGTTCCCGATATTCATTTGGCTGAAAGTAAAGAAGGCGAAATGTTTGTCAATGGAAGTCGTGTGAGGCTTTGGGCTTTTGCGCTGATTGGCTTTTTGTTGATCATTACTTCGCTACTGAATTATGCGAACATTGCGGTGGCTTCATCAATGAGCCAGCTGCAAAGCCGGGGAATACACCGTGTTTTGGGAGCCAACCGGCGGGTGTTTTATTTGACGGTGTTGTTGGAGGCTTTTGTTTTCAACCTGATTGCCGGGGCAATTAGTTTTCTGCCGGCAGTAATTTGCCTGAGACATGGCTGCCTTATTGCGGGTTTTGAATTTTTCCCGACAACGTTTGGGACTATTCTCACGATACTTTTTGGGCTGATCGTTTCAGGAACATTGCTGGGATCGATTTATCCCTTTCTGTTTTTGGAGCGGCGTTTAGTGCAGGCCAATGCCAGTCTGAAAGTTACAGCCAGAGGAGGTGGTGTTCATTCTACCCGGGCATTGGTTGTTTTTCAGTTTGCGGTTTCCATCTTTTTGATCATTGGAACGATTTCGATCTTCAAGCAGCTTCAGTTTATGGAAAAGAGCTCGACCGGGATGAACATGGAGCAGACCATGGTTTCGTTCAGCCCAATGACGATGATTAAGAAGCCGGACGAGTGGACCAAGCTGGAAACTTTCCGCAACGAAGTTCAGAAGATACCGGGCGTGAAAGCCTTCACCACTGGCGAGATTGTTGCCGGCAGCGACTATCACCGATCCAGCGACCGGGTTTGGTTGCAGGATGGTGAGGAAAGCAAGTTCCCGTTTGCCATGGCCCATGTCGACTACAATTATTTCGACTTCTTCGATATGCAGACGGTGGCAGGTTCGCTTTTTAATGTTGAGTCGAAAAAAGATGGTCGCGAAGTCATTTTGAACGAGTCGGCTTGCCGGCAGATCGGTTTGAGTCCGGCAGAAGCGGTGAACCGGTTTTTGCAGGTTGATGGTATGCCGCGACGTATTGTGGCGGTTGTCGGGGATCATCACCAGCTTTCGCTGCGCGAAGCAATTAAGCCGGCATTGTTTTTCAATAGCCTTGATTGGAACCGCACCGTCGGTTACTACTTTATCAAAATTGCACCAACCGGTCAAGCTGCGACTATTGCAGCCGTTAGCGATTTGTGGCGGAAATTGTATCCACAGGAAGAATATCATTTTTCATTTTTGGATGAAAATTACCAGGCAGCTTACCAGGCAGATGTCAATTTTGGACGAATCTATCTGCTGCTGGCACTGCTAACGATTTTTATTGCCTCCATGGGACTCTATGCGCTGGCTCGGTTTGCCTCCAAAGTTCGGGTGAAAGAGATCGGCATCCGAAAAGTCAATGGAGCCAAAATATCAGAAATACTCATCATGCTCAACAACGACTTTGTTCGTTGGGTAGCGATCGCTTTTGTGATTGCGATGCCCGTTGCCTGGTACGCCATGCACCGATGGCTCGAAAGCTTTGCCTACAAAACCGAACTCAGTTGGTGGATTTTCGCTTCGGCTGGTTTGCTGGCATTGGGGATTGCCCTGCTGACCGTGAGCTGGCAAAGCTGGAAGGCGGCTACACGAAACCCGGTGGAAGCATTGCGATATGAGTAGTCAGAGTTTCACTTAAAGTGAAGCCCTGACTAAAAGTTTTGCGAGTCGAATAGAAATCCGTTTGATTCCGATTTTTCGGGATGGCGGTATAATTATAAAAACCAATAGCGATGTATACAATAAAACAGATCCTGCGATTGATAAATAAGAACAAAAGAACGACGTTGTTGCTGGTCTTTTCGCTGTTCGTTGGATTGACAACTTACATCTTGATTTCGGCCCGTGTCAGTTATCACCAGTCGTTTGACCGGCAGATTCCCGGCTATCAGAATATTTATCGGGTTGTATCGTCGGCATACACTGACAACGTACTGACGGTTAGTCAACCACGTTGTCAGCGGGCGTTGGGCGAAACGCTGAAGGAAAAGTATTCCGAGGTTGAGATGACCGGGTACCTATGTGGTCTTGTCGAAGATCATTTCAAGATTGGCGACGAAGCTTTTACCGACGACAAGGCTTATCACTGCTCCAATAGTTTTTTGCAAATTTTCAATATTCAGCCGCTGCAGGGTGATGTGAAAAACTTGCTGACCAAACCTTATACTGTCATCATTTCCGAAAGCTTTGCCCAAAAATACTTCCCGGGAGAAGATCCGATTGGCAAAAGCATTCTACAATATCCGGGTGGGCATATCGAGGTTGAGGCTGTTTTCAAAGACTTGCCGGCGAATTCGCATTTCCATGCCGACATGTTGTTGTCGTTTCACGATAACATGCATTTGCCGCCGCCACTGAAGGAAAATTGGGGAGAGTTTGCTTTTTATACCTACCTGAAGTTGAATCCGTCGGCAGATATTCGGAAGATCGAGGATGCCATGTCTCAGGTTTCGCTCGAGCACAACCAAAACGACATGAAAGATTCCCGGAGTCGCTATTCCTTCAATTTGCAACCACTGACGAGCATTCATACTCAATCGCATTTAAAAAACGAAATTGAGCCCAATATCCGAGGCGACTACCTGTCAATTTTAAGGTTAATCAGTATTTATATACTGGTGATTTCTGGCTTCAACTACATTTATTTTTCGCACACGCGCATCCTCAAAAACTCGGTACAATATGGCGTCCGGAAGGTTTTTGGTGCAAAGCCGGCTGCGTTGTTCCGGATCTTCCTGGTAGAGTCGGTATTGATTCACCTGGCAGCAGTGGTCTTGTTTCTGATCACGTACACGTTACTCAAAAGTGTCCGGTTTTCGCTGTTGCAGGAAACTGATCTGAGTAGCCTATCCGCAAGATTTTGGATGGGAGTGGCGTTGGTTTTTGGGGCCAGTGTTATTCTCAATCCAACAATCATCTTATTATCCATTTACCGTAAGAAATCATTGTCGTTGCTGTCCCGGCAAAAGTTGAATTATAGCTCCGGCTATTCCTACCGGCAGTTACTCACGGTCGTTCAATTTGTGATTATTGTATTCCTGTTGACCTCGATTGTTGGGATCCAAAAGCAACTGGACTACCTGAAAACGCGCGATGCCGGAATTGATGTTACGAATAAACTGGTCATCAAATCGCCTGCAAACCTGTGGCGTGATAACAAGCGTTTTGTAAATCTTGAAGCTTTTGAGCAGGAACTTACCAAACTCCCGGCAGTAAAAAGTTTGTCAATTTCGAACATAGTTCCGGGCGATGTACCTTCGTTCAACTTCAATGTTTCGGACGGGCAAAGTGGTAGTTCGGTAAAGACAGCTGTATTTCTGGCTAACCGAAACTTTGTGAACGCCTATCGTATGAAGATGATTGCCGGTGAAAGCTTTTTTGACCAAGGTTGGAACGGGGCTGAAAAGGTGGCGAAGGGATGTATTCTGAACGAAACCTGTTTACATCAGTTAGGCTACTCGAATGCGGAAGAAGTAATTGGCCAAAATCTGGCTCTCGGTGACGAAAGCGGGCTGGACAATATTGAAACCCGTGTGGCCGGTGTTTGTGAGGACTTCAACTTTACGTCGGTCAAAGAAGCTCCCGGACCAGTAATCCTGCTGGACTGGACGCAAAAGATTATGGTCGGCCGATACACGCTCGAGGTTTATCCGAATATTGATAAAACTGCCCTGCTGGCGGAAGTTGGCGAACGCTTTGAAAAGACCTTCCCCAATTTTTCGTTCGATTACTTCTGGTTGGACAATTTCTACAATCAGCAGTTTGCGCAGGAAAGTTCGGTGGAGCGAAGCCTTCGGGAGTTTGCGCTGCTGTCAATCATTTTGGGGATTCTGAGCCTGTTTTCAATGGTTTGGCACATGTCTGTTGCCCGAATCAAGGAAATTGGTATTCGAAAAATTAACGGGGCTAAGACGAGTGAAGTCATGATTTTACTGAATACCGATTTTATGAAGTCGGTACTCATCGCTTTTCTGATTGCTGTTCCAATTGGCTGGTACGCTATGCACCGATGGCTCGAAAGCTTCGCTTATAGAACCACTCTCAGTTGGTGGATTTTTGCTTTGGCTGGCTTGCTGGCATTGGGAATTGCACTGCTGACGGTGAGCTGGCAAAGCTGGAAGGCTGCCACTAGAAACCCGGTGGAGGCCTTGCGGTACGAATAATAAGTCTGAATCAGGATTTACGGGATGAAGGGATAAACAAGATTTTAATTGAATGAGTATGGCTACTAAAATTGATGATGATTTAACCCGCAATCTATCGAATAGGGCGATGTTTACTTGTTCGCTTCTGTCCTGCAAGCCTCGAATTAAGGGGATAATCCGGAAATATTAATCCAGAAAATCCGACAATCATGGCTATCCTGATTGAGATTATTTTGGTAAATATTTAGACAGAAGTTGTCAATAATTTTGACATTTCAGGGCTATTCTATTTTGCATGGTGTTGTTTTTCAGATTTATATGTTTTCGGTACGGTTTTCGAAACTTATTGATTACTAAATTTGATTGGAGATAAAATTCTTTTGGATTATTCGTGATTTTGATTGCCTTAATCATGGTTTCCGGGTAATCCTAAAAGCTGTCACGCGAGACTCGGTTGAGGCACTGCGATATGAATAAATATAATTAAAGGAAAAGCGATGAGAACGAGAATTCAATATGCCCTCAGAAACATTAACCGAAACCGGTTAAATGTAACCATAACGACAATTGGACTTTCCATGGCTTTGGCAAGTACGCTGATCATTTTCTTGTTTGTAGGGCAAGAACATTCCTATAATCGTTTTCACGAAAATGCGGACCGGATTTTTCGACTCAATTATGAAATTACTTCGAAAGACGGTACCAGGGGCTCAAACATCCTGGTTAAACCGGAGCTGGCAAAAGCGCTGGAAGATCGAGTTCCTCAAATAGAGCACTGCACACCCTTCCGGATGGGTTATATGGCTCAATTGGATCTGGAAGAAAAAAACCTGGGGGTTAAACTTGGTATTGCAAACCAGGAATTTTTCGACATGTTCAGTTTCAATCTTTTAAAAGGGAACCGCAATGATCTGCTGGTCGATCCGACCGATATCGTCATTACAAAATCATTGGCTCAAAAAATTGCGGGCAACGATTCCCCGAACTATGATGAACTTATCGGGCAGAGTCTCGACTTCACTTTTATAAAAGATGTGAGTTTTACGATCACGGGGATACTTGATGATGTTCCCAGAAACTCGACGCTCGATTTTGAGGCGATGATTCCATTTGACTATGAGGGTTCTTTCTGGGAATCAAATAATGGCTTTGGGAACTCCATTCTATTCTACGAACTGAAAAAAGGAGTAGACCCTGAACAAGCAAATAAGCTGATTTACGCCGAGGTGAAGGATTTCTATCAAGAGGATATTGAAAAGTCTCAAAAGGATAATTTTCTCCAAAATTCATCTGACTGTTTTAGAGCTTTTGCGTTGCCGTTGAAAAGTTTGTATCTCGATAATACGGTTGACGGTGCGTCGTACCAGCTTACCGGTAGCCGCTCGCAGTTGCGGATTCTGACCATCGTGGCTTTGCTTATCTTGTTCATTGCATTCAGCAATTATATCATTTTAACGATTGGGCAGTTCTTCAAAAAGGCGGGTGAAGTCAGTGTTCGAAAATCGATGGGCGGGAAAAATATCGATATTTTTAAGATGTTCCTGACAGAGAACTCGATTACGATACTCATTTCTTATTTGGTGGGTGGAATCCTCGGGTATGTGTTGATCCCCGTATTCAATCATATTTCTGAAAGCCAGATTTATTTCAACCTGGTCAATATTCCTTCGCTGGTTCTGTTCGCCATCTTATCAATCGTTTTATTGGTTGTGCTAACCAGCTTGATCCCTGTTTTTATATTCAGACGGGTTAAACCGACGCTCTTAAGCACAAAAAGGTTGTTTGCAGGGAAAAAAGCAGGGGCATCACAGGTGTTTGTTGGCTTGCAATATGCGTTAACCATTGTGCTGATTATTGCTACTATTTCCATTAACAAGCAAACAAATTATTTAAAGAATAAGTCCCTTGGTTTTTCGGAGAAGAACATCCTTTCGGTAGATGTGCGTTATTTGAATCAGTCGACCGCTGCTGTTCTGCGAGACATGCTACAAAAGGAAACCGGTGTTTTAAATGCCTCGCTGACTAACCGGGATTTTTTCGACGGATATTCAACGCGCACATTTAAGGTTTCCGGGTCGGAAGTTTTAACGACTTACGTATTCAAAGCGGATCATTATTTTATTCCAACGCTGAATTTAAGTTTGTTAGCAGGAAGGAACTTTACCGAAAGTAACGTGGTTGAAAGCGACAAGACAATCATTGTAAACGAGGAGTTTGCGCGGAGAATGAAGTTTGATACTTCTCCGGTTGGACGCATCGTGGATGACGGCAATAGTAAATACACAATTATCGGTTTGGTGAATGACTACCAGTTTTTAACCTCACGGGAGAAAATCGAACCGATGATCTTGTATGCAAGAACCAACATGGGAAATGGTTATAGCTCCGTTTTGGTAAAATACAATCCACAGAATCTCGACAAGGTAATTGCTGCGATTAAAGCCGGGTGGAAAAAGATTGATACCAAGGAAAGCCTGAACTACACCTTTTGGGACAAAGAATTGGAAAGTCGCTACAAGTCAGAAGAGCGTTTAAGTAAAACGATCCTTTATGCGTCAGTCATTGCAATCGTCATACTATCCCTGGGATTATTTGGTTTAACCGTTTTAATATCGGCACAGCGAACCGGTGAAATCGGTATCCGGAAAGTGAACGGTGCCAGGATAGCGGAAGTTATCATCATGCTGAACAGCAATTACCTCAAATGGGTACTCTATGCTTTTATTTTGGCCTGTCCTATAGCGTGGTATTTAATGCACAAATGGCTCGAAGGCTTTGCCTATAAAACCGAACTCAGCTGGTGGATTTTTGCACTGGCCGGTCTGCTGGCATTGGGAATTGCACTGTTGACGGTGAGTTGGCAAAGCTGGCGTGCTGCCACCCGAAACCCGGTTGAGGCACTGAGATACGAATAGCAAAAGCAAGTCTATATTCTAACCTAAGGATTAATTTTTATGAGGCACTTTTTTGTGACAATCTGGAGTTCGATTCGCAAATCAAAACAAACCAATTTGTTCAATCTGATCGGTTTGTCGGTATCGTTTGCTTCGTTTGTTTTATTGTCGATTTATCTGTGGAATGAATTTACGTTTGATCAGTACAATAAGAATTTCAGGCAGGTATATATGCTTGAATTGAACACGAAGGAGAATGGAGAGAATGAGTCAAACTATTGGCTGCCAAATCCAATGGCCGATTATTTTGCCGAGAATATACCGGAATTGTCTACCCTTTGTTCGTTTGCTTGGGGGCCCAATGTTTATTCATTGGAAAAAGGTGGCGGTGAAGGAGTGAATATTTCAACTCGGGCAGTTGATTCCACTTTTGCAGAAATGTTTGATTTGCACATGAAATATGGGGGACTGAAATCGCTGGCTGGAAACGATGGTATTCTACTTTCCGAAAACGCAGCTAAAAAGCTGTTCGGTGATGATAATCCTGTTGGAAAAACAATTTATGCCGACTTTCAAACACCTTATATCATTGAGGGCGTGTTTTATAATCTTCCACAGAATTGCTCATTTCAACAATTCGAAGCATTTAGCTCTTTCCCTACGGCAGCGTGGACTGCTAGTTGGGAAGAATACAGTTTTAATCATTACTACCAATTACCGGCGGATGCTTCGTTATCGGAAGTAATTCTTAAGATGAATCAATCACAATTTGTAAAAGATTGGAAAAAGGATTCAACAGACGATTTTTCATTTAGCTTGTTGCCGGTAAATGAACAGCATTTTAACAAAGAGCTGGGTAGCGGAAATCTGCTTTTTGCCCGGTCGCTGGTCTTGGTTGCTTTGCTGCTGTTATTTATGGCTTTTGTCAACTACCTGAACTTTGCCATTGCAAATGCTCCTAAACAGCGCAAAGCAATCAATGTCCGTCAATTTCTCGGAGAATCGACAAAACGATTGTTGATGTTGTCCATTGGAGAGTCTGCGTTTATCATTAGCCTGTCATTTATCGGGAGTATCTTTCTCAGCGCCGGAGTATGTTATTTTTGGCCAGATATCTTTTCGTATGAATTTCGCCTCGGGAATTATGTCCGGATCTTTGTATTGTGCTGGGTATTGGTCCTCGTGTTGGGGGCGATTGTCGCTTCGATCCAGACTCGAATGAATGGAAATAGGTCGCTGGCAAGAGCATTAGACCGAAATTTGCCGCGAGGCCAGCAACGCAATTTTACAGGAAAGCTATTGACGGTTTTGCAATTCGGAATTTCAATTTTTCTTATTATCAGCGTTTTATTTGTTGAAAAGCAGGTCCGCTTTTTTAAAAACTATGATCTGGGATTTTCAAAAGAGAATATTGTGATTGTTGATATTCCGCAGGCTATACAAGAACACGAAAGTGCGTTTGTGAGCGAATTGGTAAAGAATAACGACATCATCGATTATGCGTTTTCTCAGTTTATTCCGGGAGGAGTTGGTATGGGCTGGGGACGAGAGATCGATGGCAAAACGATTAATTTCAATTGCTGGCCGGTTGATGAACGCTATATGAATTTCATGGGATTTGAGATTATGGAGGGCAGGGGATTTTCAGAAAATCTTAAAGCAGATGAAAATAATTTCATCATGAATGAGGCCGCTCTGAAAGACTTTGGATGGGATAAACAAGCCATCGGTAAGCAGATTCCTGGCTTTGGATTTAGCGGTACCCTGATTGGAATTGTAAAAGACATGAAATATGCCTCGTTAAGAGAAGAGGTTACTCCATTGGCATTTTGGCTAACCGAAACACGCCACAATAAACTTAGTGTTAAAATTTCGGGTAAGGATGTCTCTGGCACAATTGCTCATATTCGTGAGGTTTATAGCCAATTCGATAAAAACCATGCATTTAATTATCGGTTTATGGACGAACAGCTTGATAATATGTATAAGGCTGAAGAGAAGCAAGCACAACTCATTTCTTTATTTAGTATCGTGTCTATTCTCATATCTGTTATTGGTGTTTTAGGGTTGGCAATTTTACTTTCAGAATACCGAATAAAGGAAATTGGAATACGGAAAGTAAATGGAGCTAAAACAGGCGAAATTATAGCGATGCTAAACAATGGTTTTGTAAGGTCGGTCATGCTTGCTTTCGCCATCGCTTGTCCGCTTGGTTATTACGCCATGAGGAAATGGCTCGAAAGCTTCGCCTATAAAACGGAACTCAGCTGGTGGATTTTCGCGTTGGCTGGCGTTCTGGCGCTGGGAATTGCTTTATTGACGGTTTCATTTCAGTCGTATAGAGCGGCTACGCGAAACCCGGTTGAAGCATTACGATACGAGTAGCCCTAACTTCAAAACGAACGAATGATGATTAGACATTTTATACGAATTGCACTCCGGAACATCAAGCGCCGAAAAACACTTTCTGTCATCCAGATCTTGTGTCTCTCTGTTGGTCTGGCGGCTTTTATCCTGGTTGCCCGCTACGTGCAATATGAAAAAGACTACGATAAGTTTAACGCGAACTATGAACGAATCTACAGGCTTCAATCGTATAAAGAGACCGATCGGCTAGCTGATACCGGGCAGTCGGTTGTTCCCATGGCCAACTACCTGAATCAAAATGTCCCGGCCGTTGAACTGGCCATTGCTACCAACGAAAGCTGGGATGAATATCTCTCGCCTGACAATAAGCATGTTTACATGGAGCACTTCGGGATTGTTGCTCCATCCGAAATATTCAGCCTGTTTTCGTTTGAGTTGATACGGGGCGATAAGGCAACGGCGCTCGACGATCCCAATTCGATTGTGTTGAGCGAAACAATGGCCGAAAAATATTTCCCGGGTCAGGACGCCATGGGGAAAAACCTATTCGATGAGCAAAAAAAGAAGTTGACCGTTACCGGGATCATGAAAGACATACCCGAGCAATCATCGCTAAGTGCGTCTTACTTTCGGTCGAATGCTGATTTGGTGAAAAGGCAGGGGAGTAACTGGGGCAACAGTTCGTACGAGATCTATGTTTTGCTTCGTAAGAATACAGATTTTGAAGCAGTGTCGGCCCAGATTTCCGATGTCCTTCAGCAACACGATCCCAATTCAAAACATTTGGCTTACCTGCAGCCATTGAGTCAATTACATCTGAAGGAAACAGCTCGCGATGATCGTGGTGCCGTGATCTATTTCTTTTCGTTTATCGGGATTCTCACCCTTTTGCTGGCCTGTGTCAGTTTTATGAACTTGACGACTTCTTTTTCAACCATGCGATCGGTCGAGATTGGAATCCGTAAAGTATCGGGCAGTAATCGCAACACGATTCGCCTGCAGTTTTTAACTGAAGCCATCGTGATTGCCTTGCTGGCCTTTGTGTTGGCCATTTTGATCGCCTATTTAATTTTGCCGGTGTTTAATCTTGTTGTTAACCGTAGTATCCAACTTCAGCTGGTACAAAATCCTTTGCTGATTCTGTTTTTAGTAACCGTAGTTTTAGCCAGTGGTTTTGTTGGTGGCAGTTATCCGGCGCTCATTTTGTCGAGCTTCAAGCCGGTAACGGTTCTGAAAGGAAAAAGTCCGCTCAAGAAAGGTAAGCTGAGCGGATTAAATGCCATGGTTTACCTGCAGTTTATTTTGTCGGTCGTGTTAATTACCTCGAGCATCTGGATGTTTAAACAGGTTAATTTTCTGAAAAATAAAGACCTGGGTTTTCAAAAAGAAAGCCTGTTGCATTGCGCGCTGCCAGGTATGAAAACCAACATTTCCTATACCCAGGTTCGCGAGCGTATTCTGCAGAATCCCGGTGTTGAAGATATGACGCTTTCGATCAATGCACCGCTTCATTCAACCTGGGGGCGAGATGTCAGCTACGAAGGAGGGCCGGTTGATGATCGTACTTTTGTACGATGGAACGCGGCCTGCGATAACTTTATTCCAACCATGGGAATGGAGCTTGTTCAAGGGCGCAATTTCTCCGATGATTTTGCGGCCGATGGCAATTCGTGTTTGGTGAATGAAACGGCCGTGCAGAAGTTTGGCTGGGACAATCCCATTGGGAAATGGATTGACAACGGTGAGCAGCAATACACCGTTATCGGTGTGATCAAGGATTTCAATAATGACGACGTGCATAACCCGATATTACCTTATTTTCTATTGTTGCGCGACGAAGGATTCGCGGGGCACAACGACCTCACCTTTAAAGTCAATCCGAACACAACAGCAAGTAGCCTGGCTCATATTCGTTCGGTGCTTAGAGAAAGCTTTCCGGGGGTGTTATTTGAGGTGAATGGTTACGATGCAGATACAAACAGGCTGGATCTTCGAATATGGGGCAGTGCCAAAAACACCTTTGCTTTTTTTACCATCCTTGCTGTCTTCATTGCGGCAATCGGCTTGTTTGGACTGGTGGTGTTTGCATCGCAACGGAGGGTGAAGGAGATTGGCATACGAAAGGTGCAGGGGGCCAAAGCCGAGCAAATTCTTCCGCTGGTTACCCGGCAGTTTTTAATCCTCGTGTTTGCAGCCAATGTGATTGTCTACCCGTTGGCAAAATTGATGGAGAACGTCACGCCAGGGCAGTTTAAATACCAATTTACAGGCTTCGATTTGTTGATCGTTTTGGGGATCTCGTTGTTGGTGACCATCGTTGCAAGTGGTTACCAATCACTCAAGGCGTCGCGCATAAATCCGGTTGAGGCATTGCGGTACGAATAAACGGTCGGAATCAGGATTTGCAGGAAGAAAAGATAGACAAGATTTCAAAAGACGGAAAATAAAAGACGAATCAAATAATAACTGACAATCTTAGCTCAAACAGTTGGGTGGTAAAAAGATTATTTCGGAAGTATTAATCCTGAAATTCCTTTCATCGAGCAAATCCTGATCAAATAATTGTAACGGATTGGAAAGTTAAACGTCATTGGATTGATAGCCTGGATTAAACACGTAAATAACAAGTTATGAGAAAACCGATGAAACGAAAATTGTACGCGATGATAGCGCTCTTCACAGCACTGTTGTCTCTGAACGGATATGCCAAAGCCGATGAGGCCACGATTACCAAGACCTTTGATTTGAACCAACCGGGAACATTGAATGCCTCGTCGTCGGGTGGCGGAATTGTGGTACAAAGCCACAACGAGGCTACTGTAGTCATTCAGGCCTACGTGCGGAAGAGTGGTCGCCTCCTGTCGCCTTCGGACGATGACTTGAAGGAGATACTCGAGGATTTCGATCTCGACTTCTCGAAAAGCGGTTCGGTAATCACGGCCGTTGTGAAGCGCAAATCGCGGATGAACTTCTGGAATAACGTGGGCATTTCGTTAACCATTACCGTTCCGCGAGAAATGTCGTGTAACGTTTCGTCGAGTGGTGGCGGTTTAAAAATTTATGGGGTTGAAGGTACACACGAATTTTCGAGCAGTGGTGGTGGTGTGGAACTGGCGAATGTCAGCGGAACAACCGAAGCCAAATCGTCGGGTGGTGGCGTGAAGGCTACTAACCAAAATGGAGATGTCCGCTTAAGTTCCAGCGGCGGTGGCGTTTCGGTGGACGGGGCAGATGGGCGTGTTTATGCCCGCAGCTCGGGTGGTGGTGTGCACCTTAAAAATATTCACGGTGAAGCAGAAGCTTCCAGCAGTGGCGGCGGCGTTACCGTTTCGGGCGAGGCATCGGCCGTGAAAGCCAAATCGAGCGGTGGCTCTGTGAAGGTTGACATTAGCGGGCTCACCAAAGAATTGTACCTCGAATCGAGTGGTGGTGGCGTTGATGCCGTCATTCATGGTGGCGAGAAACTGGGTATGGACCTCGATCTGCATTCTGACCATGTTCATATTGAGCTTTCCAATTTTTCCGGAAAGTCAGAAAAGAATAAAGTTGAGGGAACAATGAATGGCGGCGGTATCCCGGTTCACATGCATGCATCAGGCGGCAACGTGAACGTGACTTATGGCGATTAGTATTCCTTTTAGACGGCTTGCCACAGCATAGTAAGTATTCTTTCTAATAAATTGCGAAGTAAGCAATTCGGAAGTCAATCATCGGGCTTTCAATTGCTTACTTTGCCATAACAAATATTGCTTAGTTTATCTCCTGGATAACTGCATCAAACGATTCGTTTTGAGTGATATTCGTCAGTTCTTTACCTCCCAGACTATCTAAACCTCCTTCAATCTCATCGCCAACATTGACGATAGAGCATCCAACTAGTTCGAAAACAGATACAATACTGTCGGTTTGAACTTCGTAAAAACCATCTAAACGAGTTTTTTTAACAACACCTTTCATAATTTTTTAATTTAGTAAAATAACAATGTTAGTTCAATGATCTTAGACTTAAAATCATTGCTA
Organism: Mangrovibacterium diazotrophicum; assembly: GCF_003610535.1. Lineage (NCBI taxonomy): Bacteria > Pseudomonadati > Bacteroidota > Bacteroidia > Marinilabiliales > Prolixibacteraceae > Mangrovibacterium > Mangrovibacterium diazotrophicum. Next base: position 3,052,421 of record NZ_RAPN01000001.1, on the reverse strand, counting down.
GTTTGGCGGAATAATGTGCGGGTAAAGGTATTTAAAAAGGGAATTTTAAGATCTCAGGAAGTGAGTCATTTAAAACAAAATTAACCAACCGAATTAACGTCAAATAGAAGAACAAAAGTTCTTTTAGTCGGACTGTGGTAGCATTTAGTTTACGAATATAAAACTAAAGATTCAGCAAGCGATATAACCGATATGTTTTTCGAACGTAAATATGGCTTCCGTGCGGCAACCAGAATTTATATTTACCGATAAAAGTACTTTCCGGTAAGCAACAAGCCTGCAAATACAAATGCGCCAAAAACGAGGCTACTCACAGCCAGTTGCATTCCCCCCGAAATGACGTGACCGCTTGTACATCCTCCGGCCATTCGTGCTCCGAAGATTAAGATCAGGCCTGCAAAGAAAGCCCAAATAGTACGACTCGCTTTGGAGGAACTACGATATTGTTGCCAATTGGAATGAACAACGGTAAACTTGAATTCGCCCCGGAGCTTTGCAATGACAAAGCCTGCCAACAGCGCTCCCAGCAGGAAGATCATTTCCCAGTTTCCCGGGGTTTTGATTTTTGCGAAATATTCGTTCGCGGTACTGCAGGTCAGCGAGTCTGCCATGTACGGAAAAGATGTGGACGCTCCGATCGGTCTGTTCTGCCCGGCCTTCAGAAATACAATACCATTTAACACCGCCAGGGCGATTCCGGCATAAAGCCATTTTTTGTCTTTCGGATTCTCGCTTTTGGTGTTCAATTTGAAAGCGATAAACAGTAACGTTGCGGCAAACAGGATGACAACAACTGTAAACAGCACCGGGCTTTCAATTAATCCAGAGATGGAAAGTGCGCCCCAGTTAGGTCCAAGTACCCCTTGCAGAGAGGGATAAAGTTGGGTAAAGATCCATCCACCAAGCAAACCTCCGACCAGACCTGCCAATGCATCCAGCGATCCTTGTCCCAACGATATCACCATTGTTCCAGGGCAGTATCCCAAAATGGCCATACCGACGCCAAAAATAAATCCGCCGAGCATGATGCCCGTTGCGATAAAGGGTTTAATGTGATAAATCGTCAGTCCGAAATGCATTTCGAGTGCCAATAATACGGAACCAAGGCCAATGGCTGTTAGAATGGCTTTGGCAACGGTGAAGTCCCGGAGCATAGCCATGCCACTAATAACGTTGTATTTGTTCAGGTTCGCGTAGGCGATAATCGCTCCGAATAAAAATCCCAATAATAAAATTACAAATGTTGTCATATCTCTCTTGTTTTGTGGACGTCAAGAGGCAGGGAAGGAATTAATCGCAGGCAAAAATGGTTGGAAACAATTAATAGAGTCCTGTCGCCTGAAGCATTTTTGTACCAGTAAATGTAAGCTTCATTTCCCGTTTTTGTTATGATTTATTAATAAATGCAGATAATTGTATGTGTGGTTTAAGGATAAGTTAATAAATGAGCATTTGCTCTAAATGATATCTTGGTTTTGCCAGGGAAGATTTAGCAAGAGGCAGGATGCTGATCCAAGTCTACTGCATAACTGTCGAACCAGTTTTCTGGACTCAATTCCCTTCCAGCAAGCATTTTGTTTTCTATCATTTCTATTGTAATTTAAGTAATCGTAAAAACGCTGTCATGAAAGGGAAAGTATGGTTGTTTCTGTGGGTGGTTTGCCTGCCTGTTTTGTTGGTGGGGCAATCGGAGTTCGACGCAAGCGATCTTTTCGAGGATTCGTCGCAAACGCATCAAAAAGCATTTACGCTGTTTCTGTCGGCTGCGCATTTGTCAGCCAACGAACCCTATCCCTCTACCTACGCAGGAGGAATGAAAATTCGAATGTTTTTGGGTGAGCATTTCAGTTTCGATTCAGAAATTCTGTTCGGCAAGGACCATAACCAGTTTGGTGTCGGAACCCTGGGAATTCCGCTATGGTTGCTGGGTGCGAGCATTATTGACACGGAGGACGGGTCGTGGGAGGGAGCGCTCTTTCTGGGGGCTTTAATGCTACTGTCGGCTGAGCATATGGCCTACCATATTCCGGCCAACAGTCGGCTGGACATTTCGCCCTACGTCAGCTTTTTAAGGATTAAAGAGTTTTCGGGATTGGACGAATCTGAGAGTCCGGACGGACTCCAAAGTCCGATTTGTTTCGCCTTGGGCTTGGAAATCAATAACTATTTTAAGCGTTTTGTTGTAGCTCCCTATGTTGATTATAATGTCGCTTATTCGGGCGGATTCAGGGGCTTTAATATCGGGATCAATATTGGCTATCATTTCCCTTACAAGCGGTGATGTTCTGGATGAATAATAAGGCAGGCATCCTTCTGAATTTCTCTTCCCAACTCCTAAAGGTTGGTTTATTCAGTTATACGTCCTTTAAAAAACGCATGATAAATTTTGCTCCTTGATCCAGTTCGCTTTCGAGGCTTATTTCGCCGCCCATGGTGGTAATGTGATTGTGTACCAGGTATAGGCCTATTCCTTTGGCGTCCTTGGAGTCGTTGAATTTTTGCTGCAGTCCGAAAACTTTGTCTTGAACTCGGGGCATGTCAAATCCCTGGCCGTTATCGGTAAAAGTCAGACGTATTCTTCTGTCGTCCTGTTGCGAGCGGATCTGAATGACCGGGTTACTACCCGGGCGAGAGTATTTAATCGAGTTAGTCAGGAGATTCAGAAACACGCTTTCCATGTAAGCATTGTTGAACTTGATATTAGGAGCCTCGGAAAAGTCAACCTGCAGTTCTGTTTTCGATGTCTCGAGTAAGGTGCTGATCGAACGAAGTACCTTCTGAAGACATTCTTCGAGATCAACTTCTTCGTAGTTGGCGAGAGTTTCGTGTTTCTGATTTAAGGTGTCGATGTAGTTGTCCAGCGTTTCTTTCAGACATTCCCCCGACAGTTTTAAAATATTGATGAGCTCAACCGCGTCCTGATCGTCGATCGTTGAGATATCGAGTAAATCCAGCACGGCCAAAACGTTGTTTACCGGCGATCGCAAATCGTGAGAGGTCGTGTATGTCAATTGCTTCAAATCCTGATTGACGTGGGTGAGCCGGGTAAGTAGTTCGCTGCGATCTTGTTCCAGTTTCTTTTTGTGCGTAATGTTTTTGGCAATCGCAAATACCAGCTTCTCTCCTTGAACTGGTAAGGAGGTCCAGGCCAGCCATACAATTTCGCCGCTTTTGGTAATGTAACGGTTTTCGAAATTGTAAAGTGGTCGTGCTTTATGCAATTCACTGCGGACTTTATCGGTCAGCGACTGGTCTTCCGGATGCACAAAGTCATTAATTGGTCTCGCGTACAACTCTTCAAAAGAGTAGCCTAGGACTTTAGTGACTGCCGAATTGATCTTCTTAAAGTATCCGTCGAAGCCGGCAATACATAACAAATCCGGAGAGATTTCGAAGAAATGCTCGTAGTTAAACCCTGTTTCTTTCATCTTCATTAATTTGCGTACAAAGTTTTTGGGAAACTGTGATCATTTAGAGGCGCACAAAAAACACTCCTTCAAAAACAGCGGCGAGGGAGGAAAAGTTTATTTCAGAGCAAATTAGGAGGTTACGGCTGTTGCAGCTTTTTCAGTTCCTCCGTAAAGCGGAGAACGTCCGGATTATTTGGTTCTGCCAGCCGGTATACCATGAGCACCTGCTCTAGCTGAGCGGCGTCGCCACGGGCAACAAACTGCCGCGAATAGGAATAACAAACGATGCCAAGGAAACCAGTCAGGCGTTTATAGGCCATTTGCTGAATGACATCGGGCTCCGTTTCGGCCTTTTTCTGTAGAACACTGATCTCATTCGTCCACCAAAGCGCATCTTTTTCGATCAGCGCCTGGCTCAACTCCTGGCGGGTATTCATCTCAAACTGCAGACTTTTCCCAAGTGCTTCGAGCTGTTGTTGGTAGGCAGTGGAGCCGGTCAGTTCGTTGGTGTTTTTAGAAAAAGGAACAAGCGCTTCGAAAGCGGGAACCGAAGCCATGTTTCGACTGCTACAAGCCGCCTGCAGTAAGTCGCCCGTTAGCATCAATGAATCGATTCGCTGTTGTTGCCGTTCCACGTAATTTGTCAGCTTGTCTTTATTTGATTCATTGGACAATTGAAACCATCCCCAGGCATCAGTCAGACGATCTGCACCTGGCCATTCGTGCGAGGCATGCGTGAGCTCGATATGCACATTAACCGGTAAAAGTTCCGGATTGAAAAGATATTGAGCTGCTTCCGAAAAGTTAAAGTCATCCATGCCGAGGATGCCGATCACCGGGCAGGGAATGGTGCGCAGTTCATCCGGTTGGGCAAACGCACCTGCAGCAATAACACCCGACACCCGGTGCGAGCCGGCATAAGCCAGTGCCATTCGCGCACCGCCCGAAAAACCAGCAAGATAGATGCGATCTGACACCGGGTAGCGTTTTCGGGCATCGGTAATCAGTTTATCAAGTTCCGCCATGAAATTCGGATCGTTATTCTGAATTCGGTTGGAAGCGATGATTATTGCCGGGTATTGTTCGGCGGCTTGTTGCAGGTGTTGCATCGCTGTTATTCCGGAACCATGAGGATCAATGGCAATAAGCAAAGGCCACCCGTTTTTCGGTTGATTGTCTTCCGGTAAATACACTTCATAGTCATCGCTTGTCGCAGTCTGCTGTTGTTGTGGGCTTATTGCTTCTTTTTTAGTTGAAGAATGGCAGCTGCTCAAACAACTGAAAATTGCCAGGCAGACGAGTAGGATAGCTTTTGACGAAAAGGACATGGTGAAGACTTCTATTGAAACTCAAAGATACTAACCTAATGGTAAGCTGGGATTGAGGCACAAAAAAAAGACAGATGGTTTGCCGCTTTTGCTGCAAGTCATCTGCCCGCTTTCGACATTACCGGATAATCCGGTTTGTGTCTTTTAAGTTGATTTGAGATTGTAACGAAAAGATTTACCCTTTGAAGCCGATCTTTTTGTGTGTACCATCGCAGAAGGGCTTGTTCGACGAGCCACCGCAACGACACAGATGCGGGTTGGTGTACTCTTTTGTTTCACCATCAACGGTGGTGATGTTTACAACTCCTTCAACCAGGTAAGGACCATCTTTAAAAAGTTTGATAGTCACAGCTTCTTTTTTTGCTTCTTGACTCATGATAAATGAATTTAAATATTGTGATTCTGTAAATCTTCTATTCTCTAGCGCTGCAGTTGCTTTTCCACAAGGGCAAGCGAAGCGATGTTCAGCTCACCCTTTTCGAACTTTTCAATCATCTCGCCGGCGATGCTGGTATTGTTCGGAACGTTGGGCAACTGCCCCCGCGAGAACCAGCCCGCTTCAACGATCTCCTTGTTGTCGATCACGATTGGCTGCCGGTCGTCGGCCTCCGCAACAAAGCCCAGCATCAGCGAGCCCGATAGGGGCCAGGGCTGGCTCGCGTAATAATGCAGTTTGGTGATTTCCAGTCCAACTTCCTCCTTGATCTCCCGGCAAACAGCTTGTTCCAGCGTTTCGCCAATGTCCACATACCCGGCAATTAGTGCAAAACGGTTGTTGGTGAAACTGGCGTTTCGGGCCAGCAGGATTTTGTCGTCGCAAATGATCGCAGTGATCACGGCCGGCGATATTTTTGGGAAAACCAAGTTTTTGCAGGAAGGGCACACAATGGCACGTTCGTCAGCTTTCAGTTGCATGGGAGATCCGCATTTACCACAAAACTTGTTTTGCTTGTACCAGTTCATCAGCTGAAAAGCTGCAAGTGCAGTCCACGCAATTTCAGGCTGGTCGATGGCCCGTATGAAATTCATGTCCTTGTATTCGAAATCAGCCGAGTCGATTTCCGGTTTTCCCGAAATCAAAAAACAGGAGGCCTCGTTCAGTGAAAAAAGGAAGGTCGCCGATGTTGTGTCAACAGCGGGAAAATCCTTTTTCTTCGGAATGAAGAATTGATCTCCTGTCGGTTTTACTAACAGTTGATTGTTTTCGAAATAAAATAGCCAGTCTGAATCAGCAACAAGCTGGTTGGCTTTGTATTGATTGTCGAATTGGTGTGGAAAAATATCCTGGATCATACAGTTTAAACGACTTTAAGTTGACGTTGTGGAGATCAAAATTAGTTCACATTGTCCCTCGTTGTCATTCGAAATGCCGGATTGGACCGCTATTTAAACTAGACTTTAGAAACGGGCGTATTTCCTTCCTGGTAACATTAAAGCAACCTACGGCTGAATAATCGCTGTGGATAAGCGGAACGAATGTTGATTGCTACCTTTGCGTTTTGGAGAGTAGGATATGAGCAGAGGAAAAATTGTCGATATGACCAGGGGGCCGATAACGCCGCAGATTGTCACTTACATTGTGCCATTGATTATCGGTAATTTGTGCATGCTCACCTACAACATGGCCGATTCCATCATTGTTGGCCGTGTTGTAGGCACTGATGCTTTGGCGGCCTTGGGTGCAGCCAGCCCGATCATGAACATCATGCTTTTCCTGATGGTCGGTATTTGCCTGGGCATGTCCATTCTGATGGGGCACTTTTTCGGCTCGGGCGATATTCCCAAATTGAAACGGGAAATCTCGACCTCGATGATCGCCGGGGGAGTTTTCACTCTGTTTATAGTGATCATGGGCTTGTTCTTTTCCCGCGATATTTTGCGCCTGATGCGAACGCCGTCCAATATTCTGGGCGACGCAACAAGCTACCTGCAGATCATCTTTGGGGGGCTGGTCTTTTCGTTTATCTACAACATTTACGCATCTACTTTGCGGAGCATGGGCAACTCCAGTGCGTCGCTCTATTTCCTGATTATTTCGGCCGTATTGAATATTTTAATGGACATTCTTTTTGTAGCCGTTTGGAAAATCGGCATTCGGGGAGCTGCTGTTGCAACGGTAATTGCCGAGTTGCTGTCGGCTGTTTTTTGCATGGTTTACGTGCATCAAAAGTTCCCGATCCTCAAATTTGCGCGCCACGAGTTTGTCTTCGATTGGAGCCTGTTTCGGCAAACGGTTAGTTTCAGTGCAACGGCTGCCCTGCAGCAAATTACCCTGCAAATCGGTAAGTTTCTCATTCAAGGCGCGGTCAACCCGCTGGGAGTATACACCATCGGTGCCTTCAACGCCGTTACCCGGATTGACGACCTGATCATGGTGGTACAGCAAAACATTGGTCACGGGACAACTGGCTTTATGGCGCAAAATCACGGTGCCAGTAAAGTTGACCGTATGCGAAAAGGCTTTCTGGTTGGGTTGAAACTTGTCCTGTTGTACACAGCCGTCCTCATGGTTCCGGTTTTCGTTTTTGCGCCCCAATTGGTCGGCGCATTCGTGAGCGATAAAGATCCTCAATTCATTAGCGAAGGAGTCGAATATCTCCGCATCATGGCTTTTCTGTATTTGTTGCCGGGACTGACCAATTTGCTGCAAGGCTATTTTCGCGGAGTAGGGCGGTTGAAAGTGACGCTGGGAGCAACTACTGCGCAAATGGTTGGCCGGGTGGTGGCGGCCTACGCGTTGGCGCATTTCCTGGGTATGAGAGGTTTCGCCTTGGCTTGCCTGGTTGGCTGGATCTGCATGCTGGCCTATGAACTACCGATCTTCCGCAAGTCGTGGAAGAAGATTTCTATGTTATCTCGGTCGTGACAACAGGCGTTTAATTTTCGGGTGTGCCCGTTCTTTTTATCTTTGAGGCTACCTAAATCATTATTCCGTGAAGTACACTTATTTAATTGTGGTTCTGGCGTTGCTGGCTTCGGCTTGCACGACGCCCGAAAGAACCAATGTATCGATAGTGCCCTGGCCGGCACAGTTAAAAACAGCCAAAGGGCAGTTCGACTTGAAGCCCGAAACACAGTTAGTCGTTGCCGACAAAGGGAAGTTTGGAGGCGAAGTTGATCAGTTTCAGCAGCTCATGCAGAAAGCGTTGGGGCAATCGCTGTCAACTGAAAAAGGAGAGAACAGTATCGAGATCTTGCAATCGGATACCTTCTCTGCGCCCGAAGCTTACGCCATCAACATTACATCGAAAAAGATTTCCATGGCAGCAGGCGATGCAGCCGGGATTTTCTACGCGGTTGAAACGCTTCGGCAATTGCTGCCTCCATCTGTTGAAAACGGAGAACATTCGGAAACATACAGTTTGCCGGAACTGAGTATTTACGACAAGCCTCGGTTTGGCTGGCGGGGAATGCACTTGGACGTTTCGCGGCACTTTTTCTCAATCGATTACTTGAAGCGCTATGTTGACCGTTTGGCCTTGTACAAGTTGAATAAACTTCATTTGCACCTGACGGATGATCAGGGCTGGCGGATCGAAATCAAAAAATACCCGCAATTGACAGAGCAAGGCGCCTGGCGAACCTTCAATGCACAGGATTCGGTGTGTATTGAAAAGTCGAAAGAAGACAGCATTTATGCGCTCGACCCGAAGCATATTGAAATGCGCGACGGTGTTCCTTATTACGGCGGCTTTTATACGCAGGAGCAGTTGCGCGACCTTGTGAAATATGCGCAGGAGCGACACGTGGAAATTGTTCCCGAAATTGACATGCCGGGCCACATGATGGCAGCCATCAGTATTTTTCCGAACCTCTCAACTACGGGTAAATCGGCCTGGGGCAAGGTGTTCTCAACACCGCTGAACCCGGTTAGCGAGGATACCTACACGTTTGTTGAGAATGTTTTGAACGAGGTTGTCGACATCTTCCCGTCAAAATACATCCACATTGGTGCCGACGAAGTAGAGAAACACAGTTGGGAGGAGTCGCAGGAATGTCGCGTTTTCATGTTGAAAAACGGCATCAAAGATTACGAGCATCTGCAGGGCTATTTTGTCGATCGCGTGGCTAAGTTTCTGCAAGCGAAAGGAAAAGAAGTGGTGGTTTGGGATGACGCGCTGGAGGGTGGAATCGACTCGACATTGCATGTCATGTACTGGCGAAATTGGGTGGCCGGCGTTCCCGAGAAAGTGGTGAACAATGGCAACGACCTGATTTTAACGCCGGGCGATCCCCTGTATTTTTCGCGGCCCGACACACGCTTGTTCAGTGTTTACAACATGAAGTTGCACGGTTCCCGTTTTCCGCTCGATAAGGTTGATCAGATCAAGGGGCTGCAGGCCTGCGTTTGGTCAGAGACTGTTCCCTCGGAGCAGGTTGCCGACCAGTTGATTTTTCCGCGTGCACTGGCTTTGGCCGAGCGTGCCTGGACGGACAGTAGCCAGTTGAACTGGGATGCCTTTAAAGTACGCATGAAAGAGCAGCTGAAACGTTTGGACGGTTTGGGTGTGAATTACTATTACAAACCAACAGCGGAGTTGCTGCCGTTTATGGATGTGGATACCGTTGAGCACCGGATTGGAATTAGCTTTGAAAGTGAGATCAGCCAACCGACCATTTACTACACAACTGACGGTTCGCAGCCAACAACAGCGTCGAATTTGTACAGCGGGCAGTTTTTCGTGAGCGGGAGCGCGTCGATTTGTGCTGCTGTATTTGAGGATGGAAAATTGACAGAACCGGTGTTGCACAAACAGGTCGACTATCACAAAGCGATTGGCAAACCGGTGAGCTACCAAACACCTTGGAACCCGGCTTACCCGGCTGGTGATGCGGGCGCATTGACGGACGGTCTTCGTGGCGGCGACAGCTACAACGATGGTATGTGGCAGGGTTTTACCAACGACCTGGATGTAACTGTTGATCTGGGAAAAGTGGAAACGTTGAGTTCGTTTTCGGCGACATTCATGCAAATTATTGGCCCCGGAGTATTTATGCCCGATTTTGTGGAAGTCGCTGTTTCGGAAGACGGCTTGACCTACAAAAATGTGCTACACGTTGAAAACGACATTTCGCCGGAAGAGAAGAAACTGGTATTTAAAAACTTTTCCGGTTCTCTTCAAGGCGAAAGTGCGCGCTATGTAAAAGTCTTCGCTCGCAACGGTAAAAAAGCTTTTCTGTTTGTCGATGAGTTGGTGATCAACTAATAATTTTCAATCGAAATCGGGAAAAGGGAGAACACGTCAAATCCGGCGCGCTCTCCCTTTTTTATTTTTATCTCTTCGCCCTTGGCCCCCTGCGCCTCGCTCTCTGCTCTCCGCCCTCGGTGACAAAATAATTGACAGTTTGCTGTCCTGTTTTTTGACAATCAGTTTTTTTGATTTTCTGGCAAGTTGTTGAAAGCGAAAAAGTTGTAGCTTTGGTATAAGCTGTGCTGACTGTTGGGTAAACGCTTAACTTGAGTCCGATGAAAAAACACTTCTTCGTCAGTATTTTTCGCAATATCCTTCACAACAGGGTCTTTACGGCGATCAACCTGTTCAACCTGGTTGTTGGCTTTGCTGTTTTTATCTTGTTCAGCGTTGTGATCAACTATGATTTGGATTACGACAAGTTCAACGTCAACTATGACGATGTTTATCGGGTTCAAACCCGGCAGGAGGACTCTTATCCAATCAATTATTGCACGTACAGCCCGGCGGCTTTCCGGTATCATCTCATGCAGGATGTGCCGGAGGTTGACAAGCTTTTGCTGATGCGTGAAGTGTCGGGTGGTGCTCACGGGGCAGGGCAGTTTTTCACGCTCCCGGATGGTAGCCAGCTGAACGAACTGGATGGTTATTGGAGTGAAAATTCTGTTTTCGATATTTTCTCGGTTCAACTTCTGGAAGGCGATAAACGCAATGCTTTGACTGAACCGAATACGATCGCGCTGTCGCAGACGCTGTCCGATAAACTTTTTCCACAGGGCAACGCGGTTGGGCAACAAGTGACCATCGGGAAATATTACCTGCTCTCGGTTTCGGCGGTGTACGCCGATTTTCCGCAAAACTCATCCTTGCGGCCAACTTATATGGTTTCCATGCCGACTTACCCGATTTTATCGGGAGAACCCAACTTTTACGAGAATTGGACGGCCATTGAGTTCGACAACTTTGTGTTGTTGAAAAATGGTGCTGATCCCGCTCTCGTTGAGGCGAAAATCAAGAATGCTTTTGCGCATGTCAAGAATTTCGAGAAAAGCTTTCCGTATTTGCACCCGATGTCGAAATGGCATTTGTCGCCCAACAGCCAGCCCGATATGATCGTGGGTTTGGGTATTCTTTCTTTGGCTGCGATCCTGGTGCTCATTTTGGCGTCGGTCAATTACGTCAATCTGTCGCTGGCGAATTCCACGCAACGTTCAACTGAAATCGGTATAAAAAAAGTGATTGGCTCGTCGAAGCGGATGATTGCTGCGCAGTTTATGGCCGAAACAATTTTGCAGGTTCTGGTTGCAACCCTACTCGGACTGCTGGTTGCACAGGCTTTCTTCCCGGTGTTGAACCGGATCTTGAATAAGAATCTCGACCTGACGCTTTGGACTAATGGTCCGCTGCTGGGTTTTATTTTCCTGGTGAGTTTAGTGGTTGGTGTTCTTTCAGGTTTGTACCCGTCGCTGGTCATTTCGTCGTACAGCCCGGTGAAGGTTTTGAAAGGCAAGATCTTCAGTAATGTCGGCAAGGCATTCAGCATTAAAAAGGTCTTGGTTGCTGCGCAGTTCTCCATTTCGTTGTTCATGCTCATCGTCAGCTTTATTCTTTTCAATCATGTCGATTTTATTCTGAACAAGGATCTGGGATTCGACAGCAAAAACATTCTTTACACCGAAATTAATGTCCATAATCCGGTTCGTTTCGAGACCATTCGAAATCGTTTTTTGCAACATCCCGAAATAACAGATGCGTCGTTTTCATCAACCATCCCGTTTGTCGGAAATATTGGTGGCTATGTGAGTTGGGAGGGGGCTGCACCTGACGAGCGCGAGATGGTGAGCCGCAATTACGTGAACTACGATTTCATTCCCACCTATAATCTGAAGTTGGTTTACGGTCGGAATTTTTCGGAAGATTATCCGGCAGATAGGCAGGCCTGCATCATCAACGAAACAGCCCTGAAGGTGTTCGGCTGGGACGATCCCATTGGCAAGAGGGTCAACTTTTATGGACGATTTTATCCGGTTATTGGTGTGGTCAAGGATTTTCACCCTTTCTCGGTGCACAACCCCATTCCAACTTATGTTTTTTTTCTCAATAGCGATGTCATTTCCAGTTCGAGCCTGATCAGTGTTCGGTTTACAGACGGGAATGAGCAGCAGGCAAAAGCGATTGTCAGCCGGGAGCTCGAAAGTATACTTCCAAACGATCCTTTCGAGTTCAAGGATTTTGGTGTGGCCTTTTACCTGGATCAGGCGATTGGTTTCTGGCAATCGATGAAAAGGATGTTCCTGTTTTTCGCGGTGGTAACACTCATCATTTCAACCATCGGGCTTTTCGGTTTGATTCTATTCACCGTTGACCGGCGAACCAAGGAAATCGGGGTGCGCAAGGTTTTGGGTAGTTCGGTATTGTCGGTTTACTGGCAGCTGTCGTCTGAAGTGATCCGGATGCTCGGAGTTGCGATTTTGGTTGGGTGTCCGGCGGCCTGGTACATTTACAAAGCTATGCCCGGTGCCTACAAGGAGCCGCTGTCGGCAATGGTGTTTGTAACCGGAATTGTGCTGATTGCGGTCATTGCTCAGCTTACCATCAGTTATCATGTGTTGAAAGTTGCTGTTCGAAATCCGGTCGAGGCGCTTCGTTACGAGTAGTTCAATAAGTGGTATTCTACAGAATAAAGTCTAACTTTATAGCTGTCGACTAACTTATTTCACCCTCAAAACCAAAGCATATGAAATTTTCACAAGCATCCCGGCTGTTCGGCGTTTTAGCCGTTAGCGCAGCTTTTTTCAGTTCCTGTTCCAATCAGCAGTCTTCCGTTTATCAAACCTACCCCGCTAATGGCGAAAAGGAAATTAGCCCCGATACCCATTTGAAGATTTCGTTTAAGAGTGTTCCGGAAGTTGGTGCCACTGGCATGATCCGCGTTTACGACTGGGAGACGGATGCTTTGGTTGATTCGCTGGATTTGAGTATCCCTTCCGGACCGACTGAACCCTGGAAAAATCCGGATGCGGATTACACAGCTGTTCCCTACGAGTACAAATCGGGAAACTTCACCAATGCGAACACAAAACCCGGAACTCCATCGGGAACAGCGCTGCCTACGCCCGATGATTATCAGCTGACGATCATCGGTGGTTTTACCGATGGTTTTCACTTTTACCCAATAATCGTGCACGACTCCACAGCTACAATTTATCTGCATCACAACCTACTTCAATACAACAAACGTTATTACGTGTTGATGGATAGTACGGTGATTCGGACGCCGGATCAGGAATTCAAAGGTGTTTACGAGAAGTCGGTTTGGAATTTCACAACACGCGAACAACAACCAGATCTCTCGGCAAAGCGATTGGTTGTGGATGATCAGGGCAATGGCGATTTCAATACCTTGCAGGGCGCGCTGGATTTCATTCCCGATAACGGCAAGGATACTATTACCATCTTCCTGAAGAATGGCGTGTACGAAGAGCTGATCTATTTCCGCAATAAATCGAACCTGGTTATCCAAGGTGAAAGTCGGGACAGTGTGATTGTGCAATATGCCAACAGCGAAGTTTTTAACCCGCATCCATGGAATGTGAAGACCAACGAGTGGCTGGGAACTTTCCCGTCACGCAGAGCTGCTTTCGCCATTGATAATTGCTCCAATATTCAGCTGATGGATTTGACAGTGAAGACACTGTTGGAAGGACAAGCCGAAGGTTTGCTGATCAATGGAGATCAGATTCAGGTTCGTAATGTGTTCCTCGTTGGTTCGGGTGATGCACTGCAGACCAATGGTTCGGCTTATTTCGAAAATGTAACGATTGATGGTGGTGGTGATATGGTTTTGGGACGTGGGCCGGCATTCTTCAAAGATTGCGAATTTTACTCGCCCGGTCCGTTTATGTGGATTCGAAACACTGACGCCAATCACGGAAATGTGTTTGTCAATTGTCGCTTTCACGGAACCAGAGAAGGGGGAAGTACGTTTGCCCGTGCTCCGACCAACCAGGGAAAATACGGTTATCCCTTTGCCGAAGCAGTTTTGATAAATTGTGCCATTGAAAATATCCGGCCGGAAGGATGGGGGCAGGTTGGAGACGAAACCAAGGATCTGCATTACTGGGAATTCAACAGTACGAATATCACAGACGGTTCCCCTGCGGATGTTTCGCAACGCGCGGTTTATTCCAAGCAGTTGAACTTGCCGAAAGACGAAGCGTTGATTACAAATTATTCAACACCATCGTTTGTATTAGGTGGTTGGATGCCGGTTTCGATGAATTAACAATTGCTTCACCCTAAGGCAGTATTCAGCTAAGGCAGAACATGTACTTTTGCCCAAATTTAGTTGAATGAATCAGGATAAGCTGAAGGGACATGCTGCGATGATTGCAGCGAATATTGCGTGGGGACTGATGGCGCCCTTATCGAAACTGGCGATGGGTAATCCGGCCATTAATCCGTGGATGTTGGTATCGTTCCGGGTAATTGGTGCTGCGGTGGCATTTTGGATTGCTTCACTTTTTGTGAAGCGTGAACGAGTGCCGTTGGCTGATTTGAAATTGTTAGCCATTGCTGCGCTGCTGGGAATTATTTTAAACCAGGGCGTATTCATCTTCGGGGTATCGCTGACTTCGCCGATCAACGCGTCAATCGTGACTACCACGCTGCCCATTGTCACCATGATTATTGCCGCCATTTATTTGAAAGAACCGATTACCTGGACGAAGTTCACCGGGATTGTGGTTGGGGCGTCGGGGGCTTTGTTGTTGATTTTGAGTAGTACAGCTGCCGGTGGCGCCGTCAATGCAACACAGAGTTTGATGGGGATTGGTCTTTGCTTGTTTTCACAGGTGAGTTATGCCAGCTATTTTGTGCTTTTCAAAAATTCAGTCAGTAAATACCATCCGATTACCCAAATGAAGTGGATGTTCCTGTTTGCGGCAATGATCTATTTGCCGTTCAACTTTAACCAGCTTACGGCGACTGATTTCAGCGCGGTACCGACCAGCATCCTGGGAGATATTGCTTTCGTCGTATTCGGTGCAACCTTCTTCTCTTACCTCATGATCCCCATTGGGCAAAAGTTTTTGCGCCCGACGGTGGCAACCATGTACAACAACGTGCAACCGGTGGTGGCTTCGTTTGCGGCCGTCTTCTGGCAGCTCGACACCTTTGGATGGCGCAAAGGCCTGGCCATTGTTTTAGTGTTTGTCGGCGTGTACATTGTGACTCAAAGTAAGGCACGCGATAACTCGGCTGAGACAGAAGATAATTCAGAGTTGAAGCCGGAATTGAGCCCGGTTCGCAATCGAAAGGCATAAAAAAGAGCCATCCGGAATTCCCGAAGGAACTCCTAATGGCTCATAAATCGAAGGGTGACGTGTTTGCTATCGAGGTATCAGAGAACCACCGTTTTTTAGTTGGTATGTTTTGCCGCGTAAGCTTGGGCAATCGGCTGTGGCATAGTAGATGTTGTGGCCGTTTCCGCTAATATTTTCAATTTTTCCGCTAATGACAGATACTTCAATTTGATTGACGTATGAGTCGCCGGTGAGTGACCAGTTGGAGCTGTCATCAATTTTCACCGCTACATTTTGCGCCGAATTTTCCGCGTTGATTTTTCCTTCCAGTTTGGACCCGGTTTCCAGATCGAGTTCGATTGTGCTGTTTTTGTCGGCAACGAAGTCGCCTTGCAGTACTTGTTTTTTTGCCATCAAATGTGCTTTACCACCGTTTGATCCTTCGTGCCCCCAGCGGTTGGTAGCTGCTGCGTTCAGCAAGATGCCCGAAGCAGTTTCAACTTTTGCCTGGTTGATGTAAATATTGGCGTTCGAGTTCGTCACGAAAAACAGCGGACCTTTCTTGTCGGTGCTAGTCAGTTTGCCGCCATTCACTTCAAAGTGACCATCCACGCCTTCGGCATCACCCGAGAAGCTCTGGTAGATCATCACACCCCATTTGTTTTGGAAGCTGTACTCGAGTTGACAGTTGTTGAGGACAATCGAGTTGGAGCCTTCGATAACCGCAACCTCCGCACCTGTTGAAGAAACTTCGGCATTCGACACTGTTATCTTTCCGGTGGAGTAGACTCCGGGAGAATCCGGTCCGGTGGTTTTAATTGTTCCGCCGTCAACGGTAATCGTGCCACTGCCGCGGTCGGTCGCAACAGCTCCCGAGTTGGCTCCCCTGGTGATCATTTGCACATTGGTAGCAACGATGGTACCTCCTCCGCTCGCCATAATCCCGTGAGCTCCACCGTCTGTGCAGTCAATAATGTCGCTATCGGTGTAGATGGTGCTTTTGCCGTAAGCGAAAATCGCGTTGGCTCCTTTGCCACTCGTGGTAATCGTGTTGTGATCCATTTTGATGACACTTTCGTCGCGACCAAGAACAGCTGCGTTAAGGCCTTGAAAGCTACTCAAATCGTTGGATGTGGTGTTGCCGGAGGTTGTGATCCGGTTGTGGCTGAGCGTCGCTGTAGCTTTGTTGTCGGCATAAACCGCTGATTGATTTTCGTCTTTAGCGGTTATGGTTTCTCCGCTTTTGGTGGTTTTTCCCTTGTCGGCAAGGACGGCGTATTTTATCAGGGAGTTGTCAAATTGCTCATTCATCCCTCCCGGTGGCATTCCCTGAGGTCCTTTTCCATCCGGAGGAGGTCCGGGTGGTGTTCCGTTTGGCTTTTGTCCGTTCGGAGGTGGTCCCGGAGGTGTTCCGTTGGGTTGATCACCGTTTGGAGGAGGTCCGGGAGGCATATCTCCCCGGTTGGCCATGTCCGGTTGATTCATTGCCGTTTGTTCGTTATTGCCGTTTTGTCGTGTTTTTTTTGAGCTGCTGCATGCCGGGCCAATTAAAAGAATAGCCAGGATTGCAGCCGTCGTCAGTTTGAATTTTAGTTGCCTGCGGATTGTCATTCGTTTCGCATTTTTGGTTTTTCTGATCCAAAAGTAGGCGATCTTTCAATTTGTTGTGCCTTGAAAATCAGGCTTTAAGCTTTCTTAACACTCCGTTGTCACGTGCAGAAATCACATTATTGTTTAGTATGATTTTGGGTTTTTCGCAACCCGGATTTTCATGAATAGTGTCGGTCAATGCATTGTTGACGATGAAGCTTCAATTCGGGGCTAATTCGACTGGTTTTAATTATGAAAAACTAGGAATGTTCTGTATCGAATGGATCAGGAGTTTTATAAAACGCTATACTTCGTTTGCCCGGCTGTTGCGAATAGCCACCATGGTAAATACGAGAGAAAGCAGGCAACTCACAAAAATCACCAGTGCTGTAGAGGTCAGTATATTTCCCAATCCAACCAATGGAGAAACGATACTTCCGGACAGGAAAGGTAGAAATCCCAGGATGGCGGAAGCTGCGCCGCTATTTTTGCGTTCGATGTCCAAAGCCAATGACGACGTTGTTGGAAGAATAATTCCTAAGGCGGTCATTTGAGCGAAAATAGCAAGCTCGAAAACGATCAGCCCACCTTCTAAAAATAAAATGGTTGCCAGTAAACAGCCTAAAACGAAAAGGCTTATTCCGCCAATTATCAACGATTTTTGAAGACGGAAGAACGTCGCAATCCGGCTGCCCAGCATTACCCCAAGCGAGTTAACTGCAAAACAAAGCGCGTAGCCAATCGGTCCCAATTGGTAGTGATTCTGGAAGATGAAAGGCGACGAGGCAATGTATCCGAACAGGAAACCAACGGCTGTGGTTTGGCTTAACACGTAGAGCATAAACTGTTTGTTCCGGAGTATTGGACCGAAGTTTCGGAAGGTAGCGAAAATGTTACCCTTAGCTCGTTTCTCAGGCAGAAGTGATTCCTTTAAATACAGGTTTGAAATAAGCAGGATGACCCCTAGGGCCAGCAAAACAACAAAAATTCCCTGCCAGTTGGTGAATTTGATGGTAATACCACCGAAAACCGGAGCGGCAATCGGTCCCAGTCCATTAACGACCATCAGCATCGAGAAAAAGGCAGTCAGGTCTTTGCCTTTGTAGAGGTCGGCAGCAACTGACTTGGAAACAACCACACCACCCGAACCAGCTATACCCTGGATGAATCGAAAGACGATGAAGAGCTCGATTGTTGGCGAAAAGATACAGGCAACGGTTGACAGCAGGAATAATACCAGCGATCCGAGGATGGCCGGTTTGCGTCCGTACTTGTCACTCAGTGGACCAACAAAGAGTTGCCCTAGGCCGAGTCCGAGCATACTCGATGTCAGGCTCAACTGAACCATCGAAGCAGAGGTTTTGAAATAGTCGGTGATTGACGGAAAGCCCGGGAGATAAAAGTCGGTTACAAAAGGGCCAAAAGCTGAAAGCATACCCATGACTAACAGTAGGTAGAGTCGCGAATTTTTCTGAACGTCCATTGAATTGTTTTTCCTTTCGCCGGCAAAAATAAAAAGAACATCCGGGTCTTTTTTTCATAAGGCCGATAATGTCCGGAACGCGGAGAAGAGGTAATATTTGCTTCAGATTTGAGCCTGGGAAACAGTTAATGTAGCTGCTTTGAGATGTCAAATTCGACCATTAAGCGCGTCTTGTAACTGTTAATTTTTCGCCACAAATGCGGGCTAGGGACGTTTTAGCCTGTAGAAATTCGCTGGATTTTGATATATTGAGAACGCACTATACGAAAAGCATAAGTTCTTTTCCATTTTCAAATCGATTCAACTGCAGAATCACAATTTTTGACACCGTTATGACGCTAGCGTATCTCGATCATCTTGAACCCTTTCTAAAGCAAATCGAACCCATGGAGCTGATCCCCACCGGGGCAGTGCCTTCCTTTAAACGGGACGAAAGTATTAAAGCTGTTATTTTCGACATATACGGAACCCTCATTATTTCGGCTTCCGGCGACATTATGCAGGCCGGCTATGATGCGTCCATGTTCCGGCGTTCATTGGATGCTTCGGGATTTGAGATTCTGGTCCCCGATTCAGGCTTGATGACGATTCACATGTTGTTTGAAGAAGAAGTTATCCAGGGAAAAGAAGATGCCAAGGCGTCAGGAATTCCTTTTCCCGAGCTGAATATTGTTGAGATTTGGCGCAAAACACTAACCCGGGCCGAAGACCGCGGCTTGATAAAAGGAATCGACAACGCGGATTTGAAACTTTTCACTTTTATTTTTGAATTGAGCAGTAACCAGGTGTGGCCAATGCCTAAAATGACGGAGACAATTGATGCGTTGAAGGCAAAAGGATATCCACTCGGAATTGTTTCGAACGCCCAGTTTTACACACCGGTGATGATGAATTATTTCTTCTCAGGTAAAATCCATGGGGAAGAATTCTTGGACGGATTTGAACGCGACCTTTCTGTTTTTAGTTATAAAATGTTGAAAGGAAAACCCGACACCGCCGTTTACGAAGCGTTGGTTGAGCCACTGGCAAAAAGAGGACTGAAGCCATCTGACGTTTTGTATGTAGGCAACGATATGCTGAAAGATATGTACGCCTCGCAACAAGTTGGTTTTAAAACCTGCTTTTATGCCGGCGACATGCGCGCTTACCGTTTGCGGAAGGATCATCCTCACGCTTCGAAAACCAAACCTGACTATGTCATCACAGAGCTTTCGCAGCTTTTAGAAATTGTATAAACGTTAACCTAAATAAAACCAACCATGGGCGATTTTCATCAAAACGGTAGTATCACCACCCTGCACAACCTCAATTATTCAACCCTTGAATACCTGGAGGAACGGCTGGTAAAGTACTCCAAAAAACGAAAAATGGGATTGATTATCCCGGCTTTGTACACCGAGCTGGAGAAACCGGCGTTGAAACACATTGTTGAAACCCTGCAGCAAGTACCCTATTTGACAGAGATAACCATTGGTTTGGATCAGGCTAACAAGAAACAATACCAGCACGCGAAAGAGTATTTCGCAGGCCTGAACACAACGACTTGTCGTTGCCGGGTTTTGTGGAACGATGGCCCGCGCATGATGAAACTTCGGAAGATGTTTGAAGAAAAAAAGATTTTTATCGGCGACCCAGGCAAAGGGCGAAACGTTTGGTTGTGCTTTGGTTATATGATTGCCTCAGGGCGTTCGGAAGCTCTTGCGCTGCACGATGCCGATGTGATTACTTACGAACGGGAAATGCTCGCTCGCTTGCTTTACCCGGTGGCAGACCCGACCTTCAACTATAAATTTTGTAAGGGTTATTATTACCGCTCGGACGGCAAAAAGCTGAATGGCCGCGTGACCCGCTTGATGGTTACGCCGTTGATTCGCTCGCTAAAAAAGGTTTTCCCGGCGAACGATTACCTCGATTTTCTGGATCACTTCCGGTATATTTTAGCAGGTGAGTTTTCGATGCGTGCTGATATTATGAAAACGGTCCGCATTCCTTCCGACTGGGGACTCGAAGTGGGTATTCTTTCCGAAGTGCAACGGAACAATGCTATCAATCGCATTTGCCAGGTGGAGATTGCCGATGCTTACGATCACAAACACCAGGAGGAATCTAATAATGACCCAACACGAGGCTTGTCGAAGATGAGCTTCGATATTGCCCGCAGTATTTTTGCCAAACTAGCCACACAAGGTTCTGTTTTCAGCAAAGGAACGGTTCGCACCGTGAAAGCTGTTTACCTGCGCATGGCCCTGGACATGGTAGAACAATATGCGGCCGATGCTTCAATCAACGGACTGAGCATGGACCGACACAAGGAAGAACAGTCGGTGGACATGTTTGCCCAAAATATTTACCGGGCCGGGATCGATTTTCTGGATAATCCGGATCTCGTTCCGTTCATCCCGTCGTGGAAACGTGTCATTGACGCGATACCGGATGTGCTGGATCAGTTCAACGAGATTGTTGAGTTGGATAACAGCGAGGTCTGACAATCATATTTGTCGCGAGTTCCGGAACAGCACTTAACTTGGAACTCGAAACTTAAAAATTTGAACTGACATATGGATATTCGTACCAAATCGAAAATAAGAGCCCGGTTAAACCGGGTTTACAGAAAAACGCTTTCCGACGAATGGATTGATGATTTATGCGACTTTATTGATGAGCGCAAAAACAAAACTCCGCGCAAACGCCCGGGCTGGGACGAGAAACAGGTTTTCCTGATCACTTATGGAGACATGATTAAACAGGAAGGTGAAGCGCCTTTGGAAACGTTGCGGCGTTTTGCCATGGATAAGTTGAAAGGAATGATTTCGACGATTCACATTTTGCCCTTCTTCCCGTACAGCAGTGACGACGGTTTTTCGGTGATGGACTTTTATGCCGTCAACCCGGAACTTGGAAGTTGGGACGACGTGGAAAGGTTGGAGCATGATTTCATCCTGATGGCGGATTTGGTGGCCAATCATGCCAGCAGTATTGGCGTTTGGTTCAACGAGTTTAAGGAAGGCAAAGCCCCGGGGAAAGATTATTTTTTCGTTCCGGACGACGATTTCGACACATCCAAAGTCATTCGTCCTCGTAGTAGTCCGCTGCTAACGCCGGTCGATACTGCTGACGGTCCGAAGAATGTTTGGACGACCTTCAGCGCCGATCAGGTCGATCTGAATTATGCCAACCCCGAAGTACTGAAAGAAATGCTGAACGTGTTTCTTTTTTATATGGCAAAGGGAATTCAGGTGATTCGTCTGGATGCGATTGCCTTTTTGTGGAAGACTTCAGGAACAGCCTGCATGCACGAGCACGAAACGCACGAGATTGTTTGCCTTTTCCGCGATGTGATGGACTATTGCTATCCGGGAGCCTTGCTGCTGACAGAAACAAATGTGCCGCATCGCGAAAATATTACCTATTTCGGTTTGGGCGACGAGGCGCACCTGATCTATCAATTTGCGCTGCCACCGCTGGTTTTGCATGCGCTGCACACCGGTAATGGTTCGTACTTTACCAATTGGGCAAGGGAGTTGAGTGATCCCCGTCGTGGCACAACCTACCTCAATTTTACCTCGTCGCACGATGGTATTGGTGTGCGCCCGCTGGAAGGTATCATGCCCGACGAGGAAAAGCTGCCAATGATTGAGAAACTGAAGGAATTTGGAGCCCGTGTGACAACCCGCCAATTGGGTGACAAGCACGTGCCTTACGAAATAAATGTGACCTACTTTGATGCGTTGAAAGGCACAAAAGACGGTGAAGACCAGTTTCAGGTACGACGTTTTCTGATGTCTCAGACGATCATGTTGTCGCTCCAGGGCGTTCCGGCTTTCTATTTTCTGAATCTCTTTGGAATGCCGAACGATTACTCAGGGGTGGAAAAAACGGGAGTGAATCGTTCCATCAACCGGCATAAGTTTACGCTCGGTGAATTGAATGGACTCCTTGAAAATTATCCTGAGCACGCTGATATTTTGAAGGAGTTGAATAAACGAACGGGTATTCGCCGCAGTATGGTGGCGTTTTCGCCCGAGACGCAGCAAATTGTGATCGACTTGGGAAATCAATTTTTCTGCGTGCTCCGCAAAACAGACAGGATGGAGGAGTCGATTGTCTGCCTGTATAACCTTACGAACAAGCGGCAAACAGTGATGTTACCTGCAGGTCTCACCGAGTTTTGCCGTGATATGCTGACATGGGAACTGGTTGATCCGGATCATATTGAAATGAGGCCGTATCAATGTTATTGGCTCCGTACGCGCTTTGTGCTGTAACCGGATTGTTAGATTTTTAGATACCAGATATTAGACAAGAGCGAGGAGAGCCAAGGGCAAAACAATTTACGATCTACAATTTACCATTGACAATTAAAACCGCGGAGCGGTTGGCATTACTGTCTAAAATTGTGCATTCCATTGGTCATGCAATGTTGCTCAAAGCTGAATATTTAGATGCAAAGATTGACGACCAGACCCAAAGAAAGAGCGCTGAACAAACCCGAAACTCGTAACGCATAACCCGAAACTCAAAACTCAAAAACTGATGAAAGTACTGATAGCACCCGATTCATTTAAAGATTGTTTGGAAGCCGCAGATGTTGCCCGTTATTTGGGTGAAGGAATTCGCCGTGTGATTCCCGACGCTGAAATCACTTCGATCCCGGTGGCTGATGGTGGCGAAGGTTTTGTGCAGACGATGCTCTCGGCAATGGGTGGCGAGAAGATAATTACACGGGTTTTCGATCCGCTGATGCGCGACGTTGATGCTTTTTACGGCATTTTGCCCGACGGAACAGCTGTTATTGAAATGGCCGCGGCATCCGGAATCGAGCATTTGAAGCGTGAGGAACGTAACCCGCTGATCACAACGACAATCGGAACGGGGCAATTGATGCTGAATGCCATGGAGCGCGGATGCCGTAAAATCATTATTGGTATTGGCGGAAGTGCGACCAACGACGGTGGCGTGGGGATGGCGCGTGCTTTGGGCTATCGGTTTCTGGATAAAGACGGCATGGAAGTTCCTCCCGGGGGCGGTAGTCTGAGTGAAATTCAGTCAATCGATTTTTCAAAGGTCAACCCGTTGATGGGAGAGACTGCGGTCTGGGTGGCTTGCGATGTAAACAATCCGCTGATCGGCCCACGTGGCGCGTCGGCAGTTTACGGTCCGCAAAAAGGCGCAACTCCCGAACTTGTGGAACGATTGGACTCAAACTTAGAACACCTGGCGAAAATGATCAAAAAATACCTCAACATTGACGTGTTGGATTTAGCGGGCGGTGGCGCGGCAGGTGGACTCGGTGCAGGTTTGGTCGCATTTGCCGGAGGTCGTTTGCAGGCTGGTTTCGATATCGTAAAGGAGCAGTCCCATTTGGAAGAGGCTGTTAAAGTTGCTGACATCGTCCTGACAGGTGAGGGGAAAATGGATGGGCAGACCAAACAGGGAAAGACGCCCTGGGGTGTGGCTCAGCTTGCTCAAAAATATGGTAAACCACTGTTCGCTTTTGCAGGCTTCCTCGGCGATGGTTACCGGGAGCTGTACGATGAAGGATTCACGTCGATATTTGCCTTGCCCAATGGCCCCGCTTCGCTCGATGCCTGCATTGCCAATGCTCCAGAATTGTTGGCTGATACAGCTGAACAGGTGTTTCGGGTGTTAAAACTTCCAGCAAAATCGTAACTTCCTTTTTCCCGGGTCGGAAAAGATAAATTGGGGGAATTTCATTCAATTTTTTATTTCGACTGGCGTAAAATTTTAATTGAAATTTTGTAAAGTAACCGGGCAGAATTGGTAATTTCGTGATGACGATTCTTTCTTGAAAGTATCGCGAAAAACCCAAATTAACCAACCTGCCTCATGGAAAAGAACCAATGTACCAACTGTGGTACCGATAACTCGACACGCGCCAGATACTGCATGAATTGTGGCTACGCGCTTCCCAATTATCAACCCGAAGTTAAGGTTGAAGAACCCGAAAAACCAAAGAAGAAAAAGTTTTCTGCTGCGCAGTGGATCGGATTTGTTGTTGCCTTTTCTGTGTTTTCTGCACTCGGAAATTGGGCTTTTGATTATGTAGTTAAGCGCCCGATGTTTGACAAGGCAATGGTGGAGATGGCCAGTCAGATCAACGAATCCTGTCCGATCATGATTGACAGCGATACCCGGCTGGACAACGCCATGGCAATGCCTGACAATACATTTCAGTATACCTACACTCTGGTAAACGCGGAGAAAGATGCTATCGATATTGATAGCTTGAGGGAATACCTGACACCGCAAATCACAAATTGGGTGAAGACGAATCCGGATATGGAAAAGTTCCGCGAGTTGAAAGTCAAACTCAATTATTTATACAAGGATAAGTTTGGGGTGTATTTGCTTACCGTTGAGGTTACTCCGGAAGATTATGAATCGTAAATGCTGAATTGCCGTTGGAGAATGACATCTTTTTAAAGAGATGTCGTCCCGTAATTTCACCAAGTGTTCGTTGATTTGGGATTTATTAGTTGTATAAATTTCTAAATGTCAGTCTAATTCTTAGACAGCTTTTGTTAAAATATTTGACAGTTTTTCGATTGTCTGATTTGTTAACTTGCAGGAATGTAGTAGTTTAGTTGGAGGGCACCCTTTTTGATCTTTCTGTACCAGAAATGCCAATCACGAACCACTAAACAAAAATCATGTACCTGCATTTTGTAAAAATGGCCTTCCGCAATCAGCTTAAAAATAAGCTGTTCTCCCTGGTCAATATTTTGGGACTTGCCCTCGGAATTGCAGTCTCGGTTCTCATCATCAATTATGTGAGTTTCGAGTTTAGCTTTGATCGGATGCACAGTAAAGGTGATCGGATTTACCGGGTTGAAAGTCAGTTTTACGAAGGCGATCAGTTAACTGATGATTGGGGTACCAGTTCGTTTGGCTACGGCAAAGCCATTGCTGACGAACTGAGTGGTGTGGAAGACTATGTGCGGATTGGAGTCCAAAACCCGGAGCAAACGGTAATCTATCATGAAAAGCGATTGCGTGAAACCGGCATTGCCTACACTGGCCCTTCCTTTTTTTCAGTGTTCGATTTTAAGTTGAAAGAGGGAAATCTTAACGACCAGCTCACC
This sequence comes from Mangrovibacterium diazotrophicum, assembly GCF_003610535.1. Taxonomy (NCBI): domain Bacteria; kingdom Pseudomonadati; phylum Bacteroidota; class Bacteroidia; order Marinilabiliales; family Prolixibacteraceae; genus Mangrovibacterium; species Mangrovibacterium diazotrophicum. Next base: position 3,027,012 of record NZ_RAPN01000001.1, on the reverse strand, counting down.
AGGCCAAATACGATTGTGATTACGGAGTCGGCTGCCCGAAATTTCTTTCCCAATGAAAATCCAATTGGCAAATTGTTGACGTTCGCCAGTGGTTCCAACTTTCAGGAATGTGAAGTAACCGGTGTGCTGGAAGACTTTCCGCTTAACTCGCATGTTCGTTTCAATTACCTCATATCTTATGCCACTTTGCCCGACTGGATGCGGGAGTTTTGGCTACTGCACGAAGCTTATACATACTTGCTGCTGGCGCCCGGAAAAAATCCACAAGACATTGAAGCCGGTTTTCCGGCAGTGGCCGATAAATACCGTCCGACAGATGTTTTGAGCAATAAAACCTGGGCCGCAAAATTAACGCCCTTGACCGATATTCATCTGACTCCGCAAAAGCAATACGAGCGGGAGACGAAGGGTAACCGACGCTCGCTGTACACGCTGATTGTGATCGCAATTGTCATCCTGCTGACTGCCTGGATCAACTACATTAACCTGACTACGGCTCGTTCAATGGAACGGGCCAAAGATGTGGGTGTCCGGAAGGTTTCGGGAGCACATCGCATTCAGTTGATCCGGCAATATTTAGCCGAATCGTGGCTGGTGAATCTAACTGCAGTGGTGTTTGCAGTACTGCTAATCTTCCTGTTGAAGCCTCTGTTTGATGATTTGACCGGCGAGTCCATTGGCTTTTTTATTTTTCACGAGCCCGTATTTTGGCTGACGAGTGTTGCTATTTTACTGCTTGGCGTTTTTCTCTCCGGCTTTTACCCGGCCTTTGTGATGACACAGGTCAAACCGGCAATCATTTTAAAAGGCAATTATTTCAACTCGGGATCGGCTGGAATGATGCGGCGTGTGTTGGTGGTTTTTCAGTTTGCTGCTGCACTGTTCCTCATTTGCGGTACCTTCATTGTTTACAAGCAGGTGCGGTTTATGCAACGGCAGGAACTTGGGGTGAATATCAACCAGACCATTGTGTTGAAATTCCCTGTTAGCCGCGAGAATGTGAATGATGCAGTTGCGCGCTTTGCAGAGAATTTGCGGGAAGAGCAGGCATTCTCGAGTGTTACGGTGACGGACGCTGTTCCCGGAATGGAAGTAGCCTTTTATGCATCGAATCGGTTGCAGGGTGCGCCGGTAGATCAGTATCGGTTGTACGAAATGATGAGTGTTGACTATGATTTTTTCAATACGTTCAAGCTGGAAATGGTCGCAGGCCGATCTTTTCAACGGGGATTCGGTAACGAACCTTCGAATTTGCTGGTGAACGAAGCTGCGCTTCCGCTTTTGGGGATTCCAACTGCTGATGAAGCGATTGGGAAAATGGTTTTACTGGAGGGTGAAGCTGAGGCGGTAAAAATTATTGGGGTCGTGAAGAACTGGCACCAGCGTGGGCTGAGCAATGGCTATACGCCGATCATGTTTATCCTGAATGGTCGGCTTGGCTGGGTACCGCTGAAATATATCGCTTTGAAAACGAGTTCCGCGGATTATGACACCGCGATTCAATTGATAAAGGATCGTTGGAATGTCTATTTCCCGCAAGCCAGTTTCGACTATTTTTTCCTGGATCAGTTTTTCGATAACCAGTATAAAGCCGACCGTCGTTTTGGCCGGATTGTCAGCGTTTTCACCGGGCTTGCATTTTTAATCTCGATGCTTGGCCTTTGGGCATTGGCCGCATTTACCGCTTCGAAGAAGGTAAAAGAGGTGGGCGTTCGAAAGGTGCTCGGCGCCAACAAACATCATATTTTCTATTTGTTCTCGCGCGAAATTCTGCTCCTGATTTTGGTTGCCCTGTTGATCGCTACGCCGGTTTCGATATGGGTCATGAACAACTGGTTGGCAAACTTTGCCTTCCGAACCGAAATCAGTTACTGGATCTACGCCGTTGGTGGATTGCTGACAATCCTGGTGGCACTGGCCACGATTAGTTGGCAAAGCTGGCGGGCGGCAGTCCGAAATCCCGTTGAGGCGTTGCGCTACGAGTGAATGTCAGAATTGGGATTGACAGAATTAAAGGATGAACACGATTTAATTTAGATAGAATAGAGTCAATTATCATTCAATATATGAACACATACAGAAGACAGGAAAGCTTTTCCAAAACCATTAATCCTGGTAATCAATAAATCACTATAATCCAGATTCAGACTTTTATTATGATACAACTAAACAACATTTTTAAGTATTTCGATCACAAGTTTCAGCGCAGTTTTGTGTTGAAGGATATCTCCCTGCATATTGAAGAAGGCGAGTTTGTGTCGATCATGGGGCCCAGCGGTGCCGGCAAATCAACCTTGTTGAATATTATCGGTTTGCTGGACGAGCCCAGCGAAGGCGAGTACTTCTTCAATACCGAAGCGGCTCATCAGTTAAAAGAAAAACAAAAAGTAGAATTCCACCGCCATTTGGTTGGCTTCATCTTTCAGGCCTTTCACCTCATTGATGAGATGACCGTTTATGAAAACATCGAAACTCCGCTGGTGTACAAAGGCGTGAAGTCGAAGGAGCGGAAGGCGATTGTAGCTGACCTGTTGGATCGATTCAATATGGTGGCCAAAAAAGATCTGTTTCCCTCGCAACTTTCCGGCGGACAGCAGCAGCTGGTAGGCATTGCCCGAGCCATTGCGGGGAAACCAAAGCTGTTGCTGGCAGATGAGCCAACCGGCAACCTGCACTCGGACCAGGGCAAGCAAATTATGGCGTTGCTGCAAACATTGAATGAAGAGGGAATCACCATTATACAGGTGACTCACAACGAGGAGTTTGCCCGCTATGGAAAGCGAATTATCCGGATAGCGGACGGGCGGGTTGAAAGCGACGAGGAGGTTCGTTAATCGATTCCAATCCGAATACGAGTTTTTTGTGATTTTTTCTTTGATACGTTTAAATTTGATTCGAAAGGGGCATGGGAAACAGTGGTTTTCGGTGACTCCTTTCGTCATTTTCCTTAGAGCAAGTTGTATTGGCGCTCCTCAACCCAAAAGAGAAAGGCCGATCTTCCCCCAAAGACCGGCCTTGTTTAAGAGTCGCGGATAGCTGAATTTATTCTTCAAGCTGCCCCACGACCTCGTAATATTTCTTTCCGTCGCGGTAAACCGGGCGATAAATCACACCGTTGTACTCAACGCATTTTTGACCTTCCAGTTCAATAGCCACCGCTTCGGCTGGAACTGTTTCAATCACCGCACCAACCGGAGCTTCAACAACAACGTATTCGTTGCCAGGTGCTGAAGTGTAGAAAATGCCGGAATAATAGTAGTAGGGTACGGTTCCTGTAACAACGCGGGCATAGCCTGCTGGGAGAACTGCCAGTCGGATGCCCACGGGGGGGGCGACACGGACGTAAGCTCCTGATTGCGACGCGTAAAAGACTCCGGCATTGAAATAATAGGCTGTGTTGCGGTAGTGAATGGCGACCGCCGATGCGGGCAACCGGGTTACCGGACGAACTACAACCGGATTGCGGTATACAACAGTGCCACGAGGGGAATGGACTACTGTTCGGCGGGGCGTTTTGACAACTGTTCGTTGGGCATAGAGGCCTTCAACTGAAAGTGTCAGGCTAATTATAACTACAAGTATCGAGAGGGTTTTCATGGCTTTTAAATTTTTGTTCTCTGTTAGTTACTTAAATCGACTTCAATGCTTCTCCTTCCGGCTTGCGAAAGTGTTGCTTTCCAGTCGCAGGTTCCGTCACCAAAGTCAACAGTGATTGGGTCGGTTTGGCCCGAAATCGTCAATACCATCACTCCTTCGCTAATCGGATCGCAGTCATAGCTCATCACCAATGGGGTTGTGATGTCGTAGCTGTAGAAATAGCCGCTTGACGATTGCGAATCGGCTGATCCGGTAATGGTGAAAACATCATCGGTCAGATCATCGGTTGACGCCCCTTCCGACCATTCGCGTTCGATTGTTTTCGATTTGGTGATGGTCAGCCCACTGGTTCCGGTGAAGACCAGTTCCATGTCTTCGTAAAAAGAAGGAACTGTTTCGGTTCCGGTGTTTTCAACATACAAGGTACCGGCTACCGAATAGCCTTCAATGGCAAAGTCGTCGAAAACTACGCTGTACGAAACGCCTGGGGCGCGGAGCGTGTCGGTAATTGTAACAGCGATCGATCCACTGCGGGTAAATCCATCATCTCCAACACAACCATCGCCGAAGTCGAGTGTGATTGTTTTCGGGAAACCACCAATCAACGGTTTGATACTGATAGTCATACAGTCGGGCAGGGTTGATGCTGACTTGGTAGTCATTGCAGTTTCTTCAATAGTTGTAGAGCTGGTTGAATAGCTGCTCTCTGATACGAGCAATGCTGTGTTGATACTAGCGGTGATTTCGTTATCGATCGCTTCGGTAGTCAGGCATTCTTCTGCTAATGCTACGTTTTCGGTACTGATGTTCGATGCGCTGTCGTCATCGCTTTTGCTACAAGCTGCCATGCTAAGCACGATAAGAGCAGCTGAAAATAATTTGAGGGAAAAATTCATAGTAAATTTAGTTTGATGAATGAATAATCTTGTTTATTAACGGTGTTCGATATGTGTATTGAAATCGAACACTGTAGGGAATTTGTAATTAGTTTAAAAGAACTTGTCGGCGGATGATTCGACGTGCCCGAGATACGTAAACTTTCCAGTCGCAATCGCCGTCGCCGTAGTCAATAGTCACTGGTTCGGATTGACCATTCCAGTTAATTTCAGCCACCCCTGACAGAATATTTTCGCAGGTACGGGCTACTTTTAGTGGGTCGACAATGATATATGAGTAGGACCGTCCGGCTGACGAACTTGTGGCCGATGAACCGGAGATCAGAAATACATCATCAACGACTGAATAGGTGTCTATGCCCTCGATTTGTTCCCGGATAATTGACTTACTTTTCGTAATCACAATCCCGGCTGGTGTGGTCAACTCCAGTTGACTTTCATCTGTAAAAGAAGGAGCAGCGGGTGTTCCGATGTTTGTTACCGATTTACTACCAGTGATTGTCGTGTTTTCAACTTGGTAATTGTTGAAAGTTACCGTGTATTCAGCTCCTGTATTTTTTAAAGTGTCAGTCAGTAGAATTGTTATTGAGCCGGAACGCGTTACTCCACGGATGCTTTCGCAACCCTCGCCAAAATCGACGGAAATTGTACGCGGGAATGTGCCGTCTTCCGGAGTGTAGGTTATCACAGCACAATCGGATTCTGCGGAAGCTGATTTGGTTTGCATGGCGTTTTCTTCGGTATAGGCGATTGCCTCCTGTACACTGGCATCCAGTTCTTCTTCAAGCATGTCGCCGTTTGCCGATTCCTGAACCAGGGCAATGGTTTCGTCGCTTAGTTCGTCTTCCGGTGTATTATTATCGTCTTTGCTGCACGCACTGAAGCTAAGTGTTGCACCGGCTATTAGTATTCCGACCACTAGAAAGTTTCTTGTTTTCATGGTGCTTCGTTGTTAATTGTTTTCTTTCAATTGCTTTAATACAAATTCCAGGCGGTTGATTAGTTTATCTCGAAGAGCTTCGGCTTTTTCTTCCTGTTCCGGTGTGAGCAGGGCTTTCAGTTCATCTTTTCGCTGTTTGTTCAGGGCAACCATTTCGGGTTGGATCTCTAAATCGGGATTGTTTTCAATAAATTTTTGGTTTAACTGCGCATATCGAAGATTGATCGCGTAAGCTTTTTCAGCCTGGTCGTCGTCTAAGTCTAGGCGGTTTTTCATGACAGTGGTAATCACATTGGCCCTGGTTTCAGGGCTACGTTGGAAGAATCGTTGCGGATCTAAGCCCTTTGCGGCCATAAAACTGCTCAGTACCACGATTGCGAGTAGAGCAAGCATTCCGGTAAAAAAGTGTTTCGTTTTCATGTTTTTTTGTTTTTAATTGAATGACTTTGTATTTCGAGGGCATAGCTTCGCCAAGCCCCTTAATTGGATATCGGTAGTGAGTTGAGGATAAGTATTAAATTGAAATGTTTCGACTAGCAACAGCTATTGTTGCTGTTCTTTATGCATCTGCTTGGCTTTGGCCCGCATTTCTTTTTTCATTTCTTCGTATTGCTGAAATTGTTCCTTGTTTAACACGGTTTTCAGCTTGGCATCTTTCTCATCCGTAATACTTCTGGCTTTCTTTAATTTGGCCAGATTTCCGTCGATAGCGCGAACCTCTTCCATTTTGTTTGCGTACTCAAGGTTTAACGCTTCAACGGTAGAAAGTTGTTCTGTTGTTAAAGCCATATTTTCTTTCATCCATTCCGTTTGAGCGGCTGCACGTTCTTCCGGGGTTCTTTGCCCATTTTCCTGTTGTGCGCTACAGTTAATTATCAGTCCGATTACGACTGCAAGGGTTAAAACTAATTTTTTCATTTTTCGTGTTTTTTGAAGTTTCTGGTTCAAACTTACGGTGTTCCTCATGCTCTGCCGATATCTTTTCATCCAACGACGAATTCGCTTACACGAATGACCAGGCTATTCAATAAACGGCAGGGTAGTCGTTTTCTGTTGTTGATTGATGAATTTTGTCCGTTGGTTGAAGGAGCCCTTTTGAAAGCGTTATTCTTCGTAATATTGTTGCATGAAGAAAGCGATCATCCACTTGATTATCTGGGCTGTGTTGACTTACCTTTTTTACGTCTCTTTCAGCCTGTTCCTGCCATGGACGGAGGCGTTGTTGCGAACCTTGCCGGGTATCTTTTTTATTGCGTTGATGTTTTATTTATCGGGCGAAGTACTAACCCAGCAGTTTTTGATAAAACGGCAAAGTCCATTGCTATTTGGCGTTCTCATTTTTGTTTTGATTTTTGTTTTAGCAGTGGCTCGAAGTCGGTTTCTTGTGGTATTTCCGGGAGGCATTGGGACGAGCTGGAACGATGCGTTGGAGAATAGTGCTTGGTTAGATACCGATCGGAATATCTGGTTGGCGGAACGCTTGAATTCCCGCAAATCACCGGTTTTTGTCGGTTTAATTTTGAATTCGGTAATTGCTGTTATTGCGGTGCTTTTGCGGTTGTACGAACACAAAGCCGATGTGGAGCGGGATAGTGCAGAAAAGCTGCAGCGCTCGCAGGAAGCACAAATCCTCTATCTTAAATCGCAGGTCAACCCACACTTTCTGTTTAACACCTTGAATAACTTATACGGACTCACCTACGCTAAGTCCGACCTCGCACCGCAGATGGTTTTAGGTCTGTCCGATACCATGCGTTATCTGATTTACGAGACGGAGCAAAAACTGGTACCTATTTATAAAGAGCTGGATTTTATCCGCAATTACCTTGATTTGGAAAAGATGCGGATTTCCTTTCCCGAGAACATTCGCGCCTCGGTACATGTTCAGCAGGAAAACGCCTTCATCCCTCCGTTGTTGCTTTTACCTTTTGTTGAGAACTGTTTTAAACACGGTACGGTAGGCAAGGAAGATGATGGTTGGATGGAGCTGGATATTTGGGACGAGGACGGGAAGTTGTATTTTGTCTGTAAGAACAGTTTTATGTCTCAAACGCCGATTGGTCGTAAAGTAGGAATAGGGCTCACAAATGTTAAAAAAAGGTTGGAGCTGATATACGGGCATCGCTACGAGCTTCAAACAACGAAGCAGGATGACGAATACCTTGTATCGCTGCAATTTCCGGTGTTCGGTAAAAAAGACGAGTTATGACAAAAATCAAATGTATTATCGTGGATGACGAGCCGATTGCTCGTCAGTATTTAAGCGACTATGTGCAAAAAATGCCGCAGTTGGAGTTGTTAGCTTCGTTTTCGCGGGCGGCCGATGCTTTTCCGGTTGTAGAAGAAGGAAAAGTTGACTTGATGTTCCTCGATATTCAGATGCCGGGTCTTACCGGGCTCGAGTTTTTGCGCACGTTGCAGCGAAAGCCTGCGGTCATATTAACCACTGCTTATTCAGAATATGCACTTGAAGGCTATGAATTGGATGTCACAGACTATTTGCTAAAGCCGATCCCCTTCAGTCGCTTTGCGAAGGCTGTAAGTAAAATCAACCCAATAGGGTCTTCGCAATTAATTCAGGCGCAAAATAATGATTATGATAGTAATGGGCAAGGCGCTGGGAGTCGGGATTTTGTATTTGTGAAATCGGGATATAAATCGGTCAAAGTGAATTTGTCGGAAATTGTTTATGTCGAGGGTCTCAAAGAGTACGTTGTGATCCACACAAAAGACAAAAAATACACGAAATTGGATCGAATGAAAAACCTGGAGAACCTGCTTTCGGGGCAAGGATTTTTGCGGATTCACAAATCATATATTGTTGCAATTAGCGCTATTGAAGCCGTTTTCGGAAATACAGTGGAGCTCGGTGGTCTGCAATTACCCATTGGAAGAAGCTATAAAGAAGAGATCGAGAAAGTCCTTGGGATGAACTCTTGAAATCTGCGGTTTTTGCTATTCTAAATTTGCGTGCAATTTGAGCGAATAGCCCAAAGGAGCAATGCAGAAATCAATGTTCGCAATTTCGAAATATTCACTTAATCTTCATGTTTTGACACCGGTTGAGTTAATCCTGTTGAATATATTTTAAAACTCTGATAATAATAGCGAGAATCTTTCGTTCGGGTTTGCTAAAATTGGTCATGGAATTTTAAAAGGTTTCTTTCCTTTTGTCGATAATATCCACCGAAAATTATTCGGGGTTCGATTGGCGAGCGTATGATGAAATTCCGTCCGGACCTTTGTTTATTTATAGGTTCGGTGACAGGCTTAAATTCAGCATTCGAACGGCAGATCTGTTGATTTTTGTTAATTTGGTCACGTTAAAATCGGGCAGAAGATGCTCCCAAAAAATAACTGCACATGAAATTGGTGTTTGCCACAAACAATCCGAATAAATTACGAGAGATACAGCATAAACTTGGAAGTCAGGTCGAGTTGGTTGGCTTGGAGGATATTGGCTGCAAAGAGGAGATTCCGGAGACGGAGCCAACGCTCGAAGGAAATGCTTTGCAAAAAGCGATGTACGTTTACAAAAATTTCGGACTGGATTGTTTCGCCGATGATACCGGTTTGGAGATTGAAGCTTTGGGCGGTGAGCCCGGGGTTTATTCGGCTCGCTATGCGGGTGAAGCCAAGGATGCGCAGGCGAACATGGATAAAGTGTTGGCAAAGCTTGGTGACGAAACGAACCGCAAAGCATGTTTCAAGACGGTGATTGCAGTGGTGATCGGCGGAAAATCGACTCTGATGCAAGGCGAGGTGGACGGAATCATTCTGACAGAAAAACGAGGAGGAGCAGGTTTCGGTTATGACCCGATTTTTCAACCCGATGGTTACGATATCAGTTTTGCAGAAATGGATTTGACCGAGAAAAACAAGATTAGCCATCGTGCCCGTGCTGTTGAGAAATTGGTGGCTTTTCTGAATCGATAGATTTGACTGGTATGAGAAAAGCGCTGCTGTTTATACAATTGATACTCCTCTGTGCGTCGGGTTTTTCGGTCGGACAGTGGACGGAATACCTTTCCTACAGTTCTGCTCAAAAAGTCATTGTTGCAGATGGCAAAGTTTATTGTGTTGCCAGCGGTGGTTTATTCAGTTTCGATAAGTCAGACAATAGCCTGCAAAAGTTGAATATGATTGAAGGTTTGTCGGATGTTGGCATTGCCGCAATTGGATATGGAGAGCAGTCGGATGTGGTTGTGGTTGCCTATGATAATAGTAATCTCGACCTTCTCTACTCCGGCGAAGTTTACAACATGTCTGACATTAAACGCAAGCAAATTTCGGGAGATAAGACAATCTACAATATTTTGGTGGTCGATCAGGTGGCTTATTTATCCTGTGGTTTCGGGATTGTTGCCGTGAATCTGGAGAAGCGGGAAATCAAAGACACGTATTACATTGGCGACAACGCGGCTCAAATCCGTGTTAACGACATGGCGTTTGATGGGACATACCTCTATGCCGCTACTGAAAATGGTGTCTACAAAGCCGACATCAATTCGTCGAACCTACAGTATTTCGGCAATTGGGAGAAGCAGACGTCCCTCCCCAATGCTGACAGTGAATTTGACCAGGCGGATTATTTCGACGGGAAAGTGATTGTCAACTACAACAGCGAGAGTACTGGCGGCGACGCTCTTTACGCATGGGATGGTTCGTATTGGAGTCGCTATTTGAGTTCGGTCAACCAGGTTCTTGATGTACAGGTTTCAGCCGATCAGCTGGTCGTATCATCCGGAACGAAAGTCGAAGTATACAGCGCCGGCGACCAGCTGGCGGCCCGGGTGAATTCCTATGAGCTAAATAATGTATTGGTTAGTACGATTGCTGCTCAAAGTGCGGTGACGGATGATGACGGTCTGCTTTGGGTTGCCGATGCCGGTTATTCGCTCGTGAAGGTGAGCGGAGCATCGTCGGAACAGATAGAGCCCGAAGGGCCGGCTAGCAACTATGTTTTTGCTTTGACCATGAACGGTTCGGATTTATGGCTGGCCGATGGAGGACGAACTTCAGCCTGGAACAACATGTTTTATACGCCACGCTTTCAGCTTTTGAGAGGAGACCAGTGGGAAGCTTTCGATAAAGAGACCTACAGTGACTTGAGTGGTTTTCACGATATTGTTTGTGTAACCGTCGACCCGAACGACGCGGACCATGTGTTTGCCGGATCGTGGGGTGGAGGTGTACTCGAATTTCAGGATAATCAGTTTGTCGCCCGGTACAACAACAAAAATTCCAGTTTGCAAACGGCGATTCCGTCGCAACCCGACGAGCCTTATTGCCGAATTAGCGACTTGAAATTCGATAGCAATGGTAACCTTTGGGTGGTAAACTCGATCGTTGATGAACCCTTGTCGGTTTTGACCACTTCCGGAGAGTGGGAGTCCTATTCATTGTCTGGCGTTCAGTCGAGCACCGATGTTGGTACCATGGTGATGACTGAAGATGACGACATGTGGATCATAATTCCGCGTAGCCAAAACACAATGATTGTTCGTAATGCCGAAAGTTCCACGAGTAAAAAGTTGTCGGTGATTGCCTACTACAACAGTGGTTCAAATGAGGTTTATACCGATATGACGGATATTTACTCGATTGCAATGGATCAGGATGGTGCTATTTGGTTTGGAACTGCCGTTGGTGTCGGCGTTTATTCCGATCCGGAGGATATTTGGGATGGTGGTTCGTTTTACGCTTCTCGTCCAGGCTTGGATGAGGGAGATGGTTTGTATCATCCTTTGCTGAGCACCCAAACCGTGACTGCTATTGCAGTGGATGGCGCCAACCGAAAATGGTTTGGCACAAAGACCTCCGGCGTTTACCTGATTTCCGAAGACGGAACCGAAGAGCTGCTCCATTTTACAACCGACGACAGTCCGTTGTTATCGGATGAAATTACCAGCCTGACGATCAATGATCAGACGGGAGAAGTATTCATAGGGACGTCAAAAGGATTGATTTCGTACATGGGAACAGCGACGGAGGGGAATGACGATTACAGTGGTGTTTATGCCTATCCGAATCCGGTTCGGGAAACATATTCCGGCGACATTGTGATTACCGGTTTGATTGAAGATACCGACATCAAGATCACCGATATCAGCGGAAATTTGGTTTACAAAACGACTTCGCTGGGCGGACAGGCAACCTGGGACGGTAAAAACCTGCGTGGACATCGGGTGGCAACAGGCGTTTACCTGGTGTTTGGAAATGATCGCTACGGTGAGCAAAGTTTTGTGACAAAGATTCTGTTTATTCATTAGAGGAAACTGCGGTGCTGGAAAAAACACGAGGCATATTTCTGCATTACATCAACTATTCCGATTCGTCGGTGATTGCGAAGATTTATACCGAGAAATTCGGGCAGCAATCCTACATTATCAGCGGAATACGTTCTAAAAAGTCGTCGACCCGGATCAACGTTTTTCAGCCTTTATTTTTGCTGGATCTGGAGGTTTACCACAAGGATGGACGAGGGATTCAGCGCTTAAAAAATGCACGACTTTCAGTCCCATTTAACCAGCTGCCTTTCGATGTGTACAAAAGCTCACAGGCTATTTTTCTTTCGGAGCTGCTGATGAAATGCCTGAAGGAAGAAGAAAGCAATCCGGAATTGTTCGATTTCTTGTTTCATGCGGCTTGTTTGCTCGACTTGGCCGAAGATGGTGACTGCAATTTTCTGGTTAGTTTTTTGTTCCGTCTGACCCGGTATTTGGGGGTTGACCCGCAGGCGCCGCCTCAAGCGCCTTTCCGCTATTTCGACCTCGTTTCTGCCTCGTTTCGCGAAAATGAACCGGCACATAATCAGTTCATGAACTACGAAATAACACACAAGTTCACCGAGCTTTTCAATTGCGATTTCAGCGAGCTCGAAAAATTAAATTTCACTAACAGGCATCGTCGCGTTTTGCTCGACCATCTGGTTGATTACTATCGGATTCACCTGGATTTAGGGGGTGATCTGAAATCACTCTCCGTTTTAAAAGAGGTGTTGGGTTAAAAGGATGTTATTTTATTATTCTTTAAATTTGGTTTGGCGCCGCCTTAAACGCGGTATTTTTGTATCTTTCCAGTCTAATTAGTTATATGGTACAATCGAAACTCCCCAATACGAATAAGAGCATCTTTTCTTCTGTGTATTCGCTGATTGAAGAAACCGGAGCACTGGACATGGCGATTGGTAAATCTGACTTTGCGACCCCTCAGGCCCTGGTCGATTTGGCGGTTGAATACATGAAGTCCGGCGACCATAACTATGCACCTCTGGAGGGTATCGCGAAGCTGAGAAAAGTTATTTCCGACCTGGTTGAGGAAAACTACGGAAATCGCTATAATCCCAAAACAGAAGTCACCGTCTCTGCGAGTATCGTGCAGGCTGTTCACACAGCGATTAGTGCGGTGGTTCGCGATGACGATGAAGTGATTGTTTTTGAACCGGCTTTTGAGTCATATGTGCCTTCGATTATTCTGAACGGTGGAAAACCGGTCTACATGGAGTTGAAGGCTCCCGGATTTACCATCGACTGGGAAGAGCTGCGGAAAATGATCACGACAAAGACAAAGATGATCATTCTGAATTCGCCGCACAATCCGACCGGAAGCGTGCTTTCCGAAGCCGATATGATGCAGCTGCAGCGGTTGACCAATGGTACGAACATCATTATCCTGAGCGACGAGTCTTTTGAGTCGATTGTGTTCGATAACCAGGTTCACCAGAGTATTGCCCGCTACGAGAAATTGATTGATCGCAGCTTCATTGTTTCATCCTTTGGTGCGGTGTACAATATCAATGGTTGGGGAATAGCCTACTGTTTGGCACCGGAGAAACTGATGATCGAGTATCGAAAAATGCAGCAGTTTCAATTATGTAACGTTAATACACCAATGCAATACGCGTTGGCTGAATATATTCCGCATCATCACTACTTCGACGATGTGTCGGCGTTGTACCAGGGAAAAAGGAACTATTTCCTGCGTTTACTGGAAAATAGCCTGTATAAGTTCATTCCCACGCAGGGAAGTTATTTCCAGTTAATCGATTATTCCCGTTTGTCGGACGATTCAGATCAAATCTTTATCGATCGGTTGGCCCGGGATTTCGGAATTGCCGTTGTGCCTGTTTCGGCGTTCTACCACGAAAAAACAAAAGCCAAGTTACTTCGCGTTTGTTTTGCAAAGGAAAACGACAAGTTGGAGAAAGCTGCTTCGCTGTTGTTAAGCGTGCCGTCGATGATTGTCGAGGATTTGTAGTGTACCGCTTTAATTAGATTCATCCAGAATTGATACCATAAAAAAAGCTTATTCCGCGAGGAATAAGCTTTTTCAATATTGTGAGCTTGGAACTTACTTTTTAATCAATAGCCAGGTATCTGCGTATTTCGGGAAATCAGTGCGGATTTGGTTCACACGTTGGCGTGCCGCTGTTTCGGCTGCATACGAGTTAACACATACGCGGTAATAACCGGTTTCGCTGTGCAGTACAATCGGGTTGAATCCTTGAGGGATCAACTCCTGCTTATACTTGTTGGCATTTTCCAATGAACTGAAACTTCCAATAATCACAAAGAAAGTACTTCCCTGGTATTTGGTTGCGTCGTCCTTTTGGTCGAAAGTAAATGTTTCAGTTTGTGTTCTTACGGGCTTTATAGGGGCTTGGTAAGTTGATTCCGGGGCTGTTTGTGTTGGTTGTGCAGGTGTTGTAGTCACCGGACGCTGAGGCTCAGCAACCGAGAACACCTTTGTTTCCGTCTGTTCCTGCGGGGCAGGTTCAGCAGCTTCGTTGCTTTTCATCCGCTGCATCGATTTACATCCGGTGAAAAATAGGCCCAAAGCAAATGCTCCAATAATAATTCTTCTCATTTCTAGTCTTTTTAGAGTTTCAATTAACAAATCTACGAAAAACCAAGCCAGCTTAACGGGTTGTCAATAAATGATTATTAACCAAATGGTGTTGAAATCTAAAAGTTTAAGATCCTTTTCAGAAAGCGCTGACCGGCAATTGTCCGGTAGAAACGTATCCGCCGAATTGCTTCATTTTTACTTCCGCAAGGTTCCTGGTAAATAATCGACCACGGTTTAATGCCCCGGGTATCTTCAATCAAACCTTCGTTGTGTGCTTTTTCCGTTTGCTTCAAATCAACCGTAAATCCATAATGGAAGCGATGATTTTCGAGATTGTATAGTACGTACGAATAATACATGGTACAAAAATAGAAAAACGGATATATTTTCCGCTTTCCGAAGCATGCTAATCTTTTTTTTTCCATGTCGTGCCCACCGGCAGAAAGTATTTGAAGAGGTTGTGAATGAGAAATTCATTTAAAGTGCATAAATACAGGTTTTTATGGTTGTGTATTGCGCGATTGTTTGTGTGCTGGATTAACAACTTTATACCCTCTGGGAAACATTTTGGTAGTGCGGACTTATCAATTTGTCCGCTTTCTATAAACAATTTCACCCCTTTTATTGGAGGATAAACACCTAGTTTTATCGTGATCTTTTATGTTTAAATATCCTCCTTTTGATACGGGATGGTTTTTAAACACCAAAAGTGCGAAGACAATTGCTCTAAGTGAATTGATAAAATCTAACTATTAAACTTTAACGTATGAAAGAAAAACGCAGTGATGGAAGCTTTTCCAAAAGTTTCTTCATGAAATCAACAGTTATGCTCTTTCGGAGCTTCTGTTTGATTTTTGCTTTGCTTCTGGTCTTTTCAGGCTTTGCGCAAGCCCAAAGATCAATAACAGGTGTTGTTTCTGAGAAGGACACTGGTGAACCGATTCCGGGTGCAGCAGTCGTTGTCAAAGGAACCACCAACGGAACATCCACCGATTTGGATGGTAAATTTTCTCTTCAGGTCTCCGATGGCGACGTTCTTCAGGTTTCATTTGTTGGTTTCACCCTGCAGGAAATTCCGGTGAATGGCCAAACAACAATCAGTGTTCTACTGGAAGAAGAAGTGGCTTTGTTTGACGAAGTAGTCGTGGTTGGTTACGGTGTTCAAAAGAAAAAGCTGGTGACCGGTGCTACGGTACAGGTGGATGGTGAAGACCTTCAAAAAAGAAATACAACAAACGCTTTACAGGCATTACAAGGACAAACTTCGGGGGTTCAGATTTCCTCTACTTCCGGTCAGCCGGGCGAAGGCTTGAAAGTTGTTGTTCGTGGTCAGGGTACAATTGGTAACTCCGGACCTCTTTATATTGTTGACGGTGTGCAAACCGGCGACATTTCCTATTTAAATAATGCGGACATCGAAAGTATCGATGTCTTGAAAGATGCTGCTTCGGCAGCGATTTACGGTTCGCAGGCTGCGAATGGTGTTATTTTGATTACCACCAAAACGGGTAAAAAAGGAACAGCAAAAATCAGCTTCGACGCTTATTACGGCTTACAAAATGTTGCTCGCAAAGTTGACATGCTGAACAGCAAAGAATATGCAGTGATTATGAATGAAGCAGCGATCAACTCGGGTAAAGCACCTTATTTTACCCCTTCGGAACTGGAAGCAATGGGCGAAGGTACCGATTGGGTTGATGCCATGCTTTACGACAACGCCGTGACACAGAACTACACTTTAGGGATGACCGGTGGTTCTGACAACTCAGTTTATTCTATGTCGCTTTCATACACTGGACAGGAAGGTATTGTGGGCGGACCGGAAGTTTCGAATTACGACCGTTACAACCTGCGCGTTAACAGCGAGCACAAATTGTACGACGGCTTCCTGAAAGTAGGACAGCACCTGACAATGGGTTATATCGAGAAAAATGGTATCGGCGTTGGCAACCAGTATAACAACAGTTTGCGTGGTGCATTAAACACCAGCCCGTTCCTACCGATGTACGATGTAAACGGCGACTTCCTGAATAACAAAGCGGGCGTTGAATACTACGACGAAAACGGCGATTTGCAAGTTTGGGATCCTTGGGCCGAAGGAGAAAACAACCCATACGGATCGATGATTCTGAACAACCAAAGCAAGAATAACAACCAAAAGATTTTTGGTGACGTTTATTTCGAGCTGAACCCGATGAAAAATCTTCGCTTCCGCACTACTGCCGGTTTCGACTACTATGTGAGCGAAGGACGTTCATACCGCCCGATTTACGAATTGTCGATTTATGCCTTCCGCCTGAATGACGGTGCCAGCCAAAGCATGAGCAAAGGTTTGGCTTTGACCTGGGACAACGTATTGACTTACGATTTCGACCTGAACGAGCACGCTTTCACGGTGATGGCCGGTAACTCAATCTACCAGAACAAAGGTTCTTGGGTTAGCGTTAGCAACTCCGATTTGGTCACTTCAGACCTGGATCACGCTTACATTGATAATACCACAAACACCGATTTCACGCTGCTGAGCTACGGCGGCGCTCCGAACGATGAAGCCATGTTGCTTTCGTATTTCGGTCGTTTGAGCTATAACTACAAGGAACGTTACATGTTGAATGCGACTTTCCGTGCTGACGGTTCTTCGAAATTTGCAAAAGGTAATCGTTGGGGCTATTTCCCATCGGTATCTGCCGGATGGGTTTTGACCAACGAATCGTTCATGGAAAATTCAGCAAGCTTCCTCGATTTCCTGAAATTGCGTGCCAGCTGGGGACAGGTTGGTAACCAAAATATTGATGCTTGGCAGTATCTGGCTCCGATCCAAACTTCCAACACCAACTACTATTTTGGTACTGACGATTTCGACGCTTCCGGAAATACTGTTGGTGCTTATCCAAGCCGCTTGTCGAACCCGGAATTGAAATGGGAGACTTCAGAGCAAATCAACATCGGTTTCGACTCGCAACTGTTAGACGGTCACATGAACCTGACTTTGGACTGGTACAAAAAATCAACAAAAGACTGGTTGATTGAAGCTCCGATCCTGGCAACTGCCGGTGCTGATGCTCCATACATTAACGGTGGTAACGTGGATAACACCGGTATTGAATTGTCGGTTTCGTACCACAACAACATTGGCAAATTCAACTACCGCATTGCCGGTAACATCGCGAAAAACAAAAACGAAGTGTCGGAAGTACCAACAACAGATGGTATTGTACACGGGTTAACCAATATGCTTTACGATAACTCACTTGAATTCTACCATCGTGCCGAAACCGGGTATCCAATCGGATATTTCTGGGGATGGGAAACCGATGGCATTTTCCAAAACGAAGAAGAAGTTCAGGCCTATACCAACAACGGCAAAGTAACTCAACCAAACGCCAAACCAGGCGACTTGCGTTATGTAGATCAAAATAAAGACGGTGTTATCGACGAGAGCGACAAAACAAACATTGGTGATCCGAACCCTGACTATGTATTTGGTTTCTCGGTAGGTTTCGATTACGAAGGATTTGACTTTACGGTGGATGCCAACGGCGTTGCCGGCAACCAGATTGTACAATCGTACCGCAACCATGCCAATGCTTATGCGAACTACACTACTGAGATTTTGAGTCGCTGGCATGGCGAAGGAACTTCAACCACAATTCCTCGCGTAACAGAAACGAACGTGAACTACCTGTTCTCTGACGTTTTTGTGAAAGACGGCGATTTCCTTCGCATCAGCAACATTACGCTAGGCTACGACTTTGCCAAGAAGTTGGTGAAAAAAGATTTCATCAGCCAACTGCGCGTGTATGCTTCTGTTCAGAACGCTATCACCTTTACCAAGTATAACGGTATGGACCCTGAAATTGGCTACGGTGTTGAAAACGGTTCATCTGGTGTTGACTTGGGTTACTACCCACGTCCGCGAACAATGATGGTTGGTGTAAATATCAAATTTTAAAAACTGAAGGAACAATGAAAAAACGATTAATATATATGCTGGCGCTGACCACTCTGCTATTCAGCGCCTGTTCGGAAAGTTTCCTGGATAGTGAGCCAACAACTTCGTTGACCGACGGGAACTTCTATAAAACCAAAAAAGATGCTGAGCTGGCGATCGTAGGTTGCTACGACGGTGTTCAGGCAATCTACAACAACGGCATTGCCTTCCCCGTGTTGTCGGAAGTCGTATCAGACAACTGCTTTGGCGGTACCGGGAATACTGACGGTTTGAATTACCGGATGCTGGACCAGTTCGATTTGCAGGTTTCTCCGGGTGATGTTGATGCCTTGAATAATAACTGGATTGCCTATTACAAGTCAATTTACCGTTGCAACGTATTGCTGCAGAAAATGGATCAAATTGATTGGGAAGACGATACAGACTATCGCAATGAGATTGAAGCTCAGGCTCGTTTCCTGCGTGCTTTCGCATACTTCGACATGGTTCGTTTGTGGGAACGTGTTCCTTTGCTGACTGAGCCTTCAGACGAAAATATTCCGCAATCGCCTGCCGATTCAACCTACACGGTTATCACGAAAGACCTGATGTTTGCTGCCGAAAACGGAGCTGAATCGGTTGAGCCGGGCCGCGTGAATAAATGGGCTGCAAAAGCATTGTTGGGACGAGTTTATTTGTACTATACCGGTTACTATGCAAAATCTGATTTGGTTGGATTGGTATCGAAGTCGGAAGCTTTGCAGGGGCTGGAAGACATTGTTTCTTCAGTTGGAACAACCGGTTACGGTTTGGTACCCGAGTATAAAAACCTGTGGCCTGCTGCTGCGGCAACAGTGAACGATGATATGACCGGAATTGAAACAACTTATGCCGGTAAAGACAATATGGAAACCCTGTTCGCGGTGAAGTACAACATTACTTCAAACTACGATGGCGATACCGATGGCAACCATTGGTTGGTGATGTTGGGTGCCCGTGGTCAGCATTTCACTCCTTACGGAAAAGGGTGGGGAGCCTGCACGGTTTTACCTTCATTGTACCAGGCTTACGAAACCGACGACACACGGAAAGTAGCTTCGGTAATTGCTTTTTCTGAAGAAGGTTTGGATTTCGACAACTCGGACCAACGCGAATACACCGGTTACACCAACAAGAAATACACACCGATGTCGACTTACGTTTTGGATACGGAAACCGGCGAGTACGTGGTGAAAGATGTGGCAGAAGCCAATGGTGCTGTGAACTTCCAGATTGGTCAGTTCCAGGATTACGTGGTCATGCGTTATGCTGATGTGTTGTTGATGGCTGCTGAATTGGGAAGTTCCAATGCGCAGAGCTATTTCGATCAGGTTCGCGAACGTGCCGGTTTGACTTCAAAAGCGGTGAGCAAAGAAAACATCATGACTGAACGTCGGTTCGAGTTTGCATTCGAAGGATTGCGCTACTGGGACCTGATGCGCCAGGGAGGTTCTGTTGCCGCCAGTACAATTGCTGTTTCAACCACTGTTCAGGACGGTGGAGTTGACTTCCAGAAAGTCATCAGTGCTTCAGACATTACTTCCAAACGCGGTTTAATGTTGATTCCTCAAACGCAGATTAGTTTATCTGCCGGTGTTTTAACTCAAAATGATGGTTGGAACTAATCTAAACTAAAATCTTATGAAGACAAGAAATTTTAAATTATACAGCCTTTTGTTGGGATTGATCCTGGCCATGTTCGCCTGTCAGCCCGATGAATTTAACTTGGGCGGTGTGTTGTCGAAAAGCGATTTGCAATACAGCATCACGCAGGATGCCACCGACCCCAACATGGTTATTCTCGAAAGCTTAACGCCGGGTGTTACACCGTTGTGGGTTACACCAATGGGCCGTTCAACCCGGGTGAAGGACACTTTGCGATTCCCTTTTGCCGGAGAGTACCAATTTGTTTACGGTGTTGAAAGTGCCGGTGGTTTGGTACAAGCTGATACTTACCAGTTGAATATTACAACGGATAATTTCGACTATGTGACTGACCCGCTATGGACGATGTTGACCGGTGGTGTTGGCGAAAGCAAGACCTGGGTTCTTGACCTGTTCCCGAAAGACGAAGCGCCTAGCTATGCTAAATATTTCGTAGGACCGCTATATTTCTACGGCACCGACGACAGTTGGGCAACTGTTACCGAGGGACAAACTGTTGAAGGCGACAGCTGGAACTGGAAAGCAGACTGGGCCGGAAACGGTAGCTGGTTGTTCGGCTCCGAAACACAATTGGACTATGGAACGATGACTTTTGACTTGATTGGTGGCGCGCACATGACTGTTGACCACAAAATTTTGGGTCGCCAGGAAAGCGGTAGTTTTATGCTTGACGCTTCCAACCACACCATGCGCACGACTGATGCCTACATTTTGCACGATGCCGGACGTGACGGAGTCGTTATTGACTGGGGTGATTTGAAAGTTTTGTCGTTGACAGAAAATACAATGCAATTGGCAGCTTTGCGCGACGCGGCTTTGTCTGGTGAAGGAGCTTGTTTGTTAGTGTACAACTTTATTGCTAAAGATTACTCGGATAGTTGGGTCGCTCCAGATCAACCGGACCCGGAACCACCTTATGACGGCGATGCAAATGAAGATTTAACAACAGCTGTGAGCACTACAAAGACATGGAAAATTGATATGGATATTCCATATAATTGGCATGGTCTGGATGGCTCAGCTTTAAATGAAGTCGCGTCGACTGCCAGTGATGGTGGATTCGCATTTTCGACATGGACACCTCCATACGACGAGGCTGCATTTGGCGCCGTTTCGATGACTTTGACAAAAGAGGGTGACGATGGTGGCACTTATTCGATCCAAACACTTGATGGATCCTATGAGGGAAGTTACACTGTTGACGAGAGTAATAATATTGATTTCGGTCAACCTGTAACATTCTTTAGCAACGTTGGTGGTTGGTTGACATTTGGTACAACTGCAGAGAATACATTGAGGATTATTATCTCTGAAAAGGATGCGATAGGTAATATCGAAGGAATTTGGCTGGGCCAACGTTCGACGGATAAAGCAGAATATCTATCCTTGCACTTGAGTCCGGTTGCCGGAAGTGGTGCAGACGATGTTGTAACTGCGACTAAAAAGATCATCACCGCAAAAACATGGAAGTTGGATTCAGATCGCACTTACGATAAAACAACCAGCTGGGGCGCTGAGCAGGGACCGGTTATCTTCTCTGATTATGCAACCTGGGCCTGGAACCCGCTGCCAGGGCAACAGTATGCAGCCGGTGAAGAAGGAGTTGACTATGGAACTGTGAAATTTGAAATGGACGGAACAGTTACCGTGCAACAACGCAAACGGATTTATACTTTAGATGCAGATGGTTCTGTCATTAACGGTATTCCAAATCCCGACGACGGTGCCTTTACATTGCAAAGCGATGAAGTAGTGACACTAAACGGTACATGGGCTATCGACCTGGATGCAAACACAATTACCATGTCGGTTGGCATGCTACACCCATGGACTTGCGACTATGCCGTTGCTGACTGGGGTGCTTTGAAGATCTACCGGATTGAAAGCAACGCATTGTTGTTGCAGGAAACCCGGGATCCGGATCTTTCCGGCGAAGGTGAATTTGACATGACCTATATTTTTGTTCCAGCAGAATAGATAGATAAGTAAGAATTATTCCCCGGATATCGTATCGGTATCCGGGGATCATAAAACCGAAAGAGAGGAAGCTTTATTCCCGCCTGAACCAATAAAACCATTGAATCAACAAGCAAATGACGAAAGATATTAACAGATGGATCTACCTGCTACTTGTCGTTTTATCGATCGCAGGTTGCAGTAGTTCCAACAACGGAACAATCATCGAAGAACCGGAGGCCACGCTAATGGCAACTCCGACAACGTTCAGCTTTACGGCTGACGGAGGAACTGCCAGTTTTGATATTAGTAGCAACACAACCTGGCGCATTAACTTCAATTCAACAGATTGGTGCAAACCTTCGATCCAGTCGACCAAAGGAAATGCTACCGTTACGTTGACAGCCGAAGCAAATTCGACCACTGAAGAGAGAAATCTCTCGATGACATTAACTGCTGACGGTGCCGAAACAGTGACTCTGCAGTGCATACAGGCAGCTGCCGAGGAAGAGCCGGTTGACCCGGAAAGTCCCGATACCGTTGACCCGGACATGACGGGGATGGACAGCAATGCCGAAGCATTGGCTGCAAAACTTTACCTGGGCTGGAACCTTGGAAATACCCTGGAATCCATTGGAAGCGAAACTGCCTGGGGAAATCCAAAGGCTACGAGCGAACTGATTCAGGCAGTGAAAACTGCCGGCTTTAATGCGGTTCGAGTTCCTTGTGCCTGGAACCAATATTTGGAAGATCAAACAACATACAAGATAAAAGACACCTGGTTGGCCCGCGTGAAAGAAGTGGTTGATTATTGTGTCAGCAACAACGTTTACGTGATTCTGAACATCCACTGGGATGGTGGCTGGCTGGAAAACAATTGTACCGTAGTAGCGAAGGACGGAGTGAATGCGAAGCAAGCAGCCATTTGGAAGCAGATTGCGAAATACTTCCGCGATTACGACGAATACTTGCTGTTTGCCGGAGCCAACGAACCGAATGCCGATACGCAGGAGCAAGCCGATGTTTTGAAAACTTATATGCAGACATTTGTGGATGTGGTTCGGGCAACGGGAGGAAAAAATACCTACCGTAACCTGATCATTCCCGGCCCAAATACTGACATTGATAAGACAAATGATTTGATGAGCTTGCCGACTGATGCAACAGCCAATCGTTTGATGGCCGAAGTGCATTATTATTCACCCTGGAATTTCTGCGGTTTGGAAGCAGATGCCAGTTGGGGCAAGATGTTCTACTTTTGGGGAGCCGACAACCACATGACTGATGGTGGCGACCGGAATGCCAGCTGGGGAGAAGAGGATTACGTTGATGCGCAGTTCAAGAAAATGAAAACGAAGTTTGTCGATCAGGGTGTACCTGTTATTTTAGGCGAATTTGCACCTATCCGCCGTGATTTGAGTGCTTACGATGCCAGCTGGCAACAGAAACACGACGACTCGCGCGCCTGGTTTTCAGAGTACGTCGTTAAGCAAGCTAAAGCGCACGGTATGGTGCCATTCTATTGGGACAATGGACCAACCTCTGCGGGAGCTTCCGGTATTTTCGACCGGACTACAAACGCAGTTGGAGACCAACAGTTACTGGATGGTTTGACGCGTGGTGCGGCAGCCGGAACTTATCCTTTCTAAGGAATTGAATAGTAAACCATAATTGACGGGCAGAATCTGGAGTTCAGCGAGCTAACATTGAGGAAGTCCATCAACCTTTAAATACAGAACGAATGAAGACAATAGTAGTAGTAGCGTTACTGTGTGCTCTTTTTGCAGGGTGTAGCCCCAAGGGCTACCAGGCAGATGAGAGCGGAGTAACCGTATTCCCGAAACAAACAACAGAGAATGGGGCGAAGGCTGTTCGGGTAATGCCCGTTAGCGATGAGATAATTCGGGTGTCAGCTTCGGCAACAGGTCAGTTTTCGGCTGATTCAAGCTTGATCGCTCTCCCTGAAGATAAACAAGTTGAATTCACAACCAGCGAAGATGATCAGGTTGTGAAAGTCGCCACAGCCAGTACAACGGTTGAAATTTCAAAAGAAAACGGCGTGGTTCGTTTCTTCGATCAGGACGGAAATGAAATTCTGGCTGGTGCCGAGAACGGAACGACGATGAAACCGATGGAGGTTGATGGTGTGAAAGCATTCGAGCTTCAGCAAGTATTCGACTCGTCGGATGATGAAGCACTGTACGGTTTGGGGCAGCACCAGGCTGACGAAATGAACTATAAAGGCAAAAACGAGGAGCTGTTCCAATACAACACGAAGGTGTCGGTTCCGTTTATCCTTTCAACTCAGAATTACGGGATCCTGTGGGACAACTATTCTTTGTCGCGCTTTGGAGATCCTCGTCCTTACGGACAGATGGATCAGTTTATCCAATACGGCAAAGATGGGAAAGAAGGAGGCTTGACAGCGACCTACATTGATGATTCGCGCAAAGGACACGTCTTTGTTGAACGCCAGGAACCAACGATCGACTACGAAAACCTGGAAACCATCAATAAATTTCCGGAAGGTTTCAGCTTCGATCATGCCCAAATTACCTGGGAGGGAGATATTGAAGCGCAGGAAAATGGCGTGTTTAATTTTCTGTTGTACTACGCAGGTTACACCAAATTGTACATCGACGGACAGTTGATGGTGGATAAATGGCGTACGGCGTGGAACCCATCTGTTGCCAAGTTTCAGGTTGATATGAAGGCTGGTCAGCGTTTCCATGTGAAGCTTGACTGGATTCCGGATGGTGGTGTTTCTTATATAGGGTTGAAGGCGCTTTCTCCGGTCGATCCGGAGCAGCAAAAACATATTTCATTCTACTCTGAAATGGGAAATCAGATCGACTACTATTTCATGAAAGGAAGTTCGATGGACGACGTGATCAGCCGTTACCGCGAGCTGACCGGTAAAGCTCAGGTGATGCCGAAATGGGCGATGGGCTTCTGGCAAAGTCGCGAGCGTTACAAAACGCAGGATGAGCTGGAAGGCGCTTTGAAAGAATTCCGCAAACGTCACATCCCGATTGATAATATTGTGATGGACTGGTCGTACTGGAAAGTTGATCAGTGGGGAAGCCACGAGTTCGACCCGGCACGTTTCACCGATCCGGAAGCGATGATCAAAACGGTACACGATAACAATGCGCACATCCTGATTTCGGTGTGGCCGAAGTTTTACCCCAATACAGAGCACTACAAAGAGTTTGACAAAAATGGCTGGATGTACCAACAAGCCATTAAGGATAGCATTTTGGACTGGATTTATCCGGGACATCTGGGATCGTTCTATGATGCCTACTCGCCGGGAGCCCGCAAGTTGTTCTGGAAGCAAATCGACGAAAAGTTGTATTCGAAAGGAATTGATGCCTGGTGGTTGGATGCTACAGAACCGGATATCCTGTCGAATGCGAGTGTTGAATACCGCAAAAAGCTGATGAACCCAACTGCATTGGGATCATCAACTCAATACTTCAACGCTTTTGCCTTGATGAATGCAAAAGGTATTTACGAGGGACAGCGCGCCAAGAATCCGGTTGACCGTGTATTTATTCTGACCCGCTCCGGATTTGCCGGAATGCAGCGTTACGGAACCACAACCTGGAGTGGTGACATTGGTACTTGCTGGGAAGATTTGGAAGCTCAAATCCCTGCCGGAATCAACTTCTCCATGTCTGGCCTTCCTTATTGGACCATGGATATTGGTGGTTTCAGCGTTCAAAAGAAATTTGAAAACGCGAAGGAAGGTTCGGAAGAAATGGCGGAGTGGCGCGAGTTGAATACCCGCTGGTACCAGTTTGGTGCTTTCGTTCCTTTGTTCCGTGTGCATGGTCAGTACCCTTACCGCGAGATTTACAACCTGGCTCCCGAAAGCCACCCGGCTTACCAGTCGATGTTGTACTACAATAAATTGCGCTATCACCTGATGCCGTACATCTACAGCTTGACCGGTGCGGTTTACCACCACGATTACACCATGATGCGTGGTTTGGCGATGGATTTTGCAAGCGACAAACGCGTGCTGAATATCGACGACCAGTTTATGTTTGGGCCTTCATTGATGGTTTGCCCGGTGTATCATTTCAAAGATCGCCAGCGCGATGTGTATTTCCCGAACAGTGGCGGATGGTATAATTTGTACACCGGAAAATACATGGCTGGTGGCCAAAAGCAAAGTGTTGATGCACCTTACGAACGTATGCCTTTATTCGTTCGCGAAGGTTCAATTATCCCGGTTGGTCCGGAGATTGAGTATGCAGCCGAGAAACCGGATGCACCACTAGATCTGTACGTTTACGCCGGAAAAGACGCTAGTTTTGAATTGTACGAAGACGAAAACACCAATTACAATTATGAAAACGGTGCATTCAGTACCATTCAATTCAACTATAACGAAGCTGATAAGAAGTTAACAATACAAGCGCGAGAGGGTGAATTCCCGGGAATGGTTGCCAATCGAAAATTCCGGGTAATCGTGGTGTCCCGCGACAATGCCGTGCCTTTCCTTGATTCGGACGTATCGGGCAAGGAGATTGATTATAACGGCGAGAAAGTGGAAGTTTCCCTGTAGTATGTGGTTCTAAAAGTCCATCTGAGTCTAATTGGAAGAATGATATTTGGTTGAAGCGAAAAAGGATGGATGTTTTTTCAGGAAGCAGAGACTATTCAGTAGCAATAGTCTCTGCTTCTTTGTCTGTATTTGCCCTTATTTGTGATTTGCTGAATTTCCTGAAAATCAAGTTTTGTAACATAATTTGATTCGCTGACGGCTTTTTATCAGAATTGAAACTTGGATATTCGAAAATTCTTGTAATTTTTGTCTTTAGATAGGCCAAATGAACCCGATGAACAATCCGATAAAACTTATAGTACTGCTTGTTTTAGCTGCGCATCAATTGTTCGGCGCCGACAACACACAGCAGGACAGGTACAAGTTCATGCAATTGTCGATCAACGACGGATTGTCGAATAACCAGGTAAAAGCGATTTTGAAGGATAGTCAAGGCTTTATGTGGTTTGGAACAGGGAGAGGCCTGAACCGTTTTGACGGAACGAACTTCAAGATTTACACGCACGATTCGTTTGACGAAACAACAATCCCCTATAATTCGGTAGACTTTCTGTTTGAAGACTTCGACCAGTGCATTTGGTTGAAATCAATCAATGATTATGTGATTTTCGACCCGGGAAAGGATTCTTTTTCGTCACTTCCAGCATACTACAAGGGAAGTAAAATTGCTCTGGCGAATTTGCGAACGATCACAAAAGATCGGGAGAAGCGAACCTGGTTTGTAAATGCAAGCAAAGGCCTTTATTATTACGATCACCAGGCGGAACGTGCCGACTCGATTCCGGTAGGAACCGATAACTTTGATTTAACAAAAAATGACTCCTTCGAGGCCATCGCATTCGACTCGAAAAATCAAGGCTGGCTTGTTTCCAGGTATTTCGAGATTTTTAAAATAGATCCTGAGCGGAAACAGGTGCTCGAGAAGTTTTCACTTTTTGAGGAGCCTCCGGGCGAAAATACATCCTGCAATATTTTTGTTGACAGCGACGACGATGTTTGGATCTGGGCTCCGGGGCAACCCTACGGTGCTTTCCAGATAAAAGCGAAAGATGGTAGTGTTGTGCACTACACCGATGGCTTGTCACCTTTGCAATTAAATGCCAACATGGTGTCGTCGATTGTGGAGGAAAAGAATGGGCTGATTTGGATTGCTTCCGACCATGGTGGAATTAATGTGCTCGATAAGAAAAGCGGCAAGACTTTTTCGCTGGTTAATAATCGCGACGATCGTTTCAGCCTTTGTCAGAATAGTGTAAACACCATTTATTGTGATGACGAAGGGATTGTTTGGGCCGGAACTTTCAAAAAGGGAATCAGCTACTATCACCCGAACCTGGTTCAATTTGAGCACTACAGTTACCTTCCGTCGGTACCCAATAGCTTGCCCTACGACGATGTGAACTGTTTTGCCGAAGACAACAAAGGCAATCTTTGGATTGGGACCAACGGTGGCGGCCTGATTTATTTTGACCGCAAAGCAAAGAGCTTTAAAACTTATAAGAACGATCCTTCTGATCCGCAAAGTTTGAGCAGCAATGTGATTGTGACTTTGCTGTTCGACCGGAATAACCAGCTTTGGGTTGGTTCCTATTTCGGAGGACTGGATCGTTTTGACGGCAACGTCTTCCATCATCACAAACATAATCCCTCCGATCCGACCACAATCTCGGATAACCGGGTTTGGGAAATCTTCGAGGATTCGCGGCGTAACCTGTGGATTGGTACGCTCGCCGGCGGACTCAACCTGTACGACCGGGAGAAAGATGCATTTTACCACTACCGTTATGGGGATGTCAATTCTGTTGGGGCCGATTTCATTACGTCCGTCATTGAAGATTCGGAAAACAACCTGTGGATTGGAACGTCTGATGGAATCGACCGGTTCAACCTGGATACCCGCCGGTTTTACCATTTTGCAGCAGAACCCGGAGTTCCTGGCCATTTGAGCGATAAAAACGCCATCGATTTGCACGAAGACTCGCGTGGTTACCTTTGGATTGCGACTATGGAAGGCTTGAATGTTTTTGATAAACGTTCGGAGCAATTCCTGGTGTTTACTGAAAAAGATGGCTTGGAAGACAGCAATATCAAAACATTGCAGGAAGATCAGGACGGAAACCTTTGGGTTTCGACAACACACGGTCTTTCCAAGATTACGGTTGTTCAGGAAGGAGAGAGTCATCAGGTTGGCGACTTGAAGATTCAGGTTGTCAATTACGATGTGATGGACGGATTGCAGGGAAAAGAATTTAACGAGAAGGCGGCCTACCGGACCAAGCGGGGGGAATTGATTTTTGGCGGCGGGAACGGGTTTAACTTGTTTGTTCCCGAAGAGATTCAAAAGTTAGAGCCCGACAATAAACTAATTCTGACCGGGCTGAGGGTCTTCAACCAGGAAGTAAAGGTTGGGGTGCCTCTTCGCAATCGGGTCATTTTGGATCAGACCCTTTACCGGCAAAAGGCGATTACCTTGCAATACAACGAGAATGTTTTCTCGGTTCGGTTCGCGGCGCTGAATTATTTTCACCCAGAGAAGAACATGTTCCGGTACCGATTGGAAGGCTTTAACCAGGAATGGTTAAATGCTGATCCCAAAAACATGGAAGCAACTTTTACAAACCTGAATGCTGACGACTATTATTTTCAGGTGCAGGTGAGCACCGACGGAACGCATTGGAGCAGTCTGGAGCCACCGCTGAAAATCACCGTTCTTCCACCGTTTTGGAAAAGTACCTGGGCAATGATTTTTTACCTGATCCTGGCGATTGTCATTTTGTACTTCACGCGTCGTTTCATGTTGGAGCGGCAGCGCCTGAAATTTGAGGCAGAGCAGGAGCACCTGGAGGCGCAACGCATTCAGCAGCTGGATACCCTGAAGACAAAGTTCTTCACGAATATCAGCCACGAGTTCCGCACGCCGCTCACGCTGATCATGTCTCCGTTGGAGAAGTTGATTAACCGCACGGATGATGCGAAAAACCGCAATCAGCTGATCTTTATCCATCGCCAGTCCCGGCGACTCCTTGCGATGGTAAACCAGCTGCTCGATTTCCGGAAAATGGAGTTTCAAAAGATCGAGGCGAAACGCTCGTGGGGTGATCTGGCGGCTTTCATTTCCGATCTCGGGATTTCGTTTCACGATATGGCCGACAACAAGCAGGTGGACTTTAATGTGAGCGTGAATCGTCCTTCTTTTTACACCTACTTCGATCAGGATAAAACCTATAAAATCATCTCGAACCTGCTTTCCAACGCGTTTAAATTTACGCCCGAGCGAGGCAGTATTGTTGTTTCGGCGACGATGGAGGGTGAGTCGTTTCTGATGAATGCCAAGCCACATGTTTGGTTTCAGTTGGAAGTTCAGGACAGTGGGATCGGTATTCCGGAAGATAAACAAACGAAGATTTTCGACCGCTTTTACCAGGACGATGTGCCCAACTCGATCGTTAACCAGGGAAGTGGTATTGGTTTGTCAATGGTGAACGAATACGTCAGTATTCTGGATGGAACGATAAAGGTTAACAGTGTTGTTGGCAAAGGAAGTACATTCACGGTGCGTATGCCGGTGCAGCTGTTCACCGCAGAGGAAGCTGAAATCATAAACAAGGAGCAGGATGAACGCGAAGGCATGAAGTTCTTTGCGGAGTCGGCCCAACCGGAAGTGAAAGATCCTGCGTTTGATTCGTCGAAACGGACGATTTTACTGGTTGAGGATAACGATGATTTCCGGTTCTACCTGAAAGACAACCTGCGCGAAAACTACAATATTTTTGAAGCTCCGAACGGACAAGCCGGTTGGGAAATGTGTCTGAAGCACCTGCCCGACATCGTTGTCAGCGATGTGATGATGCCGGTTTTGACAGGGACTGAGCTGTGCAAGAAGATTAAGGGCGACGGGAGAACCTCGCACTTGCCGGTGATTCTACTAACCGCTAAAGTTGAAGCCGAAGACAAATTGGAAGGGCTCGAATCGGGAGCTGATGATTACATCTCTAAACCCTTCGATTTCCGGATTCTGGAGTCGCGGATTGAAAACCTGATCAACAGTCGCGAGCAGCTGCGGCAAACTTACCAGACCATGATTGGCATTAATCCGGAGAAAATCGAGGTGACATCACTGGACGAAAAGTTCATTAAGAAAGCGCTGGAAGTGGTTGAGAAGAACATCTCGAACTCGGACTTCTCTGTGGAGGATTTGGCGCAGGAAGTCGGCATGAGCCGGGTGAGCCTGTACAAAAAACTGCTGTCGCTGACGAAGAAATCACCGGTCGAATTTATTCGGATTATTCGCTTGAAACGAGCAGCCGATTTGCTGGAAAACTCGCAGCTGTCGGTTTCGGAAGTGGCTTACCAGGTAGGTTTTAACAGCCCGCGCTATTTCACCCGCTACTTCAAGGAATATTACAAGGAACTGCCTTCGGAGTACATCGCTAAGCACCGTCGCATTGAAAATGATTTCAAGGATGACTTTTAGGGTTGTTTGACGAAGCCAGATCTGATCAGACGAGAAAGAGCGAAATAAAAAGCGCTGCCAACAATCCGTATTCCTGCAGATTATCCTGGATAAACTTTCTCGCTTTGGTCATGTGGTCTTCAACTGTTTTGATGGAAATTTGAAGTTCACTGGCAATTTGTTTGTTCGAATATCCCTGTTCTTTACTAAGCCGATAGATGTGTTGCCGGCTTGAGGGGAGTTTGCTGACCAGATTTCCAACAGCTTCGGATAACAGGTCATAATTAACCTGCGACTCGGTTGCGATGGAATTGGTGACAACCGTATTCTTCAGGTAGTCGTAGTAATCCTGCTCCGAGATTTTCTTTCGGAAAGCGGAGATGATTGTATTCTTGGCAATGGTAAAAATGTAGGAGTCCAGTTGTGAATCCGGTTTGATCGACTGTCGGTTTATCCAGATCTTGATGAAAACTTCCTGTATCAAATCCAGCGTGTCGGCTTCCGTTTTCAGGTACCCGTAAATAAATACATAAAGCCGCCTGCTGTACTTTTGGTACAGTTCATTAAGGGTGTTCTTGTCCCCGTTTTTGAGGTTTTGGATTAGTTTGGCGTCTGTCATGTAGTCGGGCTTGCAGTAGTACGATCGTAAAATTAAGAAATAGTTATAGGCATTTCCTAGTTTTTATTTCAAAAAAATATTGGTCGGAGCAGGGGTAGTTTGATGGTTGTGCGTTTACCGAATCAGATGACCAAGAATTACCAATGAAAAACTACTTCAAAAATTTCCTTCAAAATAAAGCAACGAAAGAAGATTTCGTTTCATTCCTAAAGCTGATGAAAGATTCGGACAATGAGGAGTTGCTAACTGCTGAGATGAAGGAGCATTGGGAAACGACGATCAATGAACAGGCGGCTCCGAACCTGGAACCAACACTTCACGAAATTCATTATAAAATTAATCGGTTGGAAAAGGGGCGGTCCGGACGGTTGCGCATGCTGAATATTGTCACTCGCGTTGCGGCAATCCTGTTAATACCCGTTTTGATCGCTTCTGCCTATCTGTTTTTCAATCAAAGCAGAGCTGTTGAACAGTTTATCTCAACACCGCTGGCTTCGCAGACTTCCTTTCAACTACCCGACGGAACAAAAGTATGGCTGAACGCCGGTTCCAGCTTGAATTTCCCGAGTAAGTTTTCCGGCAAAGAACGCAAAGTTGAACTTGTGGGGGAGGCTTATTTTGACGTAGTGAAGAGCTCAACGCCTTTTGTCATTCAGGCAAACCAGCTGCATGTTCAGGTTTTGGGAACGGCTTTCAATGTAATGGCTTATGAAAATGAACAGCCTGCTGTTACCTTGGATCGTGGCTCGGTGGCCATTAGTACAGAAGGAATGGCGAAGCAGATGTTGAAGCCCGGCTTTCAGGCTGTGCTGGATACCCTGAATAAACAAGTCTCGGTTACGAAAGTGGAAACCGATTTGTTTTCCTGCTGGCGCGACCATCGAATGGTTTTCAGAAACGAACCACTTAAACAAGTTGTGGAAAAATTAGAGCGTTGGTATAATGTGGATATCGACGTGGTCGACAGCTCGCTGCTTGCAAATGAGGTAACCGCCAATATTGAATATGAATCGATTCAGGAAGTGCTTGATTTGATGCGATTGACGATGCCTATTGAGTACTCCTATGATAAAGAAACCAGAAAGCTAATCATACGAAAACACTAATTCGAAAAACGAAATTGCCTATGCATAGAACCTAAACGATTGAGAAAATGTAAAGTGGGAAAGCTCCCAACTTCCCCACCTTTAATCAATAATTTCTGCGAATTATTAATTCTAACAATTCAAACTTATGAAAAAAAATGAATTGAAGGTTACTCCTTTGGGGTTTTTCTTCATTAAATTCCTAATTGCTATGAAGTTAAGTGTCTTGTTGTTATTCCTGTCTGTTTTCACAGCAGTTGCTTCAGAGACCTATTCTCAAACCGCTAAACTTTCTGTTTTAGCACAAAATGAATCGATTGATTTGGTGTTGAGAAAAATCGAAGATCAAAGTCAGTACCGATTTTTCTATTCAGGTACTGTTAATACGAATCAAAAAGTAACAGTAAACAGCCAAAATGAGGATATTGAAACTATTCTTACTCAAATTTTAAGTGGCACTGATATCAGTTACAAGATTTCGGGTCGCCAGGTTGCGTTGTTCAACGAGCATGAGGGAGGAAGTGATCGGACTGTTCAGCAGTCGTTAACCGTAAGTGGGACTGTAAAAAGCGATAGTGGCGAGCCTCTGCCGGGGGTAACTGTTGTTATCAAAGGAACGTCGAACGGGACGATTACTGATGCTAACGGATACTATTCCCTGACTGAAGTTCCATCTGAATCAACTTTAATCTTCCAGTTTGTTGGGATGAAATTGCAGGAAGTCGAGCTGAATGGCCGAACATCTGTTGATATTGTTTTGGAAGAAGAAACAATCGGTTTGGAGGAGGTTGTGGCGATTGGTTACGGTACTGTTCGCCGGGCCGATGTAACCGGTTCTATTTCATCCATCGGAGCCGACGATTTCAACCTTGGTATTACGATGGCACCAGAACAACTGATGCAGGGTAAAGTTGCCGGGGTAAATATTATTCAAAATAGTGGGCAGCCCGGTGCTGCGTCAACAGTTCGGATCCGCGGTTCCAGTTCGGTATCGGCCGGTAACGACCCCTTGTATGTTGTTGATGGTGTTCCTTTGCAATTTACGTCTGCGAATGAGTATGTTAATGTTTCGGGAGAAAGTAGCACATCTCCATTTTCTTCTGAAGGAACAAACCCGCTGAATGCCATTAACCCATCGGATATTGAGTCGATTGAAATTTTGAAGGATGCATCTGCAACGGCGATCTACGGTTCTCGCGGTGCAAACGGTGTCATCATCATTACAACCAAAAGTAAATCATTCGGCGAGTCGGTTTCTTACGATACCTATGTTGGGATTTCTACTGTTCGGAAGGAATTGGATGTTTTAACGGCCGATGAGTACCGAAACTATGCTGAGTCCAATGGCTTGTCTTATCCGGATTTGGGCGCGAATACCAATTGGCAGGATGTTATTTTCCGCAGTGCATTGAGCCAGAACCACAATTTGTCATTTGGGGGAGGTTCAAAGAACAGTAATTACCGCGCGTCTTTTGGTTACAACTCGCAGGAAGGAATTATCGAAGCTTCTAAGATTCAGAAATACACCGCTCGTTTAAATGCGAATCATACTGCCATTGATGGCAAGTTGAATATTGCCCTCAATATGACCTATGGGAAAATTATGGACGACATCGTACCGATTTCATCCAATATTGGTAACGAAGGTGGTAACATTTTGAAAGATGCCATCCGTTGGGCGCCGACTCTGCCTGTTTACAATGAAGATGGCAGCTACTACCAGATTGGTGAATTGCGTGTCAACCCGTTGTCGTGGGCGACTGAAATTACCGATGAACGCAAAACAAACATGTTCTTGGGAAACGTGAATCTTTCCTACGAAATTTATAAAGGTTTGAAAGCCTCGGTGAATTTTGGTCACAACGACGAGGCCGTTAATCGCTATTCTGCTGTTCCGGCTGACCACCCAATCGGTGAATCAGAAGGAGGCCGCGCTTCAATCAGCAAGGTGCATAACACCAGTTCGTTGATTGAAGGTAACCTGACTTATACCAAAGACTTCGGAGACAATAGCAGTATTACCGCTTTGGTCGGTTCTTCTTACCAGCGTTTTGTAACCGAAAATACCTTTACATCGGCCAACCAGTTTGTTTCAACTTCCGTACAGTGGAACCTGATGCAGTCGGGAAGTTTGGTGTCCAATACATCTTATAAATCTGCTAACCGGTTAGCTTCGCAATATGCTCGTGTAAATCTGAAACTCTCTGATCGTTATTTGATTACCGCAACGTTGAGACGCGATGGTTCGAGCCGTTTTGGTGGCAACAACAAATACGGTTTATTCCCTTCAGGAGCATTTGCCTGGAAATTATCGGATGAGCCGTTTTTCAATAGTGAACTGATTAGCAACATGAAAGTTCGTTTAGGATACGGTGTGACGGGTAACCAGGAAATACCGAACGATTTGTTCCGTGAACAGTTGTCAATTTCGGGCTCAAACGTGTATGTTTTGGGAGGTACGGCTATCCCAAGTGTGCTCCCAAGTAACTATCCAAATCCGGACTTGAAATGGGAAACAACAGCTCAGTCAAACGTCGGAATCGATTTTGGATTATGGGATCAACGCGTCACCGGTTCGCTTGACTATTATAAAAAGCACACAACTGATTTGTTGCTGGAATTCTCGACCGCTTCACCATCTGTAGTTTCTACGCAATGGGCAAATGTTGGAGAAGTTGACAACAACGGTTTTGAGCTTACGCTGGAGGGTAAAATAATTCGTAAATCCGATTTCCAGTGGAATGCAAGTTTGAATTTTTCAACCAATAAGAATGAGGTAATTACTTTGTCGAACGAAGATTTCTCGCGCGAATACATTTATACTGCCGCTACTTCGGGTGTCGTAAGTAACGGAACCAGCACGCAAATTATCAAGCCAGGCTATGAATTGGGAACTTTCTGGGGGCGCAAGTACACTGGCCTCGATGAAGATGGCATGGAAACTTATTTGGATGAAGACGGAGACGGAACAGCTGATTTGGTTGCAATTGGTTCTGCAAACCCGGATTTCACCTATGGTTTTAGTAGCTCGTTCTTTTGGAAGAAATTTGATTTATCGATCTCTTTCCGGGGTGTTGTGGGTAACGATGTTTATAACAACACCGAGGCTGAATTTAGTTATGTGAATGCTACGCCAGGTGTTAACGTCTTGAGATCAGCACTGGACTTGGGGATGAGCCGGGACCAAATTTCGCAGTTCTCTTCTCGCTGGATTCAAAATGCCGGCTTCCTTCGACTTGACAACATGAGTGTAGGTTATACTTTCGATACTGACCGCGTGGAATTCCTATCAAAAGCACGTATTTACGTTACAGGCCAGAACCTGTTTGTGATTACTGATTACTCCGGTTACGATCCGGAGGTGAGAACAAACACCAACCGTGGTGGTACTGCTCCTCTGGGTATTGATTACTTGTCTTACCCAAGACCGCGTGTGTTTATGATTGGTGCTAGCTTGTCATTTTAATTTGAAGGAAGACTAACTATTAAAACTTTAGATCATGAAATTTTTAAAATCTATAAATAAGAAATTAATTGTTGGACTCTCTTTCTCACTTTTGGTCTTCTCTGCATGTGACGACTTACTGGAAGAGGACGTCTATTCAATTTACACGCCGGATAATTTCTATTCCAACGATGCACAGGTGCTTTCTTCCCTGTCCGGAGCATACCGAAATTTCGCGGCTATACCAACCTTTGGGCAGGAATACCGTGCCCTCGAACTTTGTGCCGACCAGGTAGCTTGTCACGGAAAGATCCAGGGATGGTGGGCTAACAGCGATCTGGAACAGCTGTCGGAGCATAAATGGGATGCCAGTCATGGCTATATCAATACATTCTGGAATACATTGTTTCGCACGGTCGGTCAGGCGAATGCGTTGATTTCTTCACTGGATGCCTCAGGTTTGGAAAACGTTGTTGGTGCAAAGGCCGAGTTAAGGGTTTTACGTGCTTATGCCTATTTCTATTTGATGGATCTTTATGGCAACGTACCCATATTTACGGAACCTAAAGTTGATCCGAATGACTTGCCAACGCAAAATACCCGGACTGAAGTCTTCGATTTTGTAATCAGTGAATTGGATGATGCAGTCGCCGACCTTCCTTCTCAGAATGATGTGGGCAGCGAGTATTACGGTCGTCTGACACAGGAAGCTGTTTACAGTCTGAGAGCAATGGTTTATTTGAATGCGGAAATCTATACCGGAACAGCACATTGGGATGATGTAATCACCAATGCAGATTTAGTTATCAACTCGGGAGCTTTCCAATTGCTCGACGACTATTTTGACAATTTTGTCTATAACAATGATGAAAATGCCGAGATGATCTGGGCTGGCGTGTACACACCGGATGTTACCGGAGGTATTGGTCACCCGATTGTGCAGAAAGTTCTTCCGGGCATCGGGGGAGGCTTGTTTGGTTTGCCTTATACGCCTCAGGATGGTTTCGGTACACGACCTTCTGTTCCGGCATTGTACGAAGAGGGAGACGATCGTTTGGGAATTTTCCTGATGCCGGGAGAGCTGAAAGATCCTCGCAATGGAGAAACCGTGATGGTTGAAGAAATTGTCCCTGATGGAAACTCATTCCTTTACGAAGAAGGTACATCAACCAAAGGGCCTGTTCCTTACGTGATTATCAACGCGACAGGTATTCGTAACCAACCCATGAATGCCGGTATCAAGTGGATTAAATGGGGACTCGATCCAAACACCAATGGTGGTAATGCCGGTAACGACATTGCCTGGTTCCGTTTGGCAGACGTGATCTTGATGAAAGCCGAAGCGTTGGCACGTAAAAGTGATTTCTCCGGTGCTTTGCCGCTGGTTAACCAAGTTCGTGAACGAAGTCATGCATCGACACTTTCCGCTGTTACTTTGAATGATATTTTCGAAGAACGAGGTCGGGAGTTAGTGTTTGAAATGAAACGCAGAAACGACCTGATTCGCTTCGGTAAATTTAATGATGCCTGGGAATTTAAAGATGCAGCAACCGACGACCATTGGAATTTATTTCCGATACCACAGGCTGCTATCAATGCGAATTCCAACCTCCAACAAAATCCTGGATACTAATTTAAATATTAGAGCAGCCCGAACAGCCTTTCGGGCTGCTTCTGTTTTGGAAAGGATCGATCGTTCAGATTGTTCCACTTTGGCTTTTTTATGAACTACTCATTAAACGAATCAACCATGAATCAACAATTAATCAGGTTTGGAGAATGTCTGGCAGCAGTGCTGCTGGGGGCAGTTTCTTTCATTTCAACAGAAATACAGGCGCAGATTATCAATGGTAAAGATTATTCAGGGCTGTCGGGCGTTTATCATACGTTTGATATGGCAGGTGATGATGTTTTCGGGCAGCGGTTTCCGGCTGAGAACTTTTCCTATGTTGATGAGCTTACCGGAACGAACGTAAACGCGTTGACAACGTCGCGTCACAACAACTCGAAGATGTACCAAACGCACCCGCAATGGACGGCAGACGGAAAGTACGTGGTTATTACCTCGGACCGGACTTCAACCCACGAGAAGCGAGACCGACAGGCTTATGCGATATCGATGGATAATTTTGAAATTACACAGATTACAACAGGCGACCGGGGGAGCGATTTGCACCTGGGCTGGCACACCAATGCTGCCTATCTGTTCCGGGGCAACCGGCTTGTAAAACTGAACTTGGATGAGCTTTTAGCCGACAGCGAGAAAGGAGAAGTTGGAGAGCCGGAGGATTACGAAGATTTGTTGGCGACTGTGCCTGATTCCATTCGGCCATCTGGTTTGGGCTTGGATGCCAACGAAAACCGGGTGTTCTTTTCCCGGGGATTGGGCATTGACAAATCCGAGATTTATTGCGTTGATTTTGAGTCCGGCGAAACCACCAAGGTTCTGGAAGTGCCTTTTCGGATCGGGCATTTGCAATCGAACCCGTTTGTGACGGGCGAGGTAATGTACTGTTGGGAGACTGGTGGCGATTCGCCGCAAAGGATGTGGTACATGAAAGTTGATGAAAATGGAAAAGTAAATAACAGGGCTATCTACGAGGAAGACCCGAACGATTGGGTAACCCACGAGGTTTTTATGGGGCCCGACGATATTCTTTTTCACCTGATGGGGCATTTGGATCGCCTTCAAACCAATCAAACCGGATTGTATTCACTCAATATTCGCACCAACAAACTCACCTTTCACGGGCAAACGGGGACCGGCGGTTTTTGGCATTGTAACGCAACGCCCGATCGGAAGTGGATTGTTACGGATACCTTCGACGGAAAGCTATACCGGATTAATGCAGAAGATAACAACGACTGGGCGCTGTTAACACAGGGACACCGCGGGATCAGCGTTAGCCCGTTCACCAGCGAGGCGCATTTGCACCCGTCTGTTAGTCCCGACGGTAAATGGGTGTTGATCAATTCCAGTCGTTTTACTGAAAGCGATGTGTTGCTACTGCCTTTGTTTCCGGGGAAGTAACTTGATGAGATTGGAGGCTGCAGGGTACATGTGACCATACTTGTACATGGATTACACCGAGTGTTCAATCCAGTAGGGTATTGGTGTGTTTATTTGCCTTTGTCAGCTGTCGTGATTCGATTCGGGATTGGTGTGTTTGACCGCTGCTTCCGGAGCTGTAATCTAAATCTCCGTAAAATCAACTGTCCTGCAGAAGTGGAAAGATATGCTTGTTTTTGTGGAAGATTAAATCGAATTGGCTACTAATACAGCTTGAAATCTAGTTGAGTTCAGCTAAGTGTTGAGGCATTAGCCTCGAATAAAAAATCGGATTTTTTACGAGGTTCCTGCGTTGTTTTTTTTCAGGCCTAAGGATTCCCTTAAATTATATATACGAGAAACGTTTCCCCTATCGCGTGAAGGTGATATGTGTTGGTTCGACATGTCGTCTTGATAACAAACTTCTTCCTCCTAGTTTGCATAAATAATGTTTGGAATTTTATAAATGTCATTGATTTTAAGCAAATAGGGTTGGTGTCGTGGACTTTTTAGTGACAAAAATCACAAACTAGTCAATTCAATGTAAAATTTTGATGTTATTCAGACATGAATTATGAAAAAATCTTCAAAAGATATTTTCAAAATCCTAAAAAAGGTTAAATTGTGCAAATAAAGATTAACGAATCTCTAAATAATTTATGTCTCTCCTTTATGAATAATTAATTCTTTCCTATCAATTAAGAATCAAAAAAAAGTTGCTTATGAATCTAAAGGTTAATTGGTTAAGAAAATGCCTGACACTCTTAGCTGCATTTTTTTTAGGAGTAGGAGCATTGCTTGCTCAGGAAGTCAATCTTTCGGGGATTGTTACCAGTTCTGAAGATGGCAGTCCACTGCCTGGTGTTTCCGTTTTGGAGAAAGGAACCAATCACGGAACAGTTACGAATGTTGATGGTCAGTATTCGATCAGTGTGCCGCAGGGTGCAACTGTTGTTTTCTCATTCATTGGAATGGAGATAAAGGAAATAACAGCAAGTTCTTCACAAACATTGGATGTTGTTTTAGATCCGGAAACTGAGGGATTGGGAGAAGTTGTTGTTACAGCACTCGGTATTACCCGCGAGAAAAAATCGCTGGGTTATTCGGTGGCAGAGGTTGGAAGTGATGAAGTAGCTACCGTAAAAGACGTGAATCCGATGAACTCTCTTTCGGGTCGCGTTGCCGGTGTAACAATTACGCAAGGATCGTTTGGTCCCGGTAGTAGTTCGCGGGTAGTGATCCGCGGAAACAACTCAATTACCGGAAACAACCAGCCGCTTTACGTTGTGGACGGTATTCCGATGAGTAATTCCGGATATGGTTCGGCAAACGGATCTGACACCGGTGAATATTCGAAGTCGGATTATGGCTCTGGAATTTCGGACATCAACCCGGATGATATTGCAAGCATCTCCGTTCTGAAAGGACCGAACGCCGCCGCTCTATACGGGTCTCGTGCAGCAAACGGGGTAATCATGATCACAACAAAAAAAGGTTCGGCTCGCAAAGGGGTGGGGGTTACGTTTACTTCGAACACCACTTTTGAAAGCCCGATGTTGTTACCCGACTATCAGAACGAGTATGGTCAAGGTACCGAGGGGTATATTCCGTCAACTGTTGCCGATTTGAAATCAGCAGGGGGTTCATGGGGACCACGGATGGATGGCTCAAACCAACTTTATTACACTGGTGAAACCAAAGCCTACAGTCCTCAGCCGGATAACGTAAAAGACTTTTTTGAAACCGGATCAACGTTGATCAATACGTTGGCATTGACAGCAGGTAACGACGAGGTAAATGTTCGTTTTTCATATACGAATACCGAGGCTCAAGCCACGATTCCGAATTCGAAAATTCAACGACATAATTTTAACTTAAGAGGTTTTGCCAAATTAACCGATAGATTGTCGGTTGATGCGAAAGCGACCTATTTCAAACAGTACGGTAAAAACAGGCCCACATTGGGTACAGAAGGTTTGATGTCGACCTTGTATAATATTCCGCGAAACGTAGATATTAACGATTATAAGACCTACCAGGACCCGGAAACTTTGAGTTCGGTTTCTGCAACGTCGCTGGGAGCAAACCCATATTGGTCGGTTTACCATGACCAGCGTGAAGACTGGAAAGACAGATTGCAGGGTTTTGCAAAAATTCAGTATGATTTTACCGACTACTTGTCAGCATACGTTCGCGTTGGTACCGACATGTCGACTATGAACATTGAAACCGTCAACCAATACGGACACTGGTATAGCACAACAGGAGCGTTTAGCTACACCGAGAGCCAGGAGCAGGAGACGAATGCTGACTTCTTGTTGATGTTTAAAAAAGACCTGACCGACAAAATTAATCTGAACGCCTCGTTAGGTGGAAACCACATGTACTCGACCAACCGGGGACACAGCGTTAGCGGTTCTCAGTTCCGTATTCCCGATGGACCACCGTTGAGTGCGGCGTCGGTTGTAACAGCTGGCTTTACGCCACTGGAAGAAAAAGAGATTAACTCGCTTTACGGTACAGTAAGTTTTGCTTACGATCGCTGGTTCTATTTGGATTTGTCAGCTCGTAACGACTGGTCTTCTACCTTGCCCGAGACAAACTGGTCTTATTTCTATCCTTCTGCCAGTGCATCAATTTTGATTAACGACTTGCTGGAAATCGAAAATTCAGTGCTGTCATATTCCAAAGTACGCGCCAGCTGGGCACAAGTAGGTAACGATACCGATCCTTATCAGTTGTACGATACCTATTCTCTTGCTGCAGCCTCCAGTTCTTATCTTGGCGAAACAACCATGTCCAGAAGTGATGTGAAATACGCTTCGGACCTTAAACCGGAGGATGTGCGTTCAATTGAAATTGGTGGTGAATTCCACTTTTTCAACGATCGCTTGTATACGGATATGTCATACTATGATATTACCTCGAAGGATTTGATCATGAACGTTCCGATTTCAAAATCAACTGGCTACAGCTATATGAAAGAGAACGTTGGTGAGATCCGAAACAAAGGTTTTGAAATGATGCTTGGAGGTGTTCCTGTTAAAACAGATGATTTTACCTGGGATGTATCTGTCAACTTTGCGACGAACAAAAACAAGTTGAACGAACTGATTGAAGGAACCGACGACTACACCTTCTCAACCATTAACAGCGGCAATGTGATCGTGAAGGCGACCGTCGGTGGTGGTTTTGGTGATATTTACGGAACAACCTGGGAAAAGGATGACGATGGAAATATCCTGGTTTTGGATAATGGTAAACCGCAGGTATCGAGCGACAAAGTTCTTTTGGGGAATTATCAACCAGACTGGACCGGAGGTATGACGAATACATTCAGCTATAAAAACTGGAAAATGAGTTTCCTGATTGATGCTCGTTTCGGTGGTGAAGTTTATTCGGGAACCGATGCTGCCATGGATGCGGCAGGTACCAGCAAGCGAACATTAGCTTATCGTGAAGGTGGTGTTGTTGTCGATGGTATGTTGGATGACGGTTCAGCGAATGCGACATCAATATCCGCTGAGGAATACTGGGGCGCAGTCAGCTCAATTGCTTCGGAATATGTTTACGATCAGACGAATGTCCGTCTGCGTGAAATTTCATTGATTTGGAATCTTCCTTCAAAATGGTTGGAAAACACGATTGTCAGAAATGCATCGATTGGTGTAATTGGCCGTAACTTGTTCTTCTTCTACAAGGATACCGACAACTTCGATCCTGAAGCCAGCTACAGTGTGTCCTCATTCTCTCAAGGGGTTGTTTATTACCCGTTGCCAACCAGTCGTAGTATAGGATTCAATTTGAATGTGAACTTTTAATCCTTAATCCATGAAAATTATGAAATTTAAAATAGCACTGATAGCCACTGTTGTCGCACTCGGTCTCGGAAGTTGTACCTCCGACTTTGTGGACATAAACAAAGATCCGAATGCAATTTTGGGTGACCAGATTTCAGCACGATATTTTATTACTGGTACGCAGGTTCAATTGTTTGCACCAAACCGTTATCCATACTGGCGCGCACAGCTGATTCATGCCGACCGTTACGCAGGGATGTTCTGTTTTGGGTTTAGTAGTTCCTGGTGGTCCGATGAGCTGGGGTATTCATACAATTCCGGTTATACCGATGCTGCCTGGGATTATTACGAAGGATACAACAGCACCATTAATACGTATTTGCAGCTGACCGAGCCGGGTGGAGACCTGGATAATTCGCTGACTTATGCTACTGCGTTGATTATGAAGAGTATGTTCTATCAGAAGTTTACTGATACTTTTGGTGAAGTTCCCTACTCAGAGAGCGGTGACCTGGAAATTCTTCAGCCGAAGTTTGATACCCAAATGGAAATTTATGAGGGTATTATTGCTGATTTGAACACTGCGATCAGCCTGATTGGTGACGAATCAGTAACAGGTGTGGGAACCGAAGATTTGGGTTCTAATGACTTGTTTTATGGTGGCGATTTACAAAAATGGAAAAAGCTGGCTAATACCTTAAAGTTGAAAGTGGCTTTGCGTGCCTACGGTGCGTCGGGTGCTACT
Source organism: Mangrovibacterium diazotrophicum (assembly GCF_003610535.1). NCBI lineage: Bacteria > Pseudomonadati > Bacteroidota > Bacteroidia > Marinilabiliales > Prolixibacteraceae > Mangrovibacterium > Mangrovibacterium diazotrophicum. Next base: position 2,983,366 of record NZ_RAPN01000001.1, on the reverse strand, counting down.
TTTGTCGACAGTGCGATTTCTGAAGCATTGGCGTCTGATCTTCTCATGGACAGTTCTGATGACTGCTTGTTGCCGAAAGATGCAGAAATCGACCAATGGAGTAGTGCCTGCTATGGCGATGTTTGGTATAATTTCGGTGACGGTTCTGATTGGACTGTGAGCCAGGAAGTGATCGATTACTTGCAAAAATACGACGACCCACGTTTGTCGAAATACGCTCAACCAGCTGTGGGTGGTGATGCAATTACGATTCCAAAGCCAGGGTCGGACACAGATGAGATGTACCAAAAACGTAAAAATTTCATTTTGGCGGCGTTGGACGACGCTGGAGCTGTTTATACAGAAACTACTGACGCCGATGGAGCATCAGTTATTTCCATGGCTGCTTCGACTTACTATGTTGGTCAACCGGTTCGGTTAAATTCCAATATGGTCAATTATGCCCGCTACCCGTTATTCAGTAAACCCGCTGAATACATCATTCAACAAAAGAACCAGGGAGAGGATATTGCTCCTGAAATTGTTCTGACGACTGCTGAAGCTTATTTCATGAAAGCACAGGCAATTTTGATGGGCTACGGAAGCGGCGATGCGAATACAATTTATCGCGAAGGCTTGCGATATGCCATGTTGCTTTGGGGAGTTACAGAAGACGAAGTCGACGACTTCCTGACGAACTCATCAATGGCAACTTTGGATGGCTCGAATGATATGGAAAAAGTCATTGTTCAGCGTTGGCTGGCCAACTACACCGAAGGTTTCGAAGCCTGGGCAATCGTTCGTAAAAATGGCTACCCGGCTTCCTTGGCTGCTGGTGTTTCCGATGGCGACATCTACGGACTTGGGACATTGAACGGTGCTTATCCGCAGCGTATGCGTTACGGATCGAGTCCGTACAGTACCAATGCCGATAACTTGCAGGAAGCTATTGCAAGCCAGGGGGCCGATGTACAGGCAACCCAATTGTGGTGGGCAAAATAATCATTTCATGAGACGAGTTAAGGAGAAGATCTTCATTCTCCTTAACTCGATCTTCTATCCTTAAAGTCTTAAAATTCTCTCATCGAAAGAGTCTTTCCGGTTTGATCGTTTTATTCTGTTAATTAAATTTGAAACAGCCAGCAAAACGTAAAAAATACAAGTAGGAGTATTTTAAGCGAACTCTGGAAGGCAGAACCTATTACTTAACTTAATCGCTAAACAACCACTCCATGATTCTTTTAAACGCAGAAGACATTCGCAAAATGCCCATAAGTGAGCTGAAGCGGTATCGGCTTAAGATGCACATATTGAGAATTTTGTATGCGAAGAAAACCCGATCTGCTTCCGCTCTTGGAAAGAAAATCAATGTTAGTTTACCGACTATTCGAGCAGTACTGGATGAGTTGATCGAGGAGAAGATCGTTCGGATTGAGGGGATTGGAGATTCTCGGGGTGGCCGCAAGCCGGTGATGTATGGTTTATATTCCGATGCCTTTTACATTCTGGCGGTCGAGCTGGGGCACTACTCAGCCAAAGCAGTTATTTATAATGGGCAGAACGTTGAGGTTTCGTCTGTCCGGGAGTTTGATACAAATATCAACGACGGGGAACTTGAGACGAAGGTTGATCATGTGCTTCAGGTATTACTGGAACAAGCGTCGTTATCGCGCGATCAGATTGTCGCAATTGGTCTGAGTATGCCTGGATTGATTGATGCCGAAGCAGGAGTCAATAAAACAATCGTTGCCGAAAACCAGCGACATGTCGTTGATCGATTCTACTCGAAGTTTCATATTCGTACTTATATTGAAAACGACGCCCGCATGCAGGCGTTGGGAGAGTTTACTTTTGGGAAGGCCCGCAATTCGCGACACACTATCGTCATTAACTGGGATTGGGGGCTTGGTCTGGGAATGATCCTGAACGGAGAAATCTACAGTGGGTCAAACGGCAGTGCCGGTGAATTGAGTCATATTCGGATCCAGGAGGATGGTGACCTTTGCGAATGTGGCAAAAAAGGGTGTTTGCAAAGTATGGCCGGAACCCGCAAACTCATCAGCATGGCGAAAGAAGAATTGGCGAAAGGCGCCGTGAGCCAGTTGGCAAGTCAGTTTACGAAAGATATCGACAATATTAAAGCGATTGATGTGATTAATTGCGCCAAAAAGGGTGATGAACTTTGCATCTCGCTGCTATCGCGATTAAGCACCCGAATGGGCTGGGGCTTATCTGTAATGATCCAATTATTTAACCCGGAACTGATCGTTTTGAGCGGTCCCATCATCAAAGCCAGTCAATACGTTTTAATTCCCATTCAGCAAGCTTTGCACAAGTACTGTTTAGAGAGTATTTTGGAAAGCGTTAGGGTTGAAGTCTCGGAAATGGGAGAGAACTCCGGGCTGAAAGGAGTAGGCGTCATGGTTTATCAAAAAATCTTCAGTGATAAATCGCTCTCGTAGATTCCGCGAACGTGATTTTTAAAAAGCAAAATCTCCATGTATTCACCGTGGAGATTTCATATTTTGGGTGGTAGTCCCACCGGGAATCGAACCCGGATTTACAGTTTAGGAAACTGTCGTTCTATCCGTTGAACTATGGAACCATCCGCTAAAAAGCTTTGCAAAAATAGGAAAAAGCTGCTTAATACAACATCGATCCCGATTTTTCATGGGAATGCAGTTTTGCTAATCGTTGGATTCTTGCCAATTTCATAAAATCGAATTTATCTAAATATCCATCATTTTGTATCTGTGAGTTTTGTCAGTATAAAGATGTATTGATGTTAACAGAAAATTTACATCTTCAAGTTCTTTAAATAATTGTGATCGAGTAGATTGGGTTATTTTGCGCAAGAGCCTGCTTAGAAACAGTTTAAATTAGCTATTTTAGGGTTCGTTTTCATTGTAGGGAACGTCTGAGAGGCCTACTTTTGTTGAGCTTTTGCAGAATTAGTATTAATGTTTAAATATAAATCAGTTATCCTATGAGCAATTTTCTGACTGCCTCTATCGGAAGAAAGTTTATTATGAGCATTACGGGTTTGTTCCTGATGATGTTCATTTGCGTCCACTTAGGCGTAAACTTGCTGTTGATTGTTGATGACAGCGGAGCGTTATTCAACCAGGGGGCGCACTTCATGGCCACCAATCCATTCATCAAAATTATGGAGCCAGTACTTGGTCTGGGATTCGCAGTACATATCATCTGGTCATTTCTTATTAGTTTTCAGAACTATAAGGCTCGTCCGGTGAGCTATGACAAGTCGAATGCTTCCTACTCAAGTGCATGGGCATCACGTAATATGTTGGTGCTGGGTGGATTAGTTTTGGTTTTCCTGGTTATCCACATTATGAACTTTTATTACGTTATCAAATTTGACCCGCATTCAATGTCTACCGCTGTGGTTGACGGAACAGAAATGCACGACACTTACGCGTTGGTTGCCGGCCTGTTCAAGTCAAGCGTAGTTTACGGTATCTTGTACATCATCGGTGGTATTTTACTTGGATTTCACCTGGGACACGGGTTCTGGTCATCTTTCCAAACTCTTGGCCTTAACAACAAAAACTGGTTGTGCCGCTTACAAATTGTAGGTAAGGTTTATGCCATTCTTGTTGCTGTTGGTTTTTCAATTATTCCATTGTATTTCCTGATTAAATTTTAATTGAAAAGAAGTTGAAATTATGAGCGTATTAGATGCAAAAATACCAGAAGGGCCATTAGCCCAGAAGTGGACAAATTATAAAGACCATCAAAAATTAGTTAACCCGGCCAACAAACGTAAACTGGATGTGATCGTAGTTGGTACTGGTCTGGCCGGTGGGGCAGCTGCTGCTTCACTTGGTGAAATGGGTTTCAACGTAAAAAACTTTACGATTCAGGATTCACCTCGTCGTGCGCACTCAATTGCTGCACAGGGGGGTATCAATGCTGCAAAAAACTATCCGAACGACGGTGACTCAGTTTTCCGTTTGTTCTACGATACAATCAAAGGTGGTGACTATCGTGCACGTGAAGCGAACGTTCACCGTTTGGCGGAAGTTGCGAACAACATCATCGACCAGTGTGTGGCTCAAGGTGTTCCTTTTGCACGCGAATACGGCGGTTTGCTGGACAACCGTTCTTTCGGTGGTGCTCAGGTTAGCCGTACATTCTACGCGAAAGGTCAAACCGGACAACAATTGTTGTTGGGTGCTTACCAGGCTTTAATGCGTCAGGTAAACGCCGGAACCGTACAAATGCACACTCGTACCGAGTTGGTTGACATTGTTATTGTTGATGGAAAAGCACGCGGTATCATTGCTCGCGACCTGGTAACAGGCGAATTGCAACGTCACTTCGGTCACGCTGTCGTATTGGCAACTGGTGGTTACGGAAACACTTTCTTCCTGTCGACTAACGCGATGGGCTCGAATGGTTCTGCTGCTATTAAGGCATTCCACAAAGGTGCCATGTTTGCTAACCCATGTTACGCGCAAATTCACCCGACTTGTATTCCTGTTCACGGTGAATTCCAATCGAAACTGACGTTGATGTCAGAATCATTGCGTAACGATGGTCGTATTTGGGTTCCGAAGAAAAAAGAAGACGCTGAAGCGATCCGCGCCGGTAAAAAGAAACCAACCGATTTGTCGGAAGACGAACGCGACTACTACCTGGAACGTCGTTACCCTGCATTCGGTAACCTGGTTCCCCGCGACGTGGCTTCACGTGCTGCTAAAGAACGTTGTGATGCTGGTTTCGGTGTAGGTTCAGGTTTAGCTGTTTACCTCGATTTTAAATCGGCTATCGATCGTTTGGGTAAAAATGTAATTGAAGCTCGTTACGGTAACTTGTTCCAGATGTACGAGAAAATCGTTGACGAGAATCCATATGAAACACCAATGATGATCTATCCCGCGATCCACTACACAATGGGTGGTATCTGGGTTGATTACGAATTGCAAACAACTATCCCTGGTTTGTTCGCAGCTGGTGAAGCTAACTTCTCTGATCACGGTGCAAACCGCTTGGGTGCTTCGGCATTGATGCAAGGTTTGGCCGACGGATATTTCGTATTGCCATACACTATTCAGAACTATCTGGCTGATGACATTCGTACACCGCGCATGACCGGTAACGAACCTGAGTTTGTTGAAGCAGAAAAAGCTGTTAAAGCTCGTTTCGAGAAACTGATGAACATCAAAGGTCAACGTTCTGTTGATAGCTTGCACAAAGAGCTTGGGTTGGTGATGTGGGATTTTGTGGGAATGGCCCGTAACAAAAAAGGCTTGGAACACGCAATCGAACGTATTGCTGAGATCAAAAAAGAATTCTGGTCAAACTTACGTATTCCGGGATCGAAAGAAGGAATGAATGTTGAATTGGAAAAAGCCAGCCGCTTGTCCGATTTCCTTGAAATTGGTGATTTGATGGCTCGTGATGCTTTGAACCGTGAAGAAAGTTGTGGTGGTCACTTCCGTGAAGAATACCAAACTGAAGAGGGTGAAGCACTTCGTCAGGACGACAAATTTGCCTATGTAGGTTGTTGGGAATACAAAGGCGAAGGAAGTGAACCGGTGCTGAACAAAGAGCCGCTGGTTTACGAAAGTGTGAAAATGGTTCAACGTAATTACAAGTAATGGCTTTTTAAAAGGAGATCAATCATGGAAAAAACAATAAATCTCACGTTAAAGGTTTGGCGTCAGAACGGTCCCAAAGAAAAAGGCCGTTTTGAAACCTACAAATTAGATAATATCTCTACTGATAGCTCATTCCTCGAAATGATGGACATTTTAAATGAGCAGTTGATCAGTGAAAATAAAGAACCGGTGGCTTTCGACCACGACTGTCGCGAAGGTATTTGCGGTATGTGCTCGTTGTACATCAACGGACGCCCGCACGGACCAGATGACGATGTGACTACTTGCCAGTTGCACATGCGTAAGTTTAAAAATGGCGAAACTGTAACAATCGAGCCATGGAGAGCTGCTGCTTTCCCTGTAATTAAAGACTTGATGGTTGACCGTTCTGCTTTCGATAAAATTATTGCAGCCGGTGGTTATGTATCTGTTTCAACAGGTGGTGTGCCTGATGCAAACGCAATTCCAATTCCAAAGGTTGATGCTGACGAAGCAATGGACTCAGCTTCATGTATTGGTTGCGGCGCTTGTGTTGCAGCATGTAAAAACTCATCAGCGATGCTTTTCGTTTCAGCTAAAGTGAGCCAATTGGCATTGTTGCCACAGGGTCGTGTTGAAGCTAAACGTCGTGCAAAAGCGATGGTTTCTAAAATGGATGAACTCGGTTTCGGTGGTTGTACCAATACAGGAGCATGTGAAGTTGAATGTCCGAAGAACATTTCAATTACAAACATCGCCCGTTTGAACCGTCAGTACCTGATTTCTCGTTTTTCAGAATAGTCTTGACTAACGATAAATGCAAAGGCCTCAACGGAAATCGTTGAGGCCTTTTTTATACTCAGAAATTACCCTTTTCGTCAGCTGGGGTGAAAGCCCAAATTCCCCGCATTCAGGCTTGTTTTGATTTTTTACTATTGCTTAGAATACCGCCCACCACGGCGCCGGCAACTGCTGTCATTACGCCATAAATAATGATATCAACAATTACCGCTGTGAAGTTCATAAGATTCGATGTTGAATACATCACAAAGTCAAATCCAAGTCCAATGAGTATGCCGATAATAAATCCTTTTGAAGTACCATCCAGGGCTGATTTGACCGTGCCCCAGCAACCAAAAATGAAGGCAAGTAAATAACCGGAAGCCAGGTTTCCGAGGAATAATAACAAGAGATTCATTTCCTCGTCGGATTTGTAAACTCCGGTTGCCGAGCCGGCGTTGTTGGCGAAGAATTCTCCGAATAACATTCCGTAGAATACCCATCCAAGCAGGAAAAACACGACTCCACCTGCCAATCCTGAAAGTAGAAGTTTCTTCGTCATAGGGCACAATTTTAGGTTTGGTTTCGTCAATTTAGCTGAATTTTCGAAACGTTTCCCTAAATCATTCCTACAACATGTCGCTCCGAGACTGCCGTCTTGCTGTTGCGAGAATTAGTTTCACATCAAATTGCGGCGTGCTTAGTCTTGATGTCTCAGCTACTTCGAAGATCTTTGGTCTTCCCGCATGGTTTGGTCAATCGGATTGGTGTCTTCCGGAGTTGCATTGACGACAGTTTCTTCTTGCTCTTCCAGAACTTCTTCAGCCTCTTTTTTGGCTTTGTTGAACCAATCTTTCACGTGTTCAATTGAACTTGAAAAAATTTCGAGGATCGAGTGGCTATGTCTTGCGGTATAATTGGTGATACTCATCTGGAGCATTGTTGCAATGATCCGATAGAAACTGTTTTTTCGACCGAAACCCATAACCTTTCCCGAAATGAAACTGGTCATCAGCGGAAAAACGGCTTCAAAAATGTTGTTCTTTAATTCGGTCTGATTGGTGATATCTTTGAAGGTACTTTTGATGAGATTGGCCGGTTTCAGGCTGTCAAAAGTAGTTTTCAATTGTTTGTTGAACTCATCTTTCTCTTCCGCTTGCCGGATCTCCAGTAAGCGGATTGTTTCTTTTAGCGATGCGCGGCTGTGTTTCATTGATCTTCCTCCTCTTTTAAGATCTGGTTAATGATTGAGACGTCCAACGGATCTTTAATGAGAGGTTTCCTGAATAGCCAGAAAATCAATGTGGACAGCGCATAAAAGCCGGCTACAGCGAAGAAGCCGTAGTAGATCTCACCCATCATTCTCCCAAGCCATAAGGCTAATCCAAAATTCAGGATCAAGAAGAAGATCGTAACGCAGATGACTACCGGCAGCCACGAAACAAAATTGGACAAAACATCCGATGTTTTGTCCAATGTCTTGAGTTTTACTAAATGCAGTGTTGTTTGGCCAAACTTGTGGCCTTTCTCAATAAGCTCGTCAATTAATTCTGTTTGCTCTTCCATAGACTTTTGTTTCTTGTTAACAAGAAATGGCTGGATAGGTTGAACTAATTCGCAGATGTTTCTTCTTTAACTTTTTTGTGGAGTTTGTTTTCCAGGTCTTTTACCTTTGCTTTTGCGGAGTCGACTTGTTCGTGTAAATCATCCATCAGGTCATTTACCTTGTCTTTCATGTCATCCAAGTAGTCTTCTCCTTTTTCGGCAATTTTACGTCTGGTTTCTGTGCCTTTGTCGGGTGCGAATAGAATGCCCAACATCGCTCCGGCAGCCAATCCTGCCAGCATGCCTAGTACAACTTTTCCTGAACTCATAGCTTTAAATTTTTAAGGTTATACAATTGTGTTCATTTATATTGTCGGCTTTACTATACTAAGTTAGCTGAATTTGGAATGAAAGGCAATTAATTGAACGCAAGAAGTGCACTCCGAGTTAACTTTTTTGTTAATATTTTCAAAAAGGAAAGGAGCCGGAAAAACGGCGGGATAGCGGGGGATTTCGGAGCCAAATCGCAGGATGAAAGGGCCTTCGTTGGTGTTTGGAGATCTGGAGAAACTAGGCAATAAAAATCCCGGACCTACAATGTCAAAGCTTTAGTCCGGGATAATATATATTGAATTAAAATGAACTTACATCGCCACCGCTCGATTCGTCGATGTCCTTTTGTGAAGGATTTCCTTTATAGCTGATGTCGCCCCCGCTACTGGCGTTGGCTTCCAGCGATTGGGTTACATAGACCGTAATATCGGAGCCGCTTGAGGCACTTGCTTTGCAAACTTCAGAGAGCAGGTCTTCGCAATCGATATCGCTGCCACTTGAAGAATCGACCGTCAAATTCTTTGTTTCTCCGGCGACCTCAGCGTCGGCACCGCTGCTTGCTTCAACGCGCACGCTTTGAGCAAAAAGTCGTTCGAATTCAACGTCTGATCCGCTGCTGGCCGAGATGTTGATTTTCTCAACTTTCACTTCGCCCTTGGCTTCAACGTCTGACCCTGCTGACGCATCCAGAGAGCTTAAGTCGTCAAAGGTGACGTACACTTTGCGGGTTTTGTTCCATCCCCAATTCCACGCGCTGGTGTTCTTCACGTAGATTCGGAGGGTTTCGCCGTTCACTTCGGTGATGATTTTGTCAATCAGATCGGCGTCGGCTTCAACCCGGACACTCTCGGTTGTTCCTTGTGTCAGATAGAGGTCGATGCCGCTGGAAACGCTGATTTTACTGAACGAGGCAACATTGCGGGATTGTGTATTACTTTTCTCTGCGTTTGCCCATATCGAGATGGACAAAAGCAAGAGTAGTAGCGGTAGTTTTCTGAGTGTAATTGTTTTCATGGTTTCGTGTTTAATATTGCATTTTGGAGATTTGCCATAGGGCTCTTTTTTGCTCTCAATCTTTTGAAATCACACCGCCCGATGAGCTGTGTCCATTTGTTTTCTCCGGATTTCCGGAATAGTAAACGTGCCCCCCGCTTGATGCTTCAGCGTTTAGTTCGTCGCTAACAGCAATCCATATATGGGCTCCGCTTGATGCATCAGCGTCGCATTTGCTCGTCCAAAGGTCACCTGCCTTCAAATGTGCGCCGGACGATGCTTTCAGGTCTGCGCGTTCACTCTTCCCCGATACGTAGATGTGGGCGCCCGATGAACATCGTCCGTCAACTGTTTTTGCGATAACTTCCAGGTGTTGTTGGCTCCCTGAAGAGGCGTGGACCTCAATATCTCTCGTCTCGATAGATCCCTCGCTTCTGACCTGGGCACCGGAAGAAGATTTCAGCTCATTCAATGTAATATAATGCACTTTTACCTTTTTCGATTTCGCCCAGCGGATGCGACTTTCGGTAAAAATCTTCAATGTTTTGTGTGATAACTCTGTCTGGATGTGCTCGTGCAGATTTTCGTCGGTTTCGACAATGACAAATTCGGTTGAGTCAGGAATAAGGAGAACCTCCAGCCCGGTGGATGCTTCAATCTTTTCAAATCCGGATATTTGCCGCGTTTCTTCGGTCACATCGCCGTCACCTTTCACGGAAGGTCCCAGTAAAATGCACGAATGAAGAAGGATTGTTAATACGAAAATGCCTGAAAAGAGAATCGTTTTTTTCATACACCGAAGATTTAAGTAAATGACGTTTGAAAGACTAATACGTTACAAAAATCGGCATACAAATTCGTTTCGGGGTGATTAAATCGCCGAACGGGGGAAATTGATCGGTAAAGAAGGGCAGGGCGGAACCTTCTAGATTAGTTCTCCGATTAATCGTAGACCTTCGAGTGTGAGATTGGAATCGATATGTTCAATTTTTGTCAACTGGTGTGCAAAAATCTGCGCAAGACCGCCCGTGGAAACGATCGCCAGTTTTCGGTTTAGTTCTTCTTCTGTTTTTGTAATAATCCGGTCGACCAGACCGGTGTACCCCATGACGATTCCCGCTTGAATGGCGTGCACCGTATTTGTGCCGAGTACTGAAGGAGGCAACACGGGTTGTACATCGGGCAACTGAGCGGTGTTACCGGCCAGTGCATGAATCGCGGTTCGCAGGCCAGGTGCAATGGCTACGCCCAGTATTTCCCCGTTGGCGGAAATGGTGGTAAAGGTTAGCGCGGTGCCAAAATCAATCACCATGCAATCGCTTTTAAAGCGTGAGTGTGCAGCCATCGAGTTCGCGACCAGGTCGCTCCCTATTTCGTATGGATTCAGGATTTTCAGCGGCAGACGATCATAGATTTCAGGAGATATAAAATGAGCACGGCAATCGATAAAGCGGGAAAGCATCTCGTCAAACTCGCGGTTCAGTTTTGGGACAACACTGCTGACGACCGCTTTTTCAATATGATTTTTACAAACTTTGTTGCTGGTAAACAGGCTTCGGAAAATAACTTCGTATTCGTCCGCCGTTTTCAGCGGATCGGTTTGTATCCGCCAGATCCGAGTCCATTCATTGGTTTCGTACACGCCAAACACGATGTTTGTATTGCCGATATCGATTGCTAAAAGCATAAATTCTGTTTTTTCTTCAAGCAATTTAGCAGATTTCTTAGATCAGATAAAATTTATTGGAAGTTTCTTCGTTACCTTATGTGAAGTGTGCCGGATAAAATGTTGGATGAAAAATATTAATGTTTTATTTTTTACTTATTTTTATCAGGTGTACCTTGAGAGACTCTAATGTTTAACTGGATTTTAACCTTTATTCTCTAACCTATGGTTACAAGTAAGAACCCCCTGATTTTTGTAGTTGAGGACAACCATGTCTACAATAGGCTAATTGTTAGCTTTCTGAAAACCAATAAGCTGACAAACGTAGAATCCTTTTCGACCGGAGAAGATGCGCTGAAAGCAATGGATAAACAACCGTCTGTTGTTATTCAGGACTATTTGTTGGAAGGAATGAACGGGATCGAGGTGTTGAAAAGAGCCAAGAAGATTGCTCCGAACGTTGAGTTCATTTTCCTTTCAGGGCAGGATAATATCGACGTTGCAATTAATACAATGAAGTATGGTGCTTACGATTATATCGTAAAAGACCAGATGGCTTTGAAGAAACTGGTCAATAAAATTCATAAGATTCAGTCGTACAACCAGCTCGAAGTTTCGAAAAAAAGATACAAAATGGGGGTTATCTTGTTTTTCGTATTCCTCGCCGTTTTCATTGTCGCTTTGATCGCGATTGCCCTGATGTACCCGCAGTACTTCGGTTTGAAGATGGGTGGAATTTAAGGATTTGATTTAATCAAAATACGCAAATAAAAAACCCGGTCTGTGAAGGCCGGGTTTCTTTGTTTATTGTTATTTGAATACTGAATTTTATTTCGCTTTTGCAATTACAGTTCCTGGTGCGAAGATTGCCGAGAATGTTTCGGGTGAATCCAGAACTTCCTTGGCTTTGTCAATTCCACGGTCTGTTTTAATAGAGGCACGAATGGCTCCTTTTTGGTAGTAGTAGCGTGAAACGATCTCGTCAGTCATCATTTCCTTAATTTCAGTTTGGAATTGGTTGAGATCCTTATCCAATTCGTGGCCTACCTGCGCCCGAAGTGCTTCGAACTGATCTTTTGCTACATCGTAGTATTTTTCGGCTTTCGCTGTTTCTTCCAACTTATCCAGTGACTTCTCTGTTTCCGATTCGTATTCAAAGTTTTGTTCTTTCAGGAAGTTTTTGAATTCGGTGTAGATTTCAGGTGTCACCTCAAAATCTTCCGGTGCCGGAATTGATTCGTGTTGATTTGCGTACAAGGTTGCAAAATCGAATACCATGTAGTCGCGCATCAGGTTGTAGCTAAGGCTGCTCAACTGATCCAGGTCGAGTTTGACATCAGGTGTGACTCCCCCGCCGTCGTAAACTTTACGCCCTTTGCGGGTCGTAAATTCTGAAATCAGAGAATCCGGAACAACGCCTACACTTCCGTCATCATTTCTGTGTGAATAATCCAACGCCTGGATACAGCGTCCACTGGGGATGTAATATTTAGCAGTTGTAACTTTTAACTTCGTATTGTAACTCAGGTCGCGGGTAGTTTGTACCAAGCCTTTACCGAAAGTTCGTGTCCCAATAATGACTGCGCGGTCAAGATCCTGAAGAGCTCCCGAAACAATTTCGGATGCAGAAGCAGAACCACGGTTAACCAATACAGCGAGAGGCATAACGGTGTCAACTGGTTGTTCGGTTGCATCGTATTCTTTGTCCCACTGTTTTACTTTACCTTTTGTGCTGACAACTTCGACGCCTTTAGGCACGAAAATATTCACGATTTTCACGGCTTCGTTCAAAAGTCCACCGGGATTAGAGCGAAGATCTAAAATCAACGATTGTGCATGCTGCTTTTCTTTCAGCTCTTTTACAATCTGCTTCACCTCGTCGCCACAGTTGGCTGTGAAGCTTGATAACCGGATGTAACCTGTTTTATCGTCAAGCATGCCGTAATAGGGAACAGCGTCAATCTGAATCTGCTCGCGTACGATGTCTACATCAATCGATTTTTTTACGCCGGGGCGCTCAATTTTAACTTTGACAACCTGATTCGCAGGTCCCTTCAGGAGGTTGCTCACATCTTCAGTTGACATGTTTTCTGTTGATTTGCCAGCTACCTCAAGCAAAATGTCACCAGCTTTCAAGCCTGATTTCTGAGCAGGGAATCCTTCGTATGGTTCCGATATGATAATATGATCACCTTGTTTCCCGATCAATGCACCGATACCTGCATACTCCCCAGTCGTCATAAAACGGAAGTCTTCCATATCCGACTCCGGAATGTAGGTTGTGTAAGGGTCGAGCGACTCCAACATCTTGTCGATACTGGTTTTTACAAGGTCGTTCGGATTGATTTCATCGACATAAAACAAATTGAGTTCCCGGATTAAAGTGTAATAGATGTCCAGGTTTTTGTCGATTTGGAACAACTTTTCGTCGCGGGTAAAAGCTGTAAACAGCACCGATACGGCGAGTACAACCCCCAACAATATTCCAATTTTCTTTTTGTTGACTGATTTCATTTGCGATTAATTCGTTTAACGTCAATAACGAGGCTACGTATTAGCGGGTTTCTTAGCTAAAGCCCTTCGGAAAGATAACAAGTAGATGAACCCGTGGTTTAATTTCTTTTTACCGGGATTTCGATGTCTCTTTTCCACATGAAAGCAAATGTAATAAAGCTTGCCGGAATATCAGGTTTACAGGTCTTAGATTTCGTTAATTATTCTTAAAGCTGAAAATGACTATTTAAGAACGAAACGCCATGGCATACTAATCCAAGGCTCGCCCGCGTAGTTGATTCCGATGCGTGGAGTAGATTGATATTGATTAACAGGTGGAGCGTCTTCAAGCCAAATTCGATTTGAAGTTTCCAGGTTTTCGCTGTAAAAGGAGGCGTCCAGCTGAAGTTCGCGCCCAAGTATGCCCGGCCCGTTAAAGCCGTCGAGGCCACGGATTAATACGGCAGAGCCTTCTCCTTCGTCCCCTGAAACAATGTTTAATAACCAATACATACCGTAAATGAGATAAACGTAGATGTATCCTCCCGCGTGAAACATGATCTTGGTGCGCTTGGTCTTGCCTTTGCTGGCATGACAGGCTAAATCGGCTACTCCGCAATAGGCCTCGGTTTCTGTGATTCGGTAGCGGCGAACTGTGCCGTTCTGGAAGTGTCGAACCAAGGTTTTGCCGAGCAGTTCTTGTGCTACAATCACCGTGTCACGTCGGTAGAAATCGAATTTTAGTCTGATATTCTGTGTTGGCATATTCAAATGTAAAGAAATGGCTTACAATACGGCATAAAAATACCCCTTGCCTTGATTTTTAAATTCAATCAGCGACAAGGGGTATTGTCAATTACTATTTTGAGTGTCAACTAGCCGTTAACTTTTTTTCCAGCTAAATAACGATTTAAAGCCTTTGGACTTAGGTTTGGGATTTAACTCTTCAACCAGGGTTTGATAGATTTCACCCCAAGATGGTAGTCCACTTAAATTGCGGCTATCCAAATACCAATCGGCAACAATTTTACGGCTGACCTCTGAATTAACGCTCTCTTCCGGGTAATTTTTATTCACGGCATAGAACTCCAGACCCCGTTTCCGGCAGTATCTGATTGCTTCCGTTAAGTGCTCGCCGTGTCGCGAAGTCCAAAGAATTATGCGCACTCCTTTTTTCTGAAGCATCAATAAACTGTCGATCGCAAATGGAATTTCTTCACCGATAGCCGGAAATTTATTTTTTACGATCGTCCCATCAAAGTCAACTGCAATAATCATTTCATTCCTTTTCGTCCAAAAATAGTCAAATATTATTTCTTTTTCGAACTGTCGTCAAAATAGCCTGTTCCTTCACCATAAGCTTTACGGTAGTAGCCTCCATTCCGATGGGCGTAACTACCCAATTTCTTCGGATTAATGTCATTCAAGACAATGCCTGGCTTCGGAATCTTGTTTTTCTTCACAATTTGTTGAAGCATCTCCATTGAGCCTTTTGTGCTGTATTTGTGTCGAACGACGAATAGGTTGCTGTTCGTGTATTTAGCTACCACGGCGCCATCGGTAACCAAAGTCAATGGCGAATTGTCAATCATGATGAGGTCATAGCGAGTTTTCAATTCCTCAATCAATTCTTTAAATTTCTTCGAGGCTAATAGTTCTACCGGATTTGGTGGAATGTCACCGGCAGTGATCACATCCATGTTCTTCAGTTTGGTCGGTTTAATAATGTCGTCAAGTGTATGGTGACCGATCAGGTAGGTGCTCAAGCCGACAGCGTTATTCATTCCAAAGTAGTTATGTAGCGTTGGTTTGCGCATATCGGCACCAATCAAAACGACTTTCATATCATTAAGGGCAATAATAGACGCTAAGTTAGATGATACAAACGACTTGCCTTCGCCAGGCACCATCGAGTGTATCCCGATCACCCGGTTCTCACTTTCGAAATTCAAGTATTCAATACCCGTTCGCAGTTCCCTGAACGACTCCGCCAACACCGAACGCGGGCGCCCAATAATCGGAAGCGGTTCTTTGTAACTGCTGTGCATGATGTCGCTGATTACCGTTAGGCCTGTCAGTTTTTCAATTTGTTGTTTATCCTCCACAGTTTCGTCGAAGAAATCTTTGAGCATTATTATAAGAAAGGGAATGGCTAGGCCGAGGACTAGTGCAACCCCCAGAATTATTTTCTTTTTAGGTCCTATTTTTTCAGTTGTAGCCCATCTTGCGGGGTCTAGGACATCCACATCTGGTACGTTTGATGCTTTCGTGATCTGGGCTTCTGCTCGCTTTTGAAGAAGAAAATTGTAGAGCTCATTATTAAGATCAACCATACGTTTGATGTTAATCAAATCTTGTTCAGTTTGTGGGTACCTGCTGAGTTGTTCATTCACTTCAGATATGTCTTGGTCGATCGATTTTAATTCGTTAGTTGTGTTAAATACTAAGTTGTTTAGATTTTCTTGCAAGCTTTTTCTGAGATAATCGAGTTCTTTATCGATAACTTGTACACTAGGGTTCTTGCTGTGTAAGCTGTACGACAGTGCTTCTTTCTTACTATTAAGTTCACTAAGCCGTACGACCATGCTGTTCAGTCCTTGGTCAGTAATCCCAACAACACTGGGGATAACCATGTTCCCCATATCGCCTTCCTTGTCAATATACTTCAAGAGGTTTTGGTAATACTCCAATTGCATTTTGGCCATCGATCGTTTAGAGTCCAGGTCAGACAGCTTTTCTGCAACTAACGATGCCTCGGTTCCTAGGTCGAAAACCTTCTTGTTTGACCGGTATTCGGTAAACTGGTTACTTGTAGATTTAAGAGTGTCGACGATGTCTTTCAATTGGTGGTCAATAAATTGAATCGTGTTTTCGGAAATTTGATTTTTTTGTTTTAGACCATATTGGATATAAACTTGGCAAAGTTCATTAACGTAAGTAATACACTGGTCTGGCGTTTGCCCGCTGTATTTAATCGTAATTAAGTCAGCTCCTTTAGTAGCATTGTTAATTTTCAGTTTCTCTAAATTCACGAGGGTCATTTTATCCCAATTGTTGAACATGAAATAGTAGTTTCCTTCCTTTGGAACCAACGCCTTTTGAATCGTAAAACTAAAATATTGATTCTCAAATTTTTCGCCGAACACTCCTTTTTTTTCAAAACTAATATCTGTGTCAATTCCTAAAATCTTTGTTTCGCTGTTGACTACGATTTTATAGTGGTTATCGTCTAGGATACTAATGTGAATTGGAACCCCTTTCAGATTAAAAGCGTCCTTCGCGAAGGTAACTTTGTAGGGTTCGGCTTTGTACATGCTATAATCACCGAATGGCATTTCGCGGTACCAAGAGGTTAGCCACCCTAGATTCGCAAGCACTTGGTAGTTTAGACTGAATGATGTTAAGATTCCGATGTGGTTTTCGAGTTTAACATCTGATTTAAGAGGAGATTTGCCGAATAAATTGTCTAAGCTTAACGAACTATTATTTTGCTCTTTTACCAATAATATGCTGTTGGTTTCATAAGTTGAAGGGACGTAAAGCATGTATGCTACAGCAATTGATCCACAAACAACCGTTGATATTACAAACCAATACCAATATTGTAGTAATTTTAGAATAAGCTCTTTGAAATTTAAAGGCTCTTCCTCCCGATAAGCATTCGGTTTTACGTGCATGTCGTTACGTTCCATAGTCTCAGAATATTATAACAATGATTACGATTTCAATCTGTGTGAGATATAAAATAGCCTCCTCTTCAGGATGCGAGTTAAAGTACTGCTTACTTCTAAAAAGCGCAGGAATTTGAGATGGTGATTCATTGTGGAGGTGTAGATGTTATAGTTGTCGCCTTCAATAGCCTTCAGAAATGCTTTTCTTGATTTAGACGTAACTTTGAATCTTTCTTTGTAGATTTTTTTCCTTAATGGAGCAATTCCCTTTTTCCCGGGAGTGACACGTTTTTCCGGTACCCAAAGACCTTTCTTTTGAGTATGTTCAAGTCTGTATGCTAGTCCTTCTCTTCGTTGCCGGAAACCTCCGGATTGGGACTTTATTGCATCTTCTTTTGAAACATCAACAAGATGTATCCTATCTTCATTTTTACCATTTTGGAGTAGTTCATCTAGAGTTTTATTTCGGATTATTATAAGGTTTGTGCCTTTATTATCGATCTCATATTTTGGTAGCCACGCATCGCCAATTGTGATGTCTGCCGTTTCGCCAACAACGTCATCACAGAAGTTGCAGGCAGGTAACATCAAAGCACCCTGATTGAATTTTCCACCAGTGACATTAGAAGTATCTTCTTGAATTTTTTTCTTTCCGTTATTTATCTGAGCACTGTAAACGTAGGCTTTTATTGGGATGTCTTTCGCTTTTGTACGATAGGTGAAACTGTCAATTTGCAGAGTTTCAGACGGAGATAGACCTTTTGCCCAAGCTAATGACAAAGTCCAATTAAGGCTTTTAAGATGGCCGCAAACCAACGATGCTGTGTATTTAATACATTGATTAATCGTTGGGTCGATGAGCTGTATTCTTCTTACCGCTTTTATCATGCATGGTAGTCCCACGAAAAGATATCGTCCTGGATTTGTCCTGACGATATTGAGTGCATCTGATATTTCGGTAACGTGGTATCTAGTTTTTGCACCGTTAATAATTTCCTCTTCACATTTACTGAGTTCATATTTAAAGAAAGGGTCTTGGGGCTTTTCCCTTTTTCGGGTAGGTTTAATATGAATGACTGCATCAATTAATTTATTTCGCAATAATTCCGTTGCAATCCATGTTCCAAATCCTCCGGAAGTCCCATTTTCACGGAACTTTTTTTCTTTAACGAAACCGGCATAGGTAGAGTAGTAATAGCCAAGATGAGAGTCGTAACCCTTGGCTGTTGTTAAAAATGTTTTCCCCAGATTATCTTCGTTATATTCTGGGTTTAGGGACGGACATGCGAATGATATTTTTTGGATATCTTCCTCTGTTTTGACTGACTTTTTTATCAGATTGATGTCAGGCTCATATTCCCCATATTTATTTATTTTCATTGAAGACGAACTAAGGTATGCACACGCTCCGCAGCCCATGCAGTAGTTTCCATCAATTACCTTTTCTATTTCTAACTTCATAACTAAAATTAACTAGATTGTACTTCTTTGAATATCTAACTCTAGAGGTAATATAGATGCTCCTATTCAGGTGCATTCGAAATGAAGAAATCATGTAATGATTCCGTTAGTTCAGTAGAAGCGTATTTGCCCAATTGATGGAGAGATATTGTTTTATCATTTATAATCAGCTTTTCTAATTCATCTAGGTTGTTCGCAGAGTAAACATAACCTAGTTCCAAAAATTTTCTGACAGTGGCCGTTTGGTGTTCATTTCGATGCTCTCCAAGTGATGCTAATCTTGGCATTACAATAATCGGGATTTTGTTTTCTAGCGCTGATAGTATGGTGCCGGTACCTGCGTGAGAGACGATTAAGCGAGCTTCTAGTAGGAGTTTAGAAAATTTTTCAGGAGAAATAAATGCATATGTTTCCATATTCTTTGACTTGTAGTTTTCGTCAAAAACTTGAGCGACGACAGGTTCTTCTATTTTACCTGCAATTTCGTCCATCGCTTTTACAAAGCGCTCGAAAGGTGCTTGAGTACCTACTGTTACGAATATCATGATAAGATGTCTCCTTTATATTTTATTTTATGGTTTGATAGGTGTGGCCACTGCACATAAGTTATCGTTGAAAAGGAAGAAGCAATTCTGCCGCTCATTGATAATTCTTCAGCATTGGCGATGCTTTCGACCCATATAGTCTTGCATCCCATTAGTTTACCTGCAATTATTCCCATTAATCCGGGGGCTGCTCCGGTAGATATGATGAAGTGAGGTTTTTCTTTTTTTATGATCTTTATGATTTTAAAAAGTGAGCCGACTAGGTTTATCGAATTCCACCTACTTCCGTCTGGGATTTCGTAGAATTTTTGATTGGGAACCATGGACGCGCATTTGGCATTTGTGGAAATGAAAATTACTTCCATATTTCTGAACGCCGGTACTAATCTGAGTAATTCTATCCAATGTCCGCCAACTGAGGCTATTGCCATGATTTTCATAGTGTGAGTTGATAGTGTTAAAATGGGAACTGTAATTAGCAGGAGATCGCTTGAATCAAATATTTTTCGGAATTTTTTCTTTCAAGACCGATAATTTCATCGGCTTCATCCATCGATATTAGTGCCTTTGATGTGTCAGGATAGGAATCTCCCGAGAAGACTAGCCTTTCCTGAAGTTTTACTTTTTTAAGTATATTCGATAACCGGGAATTGTTATTCTTAGATTTTCTAACGATTGAATAGAATGGCACGCTAAAGTTGATTGAGAATACGGTACCATGAAAAGAATTTGTGACAACAAAAGACGCATTTTTGATTAAACCAACGAAGTCAGACGGTCCTGCATCACGGATATTGATGATGTTACTGCCATAGTCTTCCGGCGCTGCATCTCTGCATATTCTTACTATCTTGAGTTTATGTTCTGACGCGATTTTTTTTGCGAGTTCTCTTGCATATTTACTTGGGATTAGTGTAACTACGTACAGTAATAGGTACGGTTGATTTGGGCAGTAGCGATCATCCGAAAATTCAGACCATTCCTTTTTGTTTAGTAATAAGGTAGGATCCAGAACGACCGTTGCTTTTTTACCCGTGATCTTTTTCACCAATTCAGCACCGCTTTCCTCTCTTACAGCCAAAGAGTCGAATTTTCCTAATCCCTTTTTATATTCTTCCAATGCATGATCTGGGAGTTCTGAGACGCCGAAACTGGATGCAAATGATATCTTTTTCTTATTAGGTGGAACGAAGTCGAGAAAATAGGGAGAAAGACTAAACCCAAATGTGTAATTCCAAACTTGATCGCTGCCTACGCAGTATACATCGTAGTCCATTTGAGCTCTGTTGAGGGAATTAACAGAAGGATAAGTATCAGTCGTTGTTTTAGAAAACGACTTGTGAAAGTTGTCAAAATTCTCGCGTCTTCTGTTCCTGGTATTCTTGAATGGTAAAGTTTTTAGATTTTCGATTAAAGGAAGCAAAGAAACCTTAAGCTTCTTTTTGAAGTCCAAGGGAACAATGATCTTTTCGTTTTTATCCCTCTGGTGAAGGGGATGTTTTCCGAACAGATATCTGATTAACTCCGCGTCGTGTCCGAGTTGACGTAATTTGTGTTGCAAAGCGAATGCCTGAAGTTCCGCACCGTAATTGTCAACGTCAAAAATTGTTATTATGCCGATTCTTTTCTTTTCCATTCTGTTAGCTGTCATTTGTTTGTTACTGTCATCCGGCCTCTCCAGGAATTAATTAAAAGTTTGTCGATCGGATTATTAATTTTTTTCTTGTTATTTAAAGCGTATTCTGCGGCAGCAAATGCGCCTTTCGCAAACCGCTCCACACCCCAATCCAATATTAGAGTTCGGGCATTTTCTTTCATCTGCAAAAATTTTTCGTTCGGGATTTGCTCGATTTTATGTAGCGTATTAATAATTTGGTTTTCATCGTAAGCACTGAAGGTGTAACCATTATAATCGTCAACAACGATCGTTGAAGAGCAGCCACATTCATTACTTACTCCAACTATAACTCCTGAAGCCATTGCTTCGTTGGCGACTATTCCCCAGGTTTCTTCTTTGAAACTCGGTAGCAAAAGGGCTCTTGCCTGGACAAAGACTTCTTTTATTTTGTCGTGGTTAAGGAATGGTAAGAAGATAACATCATTTCTTCCTTTCGCTATTTCTTCTAAGGTGTCGTGTAAGACACCATCTCCAATCATTACAAGAGGTAACTTGCCCCCCTCTTCTTTGTATTTGAAAAAACATTTTAGTAACCGGGGAAGGTTTTTCATTTGAACTTGTCTTCCACAGGTGAGAAAATAGCTTTGAGGTAGATTATGAAAATGGATATTTTCTACAGAAGTTAGCCAAAAGGCATTGTTGGCAACGTTTAAACCGTAGAAAATTTCTTTCTTTTTGAAACCCCAGTACATCATGCTCTCGTCCCAGGCAGGTGACGGACAGAAGAAGGCATCGACATTCCGGAACATCATTCTTTTTATCTGATGAATGAGTTTGTTGTGAGCGAAGGTATCTTTTCTTGCGTTGCCAAATTCGACGATACCCTTACCGTTTTTTTTTGCCCAGCGAAGAGAAATAATCCCAACAGGAAAAGTTGCTATTCCGGAAAGTACTACGTCCGGATCAATTTCGTTGAGTCTAGTCGTTAGTTTCTGTTCAATTTCTTTGCCATCGACCATATGTGCGTCAGAGCTTGGGAATAGAATTTCCCAGTCATTGATCGCTTTGTCATCATTGGAGAATTCATAACATATGCTTTTGCCAAATAACTCGATGATTTTGAGTTCATGGCCATTTTTTTTGAGATGTTCATGCAGATATTTGATGCGAGCCGGGAAATGTGCCCGGAATTCATGATTGGCAATTACGATCTTCATTGTACATTGACTTTTGTAATGTTTAACTTAGAATTCTTTTCAGCGAGGTTAATCGAAAAGAGCTGGTTCCTTCAGAGAGTGGCAATTGTTTTAATACTTTCGCGCAGGGTTCTGGCATTTATGTCAGCATGTTTTGCGAATAGCTCCATTTGAGAGGGATCTTGGAAACTATACCTGAGCTCTGGAGAATATACCAAAGAGCTAAGTTCCAAGTCATTTATAATAGCAATTAATTTTTGGTGCTTGACGATATCGGTGACAACATAGCTTTTGGTATTTAAGATCATTGCAAATAGAAATACATGAAGCCTGTTAGTGATAACAAATTTCGAGTTTCGATAAAGTTCAGATGCTTGGTCGAAATTCAGAATATGATCTATGAAGATTAATTCTATTGAAGGGAAAACGATTTTTAGTTTGTCGAATAACACCATCGCGGGCTCTCTGTCACAATCAACTTGATATGAGAGTTTAACGACGTTAATCTGTGCCTCTGAGACTATTTGACTCACTAATGAGATTGTGTTGGAAACTACAGTGTCGAAGTAGTTATGCTCAATTTTCTTCCCGATCAGCGAACCTCGTAGGGAGATGACAACCCCTTCTTTTTCGATCTTAGTCTCAGGGATTGGATTAAGCTGCGGGTGTCGGTAGAGTAAGAAAGCGAGATCGGGACCTAAGTGGATATTTTTTAATTTCCTCGTTTTTAGTTGTTCATAGTTTCTCTTGTCCCTGAGCATAACGTGATCAGTTTTTTTGCATACTTTCTTGTATAAGAACCAACTGTCGTTTTTAAAAGGGCCAAGTGTTATTCCGAATTTGTAAATTTTGATATTTAAGAGATGGTAGATGTCTGCTTTTACGATGTCAGAAATCGCTTTGAGTAATGTTTTCAAATGTTTCTTTTTCTCTGTAACATGTCCTGGAGTATCGAAAACGATTCTATATTTATTTTTAAATGCAATATTCGAGAATATTTTGAGCTTCTCCAGGAACAGGCTTTTGCTGTTTGAATCGATTATGTTGAGTTTGTTTTTGTCCGGATTATTTTGGACGATCAAATCGTAAACTTCTGCTCTCGGTTTTCCTTTAAGGTAAACCTCTGAATGATTTAGTAATTCCCGAATAAGCAAAACGTTAATAAGTACATCCCCTAAGTTGCCCTTTATGATTCTACTCGGATAAAGTATTTTGTTCATTTATTTATATTTAACGATGCTACAATAGAGTTCCCAATAATTTTTTTCACAATTCGTGATACTAAAGCTTTTTGCAACAGTTTTTCGTTGGTTAAATTCTTCTCTATCTCTGTCTTTATTGTTTGTGAATTTTTCAAGAAGCGATGTTAATTCGGATTCGGAATTTGCAATGTTTCTATGGTCTACTTTTTCAATTATTTCTACAAGTCCACCCCCGTCTTCCATAACCAGAACGGGTTTTCCAAGATGGAGACATTCGACTGCTACCAAACCGAAAGGCTCAGAAGCAGAGGCAAATACACAAATGTCCATTGCGTCCTGGTAGTCTGTAACATTGCTTTTATAGCCGGTGAATGTCACTTGGTCTTGGATCTTTAAAGCTTTTGTTAGTGCTTGTAATTTTTCCTTCTCCGGGCCATCGCCGACAATTAAAAGGACAGTGTTTGAATCTGAGTTGGTGAGACCAGAGAAAGCTTTGATCAGTATGTCTACTCTCTTCCAAGAGATCAATCGAGAGGTTGTGCCGATGATGAATTTACCACGTAAATGAGGGAAATCCTGATATACATTTTCCTTGTTGTACCTATTGTTGAAGTATACTCCATTATAGATGACCCTGTTGTTCTTCGTTTTTACTCCCTTTTCTTTCCAAAAATTCTGAGTATAGATTGAGTTGCTAGCTATGCCATCTATTGTTTGATTTAAGAACTTTTTGAATAGGTAGGCTTTGAAATCGCGGTAGGTAGATTTCTGACGAAGTAATGTACCCGCACTATGAACAGTATAAACGTGTTTTGTATTCGAAAACCTGGAAAGGAATGCTAGGTTTGGTTTAAAAGTATGCCAATGTACAATATCATAATCATTAATCGTTCTAAGAAATTCCCGATACCTTTTGAACGACTTCCCGAAAGGCGGTATAGGAATATATATAATTTTTAACGGGAGACTTTTGATCCGAGGATTTGTTATTTTATGCTCTTCTTGTAAACAAAGAATTGTGACCTCTAAGTTTTTATTCGTTAATTGTTCTTGTGACAAATAAAACAAGAAGCTCTCTATTCCTCCGTTAAGGAAATCGTGAATTACATGCAAGAGTTTCGTCATCTTCAATATTATTAGGGCAATACAACTTTGCTATGTTAGACTTGCGCTATTTAAACTCCAAAGGCGGTATGTGCGTCGTCCCTGTTATGTTTTTTTCCCCAGGGAAAGCAATTTAGTTTTGCAGGGGATAGGGTGTTGGCTCGTAAATCTCGCCACTGTATTCCATATTACTATCTCCAAATGCAACAGCACAGAGTAAGAATACTGATATTGCAGGGACCCCCATGGCTAACGAATTGTTCGTGCTGCTGATAAGTAGAAAGCACAGTACGACGAATATTTTTTGGAACTTGTTGTATGGAGTTAAATAGCGTTTAAATAGATTGTAGAATAGTATCGTTAGTATTACCGTATAGATTATACCAAACCGGAAAATATAGATTAGCCAGTAGTTCTCAATATGACCTAATCCTACAGTATTGGCCATGATATACATGGTTTCAGGTGATACCCCCCCAAAGAGAAATGATCCAAAACTATAATAGTCAAATATTTCAAATATACGTAGGCGGGATGTACCACTATTATCAAAAAGTTCCATTGAGAGTAAGCGTCCACCGATACCCGTATTAAAGATTAGGTAAAGTATAGCTAGTAAACCAATTGCCCCCAATGCGATTAACCAAATTTTCTTTGAGACTGAATATTGTCGATCCCATAATCTGTTCATGATGTAGATTCCGGCAAACCCCCCCCAGGCTAATATCGAGCTTCTGGCATTAAAGCATAGAATCGCAACGTATCCCAAAAGCCACAAAGCGTATTTCTTTTTTTCCGGGAGTTCGGAAATCAAAATAAAACTCATAATGACAGTGGTGCATAATGCATTGCTCAAAGGATGTCCCATTAATGCTGTGCTTCTGAATTCTGCTATGCTTTCATATTCTATCGAAACTGTTTCGTCCTGTAAGGCTAGGGTGAAAGGGAAAAAATTAGTATGCAGGACTCGTTCTGCAATTGCCAGACCGGAATTTAAAATTAAGAAGCCCAGTAAAATAGTTTTGATGTCGGTTGTTGTTCTTGTTGGTTTATATGCGATAAAATAGGTCAGACTTATAGAGAGTAGTACTGGTAATAATATTGAGTTTGAGAAAATCGAAAGTCCAGAGTCATATCCCAAAGCTGTCATTGTTAGGATTATTATAATGCACAGGGCGAAAATATTTACTTCAGTGCGATTGTACCTCAAGGTAGATTTTGGCTTTTGTGTCAATATCCAGGAAAACAGTAGCATCAGAAGCCAAAAAGCCGGATAAGACTTTTGATAAAAAGGACCGTTCGAGAAACCGATCTTCCAGCCCAAGTAATTTAGTACTGTAGGACCAAGTGTAAGCAGAAGTAATGTTGTGATGTAGAAAATATTTCTCATTTGGATTCTTCTTCTTCTTAATAGAGGCGGTGGACTCGTTTTTTGATTGAGCGTATGGTTCTGTCTATTTTTCTGACTGCTTGGGAATAAAGCGCAAATTCAACCGGATAGACAGTTGCCGTTGCGTATAAAATATGGAGTTTCCTGCTGAACGTTTTTAAATAATCTGAATTGACGATGACATTTAAATCTTCTTTAATGAACTCTTTCTTGAGGATGTTAAATCTCTTTAAGTACAAGAAATAGTCGAAGAACAAGTTTTTCAAAATTGAACGGGAGAACGCGGTAGCATTTAATTCATTATCCTTGTGAAATCGTAGGAGGTCATTAAAAACTAAAAGGTTGCAATATGCTCTTTCGTGTTTTTTATTACTGTTAACAGCAGAGTTAAAACGATCGATATAATAGTATAAGCACCTGTTTATAGCTTTTATTGAATGGCTTTTTAAGAAGCATCTTGCGATAAACGCTTGGTCCTCTGAAAACGGAATATCTTCCGGAAAGCGAATTTTGTTTTTTTCGATTAATTCGGCTTTGAAAGCATAAGACCAAACACCATGGGAATAATGCTCCTTGAGGATGTAGTTATTTGAGTTTTGATACAACCTAGATTTTTCAGGGCAAATCGTGTATGCATTTCTGGTTGAAACCCTTTCAACGCCAAATTGAATAATATCAGGAGACTCGGTGTTGAGCAACTCGATTAAGCTATCGACATAGTTTTCTGTTACATAGTCATCAGAATCAACAAAGCCAATGTATTTTCCTTTAGTAACAGCTAGTCCTGTGTTTCTGGCTTTGCTGACTCCTCCGTTTTTTTTATGTATGACTGTAACTCTGGAATCTGTTTCTGCAATCTGGTCGCAAATTGCTCCCGACTTGTCAGAGCTTCCGTCATCAACCAGGATTATCTCAATCGCGCTCGATTTGTTGACAACGATACTATCTACGCATTTTCGGATGTGCTCTTCTACGTTGTAAACCGGAATGATAATAGAAAGTGTGGGCATACAGTGATCATGCATATTTTCCAACGATGGGTTGAATGAACGAGTTTTGCAGAAATTGTTGCGAAGACGCTCGTTTTTCAGATAGTGCGGATTGAATTTTAGAATAGTCAATCGGAGAAAAGGAGCAATCTTCAGCTTTCTCAATTATTCTGTGGGTCAACCCCAGATCTTGCAATAAAGATTTAGGACGGTTGTTGTGACTATCCAGATTTACCAGGTAGAATGGCTTCTCGTATATAATGGAGAATGCTGTCCCGTGAAAAGAGGTTGTCACAATACAATGGGCGTATTTTATTAAACTCAGATATTCCATCGGGCCCATTGTCTCGAAATGATTCTTTACAGGTATGTTGTACTTGATTGTGGATTCTAAATGAATGATTGTTGAATTCGTCTGGTTCGCGATTTGCTTAGCGACATTCTCGACCTTTGGGGAGAATGCAACCTGATAAACCAAAATGTATTTACCTTTTACAACGGGGGAGGCTAAAATTTCATTGTAGTCTTGTGCCTTTAGCAGGAATGTCGGGTCAAATACGTGAAAGATTTCTTTCGAAACGATCTTTCGTAGTTGATCGACAGTGTTTTTCTCTCGAACACTTATACTGTCAAACCGGATTAATGAGTCTTGAATCTGTAACGTGTTTTGGGTATTGAGCGTTTCATTTCCCATGCTGGCAGCATAGCTTATCAACTTAAAGTCTTTTTTCTGCTCAATATCTCCCCAAAATACAGGATCATGGCTTCCGGTGATTTTATTATTCCATACCTGATCGCTTCCGATGATGTACAGGTCGTAATCGAGATCGGCAAAGTCAGAAGGGGTATAGACGGTAGATTTCGGATTTAATTTATTCTTGATAAAATTGTCAAAACGGGTGAAGCGTCTGTAAAACCGATTGAATTTAAAAGCGACGCTAAAGACGAGTGTGGCAATATTTCGACGTTTGAAGAAATTCTTAAAATCACTTCTGGTGTTAACGAATGTACGATAATCTATAATTTCAACGTCGTTGCCTGTTGTCGCAAGGTACGTTTTTAACGCCCATGCCTGTAATACAGCTCCGTAGTTGTGGGCATTGTGGAATGTTAGTATCGCAATCTTCATGAATCTTAATCGTTAATCGTTTGGTGAGTTTTCTCGATAGTGTACCTTTTAGAGATAGCAATTTTGAATTCTTCTGGTGGATATCCGCAAGTGATCATTGCGATAAATACTTCAGAGTCTTTGATATTGCATACTTCCCTCATTTTGATGTCTTTGTCGCGGGGATTGCTACAGTTTAGTATACAAGCTGCTATTTTGTGAGAATGCAAGGAATATAGAAGATTCATCGCATACATTCCTCCGTCAACATACGCCTGGTAACGTTCGGCGGTATTCGAAAAAACACCCAATTCAGATGTTATAACAATGAGTTTATTCGCTAAATGTCCAAAGCCTCTG
This sequence comes from Mangrovibacterium diazotrophicum, assembly GCF_003610535.1. Taxonomy (NCBI): domain Bacteria; kingdom Pseudomonadati; phylum Bacteroidota; class Bacteroidia; order Marinilabiliales; family Prolixibacteraceae; genus Mangrovibacterium; species Mangrovibacterium diazotrophicum. The sequence continues at coordinate 2,955,330 of NZ_RAPN01000001.1, read as the reverse complement.
TTTCCGCCTTGAACCTCCAGTATTTTGTTGATTCGATTTTTGTTTGTGTAGACGTAGGTCCTCCACGTTTGGCGGTTACAGGCTGAAGGTGTGTTTTTAGCCAATATCAGAACATCTTCAATTTCTTTGATTGGAACTTCTTCCTGGCTGTAGTTACGTATGCTCGATCTTGATTCTGAGAACTCAGGAAAAGGATCTTCGATATGGCTAAAGTAAGCCGCTTTCGATACCTCTCTTTGAGAACAAGCATTCATCCCTTGAGCGGATTCTTTTATCTTACTTAGCGCTTGTATTGTCTCTGCGAGTAAAATGTAATTTTCCTTTCTATGAAAGTCTTCGTACTCTAAAATGACCTGTATTGCATGTGCTACTTGCTCGTCCGCGTTACCATAGAGGTTGATGTATTTGATGCAGTTGTTAATCAGGTTTATAAGTTTTGGTTGACCAAATCCAAGCCGGGTATCAGGCATCGTCAATCCTTTTTCGATAACGTGGTACTCTTTTATAATGTCACCAATCAACTTATCGGCTGTGCCATTCCCAATCGAGTTTGAATGGAGAACATATTTGGTGTAGTCATATTCGTATGATTTTTTCAGACCTTTTTTGAAAGAGAAAACTTTTTTCTTCTTTTTATATCGGTCTAACAACTCAGGCGGAATTATTTTTTTGACTGTTTGCTTAAGCATTGCGTCTGGTTTTTAATTTATGTAGTGTTTCGAGGATGTATCTTTTTTCGTTCATTGTCAAGGCAATCAGATATATGGCCAACGTGGAAGTTATTATTCCGGTAAAGCCGACAATAAAAACGCGGGCCATGCTTCTAGGGATTTGTGATGATAGAATTGAGGGTACTGCGTAGGCTACAAGAGCCGCTGATAAACTAGGAAGAATGACTTCCATCAAATATTTTTTTACAGGAAGTTCAACTAAGTCTTTTAATATGAGTAGCCTGAGGAAGAGGCAAATTACAGAGTTGACAATAGCAACATACATAACGGTTTCGGGAGGGAATCCACCTAGAAGAAGAAAGTAGGAGACTGGTAGGGCCAGTAGCATCGTCCCACCAACAGCCGTTTGGTATTTTCGTATTTTACCTGTAGCCTGAGCGGCTGTCATTAATGGAAGTGACAAAGAATCAATTAGCGCGGTCAATATGACTAATCTGGTGAATAGTGTTACGTACTCCGGAACCTTTTTAAGCCACAGTCCAATAATAAAATTGGTCTCAAGCAACATAGGCATTGAAATGATAAATAGTAAAAAGAAAGAAAGCTTTGAGCTTTGAAATACTAGTTTTAGCATTTGCTTGTTCTCGCCGCCCGCATAGTGTTTAACAATTTGGGGTCGGGTAGCTGTCATAAAATTTTGGGCAAAGCGATTGATCGCAGCGCTCACCTGGTATGCTATTGCTCTGGCTGCATTAATGGTCGGTCCAAAGAAGAGATTTAAAATGATGTTAACCCCCTGATTATTGAACATTCCCGCTAAAGCACCAAACAAGTTCCATCCCGAATAGCCAATCAATTTATAAAATAACGCTTTGTCCCAAAAAAAGGAGTAGCGGTAATGTTGGAATTTACGTTTGCAATATGTGCGATAAATTAGCGTAACAAGCGTGGTTACAGAAAACATTAGCACCGAGTATAGCTTTAGTTTGTCATATGGAGAAAAAACAAGTAAAAAGACTAGAATAAGCTTAAGCACCACTTCCAATATACTGACGTATGCATATACAGTCATTTTTTCCTGTACTATAATCGCAGCATTGTAAGGTATTGTGAACATGGTCATCATGAATGTCAGAATCGAAAAATGGAAAACCCATTGAGCTGCGTCCATTCGTTCCGGCGGAATGGTCATCTTATGGGTCAAAAACCAAAGTCCGACAGTTTCCGCGAGTACGACAATTATTACTGCTATGATGAGATAAATATTCATCGTCATACTGAACGTTTGTGTAAGTTTCCCCATGTTATTTCGTCCTAGTTCAAAGGCGAAAAAACGTTGAGAAGCGGAAGCCATGGTGCCACTTAAAAAAGCAAACATGGTGACGACTCCACCGACGACATTATATAGACCGTAATCAATAGTTCCGAGCGTGTCCAGTACAACCCGCACTGTATACAAGGAAACTCCCATGGTTAAGAGCATCCTGATATAGAGCATCATCGTATTCTTAGCGATTCGCTTGTTGTTTGCGGAAGTAGACATGAGAGAGTGTTCTGTTGATGTTGAGGGCTTATATTTTTGCTCGATTGTAATTACATTTCCAGGAGCAGAAAAGATTTTATTGTAGTTCTATGTTGGTTTACCATCTTTTGGTTAGTGTGATGGCTCCACCCAGAGAATTGTATAGTAAGTCTCCTTGATCGATCGAAAATTTTACGCCCAGTTCAAGGTTTTTGCCAACGAGCTTGCAAGTTTCCAGATAACCGGAGAATTGATTCTGTTGTCCAAAATAGGGTGGTGGGAAATATCGTATATGGTCTCCCAATCCTCTAGCAGAGGGGCTGGTGGTGTAATTCCCATAGTTCATCGAATAGCTTAGAAGTGTTTTACAATAGAATCCGCTAATGGAAAATTCTGATGCAAGATGGAAAAGCATCAGCCGATTGTTTGAGAAACTTTGAAATGTTGACTTCGGTTCGGGTAATTCGTCTCGCGCGTACTTAACCTGAGTGAAGAATGGGTTACCCAAATTTTCTCCCTGGTAGGTCCAACCAGAGACGTAATAGGGGTTGTCATAGTAGTCCTCGAAACCGGAATTTCTTGGTTTTGAATCAGGCTCTCCACCCTGGCTTTTGGAATAAAGAAATTCAAACAAGATTTTATTCCAAGTAAAAACAGTATTCGAATTTGGGACTTTATTCTTTACGCTAAGCCCCCAAAGACCGTCTTTTGCATTTGCAAAGGTTGCGATAGCACCAGCTTCGTAGAAAAATTGATGGTACAGAAAGAACGATAATTTCTTGGTATCATAAGTCAATGCTTGGTCTATGGAACCCACATGATTGCCTATTTTGGTTGCTGGTATATTCTTTTTTCGATATGTTTTTCCTATAAAGACATATTTAAAGGTTTCCCATTGAGAGAGATCCCAACTGTTATAAGCTTCATCTTCCCCGCCCCAAATTGCTTGATGGTTTATCCCTCCGTAGAGTTTAACTTTCCAATTTGGCTTGCCAAGTCTCCCGTAAAAACTGGTTTGGTGATAATAAGTTTCGGTGTAGAAATAATATTTCCAATTTCGATAGTAATTTTTTCCGAACCAACCGTAAGATAGGTTGCCTTTGACGGCAATAAGTTTTCTTGTAAACGGGATATCCCAATATTCAGGGAATCCGATTTCAACTTTAGGAATACCTAAGGCATTGCCGGAGAGTGAGAATGCTCCACTGGAGAGTGTGCTGTCAACTAATCCGGTAAAATCCTTGAAGCGACCACCTTTGATCTCAAACATACTTATGCGGCCTTTCACGTAGCCCTCAATCAAGAGAACTTCATTCTTTGATTCGTTGACGTTAAATCGCCCTTCGAATCCTGCCGCCCAATCAAGAAGTTGCTTGCGGTTCTTATTGTACTCCTTGTGAGCTCCGGCCAAGACAGAGCCGGAAAACCCATCCAAGGGGATACTCCCGTACTGGCGGCTTCGCATCCAAAAGGGAACCAGACTGTCAGTTGTCAAGATAACTCCTGTCTGGATGAACGCGCCGTAATTTTTTGTTTTTGGGGATTCATACACTTGCTGAGAAGTCCCACTCGAGGTATAATATTTAGGATAAGCAGGGCTATTGGTGACTGCTCCGAAGCCATCTTGCTTCATCTCTGCGAATAGGGCATACCTGGTCGGAGAGCCACTCCCTTCCACTTTAGATAAAGTAGGAAGTGTCTCGTTCGATTGTGCATGTAGCGTGTTGCTAAAGCATGCCAATAGGAGTATGACTATGTAAAGAGAAGAGCAGATCAATTGAGCCGCTTTTCCGAATTTTAATTTTCTCATGATTTTTCCGTTGATCTCTTAAACACTGATCGAAGTCAAATTTGATTTCGACTTCAGGTATGTCCTGACTGATCGACGCTTCAATAGACGTAAATCCCGAACTAAACCAGTTTGGCTCGATGTTGAAAACGCATCGTTTAAAGAGCCGAATACAAATTATTTTATGCTTTAAAAGTCGAACCCCGAATGATTAAACCCTGAAAGGTAGATAGAAGCGCATAGCTTCGCCTCGTCAGTTACATGTAGTTGTAATGCTGAAAAAAATGATTGAATTACTAAGTCCTAGGTGAATCTTATTCTTTTACCTTTCGGAGAAAAAGAGTCACAAGTCTAAATTACGACAATTGATGTTAATATGTGTTAAGCCAATGCAAAGTTGGATGAATGAGGTGAATTGGTGATTGAAAGCGTAATTTCAGAACACGAAATGAGAAAAATAATGTTTCACAGCACTTTTTAAGGATAGAGTCGTTTAGATTAAATTAACAAAAACCGAGGCGGCTGATCGGTTGATTGAGGATTTGTTGACAGATTGTTTGGATTTGCAAGGGGGTGGAAGCAAAATGAATAGTCAGTCGATGGAGATTTTGATGTTTTAGGAAGGTAATATAGATATCAGGGGGCTTTTTTTGGGGAAGCGTGTCTTAATGCAAAGATCATTCAATTAAAATTAAAAAGCCCCTGCTACCAAAGCGAGTAAACGCAAGGAGCAAGGGCCTGCTGCTATTTAACAACGAATCAGCCGTAAGTATAGGATGAGTTTTCAAGCCGGGGCTATTAACTCAAGGACGAGGAATATCGGATTTTAGATGGTAGTCAGGCTACAAGTAGCCAGGTGCTTGCTGCAAGATTATCCTTGACGGATTAACGAATAACGATTACAGAACGCAAAAGCCTAAGATAGCGGAGAGGGAGAGCACCGGGAACAGAGTAATTGATTAACGATTAAGGGCAGCACTTGGAACCTCTAACTCAAAACTGTAACCTTATAACTGACAACTCCCGGGGCTACCATTGACTTTAAATAACCAGTGTTACTTCTATCACATTTTCAAACTGGTCAGCTTCTCCGCCAACTGAAAACAGATGCCCGACGAACCGGAGTGACAATTTCTTCTTTACCCGTTACGAGCCGGTAGATCTCTGTCCAGTTGGGAAGGCCGCCCAGATTGCGGTCGTCAATGTAACAATCGGCGACAATCTTGCGGCCCGCTTCATGGTTATCTGTCTCTTCAGGGAAGTTCTTATTGATGGCATAGAATTCCAGCCCCCGGTCTTGACAATAGGCTACCGCTTCATCGAGCAATTCGCCGTACCTCGATGTCCAAAGGATTAATTGGAAACCATCTTCCTGTAGCTGGCGTAGTTTGTCAATCGCCAAGGGGATTTCTTTACCGATTTTTGGGTATTTATGCTCGACGATCGTGCCGTCGAAATCAATGGCTAAAATCATTTACTTTCTTTTTCTTGCCGGGTTTAAAATCATTCAGACTGCCTTTCCCGTTCGTGTTTTCGTCAAAGTAGCCGTCGCGTTTACCATAGTAGCCTTTCTTATAGTAGCCACCACTATAATTATAGCTATAGCTGGCGTAGCGTTTCGGGTTAATATCATTTAATACAATGCCGGCCTTCTCCATTTTGTTCTTACTGATAATTTGTTTCAGTTTCAGAATGAGTTTGCGTGGTGTATATTTTTGACGCACGACAAACAGGTTGCTATCTGTATAGCGGCTAATGACCGCACCGTCTGTTACCAGGTTCATCGGAGAATTGTCGATGACCACAAGGTCGTAACGTTGCTTTAGATCGTCGATAAGATTTCCGAATTCGTCAGAACTCAACAATTCAACCGGGTTTGGAGGAACAATCCCCGATGTTATGACATCCAGGTTTTCCAATTCACTGTGTTTGATCACTTCATCCAAATCGTGATGGCCGATCAGGTAAGTGCTTAGACCCACTTCTTTAGGTAAGCCAAAATAGTTATGCAGTGTCGGTTTGCGCATGTCGGCTCCAACGATCACAACTTTCATCTTGTTCATGGCGATCATCGCAGCCAGGTTGGAGGCAACGAATGACTTACCTTCTCCAGGAATTGTAGAGTGGACGCCCAGAACACCATTTTCCTTGCCGAGGCTCAGGTACTCGAGGCTCGTACGTAAATCGCGGAAGGATTCGGCCAACACCGACCGGGTGTGCGTGATCACCGGCAAAGGCTCACGGTAGTTGCTGTGCATAATATCGGCAACAACCGGTATGTCGGTTAGTTTTTCAACCTGTTCGCGATCGTGCACTGTTTCATCTAAAAAGTCCCGGATAACTATGATCACAAAAGGAATTGCCAAGCCCATAATTAGCCCGATGATCAGGTTTAGCTTCTTACGGGGACCGGTTTTTTCGATCGTATCATAGCGCGCCGGATCCAAAATGTCGACATCCGGTACATTGGAAGCCTTTGTAATCTGGGCCTCAGCCCGGCGTTGTAACAGGAAGGTGTACAATTCGTTGTTCAGGTCTACCATCCGTTTGATGTTGATCAGGTCCTGTTCGGTTTGCGGATACATGGCCAGCTGTTTGTTTACCTCTGCAATGTCTTTCTCAATCGATTTAAGCTCGTTGGTTGTGTTGAAAACCAGGTTGTTCAGGTTTTCTTCCAGGCTCTTTCGCAGGTATTCGATCTCTTTGTCAATGACCAATACGCTCGGGTTTTTGCTATGCAAACTGTAGGAGAGGGCTTCTTTTTTACTATTCAGCTCGCTCAAACGAACCACCATGCTGTTTAAGCCCTGGTCGGTGATGCCAACCACACTCGGAATGACCATGTTTTTCATCTCGTCTTCCTGGCTCGCGTATTTGCGAAGGTTTTCGTAATACTCGAGTTGTAATTTAGCCATGGAGCGTTTCGAATCAAGGTCCGAGAGTTTCTCTGCAACCAGCGAGGCTTCTGTCCCCAGGTCAAATACCTTTTTGCTGGAACGGTACTCTGTGAACTGGTTGCTGGTCGATTTCAAGGTATCTACGATGTCCTTCAACTGGTGGTCTATAAATTGAATCGTATTTTCTGAAATCTGATTCTTTTCCTTCAGCCCGTATTGAATGTACACATGCGAAAGCTCGTTCAGATAGGTAATCTCTTGGTTCGGGTTTTGTCCCTCAATCTGCAGATTGATCAGATCCGCATTTTTATTAACGGCGCTGATCTGGAGTTTTGCGAGATTAGCCAGGGTGAGTTTCCCCAGATCGTTAAACACAAAGTAATATTTCCCTTCTTTAGGAGTAACCGCTTTTTGCAGGGTAAAACTAAAATACTGGTTCTCGAAGGGCTGTCCGAACACGCCCTCTTTTTCAAAGACAACTTCGGTTTCAATCCCCAATAGCATCGTCTTTGCATCGACGTCAACTTTGTAGCGTTTATCGTCTAAAACCTCAACATGGATGGGAACTCCTTTTAGGTTAAACGCATCGGAACTGAATTCAACTCGGTAAGGTTCGTTTCCGTACATGGTAAAATCGCCCAGTGGCATCGATTTATACCACGAAATATGCCAGCCCAGGTTTTCCAAAACCTGGTGGTTCATCGTGAATGAAGTCAGCATGCCGATGTGGTTCTCGATTTTCACATCTGATTTTAGCGGTGAACTGCTGAAAATATTATCCAGGCTCAGGCTTTCAGATTTACTGTCTTTCACGATTAGTACGCTGTTCACCCGGTATTGAGGAGGCGCGAAATGATTGAACACAAAAGCTGCACCTACACCCAGAATCGCAGTCAGCAGAAACCACTTCCAGTAGTAAAGTATTTTAAACAGAAAATCTTTGATGTTCTGCGGTTCTTCCTCTTTCGGTAGTAAGAGTTTTAGTAATTCTTCGTTGTTATCCATGTTTCAGGTCAGTAAAATTATTCTATTTGTTGATTCGTTGTTTTCGAGTTACGCGTTGTGGGTTTTGAGTTACAGGTTACGGGTTTCAAGAGTAAATCAATCCATCAATCCATCCATCCTTCTATCCCTGTAAACTGCGACTGATCACTTATCACAGGACTCTTCGCTCTTTGCTCCCAGCTCTCTGCTAGGGTAACTGAAACCGATAAGCCAATCCTGCAGCCGGTTCTCCAATTCCGTACCAGCCACCGTAAAGCGAAAGGTGTTTCCATAGTAGCACCGAGACTGCACAGTTGAGGTGCTTTGAGTCATATTCCGCCAATAGCTCCAGCCAGTTTAGTTTTGCCGGGTAAAAACGAAGGCCACCAAACAAGCCATTCAAATTGCTCTTCCCTTTAAAACGGAACCCATAACCAAGTGTGAGTTTCAGTCGATGGTCTTGAATCGGCAGTGTTTTGTCAGAGACAAGGTAGATACTGGCAAAGGTTTGATTGTTTTCTTCGGCTGTGTGAGTGTAAAAGTCGTTCATGCCAAGTAAAAGAGACGGGCGGGCGGCCTTTTCTTTCCATGCTCTCAGTTTTAGCCCGAAAGAACGATCTTGTTGATTGAATACACCAGCATTGTCTTTTAAGAAGGTTAAGTAGTAGTTCGCTTCCAGAAAAGGAAGAAAACTAATGCTGAAAAAATAGTTAGCGGTGTTATAATGGATACGAGCGGTTTCGATTCCTTCCGGTAGATAATTGGAACCAATTATTACGGTTTTATCCGGGCGCAATTCTCCCCCGGGGATCTTTAGTAAACCACTACCGCCGATGTATTGTTGAGCGGATAGTTGACTCGAAAATGCCAGAATTGTAAGCCCAATCATAAGACAGATTTTGAGTGCGCCTCTAGCAGCTGGTTTTGTCTTTCGACCGCGTCGGCTCAGCTCAGCACGATGGACATCTGTTTCGGACGTTGCATCAATTTTCTCACGACAAGGAGTCTTCCGTTCGGGAAATCGCCTATGCTGCAAGGTCTGATTTCCGCTATAGTGAAACGAATGCGAAAGCTGCTGGATGAAATTGGTTTCCGCAGCTTTTGCGTTGCGTTTTTTTAGAACTGACAAATTCAATGAAGATCAGGATTAGTTCGACGCGCCGCCATCGTGGTCGGGCAGAGAGTTCAGGAATGCTTGTACGAATTGCTGAAAATGATGAATGCTGATGCAAACCATCGTTGCAATTTGGCGCTTTTGCGCGTCCGTAAGTGCAGCCGTCTGCTGGTTGATATAGGCTGCCTTGTCGCCTGATGTTTTGAGGACTTCAATCTGTTCGAGTGTTGGGATGGTTGTTTGACTGATAAACTTCTGCATCGTCACCACTGCTTTGTAATAGTCGTCAGCATACAGGTATTCTGCCGAACCGCTCACCTCGATCCGGAAGTCACTCCATTCCTCGCTCCCTGCCATATTCGAGGCAATCTGATTCATTTCCGTGCCTGATGTAAAGCCGGGTAAAGTCGCAAAGCGGCTGACAACCGTCTTGTAGGTCGCCGCGTCGTTTTTCAATAACAGGGAGGTTTCTTCTTTACTCAGTGTGATTTGTGCTTCCAGATCGGCAACAACATTAGTCAGGTCAACACTGCTGAAGGTTTCAATGCTCTCTGTACTTATCACCTCTTCGGCTACCGTGGCAGCGGCATCAACCTCTTCCGGTAATGCATCCAGGCTGGTCGCCGATGTGATAGCGGAAGAATAGTCGGTTGCTACACTAACATCCAGGATGTCGTCGATCGTTGTAAATTCCGGATCTTCATCACGGCAGGCATTCAGGCTGCAAAGTCCGAGAGTTAAAAAGGCGAGTAAAATAAAAGGTGCTTTCAGAGTTTTTTCCACGTTCATCATTTTGTTTTCGATTTATTGATTAAATAGTCTATGTATTGCGGGTAAAGATCCATTTCTGAACGGTTTTCGCGCGGGCTCGTTTCATAGTACCGGGCGGTCGTAAGGGCGCCCTCAAGCGTGTATTCCTGGTCGAAGTAAGGGGCAACCATCACGCGAACGGCATGTTGGTGGCGATGACGGAACGGGTCGATCGGAATAGCTACATGGAAGCCACCATTGGCATCGCCACCGGCATACGAGGCATAAAAGCCGACACTTACCTGCCCAAAGTGACGGGTCAAGTCAACGCGTGTACCATAGTCGCCGGCAAAGTATCGACCGGCTTGCACATCGGCCCGCAGGTTATACCGGCTTAGGTAATACGAAGCCCGGACATTCCAGCTAAGATCTTCAACAGAGCTGTGATCCCAATACCAGTTTTTCACATTCGAGTGCCCGGTCAATCCTATCTGAGCGCGAACACTCCACGGACTGTTTTGAAAGAACTTGTACCATTTCAGATCGGCGCCGTAGCGGCTTTGGTTGAAATTACCAACTGTCAAGGCAATTCGGTTCAGGTGGGGGAGGTTGAATTGCTGACGGGCGGTCAGGAAGCCCGGACGGATATAGTCGCCGGCGTAATCCAGGTCGTTATACAGAGGGAATAGCATTTGACCGGTTAACAACATGCCGCGCCAGGGCGAATATTCGAGGGCGGGAGCCAGGTTGAACTGAACCTCGTAGATTTTGTCGTAATAGGTATTCTGCAAACGAAGCTGCGGGAAGATTGTAAAGGTGACTCCCGAATGCACCGAACGTAGGGGCTTTTGCCATTCAATCCGTTTAAAGTACGTTCCGTCGGCATAGTTTAATTCAAAAGCACGTTGGGAGCTGCCATCGGTTTGTTCGTCGCTGTTTTGGACAGAAACAGCTGATCCGGCGCTTTCCAGGACATAAGTCGCTTGTCCCTGCTCGAGCATAACAATGCGGATGGTCGTTGTTGCTGGGTAATGGCTGCTCAACAAATCCAATGCCTTCCGGAAATCTTTGCCCGGCGAAGTTTCCAGGCCACGTTCTACTGTGCAGGTCACAATCGAATCGCCTTCCAGCATACGTACAGCCTCCAACCGGATCTCTTCGAACCCGGTTTCCCGAAGTTGTTGTTGCACTTCTTTAGCGGCCTGTTGGGCCACAGCCGTTCCCACGACCAGCGTCGCTGCCAGCGTGTGTAAAAATCTTCGCGTTAAGTTTCCCATGTTTTATTTTTTTATTCAGCTTCGCAGAGGTGGGTGCGTGTTGGTTTAAGTTCCAAGTTTCTGGTTTCAGATTTCAAGTTCCGGCTAATTCGATTTCAGCAATCGTTATTCGTTAATCCTCAATCGTTAATCACTAATCAATCGCTCTGCTCTTTGCGCCTTGCGTTTCTTGTCCGGCAATCTGGAAATCCGGTGTCTGAAAATCTGTCTCTTAGGGTTCGAGTTCTGGGTTCAAATCGTTAATCCATTTTAACCGCAGAGGACGCAGAGTTAACCGTAGAGTTTTTTTATTGGTTATTCTATATTGAATATTTATTATTGGGCGTTAATGTAAGTTCCATGTTTCAGATTCCAAGTTGCAGGTAGTTCGATTACTACAATCGCTATTCGTTAATCCTCAATCGTTAATCATTAATCATTAATTAACCTTCAATCAGTCATTCCATCTATCCTTTTCATCTTCTCTCCCTCTCACATTCTCCTCTTCTCAGCGCTCCGTGCTCCACGCCCTTAGTGTGTTACCCGAACCGGGTCTGGTTTAATAGCTTTGGAAAGCGGATTCTTCATGCAGCGCTTGTAGACGGCTTCTGTTTGTAAAGCAATCGTGTCCCAATTGTATTTTTTCAACAGCTGCTCATAATCCGGTTGTTGGTTAAGGGTAAGCCGCTTTTGAATCGATGCGGTCAGGGCCTGCCTGTTTCCGGTTTCGAAGAAGCAAGCCGGGTCGAGGGCGACTTCGAGGTTGGCCGGGATGTTCGACACCACCACATCCAACCCATAGGACAAGGCTTCCAGCAAGGCAATTGGTAAACCTTCATGGTAGGAAGGCATCACAAACAACCGGGCATGACTGAACAGCTGGTTTAGTTTTCCCCCTTTAACAAATCCGGTCAGGATGGCGCCGTACTTTTTCGCGTGTTTCTTGATTCCTTTGCTGTAGCAGGTTTCGTGATCTGAGTCGCCCGCAATCACCAGCTGAGGTTTGGGCTCCGGCAGCTGATCCCAGGCTTTGATCAGGTCGATAAAGCCTTTCTCCGGAACAAAGCGTCCCGCTGCAAACAGATAGTTGCCCGGTTGAATTCCCAGGGATTCCAGGTAATCGGTTCGGGGATGTTTAATTGGCGTATTCACCCCGTTAAAAACCAAATGGACATCCTGACGCTTATAATCCTCTTTAAGTGTTGTGCGGATCGGTTCCGAGATCGCAATCACCTGGTTGGAATAGCGGGTTCCTAAGTTCTCACCGGTTTTCAGGACCCGCTTGGCAAAGCGTCCCCATTTCTGGCGGTCATAGTCGGGCCCGTGGTTGGTCACCACAACCTTCAGGCCCAGCAAACGCGCTAAAGGAGCCATGATGCTTGGGCCGATGGCATGGATATGTACCAAATCCGGGTTCATCGTCCGTGCTTTTAGCACAGCAAGAAAGGTATGTACGAAGGCTTCAATCGCATTCGATTTTACAGTAGGTACGTCAACTAAACGAACCCCTTTATACGTGTTGCTTTGGCAATGATCGTCCACGTAAGCCTTGCGGCGGGCAATAACCACCTCGTGCCCCATCTTCACCAGGCGCGGGTAAAGCTCCTGGCAATGGGTTTCCACACCACCCTGGATACCTGGTATCCCGCGGGTGCCCGTGACAAAGATTTTCATGTTTTGTGAGTTTGGGTTAGGCTTCTCTCAGGGGTGGAGAGAAAAGGTTTTTGGGTTGTTTGTGTTTTGTTATAGCTGTTATTGGGAGCGGCAATCTGAGTTTGCTTCGGTCGTTCCTCCCTCGCAATGACGGAGGTGTTTTATAGAGGGGGTGTAGTTTTACCCCAATTGGGCATCGTCATTGCGAGCGAAACGCAGTGAAGTGCGGCAATCTGTCTCTGGCATCGTCATTGCGAATGAAGCTTAGCGGAATGAAGCAATCTGTTACCAGTATCCGCAGAGCTTGCTTCGTCCTTTCCGCCGACTGGCGGATCCTCCTTGCAATGACGAGGCCGTGTTGGAATCAATGGATTGCTTCGTTGTTTCTCCCCGCAAGGACGATCTAAGGAACCTTCGTCCGTCATTACCTGTCCGGCAGGCCAGACGGGCGAGTATCGAAAAGCAATCTTTGCGCTGACTTTGTTGTTCTTTATTCCTCTACCAGCGGCAGCTTGCGGTCGGGTTTAACGCCCGTGCCGTCGTTGTAAGGTTGAAGACGGTGAAAGTTCAGGTCTCCTTGCTTCGGATCCTGGCCCACATTGAACCAGGGGATTTGATCCGCGCAAATATGTTGGCCCATCAGGCTTTTCAGTTTATTTTTAGCCACCCAGGTCGCCGGGTGCTTAATGTATTTCTTCATCACCGGGGCGGCTGTACCCACCATCCAGCAGTTTTTGGGGCAGTTGGCCACCCGTTCGCGTACCTGGCGGGCTTTCTCGCCATACCAAATCTCCTCGAAGTTCTTCGCCTCGCGAATGTTGCCCATGCTTTGTTTCCAGATGCCGTCTTCCAGCCCGTTGCACGGATACACTTCACCGTAAGGTTCAATAAAAAAGTTTACCAGGCCCGCCTCGCAGGGGAGCATACGGCGCCCTCCGTTGATGTAGTTGATTAAACCCATGTTGAAGAATGCCCGGAACCAGCTTTTCGGACTGTTTTCTTTCAACAAGGCGTTGATCAGCTTTTCGAAATCGGCATTCACAGCCTCCTTGTTGCTAATCAGGTTGTCCTCCTTGTGAAAGTAGTACGAGTTGTGAAAAGCAGCGGTGGCAAATTCCAGTTTTAGCTCGCGCGACAGTTCGTAAAGGGGAATCAGGTCGCCGTGGTTCAGGTTCGAAACCGTCATTCCGAAACCAATGTCTTTTATGCCCATTTGGCTCAGTTCCTTTAGCAGGCCATAGCCACGCTCGAATCCGCCGATCCGGCCACGCAACGAGTCGTTGGTGCGTTCCAGCCCTTCAATACTGACTCGGAGACCAATGTTGGGATATTTCTCGGCCAGCTTCAAAATGCGGTCGTGATGCCAGCCCGAGGTGGAAATTACAATGCGCGGCGCCTTGCGGAACATCACTTCCACGATATCTTCCAGGTCTTCCCGCTGGAAAGGCTCGCCCCCGGTTAGGTTTACAAACTTAAAGTCGGGGAGCATCTCCAGCTCTTTGGCAGTGATCTCTTGTTTGACATCCGTGGGGTAACGCCAGATGTCGCACATCTTGCAGCGCATCTGGCATCGATAGGTCGTGATGATCGACACATCGGTCGGCATCGGTATGTTTTGATTCATATTTTGTTTTGGTTATTTTCTATTATCCGTCATTGCCTGTCCGGCTGGACAGACGGACGAGCCCGCTTCACCCGTCATTGCGACCGCGAGGCACGAAGCGGGAAGCAATCTGCCCCTTCCCCCGTCATTGCGATCCGGCTTTGCCGGAGAAGCAATCTGTCGCAAGTTGAGGAGAGTTTGCTTCGTAGTTCGTTCCTCACTCCTCGCAATGACGCGCCGGTGAACCTTCATCCGTCATCACGAGCGCCGCGAAGTGATCTGTCACTCCACCATCCCCGACAAATCGTTCCAGTCAGGGTTAAAGCCGTTAATTAACTCAAGTTTCTTTTGTCTGCTGCCACCTTTGATCTGTTTCTCCCGGGCAATTGCCTCTTCAATGCTGGTAAAACCTTCGAAGTACACCAGTTTGTAAACATTGTACCGACTGGTGAAAGCATTCTTGTAAAAGCTGGTACGGTGCTCGTATAAGCGTTTCGTAAGGTTACTGGTTACACCGGTATATAGCACTGTGTGATTCTTGTTGGTTAAAATATAGATGTATCCACCTCGTGTCATGGTCTCTGTATTATGCGGCATTGCGATACCCGTCATTGCTGTCACCCGTCATTGCGATCCCGCTTCACCCGTCATTGCGACCGCGAGGCACGAAGCGGGAAGCAATCTGTCGCAAATCGAAGAGAGATTGCTTCGTCCTCCTACGTCGTCCTCGCAATGACGAGGGCGTGTTTGAATAAACGGATTGCTTCGATCGTCGTACCTCCTCCCTCGCAATGACGCGCTGAGGCTGCTTCCTCCGTCATTGCGAGCGAAACGTGGAGCGCGGCAATCTACTGCCGGTACAACGCCATCAATTCCTGAAAGTATTTCTCTGCCGAAAACTTCTCAACTTTATCAGGAAATTTTAGTTTTTGCGCAGGGACCTATGATATTTTTTCTAAGTATTGCTCAGCTACAGCATCCCAACTGTATTGCTTCTCAATTAGTCTCCGACCATTTTCGGAATGAAGTGCATGGTTTTCTTTGTTTAAAATTTCTTCTTCAACGAGCGTTGAAAAATCCTTCTCATCCTGATATTTAAGAATACCATTATTGTTCTTGCCGGGAATTTCGAGTTTGATATTGGCATTCATTATAACAGGAACTCCAGCTGATAACGCTTCTAAAATAACAAGGCTAAATGCTTCTGATTTACTGGAGAACATATATGCCGATGAAAGGCTATAATACTTATTGAGCTCTTCTCCCGGAGCTAGTTCGCCCAGATAGATAACTTGATCATTGAGCTTGTTTTTTGCAGTATAATCGGCCAGAATCTGATTATATTCTGGATCAATAATGCCCCCGGCATAAGCAAATACACAATCCGAATTTGATTTTAATAGCGGTAACAAAAGTTCCAAACTCCCGAGTTGATTTTTTCGCTCGCATACTGAACCAGCTTGGAAAAAGACTGTCTTGCCTGTTATTCCTAATACTGCTTTTTTAGCATTATTCTCGTTTTCATCAAGAGGTTTATATACTTCGGTGTTTACACCATTGGGAACCAAGATAATTTTTGAATGATCAATGCCTAATTCTTTTATTAGATGGTTTCTTGTGATTTCATTCAGTACGAAAACCTGGTCTGCGTTTTTAATGCTATAGACCTCCTGGAAGTATTTTCGCTTGATGGTATTTTCAATCGCCGCCCATTCTCCAAACCAGATATAGCTATGCACTGTGTAAATAATGTTCGCTTTACGTCTTAATTGTTTAGGTGTCAGCTTTAAAAAGAAAAACAGGTTATATTGATTGTGGAAGTGAAAAGTGCATCGATCCTCTTTTTTTAAAATACGCTTTAATTTTAGAGCTAATGATACGGAGTAGAACACCCGTTTTAATTTATGTACAATCCCCAGTTTCGTATCTGTTGAGCTGAAGAACTGAGGCATATATGCTTCTTTAATTGGCAATTCGTTTGATCCTCGGTTCTTATCTTGAATATCAACGATAATAACATCTTTATTTTTTTTTACCATTGATTTTGTCAACTCTTCGACAACGATTTCAGTTGCTGCACCAATCCGGGCAGGTATCGACGTATATCCTGTTCCTATTTCAAAAATTTTCATACGATTTAATTGTGTCCTTGTAGATAGTCATTAATTCATTGTAATGCGTGGCCGGGTTAAAATGCTGTTCTGCAAAATCCCGGGCATTCACTGACATTTTTGCATAATCATTCGGCAAAACATTTTGAGCTTGCTTTAGTGCTGCACATAACGAATCTGCATTTCCTGGTTCAAAATAGAAGCCTGTCTCATTTTCCAGAATAATTTCGGGAATACCTCCTATTTTAGATCCGATTACTGGCTTACCATGGGCATATGATTCAATCACCGTTAACGGATTATTCTCTTCCCATTCTGAAGGGACGATGACATAAGAGGAATTTCTAAGTTCATTAAAAAGGGTATCGCCACTTAAAAAACCCAGGAATTCAACATTCTTTGGCGATGTTGTTTTTAGTTCTTCTAATAAGGGGCCGGTTCCTGCAACTTTCAATTTTAACTCCGGAAACTGTTTCATCACATTAATTAGAGTGACAACCCCTTTTTCCTTTGTGATTCGCCCATAGTAAAACAGGTATTCTCCTTGTTGTTTATTAATCGCGCATTTCAAAAGAGAAGGGACGAAATTGTATAGGACGGTTCCTTTCGTTTCGAAAAATGAGTGTCTTCGTTTATGAAGGTAATGATAGGCATCACTGACAAATATATACCGATCGATATACTGATCATATTTGAATACGAAATCTTTGTGGAACATCTCCGCTGCGCACATGATGCTATTTGTCAAATTATCCTGATAACATTTATGGACTGCACAATTTGAATAGAACAAGTTTCTACAGTTATCACATAATTTACCCCTTAAATTGAAATAGGACGAGGGACAGATAAAGCGCGTATCATGTAATGTAATAACAACAGGAATGCGATGTTTCTTTAAGACCGGCAAAATGGACAATGAGATCCCGTTGAATAAATTGTGGATATGAGCTATGTCTGGTTTTTGCTCTTGAATGATCTTTCCAAGTTGACGAGCGGCGTCTTTATTGCTAAAAAAGCGGGGGATATTCAGTAGCTTTTTAATGCCTCTTAGTTCTCTTATCTCCGGAGCATTTATGAAATACTTAGAGTAAGAGGAATATTTGTTTTTAGGATGCTTTATTGAGAAAGGTATAACATCATGGCCTTGTTCTCCCAGTAAAGCGGAGGTATTAAAGAATACACTGTCAGCGCCTCCTTTGATATGGAAGTATTTATTTATCTGTAGAACTTTCATAGACATTATTCTCTAGTTTTCTAAGGTATTCTTGAGCTAATTGGTTCCAGGAAAACCTTTTAAGGATATAATCTTTTCTTTGTTGTTTACTTTCCTTAGAATTAAAGATTGAATTCAGATAATGATTAATAGTTTCCGACCAAAGAGCTATTTTCAATGGGGCAGTAGCACCCAGAAATTCTTCGGTTAAAATATCAATCGGCCCAGCAGTTGGAGATGATACAACAGGAATACCGTTATACAATGCTTCCATAACTACCATTCCATAGATTTCGTAATGTGAGGGCAGTAAAAATAAATCACAGGCTTGGTAGATCGAGCCAATTTGTTCGTTGGGCACACTTTCGATCCAGTAAACATTTCGTTCAAGTGCTAGCTCTTTAATTTCACGTTCTATCGTTCGTTTATCCGGTCCTTTACCAACAATTACGAAACCGATGTTTTTGTTTTTTTTAGAAATTAGTACTTTAAGTGATTGCAGTACTAGGTTTACTTCTCTGCGGGGCTCTAACACGCCAACATACAACAACAGGTGGTCGAATCGATCTTTGAACTCGTTTAGACTTTCTAGCCTCTCAAAAGGGTCCGTTTTGTCCTTGATATCTAATCCAATTGGTTGTATTTGTACGTCACGGTAAGTTTTGTTTTCCAAATAGGCTTTTGCTGCATTTGTTTTAGCATATACAAAGTCGGCGTTCCGTTGGGTTGTTCTTTTAAAAAGAAAATCTAATGTCTTTTGGTAGATTACTCCAAGTCCGGTATAGTTTTCGTACATCCCTTGGTAAAGCACCGTTTTAATACCTGCTTTTTTAGCGGCCTTTAGAATAATTGCAGTCATTAATTGCGAGTCCTCGTGTACCTGTATCAAATCATATTGCCCCTTGAGCATTTGCGTTATAAGTCCTCGGTAATAGCTAATTTGTTTAAAGGCAATTCCCTTTATCGGTATTAACAAAAGTGTCGAATTTGAATTTTGAAAGTGAATTGTAGGTTGCGAAATTCCGATGAAACTTGAATATAGATCAACTGAATGCCCCTGTTGAACAAGGCCTTTACCTAAGCCTATCTCTTGAATATTGTATTTGTTTGGATTCAGTGCACCATTGGCTGTACGGACAATGGCTATTCTCATGAAAAGATTGTTTTAGTTATTCTCTCAAGCTCAAGTTTGTTTGACTTGGCTGTTTCCTTTGTACTAGACAATAGTCGTTCTCTGTTTTCGATGACATTTTGAAGTAATTGTGTTAACTCAGGGGTTTTATAGTTAAAGTCAAATAAGAGTTGCCCTAACTGTGAATCTTCAAATATTCCTTTAATCTTTAGGTGATTTTGGAGATCAGTAAATGCGATAGGAAGTCCTCCGAATTTATAAGCTAGAAGCAATACGTGAAGGCGGTTTGAAATTACCAAGTTCGCGTCAGTATAGTAATTTGAAGCATTGTCGAGCGTGATGAATTCTTCTACTAATTCAGATTGAAATCCGTTCTCAGACAAATGCGATTTTATTTCTCCCATAAATTTAAGATCAGCATTCACTTGATGTGTCAGAATAAATGAGCTGTTCGGCAACAATTTATTTATAAGTTCGCATAAACTAATGATGGCAGCTGAAAGCCGCTTTTTGTATTCGACTTGTTTGTCTTTCGTACCTGCATATTCTCTAAAGCTTAGTATAATCTTGTTATGGTTAATTTTTGTTTGTTTAACGCCAATATTATATGCCCACGATAGGTCTGGTGCTAGTTTCACTTTTTTCACCCCTGCCTTTTGACAATTTTTTAGTGATATTGAATCTCTCACATAATAATGATTAAAGCTTTTGCTTAATAATACTTCAGAAAGTTCAGCAGGTTTTCCTGCAAACTGCATGGACATTCCTAAGCGAATTAGTTTTACCCCAAACAATCGTAGCCCTGTACAATATACAGTAGCAACTATATTTTTTATTGCCGATTTAATTCCTTTTACCGAGTGCGCACCAATACCCGTGACGAAAAAGACTCTTTTTTTTCGAAAACAATACTGTAAAGCGGATCGCCACAAACTAGAACTGAAAGTAAGTTTGGAAATACTGCTCAAGCGTTCAGAATCTTGGATTTTGATGCGTTCAAGAAATAACCTTGGAGTTTTGGTTGAATCATCTATTACTACTTGTCCGTGATTCCTTAATAGCTCTAGTAAGCTTTTGTAGATCAAAACTTCTCCGGTGTTGTCAAAATCAGCAGTTGTTTTATAGTAAATTAAATTATCCTTCATGATGTTATTTCCAGTATTTGAACAATATTAATTGCTTGAGTCCTCTTAGTGCTTTTTCTTTGAGAATCACCTGTCGGGGAGGCATCAAATAATTTTTTGCGATATAGCTAAATCCTTTTTGTGAATATTCTAGCATGATTAGGTCACGGCTTTGGGGTTTTTTTACGGGAGATTTTAGTCGACCCAATCCTTTTAATAGATTAACCATAGAAGACTTTTCAACTGTTATATTGTTTAAATCTTCTATTATTTTACAACCTTTATCAGTGTTAACTATAATAGCGCTAACTCCTTTCCCTGTTTTTATACTTGGGTGTGATTTCCTTACTAGCCAATAGTCAGCCAAGGTTATATCTCCCTCTCTGTTAATAGTTGCGAATTGGCAATTATAACAGGATGGACGTAATGTTAGATTCTTCCAAAAACCATAAAAATAGGGTAGGGCCAATGGTTCCATTCTCCATGTCTTATTGTCGCTAACTAATCTTAAATCATATCCCCATCCGGTTCTTTTTTTGTCTCTAAAGCTTATGTTGTTGATCTTTTGATCGAATAGGGAGAGTTGGTCCTGGAACATTTTAGAACTAGGTACACCGTGACATACTAAGTCTGAAGTAATAAGATTGTCTGGATTGTTCGTGAATTTTTTTATGGCGCTGACTTGGCACGGGGTCCCTGTAAAATAAACAAGCTTCCCAGCTTTTAGGTCAGCTTTTATGGTCTTAAAGGTTGGGCTAATATCACTTTGTATATACTTTGATCCCCTTATTTTGGGTAGTTCTTCTTTAGTTGTTATTTTGATATGAACGACGCTCATATCATTTGCATAAGCAGCGCCATATACTAACCCGTTATTTGATAGAACTGTTGTTGCTATTTCCGAGAAAATACCACCTGATGAACTATCTAATCGGTTTTGTGTATTGTTTGACCAAGCGTAGTATACTTCTTGCCCTTCTTGTAATTCGGGCGGTTCATTGACCAGAGGGCACACTTTTGCACACTTCCCACAAAGAATACATTTATTTTTGTCTACAGCAGGGTAGATAAATCCTTCTGAGTCTCTTGTTATGGAAATAGAATCAGTTCCACACGCATTTACGCATGCCATGCAGCCATAACACTCTTCTTTCTTCAGGGTGTTTAAGAATGAAGGCGTACTTGAAATATTCATATTCCGGTATATTTTGCGTAGAATAAATTGAATTGTTTGATCAACAGGCTTTGTTCGTCTTTTCCCAATCCAATAAAATAGATTGATGTTATTGATGTTAATGAAGAAATAACGAACGCTACTGTAATTGCCAGGTATTGGTTAAGCTCGGAGATGCTTTTATAAAATCCGATAATGATTATAGTTGCTGTAATAACTGGGAGGAGTGTATATCTAAATGTTTTCTTTAAAAAATCTACTATAGGAAAGTGACTCAACTTATTTAAGTACTGGATTCGAAAACAAAAGACTATTATTTCAATAGCTATGGAAATATATAAGATCGAACTTACCCCGTAGCCTGCTTTAAGAGTAAAATAGCCAAGCGGGAGTGTCATTAAATAAATGAAACTCGATATGATTTGATATTTCTTGATATTACCAATAGAATTAATGGCTGTATGAATACCACTGGTCAGTTGATAAATTAAAGCTTGAATAATGATGAGACGTGCTAACTCTAATGTATATTTTGGCACGTCTTTTAACCAGATGTCCAGGATATTGGGTAATTGCCAATATATAGGAATGGACACAAAACTTAAAATAAAGAAGGAAAACTTCGTTGATTGCAGGGCTAATTCCAGCATTTTAACCCGGTCGCCACTGCCTTCAGCTTTAATAATTTGTGGGTTGAGCGTCATCATTAGGCTGCTGGCAAAAAAACGGAGTTGACCGTTTATCTGCAAAACCAAGGCATAAGCAGCATTGATGAGGACACCAAAAAAAAGGTTAAGTACAACCCCAATGCCCTGTGTTCTGACCAAGTCGCTTATTGCACCGAAGGAACTGTACCCAGTGAAGAAAAATATTTCTTTCATTAAGCCTTTATTTCCTCGAAAGACAAATTTATAACTCAGGTTTTTGTATTTGTGTTTGCAATAGAGTTGCAGAGCCATTCGTGATAACGTAAAAGTAACTGTTAAACCTGCTGCATAAACGATTAATTGATTGCTCTGAATAAATATCAGGAGCAAAGCAACAGCAAATTTTCCAATAGCGTCAAGAGTATAGAGAATCGCAATGACATGGATATCTTCATGCGATGAGATGAGGGCAGAATAAGGTATGGATGTAATTGAAAAAGCAATGTCGAAAATTAGAAACTGAAAAATGATTAAAGCTAATTCCGTGCTATTAGGTGGGATATCCAGTTTATAGTAGATGAGGTAAATTCCGACTACCTCAAGTGCAACGATCAAGCTAATTGATAATACTAAATGTAATACTTTGGATGAGTTGAAAACTTCCTGGAGCCTTTTGTTGTCTTCAGCTCCCAATGCCAGAGATAAATACCTTTGATTGCTGGTTGAAAGAGAACTTCGGAAAAAGCCTAACATCGCTGTAATACCTGCAATCAAATTGTAGAGTCCAAAATCTTCAGCCCCTAATTGTTCCAGTACAATTCGCGTTCCAACAAAGGTCGTAACCATCGATACAACCATCTTCCCATACATAAAGCCAGTATTAACAACAGACTTTTTTAGATTTCCACTCATTTTAGGTATTAAAGGATAGGACGAATTAGCTTCGAGAATTTTTATTTATAAAGTAGAACACTCTTATTCAAAATATTTAAACGGCAGATATTTTTGACCGCTTCGTGGTGCATATCATTCATCGATAAACCTAGTAGCAGCATAGTAAAAAGTCCTCTGTTTTGAGTAAAAGTAGAATCAGCAATCGATTCAATGAATAGAAATAGTAGGATAAGGAAAGATATGGTAATTAACTGCGTAGCCACAGGCGATTTAATAGAGCTGTATATGCGAATCTTTTTGAATAATCTCACCCAGAAAGTAAAGAAAAGAATGGTGCCAAGAAATCCAAATTGAGCTAAAGAAGGGAAGAAAGTATCACTTATAAACGACCGCTTGTCAGGGGTAAGACCGAAAACACTTGACAAATCATATTGATCGTACAACGGAGAATAATCTACAGCAGATGCATGAGTCGCGAATGTTCCCAGGCCGCTTCCGAGAGGGAAGTAGTCTGACAAGATTTTAATGGATGTCATGTACAACGCAGGGCGTGCATAAATCTCTCCGTTCTGGCTTCCTTCAACAAAATAGTATGAAAGCTTAGAGTAAGCAACTACAATAATTGATGCTACAATCACGATTGAAGCAATTGTATTTTTTAAGTTTATTTTTAATTCGATGCGGTTTCTGAGTAACAATGTCGCGATTGCAGCAACAAAGAATCCGAAAAATTTAGAGCGGAAGGAGAATAATCCAATACTGAGAATTAGGATAGCACTTAGGATTTGCTTGAACGAAAACGTAGAACAAGCATACAGGTAAAGTACACTTGTGATCGTAATTGTTGTAGCATATCTGGAAGGATGTCCGAAGAACGATTTAATAGTATTATCAAACGTTCCTGTTCCTAACCCAAAGAGCGTAATACTTCCAATATAAATTGTTGAAAATACGGCCGTTGTGCGGATTATTTTTTTGTCGTTATCTGCTAAGCTAAAATCCGTTAGATATATGCAATAGAATGCTAAAAAAGGTTTTAGTTGTATGACGAAATCCGAAAAAATTGCTTTATGAGTATTTGACTTTATCGCTAAAGAATAGCATAAATACGAGATAAAAATAAGAATCACGATAGCAACCTCAGTCAGATCTTTTCTCTTTTTAACCCTGTTGGTTAGCAGGTTGTAGCAAGTGTTGGTTACTAAAACCAGCAATAGGATTTCATCAGTATAGTCAAAACCGATGAAATCGTAGAGTAGAACACCGAGTATGTAGCATATAAGCAGGTAGTATAGATAGAATTTATTATTGGGTTTCATTTTTGTTGATCTGCTAGTGGCTTTTTCTGTATTTGCGGCAAGGTTTCCCCGCTTCGCCAACGGCGATGGATAGGGTGTTTTAATACGTGTTGCGGGTTAGGCGTTTTGCGCTTGAGCCTCAAGTGTCAAGCTTTAAGTTGTTGGCATCCGGTTGCAAAAGTTGGCCGTTTTCAGTTTAGCCTTTTGCCCTTTGGGTTATGCCTTCTTCTCTGGTTTATTTTGTCTGCAGCGCTTGCAATCGCTGTTGCCGGTTTTATAATTGCCTTTGCCGGCTTTGCACAAGGGTTCGGCAGTTTTGCAACGGCATCGTGTTCGTTTGCATCGCGTATTGCACGCTTTGCAAGAGCATCGTGTTCGTTTGCGGAAATGTTCGGTTGTTTTGCCGAAGCATCCTGGTACGTTGCATCCCGCTTTGGATGAGTTTCGGGAGCAAGTTATTATTTTGCAAAAGCGCTATGTACGTTTGCAGAAGCATTCGGTTGCCTTGCAAGAGCCAGAGGATGTTTGCAGCAAGGCGCCGGAAAACCTCAGCCTGTTGGTATTGTGTACCTCTAAGCTGAGGTTTATAAATTCATTCGTATCCCGTCATTGCGAACGGAGTGAAGCAATTTGTTGCTTATAGCGGTAAAGATTTGCCGCGTCCTCGCCCGTCTGTCCAGCGGGGCAGGCAATGACGGTTTCAGAGAGGCTCTTTACTCGGCTGCTTCGGCGTTAATACCCGATTCGTCGTTTTCGTCGGGTTGCGGCTCGGCAGCTTTCGGGCGTCTGATCTGCTTCAGCAAATGGCTAAACGTGTAATCCTTTGTTTTGGCCGGGTTGTTGTTTTTATACAGCGCCTTACCCGTTTTGCAAATCAGGTTCATTTGTTCGAACAGGGCATTCAGCTCGCCCATGTTGTCCTGCACCAGTTCGGCTCGTCGCGAGACCAGTTCGTAACGCTTTTGTACAGCCGTTGAAAGTTCGGACGAGATGGCCTGGAGCCGGGCTTCAAACTCATCGCTCATTCCCTGTTCATTCAAGGGCGTTTTGTAGCGGGCCACGTTATTCATGACCAACTTTAGAGCCTGCATTACACCTTCGGTTTCATGTTGGTGTATCTTTCGGCGGCAAGGAAGAATTCCGAAATCGCTTGCGGATAGTGGAATACTCTTGCCGGCCATGTCCAGGTATGCCTGTAATCGGTTCAGCTGGTCGGCGAGTTCGCTTTGCAAGTTATAAATCTGCTCGGTAAGCAGTTTCACCTGCAAGGTCTCCTCGCGCGGTGTAACCAATTCGGTAACAGCATCAATGGCCGAGCGAAAATCGCTCACGTAGGTTTCACTGTACTTCGGCGAAAACTGGCTGAAGTCGGCCAGGTCGCGGTTCAGACTGTCGGCTACGAAGCCGCAAATCACAGGTAACTCTTCATTCCTGCAATTAAACTTTCGATTTGTATCTCCATTCATTTTTTAAAGGTTAATTGATGGGTTTATACATAATTTAGAATTCCATGGTATAGAACCAATGTTGGGAATAAAATTACGTTTAATTCAAATCGAAGGCAATCTGTTTTACAATACGTTAAGAGTTGTTGAATTGTTGAATAAAGTTGAATTGTTACGTGTAGCGTATTTCAGTTTTTCGGTTTGTTCACAGCATTTTTTGTCTAATATCCGGTGATCTGTCGTCAATCTTCGCGTCTATTTCTCGGGTTTAATTGTTAATTGTACATCGTTAATTTTACTCTTGGCTCCGCGCCCTTTGCCCTTTGCCCAATCTTCAATCGTTAATCCCGAATCGTTAATCGCTAATCCCTTTTTGGGAACGATGTGCTTCGAGCGACCTTGCGGGGCAGGGGATGTTTGTTGAAACTACAAATATTTCACCGCTCCGCGGTTTTAATGGATAATGGTAGATCGTTTTCTACAATAATGTCAACCGCCCTGCGGTTTTATTTGTCAATGGTAAATTGTATATAGTAAATGCCCTGTGTTTTCTCCGCGTTCTTTAATTGTCAATCGTCAATGGTAGATTGTGAATTTTTACTCTTGGCTCTCTGCCCCATGCACTTTGCCTTCTTCCAAATCTTCAATCATTAATCCCGAATCGTTAATCGCTAATCCCTTTTTGGGAACGATGTGCTTCGAGCGACCTTGCGGGGCAGGGGATGTTTGTTGAAACTACAAATATTTCACCGCTCCGCGGTTTTAATGGTTAATGGTAGATCGTTTTCTACAATAGTGTCAACCGCCCTGCGGTTTTATTTGTCAATGGTAAATTGTAGATAGTAAATGCCCTGTGTTTTTTCCGCGTACTCTGCGATTTTTAAGTGTCAATCGTCAATGGTAGGTTGTGAATTTTTACTTTTGGCTCTGCGCTCTTTGCCCTCTGCCCAATCGCTAATCCCTCTTTTTGGGCCGTTGTGCTTCGAGCAACCTTTGGGGGGATTGGGGGGCGCTCTCTATCCTACGGCGTTGCCGCAGGCTGTTGCTGTTGCCCCGTTGGGGCATAGTCGCTTACGACTCATGACTCGTTACTGCTAACTGTAACCGGTGTTGAAACTTTCCCTAAATTGTCAATTGTAAATGGCTAATTAGTCAATCCATCAATCCATCGGTCCTTCATTCCCTCATTCCTTCAATCACCATCTCTTGGTCAGCGTAACGCCGCCGCCAACCGAATTGTACAGCAGGTCTCCCTGGTCAATGGCAAATTGCAGTCCCAGTTCGAACCCATTACGCAGTGGTTTGCGGGTTTCCACGAGGGCAGAGAATTGGTTTATCTCTGGAAAGTAAGGCGGATCGTGATAAACGATTCTGTCTCCCAATGATCGCTCGGCAGGGCTGGTGGAGTAGGTTCCCCAGTTCACCGAGTAGGTTAAAAGCGCCCGACATTGCCAGTCATAGACGCTGAAGTCGGCACCTCCGTGAAAGGCCATCAATCGGTTGTTCGGGTAATACTGGTAGCTTTTCGCCGGGTAACCTTCTTGAATGTATTTTTTGGTTGTAAACAAAGGATTCCCCAAGTTCTCACCTTGGTAGGACCATCCTTCGTAATATAAAAAGTTGTTATAATAATCTTCTGCGCCCGACGGACGTGGTTTTGAATCGACTTCACCTCCCTGGCTTTTTGAGTACAGAAATTCAACGAGAAACTTTTGCCATTGCCAGCTACTTTCTTTTGGGCTTTTATTTTTTAAGCTAATTCCCCAGAGGCCGTCTTTGGCGTTCGACAACTTGGCAAGCCCGCCAATGTCGTAGAAAAACTGGTGGTAGCCGGTAAACAATACGGATTTCATGTCCCATTCCATGGCTTGGTCAATAGATCCCAGATGATTACCCACTTTTGATTCGGGGATGCTTGAAGTGCCGTAAGCTTTACCAAGAAAAACGTATTTGTATGTTTCAAAGTTTGACAGGCCCCAACTGGGGTAGATTTGCTTTTCGTTTCCCCAGGTCACCTGGTGATTCAGACCGGCATAAAACTTGACTTTCCAACTTGGTTTGCCTAATCTCCCATAGATGGACTTTTGATGCAGGTAGGTTTCCAGCCTTAGATTACCGTCGTCATCGTTAATCGTGTATGTTCCCATCCATCCGTGCACCAAGCTCCATTTCAACGCAAACACACCATTTGTTAGTGGAACATCCCAATAATCGGGAAATCCGATTTGTATTTGCGGAATGCCCAGCGCATTACCGGATACCGAAAACGCACCGCTGGAGAGGGTGCTGTCGACCAGTCCAGTGGTTTCGCGGAAGCGTCCTGCTTTCAATTGAAAGACTCCCAGTCGACCTTTGGTGTATCCTTCAATTAGAATTAGTTCGCTGTTTGAAGCAGCATTGAATCGCGCTTCGACGCCTGCTCCCCAAGCAAATAGCTGGTTTGGAGTATTGTCATATTCTTTGTGTGCTCCGGCAATTATTGATGCCGATAAACCATCAGCGGGAATACTGCCAAAGCGACGACTACGCATCCAAAAGGGAACGGTTCCGTCGGTGGTGGCAAATAAGCCGGCTGTCATAAACGCACCGTAGGTATTCTCTTCGGATATTGGTGCGATGGATTGTGAATGGGCGGTTGTTACTGCAGGAACAGGTTTTTCTAATCCACCTGGTAGTATGTTTTGGCGTTCGTTGCCAGCGGAAAGTGCAACCAGGTTTTGATTGTAATTATGAAGAATCGGGTTGCTAGTGGTGTCTGCCGGAACCTGGGCTTGTAGATTTAAACAAAGAATTAATCCAATGATCGTGTTTTGCGTCTTCATACCTCTCTTAATGAGTTTGTTGTTCGTTTTGTACTCTTTCATCAGGTGTCTTAAAGGCGCGGACTGGTTTTCATCCCAAGTTCTGAATAATCATCGGAACAGTCAGCTGTATATTCGTTAATTTATTATTATTTAAAAATCGATAATTTCGCGATTAGCATTGTATGCCGGTGATTAGTGATACTCGGTGATCGTGATGTAATACTACATCAGATTAGTGAGTTTTACTTTTTAAATCATTGTGGCTTGTTTGCGAGCAATGTCAGCGTTTGTTCTCCTGACTTTTGTCAAATCAGTTTTATTCAAATTGTATTTTATGGGCAAAGGTCAATTCTATCATTAACTGTTCCGCTAACTTTGATCTGCGTGCTTTTTCTATTTTTTTGCAGACGGCATTGGGGTGTCCTCGGTGAATCGTTCAATTTGGTTAACTCCCAGTTCGGCAAGTACTAAACAGCCAAGTGCTTTTATTCGAATAAGAATTCGTTTTTTTCCGCGCAACTCGGTCACCTCTCCAATAACATCTTTTAATGGTCCCTCGTTGATTTGCACCAACTGACCTTTTTGGATATGTTCGTTCGTGACTTCGATGTCTTTGCCTCCATCGCGAAGGAATATTTTCAGGTCTTCAATTTGATAGTCGGGGATGACCGCTGGTTTTTGGTCGAAAGCTACAAAACTAATAACCCCGGGGATGACAAGTACATCGTAATAGCTCCGAATATTGATGCGAACAAACAAGTAACCACGGATGAGCGGTTCTTCCACCTCTTTCTTTCTGTCACTCCATTGACGGGTCTCCGTTCGCAGTGGTAAATAACACTCTATTTCCTTTCGGAGTAAAGCCTCCAAGACCTTTCGCTCGTGGCGGGCTTTTACATAAATCGCATACCAGTTTACATTCTTTTTCACGTTTCACAAGTTTTAACCGAACTCTGCAAATTATCCGCAACGCTTTTATTTAAAAGTTCGAATGAGAGTCAATTATGTTCCGGATTGACCGCAATAGCTCGCTAGTTCAGTTAAGGCATCGCCTAAAAATAAACTATTTTAGGGCAATGGTCTTTTAAATCAACTCAACGTGTTTTTATCCCGGCCAATGGAAGGACAAAAACAACTGTATTTTGCAGCTGCATTTTTTGCAGTCAGAAGCTTTAGTTGCCGATATATGAAGTGACATATGCCGGCAGTTTAGAACGTTAGTTTTTTGTCTTATCTGTTCTGTGTTTTCGTTGGAATTCGGTACATGAAAAACATGTTTTCTATTTATTTTCTGGTGGTATTGAGGTGTTTTCTTTGAGCTTTAAAAATGGCTACGCCACCTCAGTTACCCGTTGTATGTTCCTGAAAAACAAATTGTATTGGATAAGACCTCCTGTTTATCGCAATCGTATTTCGATGCTAAAATTACAAGAAAGTTTATTGACATTTGTTAAGAAAAAAGAAAGTTGTATGAAGCAATGTAAAATCTCCTTTTACCCCCTTTTTTCGCTTGACGAACGAACAATTTGGGCGCCTGTTGGAAGCCTTATTTGCTACTCGCTTGGCTCGGTTCAAGGAATCCGGTCTGTTATCATAGCGGATAATTGAACCCGAGTCGGTAGGCGTTTTTCCCTTTTTCTTGCAATTTCTTAAGAACAATAGTGCCGTATTAACACCCTCCTCGCGTAACTTTTGCTACGTAAAGTCGGAGATGACGGCAGTTCTCACACCATATCGACAAAGATCGTTTTTTCTGTTAAGTTGGTAATTGAGTTTATGTATCTTTTGTTCGTAATAATAGCTGTATTTCTTTCTCAATTGGTCGTTAAGTTAGATGAATTGCGGGAAAGGGGATCTCGACCGTACTTTAATTTAGAATTGTTTAAAATATTAACATATGTTGGCTTGTTGTTGAACTAATTCCTAAATTTTAGTAATTGGATAATTTTAGGAACGAGGAGGAAGCTAAACTTTATGTTAGCAGGTTTTCTGAAGTAGGCACTCTGATGAGCTATCATAAATTTTAAGTTGATTTCGTTTTTTTTTTACAGTAAGACTGAAGGCAACTATTCTTGGAGTTTTAATATTGAAGATATTATTTTTGCTGTTTCGCTCGCCTGGATTAGGACTTTGGTAGGTAACGAAGTTAAAACAGATTTCAGTCGCTATTTGCGGCTATTCCTTTCTAGTAGGAACTATATCAAGCAGTTAAAAAGCATGCTGTTTGATAAAAATCATTAAAAAAGTGCAATAAAGCCCGTAAAAAATAGTTAGTATTGCGGCTGAAAGGCGATAATTAGAGAGTGGAATCTTTACTGCGGTTGAAAGGGAAGCTGCATTGCATTATTTGAGGGAGGGATGTACAGCAACTTAATCATTTGAAAGTTGTTGAATATGGAATGTAATGTGTAATCTAGTAATGGAAAAGCTATGTACGGACTTAGGTATTTAATTGAAAGAGTTTATGGATTAAAGGGGTATCTAATGCTTCTTCATTTTTTCTGGAGCATTGGATGGTCTGGAACGCTTGCAGCCGGGGGATTGTATGAAATAAATCTGGCGGATACGACGGTAAGTCGGGAAATCCGAATTATTAGTTCTTCAACGAATAGTCTTGCTGAGCAAAACGCATTTATACAATCGTCGCTTACAGCGGAAGATCCATCATTGGTCTTTGCTGGTTATAGTGCTGTCGGAGATGCGACACCCGAACCGGTTGAGAATAACGCATGGTTGGCTGTTGAAGCCGGCACTATTTTTGGTGTAGAGGTCGAAGAATTGGATTTTCTGGTCGGAAACGGGACCGGATTTGATGTGAAGTCGATCGAGGCAGTGTCGAAAGGTGTGGTTGTGATACCTGATGCGTTGAGTACTTCCTTATCGGCGAGATCACACGACTACAAAAGTGATAGCTTCGGATTAATTTCGACGAGTGGTTCGGTAACCAATTATAGCTTTTCTGTCATTCCTGGGCAGCAACGTGATTCGATTTCAGTAATTGATGAAGGCAACGAGAACTACTCGGTTGTTAGTTCAGGGACTTCGGCGTTGCTGTCGGCAGCTTTTGAAAAATCAGGTACATCAACAGATCCTGATCGGAGTGAATTTACGGTGTTGAATCAACGTGCTGGAAATAATGTCAAAGTCATCAACCAAACTTATATAGCTTCTGTCGTGCCCGAGGTTTCCGATAGTTTGATAGATTTTGGGATGGAAGGAACCTATTTTGTGAGCTCTTCGGAAGGGCATGATTCGAATGACGGCTTGTCTCCTGATCGCCCCAAGAAGACAATCGCTGCAGCGGTTGCATTGATGCCAGAAGCAGGGGAAAAGGTTTCGTTAAAGGCTGGAGATATATTTGAAGAGACTTTAAACGTCCCGCTTAGTGGTAGTGTCGGTAGTCCGGTCGTTTACGGTGCGTATGGTATAGGGGAGAAGCCTGTTATATCGGGGGCGAGCGATATAACAGGGTGGGAGAGCTATAAAGGATCGATTTATCGAGCGAAAGTTGGAACAGATGTGGGGCAAGTATTTGTGGATAGTGAGCCGTTGGAAATTTCCAGATATCCGCGTGAAGGATACCTTACAATTAGTAGCGTACAAACAACCACTGAAATAACAAGTAACGAAATAAACACTGGGATTGATTATGCTGGTTCAAAATTGCTGTTCAAGCCTAATAGTTGGTCATTGATGACTGTTGATGTTTTAAGTTCCAGTGGTGGTGATTTGACGACAACGGCACCAACTTCTTATGCATATAAGCAGAATTGGGGATTTTTTATGCTTAATAATGCTTCGTTTATGACCTATCCCGGTTGTTGGTACTATAATTCATCTGATGGGTATTTATATGTTTGGCTAAGCGATAGTTCTTCACCCTCTAAAAGGAAGGTGGCTGTGTCTGTTCGAAATACATTAGAGTTGGGGACACGTAAGGCAATAACGATTGAAAACCTCAATTTAAATGCTTCAGCAGGGCATGGAATTGATAGTTCACCCAATGGTGGTGGATATATTACGATTAAAAATTGCGAGATAAATTACTCTTGTAAAGGCGGAATCTTTCTGAATAGTCAAAATGATTATTCAGAAATTGTTAATAACCAAATAACTAATAGCAAATGGGACGGGATCCGCACGATATATTGTGATAACTTGGATATTAGTTATAATCGCATTGAAAATTCCGGGTTATTATACTCCCTATCAACTACAGGTACCCGAGGACAGCAAAGTGGTAACGGTATTTCAGCAAGTTACTCTACACCTGGGACTTCCCATATACACCATAATTATGTGGAAAAGGCCGGGTATTGTGGAATGGTTGTCAATGGGCTTATCGAGTATAATGTAACTAGGAATGTTTGCTTGACAATTGATGATGGGGGAGGGATTTATTCGCAGGCTAATGGTAGTATAATTCGCTACAATATTATTGAGAATGCCTTTGGAACGACGGAAGGAGAGGCTGGTGCTGGCACAACACTTGCTAACGGAATTTATTTCGATGATAACATGGATCGTGGTTTAGCGGAAAATAATTTCATCGTTAGATGTGTGCAAGATGGGATTGTTTTTCACAATACAACGAATTGCATGATGAAAAATAATTATGTTGTGCAATGTTACCATGGCTTAAAGTGTGATTCTGACGGAAAAAACGGAAACTCAGCAATTGGGAACACTGTTGTCGAGTTAAATACATATTTGACAGATTACAACACCTACGGTAGTTTGGTTAATATCAGGAACAGATCGACAGTTAGCGAATGGGATGCAAACACATACTATACTCCATACAATACGAAGCCATTTGTTTCTGCGAGTTTGGATCCGATATACTCAGAATTTCCAACTTGGCGGTCTAATTCGGGCTTAGATGCGAATTCTGAAATTTATGAAATTAGCAAAGGCGAGGAGGAAATATATTACAATGAAACACCTGAAATTAAGACAGTTATTTTGACTGGCACTTATTATAATTTGAAGGGAGAGCAAATTTCGAATGTTATTTTATCGCCTTACACTGGAGTGGTTGTCGTAAAAGCCAAGTGATATTGGAGTAACGCCGCAAATTATGCCCGAAAAACACTAAAGCAGATGGGAGGCGGTGGGTTTTCAAATTAAACTGTTTGGTTAAGTTGTCCAAATCCATGGGGCGAGTACACGTAAGTGGTTTGTTAAATAATGAAAGCAAGCTTTCAATAAGCCATTATGTCTGCTTTCGAATATAAAAAACTCTTCGGGATCTTGTCCCAATGGAGACCTGAAAGCTTTCCATCTTTTGGAAAGCGATTTTGCAGGATCGCACCAAGTCGCTAAACTTTCGTGTTCGTCGCATTTGCCCAGTATTCCGGGAGCTACAACGGATTTAATGCCTAGTTTTGATGCCCGAAGTCCGTAGTCAAAATCTCCTAATGCATGTCTGAAACAAGGGTCGTTCATGCCGACGATCTCAAAAACAGATGACGGAATTAATACGATGTTTCCATTAAAGAAGCCGCAGTCAGTGGGATATTCTTGAGGAATAATCAGAGAGCCGTTTTTATCTCTGCCTCCGTAAGTGATCACTTTGGAATTATTAACGGCGCAGGTTGTACCAACGACAATTCTTTCGTCGTTGTATAGGATCGTAGTTTTGTAAAGAGCTTGGAGAGCATGGGTGTAGAAAAAGGTGTCATCATTTATCCATAGAAAGTAGTCGTAGATTTTTATTTGTGTAGCTTCTTTCCAAGCAAGATGCATACCTCTATTCCAAAAGAGATTTCCTGTACCGTTGATGATATTGACCGAAGGATATGCCGCCTTTACGGCATCTGGAGTTCCGTCTGTGCACCCGTCATTTACAAGAAATACTTCCAGTGAGTTTAGTTCTGCTGGAAGGTCAGCATTAAAAAATG
The DNA here is from genome assembly GCF_003610535.1 of Mangrovibacterium diazotrophicum. Taxonomy (NCBI): domain Bacteria; kingdom Pseudomonadati; phylum Bacteroidota; class Bacteroidia; order Marinilabiliales; family Prolixibacteraceae; genus Mangrovibacterium; species Mangrovibacterium diazotrophicum. Next base: position 2,921,343 of record NZ_RAPN01000001.1, on the reverse strand, counting down.
ATTGAAGGCATGCCAATGTCTTTTCTTTTCGGTTAAACACTGTTAGAAGAACCGCGATTGATTTCATAGATCATTTAAAGTTAGAATAGGTTAATAGAGTTGGCGAATAGTAGTTGCGACTTTATTGCTCCATTCTTGTTGGCGTGCAAATTCATAGGCAGCCCTACTCATCCGTTCATAAATTTGAGGATTACTCGCTAGATAGTTAATTGCGTCGGCTAATTCCTTAACAACAATTGACGGCGTAGTAACAGGTACGCGAATTCCTGTTTTGTCAGATACAATGTATCCTTGCCCATGTAGATTTAGACATACGACAGGCAATCCAAATGCCATTGCTTCAATTAGTTGGGCAGGGCCTGAATCACGAAGTGAGGTGAAGAAAAAAACGTCGTGGGTGTTGTAGTAGTTCCTAACTTCAGAAAATGGTAGTAGACCAGTGAATTTTACGGATTCATTTAATCCTAATTCAGAGACCATTCGCCTGGCGTGGTCATTTAATTCACCATCTCCAACGATTGTGAGAGTTATACCTTTATTTTCCTTCAGTCGGCTCATTGCTTCTATGACAAGCGGGAGACCTTTCCTTGGCATAAATCTTCCAACCCAGAGAAGCCGCATTCTATTTAATGAAGGGTTTCTTAGTGGTAATTGTTTGGGAAAAAAATCACTTGATAGAGCGGAATCTAGAGAGTAAAATATTTTTGGGGCTCCTGCAGCCCTAACTACCTCCATGGTTTCGGTGTTTGAAACTAGAACAGCGGATGACTTTTTCAACATGTTGCGGCAAGCAGGATTGAACCGAAGGAATAACGCACTGATCTTTTCCCTCTTGATTTCATTTTCCCAGCCTTGCAGGAAGTACTCCTTGAATGACTCAGGAGCCTTTTGGCCACCTCCAGTAGGTCCAAAAATAAAAGGTGTCTTTATTTTGTAAAGGAAAGAACCTTGTTGGAAACTACCCCATGAAACATGATGTACTCGGTGGAATAAGTATTTGTTGTGAAGACTTTTGCCAATGCGGTATGCTTTCCATTGCCAGAGTATGTAGTAGAGATACATCGTTGGTATGGAAAAAGTGTAAAGCTTTTCTAGACCATTATTTAGTCCAATGAAATGAAAATGCAGATTGTCAACTGGAGGGTGTTTCGTAATATCTGGTTTGCTATCTGAGCGAGTAAGGACATGAACACTATATCCTTGGCTAGCTAATTCTATTGCCCAGTTCCAACCACTTGCGGATTCGGAGCCTTTATAGGGGTTACAACCAAACGCTGAAAGTAGTATTTGTTTCATTGCTGGATATTTTTAAAAAGGGGAATTAGAAACCTAGTCAATTTTGCTGGCGTTTTCAATAGTCTTCTTGTATATTTCTAGGGTTTCGCTAGCCGCTTTGTCCCAAGAAAAGAAAGTCAATCTTTCGGTTCCTATTTCGATTAATTTTTGTCGATATGAGTCATCAGTGAGAATTTTTTCAAGATTTTGTTTGATCGAGTTCTTGTCTTTTGGGTTGAAGTAGCAAGCTGCATCAGCTGCTATTTCCGGGAAACAGGAGGTATCACTGATGCAGACTGGACATCTGTTGCCAAAGGCCTCTAAAATTGGTATTCCGAATCCTTCGTAGAGAGAAGGGTAAACAAAACAACGAGCATGGTAGTATAGAGTGTTTAAAGTATTGTCGTCTACAAATCCAACATTAATAGTTCTTGTACCAATTTCAAGCGATTGAATCAGTTCAAGTTCATATGAACTAAAAGGTTGGCCTGTACAAACCAACTTAATGTCATGTTCTATTAGTACTGGCACTATAGCTCGGGTAAAATATTCAAAGTTTTTGTATTCTGTTCGTGCTCCTACGTAGAGGATGTAATTCCCTAATTTGTTCTCGGAATAGTGTTTGGATTGGCTTGTGAAACCGTGGTAAATTACATGAACCTTTTCTTGCTCAATTTTTGGAAAAAAGTTTAATAAATCCTTCTTGGTATTCTCACTAACACATATAATTGCGGATGCATTTTTTATCGCTTGTTCTCTGATCTTAATCCTATGCGGTTGGTAGTTGAATATTTCGGGAATAAAGTCATGGATCGTGATTATAACGGGAGTATTATTACTTTGTTTGAAAACACTCAGACCTTCCCCTGTATGATGTATAATGTTAAAATTGTGTTTTCTGAGTCGTGTTTTTTGATTATGCTCCTGTATTAGAAATTCCAGTTTTGCTTTACCTTTAAATCTGAGGTTTCTCAAGAATTCACTTTTGTCGATCATTCCCTCAAAATAAATATTCTTAGAATATTTGCCTAAAATAGATATTTCAGCGCGAGGTTGCAATCTTGATATAATTTCGAAGAAATATCTTGATACGCCTCCTATACGGTGGCTTGTGATACCTTGATAAGTATATGCAATTTTCATAGGAAAGATATTGACTGGATTTTGAAGTAAGGAATCAGTAATATTTAATCTCTCGTTAAGTATCTTAATCAGTGGTTTGAGACCGATTTAATTTGGTCGCCTTTTGTTAATGACCAAAGGAAGACGAGTTTAGCTTTAGGGCGACGTGTAGCGAAAATCGTTTTAATCCAGATTTTAAACTCGCGATTTGACATAGACCTAAATTTATTAGAGTAACCTATAGCAATAGCCATCCACAATGAGATATTCGAAATATCGAAACGATTGAAATCCTCTATCCATCCGAAAGCAAAGTGAAATGCAATAAATACACCAATAATCATAGTGTAGATATTGTTTGATCTATAGACTGCTAAATAAGAGGATGTTAGATACATCGAGCAATACAATAACATACCTATTAGTCCCAGCCAAGTGAATACGTTTGGGAAACAGACTTCATTAGAATGTCTTTCTTGCTTGTCTGTCTTTAGTTCTTCTGCAATTTTTTCTCCAAATTGTTTAGAATCATTCCCTCTGGCGGGAGTCCTTCCGAAGATCACATAATTGTGTTTAATCGCTGAACTAATGACCTCATAATATATAAAAGTTCGTGTGTCTCCGGCTAAGTTTTCTTTTACAACTTTACCGTTTACGACTTTCTTGCTAACATACTTATTATCCTTGGATAAGTCCTCAAAAACGTTAAATTTTCCGCTTATACCAAAGTAGAGCAGTAGAATTGGTAGAATGTAGAACAACCAATGGCTTACTTTCAGAAGACGGTTGCTAATAAATTTTCGTAATAGAAAGAAAAGCGAGAATAGAATAGCAAGGGCGCTTTTGATTACTTGGCTTCGGGCTCCAAAGTCACCTATGAGCATCAATATGATACAGAAAAGAAAAACTATCTGCCACTTTGGTTTTAATGCAGGGATGAAGCATGCCACAAGTAACATTGGCCCGAGGTAATAATGTTTTGCGTCTCGTCCGGTGATCCAAATGAATACAGCAAAGAAAGCTATAGTAGCGTAAATGAACCACTTGTTCAAAACGCGGTGGAGTAGCATTGGATTATCAAATGGGAAAATCAAGATGGGGAGTGATAATGCCAGGGATGCAGACATTAGCTGTTTCCATTCCCAGTAATTTTCAGCTATTATACAGCCTCGAATAACACTGATTACAAGCCAAGCGAAATATAATTTTAATGTCAAATATTTTAGGTTCGAAAAACTTTTGAAATATTGCTTAAAATAAAAGACACAAAGAATAATGACAAACAGAGAGAGCGCCATAGTAACAGCGGTATTGCCAATTTCTATTTTACTCCATTGGTTAACGGATGTAAAAGTAATAGACACTATCAATATTGGAAATAGTTTGTTATAGTATGTTTTCATGGTTGGTCGTTTATTACAATCACACAGTGTGTGAAAAGTTGTATTGAGGGGTCGAACTTAACTCATATCGATAATTAGTATGATGAATGGAAGTGTTTCGTTCGTTCATGAAAGGAACAAATTGTTTACCAATAACATCCGTTTTCAACTTTTTTTGAATTTGACGGTGTTTCGTTCATTTGGGGTCTAATCCAATACTGATTCATTAAAGCTGAATAGTTGTAAATTGGGTTGTAGTTGGGGTTTTCCCATCGGGCTCCTCTTATGCCAAACAGGAGTTGAAGGCTTCCTCCCAAGTGAAATGCTTTTTTCCCCAGTCTCTTTATATGTGCAGCCAGTGGAAAGCCATATGCGCCGCATCCCAGCAGGCAAATGTCGAAATCTTGTTCGTCAATTTTCTGTTTCAAGAAGTCCAGCGCTTCGAACCAATCACGAAAGTCGTCATTGCGCCCACCGATACTTTGTACTGCCTGAATAATCTTCATGTCAAAATTGGGGAGTAGTCCATTGGGGAATATTTTGTCTTTTTGTTGATACTGTTCTTTGATTGAACGAACAAAAGGATGAACAATCAAGACCTTTTTTTCTTCCAAGGCTTTTGTCCATGGGGCTGCTGAGAAAAATGGATTTAAAAGCTCCAGATCAACTTTCAGGTGGTTTTCAGGGAGTGTGCCAATTCGTTTCTCCCTGGGTAGCCAGCTTCCCAAAACGTCCACATACTGGCTGTCGTTAATCATGAGTTGGCTGAAACGAGCTAGGTTCTCTTCAGTCGGGGGGAAAAACCCAGCATTGTTTTGCATGTGTGCTATCAATTCACTGTCCCACCACCAGCCTTCTGATTTTCCTTTTAAGTAGTTCACTAACCGATTTTCATTTGTCTTCTGATCCATGTAGCAGGTTACGGTTTTCAACTCAAAAGCACCATACCGCGCAATCATCGTCGGTGAGCCACTTGTCAATTTTTCGGAAATGATGTTGGAAACTATATCAGGGTCGCTTTCTGAAACCGGTTTTGTTGATTCAGATCTGCCAGAAAAGCTTGAGTAGATTTTTCGGAGTAGCTTCAAGGTGGTAATCTGCGATTTATTCATTTGTTCTGGGTTATCTTGTAAGACTCGTTCGTCAGACTATTGGTCTGTTATTTGAATAAATTTGACTAATGATATTTTTCATCGAACGGTGTTCGTACTATTTGATCGAAGAAAATATGAAGTTTCGGGCTTTTGCTCTTTTTTCTTCAATCTCTTTGTTGATGGTATCCCAATCAATTGGTTTTCCAACTATGGCAAGGTAGTCATCTTTTTCTGTGAATATCATTCGGTTTTCAAGGTTTAATTCGCTCAATACAGAACTAAATCTTGATAGACCTCGGGTTATGTTCCCGATTACAAGAAATGGCTTGTTAAACAGGATTGAAAAGACACATCCATGGAAGGAATCGGTGACTACAAATTTCGCTTCAGCAAAAGCCTTTAACCAGGTTATGACCGAGGGTTTGACTCCGTTGTTGCCGTAACTTATCGTAAATGTTTGGTAGCCTAGTTTTTCGGCTGCATCCTGGATGATTTTTTTCTTCTCGTCGGTACTATCTAGTACGTAAGCCAGGCACTCTCCATTAACTTCAGTTCGCTCGGATTCCTGCGCTATAAGTTGTCTATAGTCTTCCGCCTTCAAGAGCCACACTGGGTCTGGTACGTGGTTTGCGGCCACTCCCATATGTTCTTCACAAAGCTTTATCCCGGAGTTTTCCCGAACTGAAACCGCACTGAATTTTTGCAACAGTGTTTTAAGTTTGACCGTTTCCTCCGAGGTGAACTCCCAGTTGTCGACACCGAACGATGCCGCGTACGATATCCTGTTTACATCATCTTTCGGGAAATCAAGGAAATAGTTCGTTTTCAAATCTCCGTAAATACATGCTTTTCTCCAAACTTGGTCGCTGCCGACTATAAATGTTGTGAACCCGTATTTATGAAGTTTCTTTAGATCCGACAAGGTTCTTATCCGATGGGTTTTGGGTACGACTTTCTCATCAAAAAACTTTCGGATAAGTGTGCCTTCAAAACGCGTTTTTTTATTCTTGCCAATTATTAATTTGATGAGATCCTTTATGATTTGAGTCGCTTTATTTTTTTCAGGAAAATCTCTGTAAATATGGTAGGTGTCGTATCCGTTTGCAATCAGGAAGCGTTGTAATGCGTATGTTTGAAGAATCCCTCCGTAGTTGTAATTGAATGGCAGGGTTAGGATTCCGATTTTCGTATTTTTCATGTGCCTATATTTTTTAGTTTGTTATGCTCTGTGCCGTTTTTCTTCGAATCTTTCCCAGAACCGCCGAAATCCCATTTTTAATCAATTGACGTTCTTTCTCATTCAATCCGACACTAAATATGATTATTAATGATGATACACCAGAAACTGCTATCGTTAGGATTACTCTGAACAGGCCTTCTTCCAGAAACAGGCTGGGTAAACTGCCCACAATATAGATAAGTGCTGCAGTTAGAATGCTTTTCAATAACACGTTTTTGAGGAAATCATTGACATCCAGATTGCATATTTTATGCGTATAGTAAACCCGGCACGCGGACAACCCCATGCTCATGAGCAGCAGATTTACATAGATAGCCGGAGGAGGTGCTCCGAATTTGAACGCAATATAACTTGCGGGTAGCAGCAAAATAAAGATGATTGAATTCCAGAAGCTAAATTGCTTTATTTTACCAGTCGCCCCAATTGCTGTTGGGAAGGTAATTGTTAATTGGCTCAACATTGAACGTACTAAATTTAATTGACAGAATACGATTGCGTACTCCGGAACATCTTTTAGCCAAAATTTGAAGATCGTCGGCATCTCTATGATAACAGGGATCGATAAGATAGCCATTAGGAAGAAGGATATCTTATTTCCGGTTAGGGATGCTTTTAGCATATTATCCCTGTTCTTTTCACCTTCGCTTTTTACAATCACCGGGTTAAGCGCTTTTAGCATTGTAGTGGAAAAAGCCATTAACTGGCCTGACACTTGATTGGTGATTCCTTGAGCTGCGTTTACAACCACGCCAAAGAAGGAATTGATGAGGATCGAGATACCTTGCATGGATATGATGCTGGCGGAGCTATCCAAGAGTGACCAGCCAGCAAAGCTTGTCATCTCCTTGAGTAAGGCTTTGTTTGAGTATTTTCTGGGGTTCAGTATGACTTCAGCATACTTTCGATGGCAGTAGATACTTCTCACCAGCAGAATAAAAACAGGAAGGGCGACCATCAGAACGCCGTACATCTTAAGTTTATCGTGAACTGTGAATGTTATATAATAAGCAATTGCCAACTTAATTACTGCTTCAAATATTCCCAATACTGCGACAAACAGCATATTCTCGTGTGCGTTGATCACTGCGTCATACGGAACGGAAATAATCATGAAGAAAGTGCTGATCAAAGTGATTTGATAGACAATCTTGGCAACCGAGACCCGCTCTTGTGGTATTTCGAGTATACCGTTAAAAAGGAAATAGGATGCAGCTTCTAACAAGGCTACAACCAGAATAGATATTCCGATGTGTAATATGATGGATGCATTGAAAATGTATTTTTGCTTTTCTGCATCTTTCTCTCCCTGAGCATAGGACATAAATCGCTGCGTGGCAGTTGTCATAGCGATGTTCAGGAATGTTAACATCGCGATTGCTCCACCGACGACATTGAAAATACCGTAGTCGGTTTCGCCCAAGGCTGCCAGAACAAGTCGTGTTGAATAGAGTGAGATAAATACCGTGATGGCCATTCTGGCGTAAAGAAATCCGGTATTCATTGCTACTCGTTTCGCGGCTCCCATTGAATTAAATTTTAAGTGATTGAGTCAATATTGATTTTTCGGCCAAATAGTTTGACCTTGATGACTGACCAGATGGATGTCAATATATTTTTTTCGTCGTTCGTAACAAAAAGCGCGAAATAAGTGGTGACGAAAGCGGCCGAGGTAAATGCAGAGATGGTAATCAAACGCATAAACCCCTGATCCATCAAAGCGAGCGGTATTGCACCCGCTAAGCCCATGATTGAAAGGCTTACGAGCGCCGGCAAAAATACTTTCGAGAGATATTCTTTGTAGCTTAGTCCGCAGTTTCTATTTGAAAAATAAAGTATTGTTATACCTCCTAGGATCCCCCAGCATGATATCCATGTAATGTACAAATAATAAGGTGGGTACCCCAACATAAAAAGGATGATCGTTAAGATGATCGGTAATATATTTAAAACACTCTTGGCGATTGAATATTTTTTGATGTCACCATGTGCCGAAATTGTACCAGATATCATTACAGTGAGCTGCTCGGTAAGACTTCTTAGTAGTTGCAATCGAGTAAATAGAATAGCCCATTCTGGCACCTCTTTAAGCCAAAATCCAAGTATAAAGGGGGCTTCAATTATAAATGGGACAGCAAAAAATGCAAGCAGTAGAAATGAAAATTTCGCACCTGTCATAGATGCAGTAAGCATCATATTTCGTTGTCCACTCCCTGCACTCTTCGCAATCACAGGATTCAGTGCGGTCATCATTGTGTTGGAGAAGGCCATCAATTGACCCGATATTTGGTTTGCAATCCCTTGTGCCGCGTTAAGAATCGTTCCCCAAAAGTTGTTTAGTACAATACTCAAACCGTATTGTGAAATCATAGACGAACTTACAACTAGAAAATTCCAGCCTGCAAATTTCGTCATTGACAACATCAAATGTTTATTCCAATAACGTAATGGATGAAAACTACATTCACTATACATTTTGTGACAGTATGTTCCCATTAACAGAGTCGACAGAGATGCAACCCCCGCCATCAGTACTCCATATACTACAAGTTTGTCTTTGAGTGTGTATACGACGGTAATTGCGACAATTAGCTTTAATATTGATTCGAGAACACCAACTATGGAGAAGTAAAGCATGTTTTCATGAGCGTTCAGTACTGCTTCGTACGGGACTCCAATGATCGTAATAGCTGTGCTCACAATCATGAAATAGTAAATGCTTTTTGCTGCATTTATCCGTTCTGTCGGAATATTTAGTCCTCCATTGAAAAAGAAGTAACCTGCTATCAGTAAGGCCAAAGCGACGATTATCGCTATCGACACATGTAGGATGATGCTGATATTAAATATACTTTTTTGTTTGTTTTGATTGCCTTCTCCTTCAGAATAGGACATGAAACGCTGGGTTGCGCTGGCCATGGCGACATGCAGAAATCCTAGCATAGCAATTGCACCACCCACTACGTTGAATATACCATAGTCTTCTGCTCCTAATGCGTTTAGGATAAGTCGGGTTGTATACAGCGAAATAAAAATGGTAATCCCCATTTTTGCGTAGAGAAACCCAGTATTTTTAATGACTCGATTTGCGACACTCATCTATATTTTTGAATAAGAATAGTACAGATACGTATAGTCACAGAAGTTTATTTCTGCAAATTTGAAAAGAGTTGTGGAATGATGATTAAAGCTGATTGCTCCTACGGCTTCGCCGATTCAGTTACAGCGTTGGGGAGCTTCTGAATAGAAAAAAGATAGATTATTTATCTGATTTTTCTCGCACGTTTGGTTCTCCAAATATAAGGCAAACTTGTCTGAAAATTGTTAAATTAATCGAAATTAACCATTGTTTTTTATGAATAATTCGTTAATTCAAATTCTCACCTTTGTGTAATCGTCTGGAAAATAGATCGTAATGGGTAATGTTATTTTTTCAGTTTAAACTCGTCTACGAAAGACGTTTTTACACAACGGAAACCAATATACGATTTGGCAGAATCCTGGTATTCGAAGCTTCTGGTGCCGTTTCGCAAGAAGTAGGCAACGTCTTTCCAGGAACCACCGCGAATAACTTTTCGTTTCAGTACCGGCGGATCGTCCGGACGGGCAGCATACTGAACATTCGGATTGAAGTCGCTCATATATTCGTATGCTGATTCGTGGAACGCAGTACTTGTCCATTCGGCCACGTTTCCGGCCATATCGTAAAGTCTTTTGTTATTTGGCGCATAACTCCCTACAGGCATAGTAGTCGTAGAGTGGTTGCTGTCGGCCACGTAGTTTCCACGGCGTGGTTTAAAGTTGGCAATAAAGCATCCCATTTGGTTCCGGATGTAGTAGCTTCCCCAAGGATACAGGGTTCGTTCTACACCACCGCGCGCAGCATATTCCCATTCCACTTCAGTCGGAAGCCGATAGTCGAATACGTCGACACTGTTAGATTGACGTTGGTAGTCGTTAAATATTTTAGTCCGCCAGTTACAAAAGGCGTTGGCTTGTTGCCAGGTTACACCTACGAGTGGGTAATCATCGAAAGCCACGTGCCAAAAATACTTTTCAGTCATGGGGTCGTTGTACGAGTAGGTAAAGTCGCGAACCCAGCAAAGTGTATCCGGATAGACAGGGGTCGTTTCGTTGAAAACAAATGACTTTCGGTTCGCAATTGGTATCACATTTCCATCGATATCGGTTACCGTACCATTATACGATTGAGTTTCGAAGTTATACTTGTTTCGACTTTCAGCTGCTTGTTGGTAATCCACCCACTGGTAGTTGTAAATTAGTTTGCGGGCGTCGATTGATTTTTGGAAGAATACACGGTCATCAGCTTCGAGGTACAAATCCTGCAATGCTTCCTGAAAGTCGGGGTTGTCCCATTCAATGGGATCTTCCCAGTTCAGGTGGGGGTAATCCAACGGATTGTCTCGTTCGTCTTCAGTTCGCATGAATTCGGGAAACTGTTCCGAGAGCATTGTGCGTGCTATGGAGTCACGAACCCAGTAGACGAATTGCCGGTATTCATTGTTAGTGATTTCTGTTTCATCCATCCAGAAGGCCTCTACCGATACGCGTTTGGCTTCGGTGTTTTCCTGGTAGATTTCGTCGTCGGGACCAATTACAACACTTCCCCGGTCTATGTATGACATACCGAATGGAGCCGGTTCGTAATAGGGCTTCACCCGATCATTCGACGCGTATTGTGCCAATTCATTCGTCTCGCACGAGACAAGAAGCCCAAGGCAACAAACAACAAGGATGGTATTGCGTAATTTCATAGTCTAAACCTGCACATGCAGTAAGAAAAACGGAGGCGAAAGGATAATATTGTTCTTTTTAACAAAAAAAGCCTCTTGAGATTTTTCTCTCAAAAGGCTTCTTTGATCAAGACCATTTTGGCCTAGTATTCCCAAAGATCTTGTTCGTAGTTAAAGATCTTCTGTTCAATCTTTTTAGACTCGAGCATCGCATCTCTACCAGTCAGGTATTGGCTAATCGCACGGTTGTTGTAAACGTTGCTCTCTTTTACCACATAGCTGTTGAAGCGACGTTTGATAAACAGGTCGTCGAACGACATGTTGTAAGCCGTGTTACGGGTGTTTAGCACCGCGTTTGAGGCCAAAAGCTCGCGAGCTTCAGGATAGTAAATCCAGAACACAACGCGGCGTTGTGGATTTTCACGGTTGATGTCTTCATCGCGGTAATATTCCTGAATTGGGGCAATACCGATAATGCGCACATTCATGGTTGAAGTCTGCTTGTCGAAGAACCATTCTTCTTTGACCATGAGCTGCATAACTTCTTCGCCACGAACCTGTCCTTCAACGGTTTTATCCTCAAATTCCCCTGTTTCCAGGTTGCGAACGCGTTTGGTGCGGGTTGTAGCGCCGAAGGCTTCCTTCACTTGGTCATAAGTCAAAGGAATTTTAAATTCATCGTCTGTACGGGCATCATAAGCGGTCAAAAGTCCGTCTTCGATCGCTTTCAAAAAGAGATTAGTCAAGCTGTTTCTTCCTTCTGTTTCAACAGTCGGGAAGTATAGCACTTGGTTCATCTTTTCGCGCAAATCGATAATTCGCCAGATCTTTTTTGACCACATTACATCGGCTTCGCGAACGTAGGGAAACTGCATCGGTTTCTTTTTACCGATGTCAACCCGCTGAAACGCTCCATCTACAATTTGCGCGTGTGCCTGATTGCCCGTGAAGCATAGCGCACAAATCAATATCCCAATTGCCAGTGTTAGCTTTTTCATCTGTCTTTTTGTTTATAATTTCTATCGCTCCCCCGAAGGGGAGGAACAGCCTTGCATATGAAGGTTGTTCCTGTTTTGTCTTTATTTTTCGCCTCGCGGCTATGTTATCGATTCCCCGGGAAAATCCGGGTTCAATGTTATCGAATTTTGAAACTGATTGGAGCCAGGTTACGGTCAGTTTTGTCGTCACCGTGCGCCATAATGTTGTCGAAATAAATGATACTACCTGCTTGAAGACTCGCAAATTGTTTCTTCATGTCGGCCGTAAAGGCATTTGATTTTGAAGTCCAGGTATTGTTGAAACCTCCCGAACCGGTGATGGTCACATCAAACTGGGTCACTTTAAATTTCAGGTCGAAATCGAAATCGATCAGGGCGGCAAAAATACCTTGTTCTGCCATCAGGTCTTCTTTCCGAAGTACGCCACCGTTTTTCTCAGCAATTTGAGCAACGGGGTCCGGTACACGTTTTACACGGAATACCATCGATCCCATTCGTTTTGTCTGACCGTCGATGATCGCATCAACAATGACTTGTGTATTTTTACCGTTAATATCTTCTTTCGCAGGGAATACAACTCGACCGTCAGCGCGTTCTTCAACTCGACCGTTGGACATCGTAACCCTCAGGTTTGCAGAAGGTACGCCCGGGACTGATACACTAATCGGGTTGGCAATATTCAGGTAGAAAACGTTCATTTTTGTTGGTGAAATGGTAACGCTCGGTTTTCCAACCTGGTAGGTAGATGAGAATTTGTACGGGACATATTCTCCTTCCGGGTTTTTAAACTGGATTTCTCCCTCCCATGGGTAGTCGCCAGCTTTTCCTGCAGGTACTTCGTAAATACCTTTTCCGTTGACAATCTTCAGTTCTTTACCACCTACGAAAACCCGAGGTTGCTGCGTAGTATCTTCCGCTGCCAGGAAAACCTCTGCATGATAAGTATCGCCTTCCAATACGTAAGAAGATTTCGGGATCACCACTGGTGAAAGCTTGTTGAATTTGAACGAGCTTGCATCGATTTGGCTATACAAATAGTTCAGCAAGTTTGCTTCGGTGTTTTTAACATCGATCTGCATTTTGCTCAACAAGGTGATGACAGCAATCATCGGTTTATGCTCGAAGTTTTGCTCTTCCCAGCTTAGGTTTTCGCCTCCTTCTTTCATATTGCGTTTAGGATCCGGTGTTGCCAGCTCCTGTTCAATAGTTGAATGGATTGGAGCATCTTCTCCAACCATGCCAGCTAAATCGCTACGTAGAGAAGACATCGCTGCGCGCAACTCTTTTCCGCGACCAAGTCGAACCATCAACTCAGAAGGAACATTCAACTCGTCATCTTTTGTGATCATTATCGAGTCGCCCTCGTAGTTTGTGATGTACGATCTTGACGGGTCATATTCAAAATCATCGATATCGGCTGTTTTAATACCACCACCGCGAAGAACCAGGTCCTCCTTGATATCGAAGATCAATTTTTGAACCGAGTCAACTTTGGCTTGCACCTCATTGGCTTTTTTCAGCCATGGGTCTACTTTGCTCGGATTGAGATCGTAAGCTGCTTTAAATGCGTTGTATTGCTGGTCGCTCTTTTTCTCAAGTGTTCCGTAAGTTTGCACAAGACTTGCGTCGACTACACGAAATGCATCCAAAACTTCTGCGGCGACGTTCATTGCCATCATCGCCAGCAGAACCAGATACATCATGTTGATCATTTTCTGCCTCGCCGTTTCCGGGCAATTCTTTGTTCCCATATTCTGGCGTTTTATTTTTTATAATTCATGGCACCAAGCATATTGCCATAAATCGAATTAAGTGCTTCTAAATGTTTGTTTAACTCGGCTGCATTCGAATGGTATTTTTTCACTTCTTCCATCGAGCTTTGGATCGCTTGATTCATTTGACCCATTTCGGAGAAGAATTTTTGTGAGGCTGCCAGCTGTTCGGTGGTGCCTTTTAATTGTGACGCGTAAGACGCATTTAACGCTTCCAGGTTATCATTTAACTTAGCCAGTTTGTCGCTGTAGTTACTTGATTTTTCACCCAAGTCGCCAAATCCTCTTTCGATTGTCTCTGCAACTTTGTCGTAAGAGCTAACCAGTTTTTTACCCGACATCGATAAAACGTTGGTAAACTCTTCGCTCGAAATGGCCATTTTGTTCAGCATTTCGTCGCCTTTCGAGCTCAAACGTTGTGCTGTGTTGGTATAAGACTCAACCAAAACGTTTACCGATTGGCTGATGTTATTGTTGGCCTTGCCGTTGATTTCAGCAAAGGTACTCATAGACTCAGATGCGGAATTCAGGTTTTTAACGTACACATCGGTAGCCAGAGTAGCAGCGCTGATATCGCTGATTGAAGAAGCGGTATTGCTCAAATCTGTCAGGCCTTTTGATACTTTTGAAAGTAACTCAGGCGAGATGTCAGCTTGTCCGAGCAATTTACCCAATTGATCATCTTTCGAAGTTTCCACTTCGTCTTCCGGTACGTAATCTTCACGCAATTCAGGGTAAACTTTAGACCATTCAGGTAACTCCATAGGCGGCTCGAATGCCGAGATGAAGAAGATAAAAGCCTCGGTACAAAGACCGATTACCAGAATAGGGCCGGAAAATGCCCAGTGTTGCAGTTTGAACAGTGCACCGATAAGTACAACAGATGCACCAATGTTGTACACATAGCCAGTAAATACTTTCCAGCGTTTACTATGTAACATTTCACCAAAACTCATATGATCACAATTAAGGGTTTAAAACTCGTTTCCAAAAGATGAACGGACGCAGCGGAATCCAATGTATGATTTAACTGTATCCTGGTATTCGTAGCTCCGTGTTGAGGTTTGCACGAAAGCTGCAATATCTTTCCAAGATCCGCCACGGATAACTTTACGCTTCATTGTAGGTGGATCGTCTGGTTTTGCATTGTATTCGAAGTTGGGGTTAAAGTCGTGCATGTACATGTAAGCCGACTCGTCGTAAGCGGTAATAGTCCACTCGGCCACGTTACCGGACATATCGTACAGCCCGAACTTGTTGGCGTCGTAGTTTCCTACTTTCATGGTCGCCATACCGCCGTCTTCGATGTAATTACCGCGCAGAGGCTTGAAGTTAGCCAGGAACTTTCCTCTTTCGTCGCGGGTATAATAGCCCCCCCAAGGGTACATGGATACTTGTTTGTCGCCGCGGGCAGCATATTCCCATTCAACCTCGGTAGGCAAACGGTAGTCCTGCAGTGGTTGTTCGCGTTTGCTCAACAGGTACTCGTTGTGCAGGCGGGTTCTCCAGTGACAGAAAGCTTTCGCCTGAGTCCAGGTTACGCCAACCACCGGATATTCGTCGAAGCCAGGGTGCCAGAAGTAGCGTGTTGCCCAAGGCTCGTTGTACGAATAGGTGAAGTCGCGGATCCAGCAAAGGGTATCGGGATATACATTAACCAATTCGCTGAACACGAATGATGAACGGTTTTCAATTGGTTTGGTAGCCCCGGTTTTATCGTAAACAACACCGTGGTAGCTTTGTGTTTCGTAGTCGTACATATTCGAACGCTTGGCCGCTTGTTGGTAGTCGATCCAATAGTAGGTGTAGAATAATTTACGGCTATCAATTTCTTTTTTGTTGAAGATGCGATCGCTCTCAGTGTAATACATTGGCTCCAATGCATCTTTATAATCAGGGTTATCCCATTCCAAACGCTCGTCCCAATTCAGACGTGGCGGATCGATAGGATTACCTTCACGATCTTCTGAAATTAAAAACTCAGGAAATTGCTCACCCAACATCGTACGTGCGATTGAGTCGCGAACAAAGTTCACGAACTGACGATATTCGTTGTTGGTGATTTCTGTATCATCCATCCAAAATGCATCAACAGAAACCGTTTTGGTTGGTGTTTCGGACCAACTAGCATCCTGATCGCTGGGGCCTACATTGAGGCTTCCCCGGTGAACGAAGGTCATCCCGTAAGGTGCGGGTTCAAACCATTTACCCCGTCCGCGGACACCGGTAAGTTCACCATTGCTTCCCGACTTATTACAGCTAATCATCGACAGGAGCACCAAGGTCATCGAACACAGAGAGAGTATTTTTTTCATAGCGATGAAATATGTTGCTTACTTTTAGAATTTCTTACAAATATCGAACACTCTTATACTTCTTATTTCGGCTCTTCTGGACGGCAAACGAATAACTTAAAAATAGTTCGTGCGATCCCGAGCTATAGGCTCCAAGAGCCGATGTTGTTAAATCATATGCGTAACCGGCTTTCAATCCATTATTCAAAATAACACTGAATCTGAAAATCAATCCGTCGTCTAAACGGTAGCCGATTCCTCCGGTAAAGCGCTCATTATAAATAATGTCTCCATTCAGATCTAATTGAGATCCGGCTAAGTCTGTCTTATATAAAACAGACGGTTGCAAAGAGAATAACGGATTTGGCATCTGAATAGTATATCCACCTGAAAAATAATAGTGGCGGGTATAAAAAGTATATGCGTCATCCGAGAACGAAATTTTTGCCTGGTTAACATGTGTAACGGATATTCCTGCGAAATAATTGTTCGATTTCAGGAAAAGTCCAAAACCAAAGTCTAAAGCTATTTCGCTGACACTGCCTGAGGGGAGATAACCATCCGAAAGCACCCAGTACTCTCCGTCGGGAACAGTCCATTCGCCGTCAATCGCTTTGTTAAAGATTCCCAGCGATGCTCCGATTCCTAAATCTCCGTAGTCAGTTTGAACAAGGTAAGCGTAATTTAAGTTAACCAGTGTATTTTTCTCAAAACCAAGTTCATCCCTGATGATATTCAAACCAATGCCACTCTTAATGCCGCCTAAATCAGTTGTCGATTCTACACTGAACACCATGGACTTTGGAGCTCCCTCCAAACCGCTCCATTGGGTTCTGTTTAAAATCAAGCCTGAAATCGCACCGCTCGTACCTGCATACCCCGGATTGTAGACCAATCGGGCCTGCTCGTAAAAGCTGAATTGCGGGTCCTGCTGTGCTTTTGCGGCCAAATTTACAATTACAAATAAAAATAAAAAACAAATTTTATTTTTCATAAATGGGCTAATGTTGCCTTTTTACAGTACATAAATAAGCAAATGTAAAAATACAATCAGCCTATTTTTCGCACATTTAAACGGTCATTGCAATTCCTTGAACGCAGCGCAGCTTAACTTTATTTTGCTAATTGGTTTAATTTTCTGATGTTTCTCCACCAACGATCGGGTATCTCGTAGCGTGCAGCAAGGTCGTAATCTTCCTGCGAACACGGGAAAACGTGGTCGGTGTCGTCGTTTTGGTTGTAAACTTTCATCCACCAACGGCCCGTTTTGCGGCTTTGGTAGAATGTCAAAGGTAGGTCAACGTCGTCCATTTCGATGATGAACTCGCTGAATTCATGTGGTTTATTGGCAGGATCTTCCACCACTTTGAAGTAAAATCCTTCAACGTAGTGCCAAATGATTTGGGCCATCAGTTTAGAACTCAAATCATCGCGGTCGAGCGAAGGAATGAGGTTGAAGAATCCGGCAACTTTCATTTGGTCGGCCATGCCTGCGTAATGCGCAATCTGGCAGGCTTCCTCGGCATAAACGCCGTTTGGAGACCCAAAGTACTGGCCAGGCGCTTCAATTTGCCGAACAGAATTGAGGTCGAAGCTGAAGATATCAGCTCCGCGCATGTATGGTTCAACTTCGGCCATGTTGTAGCGGATTTGGCCAAGTCGTTTATGATCTGAATTGATATCGGTTGCATGCGTCAGTTCGAGCGCATCGGTGTAGTAATTCTGATAGCCTAAAGTAACATGTGAGAAAAGATTCGGATGTTTCTCGAACACGAAATTCAGATAATTCTCCGAATTGATGGTTTTAGCACCTTTGTAAAAATCGAGTTTCGGATCAACAGTCACCAGGTTGAAAAACTGGTCTTCGAATGCTTTTGAGATACCGAAAGTAAGATCTTGCGATCCTCCCATGATCACCACTCCAATTCCCTGTTCCATAAAATACTGGCAGACATCTTTCAGCGCGAAATAGGTGTCGGCGGCACTTTTCCCGACTATCAGGTTGCCCAGGTCAAGCATCTTAAAACGAGGAGCAATGCGATTCAATGCGTACAGGTATTCCCGGATTTTATTCGGCGCAAGCGAAGCACCTTCGCGAACCGAGTTTCGGTCTTCTTCAACACCAATCAGGACAATCTTGGCTTTGTCGACTGCCAGCTTTTCGCTGTTTTTTTCGAGCAATGTGCCCAGCGCATATTTCTTTTGCACCCATTGGGGAAGGGTGAAGCCGGAAAAATCAACCGGTTTTAGGTAATCTTGGAGGTTCATCAGTTTATTATTTCTCAGCTTGAAATTAGTCTTTTCAAAAGAAAAGGCAAACAATCAACTTGTTTGCCTTTCAATTATTTTTTTCGGCCTTTCTTAGGTGCCGGGCCTGCTTCAATAATTTTCATGCAGTCCTCCAGACTAAGTTTTTCGGCTTCAGTTCCTTTTGCAATCTTGTAGTTTTTCTTTTTATAAGAAATGTACGGTCCCCACCGCCCATTCAGAATGCGAAGTTCCGGTTCTTCTTCGAAGGTTTTTATCAGCGCATTTCGGTCTTTTTCCCGCTTGGCTTCAATCAGTTCGATTGCCCGTGGAAGTTCCACCGAGTAGGGGTCATCCACATTTTTCTCCAACGATACGAATTTGCTGTCGTGCTGAATGTAAGGGCCAAAACGACCAATATTTACTTTCACCTTTTTGCCTTCGTACTCGCCAATTTCGCGCGGAAGTTTGAACAGCTCCAATGCTTCTTCCAAGGTAATGGTTTCCAGAATTTGTCCCGGACGGAGGCTCGCAAATTGAGGTTTTTCGCCTTCCTCGGTTGCTTCGCCCAATTGTGCCAACGGGCCGTAGCGGCCAATTTTCACCGAAACGGGCAGTCCCGTTTTGGGGTCATCACCCAGTACGCGTTCGCCGTTTGTACGTTCCGATACCTCCAGGGCATTTTCAATATGTTGGTGGAATGGTTTGTAGAACTCGTCAATCACTTCGTTCCAAACGCGCTTGCCGTCTGCAATCTCGTCGAATTCAACTTCAACATTTGCCGTGAAGCTGTAATCCATGATCTGGTCGAAGTATTTCATCAGGAAGTCGTTCACAACCATGCCGATGTCGGTCGGGAACAGTTTCGATTTTTCAGCACCGGTCGTCTCCACCTTCGTTTTGTCGGAAAGCTTTCCGTTTTTCAGCGTCAGTTGGATATACTCGCGTTCAACGCCCGGACGATCTTCCTTCACCACGTAACCGCGGTTTTGGATCGTTGTAATCGTTGGCGCGTAAGTTGAAGGACGGCCAATGCCTTGCTCTTCCAGTTTTTTAACCAAACTCGCTTCAGTGTATCGTGGTGGCTTTTGGCTGAAACGCTCGGTGGCTTCGATGAAGTTAGCGCGCAATACCTGGTTTGTTTTAACCGGTGGAAGCAAGCTTTTTGCATCGGAACCTTCGTCTTCGTTATCGGTCGACTCGAGGTAAACCCGGAGGAAACCGTCGAACTTGATCACCTCGCCGGTTGCCTGGAAAACTTCGCTGGTGTTCGATACTTTAATGGAAACGGTTGTGCGTTCCAACTCGGCATCGGCCATTTGCGAGGCGATTGTTCTTTTCCAAATCAATTCGTACAGGCGTTTTTCCTGTGCAGTTCCCGAAACCTCTTCCTGGTCCATGTAGGTAGGACGGATAGCCTCGTGCGCTTCCTGCGCTCCTTTTGATTTGGTCGTATATTGACGATACTTGTGGTATTTCTCGCCGTGTGTATTAATAATAGTGCTTTTGGATGTGTTGATCGCCAGGTCCGACAGGTTTACCGAGTCGGTACGCATGTAGGTGATCTTTCCGGATTCGTACAAGCGCTGAGCAACCGACATGGTTTGCGAAACCGAAAATCCCAGTTTGCGGCTGGCTTCCTGTTGCAAGGTCGAAGTTGTAAATGGCGCTGCCGGCGTTCTTTTCGACGGCCTGGTTTGAATGTCGGCAATGCTGAATTCAGCTGTTTGGCATTTCTCCAGGAACTTCTGCGCTTCGGCCTTTGTCTCGAATCGTTTGTTCAGTTCCGCTTTCAGTTCAACGGTATTTCCTTTGTCATCTGGAACCAGGAAAACTGCGGTAACGCGGAAGGCTGAAGTGCTTTCAAAGTTGATGATCTCCCGTTCGCGTTCAACAATCAGGCGAACAGCAACCGACTGTACACGCCCTGCCGAAAGCGAAGGTTTTACTTTTTTCCATAGTACCGGCGAAACTTCGAAACCAACCAGGCGGTCGAGAACCCGTCGGGCCTGTTGCGCATTCACTAAGTTGATATCGATTGGTCGGGGATTTTTTACGGCCTTGAGAATAGCGTCTTTGGTAATTTCGTGGAAAACAATTCGTTTGGTCTTTTCGGGTTTCAACTTCAGAACTTCCTGCAAGTGCCAGGCAATGGCTTCTCCTTCGCGGTCCTCATCGGATGCGATCCATACCTGCTTGGCATCCTTGGCTAATTTCTTCAGTTCAGTAACAATCTTCTTTTTATCGGGCGACACCACGTATTTGGGAACGTAGTTGTTTTCGAGGTCGATGCCGGCGTCCTTCTTTTCGAGGTCGCGAATATGCCCCATGCTCGATGTTACGTGAAAATCTTTTCCCAGGAATTTCTCAATTGTTTTTGCTTTTGCGGGAGACTCAACGATAACCAAATTGTCTTGCATAATATCCTCCAGACTATGAAAATTTCTGCAAATAAAAGAAAATGTCTGTCTTTCTTCAAATTTTGGCACAACAAAATTATCTCCTTTATATCTTTGAAAATGATTATTTTATTGGTTCTTCTCGACCTGGAAAGGCTGCTTTTATGTGTCATTTGGACGAATGGTATAAGGCAGAAATACAGTATTTTGCACCTGTTTTCACGATCGGTGTTCCCGTATGTCAAAAAGCTGCTTCAGTTCGCCTGAAAGAATACCTAATGCGGTGCTGAAATAATAATTTTAATCCTTTCGTTATATTTGTCGCGTAACATTCAAATGACCTTTGATGAAAAAAGATAAAACAGGATTTAAGAAATACTTGATCGGATTCTGGAGTCTCTTTGCCGTTGGTGTGATTGCCGTGGCCTTATTTTTCTACCTGATTGCTGAGGGGAAAATGGGTGAGATGCCTTCGTTTGAAGATCTTGAAAATCCGCAGAGCTTATTGGCTTCGGAAGTGCTTTCGCGTGACAATGTCAGTATCGGGCGCTACTTCCGCGAAAACAGAAGCTTTGTTACTTACGAGCAATTGCCTGAAAACCTCGTGGAAGCTTTGCTGGCCACTGAGGACGTTCGTTTTTACGAACACTCGGGAATCGATTTGCGAGGCCTATTCCGTGTGTTGAAAGGTGTTTTGACCGGTGACAGCAGTAGTGGTGGAGGTAGTACTTTGAGCCAGCAGTTGGCAAAGATGTTGTTCCCGCGTATTGACATGGAGAGCAAGATGGATCTTGTGCTGCGTAAATTCAAGGAGTGGGTGATTGCGGTGAAGCTCGAAAAGAGTTACACGAAGGAAGAGATTATCACCATGTACCTTAATAAATACGACTTTCTGAACCTGGCTGTTGGTATTAAATCTGCAGCCCGTATTTATTTCAATACGGTTCCCGATTCGTTGACAATTGAGCAATCGGCGATGCTTGTAGGGATGGCAAAGAACTCGGCCCTGTTTAACCCGGTTCGTCGTCCCGAACTGACCAAAAACCGCCGCAACGTGGTATTGGCTCAGATGCAGCGCTACGGTTACATCAGCAAAGCCGAACGTGATTCGTTGTCGGCTCTCCCGATGGAACTCGAATTTACCCGTGAAGATTTTAAAGAAGGTTTGGCTCCTTATTTTCGCGAGTACTTGCGGATTACAATGGGAGCAAGCAAGCCTGATCGTTCAAAATATGCATCGTGGCAAACGGTGAAGTTTAAAGAGGACTCAGTTGCCTGGGAGACCAATCCGCTTTATGGCTGGTGTAAGAAGAATTTCAAACCGGATGGCACGAATTACGATTTGTATCAGGATGGATTGCGGATTTACACAACGATTGACTCACGCATGCAGCAGTATGCAGAAGAGGCGGTTGAAGATCACCTGAAGCTGGATTTGCAACCGGGATTTGAACGTCACCTGAAAACACTTCGGAACCCACCTTTCTCAGACGATATGAGCAACGACGACGTGGAACATTTGCTCGCCCTGTCGATGCGCCAAAGCGAGCGTTACCGGGTGCTTCGTTTGCAAGGGCTAAATGCAGAACAGATTAAGAAGAACTTTAACGAAAAGGTTGAAATGACTGTCTTTTCGTGGAAGGGAGACCGCGACACCATCATGAGTCCGCTGGACTCGATTCGTTATAACCTGAGCTATTTGCGTTCGTCGATGATGGCCATGGATTTGGAAACCGGCCAGGTGCGCGCCTATGTTGGTGGGCCTAACTATCGTCATTTTATGTACGACATGGTTTTGGGCGGAAAACGCCAGGTGGGTTCTACCGTGAAACCATTCCTTTACACGCTGGCTATGCAAAATGGTTTGACGCCTTGTACTAAAGTGCCGAACGTGAAGCAGCAGTTTATTTTGGGCGACGGTACCGTTTGGGAAGCGAAAAACTCGGGTGAGTCCGAATACGATGGAAAGATGGTTACACTCAAATGGGGCTTGGCGAACTCGGTTAACCAGATCTCGGCATGGGTGATGAAGCAATTCAACCCACAATCAGTGGCTGATGTAATGCACAAGATGGGTGTCTACAGCTACATTGACCCGGTACCTTCTATGTTCCTTGGAACGTCAGATATTACGCTGTACGAAATGGTGGGAGCTTACGGAACCTTTGGAAACAAAGGAGTTTATACACAGCCGATTTTTGTAACACGTATTGAAGATAAGTACGGCAACGTGATTGCAACTTTTCGCCCGGAGAGACACGATGCCATCGATGAGAAAACCGCTTATTTGATGATTAGCCTGTTGCGTGGGGTTATTGACAACGGAACCGGTACCCGTTTGCGCTGGAACAAAGTTTACGGTGAAATTCAGGGGCCAATTGCCGGAAAAACGGGAACGACTCAGAATCACTCCGATGGTTGGTTTATGGGTGTTACGCCGCAGTTGGTTGCCGGTGTCTGGACAGGTGGTGATTTACGGAGTATCCGTTTCGACAACATCCGCTACGGGCAGGGTGCGAACATGGCGCTGCCGATTTGGGGACGATTCATGAAGAAAGTTTATGCCGACAAAACGCTGGAGTATAAGCCCGATCATGAGTTTGAGAAACCAATGAACTTCATTATGAACCTCGATTGTGACGACGTGAATGGCTCGGATGAGAAACCGGCTGAATTCGAAGATTTCTTCTAAGAACAAAATACGATAAATGAAAAATCCCCGCAAGTATTTAACCTGCGGGGATTTTTTTATCTCATTTCGAACTAGTCGTTCAGGAATCGTTTTGTTATCTCACCGTAGTTTTCGATCCGGCGATCGCGAAGAAATGGCCAAATGCGGCGAACATCTTCAGATCGAGCCAGGTCTGCTTGTACCAGGATGTTTTCCTCTTCAGAGCTGCTAGTGTTGGCAATAATTTCGCCTTGCGGGCCTGCCACAAAGCTGTGTCCCCAAAACTGAATTCCTTCAGAATTTGCCGACGGATCCGCTTCGTGGCCAACACGGTTTACGCTGATAACCGGGATGCCGTTGGCAACAGCATGCGAGCGCTGAATTGTGATCCAGGCATTTTGCTGACGGCTTTTCTCATCATCGGTATCGCGCGGATCCCAGCCAATGGCGGTGGGATAGATCAGCATCTCGGCTCCGGCCATTGCCATCAGGCGGGCAGCTTCCGGATACCACTGGTCCCAGCAAACCAATACGCCCAATTTACCCACCGAGGTTTGGATGGGTTTGAATCCTAAATCGCCAGGGGTGAAATAGAATTTTTCGTAAAAGCCCGGGTCGTCGGGGATGTGCATTTTGCGGTACTTACCGGCCAATGTGCCGTCTTTTTCAAATACAACGGCTGTGTTGTGATACAACCCGGGAGCACGCTTTTCGAACAAGGAGGTGACCAACACGATGCCATGTTTGCTTGCAATTTCGCTGTAAAAGTCGGTTGATGGTCCGGGAATAGGCTCGGCCAAATCAAACAAATCAACATCCTCGGTTTGACAAAAGTACAGGCTGTTGTGAAGCTCTTGCAGCACGACTAGTTCCGCACCCTTTTCGGCGCAGTCGGCAATGTTTTTCGCCAGTTTTGCTTTGTTTGCTTCTACATCTCCTGTATTGCTTTGCTGGATCAATCCAACTCGTATTTCTTTTTTTGCCATAATTCTTTCTTTTTATAAAACTCCCAAGGGGAATTGCATGCTGATGCAGTGAATGGAACCGTGTTGTTTAATCAACGGAACACTGTTGATTGGAATGATTTCCCGGTCGGGGAAAAGACTTTGCATCACTTCGATTGCTTCTTTGTCTTGTTTCACCCCGTATATCGGAAACAAAACAGCCCCGTTAATGATTAAAAAATTTGCATAGGTTGCCGGAATCCGGTGCCCATCTTCAGCAAAAACAGCATCGGCGAAAGGCAGCGCAACCAGTTTGAACGGTTTGTTTTCCAAATCAGTCAAGGTTTGCAACTGTTCTTTCATCTTTTTCAAGGCCTCAAAGTGCATATCCGTTTCATCGTCGCATTTCACATAGGCAATCGTATCCTCACTGCAAAAACGGGCCAGTGTGTCAATGTGGCTGTCGGTGTCGTCTCCTTCCAGGAAACCGTGGTCAAGCCACAGGATTTTCCCGGCTTCCAGGGTGTTCTTCAGAAAACCTTCTATTTCGGATTTACTTAAATGCTCATTTCGGTTTTTCGACAGCAAACACTCGCTGGTCGTTAAAATGCAGCCGGCATCGTTGCTCTCAATGGCTCCGCCTTCAAAGGTGAAATAGGAATAATCGACCATTGGGACTCCGGGTTGGAAAGCAGCCTGTTCAAAAAGTGTCGGTGTAATCTGGTTGTCGTCGCAGGCAGCGAATTTCATTCCCCAGCCATTGAAGCGGAAGTTCAACAAAACCGGCTCTCCTTCTTCCATGATGGTCAAAGCAGCATGGTCGCGTGCCCAGGTATCGTTGATCGGCATTTCGTGAATGAGCAGCCGTTCGTTTTCAGCCTGCAAAAACTCAGGGAGGTTCGATTTGTCGCGGCAAACAATCAACAGCTTTTCACGCTCTAAAATAGCGCGGGCCATCTGTTCGTAAACAGGAACGACCTCGTCGAGAAGATCGACCCAGTCGGTTTCAGCATCGGGCCAGGTCAGTTGCACACCACTTTGTTCAACCCATTCGGCCGGTAAAAAGTTTCCTTCAGTTTTCATGGCTCAAAAATATGCAAAAACGAATTAAACGAGCTTGTTTGGTCGAAAATCGTCCGCTGAAAATACGACAGTGGCAGTTTTATATTTGGTTTAATAATAAGTGTTCTGTTAAAATAAATTTTGATTTGAGCACTCAGTGCCTTAATTTTAATTAGAACTTCAATTTAAAAGTCGTTTACAACGTACAAAATCCTTTAAAAAATCATTCTATGAAGAAAGTAAAACAAACAATTGCTTTACTGCTGGTAGCAGTAGTACTGAACGGCTGTTACGGTAGCTTTAAGTTAACAACTTCTCTGTGGGATTGGAATGGAACTGTCGGCGATAAATTCGTCAACGAGCTGGTGTTTCTTGCTTTTGTAATTATTCCCGTTTACGAAGTTGCAGCCTTTGTTGACGCGGTTGTGTTAAACACCATCGAGTTTTGGGGCGGAAGCAATCCAATGAGCATGAAAGAAGGCGAGAAAGAACAGAAGGTTGTTGAGATTGACGGCAAAACGTATCGTCTGACTGCCGAGAAAGATAAAATGACCATTGAAGATCTGAACGACTCAAAGGCTAAAACCGAGATGATTTTCAATGAAGACGATAACAGCTGGTATTTGGTAAAAGGCAAAAAACTACAAAAATTAGTAGGTGTCGAAATTCAGGATGGCAAGGTAATTTCATACAATTTGTATTATCCTGACGGAAGTGTTCAGGAAGTTCAACCTGGATTCGACCCGGTTGCGATGCAGAAGGATGTGCAAACTAACATGACCTATGCATTGCAGTGAGTTAGTTTGTTCAAAATGATACAATAGTAAAGAGGCCGTCTCAGTTGGGACGGCCTCTTGTTATATACAGATTTTGTTTGTGGATTAGTTTATTGCTTGTGGTCTGGAGGTTTATTTAAACACCCGTACGGCGTTTTCTAAGATGGAGTCGAAGAGGTTCCAAACGAAATCTTTGGATTGTTCCTGTCCTTTACTCCCTTTTGTCTTTGTTTCCATACCCAAGGAATTAAAAGTAAATAACATGAAATAATACCTAACACATCACCGATCAATCAATGTCCTGATTAATTCGATCGTGGAAAAGAATTCCCGGGTTGGCTAACAAAGAAAGGCCTGTCCTTTGATGTACAAAGGCACAAGCGTCCTGCTCGTTTGAAATTGAAGATTTAAATGCTTGGTGATATACAGATCGGTGCGAGACTGAGAATTGTATCCGCTCACAGCCTGGAACGGAGTGGTCGGAATTTCATTCTTTTCCTGCTGCTCATTTTTACTTTCTTCATTCAGGTAGATTGAAGAAACGGCCCGATCTTTCGCAAGCTGGACATGCGAACCCTCGTCTGCAAAGAGATTGTTCTTTTGCAAATTCAGAGTTGGTGTTGGTACGGTTAAAACCAATACAAAAAACACCCAAATACATCCTGCTATACGAAGAAATTGTGTCATTTTAACGTGTAATGCCTAAATAAGACAAATTAGTCTGTAATAATGTTCGCAGGATTCCAACATTTTAAGAAAGAGAATTTTAGATGGAATCCGTTGTTGCCTGGATAATTTGATCATTCGTTCGGTTTCGGTTCAGCATCGGGAAACTACAGTTCAGCGAAAACCTTCGCCCCCTCGGGGATATTAATTTTTAAACGGGAAGGGACTCGGCTAATTTTGATTCATGAAAACTTTAAAGCCTAAAAGTCATGAAAACAAAAAATCAAATTCATTATTTCGCAGTTCTTATTTCCCTGTTGTTTATTTCTGAAAGCTCGTTTAGTCAGCATGTTGAGTTTCCCGGTCAGTTACCTTCGGTTGATTTGAATTCCAGAGAGTGCCATCAATACCAGGTTGTAACGGAATACCGAAACTATGATCTGTTTGGAAATTCTACCGGAGGCCAGCGTTTTGAAGGGAAGTACTCAATTGGTTTGACCGATGGAACAGTGCAATGGGAAGATGTTTGTAAAACCAGCTTTCCAGCCGATGGGGTCGGAGCTGTTGACAGTCTTTCGTACATGAATGGTTTTGAGTACAGCTATCAACAGGATTTGCTTGCTCCGGAATTTTTTAGTTCGTTCCCGATGGAGGCCGTTGAAGCCAAAAACCTGGTTTGGGATATGGCAGCACTGGAGTTCTTCACGTGGGGTAATTCAGATCAGTTAAAATTGAATCAGCCTTTTCGGGCAGAGGAGGCCAATGTAGATTTGGATCTTGCCGGTTTGGGACATTTCGAAAACAGGGATGTGGTTTTAACCTGGCTGGGGATGAGCGTGGAAAACGGAAAACCGCTTGCGCTGATTGAATACCGAACACTAAACAACCCCCTGGGTGTTGAAATGGATATGGGCGACCGGCATTTCTCAACGAAAGGGCGCAGTCACTATTGGGGAACAATTTGGTTGGATGTGGATGAGAAATGCATCGACCGAGCGAAGTTGTATGAGGATGTTGTGATGGAAATTGGATTCGATGATCAGCCTGCTAAACAACAGATTGATGTTGTTCGCGAAATTACCGTTTCGAAAATTTACTAAATTTCAGAGATGAAGCCGCAAGTCGAAAAAACCAAACTAATCAAGATTCAAATTTGGATCGTTGTGGGTAGTTTTTTGTTCACCCTGCTGTTCGAATTCATGTCTGGCCGAAGGTTCTTCAGCGACTATTTCATTTCGATCTTTCTATTGATGATCGCACAGATCGAAATCTATGGTTGGATTGGAAAACGAATGCTGGAGAAGCTGGAGTACAACAGTGTGAGGGAGTTTACAAGGATTGTGCTGGTCAAGTTGGTTATGTTTTATGTATTGGTCATACTAATCAGCATTTGTTTATTCGTCATGGTAGGTGTGTTGAGTTCTGTCGTGGATGGAATCGACCCGATGATTTTTATTCGCAATATTCTCTGGAGCGAGTCCCGTGGATTTATTCTGGGATCAGGTATTGGCTTACTGCTGGGCAGTGTTATTTTCTTTGTTGCTCAGTTATTCAGTGCAATCCGAAGGATGCAAAAACTTCAGGAAGAGAAGCTGATCTACCAGTACCAGACGTTGAAAAACCAGGTTAACCCGCACTTTCTATTTAATAGCCTGAACACACTTTCAACGCTGGTTCATACCGATGCTGATTTGGCCGACGAGTTTATACAAAAACTGGCGTCAACCTATCGCTATGTGCTCGATCACAATCAACAGGTTTTGGTTCAGATTGAAGAGGAACTGCGCTTTGTGCAGTCGTATTTTTACCTGCACCAGTTGCGCGGGAAGGAAAAATTTAGGTTGAATATCGATGCAGATATTCCGGAAAAGCTCTTTGTACTGCCGGTCTCTATTCAGTTGTTGGTCGAGAATGCGCTGAAGCATAATGCGGCGACCAACGAAAAGCCGTTGGTGATCAATATTTCTGCAGATACCGACGGTTATATTCGGGTTTCAAATAATAAACAAGCCATGCAAACGCTCGAGCATTCAACCGGAACCGGCTTGAATAACCTGGCTGAACGGGTTCGGCAGATTTGTGGCCGAGACTTGGTTTTGAGGGAGACCTACGATGAGTTTACAGTGAAAATACCAATAATGGAATCAGATGAAAGTCGTAATCGTTGAAGATGAAGAACCGGCAGTAATCCGACTGAAGAAGTTGATTTCGGAAGTTGACGACAGGATCGAAGTGATCGCTTGTTTGGAGTCGGTTAGCCAGGCTGCTGAATGGTTCGTGGTCAACTCGTCCCCCGATCTCATTTTTATGGACATCCGGCTGGCAGATGGACTTAGCTTCGAGATTTTTGAGTTGGTTAAAGTGGAAGCTCCGGTTATTTTCACTACGGCTTACAATGAATACGCTATGAAGGCCTTTAAGGTGAATAGCGTCGATTACCTGCTTAAGCCGATTAGCCGTGACGATTTGGGAGCGGCTTTGGAGAAATTTCGGTCGTTGTACCAAAACTCGCAGTCGGACTTGAAAGGCTTCCAAACCAAATTGAACCAATTATTGGCGCAATTCAATCAAACGTATAAATCCCGTTTTTTTGTCAAAGTTGGACAACGGTATAAGTCGGTGTCTGTTGATGAGGTTGCCTGTTTTTTTGTGGAGGAGAAAAGTACCTTCATTCTGGATCGGGAAGAGAAGATGCTGGCGATCGATTCATCGCTTGATCAGCTGGGAAAGCAGTTGGATCCGCAGCGCTTTTTCCGCGTTAATCGGAATTTCCTGGTGAATCTCAATTTCGTTTCCGATGTCATTATATATTCCGGAAGTCGCTTAAAAGTGAAATTGAAAAATGGGCACCAGCCCGGCGATATTCTGGTTAGCCGCGAAAAAGTCAATGCGTTCAAAGAGTGGATGGACCGCTAAGAAATGAGAAAGGCCCCCTGTAGGGAGCCTTTATTATGCAGCGTTATGTGAAAAAACTTCATCGAGTATTTCCGGGTATATTTCCCCGAAATTTTCATAGCACCACTTGTTTAATTCATCCAGTTCTTCGGGATGTTCCACCCAGTTTACACATTTTGAAAGTTCTTTGCGGAACAAGTCTTTGCTGAAACTTACCTTTGGAAGAATCACTTTAGCATACTCATTCATGGTTTGAACGTTTTTTTTTAGTTGTTACTTGCATAAATTTACTCGGTTCAATACGATTATCCAACGATTTATTTGTACTTAACATTGTTTAACCGTGTCTGAAAAATTTATTGAACGCTAAATCTTTGTATTACAGTTTAATTTTTGAGTACAACGTCTTTGTTGTTTTAAAACATTAACGTTTTTGATTCAGCGCAAAGTAACGGCAGTGCGATTACACTGTTTTTACAACTTGATTAACAAAATTTGAAATCTTCTCATCAAGTGTTGTTTCACCTTCCAAAGCTTTTACAAAGGCACTTCCAATGATAGCACCTTGCGCGTATTTACAGGCATTATAAAAGGTTTCTTGGTTCGAAATACCAAACCCGATCACGCGGGGATTCTTTAGTTTCATGTTCTGAATACGCTCAAAATAGTCGATATGGAAATCGGCTACACTGTTTTTTGCCCCGGTTGTTGAAGAGCTGGAAACCATATAGATGAAGCCGCTTGAAGCTTCGTCGATTTCGACTAGTCGCTTTTCCGAAGTTTGCGGTGTTATTAGCAGAATGTTGTGCAGATTATATTTGGCAAACACCTCGCGGTAGTTTTCCTGGTATTCATTTAGCGGAAGGTCGGGCAGGATGAGGCCGTCGATTCCGACTTCTGAACACTTTTCGCAAAATTTCTCCACGCCGAATTGAATCACCGGGTTGAGGTAGCCCATCAGAATCAGAGGAATATTCACTTTCTCGCGAATGCCTTTTAGTTGTTCAAAAAGCGTTTTAATGGTCATACCGTTTTTCAACGCGATCAAGCTGCTGTGTTGAATGACCGGACCGTCGGCCACGGGATCCGAGAATGGCATCCCAATTTCAATCAGGTCAACACCGTTGGCAACTAGTTTTTCAATGATTGAAACGGTATCATCCAGTTTCGGATATCCTGCAGTAAAGTAAACGGAAAGGATATTTTCCTTTTTATCTTGAAATAGTTGATTTATTCTGTTTTTCATGATAGATGTGTTTTCCAGTCCGGCTTTAATTTGAAGTCAAGCCCGGACTAAGGTTGTCGTCAATAGCCAAAGTAATTTAAGTAAGTCTCCATGTCTTTGTCGCCACGGCCCGAGAGGTTGATTACATTGATATCTTCCGGTTTCAGATCGATTTTTTTCAACGCGGCCAAAGCATGTGCCGATTCAAGTGCCGGGATGATACCTTCCAATTGAGTCAGTTCCAATGCAGCCTCGAGCACTTCTTCGTCGGTTGCCCACAAGTATTTGGCACGTTTGGTAGCGTGCAGGTTAGCGTGCATCGGCCCAATCCCCGGATAGTCTAGACCAGCAGAAATAGAATAAGGTTCAATAATTTGACCATCTTCTGTCTGCATCACGTATGAACGGGAACTGTGGAGCACACCTGGTTTTCCAAGTGTTAATGTCGCCGCGGTTTCATCGGTGTCAACACCTTTTCCAGCAGCTTCCACGCCAATCAATTCAACACTATCGGTATCGAGGAAATGGTAAAAAGCACCGGCTGCGTTACTTCCGCCACCCACGCAGGCAATCACACGGGTTGGTAGTTCGCGCCCCATTTGCTCGTCGAGCTGCCATTTGATTTCTTCGCTGATAACCGATTGAAAGCGGGCTACCATGTCGGGGTAGGGATGTGGCCCCACAACCGAACCGATGATGTAGTGCGTGTCAACCGGGTTGTTGATCCAGTCGCGCATGGCTTCGTTGGTCGCGTCTTTAAGTGTTTTGTTTCCCGATTCGGCCGGAATCACTTCGGCACCGAGCATGCGCATTTTCTTCACATTCGGAGCTTGCCGTTGAACGTCCAACGCGCCCATGTAAACAATACATTTCATGTTCATTAAGGCACAAACTGTCGCTGTGGCAACGCCGTGCTGACCGGCGCCGGTTTCGGCAATAATTCGGGTTTTGCCCAAGGCCTTCGCCAACAGAATTTGTCCGATGGTATTGTTCACTTTGTGCGATCCGGTGTGGTTCAAATCTTCCCGTTTCAGGAAAATGTTGGTTTGATATTTTTCGGACATCCGCTTGGCTAAGTAAAGTGGAGACGGCCGTCCCACATAGTGTTTCAGCAAGCTGATGAAGTCCTGACGGAAATTGTAGGAGTTGATGATCTCCATGTATTTTTCCTGCAATTCTTCAATGTTCGGGTGCATCATTTCGGGAATGAACGCCCCGCCAAACTCTCCGTAATATCCTTTTTTGTTGACTTGATAGCTCATATCGTGTGTTTTTGTTTTTTTCTGATTTGAAGAATAAAGCTTGATACTTTATCTGTTTCTTTTACTGCTGGTTCTGATTCAAATCCGCTATTTATGTCGACTGCGAATAGGTGTTCGAATATAAGATTGTTTAGATCTTCGCAGTCTTCGGGCCGTATTCCGCCACTTAAAAAGAATGGGGTATCGAGCTTGTACTGATCTAAAATTCCCCAATTAAATTTCTCTCCTGTTCCGCCCGGAAGTTTTCCTTTCGTATCGAACAGGAAGAAATCGACAACTTCTTTATAAGCGTTCAACTGACCAAAGTCAAAGTCATCAAAAACCGAGAACGCTTTAAAAACCGTCAGTCCTGCATTTTTGATTTCTCTGCAATAGTCTACCGACTCGTGCCCGTGAAGTTGCGCCACCTGCAGCTTATATTTTTGGCAGATTTCGATCACTTTTGGGGCATCTTCATTCACGAATACGCCAACTTTTATTGTCGTAGCGGGTACGCGGCTGAAGATCGATTCGTCGGGATTGTCGCCGACATAGCGCTTGGATTTCGGGTAAAAGATGAAGCCGATGTAATCCGGTGACGCCGAACAAACAGCATCAATGTTTTTCGGGTCACGCATGCCGCACACTTTTATTTTTAAACCAGTCATTTTAGGCCTTTAGTTTTGAAATGAAATCCGCACAAGCTTGCGCCGGGTTTTCGGTTTTCATGAAATTCTCACCCATCAAAAAGCCTTCGTAACCGTTCGCACGCAGGTATTGAATGTTGTCGATAGACGACAAGCCGCTTTCCGAAATGCGGATCATGTCTTCCGGTAGAAGTTTTCCCAAACGAATAGAAGTTTCTACATCGACTTCGAAGGTTTTCAGGTTACGGTTGTTCACACCAACCAAATCAACCATCGGGTTCAGCTTTTCAATTTCTTCTTCAGTATGAACTTCAACCAGAACTTCCAATTCGAGTTCTTTGGCCAATTCGGTCAGCTTTAACATCTCATCTTTGCTCAGGCTGGCAGCAATCAGCAAAATAAGGTCAGCTCCGTGTGCTTTGGCCTCGTAAACCTGGTAGGGATCGAGCATGAAGTCCTTCCGCAGAATTGGTGTTTTCGGGTTGGTGAAACGGGCTTTGGCCAGATTTTCGAACGACCCTCCAAAATAGTTGCGGTCTGTTAACACTGAGAGTCCGCTAACACCAGCCGCAACGTAGCCCGAAGTCACTTCGGTAACCTCTGCGTTCTCGTTAATCATCCCTTTGGAAGGCGACTTGGTTTTAAATTCGGCAATAATGCCGCTTGCCCCCGGAGTGCGTAAAGCTGCTTTCAGCGAGTTGGTTTTCCGACCAAAGAATGGCGATTTTTTCAAATCTTCCAAACTGATCTTTTCCTTGGCAGCAGCCACCTCCCGGCGTTTGTTGTTATTTATTTCGTCTAATATTGTCATGGGTAAAGTTCCAAATTTTAAGTTTCAAGTATCAAGCTTACCAGGTGGAAGCCTTAATTTGAGTTCATTAATTTTGTGAAGACAGCCAGTGCTTTTTTACCTTTCAGCGATTCATTCGCTTCGGCAACACAGTCGCTTAGTGTTTTGCCGGGGTGCATGCATTTGATCGCAAGTGCTGCATTGGCAATCACCACGTTCATCTGTGCTTCTGTAGCTGTTGCATTCATAATGTTTTTGAAAATCGCAGCAGCGTCCTCGATGGTAGCTCCGCCCGAAAGCTCTTCCGGAGTTAAAACGGAGAAGCCAAAGTCATCCGGCGAAAGGTTGTCTTCCATACCGTTGTCGATGTAGCGGGTATCGCCGGTCAACGAAACTTCATCGTAACCGTCGAGTGCGTGTACCAGCATGTAACTTTGGTCGCCATCCTTAAACACCTGGTTGTAGAGGTCCATAATTTGTAAATCGGATACGCCCACCAACTGGTTTTTCGGCGAGCATGGGTTGATGATTGGGCCCATCATGTTGAACAGCGTTCGCACTTTCAAGGCACGACGCACCGGGCCAACATTTTTCATGGCCGGGTGGAACAGCGGTGCATGGAAGAAGCAAATGCCGATTTCATCAACCTCGCGGCGCAGTTTGTCCACATCGTTGCTGAATTTGTAGCCGAAGTATTCAAACATGTTAGAGGCACCGCTCACCGATGACAAACCATAATTGCCGTGTTTGGTCACCTTGTAGCCTGCACCGGCAATTACAAAGCAGCTGGCGGTTGATATGTTGAATGTGTTCTTGCCGTCACCACCGGTTCCTACTACGTCGATGGTGTCGAACTCCGAAAAGTCAACTTTCACGCAAAGGTCTAACAATGCCTCGCGGAAACCAATTAGTTCTTCTGCCTTCACCAGGCGCATGCGGTATACGGTTAAAAAGGCTGCGATTTCCGCATCAGTATATTTGCCTTCTGCTATTTGAGTCAGCACATCGCGTGCCTGTTCTTGCGTCAAATTGTTTCCTGTAAACAGGTAATTCAGGGTATCTTTCATAATTAGTTTCGAATTTCAGGTTTAAAGTTTCAAGTTGAAAACTTTATTTGTCTGTTATCTGATATCTAAAAGTCTAATTTTCTAGTTCTTTAGCCAGTTGGCAATTATCTTCTCTCCGAGTGGTGTCAACACCGATTCCGGGTGAAATTGTACGCCGCGCACATCGTATTGTTTGTGCTTCAGCGACATGATTTGTCCGTTTTCGTCCAGACTGGTTATTTGCAGGCAGTCGGGTAATCCTTCCTGGTCTACAATCCAAGAGTGGTAACGGCCAACGTCGAATTTCTCAGGAAGCTCCTCAAAAAGAATGGGGTCGGGCGAAGTTACAGAAATTGGTGTTGCTATACCATGCAAAACATGACTCATGTTCGTTAATTTAGCACCAAATGATTCTCCAATTGCTTGATGCCCGAGGCAAACGCCCAACATGCTTTTTCGCGGGGCAAATTCTTTGATAATATCCATCAGCAGGCCGGCTTCGGTTGGAATACCTGGTCCGGGTGAAAGCACAATCTTGTCGTATTTTTCAAGGTCGCTCAGCTCCAATTCGTCGTTGCGGATCACATCAACAGGCTGGCCGGATATTTTTTTGATTGCATGCACCAGGTTGTAGGTGAATGAATCGTAATTATCGATGACTACTATTTTCATAACAGTGGTAGATTATAATTCTTTAGCAATTTCAATGGCCTTCTTCAATGCAGCCAGCTTGTTATTTACTTCCTGTAACTCATTTTCTTCAACCGATCCGGCAACGATTCCCGCGCCTGCCTGGTAGAACAGCGTATTTCCTTTGGCGAGGAACGAACGAATCATGATGGCATGGTTCAGGCTATCGTCGAATCCGATGAAACCAATGGTACCTCCATAATAGCTACGGCGTTGATTTTCGTAGCGATCGATCAGCTGCATGGCCATGTGCTTCGGTGCTCCGGATAGTGTTCCGGCCGGAAATGAGTTCCCCAATACCGAGATCATGTTGGTGTCGTCCGGGAGCTTGCCCGAAACTTCCGAAACCAGGTGGATGACATGTGAAAAGTATTGCACTTCGCGGTAGTTGTCCACGCGTACATCGTCGGCATTGCGGCTCAGGTCGTTGCGGGCCAGATCAACCAGCATCACATGTTCTGCATTTTCTTTTGGATCGGCACAAAGCTTTTCGGCCAGCAGACGATCCTGCTCATCGTTTCCGGTGCGGCGGAAAGTTCCGGCAATCGGGTTGATAATGGCACGACCTTTCTTGATGCGCAACTCAGCTTCCGGGCTTGAGCCAAAGATGCGGTAATCACCATAATCGAAGAAAAACAAATAAGGTGATGGATTCACAGTCCGCAGCGCGCGGTACAATTGGAATTCATCACCTTTATATTTTTGCGAAAACTGGCGGGACAAAACAATCTGGAAAACGTCGCCCCGGAAACAGTGTTCTTTACCTTTGGTTACCATGTGGCGATATTCATCGTCGGTAATGTTGGATACTTCCTCGCCAACCGGTTCAAAAGTTGTAGAAGGGAAGGTCAGGTTTTTCAACAACGATTCAATCTGGCTCATTTCCGAAATTTCTCCTTCAGGTAGATTCTCGATCAACGAAATCATGTCTTTTGCGTGATCGATTGCCAGGATATATTTGTAGAAATGGTACCGAACTTCAGGGATTGCGTAGGCATCTTTCTTCTCGGTTTTAATTTCAATCTTCTCGAAATACTTCACCGAGTCGTAACTGAGGTAACCGAACAATCCGTTGGCCGGAGCTTCCTTGGTCTTGCCTGACAGCTGGAACGTTTTGTAAAAGTTGTTCAGTTCTTTAGCAACTGAGAAATGGTCTTCAACCTGTAGTTTCTCAATCACTCCTCCGGGATACTCAACCGTAATTTCGCCTTCATTGGCCTCAAAACCAGCCAGTGGCTTGATGCAGATGAATGAGTAGGCATTTTCGTTGCCATGGTAGTCGGAGCTTTCCAATAGCACCGATTTAGGGAAAAGATCACGGAACTTCAGGTAAACACTCACCGGAGTAAGCGTGTCGCCCAAGATCTTTTTAACGTCGACTTTAACTTGAATTGGTTTCATATTTGGTTATTTTTCAATTTGTACGGATAAAAAACAAAAAAGCGGCTTACCGTGTCCGATAAGCCGCTTTCTCATACATGATTGACATGACAGTTACGCCTCTCCACGGTATTGTGAAAAGTTTTTGCGCCACCACCAAATTGTTGTCATTCTTGTATGCATTGTTATATTTTTAAAAATACCAATATGGCTATAAACTTCTCGTCGAAAAGAAGACCCCACCACGGAAGCCATATTGTATTTATACATTAAGTCGTAAAACGAGTTTCAAAAGAAGAAAATATTTCAGTTAAAAGCAAATTTTCAAACACTTTTGATTTTCCTACTATACGGCAAGGGTGAAAAAGGTTTACGGAAATATGCTGTTGTAGAGTATGTTTTATTATGAAACTATCTGAAAAATGGGGCCGTAATAAGCTGTACAGCTTTGCAGTTCTTTTTTATTCTTTTTTATCATTATTTATTGGGGTTGATTGGTTGAGCACTGCAAAGTATGAAAGGTAATTTTAGTTGTTTGTTTGGAGGTAAGCGGTGGATCGGGTTCCACCGCTTTTTTTATGTCTTGTTCCAAACGCCCGTATTCTATGCTTTTTACTTGTTCGGCACGTCAATATTCACCGGTAGATTTTCCCCTCTTTTCGTGATCAGGTTGGTTGCTTCGTAAAACATTTTCAGTGTTGTCATCTGAGCAACTTCATCGGAAATTCCGGTCAGTTCAATTGAAACAGTCCGGTTAGGTGGAAGAATAATTTCCTTCGGGCACGAAAAGCCAACCGATGGCTGGCGCTGTTGCAGTTTGAACGGAATATCGCTGTTGTTATAAATTTGCAGGTATTTGATGTCCTGATTTTGGAGGTTCAGCTTTTTGCTTTTTAGCTGAATGGCTCCAATAAAGATCGGAGTCAGAAAACGACGATCACCGATCAACGTGTCGTTGAACAATACAGCCGTGCGATTATCCAGCAGGGCAGCTTTAATAGCCGCTTCCGTTTTATCGAGCGAGAAAACCAGGGTCATCGGCCGTTTTTGGTCTTCTCCGTTATATTGTTGCTGGCTTGGTTCGTGCAGGTCTGAATTGCCAAGGATGACCAAATTCTTTTCCTGGGCCCAGTTTAAGGCTTTTGGGTAGAATTGTTTATCATTATAAATTTCAATCCCTTTTAGAATGCCGGCATTTAAAAGCCTGCTGTGTTCCGGCCACCATTTCATTGTGTCGGGTTGCTGAACTTCCCAACCTGGATGATTCCAAAAAACGAAAGCTCCCTGTTCTTTGGCTTCAACGCAGGCCTCGTACCAGTCTTCGCGTTCCAGCAAGTTGGCGTTTTTCACAAACAGGGCATTCAGGTGTCCCGGCGGCATGTTGCGTGTTATTTCTACTGCGGGAACCAAAACAATTCCCATCTGGTCTGCCAGCGGTTTTGCCACTTCGTACGAACGGTTGAGGTCAGCATCAATATCCTCGGAGTGAGGCCGGTATTCGATGTGATCGCTAATGGCAATCACATCCAGTCCTTCGCGCCAGGCTTCCTGTACACGAACTGTTGGCCAGACGTCGCCGTCGGAGAAAACCGTGTGCATATGAAAGTCGCATTTTAGGGTCTGGTAACCCAAAATGTCGGGGATTCGAATTTCTTTTCGAATTTGGCCTTTGGCCGTCGGTACCACGAATAAAAAAGCCAGGTATACAATAATCCCAAAGCGAATAAGCATTTTCATGAAAGCAATTTTGCTGCAATTTATATAAAAGCTTTGGTTTGATGGAATTAGCAGTGTGAAGAAATTGTTTTTTGTACGGTTTGAACTATCATTGGTGCAATTTCATCATTTGTTTGCTCGTGGTTAGTTAGCAATTCTTCATTTTTCCTGTCGTTCATTTGGGCGGATTTTTGTCGGTTTTTCAAGCACCTATCGTGGTGCTTTTTTGAGTCCGTCGTATTTTAATTGTATATTGCTGCATCCTTAATCCTAAAAATTAGACATGAGAAAATTCTTGATTTTAACGGTTTTGAGCCTTTGTTTTACGGTACAGCTGATTGCCCAGAATACCAGTAAAACCTTGAGTTTGGTGCCAAAGCCGAACCAGTTGGAAGTCCTTCAGGGAAGTTTTCAACTGGGCGGAGATGTGCAGATTGTTTGCGCGAACAAATATCTGGAAAATGAAGCTGAATATCTGAAAATGGCACTTTCAGAAGCTACTGGTTTCCCTTTTCTAATATCAAAAAGTGTGTCCGCCAACACTGCGATCGTTCTCGATATTGATTCCAGTATCGAGGGTGACGAAGCTTACAAGATTCGTTCTTCAGCCAAACAATATGAAATAGTAGCGAAAACGTCGGCAGGTGTATTTTACGGAATCCAAACTTTCCTTCAGCTGTTGCCTCCTCTGGAGAAAGGTGCGGTGGAACTACCATTGGTAAAGATTGATGACGAGCCGCGCTTCGAATGGCGTGGAATGCACCTGGATGTATGCCGGCATTTTTACTCGGTTGACGTGGTTAAAAAGTTGATCGACCAAATGTCGCGTTACAAACTGAATACCTTCCATTGGCATTTAACCGAAGATCAGGGCTGGCGGATTGAAATTAAGAAGTACCCGCTATTGACTGAGGTTGGTGCATGGCGCGACTCTACTGTGGTTGGGCACATGTCCAACTACCCGCGCACCTGGGAGGGTGAAAAGAGTGGTGGTTTCTACACGCAGGAGCAGGTGAAAGATGTGGTGGCCTATGCACAGGCTCGTCATATTACCATCATTCCCGAGATTGAAATGCCCGGACACGCGCAGGCGGCTCTGGCTGCTTATCCCTGGCTGGGATGTTTCAACGATACGCTTCGTCCCTGGACGATTTGGGGTGTTTCGGAGAATGTATACTGCGCCGGAAAGGAATCGACCTTCAAGTTTTTGGAAGATGTTTTGGACGAGGTGATTCCGCTTTTCCCCGGTGCGTATTTCCACGTTGGGGGCGACGAGTGTCCGAAAGAGAACTGGAAGAAGTGTCCGTTGTGCCAGAAGCGTATGAAAGAAGAAGGTTGCAAAGACGAGCATGAGCTGCAAAGCTATTTCATTCAGCGTATGGAGCATTACCTCGAGAAAAAAGGCAAAAAACTGATCGGTTGGGATGAGATCCTCGAAGGTGGATTGGCTGAAAATGCGGCGGTGATGTCGTGGCGTGGCGAGCAAGGCGGTATTGAAGCTGCTGAGCTGGGGCATAAAGTGGTGATGACTCCCGGTAACTGGTGCTACTTCGACCACTACCAGTCAACTGATCCAAACGAGCCAACAGCCATTGGCGGGTTGACTGACCTCGAGGAAGTGTACAGCTACGATCCGGTTCCGTCACATTTGGATAAGGAAAAGCAAAAGCTGATTTTGGGAACCCAGGCGAACGTCTGGACCGAATACATACCTACTGCAGCGCATTTGGAGTACATGATTTATCCGCGCTTATGTGCCTTGTCGGAGGTGCAGTGGACACAGCCGGAGAACAAAGATTTTGCTGACTTCGAGATGCGCATGGACGACAATTACCTGCGCTTGGCGAACAATGGCATTCATTTCCGCGTGCCGCCGCCGGAGGGATTGAGCCCGGTGCAGATTTACAACTCGAAAGAAGCAACCATTTCGCTGAGCTGTGCTGCTGAAACTGCCGTGATGCGTTATACGACGGACGGCAGCGAGCCAACCGAGTTCTCGAAAGTTTACGAGGGGCCGCTTACACTGAAACTCGATAGTGATATCACGCTGAAGGTTGCTGCTTACCTGCGCGACGACAGCCGCAGTTACACGGTAACTTCTGTATTGAAAAAACGCGAGGTGAAACCTGTGAAACTGAAGAACCCGGAAAAGGGGCTGGACTACAAATTCTACAACGGGCCGTTTGATTCGTTTGAGGAAGTAGGCGGCGAACCGGAGAAAACCGGAACGGTTGATTGGCTGGTGATCCCTGCAGAGATTATGGGAAAAATGAAGGGCTGGGAATTTACCGGCTACATCAAAGTGCCTACCGACGGTGTTTATTTCTTCCTCTTGAATAGCTCGTGTGGAGCAGGATTGTACATTGGCGACCAGTTGGTGATTGACAATAATGGCTTCAACTACGACTGCATGCAATCAGGGAAAGTAGAGTTGAAGGCGGGTTATTACCCGGTGACGGTGAAGTATTTCAACACCATTTACGGGCAAAGCATTAAGCTGAGCTATAAAAAGCCGGGAAGCGATAAACTGGAAGTTTTCCCTGGCGAAAACTACTTTAGAAAGTAAGTGAAAGCGCTGATTATAAGGCCATCCTGAACTCGTTTCCGGATCTTCTGTCAATTAAAAAAGATGTCATCTTTTCGAAAAGATGACATCTTTTTTTGTGCAAATTGAAGGTCGTGTCAATTCTAATTGTCATGGAGTACAGAGAGATCCGGGCGTACTTTTAGCACAAAGCTTTCTGTTGAACGGATGGCACTGTTGATGTCGTCCCAAAACTTCTGCGCTTCATCGGCTCCCATAACACGGTAAATAAAATCGCCTAACGACTCTTTAGGTCCCTCCATGTCTGCCCAGTTTTTATGAGGCATCACCAGAGTCACCCGGGGACCTGGCAGTCCGTTTTCGGGCCAGATAAAGAGATAGTGCCCTTCGCGGTTATTTTCTTTAACAGCTTTGTCGAACTTCTTGATGGTTTGCGAAAAAGTCCACTCGTGGCCCGGTTTCAGGTAAAAGATAAGGATTGATAGTAGTTTCGCGTCATCATTATTGGATGGCCAGTTAACACAGCTGGTGTCAACGGATGTTATTGCACTGGTGATGGATGCGATGTGTGGGCCAACGTTTTTGTTAAAATCAACAGATCCTTTGGCCAGGAAATCTTCGTAACTGTCCAGGTCGGCCCAACTGTGATTGCCCGAGCGAATGAGGTAATCCCCGAGGTTTTGCCCATTGACGACCTGGTAAACATTCCATGTCCAGGGATCACCTTCCTGTTTGCGCCATTCAGCATGCGCTTTCAGTGCTGAAACGAACTCCGCTCCCTGGCCTGGTTTGACCTTTATTTGATACAACTTAGCAAGATTTCCGTCTTGCGCAAAAGCGTTTTGACTAACGGGGCATAGGAAAAGAACGGCGAGCAAGCTTAAAAGTAACTTTTTGTTTTTCATAACAATCCTCCTTTTAGTGATTTATAGATTATTAGCGTGAACTCATTTCGCCTAATCGGTCATTTGGAGGTTGGCTATTTCTATCGATGAGCCGATAAATGTCATTCAAAACTTACGACATTCAATGCTCTTAATTTTCCGTTTTGCAGGTAGGATTTTTAAAAGTCTTTTTCTCGGTTAGCTCGTTTGGATTCACTTTTTTTAAAATACTTAGGTGAATCGTTTCGTAGTTGATATACGGTGTCGCCCTACTTTGGTTTTGCAGGAGGCCGAAAACGAATAAAAAAGGATACCATCGTCAACCCGATGATATCCTTTCTTTTACGTTAATGCAAAAAGCACTGGTGTTATGACGTTTTTCTTACTCTTGTGCCAGCGTCCAGTTGGGGACGTCGCCTTTGTGGGTATTGTTTTTCCAGTTCAGTGGCTGCAGGTTACTCAGCTCGTCGGTGCCACCGTTGGTTACCGGGTTAATGTGATCAATTTCCCAGCCTTGCTCCGATTCGCGGTTGCCGTATTCTGAATATTTCATCACTTTACCACAAACATCCCAGCGCCATTCTTCGGGCGAGAAATCAGGAATCATCCTTCCTTTCTCCCAAACCGCGAGTTTCGTCTGCTCGCTCCACGAATTCCCGTTTTCATCCGTGTTGTAATTTCGTACCATAAGCATTCAGTTTTTATTGGTTAGTCTCCGTCGCAGTTCGTTTCAACTGCTGTCAGTTGGTTTGATCGTCTAATTTATCAAAACTCGCGCATTCATTTTTCGAAAAACAACGCTTTGTGTTGAAAAGCAGAAGGGTGGGGTGGTGGATGTACGTGATCTGTTTCGAGTTAACAACACCAATTCAAATTTAGTTACTCCATTGTGTTGTTCATTTACCCCGGCGGGGTGAACTGTTGTAGCCCGGGGTGGCACTTCGCTTACCCGGGGTTAGAATGTTATTCTATGTTTCAGGTGCACCGAAAAAGTTGTGTGATGTGTCTTGGCTACATTCGCTGCATGGTGGTAATCTTCTCTCTACATTTTTTTCATCAGGTCGAATGGTTTGATGCCTTGCATTTTATTAAAGGACAGTATATTGTGCCTGTTTCTTTCGGTTTTGTTGTGCGGAAGTATTATTGTAGTTTCTGACATCGGTCCCGATGAGGAGGGCTAATAAATGTGTCTTACAACTTAAAAGCGATACGAAAGATATTCCCCTGTTATCGTAATTTAAAGTGTTTTCTAAGCAAACTGACCGGGTGACTTCGAAGTCACCCGGTCAGTAGTCGTATTTTCATCCATTGTAGCCGGTTTATTCAAAGCGTTCGTATTTCAAGCCCGGGCCGTCGCAGGCCGACCAGGTCCCAATCAGCTTGTCGCTCGCATCCAATCTTAGTTCTTCGGCTTGTTTTACCGAGCTGCAGGTTCCCACAATAGCGTTGGATTCGCTGTAGTTGAGTTCCAGTAATTCACCGTTCTCGTCGGTCGTAAAATGGAAAGTGCCAGTTCCTTCGAGGCTGTTACCCGAGTCATCTCGGTGTTTCAGAAAAGTTCCGTCGGACTTAAGTATGTAGTATTCCTGCCAGGGCATGTCGCTGCCGGTTGTAACTGAGTTCGGGATCTGTCCCGACATTTCAACGAGTATCCATTTTTGTGGGTAGTGGTCGCTGTCAAACAACTTGGCTTGGGGAGCGTCCTCGGTGTCGCTGCACGAAAAAAGCGCGCTGATTGTGATTAGCAGAATCAGTAATTTTTTCATTGTCGAGGGTTTATGGTTTTACTGGTACGTTGCCTGAGTAATTCCCTTGGTGAATTGTTGTATAGATGTTATGAATTGTACATGGTTGCGTTGTGGGGAAGACAAAAACGAAAGAATTAAAGCTGTAAACAAAACTGACCGGGAAACTCAAGGTCACCAGGTCAGTTCGGAATAAATGTTTTTATATGCTAGACAATCATTGCCTGGCTGGCAGTTTCGGCGCGGCTTTCCAGATCTTTTTCAATTTGGTCGAGCAATTCCTTGTGTTTGCTTTTGCAGTTACAGCGGGTACGCAACAGTTGCAGTACCAGGATAACCAGAAAGATGATGTTGATGGCCCCGACAAACAGCGGTTGGTCTTTCATTTTACGAAAGGCCATAATATTGAAGGCTGTAAGTATAAACAGGTTTCCGAACAGGTTGAGCAGCTTCTCAACGCGTTGGTCAGTTACCACGCTGACAGTTGGTGTTGTACCCAGCGAGATTTGGATGTAAGCTTTCCCGAACCGGCGCTGTAGCGATTCGAGCTCGTCCTCCTGTTGGTTCGACTTGAACTTAATGGTATTGCCGCGCTGCTTGATGTCGGCGAAACCCAGCTTGCCGAGCGTGCCGGTAATGGCTTCAGAAAGGGGAAGGCCGCTTCCGCGTACCTGCTCGTCAGTGAATGTTCTGCTTGTTGTTGTTTTAAACATGTGCTTTTGGGAATAGGTGTGTATTGTGTTGTTGTGGCTGGCCTTACCAGTTGATGTTTTCGTCGATAAACCGGATCAGGCTGTCGGCCATGGTTTGCTGTTCGGCAATGCTTGGGTGCCCCGAAGTGTTTTTGAACGGGATGAAATGCGTGTAAATTTTCGCATCGTCCAATTGGGCAACAGCCTGTTGCACGTAGCCCGGCCATTCCGATCCTTCGCGGGTGGCGTCCATGCTTCCAAGGATGCAGACGATT
Source organism: Mangrovibacterium diazotrophicum (assembly GCF_003610535.1). NCBI lineage: Bacteria > Pseudomonadati > Bacteroidota > Bacteroidia > Marinilabiliales > Prolixibacteraceae > Mangrovibacterium > Mangrovibacterium diazotrophicum. The sequence goes on along the minus strand of NZ_RAPN01000001.1, from coordinate 2,876,879 downwards.
TGCGCATCGGGATATTCGGCCCGGATGGAACGCACAAAGTCGGCATAAGCGTTGATGATGAATTCGGGAGTTGGTTTTTCGGTGCCAAAGCGGGCTTTAAACTGTTCGTGATTGGGAAGGTTTACCAGCCACGAGTCGTTTTGAAACAGGTTGATGACCACCACATCGGGCGTGTACAGCGAAAAGTCCCAGCGGCTGTCCGGATCATTCGGGTTGAGGCGATTGTACATTTCGGGCATAATCAGCGGAAACCAGCTGATGGTAATACCAATGCCGCTCTTGCAAATGCAGCGGTACTCGGCGTCGAAATGATCGGCTGTAATGCGGGCGTAACTTTCGTAATTGTTGGTGAAAATACTGTCGGAACGGTCTTCCCCCGAAAAATCATCTACTGCATAACCAGCTGTAATGGAGTTGCCGTAGAATTCAATTTTTCGTTTTTTCGGCTCGGGTTTGGCGAGTACTTTGGCATCTCCGGAAATCTTGAATCCGAAGAAAGTGCTCACACCGCGATCCCATTCGGTACGTTTAAAAATCTCTACGGTGTGTTTTCCGGGAGCCAGTTTCGAGGCCAGTTCGTAATATTGTTTTGTGGCGTCGGGACGCAGCATAAAGGCGCTGTCGTTATCCACAAACACATTGTAGTAGTTGTCGCCTCTTTCTTCCCGGAACAGGGCTGAGATTGATTCACCTTCAAAGTTGATGCGGATACGGGTTCCCGACCAAAACAGTTCGGCGCCCGCTTGTGTGGTTGTGTCAATCCGTCCTGAATAAGCGATCTCAGGGTTATTGTAGTTAACGACTAAATCTTGTTTTTTGGCGCAGGCTGTGGTAAACAGCAGGACTGCTACGAGGAAGAGTGTTCCGTTGAAAATTTTCATGATATGTTTGTTGGGTATTTTTGTTAAAATAGGATTGGTTGAATTGTGAAGCCCGAATTTACCAACTTTTAGGCAATTGCGTAGAATGGATGTCCAAATTTTGGTCGAAGGGGGGAATTGATTTTGTTGAGGTATTAATTCTTCGGCGTATTATCGGACGCACGCAGAGACGCCAAGTCGCTAAGTAGCTCTTTGTTTTAGACGATTGTTACGACAACTCGATAACGAATGACAACAACGATAACAGGCCGTTCGGTGGATTTCCGATCTAATCCTTTTTAAGCACTGGCTTTTTCATCGGCTTCACTACGATTTCGTGACGGCAGTTGGGACAGATATAAATTTCGCATCCGGTGCAGCTAAAGCAGTTTCCGCAGTCGCGGTCCAGTTCTTCTTTCAGATACTGTGTGTCGCAGTTTGAGCAGGAAATATGTTCGTCAGCCGGCATGTTTTCGTTTTTGGCGTTTCAGGATTAAAGTTACGCCTTTCATGATTCCAAACAACAAAACCAGGGTGAAGATGATTGATGCGCCCGACGGAATGTCTGCGAAAAAAGAGAAGAGCAGTCCGGCAAATGAACCGATAAAGGCAAAGCCAACAGAGTAGAGCATCATGTGCCGGAAATCATGGGTAAACAAGTTGGCCGTTGCTTGCGGCAAGGTCAACAGCGACATGATCAGGATGATGCCTACCACGCGGATATTCATCACAATGGTGACAGCAATGAGGCTGATCAGGATGTAGTTGATCAGGTTAACCGGCAGCCCCGTGGTTTTTGCAAATTCTTCGTTAAATGCCACGTATAAAATGGCGCGGTACATCAGCGCAAAAAAGGTTACCAACACCAATGATAAGCCTGCCATGATCCAGATCTCGGTTGTTGAAACCGTCAGAATACTTCCGAACAGGTAGCTCATCAGGTTGGGCGCATACCCCGGCGACAGGTAAATGAAGATGATACCAATCGCCATCCCCAGCGACCACCAGATAGCGATGCTCGAGTCCTCGCGCAGCTTGGCCGTGCGGGTGAAATATTGAATTCCCAGTCCGGAAAGCACCGAGAAGATTGCTGCCCCCAACAAGGGATTCCAGCCCAGGAAATAACCGATGCCGATTCCGCCAAATGAGGCGTGTGTGATACCACCACTGATGAAAACAATGCGGCGCGCAACGATGTACGTTCCCACAATGCCGCAGGTAATGGCCGCAAAAAGCGATGCCCAGAAGGCATTTAAAAAGAAGTCGTATTGAAATAGCTCAATGATGGTGTCCATGGTTGTGGTCGTGCTTGTGATCGTGTTCGCCGTGCTGGCCTAAAACGGTATGCGGAATTTCGCCGTGGGTTATAATTTGCAGCGGGCAGTTGTACGAAGCCAGCTGTTCGGTGCTGATGATGTTGCTTGGATGATAATGCAGCGAGCGGTTGACGCAGGCAATGGTTTTCACATAGTAGGAGATTGTCCCCACATCGTGCGAAACCAGGATGATGGCCATGCGCTCGTTCAACTCTTTCAGTTTGTCGTACAACTCGCTTTCAAACTGGTTATCGACAAAAGTGTCGGGTTCGTCCAAGATCAGGAGTTCCGGCTTGTTCATCAGCGAGCGACACAGGAATACCCGTTGCATTTGCCCGCCCGAAAGTTCGCCAATGGCTTTGTCGCGCAGGTGCAACACGCCCATTTCTTTCAGCAAACTTTCGGCATGGGCAATTTCTTCTCTGTTTTTGCTGAAAAGACTGAAATTGCGATGATCGGATTTCCCCGAGCGCACTACGTCGAGGACGGTAATCGGGAAACGTTTATCGATCTGGTTGATTTGCGGAAGATAGCCAATCCGGTTTTCGGGAATGTGAAAGACAATTTCTCCCTTGGCCGGTTTTACTAATCCCAGCAGTGCTTTGATGAAGGTTGTCTTTCCGCCGCCGTTCGGGCCAATCACACCCAGGAAATCTCCTTGGTTGATGGTCAGGTTGGCATTTCGCAGAATCACCTCGTGATCGTAACTAACTGTCAGGTCCCGTATTTCGAGCAGTTTGGTCATGCTGGATACTCGTTGCTGGTTTCTTGTTTCTGGTTGCTGAGACTGGTCAATGATTCAGAATACAGATCACTGCGACTGATTACTGAATTTCTTCTGCTTGAGCAATTTTCTTCGCGATTGTTCGCAGCTCGTCAGCCCAGTTTTCACTCAGCGGGTCAACCTGGATTACTTCACCGCCAATTTCTTTTGCCATTTGACGGGCGTTGTCCATGTTGAATTCCTTTTGTACAAAAATGGCTTTTATATTTTCATTTTTAGCCATTTCTGCCAATTCTTTCAGGTGTTTAGGCGAAGGTTCTTTGCCGTCAACCTCCATGGCCACCTGCTCAAGCCCGTATTGACGAGCCAAATAAGTGAGCGCGGGATGGAAAATCAGGAACTTTTTGGAAGGCAGTTGCTCAAAAGTTTGTTTTAGCTCTTCATCCAGCGAATCAATTTCAGCTTGAAATTTGGCAAGATTAGCCTCGAAAGTTTCTTTATGCTCGGGTAGTACCTGCGCTAAAGCTTTGTATGTTTCTGTCGCGATCTTCTTCACTTCCTCCGGCGACGACCAGATGTGCGGATCGATTCCATGAAGATGCACGTGGTCGCCGTGAATTTCTTCCTCTCCTGCAATCCAGTCGGCCTGTTCCGAAGTGTCGAAATAGGCGAGTTTGGGATTGCTCGTCCGGATCTTGTCGACCCAGCCTTGCTCGAAGCCGACTTGTCCGATTCCCAGCCATGCCAACGTGGTCGATAGGCCGGTCATCTGCGATGGCATCAGCGAGTAAAGCTCGGGGCTGGCTCCCGGTGGTACCAATACATTGACCTGTACAAGGTCACCGGCAATTTTTTCAACAAAATATTTTTGCGGAAGAATGGTGACGGCAATGGTTGGCTTGTCCGTTTTATTTGGGCCGCTACAAGCCAGAGCGACGATAAAAATGAATGCTAAAAGTTTTCTCATGAATGTTTTCCGTGTTCTCCAATTACAGATCAAAGATAATATGCCCGGTCAAATAATTAGAAATCCGAACAGGCACAGGTTGTCGAATTATCATAAATTGTTCTCGTGGCTAATTTTATCTGTTGTCCGGTTAATAACCGACAAATGTCTGATTTGTTGAACGCAGCGAACTTTTTTAGTGTTGAAGCAAGATTCGGACAACGATGAAAAGTCCCAGCAGCATGTTTAAATAGAGAATCGTGCGTTTAAACTGCATCTGGTTGACCCGTTTGGAGAGCAGGTCGCCAATCTTTGATCCGATAAGCATGACTGGAAAAAGGAAGGCTGCAAATTTCAGCGAAAATATCATAAACATGCCTTTGCTGACGTAAAGAATGATGGCAATTACGGCGTTCACTACGCTTACCAGCGCAAACATTTTACGGAAAAGCTCTTTGGTGTAACCTTTTCTGTTCATGGCTAAGGCAATGGGAGGGCCGCCGATTGACATGCTCGAAGCCATGAAGCCGCTTAGAAAGCCGGCAAAAACAATGGGTTTCTTTTTGCGCGATTCCGGAATTTCTTTGTTGCCGCTCAGCAGGAATACCATTGACAACGAAAAAATACTGATACCGGTAGCCAGCTCCATTGTACGCTCAGGAAGGTATTGAAGAATGTTGACCCCCGCAGGAATACCAATAAAGCTGGCAAGTAGCATGGGCAGAAGGTATTTGTAGTCAATCTTCATTTTAATGTTCGCCAAAATGTAGAGTGAAGTTGCCAGGTTGAAAATCGTCATGGCCGGCACCAGAGCCTGCATGGGGAAGAAAACCGTGAGTATTGGCAAAGCCAGCAACGCAAACCCAAAACCGGTCATCCCTTTTAACAACGACGCCATCAGAATAACAACAACACTAATCGCCCATTCCATAAAATTGTCTTTTAAAAATTCGAGGTAAGTATAAATACTTATCAAAGGTAGTTGAAGTACTTATTTAAAAACAAATGAAAAACAAAATTTATGGTTAATGGAATGTTAAATCTGATGGTAGAGAGCAGAGAGCAAAGGGCGTGGAGCAAGCGGCACTGAGAGCAGAGAGGGAGAATACTTGGAGCTTAAAACTTGAAACTTGGAGCTCAAATTACTTCTTCAAATCCATTTTTTCGACTTTGATTTTCCCGCGTGGAGGAACGGGATCGTAGCCATGTGTTCCCCAGGGGTGACAATGCAGGATGCGCTTGGTGGCTAAATAAAAGCCTTTGAATGGTCCGTGAATTTTAATGGCCTCGATGGCATATTGTGAACAGGTGGGGATGTGGCGGCACGAGTTGGGCAGAATCGGGGAAATAGCAGCCCGATAAAAGTAGATGGGGATCAGCAGGATCCAGCTCAGGATTTTCAATATGAATTTAACGACGCGCCGCATTTTTTCTTTATTAATGGGCAAAGTTACATAAATAGAATGGTTTAACCGAAGCGAAAAAACGGCATGGCGAAGAACCAAACGGATGTCTTCGTGTTTAAGAGGCAGACAAAATTGAAAACATGGCTAAAGCCGAAGAATATATTAAGAAAGATCGTGAGCTGTTGGAAGAAACAGTGTTGAGTAACGAGGAAATTTCGCCGGGGGTATTTTTGCTTTCCGTGAAGCGGAAGTGGGATTTTCAGCCCGGACAGGTGGTGAAACTGGGGGTTGACCGGGTGCAGCCTCCGCGTATTTACAGTATTTGTAGCGGAAACCACGAACAGGAGCTACGGGTACTCTTCAATATAAAAGAAGATGGTTATCTGACGCCCAAGTTGGCAGCACTGGTTCCGGGCGATAAAGTTTTGCTGACCGAACCTTACGGCAGTTTTATTGGTAGTCAGAAACCGGCTTGGTGGATTGCCACCGGAACCGGAATCGCGCCGTTCTACGCGATGTTTCAATCGGGTTTGTTCGAGGATAAGAAGTTGATTCATGGCGCCAGCTACCTGAACCAGTTTTATTTTGAAGATGAACTGGATTGGTCGTTGGGGAAGAACTACCAGCGTTGTTGTTCTCGTGAGCAGTCGTGCGATGTTTTTCCGGGCCGCGTAACTGATTACCTGAAAAGCCTGGACGAGCTGCCAAAAGATGTGCAGTACTTTTTGTGCGGCAAAGCCATCATGGTGGTCGAGGTGCGCGATTTGCTGATCAACAAGGGCGTGCCTTACGATAACATCATTGCGGAGATTTATTTCTAACTTTGCAGAAAATTTTCAGGATGCAGAAAGAAGCTTTATTTGGGAAGACACTAGAAGAATTGCAAGGCGTTTGCGCGGAACTCGCTTTGCCGAAATTTACAGCCAAACAAATCACCGATTGGTTGTACAAGAAGAAAGTGTCCTCGATCGACGAGATGAGTAACCTTTCAAAGAAAGCACGCGAACTGCTGAATGAGAAATATACTTTCGGACTGGTTGATACGACGAAAGTTCAGGAGAGTATCGATGGTACAAAGAAGTACCTGTTCCCAACTGCAAAGGGAAAATTTGTAGAGACCGCGATGATTCCCGACAAGGATCGGAAGACGGTCTGTGTATCGTCGCAGGTAGGTTGCAAAATGGGCTGCCTTTTTTGTATGACCGGGAAGCAAGGTTTCCAGGGACAGTTGACAGCCGGTGAAATTGTCAACCAAATTCGCAATATTCCCGAGTGGGAAGAGGTGACGAACATCGTTTACATGGGAATGGGTGAGCCGTTCGACAATTTGGATGAAGTGCTGAAAAGTACGCAGATTCTGACTTCGGAATGGGGATTTGCCATGAGCCCACGCCGGATTACCGTTTCGTCGATTGGTATCGTGCCCGGTTTGGTTCGCTTCCTGAACGAGAGCGAATGTCACCTCGCTATTAGCTTACACACGCCTTTTCACGACGAACGTCAGCGACTGATGCCCGTCGAAATTGCCTACCCGCTGGATGAAGTTTTGGCTGAAATCCGCAACTGGGACTTTGGCCGTCAACGTCGAGTGTCCTTCGAATACATCGTTTTCCACGGGCTGAATGATACTCCGGCCCATGTTCGGGAAATGGCTCGTATTCTTGAAGGCATCAAGTGCCGCATCAACCTGATTCGTTTCCACCCGATTCCGGATACGCCGTTGAAAGGAACCGACGAAGCAACTTTGGTCGAATTCAAAGAAGGCCTGGAGAAAAAAGGTATCACAACAACCATCCGTGCCAGTCGTGGACAGGACATTTACGCTGCTTGTGGCTTGTTGAGCACAAAGGCATTGGTAAAAAATTGATCCTACAAAGGAAGATGGTGCCCATCTTCGATGCAATTGGCGCTGGTTGCTTTTCGTATGTCCTGGTGGGTGATTCCTCTTTGTTCCTTTTACTCGAGTCTGGTGTCTCATATTTATAGTCGCCGTGTTGGTTTTGTAGCAGCGACTGTTTCCTCGTTTTATTATTGATCGAAATGTCGGGAAGGAACGTCCTTTTCGATCGCTTGAATTGTCGATGTTTTCAGCTGATTATGATAGCATTTTTTAACATTTTTAAGCACGCAGGTTGGTGAAACCGCAGCGTAGAATTGTTTTAAATTACTTAAATTGCAGTTCAATTTTCAGAAAAAAGAGAATATGGATAGATTGGTTTGGTCTAAAGGATTATTGAAAAACCGGCTGACAATTGCACGAAACAGCGAGCAGATTGGTGTGATTGATTGGAACAGTTTTTTCAGCTCCGATGCTTTGGCTACAATCAATGGGCGGCGTTTTCTGTTGAGCCGCGATTTCTTCCTCTCGAAACTGGAAATTTCAGATGCCACCAACCAGGCGCCGCTGGCGACAATCATGATCAACTTGTTCAGCCCCAAAAGCGATTTAGTGTTGAACGGCAAGCGTTTTGAACTCGAGATCAAGAATTTTTGGCAGTCGCGTTGGGCCTGGAAATACAATGGACAAGAGATTATCGTTTTTCAGAGTCACGAGTTTTTGACTAAAGACCGTGGCTCGGTGGATATTTACATGGCAGACACCGAGGAGATTGAAGTGCTCATTCTGCTGGGACTTTTTATTCGCAACCAGTTGGTGTTGTTCATGCTCTTTATCGCACTGGTCATCCTCTTTATTCTTATCTGATTTTAGATTTCATTCTGTTTCGGAAAAAGAAAGCTCAGAGCGGGCTTCTCTGCGTTGATTTATGGATATGTCGTTGAAATGTATTTGTTTTGCTACTCCAAAAGAAAAAAGCAAAAATCATGATCGATATTATTCGCCAAAGACGGAGTATCCGCAAATTTACCGAACAAGTTGTTGAAGAAGATAAACTGAAGTTACTGCAGGAGGCAGCACTGCGCTCACCTGCATCGAAAAGTGCTAATGCCTGGGAGTTTGTTGTGGTGCAGGACCGCAGCCTGATTCAGCAATTGGCAACGTCGAAACCATTTGGCAGCAAATTATTGGAAACAGCGCCATTGGCCATCGTAATCACTGCCGATGAGACAAAAACAGAAGCCTGGATCGAAGACTGCTCTGTTGCATCCGTCTTTTTACAACTTACAGCGCAAGCGTTGGGTTTGGGAAGTTGTTGGGTGCAAATCCGGGGACGGAATCATTCGGATGAAAAGACGGCGGAAGAATATGTCCGCGAGGTGCTGGAAATTCCTTCAAATTTAAGTGTGTTGAGCATAATCGCCGTTGGTTATCCTGCCCAGGAAAGACGTCCGGTTGAGACGGCGGATTTGCAGTGGGAGAAGATCCATTCCAACAAGTTCGGCGTAAAGGAATAAGAACAAGGATCGAGATTTCATAGGGATCGACACTCGAATGACTGCTTTTAAATAAACAGCGCCTTTTTTGATAAACTCGATTTAAGAATTAAATTTACGGGTTACTTAAACAACCGGTAGTGGTTGTAAGTTTTTTAGAATAAACGATTAGCAATAGAACGCAATGAGCAAAAAAATAAAAATAGGTATTTCTCAAGGTGATATTAACGGTATTGGTTACGAAGTGATTATGAAGACACTGAGTGATCCCCGGATCCTTGAAATGTGTACTCCAATTGTTTACGGATCGCCCAAAGTGGCAGCTTACCACCGCAAAGCGTTGGACATGGAGCATTTCAACTTTAATACGATTAAGCACCCGGGAGAAGCCGATTTCCGCAAACCGAATATCATCAATTGTATTGACGATAACATTCGTGTAGAGCTTGGGAAAATTTCAGATGTAGCTGGTGAAGCCTCGTACATGGCCCTCGATGCAGCGGTGAACGATTTGAAAGCCGGAAACATTGATGCCTTGGTTACCGGTCCGATCAGCAAGGACAATATCCAAAGCGAAAAATTCAATTTTCCTGGTCACACCGAATTTTTGGCAGAGCAATTCAATACCAACAACTATGTGATGTTGATGGTGAGCGAGATGATGAAAATCGGGGTGGTTACCACACACGTGCCGCTGACAAAAGTTGCGGGCCTGATTACCAAAGAAGCGATCGTTCGCAAATTGCGGATCATTTCAGCTTCAATGGAACAAGACTTCAGCATTAAAAAACCTCGTATTGCCGTATTGGGCTTGAACCCGCACGCCGGCGACGGTGGTTTGTTGGGTAGCGAAGAAAAAGAAATTATCATCCCGGCAATTGAACAGGCGAAAGAAGAAGGTATTCTGGCCATCGGGCCATATCCTTGCGACGGTTTCTTTGGTTCGGGCGATTACACCAAGTTCGATGCTATTTTGGCGATGTACCACGATCAGGGCTTGACACCTTTCAAAGTGATTTCGTTCGAACGTGGCGTGAATTTCACGGCTGGTTTGCCGGTTATTCGTACATCTCCGGCTCACGGTACCGCATTTGATATTGCGGGTGAAGGTAAGGCGTCTCCGGAGTCATTCCGCGAAGCTTTGTACCTGGCGATTGATGTGCACAAGAACCGTGAGTTGTACAAAGAAATTAGCCAGAATCCGCTAAAACGCTATGAGATCAACCCGAACCAGGTTGATGAAAGCGTTGATTTTGTAGACGAAGAACCAACTCTTTAATTGGATAAAATGACCGGAGCCCACGGGCTTCGGTCTAAAAATATCTCTCTTCTATGTATGAATATATTTCCGGAAAAATCACCGGATTGACACCGGCAAACGCCGTAATTGAAGCCGGATCGATTGGTTATTTTATACACATTTCGTTAAATACATACTCCGCAATTAACGGAAAACAGTCCGTTATTCTGTATTTGCATCAAGTCGTTCGCGAAGATGCACACTTGCTTTATGGATTCGCCGATCAGGCTGAACGTGAGCTGTTTCGCTTGTTGATTTCGGTGAATGGAATTGGCTCGAGCACAGCCTTGATGATGCTCTCATCTTTGACCCCGGATGAGATAAAAAGGGCGATTTTGGAGGAAAATGTGAACCTGTTGAAAAGCATCAAAGGTATTGGAGCTAAGACTGCTCAGCGGGTCATCATCGATTTGAAAGATAAAATAGGAAAACAGCCGGTTAGCGACCAAATTTTAATGACCGGCGCAGACAATACTATCCGCGATGAAGCGTTATCTGCTTTAGTTATGCTCGGTTTCGCACGTAAAAGTGTTGAGAAAGAACTGGATAAAATTTTAAAAACAAATCCGGGAATCACCGTCGAGCAGATGATTAAAGCGGCCCTAAAAAGCCTGTAACATTTCATAAAGCGCGGTATTGAAAACATATCTGAGAAATTCATTACTTCTGGTCATTTTTGCGGGGGTTCTGGCGATGGGCTGGACTTCGGTGCCGGGTATTGAGTATGCTCAGCGTTCCTCAGAATTTTCACAAACGGCTGATTCAAGCTGGGTTGACACCCTTGAAGTTGATACCACGGGTGTCTTGATTTTCCCTTTCGACGACCGCAAAGAGTTCGATTATTCCGATCCGGAGTCCCAATCGGGGCTATTTCTGAAGCAACCTTCAAATATTACCACAGAGGTTGAATATGACCCCGTAACAGGGCAGTATATCATGACCGAAAAGGTCGGTGACATAAATTATCGCATGCCGAGGGCGATGTCGCTTGAGGAATATGTTCACTACGATTTTCAAAATTCAATCCGCAATTACTGGCGTCAACGTTCCGGAGAACAGGATCAGGAACTACGCGAAGGCTTGATTCCTCGTCTTTCGGTAGGGGGAGAAGCTTTCAACCGGATTTTTGGCGGTAATAATATCGACATTCGTCCCCAGGGATTTGTGGAAGTCAGCTTCGGTTACCAGATGAATTCAACCGAGAACCCGTCAATCCCCGAGCGTCTGCGAAAAGTTCCCTCCTTCGACTTCGATCAGAAGATCCAGATGAACGTGAACGGCAGCATCGGCGAAAAGATGAAGATGCGGGTGAATTACAATACCGAAGCGACCTTCGATTACGAAAACAAAATGAACCTGGAGTACTCGGGTGATGAAGATGAGATTATCAAGAAGGTTGAAGCGGGTAACGTGTCATTGCCATTGAACGGATCGCTGATAACCGGTGCCACCAACCTGTTTGGTGTAAAAACCGACATGCAGTTTGGCAAACTTTTCGTTTCGACCATCTTCTCGCAAAACAAGGGTGAAACGAAAGTTGTGGATATTGAGGGGGGAGCCCAGAAGACATCTTTCGAGTTGAAAGCGTCGGAATACGATGCCAACCGCCACTTCTTCCTTTCGCAATATTTCAGGGATACTTACGATAAAGCCTTGAGCAACCTGCCTGTGGTTCAGTCAGCGATTACAATCAACAAAATAGAAGTTTGGGTGACCAACAAGTCGGGTAATTACAGCGAGTCGCGAAACATTTTGGCGCTGATGGACCTGGCTGAACAAAGCAAAAATATTTACAACAGTGTTCCCGGTTTCGAAGGGAATACCGGTTTGCCCTACCCGGACAACATCTATCCGTACAACGACGCGAATAAAATGTACCGCGAGTTGATTGACAACTACGCTGCCATTCGCGATGTGTCGCAGATCACGAAAACGATGAACAGTTTTTCGGGCTACGGATTTAATGGCGGGCAGGATTTTGAGAAGATTGAACAGGCGCGGAAACTGAGCTCGTCAGAATATACCGTGAACCTTCAGTTGGGATACATCTCGCTGAACTCGGCTTTGAATACCGACGAGGTGTTGGCGGTTGCCTACAACTACACGGCAAACGGAAAAACGTACCAGGTTGGTGAATTTTCGACTGACGGGATTGACGCACCGGAAACTTTGGTGCTGAAACTGTTGAAAGGAACCAACTTGTCGCCGAAACTTCCTACCTGGAAGTTGATGATGAAGAACATCTACAACCTGAATGCCTATTCGCTGAACAGTGAAGATTTTGAGTTGCATGTGCTATACCAGAATGAAACCACCGGAACGCTGATCAACTACTTGCCGGAGTCGAACCTGGAAGGTCACATTTTGCTGAATGTGTTGAACCTGGATAACCTCAATTCGCAGCTCGATCCGGGTAGCAATGGTGCTTTCGACTTTATCGATGGGGTGACGGTGCAGTCGTCAACCGGACGAATTGTATTTCCATCTGTCGAACCCTTTGGCAGCTTTCTGGGCGATTCAATCACAGATCAGGCTTACCGCAACAAATACGTTTACCAAAGTCTTTACGACTCAACAAGAACTTACGCGCAACAAGATGCAGAGCACAACAAATACGTGCTGAAAGGAAGCTACAGCGGGGCATCCAGCTCCGAGATTTCCCTTGGAACAGTCAACCTTGCACAGGGATCGGTAAAGGTAACAGCCGGGGGGATCACACTGACCGAAGGTTTGGATTACACAGTTGACTACACGCTTGGCCGGGTAAAAATCATTAACCCAACTTACCTTGAATCGGGAACGTCGCTTCAGGTTTCTACCGAAAGTGAAGACCTGTTCTCGGTTCAGCGAAAGACTTTGCTGGGAACGCATATGAACTATGCATTCTCAGATAACTTCAACCTTGGGGGTACCGTTTTGCACATGAGCGAACGCCCGTTGACACAGAAAGTGAATTACGGTGAAGATCCGATATCGAACACCATGCTCGGCTTGGATCTGACCTACAATACCGAGTCGCAGTTGCTGACGCGGCTGGTCGATAAGTTGCCCTTCATCGAGACGAAAGAAAAATCATCGGTTGCCGTAGAGGCTGAAGTCGCCAAGTTGATTGTCGGCAATTCGAGCGTGACGGATGGTACTGTATATATCGATGACTTTGAGTCAACGCAAACTTCCATTGACCTGCGTGCTCGCCAGGCATGGATGCTGGCCAGTACGCCGCAGAATCAACCATCGCTGTTCCCGGAAGGGGATCTGGACGATGACCTGGCTTACGGTTTCAACCGGGCAAAACTAGCCTGGTATGTCATCGACCCACTCTTCCTGAGGAATACCGCGCAAACGCCATCGCACATCAAAAACGACCTGGACCAGCAGTCCAATCACTTGGTGCGCGAGGTTTATCAACAGGAAATCTGGCCCGACAAAGATGTTGAAATTGGTGTGCCAACAAACATCTCGGTTTTGGATTTGGCCTATTACCCGGAAGAACGCGGTCCGTACAACTTCGATACCGACCCGAGCCCTTATTCGGCCGGTTTGAACCCGGACGGTACGCTGGCTGATCCGGAATCGCGTTGGGGCGGTATCATGCGGAAGATTGAAACAACCGACTTTGAAGCGGCGAATATCGAATACATCGAGTTCTGGATGATGGATCCTTTTGTGAACGACAGTACCGGCACCATGTCCGGAGGGGATCTGTATTTTGATCTTGGTGATATTTCTGAAGACGTCCTGAAAGACTCCCGGAAGTCTTATGAAAATGGATTGCCGGAAACGGATTTGATCTCGGATGTTGACACAACTATCTGGGGGCGTGTTTCAACCAAAACCCAAATCACCAAAAGCTTTGTGACCGATCCGGATGTGATTCTTCGTCAGGATGTTGGTTTCGATGGCTTGTCGGACACAGATGAACAGAGTTTTTACGACGGCTATCTGGCTGTCCTTAAAAATATTTTGGATCCGCAGACCTATGTGAATTTTGCCGAAGACCCCTCGGGGGACGACTATCACTATTATCGCGGAACCGACTATGACAATGATGAGGTGAGTATCCTCGATCGTTATAAAAAATACAATGGCCCTGAAGGTAACTCGCGGCCGGCTTCCCGCTCAACCGAGTCGTACACAACGTCTGCTTCAACTTTACCGGATGGAGAGGACATTAACAATGATAATACCTTGAGCGAATACGAGCGCTACTATCAGTACCGTTTGAGTATCCGCCCGGGCGATATGCAGTTGGGGAACAACTACATTACCGATGTCCGTACTGCCCGGGTCACCTTGGCTAACGGGAATGTGGGAGAGGTAAAATGGTACCAGTTTAAGGTTCCGGTGAAACAGCCGGAAGCGACGGTCGGAAGTATTTCTGATTTCTCGTCTATTCGTTTCATGCGTATGTTCCTGCGCCAATTCCAGGATCCTGTGATTTTGCGTTTTGCAACTTTGGATCTGGTTCGGGCCGACTGGCGCCGATACACCGACGATCTGGAAGAGAACAGCAATAACCTGGGAACAAATACGACATTCGATGTTTCTGCTGTCAACATTGAAGAAAACAGCGATCGCCAGCCGGTCAATTATGTGTTGCCTCCGGGAATTGACCGGGTGATTGACCCTGCAAACGCTCAGTTGTTGCAGCTGAATGAACAGTCGATGACTCTTAAAGTAACGGACCTTGAACAAGGCGATGCCCGTGCTGCTTACAAATCGATCAACATGGATTTCCGTCGGTACAAACGACTGAAGCTGGAAGTTCACGCAGAAGCGATTGAGGGGGAAGAATTACAGGATGACGACTTGTATTTTTTCATTCGGATGGGATCGGATTATAATTACAACTATTACGAATACGAAGTTCCGCTGAAGCTGACTGATCCGGGTGTTTACAACGGTAGCATTGAAGCGGACCGAATAGCTGTTTGGCCTGACGAAAACCGGATTAATATCCCGCTTTCAATTTTCACCGATGCAAAATTGGAGCGCAATGCCATCATGAGGTCGGCGGATTCGAACTTGCAGTTGACTGATATATATGAACTTGTTCATGAAGATTATAACAATAACCAGAACCTGATTAAGGTAAAAGGTAATCCAAACCTGGGCTATGTTGAGGTGATGATGATGGGGATCCGGAATAAAGCGGGAACCTTGATAACTCCTCCAAAGTCGATTGAAGTTTGGGCCAATGAACTGCGTTTGAGCGAACTGGATAACAATGGAGGCTGGGCTGCCAATATGCGTGTTTCGACTCGCTTGGCCGATTTTGGATCGGTAGTGGTTGCCGGACGACATCGTTCGGTTGGTTTTGGAAGTATTGATCAAAACGCCAATGAACGTTCGCAGGAGGCCCTGACCGAATATGATATTTCTTCGAACTTCGAGCTCGGACGTTTCTTCCCGAAACAAGCTCAGGTGAGAATTCCACTTTACGTTGGTGTCTCGAAAAGCGTGAGCAACCCGGAATACGATCCGCTGAACCCGGATATTACGATGGAACAGACCTTGGCTGCCGCCGAAACGAAGTCGGAGCGCGATTCGATAAAACGAATGGCGCAGGATTATTCGAAGCGAACGACCATTGTGCTGAATAATGTGAAGGTGGATAAAATGAATAAGTCGGGAACACCGAAACTTTGGGATCCGACGAACTTCTCCGGCTCTTTTGCCTTTAACAAGCAGCGGGACCGAGATGTGAATACAGCCTACAGTGTCGAAAAAAGTTACCGCGTGGCTCTGAGTTACAATTTCAATAACAGGCCGAAACTCTATGAGCCTTTCCGGCAAACGAAGGCGCTCCGGGGGAATGCATTCCGTTTGATTCGTGATTTCAACTTCTACTTGATGCCGACCCAGATTTCGTACAGAAACGAGTTGTACCGTTACTACAAAGAAGTTCAAACACGCAATATTTCGAACCCGGATCTGAAAATTCCATTGACAGTGGAAAAAGACTTTATCTGGCGCCGGAATTTCGATTTACGATACAACCTGACCCGTTCGTTGAAAATTGATTTTTCATCGCAGGGAACAGCACGAATTGATGAGCCGCTGGGCCGAATCAACCGCAACGATGATGACTACCAGTTGAAGAAGGACTCGATTCTTCGAAACCTTTTTGATTTGGGACGCCCCGTGCTTTATCATCACGTGCTGAATGCAACTTATCAGCTGCCGATTAATAAAATCAATCTGCTAAACTGGGTGACGGCAACGGGACGCTACCAGGCGATGTACGACTGGACGGCCGGTACTATTACCGATGAAACCATTGAGTTGGGTAACGTGATGGAAAACTCGCGCGTGATGCAGTTCAACGGTCAGGCTTCGTTCATCAACCTGTACAATAAAGTTCCCTTCCTGAAAGAGGTGAACCAGAAATTCGGAGGGGGTAGCCGCTCAGCCAGAAGCTCGAGTTCCCGTGCCCGGATGGCCAGTTCTCAGGCTCAGAGCAAAGCCGAGTTCCGCATCCGCGATGTGGAATTCAAAGACAATCGGATTAAGTTTGAAGCCAACGCAGCGAAGGTTGTCAACCATAAGTTAAAGACCACCGATGTTCAGGTGAAAGTATACAATGCGGAAGGGCAGCAGGTGAGGGGCACCGTAAAAGTGATCGATGAAAACCAGGTTAGCTTCCAGTCCCGTTCCGATATTGATGCCGGGCGCATTGAGATTACCGGAAAGCGCCGCATTGAAAATGACTGGATGTACACGGTTGCCCAATACACGGCCCGCACCGCGATGATGGTGAAAAACTTTAATGTAACCTATTCTTCTTCGGATGGTACTTTACTGCCCGGATTTATGCCTGAACCGGCTATTTTCGGTTCGGGACATTATAACCCGGATCCGGCGATGTTTGGGCAGATTGCCTCGACCAGTGCTCCGGGATTCCCGTTCCTGTTCGGATGGCAGGATGATGACTTTGCCCGCAAGGCTGCGCTGAAAGGCTGGATTACCAAAGACACAACCCTGAATGCACCTTATGTGATGAGTCACAATGAAACCTGGGCTTTCCGCGCAAACCTGGAACCAATTCCATTCCTGCGGATCGACCTGGAAGCCAACAGATCGTTCTCTGAAAATGCCAGTGAATATTACATCTACGATATCAATACCGGCGACTTCAACGCTCAAAACCGCACGTTGAAGGGGAACTTCACCATGTCGGTGAATACCTGGAGTACTGCCTTCTCGAAAGTTGGCGATGCCAGTGTCGAGATTCCGGAAGCTTACCAAAATATGCTGGATTATCGCGAGGTCATTGCCCGGAGGTTGGATGCCCGACGTGTTGCGAATGCCGAGGCTGGTTACGTTCCCGGTGACAACAACCCGGAAACAGGATTCCCTGTTGGCTACGGACCAACTTCGCAGGAGGTGTTGATACCGGCCTTTATCGCGGCATACACAGGTCAGGCGCCTGAGAAAGTTTCGCTGAACCCGTTCCCGTCCTTGAAATACATGCGGCCAAATTGGCGAATTACCTACGACGGTGTCGTTTCAAAAATTAAGGGATTGAATAAGGTGGCTAAGTCGGTGAACCTGAATCATGCGTTCCGCTCGTCCTACAACATCGGTTCGTACATTACCAATCTCAACTACGACGACCAATCTTTTGGTGACGGGTGGAGTTACGAGATGAATGAGTTGAACGGCGACTTCGTTTCGAAATACGATATCAATTCGGTCAGTATTTCAGAGATGTTCAGCCCGCTGATTAACGTGGATGTGACCTGGTTGAACGACATGTCGACACGGGTTGAAATTAAACGTGCCCGTAACCTGACGCTGAACTTTGCCAATAACCAGTTGACCGAAGTGTTGAGCAACGAGATTTCGTTTGGCTTTGGCTACCGTTTCCCGCGCATGGATTTAATTATTAAATCGAAAAGTAGCCAAAAAGCCTACTCGAACGACCTGAATATTCGGGCCGACCTGGCATTGCGTAAAAACAAAACGATACTCCGGAAGCTGGAAGAAAACGATAACCAGCTGACTGCAGGTCAGAATGCAGTTACCTTGAAAACAACGGCTGATTACATGTTGAGCGACCGTTTCCAGTTGCGTTTGTATTACGATAAAGTTGTGAACAAGCCTTTCACTTCCTCCGCTTTCCCAACGGCAACCACCAGTTTTGGTATGAGCTTCCGCTTCACTTTGGCCCAATAGATGCGGGCAAATTACACCAGTAAAATTTTTTGAATTTTTTTCAATCTCTTTATCTGATGAGTTATGTAAACTAATATCTTGTGATATTATTTACTACAAATCTTTTCCTCTATTCATTTTTCCACAGCAATAGTTGTCATAATAAAATGCCTCTGATTTATCATATTTTATTATAATACAGTTGAATGCCTTTTATTTAGGGTGATTTAATCTATCAAATTGAATTAGGTTGATCAGCGAACATCTTTGTTGTTTGATCTCTATGGTTATGATCAATTGATTGATTTTCAATTGTAAATAGGCTTTTTGAGTGTTCGATTTCGACGATTTTCGCATACAATACCAGCTTCTGAAGTGCGTTTTCAGCATCAGTAATACCCGCGATTTACAGGAAAAACAGAAAGCAAGTTAAAGGCGAAATAGGTCTCGGATCGACAACCTTCTGAAAAACAGGGTTGGGGTTTTCGCCAGCGATTGGCGCACTATTTTGCAGAAGGAGAAAGGTGTTGAAAACAATTGGACGAATTTCATCGGTCAAGATGGTTTTAGCCGGAGTTTTGGCTATCGCTTCAACTTTTGTGGCTACCGGTCGTTCGGCTGGAAAGCCGGATTTCCCATTTGCACCTATGGATTCCGTGAACCAGGTTTCGGCAGGACTGGACACAACCGGTGTGCTGGTTTACCCTTTCGAAGATGAGCAGGCGTTTGAGTACGCCGATTCAAGCCAGCAGTCGGCGATTTACCTGAAGAAACCTTCCAATATCAGAACTGAAGTTGAATACGATCCGGTAACCGGGCAATACATTTTGACTGAAAAAGTTGGTGATTTCGATTATCGCTTGCCCAAAGTTTTGTCACTTCAGGAATATATCCGTTACGACATGCAGAACTCCATTCGGAATTATTGGAGAACCAAATCTGCAGAACAGGAAACGACGGGGCAGGGAGGTTTGTTCCCGAGTTTGACGGTGAACGGCGAGGCATTCAACAAGATTTTCGGCGGGAATAACATTGACATCCGGACCCAGGGTTTTGTGGAAGTCAGTTTTGGTTACCAGGTGAACACGGTCGATAATCCGTCGCTTTCTGAACGTCAGCGCAAGGTACCTACCTTCGACTTCGACCAGAAAATTCAGATGAACCTGACGGGTAGCATCGGCGACAAAATGAAGATGCAGGTGAACTACAACACCGAAGCGACATTCGATTACGAGAACAAAATGAAGCTCGATTATTCGGGCGATGAAGACGAAATCATCAAAAAAATAGAGGCGGGCAATGTTTCGCTCCCCCTGAATGGAAGCCTGATTAAAGGAGCAACCAACCTGTTTGGTGTGCGCACCGATATGCAGTTCGGGAAGCTGAGTGTGTCGACTGTGCTGTCGCAGAGTAAAGGCGAAACCAAAACCATACAGGTTGAAGGCGGCGCGCAAACAACGACTTTCGAGATTGATGCTTCGGACTACGATGCGAACAAGCACTTTTTTCTCTCGCAGTACTTCCGCGATACCTACGACAATGCCCTGAAAAATATGCCGGTTGTCAATTCGGCGATCACCATCAACAAAATTGAAGTTTGGGTGACGAACAAGTCGGGGAGCTACACCAGCGCACGAAATATTCTGGCCTTAATGGATCTTGGCGAACACGACGATAACATTTATAATTCGGTTCCTTCCTTTCAGGAGCAGGCCGGGCACACGTACCCGGAAAGCGTTTATCCGTACAATGATGCCAACCAAATGTACAGTTCCATTACCGAGGACTATTCCGATATCCGAACCGTATCGTCGATAACAAAGACGATGTCGGCTTTTTCATCTTATGGATTTAAGTCGGGTAAAGATTACGAGAAGGTGCAACAAGCGCGACAACTGAGTTCTTCGGAATACACGATCAACACAAATTTGGGCTACATCTCGCTGAATTCGGCCTTGAATTCGGATGAGGTGCTGGCGGTTGCTTACAACTACACCGCTAACGGCAAGACCTACCAGGTCGGGGAGTTTGCTTCCGAAGTAACTTCGCCCGGCGTGCTGGTGGTGAAGTTGCTGAAAGGAACGAGTTTTACGCCGACATTGCCGACCTGGGACCTGATGATGAAGAACGTTTACAGCCTGGATGCTTACGATTTGAACAGCGATGACTTTGTTATGAATGTCACTGTTTTGAGCGACTCTACCGGAAGCTATGTCAATTATTTGCCGTCGTCGAACCTGGCGGGCAAAACGCTGCTGAGTGTTTTAAACCTGGATAACCTGGATGCCAATCTGGATAAGGGAAGTAACGGGGCTTTCGATTTTGTTGACGGTATTACCGTGCAAGCCGAGAAAGGACGCATCATTTTTCCATGTCTGGAGCCTTTCGGCAGCTACCTGACCAACCAGATGAACAGTAGTATTTACAAGGAAAAGTACGGCTATCAAAGTTTGTACGATACGACGAAAACCTATGCCAAGCAGGATGCCGAGCACGACAAGTACAAGCTGAAAGGAACCTATTCCGGATCATCCAGTTCCGAGATCTCCCTGGGGACGATCAACCTGGCACAAGGTTCGGTTACCGTCACCTCCGGCGGGGTTACACTGACGGAGTATGTTGATTACACGGTCGACTACACGTTGGGAAGGGTGAAGATTATTAACCCGACCTATTTAGATTCCGGATCTAGTCTCCAGATTTCGGTGGAAAGCCAGGATTTGTATTCGGTGCAAACGAAAACCTTGTTGGGGACGCACATGAACTATGCTTTTTCGGACAATTTCAATTTGGGAGCAACAGCCCTTTATCTCAACGAAACTCCCATCTCGCAAAAAGTGAATTACGGCAGTGAACCGGTCTCCAACACCATGCTGGGGCTCGATTTGAATTATACAACCGAGTCGCAGTTCCTGACCAACCTGGTCGACAAATTACCTTTTCTGGAGACCAAGGAAAAGTCGTCGATTGCTGTGCAGGCTGAGGTTGCCAAGCTGATTGTCGGCGAATCCAGTGCAACTGACGGGACGGTCTACATTGACGATTTTGAAGCGTCGGAAACAGATATCGATCTCAGTGCCCGTCAGGCTTGGGTGTTGGCCAGTACGCCGCAGGGGCAGTCGGATCTGTTTCCCGAAGGCGACCTTTACGACGATTTGGCCTACGGATATAACCGTGCCCGTTTTGCCTGGTACAATATCGATCCGCTGTTTTTGCGCAACACCACACTCACACCTTCGCATATCAAACAGGACACGGAGCAACAGTCGGACAACCTGGTGCGCGAGGTATACGTGCAGGAAATTTATCCCGACAAGGAGCTCGATGCGGGAGAAACCTCCATACTCTCCGTATTGAACATGGCGTTTTATCCGAATGAGCGGGGGCCGTACAACTTCGATTTAAACTCGTCTTCCTATTCATCGGGTTTGAACCCGGACGGGACATTGGCCGAACCAACGACTCGTTGGGGGGGAATTATGCGGGAAATCACAACGACCGATTTCGAATCGGCCAACATCGAATACATCTCTTTTTGGATGATGGACCCGTTTGTGAATAACGATGACGGAACGGACACCGGTGGAGATTTGTATTTCAACCTGGGTGATATTTCCGAAGACGTCCTCAAAGATTCTTACAAGTCATTTGAGAATGGTCTGCCGGAATCGGCATTGATTACTGATGTTGACACCACTGTTTGGGGGCGGGTTTCAACCCAAAACCAACTTACCACGGCTTTTGTAAGTGATGACGAGACGATCCTGAACCAGGATGTTGGTTTCGACGGCTTGTCGGATGCAGATGAGATGACTTTTCATGATCAGTATTTGCAGAGCGTCCAGAATATCACGTCTCAGTCGGCCTATGAGGAAATTGCAACGGACCCGTCAGCCGATGATTATCACTATTTCAGGGGAAGCGATTACGACCAGAATGAGCTGAGTATCCTGGACCGCTATAAGAAATACAACGGGCCGGAGGGAAACTCGGTTCCGGCTTCGTATTCGCCCGAGTCTTATTCAACCTCTGCATCAACCACGCCCAACTGCGAGGATATTAACGATGATAATACGCTGAGCGAAACGGAGAATTACTTTCAGTATCACGTTAGCCTGCGACCAGAAGACATGGTGGTTGGGCAGAATAACATCAGCGATGTTCGCACTGCCAGCGTTGAACTGGCCAATGGTCAAGTGAGCGATGTGAAGTGGTATCAGTTTAAAATTCCGATTGACTCGCCGGATGAGGTTGTCGGTGATATTGGAGATTTTTCGTCGATTCGTTTTATCCGGATGTTTATGCGGGGATTCGAGCAGCCAACCTTTTTGCGCCTGGCAACGCTGGATTTGGTTAGGGCAGAATGGCGCCAATACAGCGATAACCTGGAAGACAATAGCGCAAACCTGGGAGCCAGTACCTCGTTTGAAGTTTCGGCTGTAAACATCGAGGAAAACAGCCAGAAGGAACCGGTTAACTATATTTTGCCGCCCGATATTGAACGGGAGGTCGACTACAGTAGTTCGTACCTGGTGCAGGAGGATGAGCAATCGCTGTTGCTGAAAGTTGAGGACTTGGAACAAGGCGATTCGCGCGCTGCATACAAAAATATCAACCTGGATTTTCGACCCTACAAGCGGTTGAAGCTGGAAGTGCATGCCGAAGCAATTGAAGGATCAGATCTGGATGACGATGACCTCTATTTTTTCATGCGCCTCGGATCGGATTACAACGACAACTACTACGAGTACGAACTTCCGTTGAAACTAACGCCCGCCGGAAGCTACAACGGGAATCTCGAATCCGACCGCTACATTGTGTGGCCCGACGAAAACCGGATCAATATTCCGTTCACCTTGTTTACCAACACCAAGTTGGCGCGGAATGCAGACATGCGCGAAAGTGGCTCGACTTTATCGCTCACCGATGTGTATGAAGTGGCGCACGATGATTGGAACGACGGCAAAAATCTGGTGAAAATTAAAGGTAGTCCCAACCTGGGCAATGTGCAGGTGATGATGCTGGGGATTCGGCATAAATCGTCAACCTTGCAAACTACCGACAAATCGGTTGAGGTTTGGACGGATGAGCTTCGTTTAACCGGGCTGGAGGACAACGGCGGTTGGGCGGCAAATGTGAGAACGACGGCTAAGCTGGCCGACTTTGGAACAGTTACTTTTGCCGGAAGCCATACTTCTGCCGGTTTCGGGAGTATTGACGAAAGCGTCAGCGAGCGCTCGGATGAGGATGTGAGCACCTACGATATCACCGGTAATTTTGATATGGGTAAGTTTTTCCCGTCGAAAGCGCAGGTGAAGATCCCGGTTTTTCTGAACCTTTCGAAAAGTGTGAGCAACCCGTATTACAACCCGCTCGATCCCGATGTGACCATGTCGGAGACCCTGGCGAATGCCAGTTCAAAATCGGAAAAAGACTCACTGAAGAACCTCATGCAAACCTATTCCAAATCGAGCAGCATTATTTTTAACAATGTGAAAGTGGATAAGAAGATTCGAAA
The DNA here is from genome assembly GCF_003610535.1 of Mangrovibacterium diazotrophicum. Classification (NCBI taxonomy): domain Bacteria; kingdom Pseudomonadati; phylum Bacteroidota; class Bacteroidia; order Marinilabiliales; family Prolixibacteraceae; genus Mangrovibacterium; species Mangrovibacterium diazotrophicum. The sequence goes on along the minus strand of NZ_RAPN01000001.1, from coordinate 2,853,319 downwards.
GGATAATAAAACTAGCCTGATTGACCCTGCTAATTTCTCGGTATCGTTTTCTTACAACAAGCAGCTGGATCGGGATGTGTACACCGAATACGACATTGAGAAGAGCTATCGGTTGATTTTGAGCTACGTTTATAATAATCGTCCGAAAGTGTACGAACCCTTTAAAAAAGTAAACCTGTTAAAGGGGAATGCTTTCCGCCTGATTCGCGATTTCAACTTTTCGTTGATGCCAACGCAGATTTCGTACATCAACAACCTGTACCGATATTACAATGAAACACAAACCCGGAATGTGACTGATCCGGATGTGGAGGTTCCGGTTACGGTGAACAAAGATTTTCTTTGGAAGCGGAGTTTCAACTTGCGGTATAATCTGACCAAATCGCTGATCGTTAGTTTTTCGTCGGAAGGAACGGCCCGGATTGACGAGCCGGAAGGGGTGATCAATAAATCGGATGACGATTACCAGCTGAAGAAGGACTCGATCCTGTCGAACTTGCTGAATCTGGGGCGACCGATTTTATACAACCATGTGCTGAATGTGACTTACCAGTTGCCGTTGAATAAAATTGACCTCTTAAACTGGACTAACGCCACTGCGCGCTACCAGGCTGGCTACGATTGGACGGCCGGCTCGGTGACCGATGAAACGGTTGAGTTGGGGAACGTGATTGAAAACACAAGGGTGATGCAGGGAAATGCGCAGCTGAACTTTAACACGCTGTACAATAAAGTTCCGTTTCTGAAAAGCGTGAACCAACGTTTTGGAACAGGAACAAGTTCGGCCCGTAGCTCGAGTGCCCGTGCCAAGGCAGCAGAAAGCCGCCAAACGCAAATGCCCGATGTTCGCATTCGGGAGGTTTCGTACAAGGACAAAAAAGTTCCGGTTGAGGCGAATCAGGAAACGGTTATTCATCACCACTTAAAAACCAAAGATGTTCAGGTGAAGGTTTTTGATGAGGAAGGGTTGCAAGTTCGCGTGACAACCAAGGTGCTGAACGAAAATGAGGTGAGTATTCAAAGTCGCAAACCGATTGATAAGGCGCAGGTTGAGATTAACGGAAAGCGCAAAATCGAAAACAACTGGCTCTACAATGCTGCTCAGTATTCGGCGCGGACGGCGATGATGTTGAAGAGTTTCAGTGCGGTTTATTCATCTTCCGACGGGACAGTCCTACCGGGATTCATGCCGGAGCCCTCCGTTTTCGGCTCAGCGCATTACGATCCTGATCCTTCCATGTTTGGTGAAATTGCATCGACCAACGCGCCGGGGCTGCCATTTTTGTTTGGATGGCAGGACGAAGATTTTGCCCGCAAAGCAGCCTTGAAAGGTTGGATTACGAAAGACACGACACTCAATTCACCCTACATCATGAGCCATAACGAGGCCTGGAGTTTTCAGGCGAGCTTGGTCCCGATCCCCAATCTAAATGTGAACTTGAGCGGAAGTCGCTCAGCCTCGGAGAACTCCAGTGAATACTATTTGTACGATGTGGAAAACGATGTTTTCAATCCTTCAAACCGGACGGTGAGCGGCAACTTCACCATGTCAATCAACACCTGGCGAACAGCTTTCGAGAAAATTGGTGACGCCAGTGTTGAAACACCGGAAGCCTATCAAAACATGCTGGATTATCGCGAGACCATTGCCCGGCGGCTGGCTGCCCGAAGAGTAGCGAATGCAGAGGCTGGCTACAACCCGGAGGATAACAACCCCGAAACCGAGTTCCCCTGGGGCTACGGGCCAACATCGCAGGAAGTGTTGATTCCTGCTTTTATTGCCGCTTACACCGGGCAGTCGCCCGACAAAGTTTCGCTTAACCCTTTGCCCTCGTTGAAATACCTGCGGCCAAACTGGCGGATTACTTACGATGGTCTGGTTTCGAAAATTAAAGGCTTGAACCGGGTTGCCAAGTCGATCAGCCTGAGCCATTCCTATCGTTCTACTTATAACATCGGGAGTTATTCAACTAACCTGGATTACGATGACACCGAATTCGGCGATGGCTGGAGTTACGTGATGAACAGCTCAACCGGCGACTTTGTCTCCCAATACGATATCAGTTCGGTCAGTATCACGGAGCAATTGAATCCGTTGATCAACCTGGATGTCACCTGGCTGAACGACCTGTCGACGAGTATTGAAATAAACCGGACCCGGAACCTTACGGTGAGTTTTTCAACCGATCAGCTGACAGAGGTTCAGAGTCGGGAGATTTCAGTGGGGCTTGGCTACCGTTTCCCGAGAATGGACCTGATTTTGAAATCCAAAAGCGGGCAGAAAGCCTACTCGAACGACCTCAATATTAAAATTGATATGTCCTTCAAAAAGAACAAAACCGTTTTGCGGGACATTGCCGAAGAGGACGATCAATTGTCGGCAGGGCAGAATGCAGTTACTTTGAAAACTTCAGCAGATTACCAACTGAGCGACCGGTTTCAGCTGAAACTGTACTACGATAAAGTCATCAATAATCCTTTTACCTCGTCATCTTATCCGAGCTCAACCACCAGCTTTGGGATGAGCTTTCGCTTCACCTTGGCACAGTAGTAGGTGTATAAATTCCAAACAACGAAATTCCAAAATCCAAAGCGATTCGATTCAATTGGCCGTTTGGGATTTGGTGTTTGATCCGTTGGAATTTGATGATTTGTGCTTCCGATGCTCCGAGAATCTACTGGCAGCTTGCTGTTTTTGCAAACCATCCGCAGAATTCTTCTTTGGCATGTCGTCAAATTAAATGTAATTTTGTGGCGATTCAGTTGAAAAAATGGAAAGACGAGATATAGAAATAATGGCGCCCGTTGGCTCGTACGAGTCACTGGCTGCAGCTATTCAGGGAGGTGCCGGTTCTGTTTATTTTGGTGTTGAAGGCCTGAACATGCGTTCGCGCTCATCCAATAACTTCACCTTGGATGACTTGCGTTCGATTGCCGAAAAGGCGCACAGCCACGGCGTAAAGACCTACCTGACGGTCAATACTATCATTTTTGATCATGAGCTGGACAAGCTTCACGAAGTGATCAACGCTGCCAAGGAAGCCGGGATCTCGGCTATTATTGCCAGCGATATCTCAGCCATTTTATATGCCCGTTCGGTTGGTGTTGAAGTTCACATTTCAACACAGGTGAACATTACAAACTTTGAGGCTGTGAAATTTTACGCGCAGTTTGCCGATGTGGTGGTGCTGGCGCGCGAAATGGACATGGAGAAGGTGGCTGAAATCAGCCGCAAGATCAAGGAACAGGATATTCGCGGCCCCAAAGGCGAGCTGATCCAGATTGAGATGTTTGTGCACGGTGCGCTTTGCATGGCGGTGTCGGGCAAATGTTACCTCAGCTTGCACGAAATGAGCAGTTCGGCTAACCGCGGAAGCTGCATGCAAACCTGCCGCCGGGCCTACACGGTGACTGACAAAGAAACCGGCGCTGAACTCGAGATTGACAACGAATACATCATGTCGCCAAAGGATTTGAAGACCATTCATTTCCTGAATAAACTGCTCGATGCCGGTGTTTCGGTATTGAAGGTGGAAGGACGTGCCCGGGCACCCGAGTACGTGAAAACGGTGGTGCAGTGCTATCGCGAAGCGGTTGACGCCTATTTTGAAGGTAACTTTACCGAAGAAAAAATAGAGGAATGGGATACTCGTTTGCAAACGGTTTTCAATCGTGGCTTTTGGGACGGCTACTACCTGGGACAACGCTTGGGCGAGTGGAGCGCAAACTACGGATCGCTGGCTACCGAACGCAAAATGTACATCGGAAAGGGCATGAACTATTTCCCCAATATTGGTGTGGCCGAGTTTAAAATGGAAACAGGCTCGCTGAAAGTGGGCGACAAAATATTGGTTACCGGCCCAAGCTCAGGTGTCATCGAAACTGTTATTGACGAGATCCGGGTGGATTTGAAACCGGTGCAGGAAACGAAGAAAGGCGAACTTTTCTCGGTTAAACTTTCGGAGAAAATCCGGCGTTCGGACAAACTTTATAAGATTGTGCCGGCGAGCGAAGTTAAACATCGCAAGTAAAATTGCGATTCGGTGTTGATCGGTTAAAAATGTCGTTCGGAAATTATGTTTCACCTTAATTCTATGTAATTCTTGGTTTAAGGGGACAGTTTCATTTTATAAATCCTGCCAAACTTTCTATTTTTGACTAAAAGCCAGTGGTATGCGTAAGTTTCTTCTCCCTCTTCTTGTTGTTTTGATCGTCGCTTTAGGATTAACCTGGTACTTTATGGCCAGGGAAACAACCAGCTACTCCGAGAATTCGGCATTTCAGTCGATTCCGGTTCGTACGCCCCTGGTTGTTGAGGTTCCTGAACTGAAATCTTTTTTGAGGGAGTGCAAGTCGGGTAACCCGATGACAGAAGAACTGCGCGGAGCCGAATTTCTGAAAGGCTTTTGGAAAGATATCGACGATATTGAAAACCTGATGAGCGAAGATGAGACGCTTCGTCAAACCATCCAAAGCAAGTCGGTTTTGATTGCCTTCAACCCGGAAGGAAAAACCGGGGTGGAAGCGCTGTTTGCCTTTAGTTTGAAGAACAGGGCAGAGCGCGAGGGCATGATCAGCTTTTTTAAACAACGGCAACAAGCCGGATCCGGTAAACTGAACAAGCGTGATTACGACGGGCAGGAGATTTATCACTTTCAGGGCCCAAATGGAGGTTGCTATTTTGCGGAGTCGAAAGGAATTTTTCTGTTGAGCCGTAATGCCATTTTTGTAGAAGAAGGTATTCGGCAGATTAGCTCTGAAAACCTGTTGACGCAGGATCAGTTCAAGCAATTATACAGCACGGTCAGTTCCAGCTCAACTTTTAACTTGTTTGTCAATCAGAAGAAAATCTCGGTGCTTTTGGAACGTGTTGTGACGCCTGAGCTTCGTAAATTCATTCGTGAATTTGCCAACTTTTCGGATTGGAACGAATTGGATGTGACCGCCAAAGGGAATGAGTTTTGGTTGAACGGATTTAGTTTTACAGCGGATACCTACGATAATTTTCTCTCGGTTTTGCGCAAACAGGAAGGGCAGCGTTTTCACATGGATGAGGCACTGTCGTCGAATACCAGTTTGTTTATCAATTTCAACCTCGATAGCTATTCCCGTTTTGAGGAAGATTACGTTGAATTCCTGAAAAAACAGGGAAGCGATTTCTATAACCGCGAAACCTCGTTGATTAATTTTGAAAAAACCGGTAAGAAGAGCCTGACTGCACTTTTCGGGGAGGTATCGGATAACGACTTTGCCATGGCTTTTGGCCCGGTTTTGCAAAACGATCCAACTCAAAACCGTTTCTTCATTGCGAAAGTGAAAAGCCAGTCGGCAGCGAAGGAGTTGATTCTTCCGATCCTGGAAAATTTCGCCAAAGTCAATAAGAAAACGCTTGCCGAAACAGAGTCGAAATATCAGCTTCAAAAAGACGTGGCCTATTCGATCTATGAATTTCCGGTGAAAGAGCTTGCCGGCTTGCTCTTCGGAAAAGTATTCTCGGCAGTGGATTGCAATTATCTCTGCTTCTACGACAACTACCTGATTTTTGCGAATAACGAAGCGGCTTTGAAAAGTTATATTCACGATTTGGTGTTGTCGTCAACCCTGGCGAAAGACGTTAATTTCCGGAAATTCCATCAGCAAATGGCTTCGCGTTCGAGCGTGTATTGCTACATCAACTTTTCGAAAGCATTCAACCTTGGAGCCCTTTACATGAACGAGGAATCCTTTGCTACAGTGAAGGAATATGAGCAGTTGTTCCGCAAGTTTTATGCTTTGGGATGGCAAATTGCACCCAACTCCGGAGCGTTCCTTAACAATCTTTATTTGCGCTTCGATCCGGTGATGAAAGAAGAACCGCAAACCGTTTGGCAAAGTAAGCTGGATACGACAGTTTCGATCAAGCCGCAGATTGTGACCAATCACAACGATCGCATGAATAAAGAGGTGATCGTTCAGGATAATAAGAACAACCTCTACCTGATCAACAAAGAAGGTGTTCGTTTGTGGAAAATTAAGCTTTCTGAGAAAATCCTGGGCGACGTTTACCAGGTCGATCTTTACCGAAACGGGAAGTTGCAGTACCTGTTCAATACAAAAGACAAGCTATACCTGATTGACCGCAACGGCAATCACGTGGGTAAATTCCCGGTTGCATTCCGGGCCCCGGCAACCAACGGCGTGGCGGTGTGCGACTACGATAACAACAAAGATTACCGCTATTTTGTAGCCTGCGAGAACAAGCAGATTTATGGCTACGATCGCAACGGAAGCCTCGTTGAAGGGTGGAAGCCTGAAAAAACAGATGGTACGGTCACCGATCAGCTGCAGCATTTCCGTGTCGATGGCAAAGATTACATTGTTTGTGCCGATCGCTATAAAACCTATATTTTCGACCGTCAGGGGAGTATTCGGGTGAAAACAACCGATAATTTCGAACACTCGGGCAACAACCTCTACTTGGTTAAAGCCGGACAATTTGCACTTGCAACAACCGATGTGAAGGGAATTGTACATCTTCAGTATTTCAATGGCGAGTCTAAAACAGTCGATTTGGGCAAGTTTAGCAGCAACCACTTCTTTGTGGCGGAAGACCTGAATAACGACGGGCAATCGGACTTTGTCATTGCAGACGGCAAAGAACTTTACGCTTTTTCCGACAGGGGCAAAGACATTATGGACCGCGAATTCCCGAGTCCGATTACCAACCGGCCGAACATTTACACTTTCTCGGGTAACAACAAAAAAGTAGGGGTGGTGTGCAAAGGCGAAAACCGGGTGTATCTGGTCAATTCCGATGGCAAGCTGTACAATGGCTTCCCGTTGCAGGGGAACACCGATTTCAGCATTGGGTACATGACCCGCGGAAATCCTTATTTCAACCTTCTCGTTGGTAACGAGGATAATAGCTTCTTCAATTACAAGGTCGATTAGTCACTTCTGGCTTTTTAAAATCTAGTGTGTCGCACGTTCTGCGGGCGATCTAGCGATGTGGTCGCATTCCGTCGAAAAATAAATTAAGACAAAAGTATCTTAATTTGAAATCCGGCGTAGATACAACTAGAACTTACGCGCCAGTACCATAGATGTTAAATGAATACTCCAGCTAATTAAAATTTGGAGGATATCATCATGGGAAAAGTGAAAGTTGTACGTTGTAGTGATGCAGGATTAGATTGTAGTTTTGTAGGTCGCTCCGAATCAGAAGAAGAATTACTCAATCAAGTAGCTAAGCATGCGAAGGAAGCTCACGGGATGGAAATTAACGACGAGTTAATTCAAAAAGTGAGATCGATTATGCATGAAGAAGAACATGTTAGCTGAACTGTTCTTCGCTAAATTGTTTCTACGCCGAACAAGAATAGCGGCGACATATCTCCACCCTCCTAGGATACCACTATTCTTACCGCTCTCCAACTCACCTTCAGTTTTTTCTCCAGGTGTTGATAAATCTGCTCTACCAAGTTCTCAACCTAAAGTGAAAATCTAATGATAACAACCTTTGTTAAGCATGCGGTCAAAGACTTTGACAGTTGGAAGGCTGTTTACGACAAGTTTATGCCGATGGCTAAGGAAAAAGGCGTTCGGCACGAACATGTTTTTCGCGACCCGAATGCGCCCGATCAGGTAATCGTCACTCATGAGTTTAAGTCGATTGAAGAAGCTAATGATTTTTTCAGTTCAGAGGAATTGAAAAATGCGATGAAAAATGCAGGTGTCGCCGGAACACCTGAAATATGGTTTGGTGAAGATCTCCGAAAGAATGTGCATTAACCTTTTAACGACTTAAAAATGAAAGAAACACTATCAGAATCAATTGTCTCCCTAAAAAAGAAAGTCAAAGGCAAAGTGATCATGCCTCAGGATCGGGAATACAACGAAACACGTCAGATCTGGAATGCCATGATCGACCGGAAACCCGCAGTGATTGTCCAGTGCAAGGATGCTAATGATGCAGTCATGGCACTTCGTTATGCGAAGGAAAACGATTTGGATTTGTCCATTCGCGGAGCTGGCCACAACATTGCGGGAAATTCGCTTTGTGATAATGGGCTGCTTATCGATTTTTCAACCATGAAGAATGTTCGGGTGGATGCCGGTAAAAAGAAGGCTTACATCGAACCGGGTGCCACTTTGGGCGATGTCGATCAGGCCTGTCAACCCTATGGCTTAGCTTTCCCTGTGGGAATCAACTCAACAACCGGAATTGCCGGGCTGACACTCGGTGGCGGATTCGGCTGGTTGTCGCGTAAATACGGGATGACCATCGATAGTCTGGCTTCAGTAGATATGGTCACAGCAGAAGGTGAAAAGCTCCATGCCAGTAATAATGAAAATGCAGACCTGTTTTGGGCAGTTCGCGGTGGTGGCGGAAACTTCGGAATTGTCACCCAGTTCGAATTTAACCTGAATTATATTGGCACCGAAGTGTATGCCGGTTTAACCGTATTTCCCATTGCACAGGCAAAACAGGTTTTACACAAATACCGCGATTTCATTCTGTCAACACCCGACGAATTTAACACTTGGGTAGTCATGCGTAAAGCACCCCCGCTGCCGTTCCTGCCGGAGTCGGTTCATGGAACGGAGGTCGTAATAATGGCGACCTGCTATTTTGGCGACAGTGCTCACGGAGAGAAACTGGCTGCCCCGATCCGTGATTTTGGCACTCCGGTCGGTGAACATCTGGGAATGGTTCCCTACATCGGCTGGCAGCAGGCGTTTGATCCACTGCTAACCCCTGGTTTCCGGAACTATTGGAAGTCGCATAATTTCACACACCTGCAAGATGGTTTGTTTGATGCCATGATTGAATACACGGGCAAACTACCATCGCCGCACTGCGAGATCTTTATCGGGGTCGTCGGAGGTAAAATGAACGAAGTTCCTGCTGATGCCACGGCCTACAGTGCCCGCGACATGAAGTTTGTTATGAATGTTCACGGCCGGTGGGAAACCCAAAGCGAAGATGAAAAGTGTGTCTCCTGGTCCCGCAATTTCTTCAAAGCATCAGCTCCGTTTGCGTCGGGAGGGGCTTACGTGAACTTTATGACCGAAGAAGAAAACGACCGGATTAAAGCAGCTTACGGTGTCAACTACGAGCGATTGGCAAAGCTTAAAGCAAAATACGACCCGCACAACACGTTTCATATGAATCAAAATATTAAACCATAGGCGTTTTGTATTGATGAGGATGTGAGTGAGATTGGCCGGAGCCTTTTATAGGTTCCGGTTTCATTTTAGTCAAACTGAAACAACTAAACCATTATGGATGCAGAAGAATTGAGAAGGCTGCAGTCGCCTTTGAAAACAAAATACAAAGAAGAGCCAGATACCGCGATGGTTACCTTGAAAGCGCAGGCTCGATTGGCCGATGGCATTAGTTGCCGTGTGGAGACGGGGAAAGCGTTGGTAACCGCCGGATTGCACCCGGCAACGGGAGGGAATGGAATGGCTGTTTGTTCGGGCGATATGTTGCTCGAGGCTTTGGCTGCCTGTGCCGGAGTAACGCTGAATGCCGTGGCGACAGCCATTGGTGTAGAGCTGAAGGATGCGGTTGTGCGGGCAGAAGGCGATCTCGATTTCCGGGGAACGCTTGGTGTTTCGAAAGAGGCTCCGGTTGGTTTTTCCGGTATCCGGTTGTTTTTCGACTTGGATACAACTGCCGATCCGGAGAAAGTATCGAAGCTGGTTGAGCTGACAGAGCGCTACTGTGTCGTCCTGCAAAGCTTGAAAAATTCACCTGCAATGACCGTCAGTTCCTCGGTTTCAAAATAGGCGGGTTATCTTAAATTTTCCCACGAATTCAATTTTGTTTCTCCATTAGAATCCAGAATTTCTATTTTTGTGCCGTTATGGTTCCCGAATCTTTCACGAGTTTCGGATGAAAAGGGAATCCGGTGCCCGGTGATGAAAAATCCCGGAATTCCGGAGCTGTACCCGCAGCTGTAAGTTCCATTTGTGTTCAAAAAAAAGATGCCACTGTTTCAACTCCAATGAAACGGGAAGGCTTTTTTGAACGGAACAAGCCAGAAGACCTGCCATAAACGACGACAGTATTCCACGCTTTCGGGAGTTAGAGCAGCTGTAACAGAAACCAATTTTATACTTTCTGATAGACGGAATATTGTTGTTTGTGTGATTTGAAACGAACAAACAGGACATGATCAACAATTTGAATTTGGGCATCGATGCTCTAACCGTCATTGGTATTGTTGCTGGTTGCAGCAATTTGAATACGCTTGTGATAAAACGAGGCACGGCACTTTGGTCCGCATTTGGCTGGACGCTCTTGAGCTTGTTTTTCCTCGGTGCAACTATCTTGTTTCAAGAAGGAATTCCGGCATTTGTGGTTTCGGCTCCTTTTTTGGTGCTGGCAATTTTGACGGCTTGGCAACTGGGACGAGCTTCGGCCTACGCGACGCTTGGAAGTACGATTTACTACGCCGTTTTTCTGGGTACTTACCTGGTGAAAATGGGAATGGAGCGGGAGGTCCGGGCGTTGATGTGGCAGTTAATTGTGCTTGTGTTGACAGCGGCGCTGGCGCTTGTGCTGGTTCGGAATAAGAAGTTGCAATTGCTACGGGTTGCGCTCATTCTGCTTTTTATTTTGGCCGCTTTTCAATTCACGGAAACGCTGCAACTTTTCGCCGGAGCCGATCAGAAACCGGATCTGGAACCGATCTCCACAGCTTACGAAACCGTGAATGGTTGGATCCTTTCGGGCATTTTGCTGCTTGTCTTCCTCCTTGGTTATTTAAAAACACCTCAAAACAAATCATAGATGAAATTTCTGGAATCTCTTTTATACCAGGCGTCCACATTGCTGTTGGTGCCTGTAATGATCTGCATTGTGCTTTGCGGCCTGTGGCTCATTTTTCAGGCGGGGCAGAGCCTGCGCCTTTATCGTGTACGCCGTTCGAAGACATTCGAAGCCGGTGCCAGTTTCAACCAACAACTGGAGTTGATTTTTGCATCGAAGCCCGGCGTCGAGCTGGCCGAGATTGAAGTCGTGCAGTACCTGCGCCTGTGGGAAATGAAGCAGAATCATTCGTTGAAATTACTGCGGCTGGCCATCAAAGCCGGTCCGACGCTGGGGCTGATGGGAACCCTGATTCCGATGGGAACGGCATTGGCATCGCTGTCGCAGGGCGATATGATGGTCATGTCGGTGAACATGGTTACGGCCTTCACCACAACCATCATCGGTCTGGCTTGCGGATTGGTTGCCTATGTGCTGGTGATGATCCGGCAGAACTGGTACAACGCCGACCGCCTGCATTGCGAGGTTGTTGCCGAGAAAGCGCTGCTCAACCTGAAGGCGCATGGTCACTTTCAGGGGAAACAATCATCGGAAGTTAAACACAATCAATTCAACTAAGCATGCGCATATTAAACAGACAAACGCAGAGGGCGGAAGACGGGCTGGACGACGACCCAATGAGCGGTGTTGCCAACCTGTTCGATGCCAGTGTGGTCTTTATCGTCGCGCTCATTTTCGCTTTGTTCATGGCCTTCAATATGGTCGACATGTTCGACCCAAATTCGGAAGTGACGATTACCAAGAAAGGCGCCAATGGCGAGATGCAGATCATCACCAAGAAAGGAAAAGATGTGAAAATTGAGAAAGTCACCCCGCAGGAAGCCGAGGGAAAAGGGCTCCGCTTGGGAACGGCTTACCAACTCGAAAATGGAAAGGTTATTTATGTGCCTGAGAACGAATAAAACAAAATACACGATTTTACTGCTCGCTATGCTGTTGCAACTTGCTTTTAGCAGTCGCACTGTGGCCGAAGCAAAGCCGTTGCGGGTGTCGCTGCTGCTGTCCGACTCGTACACGCAGCTTGGAGAGCGGGCTGCGGAGGCGATTAAGGTTGCAACGAAGGATGGAAAGCCGATTGAAGTGCGGGTGTTTCCGTACTCCCGTTATTACCAGCAGGAAAAACAGTTTGTTGCTGAAAGTGATCTGATTTTTGCGGACGTACTTCATGCCGAGATCGTTAGCCAGGCGGTGAAAGAGCTTAAACAGGCAAGCCGGCATGGTGCGAAAATCTACGCTGTCGGTGCAGATAAACTCGCCGACAGCCCCGAGGGCGTGCAGCTAAACTACGATGCGCAGGTGCTGGATTTCTACAGCCAGTCGGGAAGGGAGAACCTGAAGCGCATGGTGCTCGAAAAGCTGCGAACCGACCTGGCCTACCCGGTGGCAAAGCAACAGGTGCTGCAAATTCCTGAATATGGTTTATACAACACGGAAGATGGTCAGTTTTACAGCACACTTGCTGACTACCAGGCTCATCGCCGGACGCAGGAAGCGGGCAACCCCTGGGTGGGGCTCAACATCTGGCGCAGCGATATCCTGTCGGAGCAGATGGAGTCGGTGAACAGCCACATTCAAAAGCTGGAAGAGGCCGGTTTCAATGTATTGCCGTATTTCGGTCAGGTTCCGTTGGACGAGTTGAAAACCTACTTTTTCCGCCAGGATGGAAAGCCATTGCTTTCAGTAGTTGCCGGCATGTCGTCGTGGTTGGGCGTGAACCCCGATTTGCAGCGCGAGACATTCAAAGAGCTGAATGTTCCGGTCATCAACCTGGTGCAGGTAAATGATACGCTGGAAGCCTGGGAAGACAGTGAAACCGGTATCGCCCTGTATAAACGGACGAACGCGCTCAGCATTCCGGAGCAATCGGGGATGATTCAGCCCATCGTGACTTCGGTGAAGGATTTTGACCCGGCCACCGGGGCACAGGAAAAAGTGCCGGCCCAACGGCAGTTGAAACGCTTCGTGGATCGGGTGAAGGCCTTTCACCTGCTTCAAACCAAACCCAACAGCAAAAAACGGGTCGCGCTGATTTACTACAGTCACCCGCCGGGCAAGGAATCGCTGGGAGCGAGCTACCTGAACGTGATGCCGCAAAGTTTGCACAACATGCTGAACCGGATGCAGACCGAAGGTTACGATTTGGGCGGAATGGATATTCGCGAAGACAATATTTACAAGCAGGTGATGGAACACGGGCGCAATGTGGGCGACTGGGCGCCTGCCGAAACGGCCAAGCTGGCCCAATCGGGCAAAGCCGTGTTGGTGCCCATCAGCCTCTACAAAAAATGGCTGAGTGAACTTTCGCCCAAGCTGGTTGCCGAAGTGGAACACCACTGGGGCTTGCCCGATACGACCTCGATCATGACCTGGGAGAACAGCAAAAAGGAACGCTTCTTTGTGCTGCCGGCTGTTCCCTGCGGAAACGTGTTGCTGATGCCGCAACCTGTTCGCGGGTGGACGCAGGGCATTGATGTGATGCACCACGATATTACGCTGCCGCCTCACCACCAGTACCTGGCCTTCTACCTGTATTTGCAGCACAGCTTTCATGCAGACGCGGTGGTGCACATCGGAACGCACAGTACGCTGGAATGGCTGCCGGGTAAGGAAACAGGGCTGAGCGAATCGGATGTTTCGGAGGCGCTGATCGGGCACATGGTCAACATTTACCCCTACATTATGGATGATGTGGGTGAAGGGCTGCAGGCCAAACGACGGAGCGGCGCCATCATCCTGACCCACATGACGCCGCCGTTTACCCGCCTTCAACTTAACCCCGAGGTGAAAGAACTTGCGCGGCTGATGTCGGAGTACGAAGTGGCTGAGTCGAAGAGTAAGCTGCTGTCGCAAGCCAAGCTGGCCGCTATTAACGAGAAAGCCAAAGCGGCGGGCGTGCTGAAGGATTTGGGCTTGACGGAAATTAAGGAAGAGAAAGATTTTCAGCTGCTGGAGCATTACGTGGAAGAAATTCTGGAGCAGGAAAGCCCGATGGGGCTGCACTCCTTTGGCGAGAGCCCGGCTCCGAAGTACCTGGAAGAAACGGCCAAAGCGATTGCTTCGCAACAGGACCACCTGAGCGGAAAAGCCAAAGAGGACTGGCTGAACAACATTCGCCAGAAACTGCAGGCAACCGGAAAAGCCGAGTTGGACGCCCTGATAGCTGCCCTGAACGGCCAATACATTGAAGCGGGATCGGGGAACGACCCCATCCGCAACCCTGATGCCCTTCCAACGGGGAAAAACTTTTACGCCTTCGACCCGTCGCACCTTCCGTCGGAGTCAGTTTATAAAGCCGGAACGCAGCTGGCGAAAGATTTCATTTCAGACTATAACGTGAAACACGACGGTCAGTTTCCGGACAAGGTGACCTTCAACCTGTGGTCGACGGAATGTATCCGCAACGAAGGAATTATGGAAGCGCAGATCATGTACCTGCTCGGAGTTCGACCCAAATACGACGGCTATGGCAAGGTGGTGGATGTGGAAATCATTCCGCGCCGGGTGCTGGGACGTGCCCGCGTGGATGTAGTGATGGTACCGTCGGGCCTGTACCGCGATATTTTCCCAACGCTGATGAAGCTGCTCGACAAAGCGGTGAAGCTGGCAGCCAAGCAGAACGAGGTGGACAACTACATTCGCCTGCACACCGAGGCCGCCCGGCAAAAGCTGGTTGAGGCCGGTGTGGGCAAAGCCGAAGCCGAAAAACTGGCGTTGGTGCGCATGTTTACCACGCCCGAAGGCGCTTACGGCACGGGCACAAATACCATGATTGAGGCTTCGGGGCAGTGGGAGAGCGACCGCGAGGTGGCACAGCTGTACATGAAACGCATGCATTTTCCCTATGGCGAGGACTATTGGGGTTCGGTGAGCAACCCGAAGGTGACCGACAAGGTGTTGAAAGACCTGCTGGCTCAGAACCTCTCGGGATCGAAAGCCGTGTTGCACAGCCGCACCTCCCATTTGTACGGCGCGCTCGACAACGACGACTTCTTCCAATACCTGGGTGGAACGGCGCTGACTGTTCGCGCTCTGGACGGGCAAACGCCCGATGTGATGATTTCGAACCTCACCCAAAAGGGAAACATGCGTCAGGAAAGCCTCGACCAGTTTATTGGCCGCGAAATGCAGACCCGCTACCTGAACCCCGAGTGGATTAATGCCATGATGGACGAGGGCTATGCCGGCTCGCGTTTTGTCCGCATGATGGTGACCAATCTCTGGGGCTGGCAGGTGACCACGCCCGAAGCGATTGACGAAGGCAAGTGGAACCGCGTGTACGATACCTATGTGGAAGACAAATACCAGCTCGATTTGAAGCGCAAATTTATGCAGCCCGAGAACGTGTATGCCTACCAGGTGCTGCTCTCGCAAATGATGGAGGTAACGCGGAAGGACTACTGGCATGCCGATGAAAAGCAGATGCAGACGATGCTGAAAGCCTTTAACGAGACGGTGAAACAGGCGGGACTTTCGTGCAACGAAAATGTGTGCGACAACCCCAAACTGGCTGATTACATCGGTCAGGAACTGGAAAAAGTGCCCGGACTGACTACAGCCGACCTGCAGGTTTACCGGGAAGCGTTGAAGACGATCAAAAAAGTTGATCTCTCGCAGCAGCAAATGCCCGAAAATGCCAACCTGGCGCAGGACCAAGCCAACCCGGATCAAAGCTACCTTCCGAAGAGTACTGTGAAAGGCTACCAGGTGGAAGAGGTGTCGAAAACGCAGGCCGACAATTCCAAACCATTGGCTACGCCCGAGTTTTACCGCTACCTGTTGCTGGCGCTGATCGCTGTAATTGCCGTGGCTTTCTTCTGGAAGAAGTAGCGGCTTCGAACTAAAAACAGCGGTATCCTCCTGGTCGGGATACCGCTGTTTTTGATTATGGGATAGTTGGTCGCTCGTCTTATTCTCCCCAGACAATTTCTTCTGAAGCAATGGAGATGGCCTGGTAGTAACTTTGTGTTCCGCCCAATAAGCCGCGAACCTCCAGCGTGTAGGTTTCACCATCCTGAGGGGCATCACCCCATTGTCCCGCTGAAGTTGAGATGGTGTACTCCGTTTCGTCACCGTTTAAATAACCGTAGCTGGCGGTTGTGGATCTGAAAACCATTTCATCTTCCGAATTTCGCAACACAATTTCCATGGCGTCGGCACCTTCCACTTCTTCCCATTCAACGTCAACCTGGTCGTCCGAAACGGTGATCATGGTGATTGTTGCCGGGGCCAACACTTCGGCGCTCAATACATCTTGTGAGGTTGCTACCGCTCCCGAAGTAAACGTGTAGTTAAAGGTATAGGTTCCTTCAAGTGGCACGCTGCTGCTGTACTCCGTGTTTTTGGTGAAATAACCGGAAGTGTTGTCCAGTGTGTAGCTCGCACTACCCGGGCCTGTCACTGTCACCGATGTAGCCACTTCGTTTTGTCCGACGGCCTCCATGTGCAAGGCATAAACAACAGTGGGTGTTTCGCCTTCAACTGTTGGTTGTTCCAGTTTGGAGATCACGTAAAGTTCTCCAGCTCCGTAGGGCGCCGGATCGTCATCGTTACAGGCAGTAAAACCAGCAAACAAGGCAAGGATTAATCCTTGAGCAAAAATTCTTTTCATAGCTTTTAAGTCGTTTTTAATTGAATGTCACAAAATGTAGATGGTGACAGTCCCCAATGGTTGCGGCTACGCTTCGAATTTTTATAAAATGATTACAGTTGATCCGGCGGCAGCCTTTTGATTTTGCCATTGCCGGTACGCGGAAGGGTAGGAGTGAAAATGATTTCACGGGGCTGCTCATAGCGAGTCAGGCGGTCGGCGCAGCTTTCGAGCAATTGAGAGATCAATTCGGGGCTTTCAGTTCCTTCAACAATTAGGACCAGCCGGGCGCCCAGGCGCTCATCGGGTTTGGAGGAAATGTAAAACGGTCGATCGATGGCGCTTTCAAGTTTTTGTTCGAGCTCTTCGGGTGAAAACTTTAATCCGCCTGAAATAATGCGGTTGTCAACACGCCCAAGAATACGGAAAGTCTTTTCATCTCTCAACTCTCCCAGATCGTTGGTTTGCAAAAATCCGTTTTCCAGCCCGTCCATTTCAATGCGCACACAGCCCATCTCGTTTAACTTGATGCTGATTCCGTCGAGGCAGTGGTACCAAGCATCCTTTTCCGAACCGTTCAACTGGCGGAGGGCTATGTGGGTGGCTGTTTCCGTCATGGCGTAGCTGGAATAACAGGCTGTGTTGATTTGCTGTAGCTTTTCCTCGAGCGGCCTGGGGATGCCCGAGCCGCCAAGGAGCAGAAAGTCCAGATTCCGCCGGTCAAATTCCAAATTCCAAATTCCAAATTCCAAAATTTTGGAGACCTGGTTGATGACCATCGCAGCAAATTTAAAGTGAAGGTCGGATTGAAGGATTCTGAAGTCGGTAGCCGGGTCAACCACGTGCAAATCCAGTTGGCCGATCAGCGCCCGAACCACCATCAATTTCCCGGCAATGTAGCGCGCAGGGAGGCAATGCAGAATGCGGTCGCCTTCTTTTAGGTTGAAAAATTGAATGGTTCGCAGCGCGCTGGCCGCCACAAAGTCTTTTTTCAGCGAAATGGTTTTCGGCTCGCCCGTACTGCCCGAAGTGTTCACCTCAATGTACTCGCGCTCGTCATACCACTCACTCAGAAAGTCGAGCCAGTCGCGTTCCCAACCGGTGGTGTTTTCGCGCTTGGCAAGCTGGTTTTCAACCTTTGTTGAATCGCCGTTTAAGGTGATATGTGACGGAAAGAGTTTCAAGTTATGAGTTTTGAGTTTCGAGTTTCAAGTTCGTTTTCTGCGACTGCGACTATCTGATGTCATTTCTCAGGTCCCATCCCCATGTCCTTCACCCCATGCTCCCGGCCGCTACAGTCCAAATCCCTTCGCGGGGTCAAACCACAACTGCTCGCCCCGGATTTCCAGCGGCGACTCAATGTTGTTGGTAAACAGCTGCCCGGTTCCGAGGCCCTGGTGCATGTGCACATTTTTCGTAAAAGCCCACTGTGCAATGGCGTTTAGCCCAATGTTCGACTCCAGGTACGAGGTAATCCACCAACCAATGTTCCGGTCGTTGGCCAGCTCAATCCACTCGTCGCAACCCGACAGTCCGCCGTGCAAGCTCGGCTTCAGAATCAGGTATTGCGGACGCACCATATCCAGCAACAATTCTTTATCGTCGCGTTTGTTGAGGCCAATCAGCTCTTCGTCCAGCGCAATTGGCAGGGGAGTTTCGTCGCACAGCTTGGCCATGTCGGCCCAGCGTCCGGCAATAATCGGTTGCTCAATCGAGTGTAGTTGAAGTTCTGCCAGCTGTTCGAGCTTTTGCCAGGCCTCATCAACCTTAAAGCCACCATTGGCATCAACTCGAAGCGTAATTTTTTCGGGGCTGAAGCGCTCCCTGATAGATTTTAGCAGATGCAGCTCTTTCGCAAAATCCAGGGCACCAATCTTTAGTTTGATGCAGCGAAAACCGGCAGCCAGCTTCGCCTCAATTTGTTGTTGCATCTGGTCCGCTTCGCCCATCCAAATCAATCCGTTGATCGGAATTCCGGCTGTTCCTTCCGTAAATGCTGAGGGGTAGAGAATGCGCTTGCCTCCGTTTTGCAGGTCGAGCAAAGCCGTTTCTAAGGCAAAGCGCAGCGACGGGTAGTCGAGCAGCAGTTCCTCGTTCTCGAAAAAGTGCATCGGGTCCGAGCAGACATCTTCAATCAGGTAGTCAATTTGCTCGGGTGTTTCCTTGCTCAGTCCGGGAAGTGGGGCACATTCGCCCAGGCCGGTTCGCCCATTCTCTTCAACGTACAAATACCAAACGGTGCGCGTCTTCAACACCCCGCGCGAAGTACCGGCGGGCTGTTTAAATTCGAGCTCGTATTTTTTGAAATAACCAATCATTAGAAAGATTATTGGATTTTCAGATTCAAGACAACTAGACTACGCTGTCAAGTTAAAATAAACGACGATATATTTTCGATCAAAACGATAAAATTAGTCCGAGCGAGAACAGCAGCGTGAATGCCAGCGTTCCCAGAGCCAGGCGTTTCAGGAATGGATCGAGTAACCGATCCTCTTTGGTGTTGTATATCTTGATCAAATCCATCAGGAAGAGCGGTAAAGTCAGCAGGAACAACCATTGCCAGGCCGATTCCTGTTGGTGCAGGGTGAAGACGATGGCCGCAATCCATCCCCACGCAATGATGGCAATGTGGTAGATGCGGCTGTTGCGGCTTCCCATCTTTACGGCCATGGTGATCTTCCCCGACTGCTGGTCGTTCTGGATGTCTCGCATGTTATTCAGGTTCAATACACCGGCGCTAAAAAATCCCATGCTGATGGCCGGAAGAATGATGGCATTTTCGAAGAAATTGCTGTGCAAAAAGAAAACGCCGATCACCGGCAACAGGCCAAAAAACAGAAACACCGACAGGTCGCCCAGCCCAATGTATCCGTACGACTTTTTACCGGCTGTGTAAAAGTAGGCAGCCAGTAGTGCCAGTATACCTAAGCCGATGAAGCCGAAAAAGGCAATCTTGCAAAATGTCCAGGTTCCGGTGTAAACCAGGGCAATACCTAAAATGAAACTCAGCCCGCCAACGACGATCATTCCCTTTTTCATTTCCGACGGCGTGATTTCTCCGCCCTGCATGGTCCGCGTTGGTCCCAGGCGTTGATGATTGTCGGTTCCCTTTTGAAAATCACCGTAGTCGTTGGCAAAGTTCGAAAAAACCTGAATCAGTGTTGCCGTCACTACGGCCAAAATGAAAACGGTGAGGTCGAAAGCCCCGTAAAAGGCAGCCAGTGCCGAGCCCATTACAATGCCCGACAAAGCCAGCGGTAAAGTGCGCAGCCGTGCTGCATTGATCCAACTTTTAGGTGTTGCCATACTTGTTGTTGGTTGCCGGTTTCTTGTTACTGATTACAACCAGCCGAATACCGGGGATTATGAATTGATATTGCCAAGAACACAAAGTTCAGAGAGAAGTTTCATCGCAAGAAATCAATCTCCGGGAACTCTGTGTCCTCTGTGGTTGTGCTAATTAAGGAAACTTCGGATATTTTTTGAAGTCGGGTTTGCGTTTTTCCAGGAATGCGTGCTTTCCTTCCTGTGCTTCTTCGGTCAGGTAGTACAGCAGGGTAGCATTTCCCGCAAACTCTTGGATTCCGATTTGACCATCGAGGTCAGCGTTCATGCCGAGTTTCAGCATACGCAGAGCCAGCGGACTGTGTTCCTGCATTTTTTGTGCCCAGGCAACCACTTCGTCTTCCAGCTGATCCAATGGAACAACTTTGTTTACCAAGCCCATTTCCAGTGCTTCGGCAGCGTTATATTGTCGGCACATGAACCAGATTTCGCGGGCTTTCTTTTGTCCCACAACGCTGGCCAGGTATGATGATCCCAATCCGGCGTCGAAGCTACCTACTTTCGGTCCGGTTTGTCCGAAGATGGCGTTCTCGCTGGCGATACTGATATCGCAAACCACGTGCAACACGTGTCCACCGCCAATGGCATAGCCGTTCACCATTGCAATCACCGGTTTCGGCATGCTGCGGATTTGTTTCTGCACTTCCAGGATGTTCAGACGGGGAATACCGTTCTCGTCGATGTAACCGCCCGTGCCTTTCACGTTTTGGTCGCCACCCGAACAGAATGCTTTGTCGCCGGCACCGGTCAGCACAATCACATTGATGTTGTTATCCTCGCGGCAAATGTGCAGTGCATCGCTGATGTTGTTCACCGTTGTTGGGCGGAAAGCGTTGCGCACCTGTTCGCGGTTGATGGTGATTTTGCCAATCCCATCGTAATAGTCGAAGAAAATATCTTCGTATTCTTTAATGGTTTCCCATTGTCTTTTAGTACTCATTGTATCGTGTTTATTGTTTGACAAATTTGAATAATCCGCGGAAGGTTTTCGTATTGACTTCCGCATCGGTAAATATTTCGAGCAAAGCGGGGCCTTGTTGTTCTGAGGAATAGAAATCAGCCAGCGCATCTTCTAATTCGTCGGTGTTTTCAGCTTTGAAATAATCCAGTCCGAATGTTTTGGCAATGCCTTCTGCTTTGAATTTATTTTCGGTGAAAAAATGTTCCTGGAAAGCAGGTGACTCGCCCGGCCCTTTGATCAGGCTAAAAATGTTGCCGCCCCGGTTATTGATGACGATTACGCGGAAGTTACTTCCCACATAATTGTTCCATAAAGCATTGGAGTCGTAGAAGAACGACAAATCACCTAAAATAATCGTGTTCAGTTTTTCCGATTCATGTGCAAATCCAACGGCAGTCGACATCGGTCCGTCAATGCCCGCTGTTCCGCGGTTGCTGAAATATTGCGTGTTAGGAACAGCCTCGCAAATCAGCCCGTAGCGAACGGGGGAGCTGTTTCCCAAATGAACCACGGAGTTCTCGGGAATTGCTTTTCGAATCTGTTCAAAAACGGTCAGGTCCGACCATTCCGTTTCCGAAATATATTGATCACGCAACTGGTTAACCTTCGCTTCTTTCGTCTTCCAAAGTTGATGGTAGTCTTTGTCTTTTTCTTGTAATTCGGGTTGAAGTGCCTCGAAGAAGTCCACAGCATCCATCGCAATCACTTTTGTCAGCGACTGGTAGGTGTCGAAGTGCTCGTGCGACAAACTCAAATGCCAGTGTTGGCTCGCTTTGTTCTTCCGCAGAAACTGTTTCAATGCTTTCGATACATATTGGCCTCCGAATGAAATCAGCAAATCCGGTTGAAAATGTTCCGGTACATCTTCGAGCATTGCTGCTAAAACAGTATCAATGCTTCCGCAAAACTGCGGATCATTCAGATTGGAAAGGTGTTCTTTCAGAACCACGGCTCCCGTTTTTTCAACGATCTCTGCCAGCAGGTTTTCCAATCCCGGGTTGGGTACTTGTTGACCTGCCAAGATCATCACTTTTGGGCTTTGGTTGAAACTTCCAGCCAGTTTCTGAATGGCGGAGGCGCTCAACGCAGAAATGGTTTCTTCCTCTTCAATCACCTTCACTGGTGGAAGGGGTGTGTCCAGTAAATCGTGCAAGGGCTCTTCCAGCGGAATATTTATATGAACCGGTGCGGGCGTTCCCGAAACGGCCAGGTTGAGGCAAGCGTTAATTTCGCGGGCGGCAAACCACAGTTCCTTTTCGCTTTCGGCCAAAGGCAGGCTAATTTCCTTTTTGGTAAAGTTCCTGTAGATTCCTTCTTGCCGGATGCATTGGCTTTCGGCCTGATCAATCCAGTAATCCGGACGGTCGGCAGTAAGCACAATCAGCGGAATATTGAGGTAAAAAGCTTCGGCAATAGCAGGCGCATAATTCAACGTTGCGGTACCCGAGCTGCAAACTATCGCTACCGGCTTTTGCTTGGCCTGCGCCAAACCCATCGCAAAATAGGCGGCACTGCGTTCGTCGACAATGTTGCGGGAATTAAACAGTCCCGATCCCGCAAAGGTGTGTGTCATCGGGCCGTTGCGCGATCCGGGAGAGATGATGATATCGTCAATTCCTTTGGCCAGCAGTAAAGAGGCCAGCTGTTGAATGTGTTTCTTTGTTGAAATCATTAGTTTGAACAAGCTCGATGGCTGATAATAGCGTTGTTGCTTTTTTCAATGTTTCGTCCCATTCCTCGGCGGGAACGGAGCGCGCGGTAATTCCGCCTCCCGAATACAGCATG
Source organism: Mangrovibacterium diazotrophicum (assembly GCF_003610535.1). Lineage (NCBI taxonomy): Bacteria > Pseudomonadati > Bacteroidota > Bacteroidia > Marinilabiliales > Prolixibacteraceae > Mangrovibacterium > Mangrovibacterium diazotrophicum. Next base: position 2,830,822 of record NZ_RAPN01000001.1, on the reverse strand, counting down.
TAGTTGTCGGCGGTAATTTCCATGCAACGCAAATTTACAAATAATCTGATGCAATCGTTCATTCGCCACGGACCAAGGTAGCCGGTGTAATAGCGGCGCTGGTGTTTTTCGATGGTCGAAATGAAACGTTGTGCTTTCGATTTGGGTAAGCCGCAAACGGCCGGTGTTGGATGCAGTTGTGCGACAAAATCACCCAATTTATCTTCCACTTTTTTGGCCGAAAAATTGAAACTGGTTTTCAGGTGAGCCACCTTTCCGCTTTCCAATGTTTCCGGTCCTTGTGTGGTGTAAGGGTGAATATTGAATTTGTAAAAAACGTCGAGCATGTAACGCGAAACAAAGGCCTGTTCCTCAATTTCCTTGGTATGCCATCGGTAATCCGAGTCGTCGCGTCGGGTTTGTGTGCCGGCCAGCGAAACGGTTTCCAGCGTTTTTCCTTTCGATTGCAAAAGAACTTCAGGGGTAGCACCCATCCAAAGTCCAGCGCCCGGAAGATAGACGAGGTAAACCAAGGCATTGGGTGTTTGCCGGAGCAATTGCATGTACAATTCGCCAATCGATTCGCTTCCGCGTTTAGCCGGAATAATGCGCGAAACAATCACCTTCGATAATTTGGTGGTTTGAATAACGCGAACCGTTTCCGTAATATCTTTCAGGTAGTTTTCTTCGGTAATAATGTAGAAATCTCGGGGAGCTGGAGCCTTGCATTCCAACGAAGGAAGTGCTTCGATATCGAATGCTTTGAAGGCTTTTTCATCTTTCAGATAAACACCCGGTTTCATTAAAATCAGTGGTGAATGTTCGTCGATTCGAAACGGGGCAAAGACAAAACCTTCCTGTCCGTTCAATTTGTCGAAATCTTCCAACAGCAGGATATCAGAAGGCTCGCCCAAAAGTACTTCAAGCGTGGATTCTCCCGGCATTGACCAGGCGGCAAAAGGTCTGTTCTTTTTTATTAGTTGGTCGAAAGATGCTTCGTAAAATTTCCCCTTACTCATTCTTCTTCACTATCATATTGGTCACGCGGGCTGTTGAGATTAATTTCCCGTCGGTTCTGGTAATGTCAACATTCCAAACGTGTGTTTGTTTTCCCTGGTGAATGATTTTTGCTGTCGCCCGGACACGTCCCTCGGTGGCAGCGCCTACATGATTGGCAGTTACCTGTATTCCGCGGGCATCGTATTCTTTACTGTCAACAAGCAGGATGCTTCCCAATCCGGCAATGGTTTCGGCCAGCGCAAGGTTTGCACCTCCGTGCAGGATACCTCCCGGGCGCATCGTTTTCTCCGAAACCGGCATGCTCGCGATCACTTCTCCTTCGCTCACAGCTTCAATAACGATCCCCAGACTACTGATTAAACTGTTTGTCATCGAGGCGTTTAGTAAGTCAATCGGAATGTTGGTGTTCAACAGGCTTAAATCCATCTGCTTGTGTCTTATTTTGAAGCCCTAAAATAAGCTTAAGTTTTCAAATCAGAAAGTTTTGAGCAGGGCACAGCAAGCCAAGCTTCATTAAATCTTAAATAAAGCTTGTGCAGGAGGCTGGTGTCTGTTGGTTTATTCCAGCATGTTGTGCTTCTTCAGGTATTTATCAAGTTTAACGCCGCTGATTGAAAGGTCAGAGGCAGGTGCATCGTTGTTCTCTGCGGCATAAAGCAATATCGACTCATGCGAGTCCAGTTTGATTTGAATGTCGCTCATTTGGCCGAGGCTCATGCTTTCTTCGGGGCCCCAACGGAAGATCCAACATTTGCTTTCGCCGGTCAAGTCCTCCATACGGTAGGTTTTGTCGAATGCTTCATCGGTGTCGTTAACAATCAATATTCCCCAGGCTTTTTCCGATTTGTAGCGTCGTACTGCTACTTTCCCGACAGCATCGTAACTCCAAAGCGGAATCAACGCACTTTGTGGACGATCCTGGGGTTGCAAAAAGCGCCACAGATCCAGTTGTGCTTCGGTCAGGGTTGAAAACCTGTCGGATGTATTCACCGTTCCGCCTAAAATTCCATCCCAAAGGGCAATGCTCCTGTTTTCGGCGTCACTCATGTTGTTGTTGACATTGCGGAGGAAAATCGTGTCGGGGTCGTTTTGCCAGAACACATTGTTGAAATATTGGCAATTGTACGATTCCTGGAACATGTTACCAATTCCGCCGGGCGTCCAGTCGGCGTCAACGTTGGCAGAGATCCGCATGCCGTCGACAAAGCCGATTAGCGGTGCAAACGGCGCGTTACTGGCCATCCAGTAAGCTCCGGCCCCGATTTCTTCGCGAATGATTTTCATCACATCAACTAGAATCTGAACAGAAGTTTTGTCGCGGTCATAACGACGAATGTTGTAACTGTCTTTTAAACCCCATTCCAGGTAGGCTGTTTTGTAAAAGGTGAAGCCCATTTTACGGAATGTGCGGAATACCCGGGCAATGTATTTTTGCACTTCAGGGTGACTTCCGTCGAGTGCGTAGAGATTACTCTCCCGGAAATTGTGCTGCAGAATCGGTTCGCCGTCGAGGTCGCGGATGATCCAGTTCGGGTGACTTTTAAACAGTTTGCTGTTTTCATCAACCACGAAAGGAGCCACCCAGATACCGGCGCGGTAGCCACGCTGGAAGATCTCGCGTGCAGCGTCTTCCATGGTTCTCGGCCATCGTTCGTTCGTCTCCAGCCAGTCGCCTAAAACACAGTAGCAGTCATCAATCTGGATGGTTTGCAAGGGGATTTTCGGTTTAAGTTCGTCGAATCCCTGCAGAACTTCTTTCAACTGGTCAAACGAAAAATGTTGTTGGTATTCGTACCACGAGTTCCAGTGATAACTTGTTTTGGTGTCCTTGCGGGCCACCATATTTTCCGAAATGTTCCAGGCAATATGCTGCAGTGTGTCGAAAGGGGTGTTCCCCTTGACGATATAGATATCAGGAAGTTTGATGAATTCGTTTTTCAACGGAATATTCTCCATCACGAATCCGGTTTCAAAATAGATTTCTTCTTTATCCGGATAACGGTCGTAAAGTCCTTTCCGGTGAGGACGGTTATAAATGGTGCTTTTCTGCGTGAAATCGTAATGATCGTAAGCAGCAAATGCCAGTGTTTCGTTTTCTGGCGAAAGTAAGCCGGTTGTGAGGTACGAGTCGTACGACCAGGCCTGTTCGCCAGCCGTATTCCCCCAATCTTCGGCTGTTGGCGTCGGAATATCATAAATTCCGGAAGGTCCACCCTGACCAATTCCTTGTTTGAAGAAACGGTCGACACCTTCCACTCGGGCTTCACCCAGCGGCGCGAGGTAAAAAGGTGCGCGGGACATGTTGCTCAATTCGATGCCGATTGAAACCGAACCGTTGAAAATTTTCAGGTCCAGCATGACAAAGCTATTCCCGGCAAGTTCGTAAATAATCCGTTTTCCTTTGGGCGAGTCGCCCATGAAGGTGTTCTGAACGAAAATACTTTGTCCGTCAATCGTCGGGCGGCAATTGCGAAGCCGAATTGCCCCGGAGATGAGATCGAAGGTTCCATCGTTGTGGAGAATCCATTCCGATCTGCCGAGTTTGAATTTGACCGGGCCCGGAGCTTCAGAGGCTACGGATAAATCGGCCAGCGACCTGATTGGCATGAGGCTGGCGCCAACTCCGGCGGCAAGCAGTTTGATAAAGCTCCGTCTTTCAATCCGTTTTGAAGGCATGAAGTAGTTTTAGTTTTTGTTTCTGGTTTCGTAAATTTAACAACTTTTAACAGACTGGCAAATTTGCTAAAAAGTTCTCTGAAGACCGATGAAACAGGTGGCTATCTTTCAGTTTAACGACATGTTATAGAAAAGGTGCCAATTCCCGAAAATCCTGTCGATGGTCGCAAAATCATTTCAATATTACTGAACGAATGAACGCGATGGCGTCGTTCTTTGTTGTGGGGCTCAACGATTTAATTCGCGTTGAGTGAGAACCACTCGGAGCGATAATTTTAATCATCGACGGATCGTTGTTCAGCTTGGCAGCACTAGCCGACCAGGGGTCGGTTTCGCCGTAGATCAACAGCACATTTCGTGCATCATTTTTCAGGTATTTGTCAACTTGGAGTGAAGTCTCAGGTTGGTATTCAACCGGATGATCCACCGGAAGCATGTAGCGGTTTAAATAGCCTTTGGCGGTTGAAATGGACAGGTATTCTTTGAACGGCTCAGTGTCGTAGCCGTAATAGCCCAACTCGCGCGCAGCCTGGTAAAAAAACGACTGGTATTTTTTTGATCCCTGGATGGTGAAATAACCGGGTTCGCTCACCTTTATGAAATGGGCGAAAAGCTCCTCATCGTTGCTCTTTAAAGGCGGAATTTGCGAGATGTGGTAACCCCACTGCCAAAAGGCGAACGAGTATTCGAGCACCATAAAATCGAGCATTTGGTCGTAGGATAGTTTACTGTCCCAACCTTTTTGTTCGCATAATTCTTTTAAGAGTACCGTCATTGATTCGCGCCGTTTCAAAATTTCAAGCTGGAAGTTTTGTATTGAATCGCGATCAGCCTGCGTGCCAACTGTTTTTAGAAAGACTTCGTGTCGGCCGTCCTCAACGCCAAAATTGAGGGGCGCGACATAGGCCACCGTTAAGGAAACATCGTCGGGAAAAAAAGTTCGGTGCGCCAAGGCTGTTTGTCCGCCTTTGCTGATTCCGGTGTTCAACCATTTTCCTTCAAAATAGGGTTTAAATAGTTCAACAATTCGGTGATCATCGTTGGCGGCATTTTCAACGGTAAGGTATTTCCAAACAATCGAATCCGGGTATGATTCTCCGAAGTAACGATGCTCTATGCAGATCTGGTTCGCTTTCAGAATCTCTGTCAACTCGTTGATGTAAGCGGGGTCGGCAGCATAATCAGCGTCGTATCCTTCCGTTATCAAAACAGTTGGACTTTCCGCTTGCTTGTCGGAAACAAACACGCGCTGAAGAAAAAATCCAGCTGTTGTGTCAGCGTAGTTCAGCGGTTGCCTGACTTTGATTTCGTAGGTGTGTTTGAAACTGTGGTTTCCTGAAATCTCTTCAATTTGTTTGATCTCCGGCCTCTGCTGCATGAATTGTAGCAGATCCTGAGCCGCTATCCGGTTTGCCAGGATGAGCAGCAAAAGCAGGGACAAGATAAGGGGTGCAGATTTCATTTGTCGGTTTTTTTGTCCTGTTAAGATTGCGAAGATGAAGTAACAAATTTTTCGCCAACATAAACCTATTTCGGCTTCGCGGGTTAAAATATACTGACAAAAATCACATCTGGATGAAGAGTGATTCGTTGTCGGCTAAATTTTTAGAAGAATGAAGAATATTTTTTGTCCTATTTCCACCGAACGGATTAATGAGCAGGTACCGCGTGTTACCTCTTTACTGGTGGTCGTATTGGTAATTATTGGTTTTTCGCTGCAGTCGTTGCTTGTATTTGCTTTTCTAGCGGCTGATTTTGCAATTCGCGCTTTCACCAAAATGCGTTTTAGTGCTTTAAGCTGCGTGGCCTACTGGATTACACTGGCATTGAAATTACCTGCGAAACAAATTGATAAAGCACCAAAGATTTTTGCTGCCCGAATGGGATTTCTGATGGTGGCGATTTTGTCGGTTCTATTTGCGTCCGATATGCAAACAGCGTCAAAAATTGTGGCCGGTATTCTGGTTGTTTTCGCCAGTCTGGAATTTGCCATTGCATTTTGTGCCGGTTGTACGATTTACACCTTCCTGGTCTTACCATTTTTTAAGAAATAACAGTCTGCACTCCTGGCAACCGGAGACTTGTTCTGTGGAATTTTTCCGTCGGTAAAGCTCGCCGAACGATCGGTGTTATTAGTCTATCCATCGATTCCTTTTGAGTATTGAAGTTGTTTCCGCTATCCTTGAGTTGAAATCATTAAACAAGGATATGAAGAAGCAATTTATTCAACTTTTCGGACTGGCTCTGCTTTTGAGCTCTTGTTCCGGAAAGACTTACCAGGCATTGATCTGGAAGGAAAAGCCTGTTGCGATCGACGGTCATCAGGATGACTGGAACGAGTTCCTGCGATACTACGACAAGAGCAGCAAGTTGTTCTATGAGCTCGATAACGACGATCAGAACTTGTATTTTGCGGTATCGACGCGCGACGAATCGAGCCAACAGAAAATTATGCAGAAAGGTCTGACTTTGGGAATTGACCTGAAAGCAGGAAAAGATTTTCCAATCCAGGTGACTTTCCCTTATGCAGAGGTGCGCCAAAAAGGTGATCAGCAAAATGAAAGCGGTTCCACGAAGGAAAAGCCTGATTTCAAGGTTGATCAGGGATCTGACCAGGCATCCTCAAAACCTAGTGGAGAAAAAGGATCTGACTCCAAAGGACCTGGGCGTCCGGGCGGCAAACCCGGTGCGAATCAGAAAATTTACGTAAAAGGATTTTTGCCACAAGTGGCCGACTCGGTTCTGGATGTCCACAATCCATACGGAATTGCGTTTTCGATGGAACTGAAAGACAGTACTCTTTTTGTTGAAGGGCGGATTCCTTTGAGCGCATTTTACAAAGATGCCATCACTGCAGCTGATACACTCAAGCCTGTTAATTTCCAAATCCTGCTTAGCGCCCTGGAAAAACCGGGTTCGCAAAGCGGTGGCGGGCAAGGCGATCGGCCTGACGGTCCTCCATCGGGCGGAATGTCTGGTGGATTTGGCGGCGGCCCCGGTGGCGGTGGTCCCGGTGGTGGCCCTGGCGGAATGCCTCCCGGAGGCGGCGGCATGGGAAGGTCAGGTGGTGGCCCCGGTGGTATGGGCGGTAGCCAGAAATCTTCCGGAAACGAATCTCAAAAATCGCTCGACTATGCTAAGAAAGAAATCAGCATGAAGATGCGCTTTAGCCTGGAAGAATAATTCATAGACACATTTCATGAATTCCTGATAAAAGAAAGATGGATTCAAAGCCACTTGAGGCCAAGAATCCATCTTTTATATTTTTCTTCCGTTTTTAGTCCGGACTATCTATCGTTGGACAGTTGAACTGAGTGGTTGCAGATTTCGCTGGCAATCTCTGTCACATTTTTCCCCGAGAAGTTCCCGGATGTCATGATCAGCAGATTGCTTTGCTCCCAGCTTTTCGAGCGCAATTCTTGAAACAACTTGTCGGAATCGGTAAATACCTGCAAACCTTCTGTGGCGAAAGCTTCGGCAACTTGTTCGGCGCTAATCGGCTCCAGCCGTTTGTGTTCGATTGTATGCGGGTCGAAGTAGACAAATGCTTCGTCGGCAGCTTCCATGCAATTCTCGTAGTGTGGCAAAAACTCTTTTTTCAACGAGCTGAAGGTGTGAAGCTCCATCACGGCAACAAGCTTGCGGTCGTCGAACTGCTTTTTAACCGCTCCGGTGGTTGCTTTCAGTTTCGAGGGCGAGTGCGCAAAATCGTAAAATACGGTACAACTATCATTTTCGGCGAGGATTTCCAGTCGGCGTGCGGCGCCTTTAAACGAGCCCATCGCCATGTAGAATTTGTCGTCGCTGATTCCTAGTTTATTGCAGACCAATTTTGCTCCGGCAATGTTTTGCAGGTTGTGGTCGCCAAATACCTGTAATTTGGTTTTGTGGTCACCGTGTGTGAGGTAAGTTACCCCATTTTCAACAACCGACGAGTGTTCCCGGTATTCCTGTGCAGTAACGTCGGTGCGGATGCGCATGGCTATATCCTGCAAATTTTCATCACCTTCAAAATAGAACAGCGAACCGTCTTTTTCAATCAGATCCACGAATTGACGAAACTGGTCTACGTAGTTCTCGAATGTCGGGAATACGTTGATGTGGTCCCAGGCAATGCCGCTCAACAGGGCAATGTTCGGGTGGTACAAGTGAAACTTGGGCCGACGATCGATCGGTGATGATAGGTATTCGTCTCCTTCGAAAACGGCGATATTGCTCTCGTGGCTCAACGAAACCATGGTGTCAAATCCTTCCAGTTTTGCGCCAACCATGTAGTCGAATTCAACCCGGTTGGTTTTCAAAACATGCATAATCATGGAGGTGATCGATGTTTTACCATGCGAGCCACCAATCACTACTCGGATTTTATCTTTTGTTTGCTCGTACAGGTATTCCGGATACGAATAAATTTTGAGGCCCATTTCCTGTGCTCGTAACAATTCAGGGTTGTCCGCTCGGGCGTGCATCCCTAAAATGATCGCATCAATTTCCTGAGTCAGTTTCTCGGGGTACCAGCCAAACTCTGCTGGCAGCAGGCCGTATTGTTGCAGTCTGCCTTTTGACGGCTCAAAAATTTCATCATCACTTCCGGTAACTTCAAACCCTTTTTTATGCAGGGCGATGGCGAGGTTGTGCATCGCACTTCCACCAATGGCAATAAAATGAATGCGCATATGTTTCGTTTTTGCTAACGATTCAAAGATAAACATTCAGTTTAAAATTAGATATTCCGGATGATGCTTCGCGAATGCAGAGTTGACTTTTGCAGCGGAAAAGAAAAGCCGGGCTTGTGAAGTCCGGCTCTCAGGTTGAAGTTGTTTGTTCTCTTACAAAATCAAGATAGTTTCTTTGTTACACCAATTCCGGGTGCTGAGGTAAGCGTGTAAAACGGATCGGCGAAATCGGGGCCACCGTTAAATGGTTCTCTGGTCGGGTCGATGTGCGGATCTAAATCAATAAAACTGAAGCCGCCCAAACCAGCGGCAAAATGTACAGAGGTGCCGAGTCCCAATTTGCTTTCCAGCATGCAGCCAATCATGAGCCCCATGTTGGCACTGCGGGCAATGGCTGCGATATCGAGTGCTTCCACAATTCCGGATTTCATGAGTTTGATGTTGATGAAATCGGCGCAATTAGCTTCGGCAACCGCCATGGCGTCCGCGGCCGTAAAGACGCTTTCGTCGGCAGCAATGGGCACCGATGTGCTATCCTTTACCCGTTTCATTCCTTTTAAGTCGTATTTCACGACCGGTTGTTCAAACAGTTCCGGGCGAACGCCGTTTTCCTCCAACAACTCGAGGAAATGAATGGCATCAGCCGGTTTGTAGCCCTGGTTGGCATCCAGCATAATTTTGCAATCAGGAGCGCCCTCTTTAATCGCCACAACTCGGGCAACATCATCTTTTAAGCTTTTGCCGACTTTGGTTTTGAGTGTTCTGTACCCTTTTGCGGCCAGAAAAGTAGCATTCTTTCTTGCTGTCTTCGGCGAGACAATATCAATGGTGTAATCTGTTTCTATTTTGTTTTCGGCTCCACCCAGGAAACGGTAAAGCGGAATATTCAAGGTTTTGGTGAACGCGTCGATCAGCGCCATTTCAATGGCGCAGCGTGCAGTAACTTGCGCCCAAAATACACTTTTCAGGTGCTTAGAGATCTGGCGGTAATCGGCGGCATCTTTGCCTTTCAAGTATTCTTTGCAGCTTTCCAGCGTCGCTAATGCGGTTCCCTGGTTTTCACCGTTTACGGGTTCCAGTGGTGCTGCTTCGCCGAAACCCTCGATGCCATTTTCAAGCTTCAGGGTGATCAGTACATTTTCAATCTGGTACTTTGCGCCTGTTGCAATGGTGAAGGGTGCGTCCAGTGCAATGTTGAGCGGAGAAATGGTGACATCAATTATTTTAGTTCCTTCCATCGTTCCATATTTTTAAGGTGTTGATCAAGTGGCTTAGTTGCTCTGCGGTGTGTGCAGCCGAGACTGTGATACGCACGATAAACTTCCCGGTTTTAACCGGGTAGTCCACTGCCGGCGCTATAATTTGGTTTTCCATCAAAAAATCGGACAAACGCTTTGCTTCGGCTTGGCTGCTGCAAAAGACCGGGCAAATGGGTGTTTCTGCATCTGAAGTTTCCAGTCCGATTTGCTTCATGCCGATTTTCACATAGCGGATGTTGGATACGAGCTTGCTCTTCAGGTCGACATGCTCGGCGAGGTAGCTTAGTGCAGCCGCCCCGGTTGCTACCAAAGCGGGAGGCAATGAGGTAGAAGCTCCGTAGAAAGCCGACTTCTTGCGGATAGCGCTAATCATCTCTTCCGATCCAGCAACGAAGCCTCCGTAGGCACCCAAAGCTTTACTCATGGTTTCGGACTGGAAGATACGTGGTGAGTTTTCCAAATGATAATATTCCTGTGTTCCACGTCCGTTTTCTCCTAAAACGCCGGTTGCATGAGCGTCGTCAACTAAAATGAGGGCGTCGTATTTTTCTGCCAGTCGGTGTATTTCGTCGAGTGGTGTAATTTCACCGGTCAGGGCAAACAAGCCATCGCTGGCAATCAAGGCTCGTTTACCGGCGTATTTTTTCAGTAGTTCCTCCAGCTGATTCATGTCTAGATGGGCATAGGTGTCGATGGTTTCAACAGCGCGCGGAATTCCGTCGATGATGCTCGAGTGCGCCATGCTGTCCAAAAGCACCACCGAATACTGATCTCTCAGGTATTCCATGATCAGTTTGTTGCCCAGGTAACCGGATGCAAAAACCATGGCTGCTTCTTTTCCCTTGAACTGTGCCAGCTGTTCTTCCAACCCAAGGTGGATATCTGCTGTGCCGGTAGTCTGACGTGAAGCGGCGAAGTTTGTTCCATAGCTGATCAGGGCGGCAATCGCCTTGTTGATCAGTTCTGGCTTATTGGTTAATCCGAGGTAATTGTTACCTGCGAAATAGTTAAAAGATGTATGATCAATTGTCGTGTAATTACCGGTGCCGCTCTCTAATGTGATCATTTGGGTTTATTGCTAAAGATTAATGGCTCTTTTTCAGTTGACTATTCTGTTCTTACGCAGATTGTGAAAATACGTAAGATGTATGACAAATCTATAATAAAGTAGAATGTGTGAATCAGTCTGTGCGAAGAAATTTGCCGGAGTTTAGAATTTCTTTAGAAATCGGGTATAATTCAACAGTGTGTTTTATTGTGACAGTTCGCACTCGATAAAGCCCCAATTCTTAATGTAAAGGCGCAGTGTTGTCCCCGTCACTTTGTACATGGAAATGGACGGAATCAGCTCCTCGAAACGACGGGAAAATGAACTTTCGCAGCACATCTTGGTGCATCCCGGCTGCTCCATAATAATTGTGAGTTCGGTTATGCCGAGGATTTCGCCCTGGCAGGTGTTTTGTTCCAGTTGCAGGTTGTAGGTTTGGTCGTCGTTTATGGAGATGTAAATCGGACTGTTTTCGTCGCGCGCGTAGCTTGAATTTTCTATGGAAACAAAGTCTTTCACTTCCCATGTTTTGAAGACATCGCCCGCCGGCCCCTCAATCTTTTGACAAGCATTTATTGAAATGCTCATTAAAAGAATGGATACTATTTGAAGAGTCAGCCTCATAGTTTGATGTTGGCGCGGTTTTACTTGTGGGTTATAAAAATAGTCGATCGGCACCAAATCAGCAACTTGCTTGGTGAAAGTTTAAGATGTTCCCGGAAAATTCAATTGATTGATGCGGTTAAGCCAAAAAGAAAAAAGCATTCATCGTTCGGCTGCTTCCTGAAATATTGAAAAGGACACTTCGTTAAAAATGGGCTTAGCATGTGTGCGGTCACAATAAGGGGATGGAGATCGGTTAAATAGGGCAGTTCTGTGCAGTTTTAACAAATGGTTAATATTAAAAAAGCGCCCGAAATGTCGCAAAAAAAGGCCTTTTTGTCTTAAATTATGTTTTCTAAATAAATGCTAATCAGTCGGTTGGTTAAGGGGTGTTGGGGGTGAGTTGTGCAAAATAAGTATGCAGAAAGTTTGATATGTAAATGCTTAAAAATCAAACGCTGACTTTTGTTAGTAAGCTGTTAAAAACTTCCAAACGAGGTGGCATGTGTACTTAAAAACCACTAATTTTGGCAACTGATTTTCTTAACAGTTACATTATGGCAGAAAAATATAACAAACTTTTTGAAGAATTTCCTCCTGTCAGTAGCGAAGATTGGAAAGCAAAGATTGTTGCTGACCTGAAAGGCGCTGATTTTGACCGCAAATTGGTCTGGAGGACAAACGAAGGTTTCTCCGTTCAACCGTATTACCGTCAGGAAGACTTGGCTACCGTCGACTACCTGGACACCCTTCCGGGTGAATTTCCATTTGTTCGTGGTAACAAGACCAATGACAACGATTGGTATGTTCGTCAGAACATCGTCGTAAAAGATTTTGCAGAGGCCAACAAGAAAGCACTTGACGTTTTGATGAAAGGTGTGACTTCGTTGGGCTTTGTGTTTAATGAGTGCAACAATGTTACGAAAGACGACATGGCAGTGTTGTTGAAAGACATCTGTTTGGAATCGATCGAAGTGAACTTTGTTGCGAAGTGCTACACTGCAAAAATCGCTGAAGCTTTCGCCGACTATGTTTTGGCTGGCAAATGGGATCCGAAAGAAGTTGTAGCTTCAGTTGCTTGTGACCCATTCGGAAACTACCTGGTTTACGGACGCATGAAAAACGGCGTTGACGGTTCGGTAGAGCAAGTAAAACACCTGATTGAAAAATCAGCGGAGTTACCAAAATACCGGGTAATTGCAGTTAACGCGAAAAACTTCGCTGCTGCAGGTGCATCGGCTGTTCAGGAATTGGCTTTTGCTTTAGCTCAGGGTGCTGGATACCTGACAGCTTTAACTGAAGCTGGCCTCGAAACCAAACAAGTTTCGAAAAACGTGAAGTTCAACTTCAGCGTTAGCGCCAACTACTTCATGGAAATCGCCAAGTTCCGTGCTGCACGTATGTTGTGGGCTCAAATCGTAAAAGCTTACGGGGTATCATGCAACGGTTGCTGCAAAATGAATGCTTATGCTGAAACCGGAACATGGAACAAAACAGTTTACGATCCATACGTGAACATGCTGCGTACCCAAACTGAAGCCATGAGTGCTGCTTTGGGTGGTGTTGACTCAATCGCAGTTCTTCCTTTCAATGCGATTTACGAAGACACAACTGTGTTCTCTGATCGTATTGCCCGCAACCAACAGTTGCTGCTGAAGGAAGAATCACACTTCGATAAAATTGTTGACCCGGGTGCCGGTTCATACTATATTGAAGAGTTGACTGCTTCAATCGCTGAAGAGTCCTGGAAATTATTCCTGACTGTTCAGGAAAAAGGCGGTTTCCTGGCTGCTGCTAAAGAAGGCTTCATTCAAGCTGAAATTAAAGCAATGGCTCAAAAGCGCGAGATGAATATTGCAACTCGTCGCGAAAATGTTTTGGGTACAAACCAGTTCCCGAACTTCACTGAGAAATTGGAAAAAGACCTGGACGAATCCGTTTTCGGTGCAACCGACTTGACTGCTGAAGACGCTGAAATCGAAACCTTGAAACCTTATCGTGGTGCAATGGCTTTCGAAAAATTGCGTGTAGCAACCGACAAATTTGCTAAAGCTGGCAAACGTCCGTTGGCGTTCATGTTGACGATTGGTAACCTGGCTTTCCGCAAGGCCCGTGCACAGTTTGCATGTAACTTCTTTGCTGTTGCCGGTTACGAAGTGAAAGATAATAACGGTTTCGCAACAGTTGAAGAAGGCGTTGCTGCTGCTAAAGCTGCAGGTGCTGAGATTGTTGTAATCTGTAGCTCTGATGAAGAATATGCTGACTTGGCTCCTGCTGCTTCCGATGCTATGAAAGGCGAAGGAATTTTCGTTGTAGCTGGTGCTCCTGCTTGCATGGATGATTTAAAAGCAAAAGGCATTGAAAACTTCATTCACGTGAAGAGCAATGTGCTTGAAGACTTGAAAGCGTACAATGCAAAGTTAGGCATCAAGTAATGAGTCGTGAGTAACGAGTATTGAGTTATTAGACGACCAATTCACTTTAATTCAAAATCAGATATAATGAAACCGAATTTCAAGAATATAGATATAAAGTCTACTACTGCGCAGAAAAAGGCCAGCGAGTGGGCTGCTGAACACAAAATTGAAAAAAACTGGGTCACTCCGGAGCAAATCCCGGTGAAACCGGTTTACACCAAAGAAGATTTGGAAGGCATGGAGCATTTGAATTATGCTTCAGGTTTGCCACCATTCCTTCGCGGACCTTATTCAGCCATGTATCCTTTGCGTCCCTGGACCATCCGTCAGTACGCAGGGTTCTCAACTGCTGAAGAGTCAAACGCATTCTACCGCCGTAACCTGGCTGCCGGTCAGAAAGGTCTTTCTGTCGCTTTCGACTTGGCAACTCACCGTGGTTACGACTCAGACCACCCTCGTGTAGTGGGTGATGTTGGTAAAGCCGGTGTGGCAATCGACTCAATCCTGGATATGAAAATCCTGTTCGACCAGATTCCATTGGATAAAATGTCAGTTTCGATGACAATGAACGGTGGTGTATTGCCGGTAATGGCGTTCTACATCGTTACTGCTTTGGAACAAGGCGCTACTTTGGATCAGTTGGCCGGTACCATCCAAAACGATATTTTGAAAGAGTTCATGGTGCGTAACACCTACATTTATCCACCTGAATTCTCAATGAAAATCATCGCTGATATCTTCGAGTTCACTTCTCAGCATATGCCGAAGTTCAACTCAATTTCTATCTCGGGTTACCACATGCAGGAAGCCGGTGCAACTGCCGACATTGAAATGGCTTACACCCTGGCTGACGGTTTGGATTATATCCGTACAGGTATCAACGCCGGAATCGACATCGACGCTTTCGCACCTCGTTTGTCATTCTTCTGGGCTATTGGTATGAACCACTTCATGGAAATCGCCAAAATGCGTGCCGCACGTATGATCTGGGCGAAATTGGTGAAACAGTTCAACCCGAAAAACCCAAAATCAATGGCTTTGCGTACGCACTCGCAAACGTCAGGTTGGTCGTTGACCGAGCAAGATCCGTTCAACAACGTTGGTCGTACAGCAATCGAAGCGATGGCTGCAGCTTTGGGTCATACGCAATCATTGCACACCAATGCGTTGGATGAAGCGATTGCATTGCCAACCGACTTCTCTGCTCGTATTGCACGTAACACACAGCTGTATATTCAACAAGAAACTGAAATCTGCCGTGGCGTAGACCCATGGGCTGGTTCATACTATGTTGAGGCGTTGACAAAAGATCTTTATACGAAAGCTTGGGCCTTGATCGAAGAAGTTGAAAAACTGGGCGGTATGGCTAAAGCGATCGAAACAGGTGTACCTAAAATGCGTATTGAAGAAGCTGCCGCACGTACTCAGGGACGTATCGACAGTGGAGCTCAAACAATTGTGGGTGTTAACAAATATCGCTTGGAAAAAGA
Organism: Mangrovibacterium diazotrophicum; assembly: GCF_003610535.1. Lineage (NCBI taxonomy): Bacteria > Pseudomonadati > Bacteroidota > Bacteroidia > Marinilabiliales > Prolixibacteraceae > Mangrovibacterium > Mangrovibacterium diazotrophicum. The sequence continues at coordinate 2,815,657 of NZ_RAPN01000001.1, read as the reverse complement.
AGATCCGATCGACATTTTGGAAATCGACAACACAGCTGTTCGTTTGTCTCAGATCGAGCGTTTGAAAAAATTGCGTGCTGAGCGTAACGAAGAAGAAGTACAACAAGCATTGGCTGCCATTACAAAATGTGCCGAAACCGGCGAAGGCAACCTGCTTGACCTCTCTGTAAAAGCTGCACAAAAACGTGCTTCATTAGGTGAGATTTCTGACGCCTGCGAAAAAGTTTGCGGACGTTATAAAGCTGTAATCAGAACTATTTCAGGCGTGTATTCATCAGAAAGCAAAAACGATGCTACCTTCCAGGAAGCTCAGGATTTGGCGAAGAAATTCGCTGAGTTGGAAGGCCGTCAACCTCGTATCATGATCGCTAAAATGGGTCAGGACGGACACGACCGTGGTGCTAAAGTAGTAGCAACCGGTTATGCCGACCTTGGTTTCGACGTTGATATGGGACCATTGTTCCAAACTCCGGAAGAAGCTGCCAAACAAGCGGTTGAAAACGATGTTCACGTAATGGGTGTTTCTTCCTTGGCTGCAGGTCACAAAACATTGGTTCCTGCTGTTATCGAAGAACTGAAGAAACTGGGTCGTGAAGACATCATGGTTATAGCCGGTGGTGTAATTCCTGCTCAGGACTACAAATACCTGTACGATGCAGGCGTTGTAGCGATCTTCGGACCTGGTACCAGCGTTGCTGCTGCCGGTAAGAAAATCCTTGAGGTTTTGATTGCTGCGCACGAAGAATAGAACCTTAGTCGCAAGACTTGAGTTTTGAGTAACGAGTAAATCAACTCACCATATCAAAAGGCCATCTCCGTTTCGGGGGTGGCTTTTTTGTTTCGAAGGATGACCATGGTGGTACTTCGTTGTATTTACAGAATTTCTGAGATTTATTGAGGGGGTCACTTTAAGTGAAACCCTCAATCATAATTTTTTTGTTTAGTCGAATTTACTGTAGCATAAAGCGGCTGTAGTCTTCTTCTTTCTTTACTTCTACTAACGGGGCTTCGTTCATGGTTTCTTCCGTAACCTTCAGTCCATTTTTTTCAGAGATTTTTTGTGAGGATCATCCTCTTTGGGCAGGCGACTGGTCAGATTGGGGTGGGTTGATACGTTTTCGGCAACCATTTTCTTGAGCGTAGTTGTTAGTCAATTTAGTGATTCGTTATGATAATCTAATTTTGGTGTTTGGATCAAGAAAGGCAAGTTGTGAAGTCTTATTAATAATATTGAAACCAATAATTATGATCCGGATGAAAGGTTTTGGCACGGTTGACTGCCTGGATCGTCAGCAAATAGTCGTATTTGGGAGAAAAGTAGCCCGTGCGATTTGGTTGTTGTTTCGTGAAGATTAATTACCTTGGATCGTACTCATCTTCAATGAGCGCTGTTTGTACTTCAAAAACCACCCAATGAACACGATCGACGAAGTCATCAGAAAATTAGACCTAATTATTCAGGATGCGGAGACGCATAATGATCCTGCAGGCTACTTTGCAGCCCTGTACCAGAAAGTAACGATTAAAGTGAAAGAGGGTATTGCTAACGGTTATTTCGATGACGGACCGCGCATGGAGCAGCTGGACGTTTTGTTTGCGCAGCGTTACCTCGATGCGTGGAAGGCCTACAAGTTGTGTGATCAGATGTCTGGCTCCTGGAAAAAGGCATTTGAGCAGTCACCCCGCTATTGGCCCATTGTGTTGCAGCATCTGTTGGTTGGAATGAACGCGCATATCAACTACGATTTAGGAATTGTGGCAGCCGAGATCTCGAAAGGGAAGGAGATGGAGGATTTGCGCGAGGATTTTAACCGGATCAACAGCATTCTATCAGAGCTGGTGCATGAAGTTCAGGATAACTTGTCGTCGGTATGGCCGATGCTCAAATATTTATTGAAATTAACCGGCAAGGTGGATGATTACCTGGTTGACTTTAGTATGAAACTAGCTCGCGATGGTGCCTGGAAGTTTGCAGGCGAGTATTTCCGTGTGGAGGAAAGCGGGAAAGCTGCTTTTTTGCTGCAGCGCGACCAACGGATCAGCGAAATCGTCAAAGTAGTGACGAAGCCCGGACTTATTGCTGCTCTAATTTTGGCGATTGTCCGCTTTACCGAACGGGGATCGGTTCGTGATAAAATTCAAAAGTTGAAATTTACGCCGCTATAGAGCACAAAAAAAAATGCGGTTTCTTTCGAATACCGCATTGGATTTCATTTGTTTAAGTCTTTTTATCTGATGTCTACCGGATATTCAAATTGCTTTGATCCGGCAGCAAGCACTACCTGGTATCTTCCGGCTTCGAGCTTTGATAAGTTTAGTCCTTCGTTCACTGAGAATGAATTATCCAATGCTTTGTTGTAAATAAGCTCATTCCCCTCGTAAACTTTAAGCTTCACTTTTTCACCCGGATAATTTAAATAAGCCACGCGCACAATGTGGTCCTCAGTGTTAAATGCAAAAAACGGTTTTTGTGTCATTTGTTTTTCGCCAACATCAACTTGCTCATCTTCAATAGTAAACTGGTGTTCAGTTACCATGTTGTTAGCCGTTACAATCAGATCATAAACACCTGGTTTGTATTCAGAAAAATCATAAACATGCAGGTATTTGGCAGAATCGCCTTCAGTTTCTTTGTAATACACAACCTCACCAGCTTTGTTTTGAATCAAAATTTCAAGGTGTGTATTAGCATCATTTTCGATTTGAAGCATAGCATTCTTTCCGGCCATTGCTTTCATATCTACTTTCGGGTTTTCAGCAGCCGATGTTAGTTTTCCTGACATGATCAGGACTACTAACAGGCTGAAAATTTTCATTGTTGTCTTCATATCCTTCTGTATCTAAATCGTTTCAACTAGAAAATTTGGAAAAGTAATTTTAGAGATTTGCTCTAAATGTTCAGAGCTTTGGGTTCCGTTCGGATTACTTGCGTATTGTGTAATCGAACACTTCGTTTCCGCTAGCCAATACAACTTGGTAGTTTCCGCTTTTCAGTTTAGCCAAGCTCAAACCTTCGTTTACTGCAAATTCAGAGTCAAGTTGTTTTGAGTAAATCAAGTCGTTTCCGTCGTAGATTTTCAGGTCAACTTTTTCTCCTGGGTAGTTCAGGTAAGCTACACGCAATACGTCGTTGTTGAAAGAGAAAACTGGATCAGCAACATATTTCAGGTCACCAACAGAAATTGTTTTTGAACCTACTGCGAAAGTGCGTTCGCTTGTTGCTCCGTCGATAGTAGCGATTACTTTGTACTCACCGTTTTCCAATTTAGAGAAATCGAATACTTTGCGGTAGTCAGTAATGTTTCCTTCAGTTTCTTTGTAGTAGATAACTTCGCCGTAAGCGTTTTCAATACTAATTTCGTATTGGTTTTGTACTTGGCTTGATACTGCTACTACAGCACGTTCTGATGTTAAAGGTAAAATGTCAACGCGAAGGTTGCCACCAGCCATTGCGATGTTTGCCGAGATTACTAAGGCAAAAACTGCGATAAAAGTTCTAATTGTTTTCATTGTTCTAATTTTAAATTGTTAGACATTAACCACAGTACAAATATAGATCACGTTTTAAAACCTGCTGCAAAACACACGTTAAGGCTAAGTTAAAAAAGATGCTATTCAGCAGGTGTTTGCGCCCCTCAGAAATTCACAAATCAACTAATGAATTGAAATAGAGAGCTTAAGGTGTGATTGGTAGGGGGCTTTTTTCCTCAAACTATTTCATGTTAAAATTTTGTGTTTCCAAAATAAAATCGTATCTGTTAACATGTAATTAACACAAAAAGGTCTCTTACTGTAAAAAGCATGACTTTTGTCAGTCGTGTGCGTTACAGAGAATACAAATTTTTCCCTGAAAAGCGAGCGTCGTACCATATTGTCAGTTCTTCGGAGGTGCGTTTTATCGAATTTCTTCAAATAGGGGATTCAATCTCCCAATTTGCCCAGCCCGGGAAATTAAACTGGCATTTTATCTGTTATCCGCAAATGATTGGTTAGTTTTATCGGCTGTTTCCGGTTTCTGATTTTATAAAGAGAGTGTGTTGAAAACGGAGATATATAATAATATATAAGCAGAAGCATTCATGAAGAAATATAATTTCGATGAAGAGGTGTTGCGGGAAGGTACCAATAGTCTGAAGTATGATGCACGGGAACGTGTGTTTGGGAAGGCTGATGTACTTCCACTCTGGGTAGCCGATATGGATTTTAAAACACCCGATTTTATTTTAGATGCCATCAAGAAACGTTTGGAACACGAGGTGCTGGGATACACGTTTCGCCCGGATAGTTATTTTGAGGCGATAGTGGGGTGGATGAAACAACGGCATAACTGGGATATTCAACGCGAATGGGTGTCGTTTAGCCCGGGTGTTGTAGCAGGATTGACATTGGCCATTGAGTCTTATTCAAAAAAGGGTGACGAGGTTGTTGTGCAATCGCCGGTTTATTTCCCGTTCTACGACTCTGTAAAAGGTTCCGGCCGTGTTATTGTTGATAACCCGTTGAAGTTGGTTGACGGCCGCTATACATTCGATTTGGAAGATCTGAAGACTAAGATCACGGAAAAGACAAAGATGCTGCTTCTGTGTAATCCCCAAAACCCGGGAGGAATGGTCTGGACCAGGGAAGAGTTGGTTGCGCTGACTGACATCTGCATGGAGCATGACATACTGATTGTTTCGGATGAAATTCACTCGGATTTGGTTTTTGAGGGTTACAAGCATACACCACTTCCAACAATTTCGGAGGAAGTAGCATACAATTGTGTGGTGTGCATGGCGCCCAGTAAAACCTTTAACGTGGCAGGCTTAACAACTTCGTTCCTCATTATCCCGAATAAGCGCCTGTTGGCGCGCTACGAACGTACCTTGAACTTGCCCCACCTGCATATGGGAAATATATTCGGAACCATTGCGCTCGAAGCCGCTTTTACGAAAGGGGAGGACTGGCGCAAACAGCTGGTGAATTACCTCGAAGCTAACTTCAATTTTATGGTGGATTATTTTGAGGAGCATTTGCCTGAAGTGAAACCAATGAAGCTGGAGGCAACTTATTTGGCCTGGATTGACTTTTCGGCTTTCGGTTTGACTGACGAAGAGTTGAATAAAACCATGCTCGAAGCTGGTGTTGGGCTGAATAAAGGCGTGCAGTTCGGAAAAAACGGAAGCGGTTATATGCGGATCAATCTGGGATGTACCCGGGCAATGCTGGAAGAAGCTTTGCTGCGAATCGTTAATGTGCTGAAAAGTTAGACACCTTTATATATTATATACTAAAAGAAAACCCGGTAGATTGCTCTTCCGGGTTTTTTTATTGTTCGAGTCGTATCAGGCTACAGGTTCTGCCAGTACAACTATTTTGTCGTCTTTCGATTCGAGTACGCCACCACCAACTTCAACAAATGTTGTTTGGCCGCTGGTGTCGATAATCTTAATCTGCCCTTTTTCCAGAATTGAAATAATCGGGGCGTGTCTTGTCAGGATTTCAAAGCTCCCTTTTGCGCCGGGTGCTTTCACCAACTTGACTTCGCCGCTGAATATTTTCTTTTCCGGAGTGATTATTTCGAGAAACATAGATGCAGTTTTTAGGATTAAACGGCTGCTTCAGCCAGCATTTTTTCACCTTTCGCAATTGCTTCTTCAATAGTACCGACCAGGTTGAAGGCTGACTCCGGATATTGGTCTACTTCACCATTCATAATCATGTTGAAACCTTTGATGGTGTCTTCAATCGATACCAGTTTTCCTTCCAGTCCGGTGAATTGCTCGGCAACGAAGAATGGCTGAGACAAGAAGCGTTGCACACGACGAGCGCGGTGAACAACCAATTTGTCCTCTTCCGACAATTCGTCCATACCCAGGATGGCGATAATGTCCTGTAATTCTTTATAGCGTTGCAGAATCTCTTTTACGTTTTGTGCACACTCGTAGTGCTCTTTTCCGACAACTTCTTCGCTCAAAATACGAGAAGTTGAATCCAGCGGGTCAACCGCAGGGTAGATACCCAACTCGGAAATTTTACGGCTCAATACGGTTGTGGCATCCAGGTGGGCAAAGGTTGTTGCCGGAGCCGGGTCAGTCAAGTCATCCGCAGGTACGTAAACTGCCTGCACTGATGTAATTGATCCGTTTTTAGTTGACGTAATGCGTTCCTGCATTACCCCCATTTCGGTAGCCAGCGTTGGTTGGTAACCTACGGCTGATGGCATACGGCCCAAAAGTGCCGACACCTCGGAACCAGCCTGGGTGAAACGAAATACGTTGTCAACGAAGAACAGGATGTCTTTTCCAGAGCCCGGAGTTCCGTCGCCGTCACGCAATGATTCGGCAATAGTCAAACCCGAAAGGGCTACACGAGCACGTGCGCCGGGAGGTTCGTTCATCTGTCCGAATACCAGGGCCAGTTTCGATTTTTTCAGGCTTTCTTCGCTCACCTTGTCCAGGTCCCAGCTGCCTTTTTCCATCGATTCCTTGAACTCTTTACCGTAGTCGACAATGTCGGCTTCGATCATCTCGCGAAGCAAGTCGTTTCCTTCACGGGTACGTTCTCCAACACCGGCGAATACAGAAAGTCCGCTGTGTGCTAATGCAATATTGTTAATCAATTCCTGAATCAATACTGTTTTTCCTACACCGGCACCACCGAACAGACCGATTTTACCCCCTTTTGCATAAGGCTCAATCAAGTCAATTACTTTAATCCCGGTGTACAGTACTTCTGTTTCAGTTGTTAAGTCTTCGTATTTTGGTGGTTTGTTGTGGATGTGCAAACCGTCTTTCGGCAGTTGTTTCAAGCCATCAACGGCATCGCCGGTAACATTGAGCAAACGTCCCAGTGCTTTTTCCCCCTGCGGCATGGTGATTGGTCTTCCGGATGAAATTACTTCCATTCCGCGTTTCAATCCATCTGTCGAGTCCATCGAAATTGCACGTACCGTGTTTTCGCCGATATGTTGCTGACATTCTACCACCAGATTGGTTGTGCCCGGACGGACAATCTCAAGCGCATCATAAATGTTTGGGAGCTCTGTGCCCTCCCGGTCGAAACTGATATCGACCACAGGCCCAATTACCTGAACGATTTTTCCAGTATTTTGACTCATGTTATTTAGTTTATTCCTGTGTCGGCGGAAATTACAAAAACCACCTTAAATGGACAAGTTTATTATCGGTTTAAATGTTTGTATTCTAATTCTTCACAACTAACGAACAAGTATTTTTAATGTTCACGTTCCATGATGGATTTTGCCAGTAGTTGAAGAATTGTTTTCTTGTTTTCGTCGATCCCGATTTGTTCCAGCGAGATCAAGGCTTTATTGTAATAATCGTTTATGGCTTTTTCGCAAATTTCCTTCACCCCGGTTTCTTGATAAATTGCCTTCACAGCTGCTATTTTCTCCTGTTCGTCGAAGGAGTCCTGTTGCAGCCAATCGGTCAATTTCGGCTTCAGTTTTTCGCTTGCCAGTTCCATGGCGTTGATCAGCAGGAATGTCTTTTTATTGGCAACGATGTCGCCGCCAATCCGTTTGCCGAATTTGTCCTGATCGGCATAGCAATCCAGCAAATCATCCTGCAGTTGGAAGGCCAGTCCTAAATTGATGCCAAATTGGTAGATGTTCTCAGCATCTGAATTGCTGGCGTTCGCAGAGAGGGCTCCCATTTTGAAACTGCAGGCCAATAATACTGCTGTTTTCAGTCGGATCATTTCCAGGTATTCTTCAACCGTAACATCCAGACGATTCTCGAAATCCATATCATACTGCTGCCCTTCACATACCTCGATGGCTGTTTCGGTAAACAGGCTGATGATCTCGTTCAGTCTTGCTGCTTTTGTTTTTAGCAGGTAACGGTAGGCCATTATCGACATGGCGTCTCCGGATAGGATGGCGATGTTCTCACTGTATTTTTTATGAACTGAAGGCTTGTTGCGGCGCATGTCGGCATTGTCCATGATGTCGTCGTGCAGGAGCGTGAAGTTGTGAAAAATCTCCACCGCCAGTGCAGCGTTCATGGCATCTTCCGGGTTTCCGCCAAACAGCTCGTTTGCCAGCAAAACCATAACAGGGCGAAGGCGCTTGCCGCCCATGTTCAACGTATATTCAATGGGTTGGTATAAATTAACCGGACCTGTTTCACCAATGTTCTTGGCTTCGGTTGAAAGATGGTCGATTAATTGTGTTTGAAGTGCTTTTAGACGATCCGTTGTTTCGTTCATCGTAATGTCGCCTTATTAGTTTTGTGTTTTATTTTCTTCTTCTCCTTTTTCTTCTTCCGAATCGTGATGCTCAATTTCCAGCTCTTCCAGTTCAATGTCTTCTTCTTCGTTATAAATTTGCAACATTGGCTCGCGGAATGAACGAGTTGTTGTCAGTCTTTCTAATCCAATCAACAAACTCGGTAGTAAAATGAGGTTTGAAGTAATGGCAACCAAAAGCGTCAGCGATACCAAAACGCCCAGTGCAGCCGTTCCGCCGAATTGCGAGATACTGTAAACGCCAAAGCCGAAGAACAACACTACGAAGGTGTACATCATGGAAACGCCGGTTTCGCTCAGTGCAATCCGCACCGACTTCTGAATGTCCCAGCCGGTGAGCGACAGTTCCTGCCGGTATTTGGCGAGGAAGTGTATCGTGTTGTCCACCGAAATACCGAAAGCGATACTGAACACGAGGATCGTAGAGGCCTTGATCGGGATGCCGGTGAAGCCCATGATTGCGGCTGTGAAAATCAGCGGGAGGATGTTTGGCAAGAGCGACATTACAACCATGCGCCACGAGTAGAACATGACGGCCATGAAAGCTGAAATCAGGAAGACAGCAAGTGCCAAACTTGAAAATAAGTTTTCGACCAGGTATTTTGTTCCTTTGAAGAAGGTAATACTCGAGCCGGTAACTGTAACCTTATAACTGTCGGCCGGGAAAATCGAATCGACTTCCATTTGAAAGTCGTTGTAAAGGTGCTCCATGCGTTTCGTACCAACGTCCTTCATCCGGATGCTGACACGCGTAATTTGCTGGGTACTGTCGATGAATGAATGCAGTGCACCGATTCCCTGGTTGCCTTCGCCGGCCGAGTTTTTCGCATAGGCCATAATGAAGTTCTTTTCCTGGTTGCCCGGAACACTGTAATATTTTTCGTTGCCGTTGTAGAAGGCCTGTTTGGCAAATTTCAGAATGTTCAGCAGCGATAATGATGATGATAATTCCGGGTATTCTTCCAGGCGTTTCTCCAAACGATCGACCAGTTTGAAGGTTTGTAAGCTCATGGCGCCATTCGGTTTCTTCGAATCAATGATGATTTCCAAAGGCATAATCCCATCAATGTGGTTCTCGAAGAATTTCAAGTCCTGATAAATCACGTCGCTTTCGGGAATGTCATCAACCATGTAGCCAGAGCTTTTAATCATGGTGATACCGTAGATTCCCAGAAGTAGCACAACAAATGCTGAAGCGTAAACCCATTTAATATGATGGTAGGTAACTTCAACCAGCTTGTCGATGATCCGACGGATGGTTTTGTTGTCCAGGTGTTGGATATGTCTTTCTTTCGGAGGCGCCAGGAAGCTGAAAATAGTCGGGATCATTAAAATAGAAAGCAGGAACAATCCCATAATATTTAACGACGCCACCAAGCCGAACTGGCGGAGAATATCACTGTTGGTGATGATGAACGTTGCAAAACCGGAAGCAGTTGTCAGGTTGGTCAGGAATGTAGCATTCCCGATTTTGATGATAACCCGCTGAAGCGACTTGATCTTGTTTCCGTGCGATCGGAATTCGTAGTGATACTTGTTGAGCATGTAGATGCTGTTCGGTATCCCGATAACGATCAGCAATGATGGGATCATTCCGGTAAGCAGGGTGATTTTGTAGCCTAAAAGACTCATGGTCCCCATCGCCCAAATAACGCCTGTGAGCACAATGACGACCGGAAAAAGTACCGCTTTAAATGATCTGAAGAACAGGAACAGTGTGATGATACAAAGTCCCATTGCCAGCGCGCTGAAAAGGTAGATTTCCTTTTTGATCCGGATCGAGTTGATTACCCGGATGTAAGGCAGTCCCGAATAGTGGGTAACAAGTCCTGTTTTTTCCGAGAACTGGTCGCATCGTTCCTTAATTGCTAAAACGAGCTGTTCTCGGGCCTTCGAGTGCATCTTGTCTTTATTGACAGTGATCCCCAATATGTATGCGCCGGTTTTCGGATTGTAGAGCAGTCCTTTATAAAAAGGCAGCGAATGGAAATTCTGAGCTAAACTGTCGAGTTCAACCTGTGACGTGATTTCTTTCGGGAATATCGGTGAAACCACGAACTTCTTGTCCTTGGTGTCTTTTTCAAGGTTGTAAGCACTTGAGGCCGAGATGATATCGTCTACTCCATCAATTGCTTTTAAATCCCGGTTCAGATCCTGCCAGTCGCGAAAGTGGCTGATTTTGAAAAAATCGGGATCTTCAACACCGACTACGATTAGATTTCCTTCTTCGCCAAAAAGGTCGCGAAACCGCTGATAATCTACGTATGCGCTGTCTTTTTTAGGAAGGAGTTGTGAATACTCGTACGACATTTCTACTTGCTTCGCTTGGAAAGCCATGAAAATGGTAATCAAGGCAAGTATAACAAGTACGGCGATTCTATTTCTTAGGATAATTCTTGAGAGCCAAACCCACATAATGAAATTCTTCAAAAAAGTGAAGTGCGAAAGTAGTCATTAATATTTGGAAACGAAAGCATGCCGAAGGATGCTTTTTTATTCTTTCACCTAATTTAGCATAGCTTAAATTGAATGTATATCAGATCTTAATATCTCTCAATTTTCAGGTCGGAAGCCTTTTCGTTGTCCCGGTTGGTCAGGAAGTTTGCGCGATTGAATTTAACTTTTTGGTTGTTCGAATCGTATTTTTTAGTACAACCAAAAGTCAAGATGGCCATGAAAAAGTACTATTATCTTGTTGCCACACCAGAATCCTTGATCGTATCACATCTAGCTCCGGTGGATTTTGGGAATTACCTGTCGGTAGGGACAAAAAAGCAGACCCGGGGACAAGCTATCTTTCTGGAGATTGATCCGGATAAAACGACTTTGCATCAGGACTACATCAATTTAAAGATGAAACCCTACGAAGACGGCGAGCCGAAGCGTTCGGTTTACTTGTCTATTTATCGTGTGTTTGAAAAGACACCATTGAAAGCGCTCCGCAGTTTGTACCTGGTAACTGACGACGGACGCGTTTTGGAGATTGAACCGCACGATTATGTCGAGAACAAACCGGATCCGGTGCATCTGTACCAGCAGCTGGTGCCCATCACAACGCGGGTTGCGAGTAAGTTGGGCCCGATAGATTTTATTCGGATGCTGACTGATCCGAACCAGCCGGTATCGGCGCCCAAGGTGTTTATGTGCGATTTGTTGTTGAATGAGCTGGTCAAAGATCCGTACGCACCGATTCACAATCTGCCGTATCCGAACCCGGATCATTTGCGCGATTGCCTCATCCGGTTGAAAGAATCGCCCGGGCGACAAACCAAGACTGTGCTCCGTTATTTGAAGGGCGACATATCTTACCGGACGATCAAAACCGGTTTTTATGTCGGCGATCAGCACAATTACCTGTTCTATCCGTTCCCGTCGATCAGTGATTTGGAAGGCAAGTATTATTTGTGGTGGAGATCGGCTTTAACGCGGCATTTTTAGAACATCGGTTTAATCTTCTCGTTGTCTGAAGGATAGCGTGGATTGGGCGTTTGAGCTTTCTGACGTGGCTGAAGAATTATTCATTTTTTGTGCATTTTTTTTTCGAAAAAGTTTTTTGTTTTCAAAAATGCTCCTATTTTTGCATCGCTTTTGAAACACAAAGCGCCTGTAAAAACAGGAGAATATTCCCTAGTAGCTCAGTTGGTTAGAGCGGCGGACTGTTAATCCGTAGGTCGTAGGTTCAAGTCCTACCTGGGGAGCTCGAAAGACCGATCAGAAATGACCGGTCTTTTTTTATTCCCGTAATTCTCATCCGTCTTTATTCAGGAATCATTCAGAAAAAGTCCTTGTATTGGTTTTCAACTATTCACTTGAAATATCTATTTATTTGACAATTATTTTCGAGAGATAATAGACCCCGTCTATTTCAGCTGTTAGAAAATAGAAGCCCGGTTTGTAACTACTTAGATCAATTTGGTTGTTTCGATCCAGTAGTTTTAGTTTTGTTCCGTTCACATTGGTAAGCCAAAGGTTGACAGGCTCCTTGTTGTTTGGCCACCTTACCGTCAGGATACCGTCAGTCGGATTAGGGTAAATCTCCAAATCTTGATAGACACGATAGGAGAAAACACCAGAAACGGGATCTGTTCCTCCGCCGCCATAAATCCCCAGGTCTCCCCGAACGGTACCACGCGCCGGAAATTTAGCCAATTGTGAGTTTTCCGTTAAGGCTGGGTCATTGTATTTTAACGAGTCAATAGCAGCGTCAACCGCGGGACTGATTGGATCAAGAAGATAGGGGTAATTCGGGTCGTCGATAAATAGCGGATCGCTGTAAAAGTTCCCCTCCCCGTTGCTTAGCCATTCTGTGTCAATAATAGAATTATTTATGGTGATGTAGTTTACAACCTCTGATGGCGAAAAAAGAGAGGAAATGGATTTTTGATTGTCGAAAAAAATACTGTTGACTATTCTGACAGTCCCCCAGGCTATGTCAGACATAAACGTATACAGTGCAATATGATTCCCCGTAAATACTGAGTTATTGATTTGTATATTCAAACCCACTACACCCGTGCTGTCCATGCCTGCCACAACGATGTGGTCAAGAAATAGCTTTGCATTTAATGTTCTCAACCCATCCGCAGTTTGATCTGTATTGTACAGCTGCACATGGCTGAGTGTTATTTCCGGCACATCCCAAAAAGAAGTGCTGAAGCTGAAGATGGCCTCGTTTTGCTGAGCATTGATACTTAGGTTTGCTATCGACATTCCTGTATTCAAATTCTCAGAGTTAATAGCGATCCCATTGCTTGTACAAGAAATGATCGAATTTTGAGGGCCGTTTCCGATCAAGGAAACACGATCGCGCAGTTGGACACCACACTCAAGTAAATAAGTGCCATCCAATAAACGGATGCTTTTGTCCTTACTTAGAGCGTAGTCTTCATCAATAATATTCAGGGCGAAGGGCAACGATTTTAGAGGGCTGATTTCAGTTCCGGTATTACCGTCGTCTCCCGATTCGGACACAAAAAGCGAATCGCCATGGAAAATGAAAATGGTATCGCTCAAAGCATATTCCTGATCATTGTTATCTACTGCTGATATGGCATATCGGTGCAGTTCTGACCCAGGATCTACCGGTACTTTGGTATTGGTCGTAAACCAGGAGTTGGTATTGTCGGTAATCCGATAGCCTTTTGTATCCGAATTGTTTTTCGGCATATTCCATTCAAGCGTATCATCGTGATAGGTAAACTGAGTCGGAACTGTTTCATCAGTTATCGATCTGATTGCGAATTTTTGCTCACAATAGAAGCTGATGTCTCCGCTAATACTAATTTGAAAAGTGTCGATTGAAGCAGTTGATTTCGTATTCAATAATTCCAGATCAAACAGTACGTTGTCCGCTGTAACCTGGCCCGAAACTGAAGCACTCCAATAGCCGTCACCATTCTCGGAGTTAGGGCTTAAAGTAGCAATAGCATTATTGAGTCCATCGAACTCAATCACTTTGTTGGTAAATTCCCAACCTGAGGGAAGAACGATTTCAAGCAGTGCGTTTTGGGGGCCTGTCGTACCCATTAAGTCGAAGTTAACGTGTACGGTCAGACTATCACCCAGAAGAGCAGTTGCAGGGTATTTTATTGATTTAAATACCGGACAACCATAAACGAACAGAGCAATAAAAAGAATAATAATGAATTTCGAAACTTGAGTAAATGTTTTCATTTGGCTGAAATTAAATGCGTTCATAATTAAACTTCGGCATTCAATTTTAAGGCTAGTTCTTAGTCGTAGAATTGATAATGAGTGTCGCATTTGAGATTAGTTTTCATGCTGAAACGAACGCATGGATCTCAAGCGTCAGATCTTTGGTTTTTTTTGATGTTGTTCGGTTAAACACATTTTGCGGGAGAAAGATCAGCTAAATAGATAAACGTTTTTCGCTTTTTACAGTTACTTTTTCGTTGGTGCTATATAGCTGCAAATAAGTATTTTAATGCGGAATGGGCTGTGGGCAAAAATTGCTTTTATTCTGCAGTCGAACTTTGTAAGGTGTTGGTTATTAGGAAGTATTTAGTAGGTCTCTTGCAAAATGATTTGTCCCCAATTTTTTTAGTCTGAAATTTGAAGGAGATCTAAGTGCGTCTGCTGGGGGATTTGCTAAAAACACCCAATTTCTGATTCCTCTTTTTCCTCAGGTTTCCAGGGGCTTCAATCATTATTTAAAATGGTTGAAATTTTGATAAGTATTTCGTAACTTCTTGCTTCTTTTTCGGCGACTACAGAAGAGAACAATGAATTCTCTTTAATAATCAGGAAAAAGAGAAACACTCAAATTATCCTCTTCTAACTTAAGATTTTAAGTACTACTTATCAACAACCAGAATCAATATTCAGAATCTTATGAAACAAAGATCTTATTGGAAATTTCGGCTTTATACGGCTTGTTTTGCGTTCTTTTTGTGTTTTAGTCAGTTAGTTGTGGCGCAAGATGGGGCGGAGTCAGGGATTGACATCCCTTACACGAAATATGTATTGGACAATGGCTTGACCTTGATCGTGCACGAAGATCACAAGGCCCCGATTGTGGCCGTCAATATTTGGTATCATGTAGGATCCAAAAACGAAAAACCAGGGAAAACCGGTTTTGCCCACTTGTTTGAACATTTAATGTTTAACGGATCTGAAAACTATAATGATGATTATTTTAAACCGTTTGAGGAAGTTGGCGCTACCGATATGAACGGTACTACAAATTACGACCGAACCAACTACTTTGAAAATGTTCCGGTTTCAGCACTGGATATGGCGCTGTGGATGGAGTCGGATCGCATGGGGCACCTCGTTGCGGCAATTGATACTGCCAAGCTTAATGAACAGAGAGGCGTCGTTCAGAATGAAAAACGCCAGGGCGAGAATCAACCTTATGCCGTTGTTCGCCAGTTGATGGCGGATAATTGTTTCCCCGCGGGGCACCCGTACTCGTGGACGGTGATCGGCTCGATGGATGATTTGGACGCAGCGTCGCTGGATGATGTTCACGAATGGTTCAAAAGCTACTATGGCGCCGCCAACGCGGTGGTTGTCATTGCCGGCGATATTGATGCGGAAGCGGCTTACGAGAAAGTGAAAAACTACTTCGGCGATATTCCATCGGGACCTCCTGTTGCAACGCCAAAGAAAAATATCGCAAAGCGCTCGGGAACAATTCGTGCGTCGGTAGAGGATCGTGTTCCGCAGGCCCGTATTTATAAAACATGGAATGTTCCGGCCTGGGGTTCTCAGGAAGCGAACGATTTGGATCTGATCAGCGACATTTTGGCGAAAGGGAAAACTTCGCGCCTTTATAAGCGCTTGGTGATTGATGATCAAATTGCCACGGATGTTGCTTCGTACATTGATGCCCGCGAAATCGCAGGTCTTTTTCAAATTTTTGCCACTGCGAAACCAGGTGAGGATTTGGCGAAGGTGGAACAGGCGATAGACGAGGAGCTTGCCCGTTTTTTGAAAGACGGTCCGACTGAGACTGAATTGAAGCGGGTGAAAGCGCAATACATGTCAGGCTACATTCGCGGCATTGAACGCATCGGTGGTTTTGGAGGTAAATCGGATATTTTAGCCAGCAGCCAGGTTTATGGCGGCAGTCCGGACTACTACAAAAACAACCTCAAGGAAATTGAAGCAGCCACCCCCGGAAGTTTGTTGGCGACTGCCCAAAAATGGCTTTCGGACGGAGTTTACGTCCTCGAAGTTCACCCGTTCCCGACCTATAAAACGGACGAGACAACGGTTGATCGTTCAAAATTGCCGGCTACCGGAGAAGCACCGGATGCCGTGTTCCCCGAAATTCAGCGGAAAACCCTGTCTAATGGTCTGAAAGTTGTTTTAGCCGAGCGCCATTCTATTCCGGTTGTTAACTTCAACCTGATGGTTGATGCCGGTTATGCAGCCGATCAGTTTGGCCTGCCCGGAACAGCCAGTTTGGCGATGAATATGTTGGATGAAGGAACCAAGAAACGTGACGTTCTCCAAATTAATGATGAATTGGCGATGCTTGGTGCTCAGCTTAGTAGTGGTTCCGATCTCGATAATTCCTTTGTATCGCTTTCATCAATGAAAATGAATTTGGATGCATCGCTGGATATTTATGCAGACATTATTCTGAACCCGGCTTTCCCCGAAAAAGAATACGCAAGACTCCAGAAGCAACAGTTGGCAAGAATACAACAGGAGAAATCCTCACCTTTCTCGATGGCATTACGACTTTTCCCGGGATATCTCTACGGCGCAAATCACGCCTACGGGAATTCGTTCACGGGTTCGGGAACTGAGGCTTCGGTAACCGAGATGACTGTTGACGATTTGGTGAAGTTTCACAATGATTGGTTTAAACCGAACAACGCCACTTTGATTGTCGTGGGCGATATTACCATGGACGAAGTGGTTCCGAAATTGGAAAAGCTGTTTGCCAATTGGAAATCCGGCGAAGTACCGGTTAAAAACATCGGCAAGGTTGAATTGCCCGAGCACTCGGTTGTTTATTTGATGGACAAACCCGGTGCGCAGCAGTCTGTAATTCTGTCGGGCAATGTTGCTCCGCCGAAATCTGATCCGGATGATATTGCCATGACCATGATGAATTCGATTTTGGGAGGCACATTCACTTCTCGCCTGAATATGAATCTCCGTGAGGATAAGCATTGGTCGTACGGAGCAGGCAGTGTTTTGCTTGATGCCAAAGGGCAACGTTTGTTTGTCGCTTACGCACCGGTGCAAACCGACAAGACAAAAGAGTCAATCCAGGAAATCAAGAAAGAATTGGTCGGTATCAAATCTGATAATCCGGCTACTGCGACCGAACTGGACAAAGTGCAAAAGAACGAAATTCTGAGTTTGCCCGGTTCGTGGGAGACTGCCGGTGCTGTGAGCCGTTCGATTGTAAACATGGAAGAATACGGATTGCCGCAGGATTACTACCTGACTTATGCCGGTAAAATCAAAAATCTGAACCTGAATGATATTACCGTTGCAGAGAACAAAGTTCTGTATCCGAATCAAATGGTTTGGATTGTGGTGGGCGACCGAGAAAAAGTAGAGCCAGGGTTGAAAGAGCTTGGTTTCGATGAGATTAAATTGATTGATCCGGACGGTAATCCGGTTGAATAGATTTGATTACAAAAAGATAGTGCAGGCTGATTCGTAAGGATCAGCCTGTTTTTTATTCAATCAAGTCTTTTGCTTCCAGCTGTTTTTCAAGCCGGTCGTGTTGTTTTTCGAATCTTCGTTTGATTTTTTGGACGATATTTTGGAAGGATTTGTCGTTGGTGAGTGAGTCGAACAACGGATCGATATCCAGAAAAAGGATGACCCAGTAGTGAAAGTTATCCTGTTTGGCAAACTGTTCCAGGTGTTCAAGTGCATCGGTTTTGTTGCCGGTATTCAGCGAATAAACGGACAAACTAAGTTCGCGGTAAATCGAATGATCTTCCTCAATGTACTGGTGATATTCTTCCATCAATTCATCAGCTCGTGCAGTTTCACCCATCTCGTAAAATACCCGTGCGATTTTGGCATTTTCAAACCGGTAGATGTCCAGTTGCAGACTTTGGCGGATGTTGACAAACCAGTTGTAATAGTGATAGGATTCCTTGTGATCGCGCTGGAAATAACAGACTTTTCCGATTTCCTGCATAATGTCCAGCCTGCTCGAATCTTGTTGGAATGTCTGAATCAGTTTTTGCTTAAGTATGTTGAGGTCTTCGTCTTCCGCATATTCAATGTAGGCTTTTACATACTGGGAATAGAGATTTCCGGGCCAGTACGAAAGCGACTTGTCGATATATTTCAGCGATTCTTCCACAAAACCATTTTGGATAAAAGCGTTGCTCAGGTGGAGGAAGATGTAGCTCGCGCTGGTTGAGTCGTTGGCTGCTATGTCGATTCGAGCTCCTTTCAATGCATATTCCAAATATTTGGCTGTGTTGGGCTTGTAGCTGACATAGTATTCGGAAAGCGTGTTGATGACAACGGCCGAGTTCGGATTGTAATTGTAAGCTTTTACCAGGTATGGTTCGGCCAACTCATATTCACCGGCCTGCAGGTAGAAGAACGATTTTGCCAAAAGACTTTGCGCCAGTTCGTCGTCGTAAAACATGGCCTTGTCGGCATATTGGTTGATGAGGTCAGTGTACTGCTTGTCGGTTTGGCCAAGGTCGAGCAGATAATACGAAATGGCAATATCGGCAAATGCCCGCGCAAAAGTCGGATCTTCCTCAATGGCTTGTTTGAACTGCGGGATCGCATTCCGTAATCCGGCCTCTGTTCCCATGTAAAACTGGTCCATTCCCTTCAGGAAATAGTCGTAGGCTTTCAGGTTTTGGGTTGGCTTTTTTGCGATCTGCGTTGCCTCATCGGGTGTAATAATCACTTCAATATTACTGGTAATGTTTTGGGCTATTTCCTGTTGAAGGTCGAAAATCGCGTCGGTTTGTCGCCGGTAATCCTCGGCCCACAGCTGGTTGTCTTTCAGCGCGTCAATTAATTGGATGTGTAGCAAAACTTCGTAGCCATCCTTTTGGCCACTTCCTTCAATCAGGTAGTCAACTCCCAGCTCGCGGGCAATTTCTGTCGCCGATTTCTTGCTCCCCCGGTATTTTTCCACCGAAGTCCGACTGATGACTTCGAGGTTGTTGATTTGCTGCAGCTTTGTGAGCACAGCTTCCATCAGTCCGTTGATCAGGTAGACGTTGCTCGAGTCATCGCTTTCGTTGTTGAATGGCAACACCGCAATCACCTTTCCCTGCTTGCTGGGTACCGAGTGGAAATGGCGGATCAGCAGAGTTACCGTCAGGCCGCTTACGATCACCAGCGCAATTGCAAGGACGATTTTAAATAAAGGTTTGGCATCTTCCTTGCACAAGTGGTGCTCCGGTTGGTGCCAATGATGCGGGGCGCGGTCTTTCGCTTCGCCCGGTGGGTATCCGTAATATTCGCGGAAGCATTTAATGAAGTAGGAGGGACTGCTAAAGCCAACTTGGTATGCAATTTCCGAAACAGTTGCCTCGGTGTCCAGCAACAGTTTTCGGGATTCAATCAGCCGGATTTGGCGGATAAACTGGGCGACGGATGACCCGGTCATCTTTTTCACTTTTCGCAACAGGTTGGAACGACTCATGCCAATTTCCTGGCCCAATTCAGAAACGCCGAATTGTTCGTTCGAACAGTTTCGCTCGATAATTGCTTTCAGATTTTCCAGAAATGCTTTTTCCGATGGCGCAAGTTCAGGCATTTGGTTTTTGTTGGTTTGCTTCTCGAATTTTAAAGATACAAATATTGGAAGACTATTCTATCGGATTGGTTTTTGCATTTCTGTTTCGCAAAAAATGCAGCTGGAATTTTTGTGCTGATGCGCTTGTGTTAGGAGATAAAAAATGGGGTGTTTCAGCGTTTTTGCATCATAGTTTATACGCATGGCGCATAGTTGATATGCCTGAGTGAAACTTCATGCAGCTTGGATTTTAGATGATTATTCCTGCGTCACGATTCGGAGGAACTTTGGAGTAGTTATTTGAAACACCAAAAAAATCTGTTGAAATGAAAACACGCGTTTATTTTTTAGACAACCTCCGCACCTTTCTGATCTTCTTAGTTGTGCTGCTGCATTCGGGCCTGGTTTATGAGTTTGTACTGGCCAATTCATGGATTGTTGTCGATCCGGAAAAAAGCAACTGGATCGGGATCATTCGGATGTACCTCGACTTGTTCGTCATGTTCAGTATCTTTTTTATCTCCGGTTACTTTGTGCGCATTTCGGTGCAGGGCAAAGAGGCTTGCCGCTTTGTGCGGTCCAAGCTGCGACGGATCACGCTGCCTTGGGCAGTCGCAGTTTTGACACTTATCCCGGCTTATAAATTTATCTTTCTGTACAGTCGTGGTTTACCGCAAGAGAATTGGATGACCTACTTCCACTTTTTCGAGCGTACCGGAAGTGATTTGACATTCTTTGCAAATAATCCGACGCAGAATTGGCTGTGGTTTTTACCTGTGCTGTTCGCCTTTCAGCTACTTTATCTTGCTTTGTATAAAATGAATTTGTTGTCTTTTCGAATTGGGTTGAAGACGGGAATCCTGCTGGCTTTCGGTGTAAGTTTTGCTTATTCGTCGGCGATTTCGTTTTTCAACCTGAGCGGATGGACGCACAGTTTTCTTTTCGATTTTCAAAACGAACGACTCGGTGTTTACATGTCGGCGTTTCTGCTAGGTTCACTTGTTAATAAGCTGAATGTTTTCGACAATTGGCAAAAAAACGTCAGGCAGTATATTTGGGGGAATGTGCTTTTGACAGTTGTATTGTGCATTTTTACCGCGGTTGCCCTGAATCTCTTTTTCAATCTGATTACGCCGGGGCGTGATTTCTATTTTGTTTCCGAATTGGTTGACCGCCTGGTGTATCAATTTACGGCGATCCTTTCCATGTTCAGTTTTCTGTATGTGTTGTTATATGCCTTCCGGTTTCAGCTAAACCGTACCAACAACTTGCTTGCGCAGTTGGCCGCTTCTTCCTATTCGGTTTACATTATTCACACCGTAGTGTTGGGCATTTTTGCGCTCATTCTTTTAAAATCGGGGCTGCCTTCGTCGTTGAAGTTTATCGTTTTAACGATTTCAACTTACGCCACTTCAACTTACCTGGTTTATGCGTGGCGAATGGGAATGCAAAAGCAAACAATGTTGAAAACCACACCGGCTTTTGTGCTTGTTGGTTTAATGATGCTTCTGGCTTTTAGCGGAAAACCCGTTGCTGCTTCTGCCGAAGAGAGGTCTGCAATTGTTGAGCAGCCGATGTCGGTACAAAGTATTCATGCCGCGGTGATTGGTGGTGATTTGCAGTCCGTAAAACAATTGCTGGATCAAGGCGAGGATATTGACAAAGCTGATCCGGAAGGTGGTTCGAGTCCTCTGATTTTAGCGGCCATGTTTGGGCAGACGGAGATTGCTGGGTACCTGATTGAGCGTGGAGCTAATTTGAATTTTCAGAACAACGACGGATCGACTCCGTTGCATACTGCTGCTTTCTTTTGCAGGACAGCGATAGTGAGCGATCTGCTGGAACACGGAGCAGATACCGGTGTTCGGAATAAATCGGGTTCGAATGCATTAGAGTCCATGCAGGTTCCTTTTGAAGTTGTGAAAGGGATTTATGAATATTTTGCCAAAGTGTACGGGCCGCTCGGCCTGAATTTGGATCTGGAACGGATAGAATCAGTTCGACCTGAAATTGCAGCACAAATAGCCGTTGTAATTTCTGCCGCTGGAAGGTAAAAACTGTTGTATTTGCAAGGAATCGGGGATTACAAAACAACAGAAAGTCCTTTTTTTGAAAGTTCGATTTTTGTAAATTGTTGAAGGCGAATCGATAAACGGAAAGGTGCTTTTCAAAGCAACCATTTTCAAAACTCTCCATCTATTGGGTATAAGCTTTTGGGAATTTTTAAACAGAACAGAACAATGAAACTATTAAAAAATGGATTTTTCTTTTTGCTCATCAGCGTATTCCTGGTGAGTTGCAACGATGACGACGACGATTACTCGTTGGGCAAGTATTGGATAACGACCGGCACTGTCGTAAAATCATCTGATTATTTCTCGGTTACGACCGATGGCGGCGACAAATTGTGGCCCTCGGCTACAAATGTCGACCCGGAACATTTGGAAGACGGCATGCGGGTGTTTGTGAACTACACGATTCTGGACGATGCTGAGGAAAGTTCGGGATACGATTACTATGTGAAAATTAATTCTATGTCGGAGATTCTGACCAAGCCGATTTTCAATTTTACGGCCGAGACAACGGAGGAGGTGAGAGACTCGATAGGAAATGATGCGGTAACCATAACGGATACCTGGTTTACGGACGATTACCTGAATGTTCAGTTTGAATACGGAGGTGGATTGGGATTCACTCATTTCATCAATTTGGTTAAAGACACGGACGATTTGGAGACTGGTGACGGTGAGATTATTCTGGAACTGAAGCATAACAAGAACGGAGATCCATACAATTACCTGCAGTGGGGTATTGCTTCTTTCGATATTTCGGAGCTTCAGGTTGATGGACAGACATCCGTCGATATTTACCTGCGGGCTTTGGATAAGGAAGGAGAATATCAATACAACTTGGTGCTGACTTACGATTACTCGTTGAAAGAAGCACAGGCAAAAGTTTTTCAAAAAGACGACATGTTGAACATGCTCGAGTAGCGATTCAATTTAGCAAATAGATTTACGAAGGAGTTGTCCGGTATAGGGCAGCTCCTTTTCATTTGTGCAAAAACGATCGCCTTCTGCTGGACTGGAAAACCTCAATAAACATCATTTCGTATAGCTCAGTACTGGTTTAAAACAATCCCGGCAAATCCGAATGCAGGAGCACTTCGTCAATAAGGTTAAAGAAATTATTCTTCAAAATTTGGAGGACGAAAAGTTCGGTGTTTCTGATTTGGCCAAAGCTGTTGGTTTGAGCCGTTCGCAGATTCTCCGGAAAGTGAAGCTTGGGACAGGGAAATCTGTCAATCAGCTTATTCGTGAAATTCGGCTTGATGAGGCGCGCAAACTTTTGGAAGAAAAGGATCTCACAGCTTCTGAAATCGCTTATAAAGTTGGGTTTAGCAGTCCATCTTATTTCAATAAGTGCTTTTTGGATTTTTACCGATTAACACCCGGAGAGTATAAAAAGCAATTGGAAGAAGGAGGAACGGCAGTACTGTCCGGGCAAGTCGGCAAAGTTCGTTGGTGGCGGAAGAAGCCTATTGTTGTTTCGCTGCTTGTGATGATGCTTGTTTTGATGGGCTATTTGTCGATTGTGATTCCTGAAGACGAACAGGTGAGCGAAAAAATGGCCATTGCGGTTCTGCCTTTTCAGTTTTTATCCGAAAATCAGGACAAAGAATACCTGGCTGACGGAATAACCGAAGCGCTCACTTTTGAATTGTACAAGAACGCCGGAATCCGGGTGATTTCCCGAGGTTCGGCAATGGTTTATAAAAATAAGCAACAGCTTTACCCCGAAATAGCGCGGGATCTGGGTGTCGACCTTTTGTTGGAAGGATCGGTCATTTATGATGAAGACAGCTTGCGCGTAGTCGTGCAGTTGATAGACCCTTTGCCTGAAGAGGATCATGTTTGGGCGGGAACTTACGATCAGGACTCCGGCGATGTTTTGCCATTGATTAGTCATGTTTCAAATGAAATAGCCGGTGAGATTTCGAAAATAACCGGAAAGACGCTGGAAAAGGTGGAAGAACCTGAAGTGCCCGCCGAGGCCTATGATTTGTACCTGCGGGGTCGTTACCTGGTAAATACACAAAAAATTCGATATAACTCGCTGGTGAAAGGAATCGGCTATTTGAAAGAATCGATTGTGTTGGCGCCCGATTTTGCGCCGGCCTACGTTGCTTTGGCAGAAAGTTACCTGGCGGTGAATACACTCATTGGCGATAACCTGGAAAAGAATACGAACCGTGAAAATGCGCGGCTAGCTATTGGTCAAGCAAGAGTAATAGACCCGGATTTGGCGGAAGCTGATATAGTCGGAGGGCTTGTTCTAGGTAAGCTCGATTGGAATTGGGATGAGATGAAAAGGATGGTGGAAAAAGGCCTGGCAGCGGAGCCTAGCAATGCACGCGCGCATCTCATACTATCAGACTATTATGTGGTGAATGGTCAGTATACTCAGGCGATTGAAGAAGCATTGAATGCAGAAGACCTGGATCCTGTAAATCCGGCAACAGGTTGCGTGGTTGCCGAGCGGTACTACATTGCCGGGCAATATCGGGAGTCGGTTCGGAAATACTTGCAGGTGATCGAGCTTAACCCGAATTATGGCTTTGCCTGGAATGGAATTGGTTTTGCGTACTACCAGTCGGGTGAAAAGGAGAAAGCGTTGAAAGCGTGGTTGCAGTTGCAACATATCATGGGAAATGAAGCTATGATTGATTGTTATAACACCGACACCTTTGAAAACTGCCTGTACTTTTGGCTGACGGGAGCTACACAGAACGAAGCTCGCTACTGTTCGAACCCGGTAATTATTGCATCGATTTACATGATGCTGAATCTAAAGGAAGATGCGATGAAGTATCTTCAAATTGCCCTCGACTATAAAAACGAAGATCTTCCGGTGATGGTGACTTATCCTGATTTTTATCCGTTGCATTCTGATCCCGCCTTCCGAAAGCTTGTCGACAAACTAGGAGTTGTGCTTCCCCGTTGAATTTCCCGTTGCATTTTTAAATACTGCCTGATGCGTCAATTTTGAAAGGGCTGCTTCAGGATTGATAGTTTGTGCTCGCAGGCTGCTAAGTTATAAGGTGATGATAACCCGAACTTTGGGTTGTAATCTTTAAGTCTGCTATCATGAAAAAATTAACTTGTGTTTTTGGAATTTTTCTGGCTTTGGTGCTGGTGTTGAGTGCCTGCCAGGAAACAGCTTTGGATGAGAATGTGACTCAGGAAGAGCTAAAAAAAGCGAACGTCAAGCTAACTGGGTTTGATGATTGGGGTTTTAACTGGAATGCACAGCAGTTTAATGGCTACCTGATAAACATGATGTTGGGGGACAGCTATTTTGAGGGCTGGCCACATTACAAGCAGCATGTTTATAACGGTGAGGGTAGCGAGTTTTGGAATATGCTGGTAGCCAATTATGACTATTGGATTTATATGATGCCGCCTGAGCTGCTGGATACAAGGCTGAATGCGCATTGGAATTCTGGGTTGATTCGTAAAGACGGAGTTTATCCGGAGACTTGGGTCAACTCGAACGGTTGGATTGTATTTAAGTACTCCGGAGAGGTGGATGGGCAATACTGGTCTCATATGAGAAAGCTGGTTTCAAGCCGGTCGTCCGATACCTTGTCGGGTGGAATTTGGTATAATTCAGAGGGTAAAGAGATTGGTTTTGAATCGATGTACTGGCCGGAGTTGATCGTTATTCAGGTTGTTAACGAAGGAGAAATTCCTCCTTTTTTCTACGATGAATATAATAGTCCTTGGGGGCCCGGATACGGGAAGTATAAAAATTAGAAGCTGAACCTGAATTGTTTGTAGGTTAGAACTTGTTCCCCAAAGATAAAATGGCCGTTTTTAGGTTGAAAATTTGATTTCAACATGGTTGGAGGAGGTCATTTTGATAGCAGAAAAGCCGGCCAAGTTGGTCGGCTTTTCTCTGACTTTTGCTAATTGACTTTCCGATGGAAGCTTAACCTTTCTGTTTGATTTCTTCAAGCTTGTTTTCATCCCGAATGACGATTTGGCTTTTCTGAAGTTCGATGATGCCATCATCATGAAAGCTTTTAAGTTGACGAGTGACGCTTTCGCGGGAAGTACCGATCAGCGACGCTAACTCGGCTTTGGTAAGGTTCAATTCGAAAGGGTTCTTCTTGTACACTTGCCGGTAGAAGTAGAGAAGTGCCGTCGCCAGTCGGCCGGGGAGCTGCTGTTGCACATTGTTGATGAGCCGTTCGAAGTAATTCATCTCGTCGTGAAAAATATAGCTGATGACCTCTGACGCGAAAGCACCGTTCATTTTTAGCAGCTGGTCGAAGTAATGAATGTCGAGGTAACAAACTTTGGTATCTGTTATGGCAACCGCTGAAAAGTAGTTGGTCTTGCGTTTTTCATCGAGGTTCTGCAGCCCGAGAAAAGCTCCCTCTCCGGAAATACTGAGAATATATTCTTTGGCACTGATACCTTTCTTGTAAAGTTTTACAAATCCCTGGCGGATGTACGTGACGAATTGCGCTGGCGCGTTTTCCTTCAGTATTAATTCTCCCTTGCTGAAATCAGTCTGAGAACAACCTTGTTCGAGGATCGCTAATTGGTCGTGCTCTAAAACCGATACTGCTCTCGATTTAATCCGGCAATTGCGGCAACTGTAGTTTGTCAGGTCCATTTTCTGTTTCTTCCGTTTTTGCGAATGTCACACACCCCTGTGATTTATATCACGCAATATAATGAACAAATGTTTCAAACGTGAGCTAAATTTGCTAAAAAGAGGAACTCATGAACAAGTTGTTTACATTGACGTGTTTTTATGCAGGAGTTTGGGGCATCTTAGGCTTTCTGGTCACAATTATTTTAGGTGCGCTGTTTTGCTGCGCCGGATGGTCGCAAGCTTTTTACATTCCATTGCTTGTGCTGTTTGCTTTAGTCGGAATCGCAATGATCTGGAGAAGTGTTTCCAAATGTTGTCAGCAATTTCACTAAGCGTCCGATAGTGGGAAATAATTGGTGCATGGAGTCATCGTTTTTTAGTAGCGATGATTATCGAGCCTAGCCATACATTCAAGCATATTGTGTCGGTTGGAGGATCGGCAAAAGGAGGATGTCGGTTCATCTGTTGAGCCGGCTTTTTTTGTTATTCTGATCTTCCGAAAACCATCTGTTTTTTGTGTTGTTTAAGTAAATTAGCTGCAGAAAAGCCATGAAATTGCAGTTTGAATTCAAATAAACAACAGAAAGCAGAAAAATGAGATTAGCTATTTTTGTACTCTTCGTCCTGGTTGTCGAGTATTACTCCTATGTGGCCGTGCGATCAGTTTTGCGTGATGTAAACCCGAGCTGGTCATGGGTTCTTTGGACACTATACATCCTACTTAGTTTGAGCGTTTTTTTCAGTTTTTATGCCTTTCCCCATTTTGGGAGAAGTGGCTGGCCGTCTGTCGCTTTAAAGTATTCGGTAAATACTTTGGTTGGTGTGTTCCTCGGTAAATTTCTGATTGCAGCCATTTTATTGCTGGCCGATCTGGTGATGATTATTCCGAATGCCATCAGCTTTTTACTTTCCTTCAAAGATCACCCGGTCGGAAACCCGCCGGAAGGATCCCGTTTTATCAGCCGTTTCACATTCATCTCTCAAACAGCTTTGTTGCTGGGCGCGGCGCTTACGGGAGGCTTGGTTTATGGCATGACGAACCGTTACCGCTACCAGGTGAAGCGGACGAAAGTGAAACTGAAAAATTTGCCGGAAGAGTTTAAAGGAATGCGGATCGCTCAAATCTCGGATGTTCATTCCGGAAGTTTCGACAACCCGGAAGCGGTGGCAGAAGGAGTAGAAGCCATTTTGCGTGAGAAACCTGATTTGATTCTGTTTACCGGCGACCTTGTTAACGATCGCGCGGGTGAGATAGTTCCGTACAAAGAAGTGTTCAACCGCCTGAATGCACCGCTTGGTGTTTATTCGGTGTTGGGCAATCACGATTACGGCGATTATGTGTCGTGGACTTCCGAGGAAGAGAAGAGGGAGAATCTCGACCAGTTGAAACAGCATCATGCCGACATGGGCTGGCGATTGTTAGTGAACGAGCATGTTTTGCTTGAGCGGGAGGACAAGCAAATCGCTTTGATCGGGATTGAAAATTGGGGGGCAAGAGGCTTTACCAAATACGGCGATATGAAAAAGGCAGTAGCCGGGCTGGATGAAAAAGGGGTGTCAGCTAAAATCCTTATGAGTCATGATCCGTCGCACTGGGATGCTGAGGTTAGAAAAGAATACACAGATATTGACTTGACTTTGGCGGGTCACACGCACGGCATGCAGTTTGGGATCGAAATTCCCGGGTTGAAATGGAGCCCTGTTCAATACGTTTACAAACGATGGGCAGGATTGTACCGCGAACAGGATCAGTATCTTTACGTGAACCGCGGATATGGATTTATCGGTTACCAGGGGCGGCTGGGAATTTTGCCTGAGATCACGCTGATTGAGTTGACTTAATTTTAAAACCGCCTTTTTTACTATTTTTGCCGCATGGAAAACGCAAAAACTCAAAAATCAATCGTCGGAATCGGTAGCGCGCTGGTCGACGTGCTCGTTCAGTTAAAAGATGATCAACTGTTGAATCAGTTTGGTTTGCCGAAAGGTAGTATGACGCTGGTTGACGCTGATTTGTCGAAACGTATTCTGGATGCGAGTGCCGAGTTGGAATCGGGAATGGAAACCGGGGGGTCTGCTGCCAACACCATCAGGGGTATTGCTCAGTTGCGCGGAAAAAGCGGTTTCATCGGCAAAGTGCACGACGATACAATGGGGCAGTTTTTCAAAAAATCATTCGAAGATCTTCAAATTGAACCGCATTTGTTCAACGGCAGCATTCCTTCAGGAGTAGCCGCAACATTGATTTCTCCGGATTCGGAACGAACCTTTGGAACTTACCTTGGTGCCGCGAGTGAACTTTCGGTAGCCGACCTGTCGGATAAGTTATTTGCAGATTACGACTATTTACACATCGAAGGATATTTGGTTTTCAACCACGAGCTGATTGAGGGTATCCTGAAAATTGCCAAGAAAAACGGCTTGACGATTTCGCTGGATATGGCGAGCTACAATGTGGTTGAAGCGGATCGCGGATTTTTGACGCGTTTGGTGAACGACTATGTTGACATTGTTTTTGCCAACGAGGAAGAAGCCAAAGCTTACACCGGCAAAGAGCCGCAAGAAGCGTTGGAAGAAATTGCCCAACAGTGTTCGGTTGCCATCGTGAAAATCGGCAAAGAAGGTTCGCTGGTGAAATCCGGTGATCTGTATGCGCGCATTGCGGCTACGCCTGTAAAAGCAATTGATACAACCGGTGCAGGCGATGTTTATGCATCCGGATTTTTATATGGATTGGCCAACGGCTTGACACTTGAATCTTGCGGAAAGTTGGGAGGGATTCTGGCTGCAGAGGTGATTCAGGTACTTGGGGCCAAAATCCCAGATGAATCCTGGCCCCAAATATTTAAAGCGCTCGAAGGCTTAAAATAAGCCGTGGATCTGAGCGTCGATTTTATCAATAATACTACTTAAATCTTCCGGGTTGTGTGTGATGTCGATCTTGTCGACATTGACGATTAGTAATTTGCCGTCTTTGTAGCGGTTGATCCAGGCTTCGTAGCGTTCGTTCAACTGCTTCAGGTAGTCAATCCGGATAGAGTTTTCGTAATCGCGTCCGCGCAACTGAATCTGGTTCACAAGTGTTGGCACACTTGCACGCAGGTAAATCATCAAATCCGGAGCTTTCACCAATTTACTCATCAACTGAAACAGGCTGGTGTAGTTTTGGAAGTCGCGGGTCGACATCAGTCCCATGGAGTGCAGGTTCGGTGCAAATATTTCGGCGTCTTCAAAAATGGTTCTGTCCTGAATGACGGTTTGTCCCGAATTCTGAATGTCGAGCACCTGGTTAAAACGACTGTTCAAAAAGTAAATCTGAAGGTTGAATGACCAACGCTGCATGTCTTCGTAAAAATCATTCAAATAGGGATTTTCGTCAACATCTTCATAATGAGGTTTCCATCCGTAGTGTTTAGCCAACATTTCGGTCAGGGTCGTTTTCCCCGCACCAATATTCCCTGCAACTGCAATATGCATGTTTGATATATTTTTTTCTGATTGTAGATTACAAATTTATAAAATGCCTTGTGGGCAGAACGCTTATTTTTCAAATTTATTTCGCTGCAACTCCAGCAGTTGATCGAGGTAAACCCGATCGTTCGCCAGTCGCGGAATTTTATTTTGACCACCAATTTTGCCCCGCTGTTTCATCCATTCGTAGAACAGTCCGTCCGGAGCAACGTCCACTTGCGGGCGTTCCAGCGTGATACTTTTATGGCGTTTCGCTTCGTAGTCGGAGTTTAGCGTTTTTAAAGTCCCATCCAAAACCGAGATGAAATGTTCCAGGTCGTCCGGTTTGTTTTCGAACTCGATTAACCACTGGTGTTTGCCTTTCTCGTCTCCGCTCATAAAGACAGGACCTGCCGTGTATTCGCGAATGGTTGAATTTGTCCGGCTGCAAGCTACCTGCAAGGCTTCTTCCGCGTTGTCGATGATTAATTCCTCGCCGAATGCATTGATGTAGTGTTTGGTTCGTCCGGTAATTTTGATTTTGTACGGATTGCGCCGGGTGAACTTCACCGTGTCGCCAATCAGGTAGCGCCACAAGCCTCCGTTTGTACTGATTACCATCGCGTAGTTCTTCTCCAGCTCGATATCCTGCAGGCTCACCGCCGGCGGATTTTCCTGGTGAAACTGATCCATCGGGATGAACTCGTAGTAGATGCCATAATCGAGCATCAGGAGCATGTCGGTACTTTCCGGATTATCCTGAATCGCAAAGAATCCTTCGGAGGCATTGTAGGTCTCCATGTATTTCATCTTATCCGAAGGAATAATCTGGCGGTACTGTTCGCGGTACGGATCGAACTTGATACCTCCGTGAATGAAGACTTCCAGGTTGGGCCAAACATCTAAAATGTTGTTTTTGCCGGTTGCTTCAAGCACGCGTTTCAACAAAACCAGGTTCCAGGACGGTACTCCGGCTAACGAAGTCACATTTTCGTCGCGCGATTGCTCGATGATTTTCACGACCTTCTCTTCAAACTCCTCGATCAACGCTACTTCTGCTGGCGGTATCCGAATGAAGTCGGACCAAAATGGTGTGTTTTCAATCAGGATCGCCGACAAGTCGCCATAGTACGAGTTGTTGTTGAAACTGTTGACCCGGTGACTTCCGCCGAGGGTGAGCGATTTACCCAATAGCACCCCTGACTCAGGATTGTTTTTCAGGTACAGCGCCAGCACATCTTTGAAGCCGCGGTAATGCACATCTTCGAGCGAGTGTTTGCTCACCGGGATAAACTTGCTTTTGTCGTTAGTTGTTCCCGACGATTTGGCGAACCATTTGGTCTCACCCGGCCAAACGACATTTTTTTCACCTTTCAGCAATCGGTCGATAAAAGGCGAGTAGTCTTCGTATGTACGGATGGGAATGCGGTTTTTGAAGTCGTTTTCAGTTGCGATGCTCCTGAAGTCGTATTTCTGCCCAAACTCGGTGTCCCGGGCATGATCCAATAGTTCAAACAAAACCTCCCTTTGCGTGTCAATTGGGTGCTTCTTAAATAAGTCAATTTCGTATATCCGTTTATAGTTAAGCCAATTGACAATGGAGTTGATTATAGCCATATAGGTACTGTCGTTACGTTCCCAACGAAAATAAGGTTTTCCGTGCGAAAGGACTTAAACTAACTGGTAATTTTTGTAAACAAAAGTTAGCTGATGTGGGCGCACTTCTGCAGGAACAACAAATATTTTTTATTTTTACTTCAGAATAATCCCTTTCTCTATCGTATGAATTACATTGATATCATTCTTGGTATTTTGCTTGTTATTGCCGCTGTGCGCGGATTTATTAAAGGTTTCATTGTGGAACTTGCCTCGCTGGTAGCCCTCATTTTAGGTATTTGGGGTGCCATTCATTTCTCGCATTTCACTGCAGGTTTCCTGGTCGATACTTTCCATTGGGAGAGTGAACACGTGGGCCTGGTTGCCTTTATCATCACTTTTTTGATCATACTTGTGGTGGTGCATATTTTGGGGAATATTCTCACAAAATTGGTGGAAGCTTTGGCTTTGGGATTTTTGAATCACCTGGCCGGCTTGTTCTTTGGTGTGTTGAAAACAGCACTGATTTTAAGTATTATTTTGCTGTTTTTTGATCGGATCGATGAAGATGCGCACCTGATCTCGCAGGAAACCAAAGAAGAATCGCAGGTTTATGAGCCTTTGAAGAATTTGGTTCCGACGCTTTTGCCATTTTTGAATTTCTGGGATGAAACGGAAGACCTCCAAAAATCGAAAACAAATGGCAAAAAAGTGGACAAGATGGTTTAAGGAAAAAAAGGTTCCTTTTGACCAGTTGGAGCCGCACGATTGTCCCAACTGCGGGACCGAGTTCAAAGGTTATTACTGCCCCAATTGCGGCCAGTCGGACACCGAGTTTGATCGTCCTTTTGGCTTTGTGATTTACAACTTCATGGGCGACTTTTTCGCGTTCGACTCGCGCTTTTTCTTAACATTCAAATATTTGTTGTTTAAACCGGGCTTCCTGACAAACGAGTTTTTGGAGGGAAGGAGGCAACGCTATGCCCCGCCGTTTCGGATCTTTATTTTCCTTAGCTTTTTGTTATTTCTCTTGCTCCAGGTTTTGACGGACGCCGCGTTGAAGAAACCAATTGGCTTTAATCCGGAAGAGAAAGCTGTTTCAACCGTGATCGACTCGATTAGTACAGCAATGAACGATCCGGAATTGAGGTTGGCGATGGATGAGACGGATTCGCTGGAAACAAAAGTAAAGATTGGGTTGGAAGATGTGCTGACAAAGAGCACGCTCGAAGAAAAATTGGCGGTATTTTCCAAGGAACTCGACGAGCAGTTGAAAACCGAAACAGATCCGGAGAAACGCGAGGATTTGATCCAGATGAAGCACGTTGTTGAGTCGCCCCGGGCAATCACCAGCACCATTTTGAAATACCTTTCCTGGGCCTTTTTTGTGATGTTGCCGGTGTTCGCCGTCTTTTTGGCGCTGCTTTATGTGCGTCGGAAGATGCATTTTATCCGGCACCTGGTTTTTTCGGTCCACATTCATTCCTTTGCTTTTCTGCTGAATATTTTTGTGGTTTCGTTTGCGCTGTTCTGGCACTTTTCGGGTTGGGCTTTGTTCTGGGCGTTTGTCATCATTCAAGTTTACATTTACATGGCCTTGCACCGTTTTTACCGTCAGGGCTACCTGAAAACCTTTTTCAAGTTCATCCTTTTGGGCGGAATTTACACGATGTGCATCTCGTTGGCAACGGCTTACGTGATCTACAATGCCTTTGTCTCCGTGTAATTTCCAATGCTTCTGAAGATGGTGATTAAATCCCGGAAGCATGACCGCCTTACCGGTTCATTTTTATATCTTTGCCCGGATTTCGGGTTGTGCAGTATTTGCTGCAATCTCAAAGTTGAAAATTGAATTACAGACACAAAAAATACAGACCAATACAATGAATTTTGTTGAAGAATTAAGCTGGAGGGGCATGTTGCACGATATGATGCCCGGAACCGAGGAGCAATTGAAGAAAGAAATGACAACCGCATACGTTGGGTTCGACCCGACTGCTGAGTCGTTGCACATTGGTAGCCTGGCGCCAATCATGTTGCTGAAACGTTTCCAATTGGCAGGTCACAAACCCGTTGCACTTGTTGGTGGTGCTACAGGTATGATTGGTGACCCTTCCGGAAAATCGCAGGAGCGGAACTTATTGAACGAAGAAACATTGGAACGCAACCTGGCCGGTATTCGCAAACAGTTGGAGAAATTCCTGGATTTCGACAGCGACGCGGAAAACAAAGCCGTTATGGTGAACAACTACGACTGGATGAAGGATATCTCGTTCCTGGAGTTTATTCGCGACGTCGGTAAGCACATCACCGTAAATTATATGATGGCGAAGGATTCGGTAAAAAAACGTTTCAGTAGCGAGTCGAAAGTGGGCATGTCGTTCACTGAATTTACTTACCAGCTGGTACAAGGTTTTGACTTCTATTGGTTGAACCAAAACATGAACTGCAAACTGCAGATGGGCGGTTCAGACCAGTGGGGAAATATCACAACCGGTACTGAATTGATTCGCCGGAAGTCGGATGGTGAAGCATTTGCGCTGACGATTCCGTTGATTAAAAAAGCTGACGGCACTAAATTCGGTAAAACCGAAAGCGGAAACGTTTGGTTGGATCCGAATATGACTTCGCCTTACAAATTCTACCAGTTTTGGTTGAACACGTCGGATGAAGACGCTGAAAGCTACATCAAGATTTTCACTTTGCTGGATAAGGCTGAAATTGATGCGTTGATTGCGGCTCATCGCGAAGCACCACACGAACGTAATTTGCAGCGTCGCCTGGCGGAAGAAATTACCGTCTTGGTTCACTCGCAAGAAGATTTGGAGATGGCTGTTGAGGCATCGCAAATCCTGTTTGGTCGTGGAACGGCTGAATCTTTGCGTCGTTTGAACGAATCGACTTTCCTGTCGGTTTTCGAAGGCGTGCCTCAATTCACTGTTTCAAAAGCTGACTTGTCGGCTGGTGTGAATGTTGTTGATCTGTTGGCCGACCATGCCGCTGTTTTCCCATCGAAAGGGGAATTGCGCCGGACGATGAAAGGGAACGGATTGAGTATCAACAAAGATAAATTCTCGGATCAGGATGCGATGATCAACGAAGATTACCTGATCGGCGGAAAATACATACTCGTTCAGAAGGGCAAAAAGAATTACTTCCTGCTCATCGCTGAATAAACGAATTTGAAAGGATCTCTTGTACTAAACAAGGGATCTTTTCGTTTTATGGTACGACTTCAACATTGAAACCTGCTCTATGAAACAACTATTGGAAAGCCAGACCATCATCCGGCAGATTCTGCGCTGGAAATTTCACCTGATTGTAATTGGAATCATTACTGTTGCGCTGGCCATCCTATTTTCCTCACCGCTTTTTATCACGCCGCTTTTTAAGTCGCAAGCCCGGGTTTACCCGATCAACATCAAGGCTTTTTCCGAAGAATCGGAAAGTGAGCAGATGCTGGAAGTTGTTTCGTCAACCGATATCAAACGCAAAATGGTTGAGGTTTTCAATCTGAAGGAACGCTACGATATTAAGCCAGATGATCGCGCCGCGCAGACACATGTGTTGCGGAAATACGATGAATATGTGTCGAGCTCGAAAACGCGCTACGAAACGATTGAACTGCAGGTGATGGATTCGGATCCGGAGGTTGCCTGTGCGATGGTCGATTCGTTGATCGCTTTTTACAACGCCAAGATGTTGGAAATGCGCATAGCGAAATATGCCGACGAACTGTTGGGCTATCAGAACGACCAGAGACGAAAGCAAGCGGAGATCGACAGCCTGAACAAACAGATGGAAGTTTTCCGCAAGGAATACGGGATTTTGGACTACAATAGTCAGACACTTCAATTAA
Organism: Mangrovibacterium diazotrophicum; assembly: GCF_003610535.1. Classification (NCBI taxonomy): domain Bacteria; kingdom Pseudomonadati; phylum Bacteroidota; class Bacteroidia; order Marinilabiliales; family Prolixibacteraceae; genus Mangrovibacterium; species Mangrovibacterium diazotrophicum. Next base: position 2,780,621 of record NZ_RAPN01000001.1, on the reverse strand, counting down.
CGCTGGGTTATGCTGAAGTGTTGGCTCGTGGTGCGTCGCGCAGCTCTGTTGACGATTTGCAAAAACGTTTGGCTCTGCTGGGTGATAAAGGGGGTGAATTCCTTCAGATGCAAACAAAAATGCGGGATTTGGAAAAACAGCGGGAGGAAATCGGTACCAACCTGGAAGAAGTACAGAGCCTGATCAATCGGGAAGAGAATTTTGCCCTGGTGGTGGAAGAGCCTTTCCCTGCTGATAAAAAGTCGTATCCGACGCGTTGGATTATTCTGCTGGCCAGTCTGATCTCTGTTGAGTTTTTGGCTGTGCTGTTTATCTTGCTTTTCGATCCGAAAGAAACATCCAAATCCTGAAAATTGCCTGCCGCAAGGATAAAAATAGCAGCGTTTTATGTGGTGTCAATCATTTTTCTGGCGCTGAACTTCTACTTGGTTGTATCCCGCGATAGCTTGTGGTTAGCGGTTTTGCCGGTCGTTTTTGGATTGGTGATCCTTGCTTTTTATCGTCTGGACTACCTGCTTTTGCTGATAGTCTTTTTTACCCCATTGAGTTTGCCGTTGAAAGAGTTAATTCCCGGTTTGTCATTCGACATGAATTTGCCGACGGAGCCGCTGGTTGTCGGGGTATTGTTCTATGTCGTGCTCAAGCTGGCAACCCGTCCCCGGATTGACCAAAACTTGCTGAAACATCCGGTGACGATCGCTGTTGGGTTCTATCTGGCGTGGATGTTGCTTACGAGCCTCACGAGCACCATGCTCGTTGTTTCGTTGAAATATTGGCTTTCAAAAGTATGGTTTGTCGTGGCGTTCTACCTGTTGGGTGTCTGGTTGTTGAAGAATCCCAGGAACTTTTACCGCTTCTCCCTTTTGTATGCATTGGGTTTTGTGCCGGTTATCGCCTACGCCTGGTGGCGACAGTCCGGTTATGGCTTTTTCGATAACCATGCGGCCAATTTTGTGATGAATCCTTTTTTCAAAGATCATACTTCTTACGGTGCAATGTTGGTGTTTTTCATGCCACCATTGGCTGCAGTTTCGCTAAAGCCTAATTTAAAAAAGAGCCTGAGATTTTTGGCGGGTTCGCTGTTTGGCTTGTTAATAATCGCCTTAATTTTTTCGTACACGCGCGCTGCCTGGTTGAGTTTATTCGTCGCGTTGGGCCTACTTGGCGTTCTGTTGCTAAAAATCCGGTTTAAAGTTGTTCTTATTTCGGTTGTGATTGTGGTCGGAGGGCTTTTTGCTTTTCAAAACCAATTGGTGGCGATGCTCGAAAAGAACAAGCAACAGTCGTCGGCAGAGTTGTCGGGACACCTCAATTCCATTTCAAATGTGTCGACTGATGCGTCTAATGTGGAACGCTTAAACCGATGGAACAGTGCCTGGGCTATGTTCTTGGAGAAACCATTGTTCGGATGGGGGCCGGGGACATACATGTTTCAGTACGCACCTTTTCAGAAGACGGATTTGCGTACGATTATCAGCACCAACTCGGCTGACGGCGGGAATGCGCATTCCGAATATTTGGGGCCACTGGCCGAGTCTGGAATCCTGGGAACTATCAGCTTCTTGCTGGTTGTTTTGGCAATATTCCGAACAGGCTTCCGCGTTTATGGCCGTGCGAAAAGCAAAGAGGATAAAGTGCTAACCTTATCGGTTTTGATGGCCTTGGTGAGTTACTTTACACATGGTTTTCTGAATAACTTTTTGGATACCGATAAAGCAGCGATTCCAGTTTGGTTTTTTGTAGCCGTGCTGGTTGTTCTCGATCTAAAGTTGAAAGATCCTTCCTTTCCGGAGAAAATCGAACTTGACTAAAAATGAAATAGGCTGCAATTGGGGGAATCAGCAGTTGGAGGGAAAGCCGATAGTTGTCCTGGTTGTCTTTGTTGTTTGGTTATCACCAAGCTTTTTTCGAACCACTTTTTGCTTCGGAATTTTGCGTCTCTGCGTGTGGGTGCTTTCAAACAAAAAAGGCTCTCCGCGATGGAAAGCCTTGATTGATTATTCGGTTGAATAATTATCTTTTTACACGTTCGCTGTATGAACGGTCACGAGTATCGATTTTCAGAACTTCGCCTGCATTGATGAACATTGGAACCATTACTTCGGCACCTGTTTCCATTGTAGCTGGTTTCAGTGCTGTTGAGCTGGCTGTGTTGCCTTTTTCACCTGCGATGGTTTCAGTTACTTCCAATTCAACGTATTGAGGAAGTTCTGCAGTCAACGCTGTTTCACTCTCCGCTTGGAAGTTGATTTCAATGATTTGACCTTCTTTCATCAAGTCGGCATTTTCAATCAATTCCGGGTCAATCGAAACTTGTTCAAAAGTCTCGGTGTGCATGAAGTTGTAACCCATATCGTCTTTGTACAGGTATTGGTACGGACGACGTTCAACGCGAACAGTGTTTACTTTAACACCCGAGTTGAAGGTATTTTCGATTACTTTTCCGGTCTTAACATTTTTAAGCTTGGTACGAACAAAAGCAGCACCCTTTCCCGGTTTTACGTGTTGGAACTGAATGATTGTAAAGAGCTGGCCGTTGTACTCAATCGTCAGTCCGTTCTTGAAATCAGCTGTAGTTGCCATATTTTGAATGAATTATATAAATTTCAAATTTTGCTGCAAAAGTAAAAAAATAATGACAAAAACCGCTTCTTGAAATTCAAAATTAAATGTCTTTTAGCTAGTTGCTTATCCGGCTTATCCTGTTTTGTGATCGCCTGCAGAAACAAAAAGTAAGATTGGGTGGCGTTATTTCAGCTTTTTGTAGGATACCAGCTCGGCCCGCACCGATCCAACGTTGAGGTCGAATTCGAGAATTAAAGGCAGCTTATCTTCATCTTTTGAAATGTAAAATTTCAGACCATCTGAGCGTTTCAGTAGTTTGCCTTCGTCAATCCAGGGAGAGATTACGTAGCATTCCTTTTCGCCGAACTTGGTTTTTACCTTTTCGAATCCCAGGAATTTGGATTCGAGCATGAAATACTTATTGGCATGGTATACCGGGAAAGTAAACGTATCGTCGACCTTCAGCGATTCCAGCAGTTCATTCTGGCGCAGGTATGCAAACACACTTAAAATGTCGAGTATGTCTGACGGAACTTTCCGTCCTCCCGACTTCGTCGTAAAAATGGAGTCGTTTTCAGGATAAAAGAGGGTTTCGTTGTAGTAACGGTACTTGCGTTCTTTAATGTTCCGGATGTGTTTGTAGGGCTGAACTGTTTTTGGATCGAGAATCGTTTCGTAAACATCATCGACATTGTACAAAGCTTCGGCAAATCCTACCGTTTTCCCCCGAAGGTAGTAGTGTTCCGCTTTTTTACCGTTGTAGGTAGTGTCGCTGATCAGGATGATCGCTTCGCCACCTTTGATAAAACTGTATCTCAGGTTGTATTCCAGTTTTTCGGTCGGCTGAGCTGACGCTCCCAGCAGGAGCAAGCTGAAAAATATGACTAGGCTAATTCTCATCGTTCTTTTTCTGTTTTCAGCAGGATGTTCAGTCCATGGCTTAATTCTCCTATAAATTTATGGATTTAGGAAATACCCCGGCCTACAAAATCGGCGAACTGCAGTCTTCTGCTAAATGTTTAACATGTTCTTTTTCGGCTTTCCGGCAATGAAGTCTTTCAGGTAGAAAGGTTCAAAATATGCCAGGTCTGCAAATTGTTCTTTTTGAAAAGCTTTCCATGCCAGCTTACACATAAATTGTGCCGAAGTATGAATGTCCGATACAAAGGCCGCGTTCGCATGTTTGATCACATCTTTACATTTGTCGGCACCATTACCGAAAAATAGGACCTTCTGCTTTTCTAAATCAGCTAAAAACGACTGTTCGTCGATGATTTCAGCGGAAACAGGCTTGATGAGATGATTTCCTGAATCGTAGCTTGCCGTATACACTTCCATGCGGCGTGCGTCCATCATTGGGATGAGTAGTGTATTTTCCAGGCTTTCAATCCCGAGTTCGGCTTGACGAACGATCACCTGTTCGCACATCGATTGCAACGGACTAACCGGGATTAACGGGATTTGGTTGGCGTAACAAATGCCTTTTGCCAACGAAACACCAATTCGCAGTCCTGTGTAAGATCCTGGACCTTCGCTTATTGCAACGGCACTTAGTTGGTCGCTCGTTATATTTTGACGTTTCAAGACTTCGTTCACAAACTCGGCCAATAACTTGGCGTGATTTTGCCCCTCGCTGCTTTCCTGCAGATCTACCAGTTCTCCGTCCTTCGCCAACGCAACGCTACACACCGATGTTGACGATTCTATCAATAAAAAATATGCCATGTTATTTGTTTTTACGCTGCAAAAATAAGCATATTCAGATGATTTTAGCGAAAATGTTTTTTCTAGATTATGTTGTCAAAATAATGTAGCATAATGTAACTATCGGAAGTGAAATTTTTCATAGTTTAGTATTCTGAATAAAAAGTATATGGTCAGAACGGTAATTATAGACGATGATCAGCTTGCGCGCAAAATTCTATATCGGATTATTAATCAAAATTTTGAAGAATTAGAAATAGTAGGCGAAGCAGGCTCGGTAAGTGAGGGATTGAAGTTGATCAATGAAGCAGATCCTGACTTGGTATTTCTGGATATTGAGATGCCGGATGGAACTGGTTTTGACTTGATTGACCAACTGACAGAGGTCGATTTTCGGCTTGTGTTTGTGACCTCTTACAACGATTACGCCATTACTGCATTCAAATATTCAGCATTCGATTACATACTGAAGCCGGTTCTTCCGGAGAACGTTAAATCCACGATTACACGGATTCTCAAGTCATCGGGTATCAAGCCGAAAATCGAATATACCAACCTGCGAAGCCAGATTGAGCGTACCGAAGATCCGAACGATGTGACCATTGCTTTGCCTGAAATGAATGGTTTCGCCATTATTAAGGTGAAAAATATTCTGCGCTGCGAAGGCGAACGTAATTATACCCGTGTTTTCTATAAAGATGGTACCTCGGTTCTGATAAGCCGAACGCTGTTGGAATTCGACCAGTTGTTGGTGCCGCATGGTTTTTTCCGGATTCATCGTTCGCACCTGGTTAACCTTACCTGCATTAATCGCTACGTCAAAACTGACGGGGGAATGGTCGAAATGACCGACAAATCGCAATTAAAAGTCTCACCAAAGTTTAAAGACGAGCTTTTGGACCTGCTTCTCCACAATAAACTCTAGACATATTGAACTATCGACAGAAATAGCCTTTTTGTCGATAGATGTGCCTTCTTGATCTTTTGTAGTTTTTAAAGCTGGGCATATTACATATTTTCGATCCCGGTTGATAAATTTTAAGAGTACAAACGGGATTTTGTGGAGTGAATGGAGACTAAACTTTGTCATAAAAGTTTTTTTAGTCTCTTGTGTCGTTTAGAGTGGGGATTTCAAATCCTACAAATTTTTTTAGTTGTCCTGAGTCGACTAGCTGTTGGCTTGAAACGGATATGTTTTGTTGTAAGGGATGCATCTTGTCGCATCATTTCTGCTTTTAAGCGATTACAAGGAGACGTTTGGAATCTTACCGGTAACGGGAGTTCTGATTTAAGAGTTGCAGTTGAAAAGCTGACAGCGTGGTTTTTTATTGTCTTCTTCCAAGCACAGTTTAGCGCGATATCCAAGTCGGTTCAGTCTACAAATTCCTGCAGAAAGATATTTAATATGTCATTTGTAAACTTATACATGCGGGAATATTCATGTGCCAATACCATTGGTTCAAAAAGACAAAATAAGCACAACAGTATAATTGTCTCACCCGGGTTGCTATTGCAATTCACATTCGCTATTGCGCACCCCTGAAAAATATGAACCAAACCACCCCTAAATATCACTTTGCCAGCCGGATTCTGCTAATCTTGATTTTATTCATTACAGCAAGTTTAGGAGGGTATGCAGCTGATTTGACTGTTGCCAATAATAGTTCATATACGGTAACGGGAACAGAAACATATGACAATGTTACGATTAATGGAACGCTCACAATTAACGGTACTCTGATTATTAACGGAGACCTTACTATGGGTAATAATGGAGTCTTAAATCTAAATACCGGTGGTGTTGTGATTGTATATGGTGATGCTGATTTGGGAAACCAGGTTCGGTTAGATCTTTCCAGTTATTTTATCGTTTTGGGAAGCTTGGATAAAGGAGGATCATCAAACCAAGGAACACTGGAAACGGATGATGCAAAGATATATGTTTTTGGTGATGTGGATGGTTTTGGAACTACGTTTGAGAAATGTGAGGGTAGTTATACCGGCAGTACAGAAGACAGTGATCAATGTGAAGCAGGTGGATTTCCAGATTTTCTCGATAATGTGGATCCGGAAGAATTACCGGATGGAATATATGAGTCGATTGTGTCTTCATCGACACAAACAGATGATTTTGCAAATACTGGCGCATTTTGTTTAGGTGTGACATTAGAATTGAAAAGCTATACAGACGCTATTACGAAAGTTTCTTGGTATTTGGATGGCGCGGCATTGGTGAAAAACACTAACCAAGCAACTTGGGTTACCGACCAAGCAGGCGAATATAAAGCAGTATACAAAGTCGGCGAGATTTGGTATTCGGCAACTGCGGAGGTAATGACTTTCCAAACGAATAAAATTAGTATCCAATGATGCAGTATTTGAAAAGACATATCAAATTACTGCTGGTTGTATTTGGCTTGCTGATCATCCCATCCATTTCATTTGCTGCTTGGTATCATAGTTCACAGTCAGGGGTTTGGACTGCAGGAGCAACTTGGAGTAAAACATCTTATCCTAATAGCGGTGATGGAGTTGTTGTTGAATCGGGAACAACGGTTACTTATGAGGGAGTACTAAGCTGGACAGGTGGGCAAATTGAAGTTGATGGTGGGACTTTGATCATCAACGGAGATTTGGACTTATCAAATGTAAGTCTTTATATAAAGAACGGAGGTACGCTAATTGTGAATGGCAACCTGATAACTAATCGAAGTTTAAGTATCAATGGCACATTGACCGTAACTGGGAATGTAAGTATTTCGGGTGATTTAGGGCAGAGTAGCGGCGAGTTGACAGTCGGAGGCTCTTTGACGGTGTCCGGGGATCATAGCATGTCTTCAGGGACGACAGCAAGTATAACAGGTAGCTACACGGTTAATAATTCATACATATATGGTGTTTTGTGGGTTGGAGGTGACGCGACTATTTCCCATCAGCTTTCAACGGGTGATGTCAGTGCAGTGGTCGATGTTGATGGGAGTGTAAGTACGCACTATATTTATGTAAATAGCGGAATTGTAGTTATTGATGAAAACCTAACCGTTTCGGGACAATTAGGGGCCGACGGAATTCTAGTTGTAGGGGGAGATTATCAGGTAATTAGTGGAGCAGCGACCTATGTTAGCACCAATCATTTTTTTGTTTTTGGTTCTGATAATTGTACCTCGGGCAATTGTAGTAATATTGGCGACCAAGCTGCATGGGAAGCTCAGGGGAGCCCGGGAGAGGCTTATATAAATACGACATCGACTTTTTGGGATGATCATTTATCCAATGCTGGAAATACCGAAGGGATGACAAAAGTTTGTTCATCAACGACATTTAAAGTTGAAGCAGTAACCACAAATGCTGGAAACCTAGAGAACAATCTTTTCGAGTGGGCGGTTTACGGCGGGACAATAGCGTCGTTCAACGGAGCTGAAGTTACCAGTAACAGCACTACATACGAAGGACATACTGCGAGTTATTTAGGGGTAAGTGGGGTGGGTGGAACAAGCACCTATACAATAACCGTAGATTGGACCGAAACTGACTTTGATGGGGCGTATGTTGCTGTTCGCCAAACCAGCGAGGATGGTTGTACTGATGGATTATGGTCTGTATATACGATTGAAGTTGGTCAAGATAATGTCGCACCAGTGATTGGAGATTTAGTAGATGAAAACGCGACTGTTAACACGATAAATTGTACGGCTAATGCGACAATTAATTTTGATTTTGACGCGGTAACTGATGATGGAAATTTAGTATTTGCAGATCCCGCATATCGCTACACAATTAACGGAGTTGAAAAAACCGGTAACAGTGCCAGCATATCAGATGAATTCCCGGTTGGTGAAACTATAATCTATTGGACTGTCGAAGATATGTGTGGCAATACTTCTGAAGAGGCTACTCAAAAAGTTATGGTTTCCAGTCCCATCTCTATTACGCCAATTACTTACGACGATAATTCTTCTGCAACCGGTGCAGGATCCGGTATTCAACCCGTTCAAACTTCAACTCATACTTACGAGGTTGATGGGGGAAGCGCTGAAGCAGGATATAGTTACAGTTGGCAATTATTTGCAGATGCGAATGAAGATGGACTTGTCGATAATTATTCATCTCCAATAAACTCCGGACTTTCATTTGATCCGGATAATGATGCGCAAACTGCGATTGAATTTAGCACATTGGCTAGCGGTTCATACGTGCTGGTTGTAACAAAAAGCTCCGGTTGTTCTGCTACAGCAGAATTGCCAATTCTGGTCATCGAGAATTCGTACAACGCAGTTTTGGCTGATTTTGGCGACCATTGCCAGGCTGGTGAAACAGACACGCCGACGACGATGACTTGGGAAGTAACTTTCAGCGGAAACGGTACAGCACCTTACAATTTTGACTACACGGTTGATTTGATGGACGACGGGGGGACATCAATAACCGCTTGCTCCGGTTCTGTTTCCGGAATAACGCAAACTGCACTGACCGCGGATCTGACACTTACGTCAGGTTGTTCCGACACGTCTACCATGCCCTTCATGCAAGTTTTAAAAACGGATAATTCGAGTTATAAAGTGCAGTTGAAATATACGATTCAAAGTGTCACCGCAACCAATTTCAAAATCAATATTTCAATAGCAGCAAGTGATACCTACTCGGTACACGAAATCAGCGAACAAACTGTCGGCGAGAACTCGGAGGAGCTTACCAGCAGTGGAGTTCCGAATACATCAGAAATACAAACAGATTGAAAATAAATTAATTAATAAATCAAAAAGTTAAACTTCAAAAATCGAGAAAAATGAAAAAATTACTTTTGTCTTTGTGTATGTTGGCTTTCGTAGCCATTACTTCTAATGTTTTTGGTCAAAGTACTGATAGCGGTATCACTCCTTTTGTTGGTTCAACCCACACTTATTCTGTAACAGCGAACGCTTCTGCAACATTTGCTTGGACAATCACAACTGATGTGGCTGGAAGTAGTGCAGTGGCTTCTACAATTGCAGAAGTTACTGCTGGGGCGGGAACAGAAGAAGTTTCAATTACTTGGCATAACCCAGCTGCAGGAACGACATATTACGTTCATGTAACAGAGACTTTATCAGGATGTTCAAATCACAAAGCTATTGCTGTATCTCCTGTCAATGGATTTGAACTTGAAATCGTTAACGTTGACTCATCTAACGGTGATTTAGCTCAAGATGCTGCACAATGTGCTCCTGCTGTGGTAGTTGATAGTTATGCAGGTTCGGGAGATGGCACTTTGACTGATGCACAAAACTTTGTATATGATTATGGAACAGTTGATTTGTATTATAAAATAACAGCTTCAGGTATCAATACAACTAACACTGGTTGGAGTCCTCAATTCACAATTGCAACAACGAATACAACAGGAGCAACAGTAACTGCAACATGGGGTACAACAAGTGCTGGTACTGGTGGTTCGGGAGCTTTGACTACAGACGGTGTAGCTAATGATATTGATGTTGCTTCCGGTAATGCGTCTATTTGGGTGAAAGTTACCATTGATAATGGAACGGCGATGGAAGGCTTGACAGCTCAAGACATTACTGTTACATTGTTGGATGCAGCTAATACCAGTGAAGATGAAAATGGTAACGATGTTACGGATGTCAACAACGGTAATCGCAAACAAGTTGTTAGCGCAAGACCTAACTCTGGCGTTATTGTGACAACTGAACCGTAATTCATTGGATAAGCGCGAGTCTCTTGAAAAATAGCATCCTGATATTATTATTGATAGTTCTGGCGGCCACGAATGTGGCCGCTCAGGATGCTATTTCTCCTATTTTAGGCAAGGATTACACTTACTTGGTAGAGGATCACGTGGGAAGCACTTTTGTTTGGGAAGTACTCACGGCAACAAGTCCTTATACTTCTGCCAATAGCTCAGATTATCAGATTACAGCAGGTGCTGCCGGAAGCCAGTTAACGATACAGTGGTTGTCGGCCGGTAGCTATTTACTGGTCGTAACAGAAACCGATTTTTCCGGTTGTACCAATAAAAAAGCTTTAGCTTTGGAGGTCAACGCCTCCAGTTTCTATGTTTCTTACCCTTCCCTTTCGAATACGCTTTGTTTTAGCGAGCTGGAGGATGGGATTTCAATTCCGGTTTCGTTGACCGGTTCGGGAGGTGATGCGCTTGACGAGAGTGCTTTCCCGATAACTTTAGCCTTTACAGTTGACGGTGTGGCTCAAACATCGCAACAAATCAATTTTGCCGATCAATCCTTAATCATCGACGATTCCAACATTAGCGGAAGCGGCTCCGTTGATCGGACTTACGAAATTACACTAACAGGAGCAGCCGATGCCCAAAATCAGACCATTCAACCCCAGGAGGGACAAGATACTTTTGAGCTGACTCTATTGGCTCAACCACAGTTTTCGTTTGCAAAATCCACCTTTGAGCTGGTACAAGGCGACCAACAAGCCTTTAGCGTAAACAGCAGCGGTAGTTTTACTTACGAGTGGAAGCTCGTTCTGCCCGATGGCAGTGAGCTGGTGCTTTCTTCGAAGTCAGAAACTTCAGATGAAGCGCTTTTCGATCAAGTAGGCGTTTACCTGGTGCAGGTTCGGGCCAAAGCTGCGAATTCGTGTTACAGCGAATGGCAACAGCTTTCGATTAGCGTTGTGGCCGACGAGGACGAACCTGATCCGGATGCCGAAGCCACACCAATTTTAGCTATCGACGATATTAACCAGGGCTGGAAAAACGAACTGCTTTATGGCAATGTGTTGACAAACGATTTTCATGATACCGGTACGCTGCAGGTGAAAGTGATTTCCATTCCCGATTCAGATGCCGGGAAACTGACAGCTTTCAATACGAAAACAGGTGCTTACACCTTTGAGCCGGCGGCGGATTACACCGGCGATCTGCAATTTGAATACCAGTTGTGCGAAACGGCTACAGATGGGACTCAAAGCTGTTCCAACGCCTTTGTTGATATTCAGATCTTAGAAACTGACTTTACAAGTGCAATACCTTCAGCTGTCGATAAATATTTTGCTGTTGCAGCTGGCAGCACACTTTCAGGTAATTTCCTTACCGGAGATTTTGATCTGAATGGTGGCGTGATCCAGGTTTCTGATTTGAACTTCTCTGATTTGGGTGGCAATTTCAGCTATCAGGGAAATGGTTCTTTCACCTATGCGCCAGCTGATGGTTTCACCGGAGCTGAAACGTTTAGTTACAAGGCTTGTAGCAGCAGCTGCGATTGGGCAACCGTCACGATTTATGTTTTGGGCGATGAATTTGCACTGGAAGATTTATTGGCGGGAGATGCTGCTTTTTATAATTCAGGAATTCTGACGACTAGCCTCCCGGCAAACAAACGGACAGACGGTGCTGCCGACTATACTTATGCTATCGCGACAAATGGAAGTCCGCAACATGGCACTGTGTTGCTTAACGATGATGGCACATTTACCTACACGCCTTCGGCTGGTCAGATTGGTTACTTTACAGATCAGTTCGTTTATGAAATCAGCACTCTGGCAGGAGAGTCGTATGCAACTGCATATATTAGTTCATACATTGAAGAGCCGGTGGCTATTGTCAAAAGTGAGTTTGAGACTGGTGCTTGCGTCTCGGCAGTACTGGATGCTTCGAAAAGTACCGGGTTAGCACCGCTCACCTACAGCTGGTCTCCCGGAGACTATTTATCTGATGCTTCAAGCTCTGCGCCGATCTTCTACCCGGGCGAGAGTTCAACATACACCCTTACTGTAACGGACGCTTTGGGGAATACAAATACAAGAACGGTGAATGTTGTTGTTGCGCCTGCGCCGGATGTTGTTGCGGAAGCCTATGTTTTTGTTGAAAATTCGACAGAATCGATACTGCTTGATGCGAGTGCTAGTATTGGTAGTAACCTCACCTATAGCTGGACATCGGCGAGCAGCGGTGTAATTGTGTCGGGACAGGATAGTGCGACCCCGGAAGTGAAGGGGGTTGGTAAATACTACGTGAACATTACTGACGAATATGGATGTATGGATCAGGATTCAGTGATTGTCGGTATCTGGATACAGGCTGTTGACGATGAGGCTCAGGCCTTGGTGAACAACTATGTCAGCATTAACGTGTTGCGAAACGATGTGCCTCAGGGCGACCTGAATCCGGCTTCAGTGTCAATTATCAGCCCGCCGTCCAACGGTATGGTTGAAGTGCGCACGGACTCAACGATTGTCTATACGCCTGATCAGGAGTTTGTAGGACAGGATAATTTCGTTTACCAGGTGTGTACTTATCTGAATAAGTGCGACGAGGCAACTGTGCTGGTGGTGGTCAACGAAGAAGCCTTGTTTATTCCAAATGCGTTCACCCCGAATGGCGATGGTTACAACGACTATTTCGAGATAAAAGGATTACGCAAATATGATAATGTGAACCTCAAGATCTTTAACCGCTGGGGGAACCTGGTTTATCAATCGACTCACTATGGCGAAAACGGCTATTGGGATGGTGTTGCCAACGTGGGCGTTCGGATTGGAAATGGACCGGTTGCGTCAGGAACCTACTTCTACAGTTTGAGTTTGGGTGAAGGACAGGAAAAATTAAGTGGGTTCGTATACATCGAGCGATAAATGGAAAGAAATGTATTACATATCAAACCAGAATGGCTGCTTAGACGGAGTGCAGTGTTGAGGTGCTTGCTGCTTCTGCTGATAATTCTGCTTGGCCGAGGCCCCGTTTGGGCACAGCAGGACCCGATGTTTACGCAGTACATGAACAACATCCTCTCGATCAACCCGGCTTATGCAAGCGTTGGATCAACAATTGAATTGAATTTACTGAGTCGGAATCAGTGGGTAGGCATAGAGGGTGCTCCGGTGACTCAATCGCTATCCGGAATGATGCCCCTTAATAATCTTCATACAGGCGTTGGATTGTCATTTATCACGGATAAAATTGGACCTGTCAGACAAACTGGGGCGTACGTCGATTATTCTTTTAAGGTTCGTATGGATTATCGAACTTACCTGTCGTTTGGGTTGAAAGCTGGTGTCAATTATTACAACACAGATTATTCGATTTTAGAAGTCAACGATCAGGGAGATCCTCTCTTGGCTGACGACGTGACCAGGAAGATTCTTCCGAATTTTGGTATTGGAGTGTTCTTTTACAACGAACGCCTTTTTGCAGGTATTTCAGTTCCGAAGTTAATGGAAAATCAAATTCACGAGACGGGGTATTCCTCACAGTTGGCAAGTAAAGAAGAAATGCATTTCTTTGCAATTGGAGGATATGTTTTCGACATTAACCGGGATGTAAAGTTCAAACCCTACACGATGGTTAAATGCGTACCGAACTCACCGATATCAGTTGATTTGTCGGCACATCTTCTATTTTACGAACGACTCTGGGTTGGCGCTAACTGGCGAATTGGAGATGCAGTTGGCGCGATGGCACAGATGTTTGTAACCAAACAGTTGAAGGTTGGCTATGCTTATGATGTGACGGCAACGGATCTCAATTCGTTCAATAAAGGAACCCACGAAATTCTACTCAATTTTGTGGTTAACACCGGTCGCCGTAGGTATATGTCCCCTCGCTATTTCTAGAATTGCAAGAGGTTGTCGATTAAAAGTTGATGCGAACAGGATGTTGCTGTTTGGTCACTTTTGAATCATTCAACCCGAAAAACTTAGAAGAAAAAAAACGGCTTTGAAAATTGCAGTTTTTGCAATGTAAATTTATGGGGATAAGATTCGTTTTGGGGAAATTGGGAATATTGACTTGCATCTTGATTTGCTTGTCTGTTGCTTCTTTTGCACAAACCGGAAAGATGAAAAGGGCTGATTTGTACTATCAGGATGAGTCCTATTACAAAGCTTTGCGGCTTTACGAAGACGTCTTCAAAAAAGATAGAAATAACAACGAAGCTTTACGACGTATGGCCGATGCGGCCTACAAAGCGGGCGAGAATGATCTTGCTCTCCGCTATTATAAACGCTTAATACAACGAGATAAAGCCGAACCCGCCGATTTACTTGGCTATGCCAAAGCCCTGCGAAAAGATGCTAATTACGAAGAAGCAGCTTATTGGTTGATGGAGTATCGGGATTTGCAAAACGACTCATTGGGGCAAAACTTCGAAGACCAGTTGGCTCATATTGAGCAGTTGCTGCAAGATTCGGTTAATTATACCATTCGGCCGTCAAATGTCAACACCCATTTATCTGAGCTTGGTCCGGTGGTGTACGGAGACAAACTCATTTTCTGTTCTGCCGGCCGGCGCTCGGGCACCAAACGAAAATCATACGGAGAAGAAGAACCTTACCTCAAAATATTTGCATCCCAGATTCTTCCCGATGGTCAGTTGGGCACTCCCGAAGTTTATGCACCTAATTTGAGAACAAAGGCGCATGATGGTCCGCTTGCGATCGCCAGCGAGGCCGGTAAAATGTTTGTTACCCAAAACCAGAAGTTTCGAGGCGTTCACTTAGATCCGAATAAAATTGTTCAGCTAAAAATTCAACAGGCCTCGCTTCAGGATGGAGATTGGAAGCCATCAGCGGAGTTTCCGTTCAACAGCAAAAAATATTCAGTGGCTCATCCGGCAGTGAATGCAGATGGTCGGATTTTGGTTTTTGCCTCAAATCAGGATGGTGGTTATGGTTTGACAGACCTTTATATCAGTTATTTTGATCGCGGTAACTGGACAACTCCGAGAAACCTGGGCCCCTTGGTAAATACCTCGGAAAGCGAGTTGTTTCCGTACTTAGCCAATGACAGTACACTCTATTTTTCATCCAGTGGCTTGGAAGGGCTGGGCGGTTTGGATTTGTTCCGGGCTGATTTGAAGGATGGGAAAGTGGTGCGGGTCAAGAATCTTGGAGCTCCGATCAACAGTTCCTATGACGATTTCAGCATGGCATTCACGGTGTATGATGAAGAAGGCTATTTTGCCTCCAATCGGGGCGGAAAGCGCAATGACGATCTTTATTATTTCGAACGAAATATTGTCCCCTTACCGGTTCGCGTTATCGTTCAGGATAGCGACAGCAAGGAGAAGGTTAAATTGGCGCAGGTTATCGCGGTCGATGTAAACGGAGATACGATTGCAACCAGCCTCACGGGTGTTGACGGATCTGCTACGTTGACATTGAATCGGGGAGAAGCGTATTCCCTGCGTGTTTCACGCAGAAGCTATTTTGAATCTCGTATGGATTTGGTCTGTGAAAAAGCGGATCAGGTTGAAATCGATATGCAAGCTGATTTGCAGGCCGAAGGCGACGGAGTTCGTCCGCTCTACATGGATATGGAAGACGGCGAACCGATCCAGGTTCTGGAGGTTTATGCCGTGCATTATGATTTGGCTAAGTGGACCATTCGCGACGACGCCTACGATATTTTAAACCCAATTATTGACGTACTGGCTGAAAACCCCGATTTGGAAGTGCGGATTGAATCGCATGCCGACAGCCGCGGACGTCGCGAGTCGAATAATATTTTGTCAGACAAGCGTGCTAAAGTTATCGACAACTACTTTATATCCCGTTATATCCGCCCCGAACGAATTCGCTACAAAGGGTTTGGTGAAAGTCGCTTGCTGAATATTTGTTACGACGGGGTGAAATGTTCGGAAGAAGAACATGCCGTCAACCGGCGATCAATTATTAAAGTCATTCGTAAAGGACCCTACCACGAGATGCGCCTGAAACGCGCAGCCTTCTATTTCTAATACCATCCAATGTTAAATAGGAGTTCTGCCTAAAAGACAATCACGAAAGGAATATACCAAGATATTGGGATTGTAGCGCGTAGTACTGGCAAATACTTTTGTAATTGTAAACAGGACTTGTAATCGCTTTTTGATTTGAAGTTTAGGTGACCACAATAAACTTCGGCTTCAAATCAGGAGCTCCGCGCAAACACCCCCATTGATGCGAATAAAAAATTTATTTTCTAAAGTACACCTCTACGGAGGTTTGATTTCCGGTTTGGTTGTCTTTATTGTTTCAATCACCGGAGTGCTCTATGCCTTTAAGGATGAGTTCGAACAATTCGATGAGTATCGATTTGTTCAAGCGCAGGACACCCCTTTGATTTCGCCGTCCTTTGCCTTTGAAAAAGCTCAGACTGTGCGCCCAAATACAAAGATTCACAGTGTTGTTTTCAATGGCAGGGAGAAGGCAATCGAGGTGATTTATTACCAGGGATCACCGCTCTATTACGGGGCTGCATATCTCAATCCTTATACCGGAGAACTGTTGCACGAAACCAATTTCCTGAAAAGTTTTTGGGGATTGGTATTGATCGGGCATCGCTATTTATGGTTACCACCTGCGATTGGTGGTATACTGATGAAATTTATGGTGATCAGCTATTTTGTGTTGTTGATTACCGGTTTTGTGATTTGGTGGCCCAAGTCACGAAGGACAAAAGGCGCTTTTTGGTTCTCGAAAACCCAAAATAAAACTGCACAACTGAGAGAGTGGCACCAGGTACTGGGCCTTTATGCAACCGTTTTTATTGTTTTGTTTTTGCTTACCGGTTCTGTCTGGTTATTTCAGGATTTCGGTCAGTGGATGTACCGGGCAACAGGCGGGCAAAAAGAGGCTAAATTCAGTATCCCTCCTTCAGATACAACCTTGATTGGTACTGTCTTAACGACGAATCCCCTCGACAGCGTATATCGTCTAGTTCGGGCTGAGTTTGGTGAAACGGCACAAGTTGAGTTGCACGGCGTCGATTCTCCTGAAAAGTCAATATTAGTCGAAGTGCAGGAAAAACCGGGTTATTGGCGTATGAACTATTTATTCTACGATCAGTATAGTTTAAACGAAATTCCGTCTCCGCACATTTACGGTCGCTTCGCAGATGCCGGTCCACCGGAATTGATTCGTCGGGTAAACTATGAAGTGCATACCGGTGCCATCGGCGGTTTCGCAGGAAAGCTTCTCGCCGCAATTATGAGTTTGCTTTCAGCCAGTTTACCGGTAACCGGCTTTTGGTTTTGGCTGAAACGACGCAAAAAGAAAAGTAAGAGATCATTGCGGAATCAATTGATTGAATCTCAGTGATTCAGTAGGAATCTATAGATATTCGATAAACATGACTGGTGGCTTTTGGGCCGCTGGAAGGCACTCGCTATGTCTTTTTTTTCGGTCGTGTTTTTTCATTTAACTCCATTAATTCAATTAAAATTCATGAAAAAACTAGGTTTATTATTTTGTTTAGTTTGTTTGCTTTTTGAATTTTCAATAGCGCAAACTTATCGGGTAACCGGTCGGGTGGTTGACGCCAACCAACACCCCCTGGTTGGTGTCAACATAACTGTCTCAAGCAGTACAAAAGGTACTCAAACCAACGAGTCGGGTGCATTCGTACTTGAAAACCTCTCTTCTTCGAAGTTGAATCTTCGTTTCTCATTTGTTGGATTTCGGACACTGGTACAAAAGGTCGATCTGTTGCAGCAAAACGTTGATTTGGGAGTCGTGGTGTTGCAGGAATCGAACGAGAATTTGGATGAAGTGGTTGTTGCCAAGGAGCGAACCAATCGCTTTACTGAAAAGCAGAGTGAATACGTAGCAAAAATGCCTCTAAAGAATCTGGAAAACCCGCAAGTGTATAATGTGGTGAATGCGGAGCTCCTGGAGGAACAGCTGGTTGTAAATTTCGACGATGCTTTGAAGAATGTGCCCGGAATGCAGAAATTGTGGGAATCTACCGGGCGAGGAAACGACGGTGCGGGATACTATTCAATGAGGGGTTTCAGCATTCAGCCTACCCTGATGAACGGTTTGCCTGCGTTAACACACGGAAGCCCCGATCCGGCCAATATCGAGGCAATCGAGGTCATGAAGGGACCTTCCGGAACACTCTACGGATCGAGTCTGATTTCGTATGGTGGACTGATCAATATTGTGACTAAAAAACCTTACGAAAGCTTTGGCGGCGAATTCACATACCTGACAGGTAGTTACGGTTTGAACCGTTTGACCGCTGATGTGAATTTACCATTGGACGAGGAAGGAAAAGTTCTTTTCCGGCTTAATACGGCTTATCATTATCAAAACAGTTGGCAGGACGCCGGATACCGGAAGTCGTTTTTTGTTGCACCGACGCTCTCTTATCAGGCCTCAGAACGTTTGTCGTTTCTGGTTGTCGCCGAGCTGATGCAAAACGAGCAAACCAACCAAACGATGTTGTTCCTGAACCGCAGTAATGCATTGACATTCGCTAATATTGACGAGATGCCTTACGATCCCAAACGTTCTTATACATCAAACAATTTGCCGGTGAAAAATCCCGCCTATAGTTTGCAGGCACAAATGAATTACAAATTGTCTTCAGCTTGGACCTCGCAAACGGCCGTAAGCAGAAGTCTGACCAAAGCGTTAGGATACTACTCCTATCTGTACGAATCAATCAATACAAACACGGTAACTTATTTGCCCAACGGTGCGGTGTTTGCCCGTTACGTGAGTGATCAGAATGCTACCACAGACGTTACGGATATTCAGCAGAACTTTATCGGCGATTTCAAAGTCGGCGGTCTTCGTAATCGAATGGTGGTCGGATTCGATTTTATGCAACGCAACTACATTAACAATAGCACTGGTTACACAACGAACGGATTGGTGTACATTGGGAGTGATGATGCACAGACCGTATATGATGTTGTTTATGGCGGTGAAACGGTCTCCAATTTCGACAGTGGAGTACTATCCAAACAAGCGATGGATGCTTTGTTGGAAGGCGTTTCAGTTAGTAACTCAATTACCAAAGAAAAGGTGTTCGGTGCTTATGTATCCGATGTCGTAAATGTATCCAAGGCTTTGTCGGTCATGGCCAGTTTGCGTGTCGATCGGTTTGAGGGTGATCCGGAAAGCGATGAGGATGATCAAACAGCGTTCTCTCCAAAGTTCGGAATAACCTATCAACCGATTCTGGATAAGCTGACCGTTTTTGCCAACTACATGGATGGTTTTAGCAATGTGGCATCACAAACCGTATCGGATGCTGATGGCAGTAACCAGCGAACAAAGTCCTTCGATCCGGAACATGCGAACCAGGCGGAAATCGGCGTGAAAACCAGCCTTTGGGAAGATCGACTGAGTGCGAGCCTCAGCTACTACGACATTAAAGTGCGTAACAAGGTGATGACAGACCCGGATAATCCTCGTGATTACCTGCAGGATGGAGAAGTAGAAAGTAAAGGGGTTGAGTTGAGTGTCATTGCAAACCCTTTCTCAGGTTTCAATGCTGTTTTGGGATACAGTTTCAACGATAGCGAAGTTGTGTCGGGTGCTGATGGTGTCGTGGGTACCCGTCCGTTGGAGGCCGGACCGGAAAACACCTTTAACTTTTGGGCCAGCTACCGATTGCAGAGTGGGAGTTTGGACGGTTTGGGTGCTGGATTCGGCCTGAACTATATCGGCGAAAACAATATCATTAATTATGCCGCAACTGGGACGTTTACACTTCCCGCTTACACAATTCTCAACGCATCCGTTTTCTATGAAATGGATAAATTCCGTTTAGCACTGAAGCTTGATAACTTGAGCGATGTGGAATATTACAGTGGTTGGAGTACCATTAATCCACAGCGTCCGCGAACCTTGTCGGCCAGCTTTGCTTACCGGTTTTAACTCCAAACTTTTCAGTCGATATAATATGAAAGAAAAGGCTGCCTCTGAGAGTGCAGCCTTTTCAAAAATTTATGGAAAAAGATCAGTAGCCTCTTGTTACGCGCAGCACGCGGTCTGGATAATTGCTGATAATTCCGTCGACCTGCATGCCGAGTATCTTTTTGATGTTTTCTTCATCATCAACTGTCCATGGAATGACTTTAACACCAGCCTCCCGGCAATTTTCCATCAAGCTGCGGTTTACGAGTGGATAATAGGGGCTGTAGACTTCCGGTGTAAAATTCAGCTTTTTCATATTCGCGTTAAATCCCAAAACATTGGCGACAAGGAAAGCCAATCGGGTTTCCGGGTATTTGTCGTGCAGGTAGTTGAGGGTGCGTGTGTCAAAACTTTGCACCAATAGGCGGTCTGCCAGTTTTTTACTTAATAGCACAGCCATGGCTTTGTCGGTAAAGTCTTTGTAGTCCGGAATTAAACCCTTTTTTTCTAAATCTTCGTCCGATTTAATTTCAATGTTGTAGTGTATCGGGCTGAAGTTGTTTTGGCTGGTAAATTGCTCGACCGAGTCGATTAGTGCGGAGACCAAAGGAATATAGGTTGCCACTTTCTCTTGCTCCGGAAATTTTTTGTACGGCTTGCTTCCGGTGTCGTATTTTTTGATTTCCTCGTACGTTAATTGGTAAAATGAAAAGTTTTGGGCCTCTTTTTCTGTCAGTTCGCTGCCATCTGGTTTGGTGGTATGGTCGGGGTTTAAATAGGCATCGTGTACAACAATCACTTTTCCGTCTTTGGTGATGTGTAAATCCAGTTCCAGTGTATTGGCTCCTAATTTCACACCGTTCAGCATCGACTGAATCGTATTTTCGGGCATCAGACCGGCACCACCTCGGTGCGCTTCCACATCTGTCGAGTTCAATTCAATGTCCTTTTCATATTGCTGCCCAAATCGATCAGTCGCTACGACGTTTATTTTCTTTGCACTCAGCGAAGGAGTGGCTGCAAAATAGAAAAAGCTCTTTTGGCTTTGTTTGTAGCCGGGCACTCGTTTTTCTCCGTCTTTCACTTGTTCAGCCAGGTAGTGCAGGTACTGGGGATCGTAGTTCGAAACCTGTTTCATGGCGCCCATTGCTTTCCCGTCTTCAAACCATTCGATTTTCCATTCCTGATCCCAGTTCCAGACTTTTGCGACCACCGCATTCGCCTGATTGGCAACAACACCTTTGTCGAAAACCACTAACTGGTAATCCCGGTCGTGCCCTACCGATTTATAGTACCAGCTCAGTTTTTCTGGTGTTCCTTCAAATACCTGGTAGCCGTTGGGTGTTCCGTCGCGACAGGTCTCGGCGGTCCACCAGGTTCCGCAAATTGCGCCGATGTTGTGTTCAATGATACCGGGAGCAACTTCCATATTCGAGTTGAGGTGCGTGTGACCCGAGATAAAACTCACCCGGTAATCTTTGCAAATATCCAGCAGCTGTTGCCCGTTCGAAATGACATGTCCATTCTGAACGTTCCTGAAAGGGGCGTGCATGGCGAAAACCAATTCTGAGCCTTTCGGGATAAATTGGAGGTAGTTTCTGACCCAATCCAGTTGGTCGGTCGTCAGTGCTTCGTCGTATTTTTTGTCGCCTTTGTAAATAATGTCATCCAGCACAATGTAATGCTGTAAACCCAGGTTGAAACCGTAATAGGTTGGCCCAAATTGCTGGCGGTAAATTTCGGCACTGGCGTAATCGTCGCTGAAATTCAAGTCGTGGTCGTGGTTGCCGATTACGGGGTAGAATGGTATTCCCAGTCCTGCCATGGCTTGCTTGTAATTGCTGAAAAGGTCCAGCTCATCCCAGGCAATATCGCCCAAAGCAATGCCGATTGTATTTGTCTTTTTCGCTTCGTACGCACCAACACTTGCCTTTAAGTCAGTCACCGATTCTCGCTCGAAACGTTCAAACTGTTCAAGTGTTTGCGTTTGGGGATCGGCAGTTGCCAGCAAGGCATATTTGTCGTCGTCGAAAGGAAGTTTTTCGAGCTCAAATGTAAAATCGGTTGCTTCGGCTTTCAGGTTTTGATAAAACAGGGGAGTGCCGCTTGCAAATGGTGCCGAGTATCCTGAGGGTGTGAAAATATAAATGAAGTCGGCTGCATCGGCGGCGTTCAGCTGAAAAGTACCATCGGAGCCGGTTTGTGTGAAGTTGGTTCCGTCGGTTACTATGATGCCGGGCAGGATTTGATTGCCCGATTTGACAAGTCCGTGAATTTCGCGTGCCCAAAGGCTGCTTTGTACAGCCAGAAACAGGGCAGTCAGGAATAAATATCTCAACATCGTTTTCTGTTTTTGTAAAGTTCGAAAATACAAATGGAAGTTAGCGCTTCAATTTGAAAGCTGTTACGTTATGGTTACATCTTTTTTTGAAGAAGGCTTTTGCCGATGTTTCGGAATGATTTCATCTATGCGTATTTCAATAACTGCTAAAATTCGAGTATCTTTCGCCCACTATTATTACTAACGCTACTATTTTAAAATTTAAACATGAAAAGAATATTTTTTACCCTCCTCATTGTATGCGCTTTTGTCTTTTTCGGGGCTGCGCAAAATGCCGATGTTTTAAAGAGTGACGCGATTAGTGCCGAATCGCAGGAGCAATACGCCGATGCAGCGAGATTGTTCGAAGAGGCGCATGCCGCTTACAAAGCTGCCAACGTGGTTGATACCGCTTGCGTATACCGCGCCGGTATGAATTATGTGAAAATCGACCAGTTTGATAAGGCAATCCCTTTGCTGGAAGAAACTATGGCGCTGAATTACAATCCCGGACGTACTTCCCGTTTGCTGGCTGATGCCTATGTGGGCTTGAAGCAAAATGACAAAGCAGAAGAAATCCTGGTGAAAGGAAAAGAGGCCAGTCCGGAAGAGTCGCTCGATTTCGATAAGAAACTGGCTTACCTTTATTTCAACACCGGTAAATACGAACAATCGGCAGAAACTTTCAAAGCAGTGAACGAAGGTGATCCCGGCAAGAAAAACTACATGTATTTGTATGGGTTCAGCCTGGAGCGTATTCAGAAATACGACGAAGCCATTGGTGTTTTTCAAAGTATGCAGGAACAGTTTCCCGGCGACAAACGCTCGAAAAAGATGCTGGGTGTAACCATGTTTGAGAAAACCGACGCTCAGAACGAAGCCGAGGTGGCACGCTATGAAGCTGCCAAAAAAGCCAACCAAGCGAAGTTGGAAGACTACATCGGTACCAAAAAGCGCCTCGACGATATTAATGCCGGTTACGAAGATGCACGGGTGATTCTCGAAGAGTCGTTAACCGAATATCCAAACGACCAATTGGTGATTACTTCGCTATACAAGCTCTACAAAAAGCAGTTTAAAGAAGACAAAGCAGAGCAAATGAAAAAGCGGATTAAATAGCTCTAAAAAGGCTCTACCGACTATATAAAGCTCAATTTTATTTGTTGGGCAACCGAGGTGCTTGCAGGATTTCCTGCAAGCACCTCGTGTTTTAAAGTAGCTCAACTGTACTGCTTAATTTAGATTATCAATATTTTTAATTCTTTTCAAAGGTGGGTTTTAAATCAGCGACATTTCAAATCGATGAACATCAATATGATGAGTTCAAAAAATAAATAAGATAAATTTATCCTTTATTATCATCATAACTATCATTTTATAATTATTTATATGCAATTGAGTCGTGTCTCAAAATCCTGCTAGTGACAAGCCTTTTGTTAAGATATTTCTAGATTCTCTTGTTTTTGCGAATCTGATCTGTTGTTGATAATTTTTCTGCATGTTTTATTTATTATGCTGACAGTCAGGGATCTGTGTTGTCTTTGTATTTCTTTTTTCGTAAATTTATTTAGATACAGTATAAATAATCTCTCTAAGTACTTACCTAAATTTCTACATGTATGAAAAAGCTATCACTTTTGCTCGTTGTGCTTTTCCTGGCTGTAACAGGTTTCGCACAGGAGAAAGAAAACGGAAAAGTTTACATCGAACATCCTGCTCTGCAGAAAGTAAATCAATTTTGGCAAGCCTTTGTTGCCGGTGATAAAGATGCCTACACTTCGTTTTTGGCTGACACTGTAGCCATTGTGCGAAATGGCAACTTTTGGCGATCGCCCAAGGAAAACATGGCTAAAGGTCTCGACTGGTGGGCGAAAGAGTTTGAAAATCTAAAGGTAGTTACGGATACACCTGCTTATGCCGACGCGATTCTTTATGATGAAGGAGGTTTGTGGGTGCAGGATTGGCTGCGGATAAAAGCTACCCACACGAAATCAGGCATCAACATGGATCTGCGCCTTCATAATTTATATAGTTTCAACGAAGACGGGAAGATCGCTTCTCTTCATCAATATTTTAACAATGACATCTTCGAAGCCATTAACACAAGTGGTGGAACGATTGAAAATGGGGAAGTCTACATTCAGCATCCTTACATTATTACGGTTCGCAAAGCCGTGAATGCCTATGCGGCCAAAGATGCGGCGACTTTAAAAACGTTTTATGCCGAAGGTGCGCGTTTCAGTAATTCAACCATGAAATGGCGTGAAAGTATTGGTTTGGATGAAGTTCTGGCAGGCTGGCAAGGTTTCTGGGATAAAACTGAAGATATTTATTTAGAACAGGTCGGCTACCCCGACTGCATTTACTACGCCAAAAATGACGAGTACAATGTTTACAGCTGGTGGATTTTGCGTACCACGATGAAGGAAAGCGGGAAAAAAATTGCCGCACCCATCATGCTGTCGATCTCTTTCGATAAGGAGGGCAAAATTACCCGGGATATGGCTTACTACAGCAGCAATCATTTCGAGGAATAAAAACTTCGTAAACTAATGAGAGCCCACTGTTGACCGCAGTGGGTTTTTTTATGTCTTTTGTTGAACTCTATCTCCGGACGGGTGTTTTGGATAGCGAAATAGTGACAAAGAATGAATAATTACGAAGCACAAACCTGCGATAACTGCGGTGCCGATCTGCATTGTTACGGCGATTTGAACTGTGAGTGCGCCGACCTGAAAATTCCGGAACACGTGCAGGATTATATCGGTGCGACTTTTGACCGTTGCCTGTGCCGGAAATGTATCCTGAAGTTAATTGCTGAAATGGGTAATTAGTCTCAGGCCACAAGCCCCAAGTACCTCAGATGTTGAATTTGGTTACTGAAAACTGTGACTGATCACTGATCAGTCTTCCTTTTTCCGTAAGCATACCAATAGAGTGTACCAACAAAGAAGGCCCCGCCTACAATGTTGCCCAGTGTTGCCGCAATCAGGTTATGGAACACAAAGTCGGACCACGTTACGCTTGAACCTTCAAAAATAGCCAGCGGAATGAAGAACATGTTGGCAATGGAGTGTTCGTAACCCAAGGCAACGAAAGTCATCACCGGCCACCAAATGCCGAGGATTTTGCCGGTTGTATGCTGCGCCGACATGCCCATCCACATGGCTAAACACACCAGCCAGTTGGCACCAATGCCTTTCAAAAAAGTTTTGTAGAAGGGATTCGACGTTTTGCTTTCCGCAATATTCAGTACAGTTTGGTGCCAGGGATCATGGCTGACCAAATCGGTGAGGTGAACCAGGAAATAAGCCACGACCAGCGAACCGATAAAGTTACCAAAATACACCAATGCCCAATTACGAAGAGGGGCGGTCCAGCTTTGTTGCCCACTTAATACGTTGGGCATGAAATAGGCATTATTGCCGGTAAACAATTCAGCACCGGCCATCACAACCATCATCAGGCCAACAGGGAAAGTGGCTCCGAAAATAAACTTGGCAATACCGGGATTGCTTGCTGCCAATTCGGGAATACCACCGCCGACAATGATCGAAAGCAATCCGCCGAACGAGATGTACGCGCCGGCCAGGAAACTCAGTACCAATATTTTTTTGACCTTGTAATTGTCTTTCACGATTGCCGTTTCGCCGGCGATTTCGAGTATGCGTGGTGGTGTATTTAAGCTCATGCGTTTAGAAATTAGATTTTAGAAAAATGATGGTTAGACAATCGTAAATGGTAATTTATCAATAGTCATTCGCCTGGTTTTGTAGTGAAGTCTGTTTGTTCCCGTCGTTATTTACTGATGACTTCTTTAAAATGCCCGTCAAGCATTGTCCGGGCTTGTTCAACTTCCTCCGGAGTATTTTCCCGCACATCTTCCAACTGGTACTTCTCGCCCAAGGCTTCCCATTTGTATTGTCCTAATTTGTGGTAGGGAAGAATTTCCACTCGTTCCAGGTATTCGTTTCCCGAAAACTGATCGATCAGCCACTGCAGGTACTCCGGCTTGTTGGTGTAGCCCGGAATGAGTACATATCGCAGCCAGTAGGGCTTTCGACTTTTCTCGCGCAAGGAGATCAGTTCAATGGCCGTTTGCAATCCATTGCGTCCGGTCAGGTTTTCAAAACCGGCTTCGGTGGTGTGTTTGATGTCGAACATCACGAGGTCGGAAAGCTCGCTAATCAATTCCTTTGCGTACACATTCGCCACGGTAGCATTGGTGTCGATGTTGGTGTGAATGCCTTCAGCTTTTAGTTTCTGAAACAGTGGAACTAGTGTTTTGCTCTGCAGCAAAGGTTCTCCCCCCGAAACGGTCACGCCTCCTTTTTGTCCAAAGTAGGTTTTCATGTTGACTGCGCGCCGCACAATTTCATCTAGTTCAATCAGCTGACCGCCTTCGTGCTTGATGGTGTCGGCATTTTGGCAGTAAAGACATTTCAAATTACAGCCCTGCAAAAACACAACCAGCCGAATTCCCGGTCCGTCGTGCGTTCCGAACGATTCAATGGAATGAACTTTCAACTGTGGCGAGGTTTCAGTCATGGAGATACCCTGGGTATTAGTGAAAAATACCCGTACTCGATTGCCAAGTACGGGTGATTTATTTGTTTTCGTTAAAATTACATGGTTTCGTGGAAGGAGCGGGTGAGCACTTCCATTTGCTGTTCGCGCGAAAGGCGAACAAAATTCACTGCATAACCTGACACCCGGATGGTCAGCTGTGGATATTCTTCCGGGTGAGCCATGGCATCTTCCAGCAGCTCTCGGTCAAGCACGTTGACGTTTAGGTGCTGTGCATTTTTCCCGAAGTAGCCGTCCAAAGTGGCAACTAAGTTGGCAACACGTTCTTCCTCGTTACGTCCCAGTGACTTCGGAACAATCGAGAAGGTGTTTGAAATACCGTCCTGCGAATCTTTATAGTCGATCTTGGCCACCGAATTCAACGAGGCAATGGCACCATGAGTGTCGCGTCCGTGCAT
The DNA here is from genome assembly GCF_003610535.1 of Mangrovibacterium diazotrophicum. Classification (NCBI taxonomy): domain Bacteria; kingdom Pseudomonadati; phylum Bacteroidota; class Bacteroidia; order Marinilabiliales; family Prolixibacteraceae; genus Mangrovibacterium; species Mangrovibacterium diazotrophicum. The sequence goes on along the minus strand of NZ_RAPN01000001.1, from coordinate 2,753,453 downwards.
CGGGTTTGCCCCCGGAGCAAATGGCACACCTTTGCCACGACCGTCAGGTGTTGCACCGGTCTTTTTACCGTAAACTACGTTCGAGGTAATCGTCAGTACCGACATGGTTGGATTAGCATTCTTGTAAACCGGTAGTTGTTTCAGCTCGTTGCTGAAATGCGCCACCACATCGCGGGCGATCAGGTCAACACGGTCGTCGTCGTTTCCGTATTTCGGGAAATCGCCTTCAATCGCAAAATCAATTGTTAAGCCATCTTCGTTCCGAACAGGCTTCACCTTGGCATGCTTGATAGCCGAAAGTGAGTCGGCAACAATCGACAAACCGGCAATACCGTACGCGAGGTTGATACGTGGATTTGTATCGATTAACGACATCTGGGCCTTTTCGTAGTAATATTTGTCGTGCATGTAGTGAATGATGTTCATCGATTCGTTGTACACGCGTGCTACTTCTTTCATGGCAATTTTGAAGTTGGCAATCACTTCATCGTAGTTCAGGTAATCGCTTTTAACTGCAGGAATACCATTTACCACTTGCGTTCCGGTGTTTTCGCAGCGTCCCTGATTGAGGGCCAACAGTAAGGTTTTCGCCAAATTGGTACGTGCTCCGAAGAACTGGATGTGTTTTCCCAATTCCTGGAATGACACACAACAGGCAATACCGTAGTCGTCCGAGCAGCTGGTAGTCCGCATCAAGTCGTCGTTTTCATATTGAATAGACGAGGTGTCGATCGAAACCTTGGCACAGAACTCTTTAAAGTGCAGTGGCAATTGTTGCGACCACAAAATCGTGATGTTCGGCTCCGGTGACGGTCCCAGATTGTAAAGGGTGTTGAGGAAGCGGAACGCTGTTTTGGTTACTTTGCTGCGTCCGTCCATCAGCATACCGCCGATTGATTCGGTTACCCAGGTCGGGTCGCCCGCAAAAATTTGTTCGTAAGCTTCCATACGCAGGTGACGAACCATGCGCAGCTTCATTACAAACTGGTCGATGTATTCCTGCGCCTGTTCTTCTGTAATCAACCCGGCTTCCAGGTCACGATCGATGAAAATATCAAGGAACGACGACACACTTCCCAGTGACATGGCAGCTCCGTCTTGCTCTTTTACCGCAGCCAGGTAAGCCATGTAGGTCCATTGTACGGCTTCGCGGGCAGTTTCTGCCGGACGGGAAAGATCGAGTTCATAGGCTTTGCCCATCTCAATCATGTCGTACAACGCTTTGATCTGCTCGGCCACTTCTTCACGCAAACGAATGGTGGCGTCGCTCATCGGGCCGGTAATATTGTCGAGGTCTTCTTTTTTACCTTCAATCAATCGGTTGATTCCGTACAGTGCGACACGGCGGTAGTCGCCAATGATACGGCCACGGGCGTAGTTGTCGGGCAAGCCGGTAAGGAACCCGAGCGAACGGAACGTGCGGATTTCGTTGGTGTAGGTGTCAAACACGCCATCGTTGTGGGTTTTGGCGTATTTTTCGAAAGTTTCTGCAACGTTAGCATCGGGTTGGTAACCGTGTTCTGCCAGCGCGCGGCTCACAACTTTGAAACCGCCGTAAGGCTTCATAGCACGTTTCAGTAACTCGTCGGTCTGCAAACCAACAATCACTTCCTTGTCCTTGTCAATGTATCCTGCCGGAAATGATTTGATGGTGGATACAATTTTCGTGTCCACATTGCGTAAACCATTCTTGGCGCGCTCTTCTTTCAGTGCTTGTTTACAGATGTCCCAAAGGGCTTTTGTGTTCTCGGTTGGGCCGCACAGGAATTTATAATCGCCTGTGTAAGTGGTGATGTTCTTCGAAACGAAGTCGCGTACATCGATAGCTTCGTTCCATCGGCCTACTTTAAATGGGTATGTCGATTTCATAATTCTTAGTTTTTATGTTAGAAGATGATTGCGTGAAATCACAGCGAATCACCTGTTTTGCCTTCTAGTTTTTTGAAATGTGGAGTTCTACTGTTCTTGGTTTGATCAATCTTAGTTTTTGAGGTGGAAATAAATTGGCAACCAACAGTTCTTTCAGCTCATAAAGCTCTTCCAAACTGAAACTCATAATCAGGTTCGGATGATTGATCGGGATGAGAATTTTACGTTCGCCGGAATGGTCTTCATTTTTTTTGACCCAGTATTTACCGTCCAGGTTTTGGATGTAGGTCTGGAAATTGTTGTATTCCTTTTGGTTGAAGCTGAAATTCAGGTTTTTATAGTCCACATGAATTTTATTGCATTCGGAACACTTGTAGATACGACCGTTTATGGTCTGATTGATAATCAATTCGCCTCTTCCTTCGATCATGTTTTGTTTTTCTATTTAAAACGATTCAAAATAACAAATGTTTTCAAAACTATGCAATCGCTAAATGTTGGTATTTTCAGTATCTTGATTTTATTGAAAAAACGAGATTAAAAAAACCGAAACAATGGAAATAAATTGGACAGAACAGCTTCAGCCGATATTTGAACAATACGGAAAACGGCAGCATCCGCTGGACTATAAAAGCCGGTACCAGTTGGTGGTGATGGTGGTGTTGTCGGCGCAGACAACAGACCAGATGATTAACGAGTTGGCTCCGAATTTTTTTGCCGTTTACCCGGATATGCAGACGTTGGCAACGGCAGAACCTGAGGATCTGTACGAATACATCGCGAAGGTTCGAAGTTTCAGAAACAAATCGAATTGGTTGGTGCAGATCGCAAGGGAAGTTGGTTCGGATGAAAATATTCCCCGGACGATGGCCGAGCTGACCAAGCTTCCCGGCTTGGGGAGGAAATCGGCAAATGTTATTATCCGCGAATCGGGAGATCCGGCAGAAGGCATTATTGTGGATTTGCACGTTTTGCGTGTTGCTCCGCGTTTGGGGATCGCCGAGGAAGATCCCAAACCAAAACCGGAAAAAGTTGAGAAGCAAATGATGACCGAATTGCCGCCCGAAAAATGGAACGAGGCTGGAATGGCTATTTCATTTTTGGGGAGGGAGATATGCCGGCCAACAAACCCATTATGCCCCGAATGCCCGGTGAATTCCGTTTGTTTGTATTTCAAGGAGCACAAAAAATAGAGAGGGAACTCGTGTTGGAATTCCCTCTCTACTTTTTGTATTTTCAAATCAGTAATTTGCAGATGTTTGCTTGCAGCTTGGGCAATATTCGGCATTCTCAACAACCCATTGGCCATCTACAATTGTTCCCCGAACATCCGACGAATCCGAGTTGTAGATGATGGCTGGCAGCAAATGCTCCAAACTCACTTGTTGCAAAACCGGGTTGTCGGCCCGGTAAATAACAGCATCGAAGGCGGCACCAATGCTGAAATACTTTTCGTTGTTTGTTCCCATTGCTTTTCGCCCGTTCATGAGGGCTTGGTGCAGCAAGGTTTTTCCGCCGTCGGAGAAGGTGTTGCGTTTGTGGCTCACCAGTCGTTGCGCATAATCCATCCAGCGGAAATCTTCGAGCGGGTTGAGGCAGATGTGACTGTCAGTACCGATTGACCAATTGCCACCTGCAGCATGAAAATCACACAACCGGAAAATTCCGTCGCCCAGGTTTCCCTCGGTTCCGGGGCAAAGCACCACGTTGGCTTTCGATTTGGCCAGCCCATCCAGCTCTTCATCGGTCAAGTGCGTGCAGTGAACCAAATGAAAACGTTCATTCAAGCCAATTTTATCCAGTAGCCAGTCGACCGGCGTCGTGCCCAAATGATTTTTACAGTCTTCCAATTCTTTCAGTTGTTCAGCCGCGTGAATGTGAAAAGGTAAATTTTTGGGGCCTTGCGCAACCGTGGCGATAATATCGCAGGCATCGACAGCCCGCATGGAATGCACGCCAAAACCCAGCTGCGCATTTTCGTAATAGTCAACTGCTTTTCGGCTGCTCTCCAGAAGTTTGAAATAGTCATCGAAGGTCTTCGAAATGAAACGACGCTGTTGCGGATAGAATTGGGTTCCGAAATTTCCTTTCTGGTAAAAAACCGGCACGAGTGTCATTTTAATTCCGGCTTCGGAGGCTGCCTCGATCAAGGCTGTTCCTGTTTCGGCCGGGTTGGCGTAAGGTTTTCCGTCCTTGTCGTGATGCAGGTAATGAAATTCGGCAACCTGCGTGTAGCCGTTTTTCAGCATCCGTCGGTATAAATTCAGCGCGACTTTTTTCAGATCATCCGGCGAAAAGGACAAGGCGCAACGATACATCGCCTCGCGCCAGCTCCAGAAGTCGTCATCGGTTCCGGCTTGGTGTGTTTCGGCCATTCCGGCCATCCCATATTGGAAAGCGTGCGAGTGCGCATTCTGGAACCCGGGGAGCACATAGCCGTCAATCTTTTCAAAGTCGGCGAATGGTTCATCAGGTTTAGTCTTGTTGATGTAGGTGATCTGTCCGGTTGAATTCACACCAACGTAAGCCGGACTGATCCATCCCTCTTCGGTGAAGAGTGCAGTAAATTGAAAGAGTTTCATATTTCGTTTGGGATTGAAATTCGATGATTGATTATTAGCGAAGCAGCTCTTTGTTCAGCTCAAGAAGTGTTTCGCGAAGCAGTTGTTGCAATTTCGAAGCTCGCGCCGGATGATATTCGGTTTCGCTGTCGTTCATGTAAATATCTTTCGACATTTCAAGCTGAATGGCGTACTGTCTCTGTGCCGGTTTCCCAAAGTTTCGGGTGATGTTCCCGCCTTTGAAAGGCGTATTTAAGCTCAGTTGATAGTTGCCTGAAGCCAGTTTTCTGCTGACCAATAGTTCGAGATGAACAGGAACCGAAGCGCTGTCGGCTGTGCCTAAGATCAAATCCGGAAACTTCTCAGTGCGAACTCCGGGAACAAAACGCCGAATGGAATGGCAATCCCACAGCAGGGCAACGCCAAACTTTTGCTGAACTTCGTCCAATAACGATTGAACAGCGGCGTAATACGGCTCAAAGTACATCTCTTTCCTTCGTGTAATTTCTTCTTTGGAAACGACTTTGCGCTCGTCTGTGTAAATTCGGTTGCCATTAAAATCTGTTGACGGACAAACGGAAGTAATTACCCGTCCATCGCTGTAAAGGGGCACGCCGTCTGGATTCCGGTTTAAGTCAATCAGCAGTCGGCTGTAATTGGCTTTAATGGTTAGCATGCCTAGTTCCCGGGCAAATGCATAAATATCTTCCACAAACCAATCGGTATCGTCGGCTGGTAACATATCGGATTTGAACTCCGATAGCAGTTCGGTTGGGATATCGGTTCCGCTATGAGGTATGCTCAACACGATCGGCGAGAGGATTTCCGCTGGTCGTGTGATGGTAAAAAGGTTATCGTTGTTGTTCATTAAATCGTGCATTAAGCTTCAAGCTACAGGCCTCAAGACGGGATTTTGCTTGAAGCTTGTAGCTTTTTACTTGTGACTATAGATTATTTAAGATCTCTCTATCCACCAGGTTGGGTAAGGTCACTTTCAGTCCCGGTGTGTGCTTCATTTCTTCGGCAATGGCAAACATGGCCTCTTTGTTCCGTGCCCACGAGCGGCGGGCAATGCCGTTGTTCACGTCGTAGAGAAGCATCATTTTCAGCTTTTCATCGGCTTCCTGAGAGCCGTCGAGTACCATGCCAAATCCACCGTTGGTCACTTCGCCCCAGCCAACACCACCTCCATTGTGCAGCGATACCCAGGTCGCACCGCGACTGGCGTCACCAATGACGTTTTGCACGGCCATATCGGCCGTAAAGCTACTGCCATCGTAGATATTGCTGGTTTCGCGAAAAGGTGAATCCGTTCCACTCACGTCGTGATGGTCCCGGCCAAGTACAATTGGCGCCGAAATTTCCTTACTCCGAATGGCTTCGTTGAAGCGAAAAGCGATTTCAATGCGGGCGTTCGAGTTCGCGTAAAGAATTCGGGCTTGCGAGCCAACCACCATGTTATTGTTACCGGCCTCTTCCATCCAGTGAATGTTGTCGGCAAGTTGCATTTTCGTTTCTGCTGGTGCTTTTTTATGCATTTCGCGTAACACGTCAAGTGCAATTTGGTCGGAATATTCCAGGTCTTTTGGATCTCCGGAACTGCAAACCCAGCGGAAGGGACCAAAGCCATAGTCGAAATACATGGGGCCTAAAATATCCTGGACGTACGATGGATAACGGAATTTGCTGCCATCTTCAGTCATCACATCGGCATTCGCTTTGCTGCACTCAAGCAGGAACGCGTTGCCGTAATCGAAGAAGTAAGTTCCTTTTGCAGCATGGCGATTCACGGCTGCCGCATGTCGGCGCAACGAGGCCTGTACTTCTACTTTAAACTGTTCGGGGTTTTCAGAAATCATTTTTTGTGCTTCTTCAAAACTCAAACTGACCGGATAATATCCGCCGGAATAAGGGTTGTGCAGCGAAGTCTGGTCGGAACCAATTTCAACATGCAAACCCACTTTGTCGAAATATTCCCATACATCAACAATGTTGCCCCAATAGGCAATCGATACGGTTTCTTTTTTCTCTTTGGCCAGGGAAACGCGCGTTACCAATTCGTCGAGATTATCGATAATTTCATCAACCCAACCTTGAGAATGGCGCTTCTTGATCGCTTGTATATTCACTTCGGCACACACCGAAATACAACCGACAATATTCCCGGCTTTCGGTTGGGCGCCACTCATGCCACCCAGTCCCGCGGTCAGGAAGATTTTACCTTTCGGACTTTCATTCATCGCTAATTTTTTGCGGAAAGCATTCATTACAGTGATGGTTGTCCCGTGAATGATTCCCTGTGGGCCGATGTACATCCACGAACCGGCTGTCATTTGTCCGTATTGCGTAACGCCCAGCGCATTGTATTTCTCCCAGTCGTCGGGTTTCGAGTAATTCGGAATCATCATGCCGTTGCTGATGATGACACGAGGCGACGATTTGAAGGACGGAAACAGCCCCATGGGATGGCCGCTGTACATGTGTAGTGTTTGCTCGTCAGTCATTTCGGCCAGGTATTTCATGGTGAGCAGGTACTGTGCCCAGTTTTGAAATACGGCACCATTGCCGCCATAAGTGATCAGCTCGTGCGGGTGCTGTGCAACTGCCGGATCCAGGTTGTTCTGAATCATCAGCATCATTGCTGCAGCGTGATGCGATTGTGCCGGGTATTCACCAATCGGTCGGGCGTACATCTCGTAATCCGGACGAAAACGGTACATGTAAATGCGCCCGTAATCTTGCAGTTCCTGCATGAATTCGGGTGCCAACTCGGCATGCCATGCCGCCGGGAAGTAGCGTAGCGCATTGGTGATGGCGAGCTTCTTTTCTTCTGCCGAAAGAATGTCTTTCCGTTTTGGCGCGTGGCTGATTGTTGGGTCATAGGCCTTGGGAGCCGGCAATTGGCAGGGGATTCCCTGTAATATTTGTTCTTTGAAAGTCATGGTGCTAGTTGATTTTTTGTCCGTTTTTATAAACTTGTTCAGGCTTCAATTTGCCCTGGTTGTATAAAATCTCCCGGTAATCGGAAGTCGGGAAGAGAATGAAATCCGCTTTTTGTCCTTTTACGAGTTTGCCACGATCGGTTAATTTGAGGGCAGCGGCAGCGCGATAGGTGATCGCTGCGAAAATTTCGGCGGCGCTCAGTTTTTCGGCGGCGCCCAAAATAGCAGCCTGGCAGAGCAAATCGCCCATCGGAGCAGATCCTGGGTTCCAGTCGCTGGCAATGACCAATGGCAATCCGGCATCGAGAAGTTTGCGGGCGGGTGCATAGTTGCAGCCCAGTCCGAGTGATGCGCCTGGTAATACGACTGGTACAACGCCGGATTCTGCGAGCAACTGAATTTCTTTGTTGGTGCTGGTTTCCAGGTGGTCAGCGCTCACCGCGCCATGTTCGGCTGCGACCGCGCTCCCGGTTGCTGTAAACTGGTCAGCGTGAACGGTGATGTCGAAGTCCAGTTCTTTCGCAGCTTTAAAGTAGTTGTACACATCTTCAGCCTGAAAAGCTTCCTGTTCCACAAAGGCATCGATTCGCGAGCAAAGATTTTCATCTTTTAAAACGGGGAATAGTTTTTCAATTACTTCTGCTAAATATTCCTGTTTCGCTCCTTCAAAATCGAAAGGATGTTTGTGTGCCGCGAGACAGGTAGCGATCAGGTCAGCCGGAGTTTTCGAGTTTGCTTGTTGAATGGCACGCAACATCTTTAGTTCTTCGTTTACCGAAAGCCCGTATCCGCTTTTAACCTCGCAGGTGGTGACACCTTCGCTCAAATGACGGACAATTCGTTTTAAAATACCGGCAGTCAGTTCTTCCTGTGTGGCCTTGCGCGTTTGGCGAACTGTATCCAAGATGCCGCCACCTTCGGCTGCTATTTCCAGATAGCTTTTTCCGGCTGTGCGCATCGCATAATCGCGGGCACGCGAACCCCCAAAGCAGATGTGGGTGTGACTGTCGACAAATCCCGGCAGACAAACAAAGTCGTCTTTCAGCTCGATGATCTTGATCGGTTGCTCGGTCGATTTTGCTTTGAGTGATTCAAAGTCTCCTGTTTCCACAATTCCGTTCTCATCAAACAGAATTCCTGCGTTTGGAACAGGTTGAAGTAATTCATCGGCGATGGGGCCTTGTTCGGGCAGACCATCCATGGTCAGCAATTCTCGTATTGGTCCGATTAGATAGTTCATCTCAACTTTCGGCTTAAAATTCATCAAATAAGTTGCTCAGCGATGTTTGATAAGGAGCCGACGTTTCTTCGGAAATTTCCTTAGCCGTGGCAACCAGGCTGGCATTTTTAACCATGCCGATGGTGTGATGCATGTAATCGTTGATCAATTCATCTTCGGTGATGTGGGGAACCTGCTTCCGAACCTCTTTTTGCAATCCGTCCAAAATCGGTGTCGGGCGGAGTGGTGCGTGGAAGTCGAGCGCTTGGGCGGCGCAGAAAAGCTCCAGCCCAAGGATGCGTTCCACGTTGTCGATCACCTGCAGCAGTTTGCGCCCGCTGATGGAGCCCATGCTCACATGATCTTCCTGGCCCATAGAGGTCGGGATGCTGTCGGCGCTGGCCGGGTAGCACAAACTTTTGTTCTCGCTGGCCAGTGCAGCCGATGTGTATTGAACGATCATGAAGCCTGAGTTGAGCCCGGTTTCTTTCAGCAGAAGTTTGGGGACTCCGGGGTAGTTGCCCATGAGCGACAAATAGATGCGTCGGTCGGAAATGTTTCCGATTTCAGAAGCGGCCAGGCAGGCGTAGTCCATGGGCATGGCAATGGGCTGCCCGTGGAAGTTCCCGCCACTGATGGTAGAGCCATCTTCAAAAACAATCGGGTTGTCGGTGACCGAGTTGATTTCAACTTCGATGGTTTCTTTCAAATGTAGCCAGGCGTTCCACGATGCCCCGTGAACTTGTGGAATACAGCGCAAAGAATAAGGATCCTGAACACGGGTACAACCGGCATGCGAATGGACGATATCGGAATTTGTCAACAGGTTGGTGACCGTTTCTGCTGTGTGTCGGTTTCCTTTGAACGGACGAATTTCGTGCAGTTGTGGCAGGAATGGTCGAGCCGATCCGGTCAAGCCTTCAATCATCATGGCGCCGATCAGGTCGGCTGAGGCGATCAGGTTTTGCATTTTGATGACGGCAACAACCGCGTGTGCGGCCATGAACTGCGTACCGTTGATCAGTGCCAGACCTTCTTTGCCATTCAATTTGTGTGGTTCCCGACCGAGTTCTTTTAAAACCTCGGAAGTTTCTCGCCGTTGGCCTTTGTAGTCAACTTTTCCCAGTCCAATCAGTGGAAGGAATAGATGAGACAGTGGAGCCAAATCGCCGGATGCGCCAACGGATCCCTGTTTGGGAACGACCGGAGTGACACCGCGGTCGATGTGCCAGATGATGCGGTCGAGTGTCGCCTCCTGGATGCCTGAAAATCCTTTGGCCAGCGCATGGACTTTCAAAACCAGCATAATGGCTGCGATGGAAGTCGGAATGGGATCACCGGTTCCAACAGCATGGCTTTTCAAAATATTTTCCTGTAACTTCTTGGTGTCGGCCGCAGAAACCCGCGTTGTACAAAGCGGACCAAATCCGGTATTGATGCCGTAAACTGCCTGATCCGACTGGATGATGTCTTCAACAATCTGTTGTGATTTCCGGACTCGCTCTCTTGTTTCCGGACTTAAAATTCCCTTCAGCTCGCCGCTGCTGAGTGCCAGCGCTTTGGAAGCGGTCATGAAATCTTCGCCGTAATGAAATACCTCTGTCGACATATGTAATGTTTTTCTTTTAGTTCAACTTCAATTGTTTATACGTTAGGGGATTAGTTTTGCACAGGTTGGTAGCGTGTTGGTAATTCAAAATTACGGCTTATATTTGATAATTATAAATACCAAATTTGTCAATAAATAATAACTGTGAGTTATCAAATTGAATTAAGGCATTTGCGTTATTTCCAGGTTTTGGCTGAAGAGCTGCGCTTTCGGAAAGCTGCCGAGCGCCTGTATATTTCGCAGCCCGGGCTAACACGGCAAATAAAGCAAATGGAGGAGTTGTACGGTGTTCAATTGTTTGAGCGCACGAAACGTAACGTAGAACTGACACCTGCAGGGCGGTTTTTGAAGGAGGAGGTTGATTTCATTTTTAACCACCTGAATATGGTGCAGCACCATTTGGAGAGTATCGGGATGGGGAAGGAAGCTGAGCTTCGGATTGGCTTCATCGGATCGGCGGCGCAAAAGGTGATTCCGGATTTATTGCTCAATTTGAAGCAGCAGTTTCCGGATATTCAGGCGGTATTGGAAGAAATGTCGAATAGTCTGCAATTGGAAATGTTGCTGAAGCACAAGCTCGATCTGGGTTTTGTACGTATGCCGAATGTGCCGGCAGGAATCAAAAAACGGCAGGTTTCTGAAGAATCTTTTGCCGTGGTTTTGCCGGAGAATCATCCGCTGAATAGCGATAATTTTGAAAGCCTGACCCAATTGAAGGATGAGCAGTTTATCCTGTTTTCGAGTGAATACAGTTCATACTACTACGATTTGATCATGAGCATTTTTGAGGATCACGGCTTTCAACCCAAGGTGCCGCACAAGTCGGTGAATGCTTTGACGATTTTCAAGTTGGTGGAAGAGGGGATTGGCGTTGCGATTGTGCCAAGTTCGTTGCAGGAAGGCTATAATTTGAAAATTAAACAAATTCCGCTGGATAAACTTCGTCAGCGAACCGGTTTGTATGCTGTTTGGAAGGAAAATAACCGGAATCCGGCACTGAAGAATGCTTTAAAATCGTTGACTAAAGAATAAAAAAGAGGCTGTCTAAAAAGTCGGAAGAGTTCTTCCTAAACTATCAAATTGTAAGTCCATTTAAGTTACTGACCTCTAAATCCCCTGAAGGGGACTTAAAGCCGCCCCTTTAGGGGAGGTTTGGAGGGGTAGAATTAGCAAGAGCTTACAAATTGTAAGTCTAAATTTCTCCTTGTCGACTTTTGGGACAGCCTCTTCTTTTATGTATCGGGCAATAAATTATTCTTCGTTAAAACGTAATTGGACGTGTTTGATTTTTGACCGGTTGTAGGTGTAAGTGATGTGCAGGCTGCCATCCTTCGCCTGGATGATTGCCGGGTAGCTGAACTCTCCTTTGAGCTGGTCTTCCAGATCGTAGATTTTCTCCCAATTTATGCCGTCTTTCGAGGCGTACAGGTAGAGCTTGTTCCGGCCCATTTCCCACGACTCGCCACTTTTCATCGGGTTATTCACCAGGAAGTACCATCCCGAAGTAGTTGAAACGGCATCGATGCCCGAGTTCGGGTGAACGATTTTGGTTGGGCTAACTTCCGACCAGCTGAGGCCATCATCGTCCGACCAGCTTTGCATAATCACATTTTGGTTGCTCCGTAGTAAAGCCTGAATTTTTCCGTCGGGGTGAACCAGTAGTGTTGGTTGAATGACTTTTATACTATCATTCGCGGGAATATCAATTTTTGTCCAGGTCTGTCCATTGTCGGTTGAACGCTCGATGTGGGCTTTCCAAAGTTCCGGTGTGTATTCAATACTTGAAGGACTCAGGATAACGCCCGACTTCAAGGTGATTGGTTTGTTGCGAATTGGTCCGAGAATGTTCTCCGGAAGTTTTTCCGGTTGCGACCAGGTTTTTCCTTCGTCAGTCGAATAAGTCGACATTCCCCACCATTCGGTTGGGCTGGGGCCAATTTTGTAGTACAGGTACAAACGGTCGCCAACTTCGAACAAAACCGGGTTCCAGGTTGGGTAGGTCAGGGTGTCGTTCACAAAGCCGTCAGCCACTTTTTCGGGTGCCGACCATTGTCCGCCGTCAACTTTTCGGGTGGTGTAAATGCAAACATCGGTGGCCCGCTCGTGGGTGCCACCGAAGAATGAAGCCAGCAGGCCATCTTTTGTTTCAATAATAGTTGAGGCGTGACATTGCGGAAATGCCGCTGTATCGTACAGGAATTCGGTAGTGACGACTTCCGGTTTTACACCTTTTGCCGATGGTTTCGGACTACAAGAACTCAATGCCATGATGATGAGGCATCCGAAGAGGTAGATTGGAAAATTTTTCTTCATGAAATCAAATTGTGTTTCTCAGATTCTTTTTTGTGGAATAGGTTGCGAATTCTTCAGAAGTAAAAGCTGTAGGCTCCCGCGTCAGTTTGAGAGATCGTAAGAATACTATTTCTTTCAAAAACGCTTAGCCTGATTCACCGATGAATCCTCATATTTTACGATTTCTTGAAGTGCCTTGCCAGGTGCTAAATGCAAATGAAGCATCCCGTTTTGAGCTGTTCTCTATTTTTTGAATTTTACTTTTGTTTCTTCCTTTTTGCACGCGTTTCCAGGTAATCGTTAAGATATTGCTGATCCAGTTCGTCCGAGTCGCCGTATTTGGTGCGTAATTCGGCTAGTCGATTGTGCATCATTTGCTGAATGTCGGCATATTCGGGCTTGCCATACACGTTGTGCATTTCCTGCGGATCGTTTTCCAAATCGTACAGTTCCCACTCGTCCACATCGTAGTAGAAATGCATGAGTTTGTAGCGGTCGGTTGCCACACCGTAATGTCGCTTCACCATGTGTTCGGCCGGGTATTCATAGTAGGTGTAGTAAATCGCATCTCTGAATTCGGTTGTTTCGCCACTGACTAATTTTCGGAACGACTCACCTTGCATGTCTGCCGGAACTTCAACGCCCGCATAATCGAGGAAGGTTGGTGCAAAGTCGAGGTTTTGAACCAGATGTTTGATTGTCGTACCGGCTTTAATTTCCTTTGGATAGCGAATGATTAAAGGTGTTCGCAGCGATTCTTCGTACATAAATCGTTTGTCGAACCAACCGTGTTCACCAAGGTAAAATCCCTGGTCGGAAGTGTAGACGATGATGGTATTGTCCTCGAGTCCTGATTTTTTGACGTAATCCAGAATTTCGCCAACGCCGTCGTCCACCGATTTGATGCAGCGCAGGTAGTCTTTGATGTAACGGTTGAATTTCCATTTGGCCAGCTCCACACCTTCGGGCATGTTGTTCAGAAATTCCTGGTTCTCGCTTTCGTAGGCAGCCATCCAGTTGGCTCGCTGTTCGGGGTTCATGCGTTTCAGGAAAGGGACAAAATTCGTACTGTCGCCATTGGGATCGACAATGAATTTGAAGTCGTGTCCCCACATCATGTCGCGGTTAATTTCCATCTCCTGCTCTTTGGCCGCAGATCCCCGGTCCGAGTAATCATCAAAAAAGGTTTCGGGGAGGTCGAAAGTTTTGTCATCGTACAAATTCACATATTCCGGTGCCGGCAACCAATTGCGGTGCGGTGCTTTCTGGTGGACGAGCAAGCAAAAGGGCTTCTCCGGATCGCGTTTCGTTTCCAGCCAGTCGAGGGCTGTTTCGGTGATAATGTCGGTCACATATCCTTCTTTTCGCACCCGCTCACCTTCAACCAGAAAAACGGGGTTGTAGTAGCTGCCTTGTCCCGGAAGAACCATTGAGAAATCGAATCCCTGCGGAATGCCGTCCATGTGTATTTTACCAATCATGGCCGTTTGGTAGCCATTGGCTTGAAGTAATTTCGGGAAGTTGTCCTGATCCCAGTTGAAGGCATGCACGTTGTCGACTTTGCCGTTAATGAAGCTGTGTTTGCCGGTTAAAAGGACAGCCCTGCTCGGTGCGCAAAGTGAGTTCGTTACACAGGCCCGGGTAAATAAAGCTCCCTCATCCGCCAGACGGTCAATGTTTGGTGTTTCGTTCAATCCGTAACCGTATGAACTTATAGCCTGGTAGGCATGGTCGTCGCTCATGATGTAGATGATATTCGGCTGCTTGTTTTCTGCCTTCTTTGGAGCAGAACAGGAAGAAACCAATATTACAGCTAACATCAGCGAAAGTAGAGAAGTGATATTTTTAGTCATAGAGGTGGATTAAGATGGTTAAGGTTCGTGTAAGATAATCAATTTTCGGAAGAGATCATTTTGAGTGAAGTTGGTGAGCTTTTAAAAAAAAGCTGCCGGTCGCATCAAGAGTTTGAGCAACCGGCAGCACGGGAATCATGGAGGGAAGACTAATCGAGTATATTTCCGATTTTTATTCCGAAGTAAATTGTTCGTGGCAATGAGGGTCCATAGATGTAGCCGGGATCGCGGTCAACCCCGGTGTCAAAGTCTTTTTGGTAGGAGTTGAAAATGTTTTTCATTCCTCCGAATACTTGTAGTTTGCTTCCGTTTAAGTGGATGTGGTAGCGAACTTTCATCCCAAAATCAAAAAACGCATCCGATTCGCGTAGCTCGCCCGCTTCCGGATCGGCAATTTGGTTTC